>NZ_SRJD01000010.1:0-31229 GCF_004684935.1 Sporolactobacillus shoreae
TTTTTCATGGAAAATGCTCACTTACCTACCGCGCTCCCGCTTGGTGCCCTGTCCATACCGTTAACGGCAATTGCCGTTAACGGTATGGACAGGAAGGTAATTTGCCTACAAATATTTTACTCATACGAATGAGCAGTTCACCGGAAAGCTTTTCTCCAGACGACAAAATTTCCCGCGAGAAGGATCAGGGCGTAGAGCCATAGACCATCACCGGGAAGAAGCCATCCGATGAGCGCATGCACGCCAAGAAACGGTAGGACGGCAGCCATGAATAGCAGGGCATGGATGTTGCCTCCCTCTTGAACAGTTTCAAAAGGTTGTGAAAAAGGCAGGGTGCCTTCCCCATTGATGCCTTTGTAGCAGAGGGCACTATACAGGCACGCGGTTAGGAAGACCACAACCAGATCGGGAAGAATAGCCCATTTAAAGATGAGAAGGAACAGAAAAGAAAGGATCAGATATACCGGTAAAAACAATCGAACAAGGAAGGCTTTCAGAACGCCGGAGAAAATACGTGTCCGATGCTCAAACGGCGCTGCACTGAAAATCCAGGACCCTTTGTAAGCACTGGAGAATTTCAGCATAGAGATGGCAGTCGGGATCATGGACAGGCTGAAATAGAGAAAATAGTAGCCTTTTCCCCTGCCGATGGCCTGCCAGGACTCACCCTGCAGAGAGGTGAATATAAAAATAAACGGAAAAACCAGTGAAATGCCGAGCATCGGGTAGACTTTCAACTTAAATGGTCGGTCGTTTTTCATGTTCAGCGCCGCGAAACGGAAAAAGAGCCGTTCTTCGTGCTGAAAACAAACGATTCGCGCGATACGGTCAGCCCATTTTCCATGGTTGGACCGGTTTTCCCCGCTGCGGTCAGACAGCTTGGATAGAGCACTTTCAAAGGTCGCGCTGTATCTGCTGTAAATCAGAACAGCGAGGAGCGGCAGAACAAGACCGAGGGTGGAAAAAGCGATGACTTCAGGATTGCCGTTGCGGCCAAGAAGCCATTCGAAGGGCGAACTGAACCACAGGGGAGGCAGGAACAACTGCCACCACGCAGGATGCAGGACGATGTCTGTACCGGTTACATCAAAAATCCGTACCAGCAGCTGGTAGCCGATGGCAATGGAAAAGCTAAGAAGAATCTGTACATAATTAATGGCGTCCTTCAGCCGTTCTCCGTCAAAAAATTTCAGAATCAGCAGATAGACGAGAGCGGTAATGACTATGACAAAAAGATCCATCAAGACAAGCTCCGGGAGAAACAAGACAAGAAACAGGGGCCCGCTGTGGATCAGGCCGGTTAGGGCCGCTGGAGCGGCGAGACAGCCCGTGAGCAGGAAAAGGTACAGACAGACATGCACAGCTTTCGCCGCGCCAAGCGTTTTCGGTTCAATCGGTTTGGTGTGCAAAATAGCCTTGTCACGCGTGTCCAGAAGCACCGAGGAAAAGTCGGCGGTCATCGACATCATTACCATGAACATAATCACGCCGAAAACCAGGCTCATCTGGAAAAGATAATTCCGGCCGATCAGAGTGAAAGGTATGAGAAAGAGACCGGTCAGCGCATACAACCAGAGTGATTTTAGAAACAAATTACCTTCTTTTTGCTTCTTATTCCGTCTTCCACTCAGAACGACAGGGGCACGTCTGGCATCCATTGTCAGTTTTACAATTAAAATTTGACGCATCATAGCGTAGTCAACACCCAGACGCTCAAAGAACCGTTGAAACAGATCGACAAATTTAATCAGTTGCGGTTCCTCCATCATTACACCTCTTCAACAATGGAAACAAAATCTCGGGCAATTTTCTCATGTTCATGAAATCCCGTCAGCTGATTGAAGATCTCTTCCAGTGTGCCTTCTTTGTTTTGTTCTTTCAGTTCGTCAAAGCTTCCATCAGCGGCAATATAGCCGTCCGAAAGAAGGACGATGCGGTGGCTGATCTTTTCAACAACGTCCATGATGTGCGACGAGTAGAAGACCGTTTTTCCTTGTTCGGAAAGTCGGGCGAGGATTTCCTTGAAGACGAGGACACTGTTTGCGTCCAGACCGCTCAGCGGCTCATCGAAAAAAAGCAGATCAGGGTTGTGCAGCAGGCTGGAAATGATCAGGACCTTCTGCCGCATGCCTTTGGAGAAAGAAGACAGTCTGGCATCCATGGCATGGGCGAGGCCGAACTGTTCCATCAGCAGGCGTGCTTTGCGTTCCGCGCGCTCTTCTTCCATACCGTAACATTCTCCAGAGAAAGTTAGGTACTCGCGCGCAGTCAGAGTATCATAGACCTCCGCGGTTTCCGGCACATAGCCGATGCGTTTCTTGTAGGAAACGCCGCTCGTCCGGATATCTTCACCGAACAGCCGGACTTCACCGAAATAACCTTCCTGAAGACCGAGAATAATTCGGACGGTCGTGCTTTTACCGGCGCCGTTCGGTCCGATGTAGCCGACGATCTGGCCGCGGTAAACTTCGAGATTAATAGCCTTCAGGACCAGCCCGTCTCCATAGTTCATGCTGAGATCCTTCATAGACAGAATACATTCCCTTGCTGTTTCGATCAGAATCACCTTCGATCATCCTATTTGAACCTAGCGTATCACTTAATGCACACTTTTTCCGCAAAAATCACACTATTGTTAAATCGTTCCTCAGCCCTGCCTTTAATACGGAAGCGTTCACCTGATTTCTTTCGTGTGTCACGGCAGAAGCCCATTGCATATATCATTAGCATAGCCCATTTTTTACACAGGAGGCCGGTGGGGGAAGTCAATTGCAGAAGGATGTGGCCAAAAGATGAGTGAGCTGAGTATCGAGCACTGCAGCAAATATTATAAGAAAAATGGTGAGCCGATGTGCGTACTCAAGGAGGCCGATATGGTTGCTCGGGGCGGCCGGTTTGTCAGTATCATTGGCCCGAGTGGTTGCGGAAAATCGACACTTTTTAATATTATTGCCGGCCTCTCGAAGCCCTCGGAAGGCAGGGTGCGACTGGACGGAAGAGATATTACAGGCGAGAGCGGCCATGTCGGCTATATGCTTCAGAAAGACCTGCTCCTCCCCTGGCGGACGATTCTCGACAATGTCATCATCGGGCTTGAAATACGGGGCGTCCCGAAAAAAAAGGCCCGCGAGCGTGCTCTACCGATGCTCCAAAAGTACGGCCTGAAAGGGTTTGAACAGGACCATCCGGACGCACTTTCCGGAGGCATGCGCCAGCGGGCGGGATTGATCCGGACACTTCTTGACGACAAGGATGTCATTCTGCTTGACGAACCTTTCGGGGCGCTTGACGCGCAGACCCGCCTGCAAATGCAGAACTGGCTGCTTCAGATCTGGAGTGATTTTCAGAAAACGGTTTTGTTTGTCACGCACGATATCGATGAAGCCATCTATTTGTCTGATGAAATCTATGTTTTTACCCCTCGGCCGGGCCGGATTAAAGCGAAAATTGACGTCGGGCTGCCGCGGCCGCGCGATGAAAAAACGTTGATGGAAGATCGCTTTCTGCATCTTAAGCGGGAACTCCTGCTGATGCTGCGGGAGGAGCGCGAACCTTCCGGATAACAGAAGGGCTTGCCGAGGCATTCCCTGAAAGGGCGTGATGAAATGGCGGAAAAATCGGTACGGGACGCCTCTGGTCCGGTGATCGAGGATCGGGACAGGGAGCAAGCAAAAATACGGCGCCGGGCCTTTGTCGGGCAAATGATTGTCGGTCTGCTTATTATTTTTCTCTGGGAATTTCTGACCTGGATCGGATGGCTGGACAGCTATTACTGGAGTAGTCCGAGCACGATTGTCCGCACTGGCTGGGTAGCGATCACGGAAGGCACACTTCTTCAGGATCTTGCCTACACCTCGGGCGCGACGATTAGTGGTTTTATCCTAGGCACCGTGGTCGGGTCGGCGCTCGGTCTTTCCTTCTGGTGGTCGGATCTCTACTCAAGGATCACCGAGCCTTATCTGATTGCTTTTAATGCAGTACCGAAGCTCGCACTGGCTCCGGTTCTGGTCATTATGTTCGGGATCGGCTTCGATTCGAAAGTAATTCTCGCATTCCTAATGACGGTGATTGTCGCATCCATTGCGGCCTACAGCGGCGTAAAGAATGTTGACCGGGATCTGGAAAAAATGCTGCTCTCGCTCGGAGCAAAACGGCACCATGTTTTTTTTAAGGTCGTGATCCCTTCATCGGTGCCATGGATGGTCAGCAGTTTAAAAATTAATATATCCCTGGCGTTGGCGGGAACCATCGTCGGTGAATTTATCAGTTCGCGGCAGGGAATTGGCCGGATGATTCTCTATGCCGGGCAAATTCTCAATATTGATCTGGTCTGGGTCGGAGTGGTTGTGCTTTCGGCATTATCCATAGTCATGTATCTCGGAACGGTATGGCTGGAACGTCTGCTGATGAGAGGGAGAACACCAAAATCATGAGTGGAGGCAACAAAATGAAAAAAATGAAATGGGCACTGGCTCTGATGCTCGCGGCGGCGCTGGTCCTGTCAGGCTGCGGATCAAACAGTGGGAAGAAACCAGTCAAGGACATTGTGATTGCCGAGCCGGTGCATCTGATTGCTTATCTGCCGCTTTATGTGGCGATTGATAAAGGCTACTTCAAAGATGAGGGACTGAATGTCAAAGTGATTACGGCAACCGGCGGCGCGCATGTCACGTCCGTTGTCAGCGGTGACGCCTGGGGCGTCATCGGCGGACCAGACTCCGTCCAGATCGCCAATAAGGGCAGCAAGGATCCGATCACTTCAGTTGTCAACGTGGTGAACCGCGCCAATGTTTATTTAATGGCTGGTAAGAATCTGAAGCCGAAGGGTACCAGTGACCAAAATCTTGCCGCATTTCTGAAAGGTAAATCCATTGCGGCCGGGCGCTATGGCGGCAGCCCGGACCTGCTCACACGCTGGCTGCTGCTGAAGGTTGGTCTGAACCCGAATAAGGATGTTAAGCTGGATGAACCAGCGGATGCGACGGCGGTTGTTTCGCTGGTCGCACAAGGCAAGGACGATCTGGCGAACGGCGCCGAGCCTCAGATCAATGAAGGAATTAAAAAAGGAGCTTGGGGTGAACCTTTTTACGGATTTCCAAGCCTCGGTGATTATGCTTATTCAGTCATCAGCACAAAGGAATCGACGATCAAAAAAGATCCGGAGACCGTGCAGAAAGTAGTCAATGCGATGCTCAAAGGGCTTAAATTGGTAAATGAAAATAAGGCAGAGGCTTATAAAGTTCTGAAAAAGGAATTCCCGACCGCGTCGGATGCGAGCCTGAAAGCTTCGATGAACCGCGCCTATAAAGACCAGCTCTGGAGCAAGGACGGTTATATTTCCCCGGCAGCCGTTGCTAAGCCACTGGACGTCGTCAAGAAAACTGGCATCTATACCCAAGGTTATCAATACAGCAAACTCGTCGATATGTCCTTCGTGAAAAAAGCGGAGAAAAAATAAGCGATCATCAATTATGAAAGGCGCGCAGGGAGCTGCGCGCCTTTTCGTGCGGATTTATCGGAACTTATCTGTCGAAAATCAGAACTTTTTTGTCGAATATCGGAACACGTGTGTCGAATATCAGTTTTTCATAAAATTGCAGGTAAAGTTATTTTAGTTGTATAATACAACTTGTTTGCGAAACGGGGGGCACTCATGAAAGATTTAAACCGCGATCCTGCACTGGAACAGATTGAGCATGAAGTGGTCATGCTGCTTCGGCGGGCCGATTTTAAGAAAACACTGGATGGCGCTGAAAACAACCTCTTTCGGTCGGGCTATCTAATTTTGAATTTGCTGCAGCAAACCAGTCCTCTGGCCGTACGTGAACTGGCCGACCATTTCCAGCTTGATGTTTCAACGGTCAGCCGCCAGATCAAAGCGCTGGAAAACAGGCACCTCGTGGAACGGAGGATCGGGGAGCACGACGGACGAGTGAATCAGATTTTTATTACTGATGCAGGGAAGCGGTCTGTCGTTAAACTAAAAAAAGAACGATTGATGGTTTATGACAGCCTGCTCGCCGGTTGGAGCGAAGAAGAAAAAGCGGTCTTTGCCGACCATCTGGCTAGGCTGAACAGAAAAATAGAGAGCAGACACCGTTTGCACTGAAGGGAGATCTACCATGGAGAAAATGAACATTGATTTTAAAAAAACCGCTTTGGTTCTGATCGATTTGCAGAAAGGGATCGTTGCATCGCACGGAGGCGGTGAAGTTGTTGAAAAGGCCACAGAACTGGTCGAACTGTTTCATCAAAACCAGGGATTTATTGTTTTCGTTAATGTTGCCTTCCATGACGGGAAGGATATGCTGAAGCCGATCACCGATAAGCCAGCTTTATCTCAGAAAACACCTGATGACTGGGCTGAACTCGATCCGCGTCTCGATATCCGGAAATCGGATTACCGCCTCACCAAGCGCCAGTGGGGCGCGTTTTTCGGGACGGATCTCGATCTTCAGCTGAGGCGCCGGGGCATGGATACCATCGTGCTGTGCGGCATCTCGACCAACAGGGGAGTGGAGAGTACGGCCCGGGAAGCTTATCAGTTCGGGTACAATCAAATTTTTGTCGAGGACGCGATGAAGGCACACTCTGAAGAAGAGCACCGGGCTTCCGTTCGTTTCGTGTTTCCCCAGCTCGGGAGAGTACGGCGGGCAGCGGATCTGATCGGGCAGACGAACCAATGATCCGGTTGAAAAAAAGCCACACGGCTTTTCTGGCGGCGATCTGCAGCGGTACCATCCTGAATCCCCTTAACTCATCAATGATCGCGCTTGCCCTGCACAGTATCCAGAATGATTACCGGCTTTCCTTTGCGACTGTTTCATGGCTCGTTTCCGGTTTCTATCTGGCCAGCGCCGTCGGGCAGCCGCTGACAGGGAAAATCGGCGACCTGGCCGGCAGGAAAAGAATCTTCATGATCGGTCTGGTCATTGCCGCAGTGGCGGCCCTAGGCGCACCGCTCGCTCCGGCTTTCCTTTTCCTGCTCCTGATGCGGATCCTGCAGGCTGTCGGAAGCAGCGCGGTTTATCCCTCCGGCGTCGCGCTTGTGCAGGGGAATGTCACACATAATAAGCAGGCTTCCTCGCTGGCAGTTCTGGCAATCTGCGCTTCGGTAATGACCGCTTTCGGCCCTACTGTCGGAGGATTCCTGATTGTTTTGGGCGGGTGGCAGAGCATTTTTTATGTCAATCTCCCATTTATTCTGGTGAGTTTTACTTTGGGCTGGCTGGTCATCCCGAAAGATGTGAAAAAAGTCGGCGCGGATTTCAGATCAATCGTTCGCGGACTGGATTTGCCCGGCGTGATTTTGTTCTCACTCGGAATGATCTTCATGCTGTGGTTCCTGCTGACGCTTGAAGAAAAAGTCCACTTTGGGGCCATGGCTATTGGTCTGTTGAGTTTTGTCCTCTTTGCATGGCACGAATGGAGAACGGAAAAGCCCTTTGTCGATCTTCGCCTCTTGGGGAAAAATCACGCGCTCTCACTGGTTTATCTTCTTTTTATCCTGATGAATGTGGCGAACTATTGCCTCTTTTATGGCATGCCGGCGTATTTTCAGAGTGCCCTGCATTTCAGTGTGCGGGTCAGCGGAGCGATGATGCTGTTCATGTCAATGGCCAGCGTCGCCGTTTCGCTGCTCGCCGGCCGCTGGATTGACCGGGTCGGAACGGGAACGCCGATCCGCATTAGCGCCGCGGCAACAGCGGTCGGTGCATTCATGCTGTTTCTTGTATCTGCGGATCAGTCGTTATGGACGATCGGTATTTTTCTGGTTGTCATGGGCGCGGGCTACGGTATCGGGAATGTGGCACTCCAGTCGGCGATGCTTGACGCCTCACCGAAGGAGTCGGTCGGCATCTCATCCGGACTTTTTCAAACCTGCCGCTATATCGGCTCGATTGTTTCATCCGCGGTGCTTGGTATGATTTTCGGGACAAGCATCACCCCGGGGCATCTTTTCACATTGACCTGGGTATTAATCGGTGTCAGCGTTCCGGCGCTTTTGCTGAGCCTGTCTTTTTACAGATCCGGGAAACGGCGACTGTCCGCTGAATAAATGTCCAGAACGTTGGCAGGTTCGCGCATGCAGCAACGAATGTTCTGCTATATAATTAAGTAATGGCGTTTCCGGAGAATGTATTGAAAGAAGGGGCCTGCTTGTTTCTTAGAGATATTCTGCCAAGACTTTTGTGGGGACTCGTATCGGCGGGTGTCGCGCTCATCAAGAGAAGAAACCCGTTTCTTTGGTTTATCTTCGGGTTTACTTTTGTGTGGGCTTCGTTGATTGTTATCGCCATTCTTCCCGTGGCGGGAAGCAGGCGGATTTTCCCTCGCATGAGGGTTTTCAATTCACATACGGACTATCATAAAAGGGTTTCGAAAACATGCCCATATTGCGGAAGCAGCGTCGTCATTGATGACATCCCTGGAAGCTGGATCTGCCCTGAGTGCGGCCGTACATTTATATATAGTGGAGACGGTACGGTCCACTCAAACAGCGGGGATTATCTGCTGCCGCAGGTTGAATGGATCGTCAAATTGTTTGCCAAACTGGCAAAACGGGACGGGGTAGTCACAGAAAATGAAGTCCGCCAGGTTGACCGGATTATCCGGCAGGCCTTTCAACCGGATCGGGAACAACTCCATCAGATTATGGAAATTTTCAACGAGGCACGCTATTCATCGGAAACCTTTGAAGAGATCGCCCGTAATCTTGCCGGGACTACCGGATGGCAGCGGGATGTTCTGACGGATACTCTGACTGCGCTTCTGTCCGTCGCCGAGGCGGACGGCGTCCTGCGTCCTGAAGAGGAAGCCTTGGTCCGCCGGGCTGCGGAAATTTTCGGCCTGGACGGAGTCTATGAAACGATCAAAGCCGAATTCTTCGACCGGACAAGGCCGGAAGAGGTGCATACGGATCTTGAATTGTGCTACCGCCTGCTGGGCTGCCGGCAATCGGATAGCAATGATGAGATCAAAAAGACATACCGTGCCCAGATTAAAGAAAACCACCCGGACCGCCTCATAAGCCACGGGGCCTCCGAGGAAGCGATCAGACAGGCTAATATCAAAGTGGCAGAAATCAAGAGCGCCTACGACCGTATCATGGCGGCCCGCGGCTGATTGGAAAATTTCAGATTTGAGGATGATATAGATGGATTTGACTGAAGTATGTGAAGGCATTTTGAAGAAATGTCTCGGACTGAAAGCGGGCGAGACATTTCTCGTTGTAACAGATGACCTGGAAAAGGGTCTGGCGGAGCCGCTGTATAAGGCCGGACAGGCGCTAGGCGCCGAATCCATGATGATGGTGATGAAGGAACGGAAACGTTCGGGCGAGGAACCGCCGCGGGCCATTGCAGTAGCTCTGGCGGAAGCTGACGCGGCCGTGTGCATCACCCAGTATTCACTGACACATACTAAAGCACGAAAGGCAGCGGTTGCTGGGGGTACGAGACTGGCGACCATGCCGGGTATTACGGAGGACATGTTCCTCAAAGGGGCGATTACAGCGGACTATGATGAAGTCAGGGCACTGACCGGTCAGGTAACCGGGTTGCTCGACCGCGGCCGCCAGGCGACGATCGAGAAAGAAGGGCATCGCCTCACTTTTTCCATTGACGGCCGAAAAGGAATTCCGAGCACAGGTGTTTATAGAAACCCTGGGGAATCAGGTAACCTGCCGTCCGGAGAAGCCTTTATCGCACCGGTTGAAGGCACTGCCTCAGGTGAAATTCTCGTCGACGGTTCGGTTGTCGGCGTCGGGCGGCTTGGCTCGGAATTGCTGCTGTCCGTGGAAAACGGTCGGCTCATCGGCGCGGAAGGTGAAGGTGCAGAGCGTCTGCTTCAGATCTTGGGCGATGGAAAGGGCCGGTCTGTCGCCGAATTTGGAATCGGCACGAACCGCTGGGCAAGAATCACCGGTAATGTTCTGGAGGATGAAAAAGTATATGGTACGGTACATATCGCGTTTGGCAGCAATCTGACCTTCGGCGGGACAGTTGAAGCCGGCGTCCATATTGACTGCGTCTTCAAACACCCTGATGTGACCATCGATGGACAAACCCTCATGAAGCAAGGGGAGATTCACAGCGACAAGTGATATTGGAACTTGAGTCAATTTATCAGAACTCAGGGAAATATATCGGAACTCAGGAAAATGGATTAAAATTTTCCTGTGCCATAAACAAGCGGTGCCTGAGTACAGACACCGTTTGTTTCACAGTCTCTTTGAAAGGCATGAGAAAAATAATGAAAATGAATCATCGGCCGCTGCCCATCGAATTTTACTACCAGCCGACTCTGGAATTGGCCCAATCTCTCCTCGGCTGTCTGCTTATCCATGAAACACCAGAGGGAATAGCGGCGGGGTACATCGTGGAAACCGAGGCATACATGGGCGCGGGAGATCGGGCAGCCCACAGCTTCGGAAACCGCCGAACCAGGCGGACGGAAGTGATGTTTGCGGAACCGGGCCGTGTCTATACCTTTGTCATGCACCGGCACACCCTGGTCAACGTTGTCAGTGGAGCCGTGGAAGTACCGGAAGCGATCCTAATACGGGCGCTGGATCCACTTGAAGGACTGGACCTGATCGGAGAGCGCAGGGCAGGCAGAAAACGGGGCGAGTGGACGAACGGTCCGGGAAAATTAACTGAGGCCCTGGGCATTACGATGGAGGATTACGGAAAGAAATTCACAGAACGGCCACTCTTTATTTCGTCCGGATATTCTCCTGAAGACATCTCCTCCGGGCCACGAATCGGGATCGAAAACACAGGGGAGGCGCGTTTCCGTCCCTGGCGATTCTGGGTGACCGGTAATCACAATGTGTCAAAATAAAAATAATTCAGTCTGATATGTCAGAAAATATGACAAAAAAAGCAAATCTCAGATCGGAAAAATGCCTTAAATAGGGCAAAAATTGAACAAAATGCATTTTACAGAAAATTTTAAAGAAAAAATGAAAATAGCTATTTACAAGTGAAACAAACTCTGATACTATCAATGTCAACCACAAAAAACAAATTTTCAAGGAAGTGAGAATAATGGCTCAGGTCGTGAACAGCATACGAGTGAAAGGCTTGATTCGAATTATTTTGCGCTTGCGCACATGAAGGACTGAAACATAACCATTCAACCAAAATGGCATTGTTTGAGTCCGGCTTATCATCTTTAAGGATCAGGCGCTCAGGCAATCACGAAAAAAGCGCCTGTCCGGTAACAAACGGATGGGTTTTTTATTGGGTTTTTCAGCTATTGTTTTAACAATTTGTACTGGCAGAAGGAATGAAGCAGTATAAATAGACAATCTGGCTGTTAGGTGAAACCACCTTAGATTGAATTTTTTCAAAATATAAAATTATTAGGGAGCGGAACGAGATGGAAGAAGCAAAGAAAACGGAGAATCAAGGCAGGAAAAACGAAAAGAAGCAGAGCTTTAAGGAATATTTTATGGATCGAATGTATGCCGTATCCGGTGGTATCGCGTACGCTATTCTGGTTACACTTGGTGTCGGATTGCTTTTTGAAACACTTGCCAAGTTCACTGGATTTATGCCATTTGAAACCATTGGAGGCGCGGCGAAGGTCCTCCTTGCGCCAGCCCTGGGCGCCGGCGTTGCCTACGCACTGAAGAGCAATACATTGACTATGTTTGCGGCTATGGCCTGTTCGTCGGTAGGGGCCAATGCGATCAAGCTGACCATGGTCGGACCGGTTCAGGATTTTCACATTACAACCGGACAGCCGGTCAGTGGTGTGCTTGCGGCAGTGATCGCTGTCTATGTGGGTAAGAAAATTACTGGAAAAACGAAATTTGATATCATGGCTATTCCTTTCTTCTCTGTACTCGTCGGCGGCATCTGCGGCTATGGCCTGGCACTTGTCGTTACCCCATCGCTTAACTGGGTCAGCGGCCAGATCACTAATTCTGTTCAGGGCTCTCCACTGATCGCTTCCATGGTCATTGCACTTGTCTGGAGCATTTTCCTGATGTCGCCTGCGTCTTCCGCTGCGCTTGCCATCGCCCTTCAGCTGGATCCGACATCCGCAGCTGCGGCGCTGATCGGTTGCACGGTTCAGTTCGTTGGTTTCACTGTTATGTCTTACAAAGAAAATGATTTTGGCGGATTCTTCGCGCAGGCACTTGTCACTCCGAAAGTACAGTTCCCGAACCTGGTCAAAAATCCGAAGCTGATCATCCCGCCATTCGTTGCGGCTGTTGTCAGTGCGCCGATTGCGACGATGCTTCTTGGATTTAAAGTACCTTATGAACTTGGCGGGCTTGGACTCAGCTCACTGATTGCTCCGCTGAACATACTGGCAAATCAGGGTGTCAGAGGATTACTCGTCTTCGTAGTTGCCGGTGTCATCATTCCGGGCGTGATCACGCTTGTCCTCTATCACGTGATCAAAGTGGCCGGTTGGGTCAAACAGAACGACCTGCGCCTGGAAGTTCAATAATCTGCTTCATGTCATTATAAATATTATCGATAAAACAGAAAAAACAGCAGTCCGTCATATATATTAGAGAAAGAAACAAAAACAGGATGGATGAACGATGAACGGATTTTTACCGGACTGTTGTTTAAATAGAGATATATAATAGAAGAAAATAATTGTTTCAGGGTGTCCGCTTCGGAAGCGGGCACTTTTTTTCGGCCTGGAGCTGTCCTTCTTAAACGTGCGGACGCTGTGCTATGATAGGGATAGACGCGTAAGGAAAAGGGAGAAACTCATATGGCAAAATCAAAGGTCAAAACGAATGCCATGCGCATTCTTGACACGGAAAAAATTCAGTATAGGATGCAGACTTATGAAATCAGCGACGGACTGATCGATGGGGTCTCAGTCGCTGAAAAAGTGGGCGAGAATCCGAAAAATGTCTATAAAACGCTTGTGACTCAAGGGCACAGCGGGGAATTTTATGTATTTGTCGTTCCTGTGGCTGAAGAGCTCGACCTGAAGAAGGCAGCGGCCAGTGTCGGGGAAAAAAGGGTGGAAATGATCCATGTTAAGGATATTCAGAAGCACACGGGCTATGTTCGTGGCGGCTGTTCGCCGGTCGGTATGAAAAAAGCTTATCCGACGGTCATTGACGCCTCAGCGGAATCCATTGACCACATTGTTGTCAGTGGCGGGAAAAAAGGGGTGCAGGTCATTCTTTCAGTGCCTGATTTGGCGAAAGCCGCGCACGCCGAACTGCATGACATCATCAAGTAACTTTTTACAGACGAACAGATCGAAAAAAAGAATTGAACTATTCCCGAATTAATAGCGGCCAAACCAGCTGATCGGAATCAGAAAAGCATATGGCGCGGTGACAACGGCAAAGATTAGCGCGATCCGTTTGGCCTGGTTGAGTGGAATCCTTTTTTTCAGCATTACCCGGTCCAGCCAGTAAATCATCAGCGCTGAGATCAGAACGGTCACGAGGATTAGGATGACCGTGAATGGTGAGTTGTAAATGGTATAATAATCAATCAACTGGCTGATTGATGAGTTGTGGCTATTGAGTGGAAGATGCAGCAGAAATGCTCCGGCGAAGTCGGTTGCCAGGCCGATCGCCCAGAGACCGAGAAGGATGCCGAACCTGTTCTTCAATTTAATGTTCAGAAAACGCAGGGCGATAAAGAATACAAGCGCGTCAATAAACAGGTTGGCCGCAGCGGCAATACCCAGAAGCGGCGGCAAAAAATAAAACATGAATACTGGAAAAACAATATCGCCTAAAACAAAACCTATGCTTGCCATAACGGACACCTCTATGCGCCGTCAAGGACTGCACGGCGAGAACTTATATCCATAATAGCACAAATAATAAATTTGAAAATGCGCATATGTAAACGATTACATTATAAAATGATATATGTGACATATGTCTCAGATGTTCGGGAGAAAACTTTTATTTTTTTGGCTATGTTAAAGCTCAATGTTGATTTTTCAACTTTGTTGATTGGAGCGAGGATCTCCTGCGGAAAGCGATCACATAGAACGAAAAGCAGCAGGAAAGTTTAACAAGCCATTTTTATAAAAAAGTTGTTATATAACATAAAATAATTGTTATATAATCGTTTCTTTTTTTGATTAGCACTCATTCACTATGAGAAAAGAGGGAATCGAAGAGATGAATGCCATTACTATTGTGATCGGATCAATGTGTATCCTGGCCCTTACGTATCGTTTTTACGGCGTTTTTATGGCGAACAAGGTTCTGCGGTTGAATAATCATACGGCGACACCTGCCCATGAATTGGCCGACGGCAAAGATTACGTACCGACCAACCGCTGGGTGGTATTCGGACATCATTTCGCCGCGATCGCCGCGGCAGGGCCGCTTGTCGGTCCGGTTCTGGCGGCTCAGTTCGGCTATCTGCCGGGGCTACTCTGGCTGCTCATCGGCGCAGTCATAGGAGGTGCCGTACATGACATGGTTGTACTGTACGCGTCCATGCGTCACCAGGGAAAATCGCTTTCTGAAGTCGCCAAAAAGGAAATGGGGCCCGTAGCTGGATTTTGTACGGGACTGGCTATGCTGTTCATCATCACGATTACAATGGCCGGCCTGTCCATGGTCGTGCTCAACGCGCTAACCAATAATCCGTGGGGTACTTTCACTGTACTCATGACCATTCCGATCGCAATGGCGGTCGGCCTTTATTATCGAAAAACCGGTCACTTAAAAACCGCGTCGATCATTGGTTTTCTACTGATCATACTGGCGGTATTTACCGGGCCGTATATCCAGCATACGGCGCTCGGTCATTTTCTGACACTGGATACCAAGACGCTTGCGATCCTGCTGCCTGTCTATGCGTTTTTTGCCGCGGCTCTTCCGGTCTGGCTTCTGCTTACGCCACGGGATTATCTCAGCTCTTTTATGAAAATCGGTGTTTTTGCCGCACTGATTATCGGCGTATTCATGATCAATCCACTTGTCCGGATGCCTGCGCTGACGCAATTCACGGGTGGGGGCGGCCCGGTTATCGGTGGCCCGGTCTGGCCATTTATCTCAATCACGATTGCCTGCGGGGCGATTTCCGGATTTCACGCTTTTATCAGCTCGGGAACGACTCCGAAAATGCTTGATCGATGGACGGACATTAAAATGGTCGGGTTCGGTGCGATGCTTGTGGAATGTCTTGTTGGTGTCATGGCACTGATTGCCGCGACAGCCCTGCATCCGGCGGACTACTTCGCCATTAATTCTCTGCCCGCAGTTTTTCAGACGCTCGGAATGAACGTTGTGGATCTGCCGCATCTGAATAATGAAATTGGGCTCGCGTTGCAGGGGCGCCCGGGAGGCGCTGTGACGCTCGCGGTCGGAATGACATTTATCTTCACAAGCATTCAATGGTTCAGCAGCCTGGCTCCGTACTTTTTCCAGTTTGTGATTCTTTTTGAAGCGGTGTTTATTCTCACTGCGGTTGACGCGGGCACGCGAGTGGCGCGCTACCTGATTCAGGATTTTTTCGGTGATATTTATGCACCATTGAAGCGGCCGGACTGGCTTCCGGGATCGATTTTCGCCAGCGCGCTTGCCTGCTTTTTCTGGGGTTATCTCCTCTATTCAGGCGATATTAGCTCGATTTGGGTTTTGTTCGGCGTCTCCAATCAGCTGATGGCTGCCATCGGGCTGACGGTTGGCGCTACATTTGTTCTTAAAATTGCTGTAAAAAAGCGATATATGCTGACCTGCCTGATTCCGCTCGCCTATCTGTATGTGACAGTTAATGTCGCCGGTTTCAGCATTCTTAATGCAACGCTCTCACTTATCATGCTGGCGCTTGGCCTTGTGATTATGGTGACAGCGATCAAAAAATGGCTAGAGATGTGGCGGCAGCCAAACATTCATACGGATGAAATCACCCTGGGTTGAACCCAATGGCCCTAAAATATAAAAAAAGAAGGCAATAGCTCAGACGGCTTTTGCCTTCTTCTTATTTGAAGTTAAAATAGAATGTGAGGTGATTGACTGTGACTAAGCGTCCCCGTGTCTGCGGCATCCATGTTGACTCTGAAACGCGCTGCGCCCATTACCATACGGCCCGCGATATCATCGCGATTAAGTTCCGATGCTGCGGCACCTATTACTCATGCTATGAGTGCCACCAGAAGCTTGCGGATCACCAAGCTGAGCCATGGCCGCGCACTGAATTTGATGAAAAAGCGATTCTTTGTGGTGCGTGCGGCCACGAATTGACGATCAATGAGTATCTCTCCTCGGATTTCCGCTGCCCGAATTGCGGTGCTGAATTTAATCCTGGCTGCTCCCTCCACTATCCGCTTTATTTTGAAAGGTTTCGTTAAACTTGTTTGTTGTTTTTCGCTCCAATCAACGGAGGGGCCAAAACAACATTGAATTAAAACATAGCCTTTTGAAAAATAAAAAGTCTCCCCGCCATAGCCTAGCCTGACGGGGAAACGCTTGGGTCCGGACACTCAGTTGAGTATCCGGTTATTTGAATACACGCCTTTGATTTCTTCCGGTGTTTTACCACGGATAAGCAGGCAGAAGTTTTCGTAGCCGATTTCCTTATGGGTGTCTATCAGTTGCTTAAGCGCCTCAAGGCCCTCAGGGTGCTTGTGAATTTTTTCAATTTCACTTTTATACAAATCAATAATGGAACGCTGGACAAAATGAGGGGCGAAATGGCTGGCATATGAATCATCGTCAAGCATCAGGCCGCACAAATACTCATATTTAAACTGGAGCTGGCGGGTAAAATTCACAAGATGAAGCAGGCGGTAATACGTATTAGGAAAGCCAGCCTTGAATTTCTCGACATCTGTCTGAGTATTTCTAAGATCCTGAAGACTGCTTATCATTTTCATCTGGCGCACCCCTTTCTGTCGCTCGAATACCTGTCCTTCAAAACATCTGTAGTTCTATTATATGCGCAAATTGAGAAGCCCGCATCAAAGACCGCAGTAAAAAATGCAGGGAAAACATGTAAGCGGTTGCTTGACGTCTTAAAACATCTTCAACCTGTCCGTTCGCTGACGCCTTTTTTTGGATCTTCTGGATTTCGGGAATATATTAAGATTAACCTGAATGATGCAAACTGTAAAATGAATCTTTTCTATAAAAATGATGTATGACGGACATCACCGGCCTATCCTGAGCCGTAACACCCGAATATTGAAGTTTCAATTTAATCGTGATATAGTTAAAACTCAATAGAGGCATATTAAAGTATAAAAAAATGCCAAATTTAAATGTATCACAAAATTATTGAAATGTCAACAAAAAAATAATACCTGATCGAATAGCCCTGAGAAAGATTTTGAGAGGAACAAGAGGTGCAGAAAATTTGGGACAGGAAGAACGTAAAAAGGAACAGAATAGGGTCAATGAGATTCTGGACGTGGTCGGCGGGAAAATATCGGGGATCACCGGCAGCAAAGAATCGGTCACCAAGGGGATCGTTGACCTACGGAAGAACTTCTGGGAAGACGTAACTGTCAACTTGGATGAAACAGATGATGTTTATGAAACGCAGGCGAGCATCAAGCAGCAAGCCGAACTCCTATCCGAGCGCGAGCGACGTCACGGGCAGATGACCCGGCAACTGAAAACGTTGTACCGCCTTCTTGATTCACCCTATTTCGGACGGATCGATTTTCAGGAAGAAGGTGAGGCAAAGACCGAGCCGCTTTATATCGGTATAGGCTCGCTGATGGACACGCGAAATGAAGATTTTCTGGTGTATGACTGGCGTGCGCCGATTTCCAGTATGTACTATGACTATGCGCCCGGTCCCGCCAAATATGACTCCATCGACGGCGAAATCAAGGGAATCATGAAACTGAAGCGGCAGTTCATCATCCATAACGGCAAGATTGACGGCATGTTCGATACCGGCCTGACAATCGGCGACTCGCTGCTCCAGGTGATGCTCGGCGGACGGGCTTCCTCACATATGAAAAGCATTGTGGCTACAATTCAGAAGGAACAGAATCAGATCATCCGCAACGAAACAGACCGCTATCTGATCGTTCAGGGGGCGGCGGGCAGCGGAAAAACGTCGGCGGCTCTGCAGCGTGTGGCTTTCCTCCTTTACCGTTTCAGAAAAACGCTTAGATCGGACAACATGCTGCTCTTTTCGCCCAATCCGCTTTTTTCCAGTTTCATTTCGTCGGTCCTTCCAGAGCTTGGTGAAGAGAATGTGATTCAGACGACATTCAAGGATTTTATTGAAGAACGAATCGGCCGTGATCTGCAGATGGAGAATCCCTTCGATCAGACAGAAAATTGCCTGACGATGAAGGATCGCGAGGCTTTCCGGATCCGTACTGAGGGCATTCAATTCAAGGCATCTCCGATTTTCAAAAATCTGATTGATCTCTGGCTCGAGCAGCTGAAGGACAGTGGAATGATGTTTCGTGATGTCATGTTCCGCGACAGGATCATTGTTTCCGGGAATGAGATTAAACGGTATTTTTATGCGCTGCCGCATGAAACTGCCATTCTCCTCCGATTGGAGGAAGTACGCGACTGGCTGCTTCGCCGGATCAACGCCTTCGTGAAAAAAGAACGCCGGAAAGACTGGGTGCTTGAAGAGGCCGAGCTTCTTGACCATTCAGAATACGCGGCGATTTTTGAAAAATTGCAGGAGAAAAAACAGTTCAGCGAAGACACGTTCGACGATTACGACCGCGAGGAGCTGATGTTGCGGAAGATGGTCATGAACCGTCGGATCAAGCCGATTCGGCGCAGCGTCAAGCAGCTGGAATTCATCAACAGTCAGAAGGTTTATGGCGAACTTTTTTATAAAGATCACGGGGATGTGCCGGTTCCGGACGACTGGCAGGCCATTTGCATGGCGACAAGGATGCGGTTCGAAGAGGGTGACTGCCCGTGGGAGGATGCCGTTCCCTATCTTTATCTGAAGGAAAAAATCCAGGGGAGAAAGGGCAATCAGGAAATCCGCCACCTGATTATTGATGAGGCACAGGATTATTCGCCGATTCAGCTTGCCTATCTGCAGGCGGCGTTTCCACGTTGCCGGATGACTATTCTTGGAGACATGAACCAGGCGATTTATGCGCAGAGTTTTGCGGGCGACACGATGCTTTCGGAAAAGCTCTACAATTCGGACGAAGTGCGGAAATTGACACTGCTGCGCAGCTACCGCTCGACGAAAGAAATCATGGAATTCGCGCGCCGGCTCGTTCCAGGCGGCGACCAGATTGAACCGTTTGAACGCAGTGGCAGGCTTCCGGAATGGGTAGATGTGCCGGAAGGACACAAAGCAGCGGCAATTCTGGAAAAAGTCGAGGCTTTTAAAGCATCCGGATTTGAAACCTTCGCTGTGATTGGAAAGACAATGAGAGAGTGCCGTGAAGCATATAATGAATTAAGAGGCAAAACAGAGGTCAAGCTGATCACACAGGCGACTTACCAATTCGGCAAGGGCTTTATCGTGATTCCTGCCTACCTGGCTAAAGGTATCGAGTTCGACGCGGCGATCATTTATGATGCCTCCGCTGAGAACTACCACCGTGAAAATGAGCGGACCATTTTCTACACGGCCTGTACACGTGCCATGCATGAACTGGTGCTGCTCAATTCCGGCGATGGCACACCGTTCCTGGAAAATATCCCTGAAGATAAATACGTCCGCGTCTCAAGGGAGAGGCAGTAACCGGCCGGGTTCGGGCGGATACATAGGGCGTTTTTTTACAGAGACAGATAAAGGGGATTTGGGAGGATGAAAAGGTATCACGCGTTGAGTTTTCTTGTGCTCGCCAATTTGTTTTGGGCAGGAAACTATGTGTTTGGTAAATATGTGGTAGCGGAAATGACACCGGTCCAGATGACATTCATCCGTTGGCTGATCGCTGTTCTCTTATTGTTTCCGCTGGCGCAGTGGATCGAAAAACCCGATTGGAAAAGTGTCTGGAAGGAGTGGAAGATGCTTCTAGTGCTTTCCATACTCGGGATCGTTGGCTATAACATTGTGCTATACGAGGCACTGAGATTCACCAGTTCTCTGAATGCGGCACTGGTCAACTCGATTAATCCGGCGATGATCGCCGTCTTCGCTGTCTGGCTGCTGAAAGAAAAGTTGTCCTGGCTGAACAGCACCGGACTCGCGGTTTCACTCGTCGGTGTTCTGCTCGTGCTGACACATGGGCATCTGCTCCAGATTTTCGTCACCCGTTATAATCTTGGAGATCTGTTGATGCTGCTGGCGATCACCATTTGGACATTCTACACAATGATCGGCAAAAAAATGAAGCAGATTCCTCCAATTGCCGCCACCGCCGTGTCGGCGACGCTTGGGCTGATTGTCCTGCTGCCGTTCTTCATCACATCCGGATTTACTTTTCGGCTCAGCACTGAGGCAACGGCGGGCATCCTTTACATCGCGCTGTTCCCGTCAGTATGTTCCTTCGTCTTCTGGAACAGCGCCATCCGTGAAGTGGGCGCAAGCCGCGCCGGCATTTTTTTGAACCTGTTGACCGTCTTTACCGCGGTGATCAGCCTCGTGCTCGGTAAACCGATTACCCTGCCGCAGATCATCGGTGGTTTGCTCGTCATCTTGGGTGTCTATCTGACCAATCAAAAAGTTGTAACCGTAAAAAACCTTCCCGCTGAATGAATGGCGGGAAGGTTTTTAGGTACGGAACACCAATCGGCTGATATTCGACAAACAAAGTGAGATATCTTGGCGCCTGCTTGTAACCGTACCACAGAATGTTCACATTCAACCTCATTTCTCGGGAGGAAACCACCTATATTGAGGAGAATATAAAAAATAAAAGAGGTGATGAAGTGATTATCAAGCCATGTCAAATTCCATATCATGTCACGCAGTATCAGGTTTTTGCCCAAAGGCTTAAATCGGGGCTTATGAAGGACATTTTTGAGGAAAAGCTAAGAAAGGGCCTTGCTGGTTACCGAGGCGAAAAGTCGATTGGTTATTATTTGGAATTTTTGCCTGCAATGGACTATTTGATCTTTCACGGACTCAGGTTGGCAAATGGCGACTCTATATTTCAAATGGACTGTCTCATTTTAAGCCAGACATTTATTCTCCTACTTGAAGTGAAGAACATTGCCGGAACAATAACGATTGGGAATGGTATCCGGCAGCTCGTCCGGGAGTTCAATCACCAGACCGATGCGTTCGACGATCCTCTCCTGCAGGCAGAAATTCATCGAAAGCGTCTGCTTTATTGGCTGAGGAAAGAATATCCGGCATTTCCAGATCTGCCGATTGAAACCCTTGTTGTGTTTGCCTCTCCCGGGGTGATTAAAACCCCGAATATTAATCCTCTTCAAACCGAAAAAATCATCCGAAGTAGCGCACTTGAACACAAAATTGAAGAACTAATTCAAAAATACCCTCAAACCATTGCCTCGTCGGACAAGCTCGAAGTCCTTTCCTGCAAACTTCTCACCAGTCACCGCGATCTTAAAATCAACCCTTTCCAAACTGGAAAAATTAAATTCGAAGATATCGTCAAAGGTGTCCAATGTCCAAGATGCCATGCTTTTTCAATGAGATGGCGCCAAAAAAATTGGCATTGCCCATCCTGCAACTTTATATCAAAAGATGCACACATCCCTGCGCTGCTTACCGATTACAGACTGATGTGCGGAACGACAATCACTAACGCGCAATGCCGGGATTTTCTACGGCTGGATTCTAGTGATGTCTCAAAATATTTGCTTCAATCGCTCTGTTTAGGGAGTGTGGGCAACAATAGAGGGAGGATTTACATCCTTCCGGAGAATTGAATCTTGTGAAATACTGATATTCGACACGCAAGTTCCGATATTCGACGAACGAATTCCAATTCTCGACACGTAAGTTCTGATATTCGACACACAAGTTCTGATTTACATCTGAACCGCGTTCTCACTCTGCCGGTACCCGCATCGAGAACGTAGTTCCTGTGCCTTCCGTACTTTCAATCTGCAGTTCTGTTCCGTAAAAATGTTTCAGCCGGCTGTTGATGTTCTTCAGGCCGACACTGCGTCCGTTTTTTCCTGCCAAGAGCTCGCCTACCTGGTCTCCGGACATGCCGATCCCATTATCCGACACGCTGATCAGATAAAAATTGTGCTCCCGATGCGCAGCGAGCGTAACCCTGCCGCCGGATTTTCGTTTGCCAATGCCATGCAGTACGGCGTTTTCCACGAGTGGTTGGATCATCAGCGGCGGCAGCGGAAAGTCGAGACCTTCTTCAATATCATAAACGACCTGAATCCGTTCCTGAAAACGCATTTTTTCTATCGCCAGATAGGACTTGACCAGCGACAGCTCCCTGCCAAACGAACTGATTGCCGAAGTATTCTGGAAATCAAAACTGCCGCGCAGATACGCCGCAAACTGGGCGGTCATTTCGCGGGATTGTTCAATATCATCATAGCTCAATGCGATAATCGAGTTGAGTACATTGTAGAGAAAATGAGGGCGGATTTGCGACTGTAGGAAGGCAACTTCCATGTTCGCCGCCTGGCTCGCCGCTTTCTTCATCAGAATCAGCCCCCTGATACGAGCTGATAATTCCGAGAAATTGTACGGCTTCTCTAGAATATCATTCGCCCCCGCTCGGAAAGCAAAATGCTTGTCGTCATTGATTATTGCTGCCGTCAGCATCAGCACCGGAAGATCCGTCAGGCTGTATTGCTCGCGGATTTTACCGCAGACTTCATAGCCGGACATACCCGGCATCATCAGATCCAGGATGACCAGGTCCAGCTGGGAATGAGAAACCTCGTCCAGCGCTTCCCGCCCGCTTTTTACTGCGATAACATTATATGGGATCCCCTCAAGCATATCGATCAGTATTTTCAGATTATCCAGATTATCATCTACAACAAGGATCGTTGGTGCGTCAACCGTGCGTGAGCGGTATGGCGTCGCAAGAGCTGCGGCTGTTTGTTCTTCCATAAGCTCAGGGGCAGGAAACGAACTCGGAATGCGGACGGACGAACCGGTGGCAAGGACTTTACTTTCATCAAAAAGAGGTACGGTAAAATGGAAAATAGATCCCAACCCCGTTTCGGATTGTACCCATATTTTACCCCTCTGCAACTCAACCAACTGCTTGACAATACTCAAACCAAGTCCCGCGCCCTCGCTCTGATTCAGCTCATCCCTGCGCTCAAAGGCCTGAAAAATAGATTCCTGGTCTGAAGCAGGGATTCCTGAACCGGTATCTGTAACCATGATCTCGATATACCGATCCAGTAACTTTGCGCTGAAAGTGATCTGTCCCTTCTGAGTATATTTGATTGCGTTGTCTACTAGATTATTAATAATCTGGCGGAAACGGTTTTCATCAGCAAAAACAAGCGGCAGGCCTTCCGGTATATGATTGATGACATCAAGATCTTTTTTGTCCGCAAGCAGCCGGTAATAAGCCAGCTCTGTATTCACCACCGTATAAACATCCAGTGGAACGGGGGTGACCGTCAGCTTGCCCTGCTTGATCTTTTCCATATCAAGCACATCGTTTACGAGTGCTGAAAGCCGATAACCAATCCGGGTGATCAGATAAAGGTTATCTCTTTCATCACTGATGGAGCGTTCTTTCTTACCCGCCAGAATAGTCTGGGCGATATTGATGATCCCGTTCAGCGGTGTCCGGAACTCATGCGATGTCCTGGCGATGAATTCATCCTTTTGCCTGTCATTACGCACGAGTTCTTCCGCAAGCGACTCACTGCGTTTGAATGCGTTGGAGGATCGTTGCGACATCATTAATGAAAGCATAAGCAGGAAAAGAATCGATGAAATGGAGTAGACCGGTGCAAGTACTTTGGCACTGAATGCGCTGACTGCCGTGATGATAACAAATATACTGATCGAGAGTGTTCCGATCGTCAAATAAATGCTGCCTTCGACCTTTTTGATAATCGCGAGCACAAAAATGTAAGAGGTATAGGCAAGTGCCGAAACCGCCAGAAACAAGTGCAGAACCAGATCGATGGATGTCAGTAAAACAAAAGGTATAAAGTCCGTGATCAAAGTAACCAGTGAAAGCGCAATTCCGCCATAAACGATCTTTTTTGAAGCGAGCTCCGGATAAACAAAGAGGAGATAAAGAAGTACAGCGGCACACGCAGTTACTGAGGTCACTGATTCAAGAATGGTCATCCCACTAAAAGAGAAATCCGGAAATATAAGGTAAATAATTCGAGCCGTACCGAGCCAGGAAATGATCATGGAAAAAATCAGGCAGATAATTGAAAAGAAAAGAAGATGAAGATCTTTTCGACACTGAATGAAATAACCCAAAAAATACAGTCCCATAATAAAAAAGGAGACAATCATGAACAAATCGTTAAATAAGGTCAGGTCGTGATTCCGGGAAATCTGCTGCTGAGTGCCAAAAGTAATGGGTTTGGCAATACCCCATCCCGAATTACCCTCGGAGTGCGAAACCTGAATGATTAATTCATTAATTCCGCGATGAATCGAAAAATAGCTGACGGAAGGGCGGAGAGATGCCAGTTTGTCCCCATCCATCGAAGGTATGCCGCTGCTTCCAACCAGCTCACCGTTTATGAAAATCCGGTTTGCACTGTAAATAACCGACGTCTGCAGGCCGAAGCTCTCCTGGTCACGAGCGGAACGGATCAGCAGACGGTACGTACCGGCTTTCATGTCGTACATTTTCCTGTTGTCAACGCTTTGCCCATTATCAGGTACGGTCACTAATTGCTCATTTTTTCCTGCACCTGCTCTTATGGCGTTCGGAGAAAGGAGCTGGTTCGGATAAAAACCCCATTTCCCGTTCAGCTGAACCGTTCCGCTTCTTTCAAAATTCCAACGGTTGAGATCAATCACGCCCTGTTTTGCCATAGGCCCATGATACACAGAAAAATGTGATCCTGATAAAAAAATCAGAAAGAGGCCGATATATACAAAAAGAACCGTTAAGACAGCTGGCAGGCGACTTAGTTTCATTGTGAGTCACTCCCGGAAGAATTGGAAAAACGGGCACAGGGCTAACGTTTGGTTCATCTCGCAGCTACAGCAGCCTCTGCCGATTATTGTAACAGTTTGTATTAATAATATGAAGAGACGAAACATTGTCAGAGTTTGTAATTATATGTCTGGAGGGCCTCCCGTGCTATAATATTTGTAACGATAATGTAATAGATGAAAAGAATCGGTGATCTCCGTCTTTGGTCGGAAGGAGAGTATCATTATGAGGGCAATCGTTGTTGATGATGAAAAACTGGCCTGCAAGCAGCTCAGTAAAATGCTTCAGGAGACAGGTGCATTTGAAACGGTCAGAACCTACACGGATCCGGAAGAGGCACTGGATGATGTAAAAAAAACGCAGCCTGACGTTGCGTTCCTCGATATTGAAATGCCGGAAATGAGCGGTATTGAACTGGCCGAGGCGCTCCAGTCAGAACGGGCGCAGATTCAAATTGCCTTCACGACCGCTTACAATGAATTCGCAATCCAGGCGTTTGAGCTAAATGCGATTGACTATGTCCTTAAACCGATCATGAAGAAACGTCTGGAGAAAACAGTCGGTCGTCTGATCAAAGCCCGAGAAACAGCACCTGCAGAAGAGGCGACAAATCAGGAATCGTTTGGTATTGAATGTCTCGGAAGTCTGAAATTCTACAGCCTCGCAGGCACTGAAAAAAAATACATACCGGTCAAATGGCGAACATCCCGGGCGCGTGAACTCTACGCGTTTCTTCTGAATAAGCATGACCGCTTTGTCAGCAAAGACACATTGATCGATCTCCTCTGGCCTGAAGCGGATCCGTCGAGAGGAACGACCCAGCTCTATACGACCATCTACCAGATTCGGAAACTGATGGAGAAACTACCGTTCCATCACCATATTGTCAAAAACGACATCGGCTATTCACTGACCCTGTCTGGCACTCTGGTTGATTCGGAGGAGTGGGAGACGGCTTTGGCAGGGTTGCCTGTCCTCAGCCCTTCAAACGTTAGGGAACATATCCGCCTTTTCAGGACGTACAAGAACCATTACTTTGCGGAATACGGCTATCTCTGGGCCGAACCTGAACGCGTCAGGCTCAGCCAGCTCTGGCTTGAGCAGGGCTATCGGCTGATTGATTTCCTGATTGAGAACAAAAATTATACTGAAGCTCTGGATATCTGCCAGCAGATCGACCGGGTCGAGCCGGATGACGAGCGCAGTATGAAATACGAAATGACACTGTACAATCGGACAGGTAATGTTGAAGGTGCCATACGCGCCTATGAAAAATATAAGGAAAACAAAAACGTGATGAACTGATCACTGACAATTTAAATAGAAGGAAAGATAAGGGACTGCAATCCAGATACAGGATTGCAGTCCTTTTGTCTGTGATAATAGGCACAAAGTTCGACGCGATTCGACCGTGTTTCCCCGTTTGTTAAAAAATGTTCAGAAACTGTATAGGTCGGACATCTATAATGGACTACGTTTACAGAAAGATGCCCTCATTCCACATTTTTCTGCATCGACTGTTACATTCTCCAGCAAAGCAACGATTCAGCATACATACTTTGCCGAGAATCTTTTAGCTTCTTACTTAACACCAACCGGCTCAATTCCGGATTCAAATAAACAGAAAAAGCGCACGGTCTCAGCATAACCGCAGCGCTCCATTCGCAACTCTAAACCAAAAATCAAAGGGGGAAGCCCATTGAGATCCAAACGACTTCTACTGGGACTTAAAAAGACCAAACACAAAAAAAACGTCAAACAGGTTTTGATTATCACCCTGTCGCTGTTTGTTATCTTCAGCCAGCTATCGGTATCGCCGTTTATGGGGAAGGCAGATGCGGCATCAGATACCCAAATTACTGACAATATTATTACTGGTGTTGTTTTGAAGGACAAAGACGGTAACGTTGTTCCAACTGACGGTAGTGCAAATCTGGGACCAACCGACAATGCGAGTATTCATTATGATTTTATGTTAAATAATGGACAAACTGTCCCTCCGCTTAGCGGTGACAGTGATTATTATAATGAATTCACCTTACCTCAGCAATTTACTGTGGCGTATGAT
This sequence comes from Sporolactobacillus shoreae, assembly GCF_004684935.1. GTDB lineage: Bacteria > Bacillota > Bacilli > Bacillales > Sporolactobacillaceae > Sporolactobacillus > Sporolactobacillus shoreae. Next base: position 27,023 of record NZ_SRJD01000010.1, read on the forward strand.
TATGGAGGTACAATACAAGGCATAATTGACGGTGTTTCTACGGACATTGGAACCTTTCAAGTGACTAAAGCAGATCATAAAGTCAGATTGAATTTTAATAATTCTATTGAGGGCAAAGCAAATGTGTCTGGTGGTGTTGATCTGGGTGTAAAATTCAACATTTCAAGCAGTGATACAACAAAACAGACCGTAACCTTTGGAACCACGAGTGGTAATGTAGATTATCATTTGTATTTTCCACCGACGAAATCTGTCCCGCAGATAGAGAAAACAGGTGCAAAGGATCAGGCGTACAATCCCAACTTCATTAACTGGACCATTAATGTCAATGAAAATGAGAAAAGTCTGACGAATGCTACAGTAACCGATACGCTACCTGCTGGCCTGACTCTGAATACCTCCGATGTAAATGTCTATAAATTAAATGTTTTATTGGACGGAACCACAACTTTAGGTGCTCCAGTTACCCTCAATCCTGGAGATATAGATGTTTCAGGTGGCAAACTGACAGTCAAATTGGGGGATATCAACAGTGCCTATCAGATTCAGCTTAAGACAGATGTCATCCAAGGCGCCGGGTCGGCGGATCAATTTGACAATTCGGCGTATCTGGACAGCGATAGCGAACATGACAACGATTCCGCGCCAACGATCTACAATTTGCATGGCACTCATCTGGAGAAAGAAAAAGGGACATACAACCAAAATGATCAATCAATGACGTGGACGATTAATTATAATGGTGATGAAAAAGACATACCAGCGAACACTGTACTTCATGATGCGATCTCCGGAGGAAATCAGCAAATAGATGCTTCGGCTGCAAATGTACAGATTTATAAAGCAACTTTAGATGAAGGTACTGGCAAACTCATAAAAGGTTCTACATCCTTAGCCCTGGGTACGGATTATTCACTTTCCAATCCCGGCGGTGACAAAACGAAACTTGATATAACATTTCTACAAGATGAGGGGACGACCCCGCTCATCATCACTTATACGTCTAAAGCATCTGGGTATGTAATAAATAATAGTGAAACAGTAACTAATGCTGTCAATGAAAATTCAGGCGCTGTACCGACAGGCGGAACGGCAACGAATACAATTTATCAGCAGAACATAATAAAAACACGTGATGGTGTTGAAAATTATAAGGATAAGACGCAAAACTGGAAAATAACTGTAAATAACAATCAATATTCAATGTACAACGGAAAAATAACCGATACTTATACCAACCATGGGCTTTCTCTTTTTGTGGATGCCAGCCATCCATTCACGATAAATGATGGATCAAGGGATCTGACCCTGGACACAGATTATACGCTGCAGGATAACGGCACAGGTGGTTTTGTTGTTACTTTGCTTGGTTCATATGCCTCGAATATGACTAAAACTTTAACCATCACCTATACAACAAAGTTTGATTATACGAAACTTGATTCCGGAAAGACGAACTTTGTTAATAACTCAGTTTTAGATTGGAATAATAGCGGCGGCACTCCGCAACCCGGAAGCTCATCATCAGATCAATTCACGCCGAAAACATATACCGTTGACAATGGATTCAAAGACGGAACCTACGATGCGGTGAATAAAGCGATTACCTGGAAAATTGGGCTTAACTACAACTTACTAACGATGAAAAATCCGGTTATTACGGACCAGCTGCCTTCGGGACTGCAATATGTTGCGGGTTCGCTCGAAGTTCATCAGATGGATATCACAGGCGATAACTCAGATACTTACACACCTGTCGATCCCCCATTAACACTTAATGATCCGAATGGCTATACATTTACTGCCCCGGACTCTGGTAATGCAAATACGCTTAAAGTTAACATTAATTACAGCGAAAATGGAGACGGGACAACGAGTCTGCCTTACTATATTACATTCAAGACGAAGATCAGTGAAGATCAGATTCCGGCTTCATTTACGAATACAGCACAAATTTCCGATGATTCAAATCCGACCTATCAGTTGAATAAAACAGTGTATACGACGCCAAAAAATGAAAACACCTATGTCACAAAGACAGGAACTCAGGATACTGCCAACGACCCGCTTTATGTTCATTGGACCATTGATATTAATGCAAGCCAGTCTACGATAAACCAACCGGTGCTTGATGACACGCCGACGACCAATCAAGTGCTCGATCCAAGTTCCTTCGTACTATACAAAGCACAGTTAAATGAGACTGGGGACGGAAACGGCAGCCTTCAGACAACGGGTCCCGCATTGACAGAAGGTAAAGACTACAAACTGGATATCGCGACGGATAATGCGACGGGTGTGCAGAACTTTAAGCTTACATTCCTTGACGGCAGCGGCGGATCAGATAATGTAACCATTAATACGCCGTATATTCTTAACTATAAATCAAGAATCGTAGCTTCGGATGGTGAACATGTTGGGAATACCGCGACACTGACGGGTACCGGCGGTGTCACGTCAGACAATCAGGGCCAGGCAAATGATGTGATTGTTTCTGTCATGTCCGGATCAGCATATGGAAGTGGCTCCACACCCGGATCGCTTCAAATTACAAAAGAAGGGCTGATCAAGGACAATCCGGCTTCGGCAATTCCTCTTAACGGTGCATCTTTTACACTTTATGACAGTACGGGACAGGTGCCGATGCGAACAGGGATAACAGCTACTGATAGTGGCACAATCGGTGTGCTGAAATTCGGCAGCCTTCGCCCGGGAAAGTATATTTTAAGAGAAGACAGCGCACCTCAGGGGTATGTAAAGTGGACGAATGACATTCCGATAACCATTGAGGCAAATCAAACAGCACCGATAACGGTAGATGATTACAAAATTATCGGCAGCGTCACGCTTACTAAAGAAGATAGTAAAACTGGTACGTTGCTGTCGGGTGCAGAGTTCAGACTGGAAAAAGAAAATAGCTCCAGTCAGTATGTAAGCTATGAACAAAATTTTGATCAATCCGGACTTGGCGGTATTGATTACGATCATTTATTTACAAACGGATCAGGCACGTTAGAGATTGATGGACTGGAACCGGGAAATTATCGACTTGTTGAAATCGCCCCTCCGGCGCAACATGCGATTGGGAGCGACCCGAACACGCCATTTACAATTGATTCAGACCAAATCACTATAAAACAACTTGGACCTGTATTAAATGATTTAGGTAAAGTCTCTGTTGGAGATTATGTTTGGCTGGATACGAATAAGAATGGCATCCAGGATAGTGATGAGAGCGGAATCGGTAGTGTGACGCTGACGATCACTGGCCCTGATGGCAAAGCAGTTACAGATGTGGATGGCAATACAGTTGGTTCGACTACAACCGATGGCACTGGCTATTATCATTTTGATAATCTCCCTGCTTTGCCAAGTGGCGAACACTATACAGTTCATATTGACAATAGCCAAGCTGCGTTGAACGGTCTGGTTCCTACAAAAGAAAAGGGAACCACTGATACGAAGTATGATTCATCAACATCATTGGCCGAATCTGGAAATTTACCGGATGATGGCGATAAAGATCTGACCTTGGACTTTGGTTTCCATAAACCGTCTGTTTCTGTAGGTGATTATGTATGGCTCGACAGTAACAAAGATGGAAATCAGGATAGCGGTGAAAAAGGAATATTTGGAGTGACGTTAACTCTTGTTGGTCCTGATGGAAATCCAGTGACAGATGTTAACGGAAAACCTGTCAGACCTACCACGACGGACGCAAATGGTCATTATGAATTTGACTATCTTCCGGTATTGTCGGGCAACCAACATTACACAGTTAAAATTGACTCAAATGCTTCGAAACAGGCACTTACAAACCTAGCGCCAACAAAGGAAAATGGTTCAAAGGGTACAGCTCTTGATTCTTCAACAGATCAGTCTTCATCAATACTGGATCTGACAAAGGATAACGAAGAGGATAAGACGCTTGATTTCGGCTTTATTCAAAAGTCGGTCTCGGTCGGCGACTATGTATGGCTGGACAAAAACAAGGATGGCGTTCAGGACAGCAACGAATCCGGTATTGCCGGTGTTGTTCTGAAATTGACCGGTCCGGATGGTAACCCCGTCACAGACATCAATGGAAATGAAGTGAAGCCTGTAGTAACGGACAAGAACGGGCACTATGAATTTGATAATCTGCCTTCCCTGCCCACAGGGCAGCATTATACAGTTACTATTGATAAAAATGCTTCCGGAAGCGCGC
>NZ_SRJD01000010.1:31321-123845 GCF_004684935.1 Sporolactobacillus shoreae
ACAGACATCAATGGAAATGAAGTGAAGCCTGTAGTAACGGACAAGAACGGGCACTATGAATTTGATAATCTGCCTTCCCTGCCCACAGGGCAGCATTATACAGTTACTATTGATAAAAATGCTTCCGGAAGCGCGCTGACAAATCTTGCTCCGACAAAGGCAATGGGGACGAATGATACGGCTAAGGATTCATCAACGTGGACTGCAGAATCGACGGATCTTGTTAAAGATGGCGACTCCGATACGTCACTAGACTTTGGCTTCATTGTAAAATCTGTTTCAGTCGGCGACTATGTATGGCTGGATAAAAACAAGGATGGTGTTCAGGACAATGATGAATCCGGTATTGCCGGAGTTGTTCTGAAACTGACCGGGCCAGATGGGAAACCGGTCACAGATATCAATGGAAATGAAGTGAAGCCTGTAGTAACGGACAAGAACGGGCACTATGAATTTGATAATCTGCCTTCCCTGCCCACAGGGCAGCATTATACAGTTACTATTGATAAAAATGCTTCCGGAAGCGCACTGACAAATCTTGCTCCGACAAAGGAAAAGGGAACGAATGATACGGCTAAGGATTCATCAACATGGGTTGCTGTGTCCATTGATCTGATCAAAGATGGTGACTCCGATACGTCACTCGACTTTGGCTTTATCGTGAAATCTGTTTCTGTTGGCGACTATGTCTGGTTAGATGCGAATAAAAATGGTGTTCAGGACAATAATGAATCCGGTATTGCCGGTGTTATTCTGAAACTAAGCGGACCTGATGGGAAGCCAGTCACGGACATCAATGGAAATGAAGTGAAGACCGAAACAACAGATAAGAACGGACACTATGAATTTGATGATCTGCCTTCCCTGCCCGCGGGTGAGCATTATACAGTAACGATTGACAAAAACAGTTCTGCATTAGTACTGTATGGGCTGACTCCGACTAAAGAAAAAGGAACCAGTGACCAAAGCAAGGATTCTTCTTCATGGAATGCCATTTCATCTGATCTGGTTAATGATGGAGATCAGGATCTGACACTTGATTTTGGGTTCATGGCGGAAACATCTGTTATAAAAGAATTACCTGGAACACCCGGGGGTACCTACAATGTGGTCGATCAGTATGGTCATGTGATTGTCCGCGGGGTTCTGGCTGATTCTCTCGGACATGTTCACTTTAATGGTCTTCCCGATGGGGAATATCATCTTATCCTTGTCAGAGGTGCTCAAGGCGAGTCACAAAGAAAGAACAAGAAGTATGCTGCTATGCCAGCAACCGGTGACACAAACGACGTATTCGCTATGATGGCAGGCGTTATGCTCCTCTTGAGCGGCGGAGCTGTAGCATTCTTCTCAAGACGTCGGAAAAATAATTAATAAGAACTCAATTATACAAAGCTTCTGATCAATTTTTACAGATTGATCAGGAGCTTTTTTTCTGTCAGGATCAGTGGCAAAAATTTTCCTTTACTAACATTCCGCGCCTGATCATGGTAAGATTTGATCAGGAGCTTTTTTGTGGGGCGGGATTTATGATGTGGAAAAAAAGCTTAATTATTGCACTGATTCTATCAGGGCTCACTCTGATTGCGTCACCTTTTTTAAAAGAATATATAGTAGGTTTTCTGAGTTCCCGTTATAATTCCTGGAAAATCACGGCGAATCAGATTGATCAGAATAACAGACGCAAAGCGTTCTTTGATTTCAACGCGATTGAACCGCCTAATTTTTATGACACGCTGAAAGCCGGCACGCAATTGGATCCAAAAGCATTGGTCGGCAGGATCTCAATAAAAAGTATAGGCATCAACCTGCCGATTCTGAAAGGGACAACAAATGTCAACCTGCTCGTTGGAGCGACGACGATGAGGCCGGATCAGCAGATGGGGAAGGGCAATTATCCTCTGGCAGGCCACCACATGCGTGAGGCGAATCTGTTATTCGGCCCGCTGATGCACATTAAAATCGGCGATTTGATTGTGCTGACCGATCTGAAAAAGGATTACGCTTACCGCGTGACCGGGGAAAAAATTGTGTCCGCAGCCCTGGGGGGCGGCCTGATCGCACAGACGAAAGACGCACGGATCACACTGGTCACATGCGACAAGCCGACGCGGACACCGAACCGCCTGATCGTGACTGGGAAACTGGTGAGCATTGATAACTACAGCGGCAAATAAAAAGTTTATCTCACTTTGTTTGTCGAATATCAGCCGGACGCAAGCGACAGAAACATTTTTTCAGAACAGGATGGTTCAATTGAGTATTCTCGATGTGGAAAATTTATATAAAACATACGGCGACCAGACGCTGTTCGATCATATTTCGTTCTCGATTTCGGAAGGGGAGCGGATCGGCCTGATCGGCGTGAACGGCACCGGAAAATCGACACTGCTGAACGTGATCGCGGGTATGGATTCGTCGGAAGGCGGAACGATGCGGCACGCCAATGCTTTCCGCCTCGCGGTTCTGTCGCAGACGCCGGAATTTGAACCGGGCGTTACAGCGCTGGATTACATCTATGGCGGCGCGTCACCCGTCATGGTTGCACTGCGGGACTACGAGCAAGCGCTGGCGGATCTGGAGAGTGATCCGGCAAACCAGACGTTGCAGGAAAAGCTGCTGGACAAACAGCAAAAAATGGATCAGGCCGGTGCCTGGGAAGCAGAAGCATCTGCTAAAACGATTTTAACGCGTCTCGGAGTTGAAGACTTTCACACACCGGTCCTGGAATTCTCCGGCGGACAGAAGAAAAGGGTCGCCCTCGCGCGGGCACTGATTCAGCCTGCTGATCTGTTGATTTTGGACGAACCGACCAACCACCTGGACAATGATACGATCGACTGGCTGGAAGAAGCGCTCAGCCAGTATCCTGGCGCGTTGCTCATGGTGACGCACGACCGTTATTTCCTCAACCGGGTCACAAAAAAGATCTTTGAACTCGATCACGGGCATCTCTACACCTATGACGGGAACTACGAGCTTTATCTGGAGAAAAAGGCGGAGCGCGAAGAGCAGGCGTCCGCCGATGAGGCCAAGCACCAGAACCAGCTGCGCCGCGAACTCGCCTGGCTCCGCCGTGGAGCGAAGGCCCGGTCGACGAAGCAAAAAGCCAGAGTCGAACGCGTCCATGAGATGCAGGAGCAGAAGGGACCGGAACTCAAGCAATCGGTGGATATCGCGATCGGATCGACACGACTTGGCAAAAAGGTCATTGAAGCGAAAAACATCTCGAAGTTATTTGGAGGCAAGGAGCTGATCCGTGATTTTGATCTACTGATCGCTCCCGGAGAAAGCCTCGGCATCGTCGGCGGTAATGGCAGCGGAAAATCAACACTGCTGAATCTGCTCGCCGGACGCCTAAAGCCGGACAGTGGCACCATTGAGATTGGTGAAACAGTAAAAATCGGCTATTATACGCAGGAACATACCGAAATGGACGAGAGCCTGACCGTCATCGACTATATAAAGGAAACGGCACAGGTGATGCGGACGGATGACGGGCAACAGGTGACGGCGGAACAGATGCTGGAGCGTTTTCTGTTTTCCCGGCCACGCCAGCACACCTTTATACGTAAACTGTCGGGCGGCGAGCGCAAACGCCTTTATCTGCTCAACATCCTGATGAAAGAACCGAACGTTCTGTTTCTTGACGAGCCAACGAATGATCTGGATACGGAGACACTGACCATTCTCGAAGATTACCTGCTTCAGTTCCCAGGCACGATTCTCGCGGTCTCCCATGACCGCTATTTTCTGGATCGGATCGCGGACCGGCTGATTGCGTTTGAAGGAAATGGCGTGATCCGGCGGTTTGAGGGCGATTACAGCGACTACGTGGCTATGAAAAAGGAAGAAACGGCCTCGGAAACTGTAAAAAAACAGTCATCTGCGCCCACTCAACCCACTCCAAAGAAGAAAAAGCTGACCTATAAAGAGCAGCAGGAATGGAACGGTATTGAGGACCGGATCGCGTCGCTGGAGGATCGGGTTGATGAACTGAAAAAAGCCGTCGCCGCGGCGGGCAGCGATGCAGGAAAAGCGCAGGAACTGTATAGGGAGCAGCGGGCGGCCGAAACGGAACTGGATCAGGCGATGGATCGCTGGACGGAGCTGTCGCTCAAAATCGAGGAGATCGAAAAAGGTTGAAGACCGACACCACGCACGGATGGATGAAAAACAGAGAGTGACTTTTCATTTCCGGGAGGCTAATTATGTTAACGAACAGAGAAAAAGTGCTGCGTTCGCTATCCGAAAAAAGCCGGGCTCTGGACGGAGTCGACGCGCTCGGAATCACGGCAAACGAGATCGCGAATGATATCGGCATTCAGAGAAGCACGGTCAGTCTGTATCTGAATGAGCTGACGAAGAGCCGGGACGCGATTAAGATCAATACAAGGCCAGTTTATTTTATCGATGGGCATGTCCACACTCAGAATAAACCTTATGAAGCGAAAGTCTATCCGTTAAAGTGAAGGGTTGAATTCAAGGTTCTGCTGATAGAATGTCGGTTTCGGCTAACACAATCGGAAAACCTGGCTGATAAATTTTTATTTCTGCTGAAAGTCCCTTAAATCCCGCTGATAAAAGTCCACGATCCATCCTGTCAGAAGAAAAAAGAAGGCAAAAACCCTCAAAACCGGGCTTTTGCCTTCTTTATTTTTTTCTGAACCGCCAGACGTAGCTTTTAAAATCTCCCTTTTCTTCGGGAACGCTGACGCCGGCGTTCATCAGTTCGTCGCCTCCGAAAGCATCGTCGGTTGCAAGATTTTCATACAAGGCGTCCGGATCCAGGCCCCGGAATTTCAAAGTCTGAAGCCGGGGCGATGGTTCGGCCAGTACCTGGAAGTAAAAGCCGATCGCTTCCGAATGATCAGGCGCGACGAAACACCAGGCGGTGGCGCCTCCTTCAAACGGATCTTTAATTCGGTAAAAGTCGCCGAACTGAATAAGCGGACGAATTTGTTTATAAAAGGTGACCTGCTTCCTGATCGTTTCTTTTTCATCCTCACTAAGCCGGGTCAGGTCCAGCTCGTAGCCGAAGTTTCCAGACATGGCGGCGTGGCCGCGCATCACGAGCGACGTGACCCGCCCGACCTGATGATTGGGCACAGCTGATACATGCGCGCCGATCGACGACGGTGGGTAGATCAGGCTTGTTCCGTATTGAATTTTCAGTCTGGACACGGCGTCGGTGTTGTCACTCGTCCAGGTTTGTGGCATGTAGTAGAGCATACCTGGATCAAAACGTCCACCGCCTCCAGAACAACTTTCGAAGAGAATATCCGGAAATTGAGCCGTGATTGTTTCCATTAACTCATAAAGACCAAGCATATAGCGATGAGCCGTCTCCCGTTGCCGGCCAGTGGGCAGAAGCGCCGATCCAATTTCGGTCATATGCCGATTCATGTCCCATTTGACATAATTAATATCGGCGCCGGCCAGCACGGCGGAAACAGATTGAGCAAGGTAATCGCGCACATCCGCCCGGGAAAGGTCGAGCACCAGCTGGTTTCGGCCCAGCGTACGCGGCCGGTCCGGCACATGAAGGCACCAGTCCGGATGAGCACGGTAAAGATCGCTGTCGGGAGACACCATTTCCGGTTCAAACCATAGGCCGAATTTCAGCCCCATTTCGTGTAGGTGCGCCGACAACCAGTGCATCCCGTGCGGCAGCTTCCGACGGTCGACCGTCCAATCGCCGAGCGAGCTGTGGTCATTGTCGCGGTGGCCGAACCAACCGTCATCCAGTACAAAGAGCTCAATTCCCGCTTTTTGGGCTTCTCCAGCAATGGCGAGAAGTTTCTCCTCACTTAGTTTAAAATAAGTCGCTTCCCAATTATTGATCAGAACCGGCCTCGGCCTGTCACGGTATTTGCCCCGCGCCAGCCGTGTCCGGTACAGATGGTGGTATGCGTGTGAAAGACCGCCGAGTCCCCGTGATGAATAAACCATCACGGCTTCGGGTGTCTGGAACGATTCGCCGGGCTCAAGAAGCCAGGAAAAATCAAAGGGATTGATACCGATGGAGGCGCGCACGGTATGATATGGGTCGACCTCAATTTGCGTGGCAAAATTCCCGCTGTAAACCAGGCTGCAGCCGAACGCATCACCATGCTCTTCATCTGTGTTTGGACGCAGAAGGGCGAAAAACGGGTCATGCTGATGGCTGCTCGCGCCACGGGTACTGTCTATGACCTGTGTTTCCATGGACAGCGGGTGGCGGTTGATGTTCCGTTCATTGCTATGGGACCCATAGAATGTCAGAATGTCAAACTGATCGTCACGGAAATCCACACTCGCGCTCAGTGCACGAAGCAGCCGGAGAGATTCGGCACCATTATTTTCAAAGCGGACAGATCTTGCGATGGCATCAAAATCGCGGAAAACAGAATAGGTCAATAGAACGGAAAGTCCGGTTACCTGATCCTGTAGAAGAATATCCAGCGATTGCGCCTCCTGATTACTCTCTACATAGGTCGCAGGAAGGCCGTCCAGTTTTTTCTTACCCGGATAGATGCGGTGTCCCGCATAGCGCAGATCCGTGACCGTCGAACCGTTATCGAGCTGCATCTGGTACGCGGGATGGCGGTAGTCTCCATTTCCGTAAGACGGGTATTCGAGCGGGAGTGTACTCAGCGAAAGTCCCGGCTGCGCCGGATCGGTGTAGGGTGCGAATGATCTTGGGGCCAGGGACACTGGGCTGCTTCCACGGTACGTCCCGACTTTTTTCCCCCAGTAGAGATGGAGGAGATAGCCCTCTGTAACTTGCATCACGTAACTGCCGCTTTCCGTGTGAAGATGAAACTGCATGGTCTCCGGGTCAAAGTCAATCACAGGTTTATACCTCCTGACACGTCACGAAAGATTTCCTTTTTATAAGATCATTTTATAGCAAAAGCAAGGAAAACGCATTCAAAAATGTTATATCTTGATCTGAGGGAAAGTTATCACTATTATTAATTTTAGGAAAATGGTTCTTGAGAGTTTTAGGAGGTGAGTCCGATGTCCTTTTTGAACAAGCTATTTAAGAAAAAAGATCAGATCAACCAGCCGGATGATCTGTCTGAAAAAGAGATTGCAGCTGCAGGAGAGTTCTATCCTCCTTTGAAGGGAGAAATCATTCCCTTGACTGATGTCCCTGATTCGGTGTTTTCCGAAAAGATGCTTGGGGACGGGTTCGCTATCATTCCAGAAAACAACATGGTTCGCTCACCGGTTAATGGTGAAGTGACCAATATTTTTCCGACCAAACATGCGCTTTCGCTCAGCGCCGAGGACGGGCATGAACTGTTGATCCACGTCGGCGTTCAGACGGTGGCCCTGAAAGGAGACGGATTTGAACCGCTTGTAAAGGATGGAGATACAGTGCGGAAGGGTTCCAGACTCCTTAAAGTCGATTTCAGCAAAATATCAAAAATGGCCCCGTCAACGATTACATCGGTTGTCTTTACGAACCTGAAAGATGGAGAGAAAGTTGTTCTTGACGGGAATAAAGTATCTTTACAGATGAAAAAATAAATATTTCTCATATGAATGAAAAAAATCCGCCATTGAGGCGGATTTTTTGGTGTTTATAAATGGTTTCAAATGTATCAGGCGAGAGGTCGTGACGCGCGTATCGTGAAAATATTGAGTGTAATAAACACCAGTGAAAAGATGATGAGCACCAAACCGTCAAGCCACCATCCGGCAAAACCTGTACCACGGATCATAATATTCCGCAATGCTTCCGTTGAATAATGGATCGGCATCAGATTGCCGATCATCTGCACCCAGCGCGGCAGTGTGTCGATCGGGAACAGTCCTGACAGGAAAACCTGCGGCACAATGACCAATGGAATGAACTGAAACATCTGCAGTTCGTTTTTCGCCGCTGTTGAAAGCAGGATGCTGAGCGATAACGCGCTGAATGAAAGAATAAAGACGATGATTAGTACATCGGCGATACTGCCGACGTTATAGATTTTAAGGACATAGACCAAATAACACGTCAGGATAAATGACTGGACGATCACGAACAGGCCGAAACCGATCATGTAGCCCCAGATAATCTGGTAGTTTTTGATCGGTGAAGCCATCAGACGGTCGAGTGTGCCCGTCGTCCGCTCGCGCAGGAAAGAAACGCCGCCGATCATGAAAATGAACAGGAAGACGAAGATACCGACCATCGCGGGTCCGAACGCGTCGAAGGTATTCAGACTGTCATTTCCGTGAAGATAAGAGACATCAAGCGAAACTTTTTCAGGAGCCTGCATTTTTGCCGGCTGTTCCGGTTTTGGTGCCTGCTGCTGGATTGCTATGAGAATGGACGGCGCATATTGCTGCATGGCGATGGTCATCTGCTTCATGATCTGCTGCTGCGCCTGAATGGCCTTCTGTTGATTTTGAATGACACTTTTCAACTGCGTCTGCATTTTTGTAATACTGATTTGCTGAACCTTTTGCATGGATTTTTGGATTTTGTTCATTGCGAGTCCGTTACGGGACGGATCACTGCCTTCCAGATGAACCTTGACCGGGTTTTTAAGATCCACATAAGCATCAATTTTTTTATCAGCCAGTGCCTGATGCGCTTCAAGGGGGCTCATCCGCTGATAGTCCGATGCTTTGAACGCAGGCAGCAGATCGGAATTTTGATAATTGATAATGGCCAGATTCGGTTCGGAGGTTTTGGCTCCGAAAATATACCAGACAAGCGTCAGAATCAATAACGGGGCGATAATCAGGAGAGCAAGCGTCCGTTTGTCTCTGAGAATCTGGTGGATGATCCGCCGGGCCATAGCCAGTAAGTTGCTCATCCTTTCGCACCTTCCTTCACCAGAAAGACATCTTCGACTGTTTCTACATTGTACTGCTCCGTCAGTTCTTTCGGAGAACCTTCGGCGATCAGATGCCCGTCACTCAGTAGCCCGACACGGTCGCACTGGGAAACTTCGTCCATAACATGAGTGGTGACAATGATGGTAGCGCCTTTGCTCCTCAGAAAATGGAAAAGAGTCCAGATGTCGCGGCGGATCAGGGGATCCAGTCCGACGGTCGGCTCATCGAGCAGGTAAAGTCGCGGTTCATGGACGAGCGCCGCCGCCAGTGACAGCCGTCGCCTCATGCCGCCGGAGAACTGGGCGACCCCTTTTTTAAGATCCTGATCCAGGCCGACATTTTTTGCGACCTCCAGAATCCGCTGCTTCTTGGCCTTGCCCCGGAGTCCCTGGATCGATGCGAAGAATTCCAGATTCTGATAAGCGCTCAGCTCGTTGTACAGCGCGTCGGACTGGGCCATATAGCCGAGTGAACGGAAAGCGCTCAGCGTCGGTTTCTGTTCGAACAGCTCAACGTTCCCGCTGTCCGCCTTTTCAAGCCCGAGCAATATTTTAACCAAAGTGGTTTTACCGGCGCCGGACGGGCCGATCAAACCATAGATTTCACCCTCACGAAGTGTCAGTGAAACATCATCAAGCACAATCTGCTTTTTGAACTTCTTGTGAAGATGTTCCCCTTTGACTGGGTAAGTCATGGTCGTCACATCCTTTATGGATCGTTACTGAACACTGTGTTCAATAATTATGATAGGATGTTTATAAGAAATCTTCAATATCCAATCATGCACAAAGTGATCATTTATAGACACATCGTGTCATTTTGTCACTTATCGTTTTTACGGAGGGAGAAATGCATTCGTGGATAAAAGTTCTTCAGACCTGCGTGTGGTTAAGACACGCGCAGCCATCCAGTCTCATTTTCTCGAATTGCTGCTTCAGAAAAATTTCAACGAAATCACAGTCATAGACATTGCCAAAGCGGCAAACATCGGCCGCGGCACCTTTTATCTTCATTATATAGACAAATTTGATTTGCTCGAGAAGGTCATGGAGGAGGGCCTTTCGGAAACCGTCAGTCACTTTCAGCCTGAGACCTATTTTGACAACGGGAGGGCAATTCCCGATCGCATGATCCATTTTGTTCTAAGTATGTTTGGCCACTTTCGGGAAAATGAGCGCTTTTTTCGGGCAATGCTGTTTAACAAGGGCATACCGAATTTCAAGAGTCGGATGCAGCAGCTCTTTCTGAGTAAATTTCGACGTGAAATAAGTAGTATGGTTCCAATGACATCCGGCGTCGATCCGATCACTATGGAAATTCTGCCTGTTTTTATCTCATCAGGTATGATCGGTCTCGTCGAATGGTGGTTCCGGAACAATATGCGTATCTCGGAAAAAGATATGGCCCGTAAAATATTCCAGGTCATGACCAGGGGACCACTGCAAACCCTTGGATTTACTATTGAAGAAAAAAATGAGCATTGAAGCGCCGGGTTTGGAAGAATGCTCGGCCTAAAGTCTGGCTCCTGCCTGACGTAACTCACAAAATTAGGTTGAACTTTTAACCAATTGGGTTGAAGTTTCACGGATTTCGGTTGAACTTTTTTATGCTAGAAGATAAAACCCCGGGTCATTTTACAACCTGGGGTCAGTGAAGCCTTATTCAGATGGTTACCTGCGGATCAGCTGTCTCTTGTAGGCACTATGATCGGTTGGCCCGGTGTATTCATTCAGGCTGAAGGATTCCCGGATGCCGGCGGTCACGAAATCTTTCGCTACCCTGACGGCTTCGGAGACGGATTGTCCCTTGGCAAGTCCGGCGGTGATAGCGGCAGCATAGGTGCAGCCGGCACCGTGAATGTTCGGGGTATTGACCTTCTCGCGAGCAATAATCTCAAAATTTTTGCCGTCATAGAGTACGTCGATGGCCTGGTCGGTGTTTTTCAGTCTGCTGCCGCCCTTGACCAGCGCATTCTTCGCTCCGAGTGCAACCAATTTTGCGGCGGCCTCTTTCATTTGGTCGACAGTGGTGATCAGTCCGGTTCCGGCCAGTTTTGCCGCTTCATAAAGGTTTGGCGTCGTCACAAGCGCTTTGGGAAGAAGAAATTCGCGATATGCCGCCGTATTTTCCGGCTGCAGTTCTGGCTGCAACTCTTCCTCTGCACCTTTGCAGACCATCACTGGATCAATGACTACCGCCTTCAGTTGATTTTTTTCGATTGTATCCGCGGCAATCCGGATGACTTCGGGCGATCCGAGCATACCTGTCTTCATCGCGTCGATTCCGATGCCGGAGACGATGGTGTCCAGCTGCTTTTTCAGCAGCTCCGGATCAAGCATGTTTACCGAGTGGGCCCAATGATGGAACGGATCCATTGTCACGATACAGGTTAGCGCCGTCATTCCGTATACGCCGAGTTCCTGAAATGTTTTCAGATCCGCCTGCATGCCCGCGCCGCCGCTCGTGTCGGATCCGGCAATGGTCAATGCTTTAAAATGATGGGTCATCTCACATTCCTCCTTAAGAGATGTTCTTTTGCATTAATTATAGTGAGTATCCCTGGAAAATGCTATAGCGGGGCATGTGGCTCGCTTTTTCTAGGCACGATAGGGTAAGTTGGAATCAGGGAGGGATTGTTCATGAGTCAAAAAGTGGAGAAAGCGACATTTTCCGGCGGGTGTTTCTGGTGCATGGTGCATCCTTTTGATGAGGAACCGGGGATTATCAGCGTCGTGTCCGGGTATACGGGCGGAACAACGGAAAATCCAACGTATGAGCAAGTTTGTTCGGAAAAAACCGGACACGCGGAAGCTGTGGAAATTACATTTGATCCTGAAGTCTACTCCTATAGAAAACTGCTCGAACTGTTCTGGCAGCAGATCGACCCGACCGACAGCGGGGGACAGTTCCATGATCGGGGATCTTCGTACCGGACGGCCATTTTTTATCACGGCGAAGAGCAAAAAAGGCAGGCACTCGAATCAAAGGAAGCACTTGAGAAAAGCGGGCGTTTTAAGAAGCCGATTGTGACCGAAATCGTTCCGGCCAGTCCGTTTTATCCGGCGGAAGCTTATCATCAGGACTATTATCAGAAACAACCATTTCATTATCGTCTGTACCGCCAGGGATCGGGGAGGGATGACTTCATACGGAATCACTGGCGGGTAAAAAAAGATGAAGGTGAACTTCGCCGTCAACTGAATCCTCTTCAGTACCACGTCACTCAGGAGAAAGGGACGGAGCCCCCTTTTGATAACGCATTCTGGAACAATCGGAAACAGGGTATCTACGTGGACATCGTTTCAGGCGAACCACTGTTTTCAACAGCAGATCAGTATGATGCGGGCTGCGGCTGGCCAAGTTTTACGGCTCCCCTCAGTGAGAGCCGCCTGGAGGCAAATGAAGATACAAGTCATGGCATGATCCGGACGGAAGTGCACAGCAAGTCCGGCGACTCGCACCTCGGCCATGTGTTTGATGACGGTCCGGGGCCCTCCGGATTGCGCTACTGTATCAATTCTGCTGCGCTGCGCTTCATTCCGAAAGAGGATCTCGATAAAGAAGGTTTTAGTGAATACAAAGCACTTTTCAGCTGAAGAAGTAGGGCCTCGTAAACGAGCGAGGCATTTTTTATTTGCAGCACCGTCTCAAATAGTCACAAAATTTTCTTTGATTTTATTAACATTTTATAAATGAAGTATTAAAAAGATAGTAAAGTCAACCGATAAACTAATGTAGCTATGGTCACAAAATTTTCAATTTTTGTTCTTGTATCAGAGAGATGGTGTGATATGAATTTGCTGACTCCCGAAATGCTTCCTTTGATAGCCGCGGCTGCGGCGGCGATTCTTTGTTTTGTTTCACTGTTTGTCTTCATTAGTACGAGAACTGTGCGAGCCGGGGAAGAAAAGGAAGCTCTGGCGCGTCAGCTTGCCGATAGTCTGTCCGTAGGGGCATTCATACTGAAAAACAACAAATTTATATATGTGAATGACAGTCTTTGTCAGCTGATGGGTTATACGCCCACTCTGTTTAAGAAAATGAAGTGGCAGGACATTGCATCTATTCAGAGTTCTGAAGAAACTGCGGAGATGCTAAAAATGTTCCGGGAAAAGAAGAGTGAAAAGTTCTCGGGCGAGTTGGTAGGTATCAAGGGAGACGGTTCAAAAACTTTTCTGAAGGTTAATGCCCACAGGATGAAGGACAGTCCACAGGGCGATGCGGTTCTGATCTCAGGGACTGCGACACCTGTTGTGAACATGGGTTCGGATCCGGACAATGAAGATGGTGGCCGGAAGCCGGGCATTGATACATTGACTCAGCTTCCGGGAGTCATAGAGCTTCGGAGAAAAGTGCTTCATGAAGTTCTGGAGGGAGGCGCCTTTTCATTTGCACTGGTGCTGATTGATGTGGACAGCCTCAACCGCGTGAATGATACCATCGGGCGCGATGCAGGAGATCAGCTTCTGATAGAGGCGTCCAAGCGGCTAAGCGGATGTGAGGGTGACCGAGTCTATCGTTTCAAGGGGGACGAATTCGCCCTTCTTTTGGAAGATGTGACACGTGAAGACGCCATTCAGCACATGGAGCGGATCACTAAAGAATTCGCACCACCGCTGAAACTGTTTAACACACCTTGGTACGAATCGGTTACGATGGGTGCAAGCTTTTACCCGGATGACGCAGATAATGGCAGCCAGGTTATTGAATTCGCCAAAGCGGCCGTGCATTTTGCTAAACAGGTGAGCAAGGGAAGCTATCAGATTTACAATCCGGGCATCAGCCGCAGGCTTAAGAATCAGTTAGAGCTTGAAATGGATCTGCGGCATGCACTGAGCCGCGGAGAACTAGCCATGTATTATCAGCCGCAGGTTGACCTGAGTTCGGGTACACTTGTTGGGACAGAGGCGCTGATGCGTTGGGTTCATCCGCAGCGCGGTGTAATTTCTCCGGGAGTTTTCATTCCTCTTGCCGAAGAAATCGGTGTTATAGAAGAAATTGGCGAATGGGCACTGAAGACGGCATGCCGGCAGACACGGCTCTGGAATGAAAAAGGCCTCTTATTTCATGTATCGGTCAATCTGTCGCCAAAACAGATTTTTCAGGATAATCTGGTTGATATGGTCCGTTCAGTCCTGAAACAGACCGGTCTTGCGGCAAAATTCCTCCAGCTTGAAATTACCGAGACTGCAGATGCCGATTTGATCATGATGTCGAAAAAGCTGAGCGAAATCCGTGACCTTGGAATCGGAATCAGCATTGACGACTTCGGAACGGGCTATAATTCGATGAACTATTTGAAGTCGCTCCCATTGACCCAGCTTAAGATCGATCAGTCTTTTATTCGCAAAGATTACTATAACAGTCATAATATGGCGCTGATCCGCACCTTTGTGGATCTCGCCGATGAGCTGGATCTTGAGGTTGTGGCCGAAGGGGTGGAAACTGGCGAACATGTGCGCTTTCTGAAAACGGTGAAATGCGATCTGGCGCAGGGTTATTTGTTCGGACGGCCTCTATCTGCAGCCAATCTTCTGGGGCAGTTGCCGATCATCAGCAAACAGATCAATCAGAATGTAATTAGAAGCTCTTAATTTTGGCTCTTGTTAAATTCAATGTTGATTTTGTCACTCCATTGATTGGAGCGGAAGATGCACGGGGTTCTGCAGCGAGGGTACCGAGCGAGGAGGCTTCACAGATCGCCCGCGGAAAACAACAGACAAGATTAACAAAGCCTAATTTTTTGAAAAAAATGCAATTTAATCTGAATTTTCCTGCACAGATAGACAAAAAGGTGCTAGGATAAAAGCAACAGGTCAATTAGCGGAGTCAATACATAGAAAAATTGTAAAATTAAGATTCAGTAGGTTTCGGGAGGCAGTTATTATGAAAAAAATGATAGTGCCGGCTGCCCTCGCCGGTGGATTCTTTATTTCTGTAACCGGTCAGGAAGTGCTTGCGGCTTCCGGTCAGGACATTGTCAGCCAGGCTGATAAGTTTCAGGGTGTCAAATACGCATATGGCGCGCCGGCTTTTTCAACCACCGAGTTCGACTGTTCTTCTTTTACACAGCTGGTCTATAAAGAAGTGGCAGGGATCACACTGCCGAGATCTTCTTGGCAGCAGGCAACCGTCGGGATCGCGGTTGACAGGAATAATCTGCAGCCGGGCGATTTGTTGTTTTTTGCGACGAACAAAGACGGAAATATTAATCATGTCGGCATTTATATTGGCGGCGGCCGCATGATCAGTTCCGAAGAAACGGTCGGTGTTCATCAGGCTAATGTTTTTAGTGGTGGCGGTTCGCAGTCCTATTGGGAACCGCGCTTTGTCTCGGCGCGTCGCATAATAAACGGCAATACGAGTGCTTCATCGACTGCCACGCAGCAACCAGCCGGGCAGCCGGCTGCCCAGAACGCACAGGCTGCTTCCACTTATACTGTGAAAAGCGGCGACAGTCTGTGGGCGATTGCGACGGGCCACGGGATGTCGGTCGCAGCCCTGAAGGCTGCCAATGGCCTCAAGTCCGACATGATCTATCCGGGCCAGAAGCTGAAATTTTCCCAATCTGTCTCGGCCTCGGCCTCAAAACCCGCGGCGTCCACGCAGCCTGTGACGGCCCCGGTCAGCTATTCTCCTGCTCCGGCTGCATCCGCTTCCGTTTATACTGTGAAAAGCGGCGATAGCCTGTGGGCCATCGCGCGCGGTCACAAGACTTCGGTAAGCGCCCTGAAAAAGGCGAATGGACTCAAATCGGACATGATCCATCCAGGCCAGAAACTGAAATTATCAGGATCGGCTCCCGCAGCGGCATCTGTTCAAGCTGAAGTTGTTAAAAAAACCGCGGCTCCGAGTGCCCCTTCTGATGGCGGCAGTTATCATGTCGAAGGCGGCGACAGCCTGTGGGCGATCGCGACACTCCACGGGGTAACGGTCAACAAACTGATGCGGGCAAACAACCTTTCATCAACGATCATCTATCCGGGGCAGAATTTAGTGATTCCCGTTTGATCTGAACAAAAGTAAATATTTATGTAGGGAAGCTCAAAGAAAAGAGGGCTTCCTTTTATTTTTGGCGAATATACTTTATGTAACAAATGGCGCAATTTAGTATAAAGAAAGCTAAATGTAAACGCTTCATATTTCAATAAAAAACCATTATAATAAAAATGTGTTAAAAGAGTGAACGACGTAAGTCATTTTTGTGAATTATCGGCGTTTGTTATAGTGAATGGGAATACTGTTAAAATTGTCATAGTAAAACGTATTAAACTGAGTTATCATATTAAGTTTATGCTATAATGTGAATGTTTATTGACAAAACTTATTCTCGCACTTGTATTTTTTGAAAAGACAGAAGGGGGGAGAGAGAGACAATGATAAAAACCTTCAAAATGAAAATGGCCGTCGCGCTGCTGCCGCTGCTTGCCTTGCTGACCGGCTGCTCAGATAATATTGCTGTGCTGAATCCTCAGGGACCTGTTGCCCGCGAGCAATATCATCTGATCGTCTGGTCACTGATCATGATGAGCTTGGTTTTAGCAATTGTTCTCATTATTTTTATTTATGTGCTGGTGCGTTTCGGGCGCAGGAAGAGCAAAGGATTTGATCCGAACGACACGGGAAACCGGAAACTTGAAATCATCTGGCTGATTGTGCCGGTGCTGATCTGCATTCTGCTTGCCGTGCCGACCGTTAAGACGCTGTATGCACTGAATCAGCCTCCGAAGGCGACGGCCGCTGCCCCGGCCGCGTTGAACGGCAGTAAAACTCTGACTATTGATGTGACTTCCGTTCAGTGGAAATGGCTGTTCCGCTATCCGGATCAGAAGATTGAGACCGTCAATTATGTCGTGATACCTGCCGGGATACCGGTGCAGTTCCGCCTTCATGCTTATGACGCAATGAACGCGTTCTGGGTGCCGGAACTTGGTGGTCAGCAATACACCATGACCGATATGCCGATGAAACTCTGGCTTCAGGCCGACAAACCGGGTAACTATGATGGAAGAAGCTCGAACTACTCCGGCCGCGGATTTGCTCAGATGACGTTCACAGTTATGGCGCGGTCGGCAAATGATTTTGACAATTGGATCAGCAGCGTGAAAAATAATCAGCCTGCCCTGACCCATGCCAAATACATGCAGCTGCTGGAACCTAATACGGTGAAACCTCAGGAATTTTCATCCTATCCGGCGATTGTGGCAAAAGATTTTAACAAAGCGCAGATGGACGCGGTCATGAATGGCGAATCACCGGAAAAGGATTCAATGCCTGGAATGGATATGGGCAATGGCGGGAAAGGGGGCCAGAAATAATGATGGATTCAATCACAAATTTTCTCAGTCATTTCTTCGTTACGGGCGATCCGATGATTTATGGGGCGGATGCTTCGATCGCTCTGGTTTCGGTCGCTGTCTTGGCAGTCCTGACTTATTTTAAAAAATGGAAATGGCTCTGGAACGAATGGCTGACTACAGTTGATCATAAAAAAATAGGAATTATGTATATTATTGCCGCCCTGCTGATGTTCTTCAGAGGCGGCGTCGATGCGCTGATGATGCGAACGCAGCTGGCGATGCCGGGTCTGAGTTTTCTTAACGCGGAACATTATAACCAGGTCTTCACGACACATGGCACGATCATGATTATCTTCGCGGCCATGCCGTTTATTTTTGGACTGATGAATATTGCCGTGCCGCTGCAGATCGGCGCGCGCGACGTGGCTTTTCCTTTTCTGAACGCTGTAAGCTTCTGGCTGTTCTTCGCCGGTGCGATGCTGTTCAACCTGTCGTTTGTCATCGGCGGGTCACCTGACGCAGGCTGGTCCAGCTACGCGCCGTTTGCCGGCATTGAGCTGAACCCGGGTGTTGGACAGAACTACTACGTACTTGCTGTTCAGATTTCTGGTATCGGATCTTTGGCGACAGGGATCAACTTTCTCGTGACGATCCTGAAAATGCGTGCGCCGGGCATGAAACTTTTTAAAATGCCGATGTTCAGCTGGTCGATTCTGATCACTTCGGTTATTATCATCTTCGCTTTCCCGGCTTTTACAGTTGCTCTGGCGTTGATGACGATCGACCGTCTGTTCGGGGCACACTTCTTCACCATTGCCGCCGGCGGTTCGCCGATGCTCTGGGCGAACCTGTTTTGGTTCTGGGGGCATCCGGAGGTTTATATTGTGCTGCTGCCAGTGTTCGGTATTTTCTCAGATGTGATTGCGACCTTTGCCCACAAGACGCTGTTTGGCTACGCCGTCATGGTCTGGTCAATGATCGCAATTTCATTCCTGAGCTTCATCACCTGGCTCCACCACTTCTTTACGATGGGCAATACCGCTCCAGTTAACGCCTTCTTCTCGATATCGACGATGTTGATCGCGATTCCGACCGGTGTGAAAATATTCAACTGGCTGTTTACTTTGAACAAAGGACGAATTGAGTTCACAACACCGATGCTCTGGGCATTGGCTTTTATACCGAACTTTACAATCGGCGGTGTCACCGGCGTCATGCTGGCGATGGCTCCTGCCGATTACCAGTACCACAACAGCTACTTCCTCGTCGCACACTTTCATAGCACACTGATCGCCGGCACGGTATTCGGCATCTTCTGCGGGCTCCATTACTGGTGGCCAAAAATGTTCGGCTATCTGCTCGATGAGAAAAAAGGCAAGTGGGCCTTCTGGGTGTTTATGATTTCCTTTAACATCTGCTTTATGCCAATGTACTTCCTTGGCCTGATGGGCATGACACGTCGTATGTATACTTATCCGGCAGGACTCGGCTGGGGGCCGATCAACTTCATCATGACAATCGGAGCCTTTGGCATGGGCATCGGCTTTGCCATCATGGCTTATAACATTGTCTGGAGTGCAATTCACGGAAAGAAAGATACGACGGGTGATCCGTGGGACGGCCGTACACTCGAATGGTCAATTGCCTCACCGGCTCCGGAATATAATTTTGCCCATATTCCGACGGTCTCAACTCGGGACGCTTTTGAAACAATGAAAGAAGAAAAACGAGCAGGCCGGGCAAAGCCGCCCGCTCCGTTCAAGCCGATCCATATGCCGAACAATTCGGGTATTCCGGTGATTATGTCGGCATTTATGTTTGTGGCCGGATTCGGTTTTGTCTTCTGGTGGTTCTGGATGGCAATCCCGGGCGTGATTGGCGTCATTGCCTGTCTGATCGCACGTTCGTTTGTCTACGATGATTTCCACCACATACCTGTCGATGAAATTGAGCGGACGGAACGCGCTGCGGGGAGGTTATCATAATGGCTGAGTCAACGCTGAGTTTAGACGCTAAAAATAGAAAAAATCTACCGCTTGAGTATTCAACCGAAGAAGGAGACCTCCGCATCGTCGGATTCTGGATGTTCCTCGCAGCTGAACTGGTGCTGTTCGGAACGCTCTTCGGGACCTATCTTGTCTTAAAAAGCCATACCGGAGGCGGTCCGACGGCACAGGATCTGTTTAAAATCGGACCGGTTATGGCGGAAACTTTGGTTCTTCTGGTCAGCAGTTTTACCTGCGGACTCAGCACGCTGGAACTTCGGCGCCATAATAAGAAAGGGCTAATTACCTGGCTGGCCGTGACGATCATTCTCGGGCTCGTCTTTGTCGGGCTGGAAGCGAATGAATTTTATACGTACGTGACTCACGAAGGCGCAACGCTGCAGACAAGCGCGTTTCTTTCAGGATTCTTTATCCTGCTCGGCACGCACGGTTGCCACGTGTCGCTAGGTATTGTCTGGATCGCCGGCATTCTGATCCAGTTGGCAAGACGAGGCATTACACCGGTGACGGCGCGAAAAGCTTTCATCGTCGGACTGTACTGGCATTTTCTTGATGTGGTCTGGATCTTCATCTTCACAGCAGTATATTTGACAGGGTGGGTGATGTAACATGCAGGAAAATGAGAATCAGCCAGTTTCTCGTGACCATGCGGGCTTTCCGTGGAAACAGGTCATCGGATTGCTCTTATCTCTCGTGCTGACCTTTCTGGCTCTGTGGATCGCTGTCGGACATCTTCTGCCCGTTCAGCCGACGATTGCGATAATCGTCGCCCTTGCCATTTTTCAGGCATTTATCCAGCTGTTTATGTTCATGCACGTAACAGAAGGAACCGAGCCAGTGCATCAGCTGATTGGGATCCTGTTCGGCATTTATGTTGCTTTTGCCGTCGTCGGCGGGACCATTTGGATTCTCTATTATCAGATGTAATGGTAGATGAAATTATTAGATATCAATATATGGATTGCTGGGCCGCCTAATAAAGGGCGGCCCAGTTTTTTCAGTGTCTTGATTAAAAAAGTGTCAAATGGAAAAACGAGCGTTGATTTAAATACGACTTTCGTACAATAGACAATAACCAAAGGGTTCTGTATCCTTTTTATGGAAAAAGAATTTGAGCCTCAAAAAAGCGGGGGTAGTCATTTGCACCGGAGACAAAAAACCAGAAAGTCAGTGATTGTCGTAACTTTGTTTTCTTTATTTCTGTTTGTTTTAACTTTGGTACTCTCTTCGATTTCTCCATTGTCCGCCTTAAGCACACATGCCAACACTTTTAACAGCGCCGGCATGTGGTGGTCAATCGGCATCGCACTATTATTTTATTTAATTCCCCTAGCACTTTACATTGTGGGACTAAACTTTGTTAAAATCATCATGGCCATTTTTTGCGGCATCGGACTTTTTACTAATCTATGCCTTGCCGTCATTTCCGGAGTCATCGCTGCATTCTCGGATCATTTTAATGGTTACGGCATCGCGATCATCATAATCTCGCTTATTGCTGTAATGATCAATATTGTCTGGTTTATTTGTGCCTTTAAATTGAAAAATATGCAGTAGTTGCTCGCGCCCTTATTGAACCTTTAAATGACCGGCTATTTTTTTTAAGAGTCCGGTCCATTTTGCCAGCCCTAAATAGGTCATTGCCCCGGCAACGACACAAAAAATAATGATTACAGTGGCTGAGCTCCTGCTATGCGGAACACGGCCGCCAAATATGAGAAAAATCAAATTTATTACAAGCACCATAAGGGTTGTATAGCCGATCATCTGTACAAGCTGCAGACCCATTAGGGAGAACTGATAACCCGTTGCTTTCTTGATTGATATGAGATTAATGAGGATACACAAAAAATAGCCAATATCTGTCGCTACAATTGGCCCCACCATACCGATCGTTTTCATACAAACCGGATTGAGCAGTATTTTCACAAGGATACCAAGACCCAAACTGACTAGAGTCACCTTTTGGCGGTTAATTCCTTGAAGAACAGAAGCAGTAACCTGAAAGAGTGCAAAAAAGATGGCGGTGGGCGCATACCACGTGAGGATCTGTCCGCCAATTTGCAATTGCTCAGGATTCAGAGTGAAATAACTATGAACCATGTATCCCAAAGAAGAAAGCCCGATAGACGCAGGAATTGTAAAAAATAATACGAGCTCAAACGCCTGAGTAATTTTATTAGTGACATCGTTAAGGTCCTTTTTTGAATAGGAAGTGATAATTGCAGGTATAGCGCTGGAGGCAAGCGATGTTGCCAAAACCACGGGTATCATAACCATTTTTTGATCATTCATGGTTAAGTCCGCATTAATGATGTTTATTAATTCTGGGCTGTATTCAAAATAATGGTAGGCCATTAATTGATCGATCAGTTGATACAGCTGCATCGCAATGCCGACAGCCACAAAAGGGAAAGCATAGGTAACGAGCTCTTTGTACATCGACCTGTAGGACATTTTGTAACGTCTGTCCGCGATATTCTGCTGCATTTTCTGCAAATAAGGACGCCGGACAACCCAGTAATGCATCATGACGTACAGACCGGCAACCGATCCGACAAAGGCAGCAAAAGTGGCAATAGCCGCGGCCGTCAAAACGGTACCATTAAATACTTTGATGACCAAGAATGCACCAATTAAAATAAAAGCGACACGGAAAATCTGCTCTGCGACTTGTGAAACAGCTGTTGGTCCCATCGACTGGAACCCCTGAAAATAACCGCGCATCAAACTCATCACCGGGACAATAAGAATGGCGATACTGACGATCCGTATCATAAACACAACTTTCGGATACAAATCTGCGTGAAATCCGTACAGAGCAGTAAAGGCCGGTGCGCCCAGAAACAGGATCAGAAAACCCAGAATCCCAGTTACAGTCATAATTAAAATTCCTGATTTGAACAGACGTTTTCCGGCCTCGTAGTCCCCGACTGCATTGTATTTGGACACAAATTTAGATACAGCAAGTGGAAGCCCCATTGTCGAAATGCTGAGCATAATCGCATAGGGTGTATAGGCGTACTGATAAAGGTTTACCCCGTCGTCCCCCGTTAAGGCGTGGTATGGAAACACAAAAAAGATACCCAGTAATCTTGATACAAAGGCAGCAATGGTCAGGATCATCGTTCCTCTGATCATCTTTGATACAGTCATGTATGTATGCTCCTAAACAGATCGTTTTCATGAATCGGTTTGATGAGAGCCTCGGTGAAATACTCTATCTTTTATAATAAACCAGAACGGTTATGAGCTGTAATATTTTATGGAATTTTTGAATCGGGTGACTTGACGTAGTTGTTTTTTTGAGGTTTTGTACTTTTTTGGGGGCATTGTTCCACCGTACACATTTACCAAAATTTTTTGGCGTGTTTTTTAAAGTCAAGTAACGGTCTTTTTCAAACATTGTGTGAAATCTGCCACCGATTGATCAGGGATGCTATATAATGACGGCTTTTGATTTATTATGATTGATTATGACGGATTTTCCCTATATAATTAATAGATTGAAAAGGCATACGCGAGTCTCTAAATTTGCAGGAATTGCGCAATTTGAATGAACTTTCCGGTTGATACAGAGAATAGGGACAGACTGTCGGCAGGCTAAAATGAATCCGCTCTCTCAGCTGGCCGCATGAGATTCGGAAAGTATTGCGGAGAGCAAAATAAAAAGATTAGAGGTTGATTAGTTGTGATTTATACATTGACATTGAATCCGGCCATTGATTATTTTTTACAGGTGGACCATTTTAAGGCCGGCGAACTGAACCACGTGAAAGCAGACAGAAAGATGGCAGGCGGAAAGGGCATTAACGTTTCGAGGGTATTGCAGCATCTCGGGCTGGTTTCCAAGTGCCTTGGATTCATCGGAGGTTTTACAGGAGAATTTATTAAAGGCAAACTCGCTGAGGAAGGCATTGAAACGGATTTTGTCCCGGTGGACGGCGACACGCGTATCAACGTGAAACTGAAGAGTGATTCAGAAACGGAAATTAACGGAGTCGCGCCACAAATTACGGATGCGCAGCTTGAAGCACTGTTCGGTAAGCTTTCAAAGCTGACGGACACGGACATTCTTGTTCTCTCCGGCAGTGTGCCCGGAACTCTGCCGGTTACCATTTACAAGGATATCATTGAAAAAGTCAGTGGCAGCGGGGTCAAGGTTGTTGCCGATACGAGCGGTGAAGCTTTCAAGAAAGTTGTCACAGCAAAGCCCTTCCTTGTCAAACCAAACCATCACGAACTCGGCGAATATTTTGGCGTTACTGTTGAATCTTTTGATGATGTTAAAAAATATGGGAAAAAGCTTGTTGACCAGGGCATTGAACACGTCATTGTGTCTATGGGCGGCAAGGGTGCCGTCTATATTGACAAGGATCAGTATCTGTTCGCACCGCCAGCAAAAGGTATTCTGAAAAACTCGGTCGGCGCAGGGGATTCGCTGGTCGGCGGCTTCCTTTCTGAATATGCCATCAGCGGTGACTTCCGCAAAGCCTTCCGCAAAGGAGCGGCATCAGGAAGCGCGACAGCGTTCTCAGTCGATCTGTGCACGAAAGAAAAAGTGGAAGAGATCCTGCCGCAAATCACTGTAACGAACATCTGATCTACCGGTCCTTATCTATATTTTTTACGGTGGAAAAGATTTTTATAAAGACGTAATAATAAATCAACGAAGTTCAGCCGAGCACAGCATCAGACTGACAATGCTGCAGACAATGCGGTTAAAGACAGCCTCATAAGCATCTCCGGATGAACCAAGGAGGAACAAAATATTCATGAAAGTTACCGACCTGTTGACAGCCTCGACTGTTAACCTGGATTTGAAGAGTACAACGAAAAAAGATGTGCTGGATGAACTGGCACAGACTCTGGACGGTGCGGGCAAGTTGAATGACCTGGCCGCTTACCGCGCTGCAATTGACAAACGCGAAGGCGAGAGTACAACGGGTATCGGGGACGGCATCGCCATCCCCCACTCGAAAACAGCCGCAGTTAAAGAAGCGGCCATCGCTTTCGGCCGTTCCAAAGAAGGCGTGGATTTTCAGTCGCTGGATGGAAAGCCGGCACACCTCTTTTTCATGATTGCCGCTGAAGACGGTGCGAACGCTACACACCTTGAGGCGCTGTCCACACTCTCCACTTTCCTGATCAAACCTGAATTCCGCGAGAAACTGATGAATGCGGAAACCCCCGAGGAAATTGTCGGCTTGTTTGATGAGCAGGAAGCGGTTAGCAAGAACGTGGCTGCCGAGGAAACGCCAGCGGATAAGGAAAAAGGGTATGAGATTCTGGCCGTAACCGGTTGCCCTACTGGTATCGCCCATACTTATATGGCGGCGGAC
This sequence comes from Sporolactobacillus shoreae, assembly GCF_004684935.1. GTDB lineage: Bacteria > Bacillota > Bacilli > Bacillales > Sporolactobacillaceae > Sporolactobacillus > Sporolactobacillus shoreae. The sequence continues at coordinate 55,790 of NZ_SRJD01000010.1, forward strand.
GCGCTGAGGCAGAAGGCCAAGGAAATGGGCGTCACAATCAAGGTACAGACGAACGGTTCGACCGGCATCAAGAACCGGCTGCAGTCTGATGAAATTGAAAAAGCAAAGGGCATTATCGTTGCGGCCAGCATCAAAATTGATGTTGAGCCCTTCAGAGGCAAGCCGCTGGTGCAGGTACCGGTAACGGATGGTATCCGCAAGCCGGAAGCGCTGATTCAAGAAGTTCTGGACGGTAAAGCTCCGGTTTACGAAGGTGACGGCAGCAAGGCTTCAGGATCAGCAGAGCCTGAAGGAAAGAAAATCGATATATATAAGAACCTGATGAACGGTGTGACCTATATGCTGCCGTTTGTTGTCGGCGGGGGAATCCTGATCGCCATTTCGTATTTAATCGCATCAGTGATGGGCATTGAACTGAAACCAGTTACGTCAGTCGCCGGTGTTCACAACTTCCCGACATTGCTTAGCTTTATTGGACAAGGTAACGCGATGTACCTGATGATTCCAATTCTGGCCGGGTTTATTGCGATGAGCATCGCGGACCGGCCGGGTCTCGCTCCGGGCATGGTCGGTGGTCTGATGGCACTGACGGGTAACGCCGGTTTCCTCGGCGGCCTGATTGCCGGTTTCCTTGCAGGTTATTTGGTAGAGCTGATCAAATGGCTGTTCAGAAAATGGCCGCAATCGCTTGACGGACTGAAACCTGTACTGATTTATCCGTTACTTGGCATTTTCGCAACGGGTGCACTCATGTTTTTAATCAATCAGCCGATCAGCCTGTTCATGACAGCGATGACCCACTGGCTTGGCAGCTTCGGCACCGGCAACCTCGTGCTGATCGGGTTGATCCTTGGCGGTATGATGGGCATTGATCTCGGTGGGCCCTTTAACAAGATTGCCTTTACATTCGGTATTGCGATGATCAGCGCTGGAAATTTCTATCCGCAGGCGGCGGTTATGGCCGGCGGTATGGTGCCCCCGCTTGGCATGGCTCTGGCGACGACGCTATTTTCCTATAAGTTCGACCGCGCGCAGCGGGATGCGGGCAAAGTTGCCTATGTTCTTGGAGCAGCTTTTATTTCTGAAGGCGCGATTCCGTTCGGTGCCGCGGATCCGATTCGTGTTATTGTCTCGACAACAATCGGCTCTGCCCTTGCCGGAGGCCTGTCGCTTCTGTTCCATATCGGGTTGCGTCCTCCGCATGGTGGCATTTTTGTCATTCCGTTGGTCAACGGGAATCCATTCCTCTATGCGCTATCCATTATTATCGGCGCGGTCGTTACCGCACTGATCTACGGGATCTGGAAGAAGCCTCTGGCTGAAAAAGAACCGGTTGAAGACTAAGCTGCAGCTGGATTTTAAAAAGTCAGGCAAATTGTGACAAAACCTGCAAAAAGCATTGTACTCGCTTTCAAAATAAGTGAACTGTTGCTATAATAGTTGGTGTGTTTGAAGCACAAAAAAAGGCCTTGAAACAATGCCTGAAAAAGCGCTTTAATCAGTCGTTTGGACGTAGAGCGGAAGTACTTGCCGCGTGATTTGATGAGAAGCGATGTTGGTATCGCTAAAGTTTTATATTTGAAGGGTTAGGTGAAACAGAACGATGACGGAAAAGATTAAGGGTATTGCTGCTTCGGCAGGTATTGCCATTGCCAAAACATTTATTCTGAGAAATCCTGATCTGTCTTTTGAAAGAAAAACAGTCAGTGACAAAGAATCGGAAAAAAAGAAGCTGAATGACGCGTTGGAGGTCTCGAAAAAAGAATTGACCGAGATCAAGGAAACGGCGGAAAGGGAGCTTGGGAAAGACAAGGCGGAAGTATTTGCTGCCCATCTGATGTTCCTAAGCGATCCTGAATTTGTCGGAGCGATTGGCAGCAAGATTGATGATGAAGGGATCAGCGCTGAATCCGCCCTGCAGGATGTTTCGACATTCTTTATTCAGACTTTTGAAAGCATGAAGGATAACGCTTATATGAGAGAAAGGGCCGCCGATGTCCGAGACGTTTCCAAACGGTTGCTTGCCCATCTGCTCGGCGTTTCATTTACAACACCGGCAAGCATCACGGAACAGACGGTCATTATCGCTGAAGACCTCACGCCTTCCGATACGGCTCAGCTGAACCGAAAATATGTCAAGGGCTTCGCAACGGATATCGGGGGACGGACATCTCACTCGGCGATCATGTCCCGTTCCATGGAAATCCCTGCGGTTGTCGGCACGAAGACAGTGATGTCCCAGGCGAAAGATGGCGAAATCGCTATCGTCGATGGCCTGAAGGGTGAAGTCATCCTTAATCCGACAGAAGAAGAAATTGAAGAATATAAAAGCAAAGCGGCCGCTTTCAAGGAACAGCAGGAAGAATGGAAGAAGCTCGTCCATGAAGCGACAAAGACGAAAGACGGCGCCCATGTCATTCTTGGTGCGAACATCGGTAATCCGGGCGATGTGACCGGAGTAGTCAATAATGGCGGCGAAGCTGTCGGCCTGTACCGTACAGAGTTCCTGTACATGGGACGCGATCAGCTACCAACCGAAGACGAGCAGTTCGATGCCTATAAGGAAGTTCTCGAGAAGATGGAGGGCAAACCGGTCGTTATCCGTACACTGGATATCGGGGGCGACAAGAAGCTGAAATATCTTCCGCTTCCTCATGAAATGAACCCGTTCCTCGGATTCCGCGCAATCCGCCTTTGCCTGGAACGCCAAGATATTTTCCGCACTCAGCTGCGCGCGTTGCTACGTGCCAGCGTATTCGGCAAGCTGCGTATCATGTTCCCGATGATTGCGACAATCAATGAGCTGCGTGAAGCCAAGAAAATTCTTTTTGAAGAAAAAGATAAGCTGGTTGCCGCGGGTACAGAAGTATCTGATGAGATTCAGGTCGGCATGATGATGGAAATTCCTGCCGCCGCTGTATTGGCCGACCGATTTGCCAAAGAAGCCGACTTCTTCAGCATCGGTACCAATGACCTGATTCAGTATACAATGGCTGCAGACCGGATGAATGAACATGTCTCCTATCTCTATCAGCCGGTGAATCCGTCAATCCTCCGTCTGGTCAGCAACATCATCGATGCGGCGCACAAAGAAGGCCACTGGGCCGGCATGTGCGGTGAAATGGCCGGAGATAGCACAGCGATCCCGGTTCTGCTCGCACTCGGGCTCGACGAATTCAGCATGAGCGCTACTTCGATCCTTCCGGCGAGAAGCCAGCTGCTCCGTCTGTCCAAGGAAGAACTGTCCAAGCACAAAGAAGCCTTCTTGAACATGGATACAGCTGAAGAAGTACTTGATTACGTAAAAACAAAAATGAACTGATTGTATATCATCAAACCGGGCGGGAGATTCGCGAAGAGTCTCCCGCCCGGTTTTTATTTAGGGGGAAACCGGATGGATCGCCTGAATAAAACGGTATGGATATGTGTTATCGCAGTATTGGCAATTGTCGGTTGTATCCTGATTCTTGAACATTATATTCTCGCTCCTCCGGTATGGATCGGCTTCTCACCCGATCATGCGTGGGAAGCTAAAATGTATCAAACGCGGGAGGGGAGCGCTCAGGTCTATGATGGAAACATTCATTGGAGAGGATCTGAGTCAGATGCTAAAAAGGTGATTGTCACACAGATCCAATGCTGGAAGAACGGACAAATTGTGGTGGATGGAAAGGACAAGGAACGAATATCTCCGGCTCTGGGATTCGGTGGAATAGACAAGCCAAAGGACAGTGATCATCTGAAAACTGTAATCTACTGGACTGTGAATGGGAAACCCCATAGCGCAGTAATTCAGTTAAAAGAACAGTCCGGGCTCCAGTATAAACTTTCAAGTGCTTTTCACTGAAATTATTACTGAACCGGATCTTGTTCGGTTCCCTGACTGGTAAAGTGCCAAACCCGGCTAGTAAAATCCTGAATCCGGCTGGTAAAGTGCCGAACCTGGCTGGTAAAATCGTGAATTCGGCTGGTAAACTATAGGAAGTGGCTGGTAAAATCCTGAATCCGGCCGGTAAAGTGGTAAACCGTACTCACATTTTTGCAAACTCAAGTCACGATTCAACAATGGTGGACAAAAACTCATTTTTTAACCAAAAAACTCCCCCGGAATGAAACAGTTCCGGGGGAGTTAAATCGTATTCTGTTACTTGTGAAATACCTGCTGGAAGACGGCTTTGACTTTTGGCGAAACATAGCCGCTGCCGCCTTTTTTCTGGGTGTTTTCGATCATCATCGTCACAAGCAGCTTTGGATTGTTTGTATTGTAGGCGACAAACCAGCCGTCTTCCTTTCCGGCGGTGCCTTGTGTTTTCTTGAACTCGGCGGTGCCTGTTTTCCCGGCCAGCGGCAGTCCGCTGATCTGGGCATTGCGGGCGGTTCCGGCCGGGTTGCTGACTACCTGGGTCAGGTCTTGATTCAGAATCTGGGCAATCTGCGGAGACATTACATTTTTCTTCCACAGGGTTGGAGCGGCATCCGTTTTGATGAGCCGCGGTTTAATGATGCTGCCGTCATTGACAAAAGCTGAATAGATCAGTGATAAGTGCAGAGGATTGACGGTAACCTGTCCCTGACCGTAGCCCGAATTAGCGAGCAACATTGCGTTGTTCAGCTTTCCATCGTTGGAAATAGTCGACGGCTGCATCGGATAGGGGATCGGGAGCGCTTCACCGAATCCGTAATTCTTACTGTCATTGGCGAGGGTTGCTCCACCAATCTTGAGCGCTGTCTGGGCAAAGTAAATGTTGTCTGAACGGTAGAGCGCTGATTCAAGATTAACCTGCGGCGCGTGATCCAGCCGGGTCACATAATAATTGCCCCAGGATTTGTCTTGCTGCCATTTGGTACCATTGATGGAAACATTCTTTGACGGATCAATCACATTGTGGCTCAAAGCGATGGCGGCGGTGATCGGCTTGAATGTTGAACCCGGAGCCGTTGCTTCTGAAAAACGGTTCATAAGCGGCCGATTCGGATCATTACTCAATTTAGAATAATCAGCGGATGAAATACCAAGAGCGAACACATTCGGATCATACGACGGTGCGCTGACAAGACCCAAAACGTCTCCTGTTTTGGGGTCAATCGCCGCTGCGGATCCGGAATCTTTTTTCATCTGGCCGTATAAAGCGTCCTGAACGGTTCGATCAATAGTCAACTGAATGTTTTCCCCATTTTTAGGCGCTTGCTGGGCGATCGTCTTGATCTCGTTTCCTGAAGCATCAAGCAGATGGATCACGGCACCATCACGCGCTCGCAGCTGTTTTTCATAAAGCTGTTCAAGACCTGTCCGGCCGATCACCGAGTTTTCATTATAGCCTTCACCCGGGTGCGCCTTCAGGATTTCAGCCGTAATCGGACCGACATATCCGGTCAGATGTCCACTGGCTGCCCCATCCGGATAAACCCTGCTTGCCACGGTTGTTTTATAAACACCAGGAAGTTTTGTCGCATTTTTAATCAGGCTGTGGTTCGATGCATTCACCGTTTTGACCGGAACCAAACTGTCGGGTTTAACCCAGGCCGGCTTCATCGCATCCTGCACTTGCTGCTCTGTGATGCCAAGCATCTTGGCCAGCTGGCTGATCGTTTTTGTCTTTCCGGCACCCGAACCCAGCTGGCCTGGAACAACATCAATCTGTGCCGCTGTTCCGTTCATTGCCAGCGGTTTTCCGTTACGGTCAAGAATTTCACCGCGTTTGGCAGGCAACGTATTGATCCGGACTTTATCTCCTGTTTTCATGCCCGGCAGAATAAGCGATGGCTGCCAGTCAACGTACCAGTTTGTCTGATTTTTGGACTTTTGTTGGGTCAGTTGGATCGTTTGTGAAAACTGAAGGGGTCCCGCTGCTGTGTCAAGAGTTGCTTTTAACGGAACCGATCCGGGTTTATTTTTTGACGGTGTTTTCACGGTAGCCGTCATTTTTCCGGCTTCAATCCCGCTGTAAACTGTCTGGTAGCGGGTGACAAAATCGGTTTTGCTGATCGCTTTTTGAGACTTCTGTGATAGTAGGTTGTACATTTTTGAAAAATCTTGCTTTTGCCAGGCTGCGGTATATTCCTTAAGCCTGTCCTGCGCCGTCGGCTGATGGCTGCCGCAACCGGCAAGGAGAAGCAGAGCGGCAAACAATAGCACGGTTAATACGGAATACTTTCGGAAATTCATTAAGGCACCTCCGTTAATTTATGAAAGGGATACAGCATGTGAGGTGCAATGCCATATTGTCCCATTATATGTTGCATCTTTTTTTATTATAAGAGTTTAAGCCGTACAATGGGGAATGATGTGTTATTTAAGTTGCCAAAAATAATTCATTTAGGCCTATATTTTTTGGGAATCCGGCAACTTTTTCGGCTGAATGGCTGATTTCTGCCGACAGATTGTGCATGAAATGATAGTATGTAGTAAGGATGGTGGCGAATACATGGGCACGATGAAGTTAGTCATTCTTGAGACAAGCGATATTCACGGCAACATTTACCCGATCAGCTACGCGGATAACAGCTACCGCGAGGCCGGTTTAGGAAAGATTGCTCCTTTGATCCGCAAAGAAAGGGAACTTTGTCCGAATATCCTGCTCGCTGATAACGGAGACATGATACAGGGGACGCCTCTGCTTTACTACTATGCGCGCTTTGACCGGCACAGGCCGAATCCTATGGCTGTCCTTAACAACCGGCTTGGGTATGACTGCGCCGTGTTTGGCAACCATGAATTTAACTTTGGGCGGAACGTTCTGGAACATGCAGTGCGCGACGCTCAATTTCCCTGGCTTGCCGCCAACATATTAAATACAGAAACAGGGGATCCCTATTTTGGGAAACCTTATATTGTAAAAAAATATCAATCCGGGCTTCGCGTCGCGCTCCTCGGTCTGATCACAAAATACATACCTATATGGGAAAAACCGGAGAATATTGTCGGCATGCGCTTCGACGATCCTGTCGAGGCAGCGAAGAAATGGGTGCCGTATCTAAAGGACACAGAGCAGTCGGACATTGTCATCATCTCGTATCATGGGGGATTTGAATGCGATCTTAAAACAGGCAGGCCAACGGAGGCACTGACCGGTGAGAATCAGGGCTATCAGCTTTGCGCGGAAGTACCGGGTTTCGATGTGCTCCTGTCGGGTCACCAGCACCGGAGAATCGCCGGAACGGAGATTCACGGAGTGACTGTCGTTCAGCCGGGATGCAATGGGGCCTTTTTGGGAAAAGTGACGCTTAATCTGAAAAAGAGCGAAGCGCGGTGGGTTGTGGATAGCAAAAAATCGGAGCTGCTGCCTGTTAAAGGCGTCGCCGAAGATCGGGAGCTGCTTCGGCTGACGGATGATTATGAACGGGATGCTCAGGACTGGCTGGACCGGCCGTTGGGACGGATCGCCGGTGATATGTTGGTTCACGATCCGATGGAGGTGCGTACGCATGATCATCCGCTGATCGAGTTCATCAACCGGATGCAGATGAAGGCTTCGGGTGCGGACATATCTTCGACGGCGCTATTTAATAATGAATCACCGGGACTCCCGGTGAATGTTTCAATGCGCGATATCGTTTCAAATTATATTTATCCGAACACGCTGAAGGTGATCCGTATCAGCGGGAGTGACATGCTTCAGGCTCTTGAGCGGTCAGCTTCTTATTTCAAGCGTTCAACCGGAGGCCCGATTGAAGTCAGCGACGCTTTTACCACACCAAAGCCCCAGCACTACAATTATGACATGTGGGAAGGGATCGAGTACGTCATAGATCTATCAAAACCCGCCGGCCGCCGAATTGTAAAGCTAGATTACCATGGAGCGCCTGTGAAGATGGACGGACAGTATGATGTGGTGATGAACAATTACCGTTCCGGTGGCGGTGGCGATTACCCGATGTTCCGCAAAAAACCAGTGGTCAAGGATGTTCCGGTGGATGTCGCTGAAATTATAGCCAATGAAATAATCGATAAAAAAGTCATTAAAGCGGAAGTCAACAACAACTGGAAGCTGATCTATTAAGCTTTTTTCACAGTGAATCCTAATAAACGGATAGAGGTGCGCAACTTTGAGACATATTTTGGCAAATGACTGGGAACCATTGCTCGAATCTGAATTTCATAAAGACTACTATCTGAAACTGAGAGAATTCCTGAAAGAGGAGTATTCTACGAAAACGATCTATCCGGATATGTATGATCTTTTTAATGCATTAAAATACACGCCTTATGAGAAAGTAAAAGTGGTCATTCTCGGCCAGGATCCTTACCATGAACCGGGACAGGCGCACGGCCTGAGTTTCTCCGTGAAACCCGGCGTACCGCAGCCTCCGTCGCTTCAGAACATTTTTAAGGAGCTGAACGACGACCTCGGCTGTCCATTCCCCCATCATGGCTGCCTGATTGGGTGGGCGCGCCAAGGTGTGCTGCTGCTGAATACTGTATTGTCGGTACGGCGCGGTGCGGCCAACTCGCATAAGGGTATGGGCTGGGAGCAATTCACGGACGCGGTAATCCGCGACTTGAACGAACGCGAAACACCAATTGTTTTCATACTTTGGGGACGAAATGCCCAGGCAAAAGAAGAACTGATCACAAATGAGCGCCATTTTATTATCAAATCATCGCATCCGAGCCCTTTTTCGGCACGCTACGGCTTCTTCGGCAGCCATCCGTTTTCGCAGGCCAATCACTATCTGGAATCTGCGGGTGAGGAACCGATTAATTGGCAGATCTCTGTCGATGAGCCAAAGTTTCCGCTGAATGAAGAATCCAATAAAAACATCACACAGGAAGGGTAAGAACCTTGCTGCGTGATGTTTTTTTCAAGCGAATTTGCCTCATCTAATTTCAATCCAACCACTTCCATAATACTCCAGACAAGTTGAGGATATCAGTGAGCAGCGTCGTGGATAAACGGTCGGAACCGGAACAGGGCGATAGCGAGCCCGAACACGCCGAATACGAGCAGAAGCAGGAGATTCAGCCAGATGGCACTCAGGCCCGCGTCGCGGATCATGACATCCTGAAAGCCCTGCATCGCCCAGTATTGCGGCGTGAAATAGCCGATATTCTGAACGAACGAAGGCAACATATCGGAAGGGAACCATAATCCGGCAACGATAGCACCGCCCATCGTGATCAGCTGAGTGATCCCGATGCCCTGATTTTGGCTCCGGGCAATCATGGAGAGTCCGAGGCCAAGCCCCGTGCCGCAAAATGCAAGACAAAGTACGATCAGTGTTACAACGACCGGATTGCCTAGATGAAGCCCATAGAAAAGGCGGCCGAAGAAAAGAAGGACGGCACACTGAATCAGGACGGAAACAAAGGGCGGAATCCACATGCCAACCAGATAACCTGCCGAACGAAGCGGCGTTCCCTGAAGGCGGGCGATCATGCCGGAATCGCGTTCTTTGAAGAACCGCTGGAGCATCGAGATCATAATGAAGAAGACAAACATAACGGTATAGCCGGGCACAATCTGAGACATAAAATCAATATGTTTTCCGTTTTCCGTGATGGTCTGAATGTGGATCGGTGCGGCCAGTGTCTGTTTGATCTGCGCCGGATTCAATCCGCGGGCACTGAGTGTCTGTGCCAGTTTCTGCTCGCGGTACTGGTTGGCCATATTCTGCAAGATAGCCTGGATCGGTGCGGCGGAACTGGACTGCGCGCCGTCCTGGTAGAAATGGATTGGCACTCCGCCTTTTTGAAGGCCTGTCTCAAACCCTTTATCGATCACGATAAGGGAAGAGAGGCTGCCGTCCTTAATCTTTTTCACCTGTGAAGCAACGGAGGGACTGTTCTCCTTTTTAACCGTAAATCCTTTCAGCCGGTCGATCTGCTTAACAAACGCCTGTGATGCGGCCGTGCGGTCCAGGTCATGGACATGTATGGTAATCGAAGTCGAACCCGCTGAATTGAAGATTGATCCGAATGCGACAATAAAAAGAAGCGGCAAGATGATCAGAAAGAATACATTGCCTCTTTCCTTCAGCATCAGTTTAAATTCTTTGATCATAACGTTTTTCATACTTAAGCCTCCTCAGTCTCTCAGACTGGTCCCTGTCAGTGACAGGAACACATCTTCAAGGGACGGTTTCACCATTTCAATGGCTTTAAGCTCATCGCCGGATTCTTGATGGTCCAGCAGGGTTTTCATGACGGCAAGCGGGTGGTCGGTTTCGAGCACCCAACCGTGACCCCTCCGATAAATCTTCTTGACTTCTCCGATTGATTCCGGCTGAAAATTTTTCCCGGTTTCCAGATAAACGGCTTTCTGCGCAAAACGGTCGAATAATTGCTCAAGCGATCCCTGGGCGATCACCTTTCCCTGATCGATTATGGCAATCTCATCGCAGAGGGCTTCAACTTCTTCCATGTAGTGAGTGGAATAGATGACGGTCACGCCGCTGTCCCTGAGATGGCGGATCATATCAAAAATATGGTTGCGCGACTGCGGGTCAATGCCTACGGTCGGCTCATCCAGGATCAGCAATTTCGGCTCATGGAGCAGGGCGCAGGCAATGTTGATTCGTCTCTTCATCCCACCTGAAAAACTCTTAATCTGATCTTTGGCGCGGTCTGACAGCCCGGTTTCCTGGAGCACTGCTTCAATCCGGGTCTTCAAAAGAGTTCCTGTAATGCCATAAAGTCCGCCGAAGAATTTCAGGTTATCTATCGCGCTTAATTTATCATAAAGCGTGATTTCCTGCGGCACGTAGCCAACCTGTTTCTGAACGGCCAGTCGGTTTGCCGCAGCGTCCATTCCAAACATGCGGACAGTGCCGCTGTCTGCTGAAAGAATGCCGGTCAGAATTTTCATTGTCGTCGACTTTCCGGCACCATTTGGCCCAAGAAGGCCGAAGCAGGTGCCCTTGCGAATAGAAAAGGACACGTGGTCAAGGGCTGTTTTTGAGCTGAATGCTTTTGTAAGTTGGTTGATTTCGAGGACGTTTTCCATAATTGCCTCCTGTTTAATCCGTGTGTTCCACTGAATTCTCTAACTTTTTATGATTGCTTAAAAGTATGAAATAGTAGAGCGTATAGTAAGCGAACATGATCAGCAGGAGTCCTGCCGTCCAGGAATTTCCCATCGCCTGGCTCATGCTCTGGGTCGAGTCCGATGATGTTCCCTGCAGTGCCCCGTCTGAATATAAGCTGAACATCCTGAACAAGAGTCTCCCGATGAAGAGAAGGCTGACAGCGGTGCCAATCCAGACATTCGGCATGTAGTACAAATGCTCATCCCGCTGTTCAAAACGGGTGATCTTCGAACTGTAAAAGGCTAAAACTGTTCCGACAAGAATGCCGGCTGCGTCCGAGATCAGGCTGACGGGATGGGCAGCGCCTCCGGTCAGAAATAATGCGCCAATGACTAGAAAGATAACGATCCTTACTTTCATTCTCTTTGTCCGCAGGAGCTGCCAACCAATATTCCGGCGGACTCGGCGATAGATAGCGAAAAAAATAAGCGCAGCAATAAAAATCCAATAGAGTGGGTTCATGCAGATACTCCTTTATAAATCAAGTTTTTTATCAAGCAGCCAGGAAGACAGTAAGAGCAGAAGCAGGGCTGCAATCCAGCTGATTATGACAGCCGCGGAAAGAGCGAGCGGATCGTACCGGCCGTTGTATACACCCTGAAACCATCCTGTTGAACTGAACAGGCTCCAGAGAATGCCCCAGAACACCCAGAACAGGATACCTGCCGGACGCCATGTACTTTGGCGAAGCACACCGAGGAACAAGCCCAATCCGGCAAGTAAAGGGAATGCCGCAAGGTCCAGCAGCATGGGCAGCCATCCGGACAGAATAAAGATTTGGAAATCATGAAGTGACAGGCTGCTGCTGATCAGTGTGGCGTAGGCACCGAACAGAATAATCAGCGTAAAGGCGATCAGTGCAAGGCACAGGCCTCTGACCATCATCGCCAGGAATTTTGCAGCAATCAGTCTCCACCTGGAATAGGGGAGAGCGAGCCACCAGCCGACCGTTCCATTTCCCCATTCACGCCGGATCTTGCCTATGGAAAAGCCGAAAACGACCCATGGAATACCCCAGCAGACACTCCAGATGTATTTCATCTCGATGTGATACGAGAGGCTGAAATAAGTGGTCAGAATCAGGGCAGCTGCAAGAAAGAAGATCGCGTAAATCATCCACCACTGCCTGCTCATTCTCGGCTTCCCGTTTTTTCTGACCCTTCTGGTTTCATGGCGGAGAAGCGCGTCGAATGATTGATTATTGATTCCCTGCATGTCTTTTCCTCCTAGTCGCCCATTTTCTTCGAAAGATCATAAATAGAGCCGTATTCTGTGCGCAGTTTTTCAGCGTTCCCTGTCAATTGGACCGCCCCGTCTTTAAGAAAGACGACATCATCCATCAGACCCTCAACTTCGTATATTTCATGAGTGCTGATCAGAAGAGTCTGTTCTTTCTCGCTGATTGCATCAATCAGAGCCTCGATGATCCGTTCGCGTGAGGATCCGTCAATTCCGGAAAAAGGTTCATCAAGAACAATCAGCGGGACACTCCGGGCAATACAAAGAATCAGCATCAGACGCGCCTCCTGACCCTTTGACATGCCCTCAGTTTTTAAGTCAAGAGGAAGGTTCATCAGTTCGGCCAGCCGCAGAGCTTCGCTTTTTTCAAAGCCAGGTAAAATGTTTGAACCCCAGTCAAAGGTTTGCTCCGCTGTGTAATTGCCATACCAGCGCGCCCTGTCCGGCAAATAGGCAATTTGGCTGTTTGTGCGCCATCCGGGTTCTTCCCCAAGCACAGTGAGTCTTCCGCTATCCGGCCGCACAAGCCCGGTGATCATTCGGAAAAAAGTGGATTTGCCTGCACCATTCCCACCAAGAATACCTGTGACGCTTCCCTTTTCGATTGTCAGTGAGAGATGATCAATGGCTTGTTTCCGCCCGTAACTTTTACTGATCTGTTCAGCGATAATAATCGGTTCAGTCATTTTTTCGATGTCCTTTCTCTTGACTCAGTCGTGTCAGATAGGTGTGAATCTCGTTCAGATTAAAACCGAGACTGTGCATATTTTCAAGAAAATCCTGAGCATATTCCAAGGCAAAACGTTCTTTGAACTGTTTGATCTTCATCATAGAAGTCGTTGCAAACGTCCCTTGTCCGCGCCTTTTCTCCGTCAGTCCATCCCGCTCCAGTTCCTGATAAGCATGCATGACGGTGTTCGGGTTAATCTTCAGTTCGTGGGCCATTTCCCTGACGGAAGGAATTTTTTCTCCCAGTCCGATCGTCCCTCTGGCGATTAAACTTCGCATTTGCGTGAGGATCTGTTCGTATAGAGGCTGGCTGAAGTCAATCGAGAAGCTGAGTGAGCCAACCTGCCGTTCATCCATTAAACAACCCTCCAATCGGGTCAATGTTCTTCGTGTTTCAAGCGTATTATATCATATGATACACTTGATGCAAGAGGGATTGTTTCGCAAAGTGCAGAGGGATATATATTTTTAAGAGCATACAGTATGAGAGCGAATGAAGGCATTGAAGATTGGGGAAGGCTCTCAGTATCAGGAACCTGAAGAGCGTGCCAGTTATATCGATGAAAATGGTTTATTGATAAAACCTCATTTTTGTTGATACCCGATTGAGACATGAACCGGATCCGGCAATAGGAGGGCTCTTTTTTGCCCTCATTTTTTCAATTTGATTCGCAAATTGGGAAAAATCTGAACCGCGGCTGGTAAACATGTGATTCCGGCTGGTAAATTGCAAAATCCGGCTGGTAAAATTTCGAATCCGGCTGGTAAATTACAAGATGTCGCTGGTAATCAGCTATTCATATCTCCACGGAACACACAAAAAAAGGACCTTTTCCACTCAAAAGGATGAAAAGGTCCTTCTTCTTATGCTCTGAACCATTGAAAAAGCTTTTCTGCGTCACTGCTCTCCAGTTGATCCGCGGTGTAACTCTGAGGATGGGAGGAGCGGATGGTCACGCTGCAGGAACTGAGACCGAGCCGCTGCTGGATGCGGGAGTTTTCACGGGTAAGGGTCTGTACGTGCCTTTTCAGGGTGATCATGCTTGTTTTGGCAACAGCACGGCGGGCAAACACAATGCGATTTTCCTCCAGACGGAAACCTGACGAATGAAAGCAGAGAAAGGACCAGACGGCCGCGATCGGTAGAGTGAGCCAGAGCCATTTTCCCCAGCTGAAAAACCATGAGAGGCCTGCAAAAACCACAGTCAGAAAGAGAAGTAGTTTGATCATGGAGTAGAAGTTCCCGCGCAGGGGCATGCGTCCGCAGCTGATTGATCCGGCAAACCGCGGAATAATCGTTTCAAGAAAAGGCTGAAGCTCCTTCTTTCGGATAATCGGAAAAACAAGGACTGAACCTTTTGCCCCCTTTTCACTGTCAACACTGCCGCTGCACTCCGCATAAACGGTGTACAGCCCGAACAGCTGCTGCAGGGGCTCCTCTTTGATGCGGATCGCCTGAACACGATCCGTTTTATAGGTTTCATCGGAGGTTTCAAGAATACCTTTATGGATCCGCCACTGATTTTCGGTAACGATAAGCCGGAAATTTCCCCAGCGGATGAAGGTGACGGCAATGGAAATCAGCCAGAGTACGACGACAGCGAATACGATTAGAGGAATGAGTGCCGAAAGCTGCAGCCGGCTCAAGTAACTGAATGAACTTCCTAAGGTGTTTCCCGGCACCAGGTGATCTAATTGCGACCAAACGGCTAAAAGGACACCGATGATGCCGATGCTGGAAGAAGTTACCGCTGCCGTCAGAAAATCACGAACAGACAGCCGGAATATTTTTTTCGGACTGTCTGGATTTACAACGATGTTTGTTTCAGCTGATGGCTGTTCATCATCTATGTGCCCGAGAAGCTGCTTGATCCGATTGGCTTCCTCGAGTTTTAGCACAGAAAGAACAATATCGCCTTTGTTTGCCGGGTCAGCCGTATCCAGCTTCAGCTTCACAAGGCCAAACAGCCTGAGTACCACATTGGTCTGCACTTGCACCGACTGGATTCTTGGTATTCGGATATAGCGGTCGTTGCGGACGAGGACACCTGACTGAAGATGAAACTGCCCATCTGTGATTTCATAGGTCAGCCGAAGCCATTTAAAATAGCCGAACACGACAATAATCAGCGGAATAGCCAGCATATATCCATACTGATCGGACAGATGGCGCAGTCCGGCAAAAAACCCGACGCCAAGGGGCAGGATCAGGTTGCGCAGAATGCTGATGCTTTCGGAAAAAACGGCAAAAAAGTGCAGATGCCTCTTTTCAGATCTCATGGGCGGTATTCTCCTTGATCAATTCGGAAATCTGATCGCGGAGCGCGGCGGCTTCATTCTCATTCAGCGCCGGAATGTGGCGCGTGTCGGCCGCTGTCGTGATAGAGACGGATGTCAGTCTGTGCTTGCGCAGCAGCGGCCCCTGCTCTGTCTCGACGTTCTGAACCCGCGATAGGGGAATCACGATCTGCTTAACCACAAAAACACCTTCCTGAATCAGAAGATCTTTCTGCCGTATCATGTAGTAAAATGTCCTGTAGCGAATCGGAGGAACGATGAAGATGGAGAGTATGAGATGGAGCAGAACAAGTGCGGCAAGAACCCCAGTCACCATATGGATAAACGCAGGCCAGTCAAAGAAAGCCGCGCAGATAAAAATGGTGGCAATAATCAGCCAGAAGATGAGGTTTGTCATAATTGAACGCTGCCGCCAGACGGCGACAACTTCGCGGTCGAGATGCTTCTTTTCCAAAAGATCGCTCATTCCTTTTCCAGATAGTAACAAAATTATAACATGCTTTGCGGCACGGGAAAATGGGATGATGAAACGTTAAAGCGTCTGGGCCGAAATGAGTTCTTGAATCAGAGCGGTCATGAAACTGAAAAAAGATGCCTCAAGGGCATCTTTGGATTATTGTTTAAAACGTACATTTCGTAAGGGGAGGAAAGGCCTGAATTTGATCCGATGAGTGGGTCTCAGCCGTTTTCCGCTTCTGACGCGATTGATGACCAGTAGAAGTACCAGGTAACACGTCGCAATGCCGACGATGTACCAGAGCGTGGCTGCCATGCCCGCACGGTCGATAGAGAAACCGGTGAAGGCCGGGAATATGGCCATGCCCAGTCCGGCAAGGCCGGAGATGATCGGCGTCACGAGGTGGGCACTGTTCGGTATGGAATAATTGGCATAGACCAGGGTAATCGAATAGATACCCGACATCATCAGGCCAAGTGTGGCGACAAAGAAGTAGCCGACCAGCGCGTTTTTTAGAATGATGAACAGGACAAGGGACAGAATCGCGCCGCAGATATTGATCAACAGATATCTGCTATATGTGACCTTGCGGATGATTACGCCTGTCAGCGCGCGGCCGATCACCATGGCGGCCCAGAAAATACCGACACTGATCGAAGCGTAGTAAGCCACAACATTCAGATAGTTTATGAAAATTGATGACATAAAATTGTTCAGGCTTCCCTCGAGTCCGCCATATAAAAAGATGACTAGCGCAAACAGAGCGAGGACGATCCATTTGCGGCCGGCCGACAGCGGTTTTTGATCGGCTGCTCCGGATGCGTCCATAGGCGCGGAAGTCTGATCCGCCTTTTTTGAAAAAGAAATCCGCGTCGACAGATAGGCCAGAACGACGGCGAGAATGGCCGTGATAGTAAAAAGAAAGCGCCAGATATTAAATGCGATAAAAAAGCTGGACAAAATCGGCATCGTAAACGCGCCTAGACCAAATGATACCTCAAGATAACTCATGGCGACCGCCTGTCTGCCGAGAAATACTTCAAGAAACTTAGTCGCGACGACAATGCCAATTGATGCGGAGCCGACGCTGTTCAGAAAATAAAACGCCATGACTATTGGAAGCGGCGGGAGCATCAGAATGTTGAATTGGGCGACAGCGATGACCGATGCGGCGAAAGCCAGCAGCGGCTTGGGCGGGAAATGGCTGTTCAGCCATGACGTGATCAATACGCCCAGGAGGAAGCCCATCGCCCCGATGAAAATCAGCTGACCGCCGATAGTGTAGGAAACACGGTAATAATGCAGCAGTTGCGGCATGACCGAACCTATAGAAATGGCGGTCAATCCTGTCAGAAAATAGAGTGCACAGGAAATAAAAGTAAACTGGCGCGTGATCAGCGCCTCCTCTCGAAAAGATCCACAGAAAAAGAAAGAAGAAGCGCCGATGTACAGCGTGCGCGCGCCCCTTCGCGGTCAACTCAGAACATTGTAACAGGAATGTGCGGCTGATGAAAGAGGTCTGCTGTCCTTTTTTCTTTTTAATCTCAAGGGCCGTCTTCTGGGGATATAGCAGTTTCCGAAACCGATTGTTATAATTACAGAAGGATAAAAAATATGAGCGACGGTCCGGAGCCGTACGACAGACTTCCGGACAGCCTGCTAGGAGGATTCATTTTATGGGACAGCCGATCGCATTTCATAAAGCCGATCAGTTAAAAGCGAAGCCCGATCCGGATCATCTCGGTTTTGGCCAATTTTTTACAGATTACATGTTTGAAATGGACTATGCAGCAGACAGGGGCTGGTACGATGCGCGGATTGTCCCTTACAGCCCGATCACGCTGGATCCTGCGGCGACCATTTTTCATTACGGTCAGGAAGTGTTTGAAGGGCTCAAAGCCTATAAGGCGGAAGATGGGCGTATTCTTCTGTTCCGCCCGGACAAAAACATGAAAAGAATGAACCGCTCCTGCGCGCGGCTGAATATCCCCGCGATCGACGAATCGTTTGTCATTAAAGCGATCAAGAAGCTGGTGGCGGTTGAAAAAGAATGGATTCCGGTACAACCGGGCCAGTCTTTGTATATCCGGCCATTCATCATCGGCACCGAACCGTTTCTCGGTGTCCATCCGTCAGGCACTTACAAGCTGATTATCATTCTGTCTCCTGTAGGCTCCTACTTCGGGAAATCGGTCAAACCTGTCAAAATCTATGTGGAAGACGAGTTTGTTCGCGCGGTGAGAGGCGGTGTCGGTTTCGCCAAGACAAGCGGAAACTACGCGGCTAGCCTCAAAGCTCAGTCAAAAGCAGAGGAACTCGGTTTTGATCAGGTGCTTTGGCTGGACGGCGTGGAACACAAGTATATTGAAGAAGTCGGAAGCATGAATATCTTTTTCAAAGTGGACGGAGAAGTCTGGACACCGGCGCTGAACGGCAGCATCCTTCCGGGTGTGACGCGCGACTCGGTGATCGAACTGCTGAAGGGATGGGGCGTTCCGGTCAAGGAAAAGAAAATCTCCGTCAAAAAGCTGTTCAGAAAAGCGGAGAAACAAAAGCTCGAAGAAGTGTTCGGCACTGGAACGGCTGCTGTTATTTCACCGGTCGGATTCCTGAAGTGGGAAGACCGGGTTGTCAAAGTCGCCAATGGCGAAATTGGACCACTGTCCCAAAAGCTTTATGAAACCCTGACCGGTCTTCAAACCGGCCAGGTGGAGGACAAACTGGGCTGGACCCAGGAAGTGAAGGCGGGCAAGGTATCTTCTGCAGAGCCTGCCTCAGAATCAGCTATCGAACCGGAAGAACTCGAGGCATCGGTTGAAGAACCAGTTGTAAATTCTGCAGAGCCTTCTTCTGAAATATCGGCTGCGGGGCTTGCCTCAGAACCTGTTGACGCAGCACTGGAATCTCAGGAAGAGGGATCCTCGAAAAAGCCGGTCACGGAGTAAGCCTGGTTTCTAAAAGCCTTTGTGCGCATAAATGTGTGCGCAGAGGTTTTTTATTTTATACAAAGGCTTTGTTAAACTTGTCTGTTGTTTTTCGCTTCAGGCGTTTTGCCTTCCGCTCCTCAAAGGAGGGGGAAAATCAACATTGAATTTAAACATAGCCTATATAAATTGAATGTATATAGATAAAAAGTTGTCGGTATCGAGTATCAGAAGAACTTAGGCTCTGCCTGTGCGCAGCCAAGTTTTCCAATAATGGAAGCAAGCAGAGGGATTGGGAGGATGAACAGCATGGAAAACAGAGTAAACGGAAGCGTCCGTTCGATACAGATCAGCGGCATCCGCCGCTTTTTCAATAAAGTGAAGGATTATCCGGGGGCGGTCTCGCTAACGATTGGGCAGCCGGATTTCCCGACACCCCAGCACGTCAAGAATGCCGGCAAGGCGGCGATCGACCACAACCATACGGCCTACACAGCCAACGCGGGGCTGCTCGAGTTGCGGCAGGCGATCGCCGATTATGTCGCTGAAAAATATGATCTCCATTATGATCCGGAGACTGAAATCATTACAACAGTCGGCGCAAGCGAAGCGATTGACCTCACATTCCGGACAATTCTTGAGCCGGGCGATGAAGTCATCCTCCCTGGGCCAGCTTATCCGGGCTATGCCGCGCCGATCACTCTGGCCGGTGGTGTTCCAGTGTATGTGGACACGCGGGATACCGATTTTAAAATGACGGCTCCGCAGATTGCGGAGCATCTGACGGAACGGACGAAAGCGGTCGTGATCCCTTATCCATCCAATCCGACCGGTTGCGTGCTGACGAAGAATGAGGTAGAGGCGATCGCCAGCTTGCTAAGAGACAAGTCTGTTTTTGCCGTTTCTGACGAGATATACAGTGAACTGACTTACGGGCAGAAACATGTCTCAATCGCCGCCTGCCCAGGCATGAAGGACAAAACTCTGGTTATTAACGGCCTATCCAAATCGCATGCGATGACCGGGTGGCGGATGGGGTACGTCCTCGCCGACCGGCCGATCGCGGATCAGTTGATCAAAATCCATCAGTACGGCATTTCCTGCATCACGAGCATCACCCAGTATGCAGCGATCGAAGCGCTGACCACCGGAAAAAATGACGCGGAGCCAATGCGTCAAGAGTATAAGAAACGTCTCGATTATGTGATTGACCGACTGGAAAACATGGGGATTGACGTTGTCCGCCCATCCGGCGCGTTCTACGTATTTCCATCAATTAAAAAGTTCGGACTGACATCCGAAGAATTCGCTTTGAAACTGCTCGATCAGGAGCGGCTCGCCGCGGTTCCGGGCAGCGCCTTTTCTTCGTATGGTGAGGGCTATCTGCGCTTGTCCTACGCGTATTCCATGGATGTGCTTAAAGAAGGGCTGGATCGTCTGGAGCGGTTTGTCAGAAGTTTAGACGCCTGAGCGGAACGAGATGCTGGCGTTTTGAAATGGGTAGGGCATACATTCGAAAGGATTAATAGATAACATAAAGCCGGATGTTTTACCAAATGAGTAAAACATCCGGCTTCTTCATTGTCCCCAAAAAATGTGCTGAGTTCCGATAAAATGGTCTGAGTTCTGATATATTTTGCTGAGTTCCGATAAATCGGTTCGAGTTCCGATTTATTTTCTTGTTCATCAGAAGGCGGCTGCCACAGTGAAAAAAAAGTAAAAAGATCGAGGTTCTCGATCTTTTTACTCAATGCTCAGTGTGTTTCCGTTTTGCGGATATCTCGGACCGTGAATTTTAAGGACACCGTTCAGAAAAGCTGCATGAGTCTTGGAGCGGTCGATCGTATAAGGAAGCGCGATGATTCGTTCGGCATGATCGAATTGCCGTTCATGAGAATAGGTACCTTTTTCTTTGTGCTCGGTTTCAATTTCCACATCATTTTCAACCGCGATCCGGACACGGTCACCCAGCAGTTCGATGTGGATATTTTCACGCTTTGCGCCGGGAAGCTCGGCTTCAACAACCCACTCGTCCTTCGTCTCATAGAAACGGGTCCGGAATCCTCCTGAAAACAATGAATGATTTTCAAAAAAGTCATCAATTGATTTCAGAATACCACGGAATGGATCCTGCTGAAAAAAAGAGTCGAGATCCTGCATCGGATTGCGTCTGATCGGGCGCAGTTCACGGGGGTCCTGATCATCCATAATGATTCCTCCTTTCCATTGCCAATCTACTTCAGCATATGAAAAAATATGCCGTTCGTTCGGGTGAATAACCGCCAATCTTCCGAATGACCCGGCACCCTGAAGGGCATAATGTGGAAAAATTGGGAGGAGGCTGCACACTTTGAAACAGTCGGAAAAACCTGTAGGCCGCGTCGCGCTGCTGATCATTGACATGATGAACCCGCTCAGCTTCGGCAAAGGACCGCTTTTATTAGAGGGGATGAAAAAAATTGCCCAGCCTCTGGCCGAGTTACGCCTCAGGGTGAAAGAAGCCGGTCTTGCTGTTATTTATGTCAATGATAATGAAGGCCGGTGGCAGTCCGAGAAAGAGTACATCGTGCAGCGGGCACTTGACGGCCCGGCCGGAGGGATCATCCGGCCGATTTTGCCCGGAAACGGTGATTATTTTGTCATCAAGCCCAAGCACTCCGGCTTTTTTGCGACCCCGCTTCAGGCGCTGCTGACTGAGCTTGGCATCCGGACACTGATCCTTACCGGCGTGGCCGGCAATATCTGCGTCTTGTTCACTGCGAATGACGCCTACATGCGCGATTATAAACTGTTTGTTCCCGCGGATTGCTGCGCTTCGAACGTAAAAGAAGACAACGACTTCGCACTGCGGATGATGAAAAACGTATTGAAGGCGGATGTCAGGGAACAGGCGGCGATTGAATTTTTGCTGCCGGCTGATATTCGACAGACAAAATGAGATTTCTCCGACTTTACACTGCCTCTATTCGGAAAAAAGTAATGTGTTAGAATAAAACTAGCACTCTCGCAATCGGGTAAAGGTGGTTCGGATCATGCAGGATGAGGCACTTAAAGTGCTGAAGCAATATTTTGGTTATGACGGTTTTCGGAAGGGGCAGGACGAAATTATTTCGAATCTGCTGGCGGGTCGAGATACGGTCGGAATTATGCCGACGGGCGGAGGCAAGTCTATCTGCTATCAGATCCCGGCTCTGCTTCTCCCTGGGACGACACTCGTAATTTCCCCGCTGATTTCGCTGATGAAAGATCAGGTCGACGCGCTGGCGGATGTCGGCATCGCGGCCACGTTTATTAATAGTTCGCTTTCGTTCAATGAGGGGAGGAACCGGCTCGCCGCCGCGGCCTCCGGAAAATACAAACTGGTTTACATCGCGCCGGAACGCTTGGAGCTGCCTGATTTTCTGCAGGCGCTGCAGCGGATGGACGTTTCTTTGGTCGCTGTGGACGAGGCGCACTGTATCTCCCAGTGGGGGCACGATTTCCGCCCGAGCTACCGAAAAATAGAAGCAATGCTGGCGCATTTTCCTAAAAGGCCGGTGGTTGCCGCACTGACCGCGACGGCAACCCCGCGGGTCACGGCCGATATCTGCCGCCTGCTGCAGATTCCGCAGAATCAGGTCATTGCCACAGGCTTCGCGCGCGACAATCTCTTTTTTCAGGTCATCCGCGGGCAGAATCCGGATGCCTTTCTAACCGATTATCTGAGAAAAAACCGGGATCAGCCCGGAATCATTTATGCCGCGACGCGCAAAGATGTGGACCGGCTCTGCAGCCAACTGGCCAAAGCCGGATTTTCCGCGGGAAAGTACCACGCCGGTCTTTCGGAAAAAGAGCGGGTGGACAACCAGGAACGTTTTATATATGATGATGTGTCAGTTCTGGTCGCAACGAACGCGTTCGGCATGGGCATTAACAAATCCAATGTACGGTTTGTAATTCACTACAGCCTGCCTCGCAATATTGAGGCGTATTATCAGGAGGCAGGTCGTGCCGGACGTGACGGTGAAAAAAGCGACTGCATCCTGCTTTTTTCGCCACAAGATATCCGACTTCAGAAATTTTTCATCGACCAGTCCGACATGGATGAGGCACTGAAAAAAGAAGAGTATCACAAGCTGGATCAGATGATCGGCTATTGCCACACCGAATCCTGTCTTCAGGGCTACATTCTCCGCTATTTCGGAGAAGAGGATCCGGAACCGTGCCATCACTGCGGTAATTGTCTGGACACGCGTGAAAAGTCTGACGTCACCGTCGCGGCCCAAAAAGTGTTGTCATGCGTCAAAAGAATGCGTGAACGATATGGAAAATTAATGGTGGCTAAGGTACTTGCCGGGGCATCCGACCAAAAGATCCTTAGTTTCAGACTCGACCGATTGCCGACTTACGGCCTCATGAAGGATCAGACCCAGAAACAGATCGCCGATTTCATCGATTTTCTGACCGGAGAGCAGTACCTGGAGTTGCGTGGTGGGGCTTATCCTACATTGGCTCTTGCGACACGCGCTGTTGCTGTGCTGAAAGGTGAAGAGCGGGTATTTAAAAAAGGTGCCGTGCACGCGGTGCAACTCGAGGTTCACAGCGAACTGTTCGAGCGGCTGAAACAAGTGCGCAAGGAACTGGCCCAGAAAGAATACGTCCCGCCGTATATCATCTTCTCCGATCAGTCGCTCCGTGAGATGAGCGCCAGGTTGCCTTCGACCGATCGTGATTTTCTGATGATCAAGGGCGTCGGCCAGCAGAAACTGGAAAAGTACGGTCTCGCTTTTATGGAGGCCATTGCCGCTTATGAGGCTGCGGCCACGTCCGAGGAAGGCTGATTTCGGCTATTTGTTGAAAAACTTTTCAGTAGCAAGTAAAATGGAGCCTGTTGGTATTTTAATCTGGATCTCCTCACATGACAGAGGGGGTAGAGGTTGCGGCATTTATGACGAGCGCGCCCGAGGCTTGGGGAAGCCTGTGACTGTGCGCAAAAGGAAATGCCGCCGAAGTTTGTCCGGCTCTCTGGCCGGGCGGGCTGGGACCGTCGCCGAACAGGGGCGGGACTGTCACATGTGAAAGCATGTGATGTGCTATCGGTGGATGACATGGGTGGAGAACGGTAGGCTTAGTGATTCAGTTGATTCTGATGACTGTCTGATAAAAAATTTCTGTCCGCCGGATGGCTCAATAGAGCGTTCGGCGGACTTTTCATTTGGGTCTGTCTTCACCTCGCATGTCTCCCGAAAAAAAGAGAGGGAGAGAAAAATGCAACAAAAAGCAACAGAAAGGTCGCACAAATTAAAAAGGGGTCTGAAATCCCGTCACCTGACGATGATCGCTCTTGGCGGGGCGATCGGAACAGGTTTGTTTCTGGCCAGCGGCAACGCGATTTATTCGGCTGGACCGGGCGGTGCTCTCCTTGCCTATGGCCTCACAGGAGTGATGGTTTTCTTCCTGATGACAAGCCTTGGGGAACTGGCGGCCTATATGCCGACAAGCGGTTCGTTCAGCACCTACGCGACGCGTTTTGTCGATCCGTCTTTTGGCTTCGCACTTGGCTGGAATTACTGGTACAACTGGGCGGTCACGATCGCCAGCGAACTGTCGGCCGCCACACTGATCATGAAGTTCTGGTTTCCGAGCACGCCATCGTTTCTGTGGAGCGGCCTGTTTCTGATTATTATTTTTCTGCTGAACGCACTGACCGTCAAAGGCTATGGTGAGTCGGAATACTGGTTTGCCTTTATCAAAGTGGCGACGGTGATTATTTTTATTATCGTCGGACTGCTGATGATTTTCCGGATCATGGGCGGAGGCGTGCCCGGTTTGGCCAATTTTACTTTGGGTGATGCGCCGTTCCACGGCGGTTTTCTTGCCGCATTCGGCGTATTCCTTGCCGCGGGTTATTCATTCCAGGGAACGGAACTTCTCGGTGTCAGCGCCGGTGAAAGTGAAAATCCGGAGAAAAATGTGCCGAAAGCGATGCACACAATTTTCTGGCGAATCCTGTTGTTCTACATTCTTGCAATATTCATCATTGCGATGATCATTCCTTATACGAACCACAATTTATCAGTGACGGATACCATTATGGTTAGCCCGTTCACGCTTGTTTTTCAGAAAGCGGGGCTTGCGGTCGCGGCGTCGGTGATGAACGCGGTGATTCTGACGGCCGTTCTGTCAGCGGGAAATTCGGGGCTCTACGCGTCAACCCGAATTCTGTACGCCTTGGCGAAGAAGGGGAAAGCGCCGAAATTCCTTGGCTATGTGACCGGACATGGGATTCCGATCTGGTCATTGATCGTAACGGCGGCGTTCGGCCTGCTCGCCTTTCTGGCATCGGGTTTTGGCGACGGTCTGGTCTATAACTGGCTGCTGAGTGCGTCAGGCATGTGCGGATTTATCGCTTGGCTGGGTATTGCGGTCAGCCACTGGCGTTTCCGTCGCGCTTATGTCGCCCAGGGAGGACGTTTGGAAGACCTGCCGTACCGGGCGAAGTGGTTTCCGTTCGGCCCGCTTTTCGCTTTTGCCGTCTGCATGATCGTGGTCATTGGACAGAGCTTTGGCGCCTTTTCAGGCGGACAAATCGACTGGGGAGGGATCATTGCTGCTTATATCGGCATTCCGATTTTCCTCGCCATCTGGCTGATCGCCAAGTGGAAGATGAAAGCGAAGCTGATCCCGCTTGAGAAGTGTGATATTTCTCGGTACCAAGATCCGACAAAATAAACTTAGACCAAAAAATCGAGGCTGAATGCCTCGATTTTTTTCGCACTTTACTTTTAAAAGATCCGCTAGTTCCGTCTGGGCTGCTTTTGGATGTTTTTTTAGTGCCTGACCGTGACAGAACTCTTAGTATTAGAACATTTTTAGAGCATAATAGAATAAAAGAGGGAAGCAAAATCGTGGACAAATGGGCAGATTACTTAATTAGAGAAGTACATTATGCCAAGGATCCAAATCCATCACATAGAGGAGGTACGAGCATCAAAGGATGAAGGAAACAAAGTAAGTATAGAGAAAATACTCTTTTCAAAAGACGAAATTGTCCAAGATATTAACTCAAATTCGATGAGCCTTGTGACCATATTTCTAAAAAACGATAAATGGCAACAAGGGAGAAAAGTAATTGTTGAACGAATAAATAATGAGTATTATATAAAAACAGAAGCAATCCCGATCAGCCCCAGCGAGGAGATCAGGCACAGTATTGGTATGATCAACTGGCTGAAGGCGGAAAGCCTTCAGCGCCAACAGACCCCACGCCAAGCCAGCCTACGGATACTAACACTTATACTGTTAAATCTGGGGATACGCTGAGTGGTATTGCACTAAAGTTTGGCGTCACAGTTTCACAGTTGCAGTCATGGAATAGTATTTCTGATCCAAATAAAATCTATGTTGGACAAGTATTAAAGCTTAAACCAGGCGAAAGTGATAATTCGGAGACATCAAATATTTATGTTATTAAATCCGGGGATACGTTGAGTGGCATTGCACAAGAATTTAATGTCACGGTTTTACAATTACAATCATGGAACAACATTTCTGATCCAAACAAAATATACGCGGGTCAACAAATTATTGTGTACAAAAACGGTGGGGGAACGGGCACAATGGTATACACTGTAAAATCAGGAGATACCTTAAGTGCCATTGCAGTGCGGTTTGGGGTAAGTGTGAGCAACATACAACAATGGAATAACATTTCTGACCCCAATAAAATTTATGCTGGGGAAACTTTAAAGATGTATAGTTCTGGCGGCGGTGGCGGCGGTAGTAAAGTTTCTTATACTATCCGATCTGGCGACACGCTTAGCGGGATTGCTGTAAAGTTTGGCGTATCTGTCTCACAGCTTCAGTCATGGAACGGAATCACCGATGCCAACAAGATCTATGCTGGGGAGGTCCTTTCCATTTATACTTCAGGATCCGGTGGTGGAGGTTCGCAGACCTACACAGTTAAATCGGGAGATACACTGAGCGGCATTGCAGAAAAATTTGGTGTCACTGTTTCCAAACTCCAATCATGGAATAATGTTGCTAACCCTGATAAAATATATGCTGGTCAGGTATTGGTTGTCTGACACCAAAAAAATCAAAGCATTAAACAGTAGTCCAAAGATAAAAAAAGATCAAAATAGCTTTCAGACTAATCTAAAGCTTTCACCCAAGGGGTGAAAGCTTTAAGTATGGTAATCATTAATTTTTTAAAACGTTTATGTAGCAAGCCATTATCCGTGAAAATTACCGGTATATTGATTAACAGTTACGTAAGGATTTTGACCCGTATCGTATTCTTTTACCCAGACTTCCCAAAGACCATTACCGATATATTTATAACGACTGGGTGTTGCGTGATAACCTTTGTATAAGTTTTCTTCAAATTTCGTAACCCAGGCCCCTGTTGGTTTATTGGCAGCTTGACTCGCACTTGTTTTTTGACTTGTCGCATTCGAACTTTCGGACGCCGCTGAATGACTTATCGATGACTCACCTGACTGAGTCATAATCGGACTCGACGATGCAGTGGCGGAATTTGCTGATTCCGATGCGCTGCTTGTTGTGCTGTTCGTTACTGATTGGTTCGAATCCTCCGTTGCTGTACTACTACTACTTGACGAAGATGCTACATGAGATGTTTTTGTAGAGGAATGGGTCTCCGTTTGTCTGCTGCTAGATCCTTCACTTGGATTATCATTATGATCAAGGAAAATAAACAATCCTCCAACCACAATCAAGATCCCTATCGTTATCACCAGAATTTTTTTCATTTTTTGACTCACCTCCAAAAAGAGTTATTCCAATTGGTCATGTTCGGCTTGCAAAAGAATTTAAAAAAATTCTGTAAATGTATGAGGAGTTTTCAAAGAGATAGTTTTTTTCAATGATGCATGGTCGTAAACCACGCAATATATTGTCAAATCTAGCTTCAAAGCACTTATAAATTTATCATTTTCTGAACAGCAATGCAAAAGATACAAGGATAATGAATGTGTCAAGCATTTATTTTGATTCTGAATGATGTGTTTGTTCGTTAATATCGATTTGCATCAATGGATTTGTTTAATTTTCGGATCATTGGTTTTTATATGATCGATGAGATCGTCTATAAGATTTTTTATCAGCCGTTGAGGGCCCATTTTTGTGTGCGCAAATTTAGATCGAATAATTTTGCTGACAGTTATGTGCTTAGAATAATTGTTAAGCAGTTATGGATCACTCAACGAATGACAATTAATGATATCAAACTGAGTAAGTATCTTGCTTCCTGGGGTGGACTCAGCCCTGGAAACAATGAAAGTGTAGGTAAAAAAATCGGCCCGATCAATACGAGGCAATAAGTCATTGAAATCCACCCTTTGCCAAGTAAGTTGGGCGGCCTCTTGAAGCAAAAAAACGCGGCGATCTGCATATTATTATCGACTGGTTAAGCGACGAAGAACGAGAAAAGCCATCATGGCACTCGTTCACCTTATTTTAAGGATTATCTTTCGATGTTTAAAGTAAAGGAAGAACACAGAAAACTGGGCCCAGACTACCTGCCAAAGAAGAAGAGCAGCGCCGAGACTCCTACAGGATCGGCACGCGGATCTTCCGCAGAAAGCGGGCGCCCGAAGAGTCGCCGGAAGAATGTAAAAATGCACTGAAATCCTGTCTGAAGTTCTTGAAAAGAAACTGAATCTTTAGAATGCACCTCTTTTGAGCCTTATGCTATAATTTTAGCTTACAAGGGTAATGGCCGAATGTGATCGACTATCAGATTTTCGCAATCTCACTCTGACTCTTAAGAGGCGAACATTCAATGGGAAAAAAGGTACTCATTCCGATTCCTTCACGTGACTTCGATCCGACTGAAGTGGTGACACCATGGCTCCGCCTGCGTGCGGCGGGATATCAACCGATTTTTGCCACGCCAGACGGGAAACGCGGCTATACGGATCCGCTCCTGCTCAAGGGTGTCCTGTTTGGCCGGTTGGGCGCGAAGAAAGAGATTGTGGAAAGCTATCATTCGCAGCTGGGGAAAGATTCCTCTTTTCTGAATCCAATCGTTTATGAGACCGTTTCTGCTGCTGACTACGATGGCCTGCTGCTTCCGGGCGGCCACGCCCCGGGAATGAAAACCTATTTGGAGAGCACGGCGCTTCAGAAAACGGTACTTGAATTCTGGAATTCCAAAAAACCGATTGCGGCAATCTGCCACGGCACGATTGTTCTGGCCCGCACGATTGATCCGGAAACCGGGCGCTCGATTATCTACAATAAGACGATGACCAGCCTGACGAAGTTGCTGGAGCGCACCGCTTATTACCTCACCGCATGGGCGCGCGGCAGTTATTATCGCACCTATCCTGAATACGTTCAGGACGAAGTGTCAGGCACTATGCGAGACAGAGCCAATTACCAGACCGGGCCGCTTCCGACGAAACCTTTTTTTGTGCGAGACGGTAAACTGCTGACGGCGCGCTGGCCGGGCGATGCTGACCTTTTCGCCGATGAATTTGTAAAAATGCTTGATGAGGCTCGGCTTTTCAGAGTAAAAAGCTGAGCCCGTTTGACTCGGATAAATAGGGTTTCATGGTACAATGAAAGGACGGAGCCTGGACATGAAGGAATGCCCGGCACTTTGGAGCAGAGACAGGAGGAACCTGTATGGGACACATACTTTTTCAAATTCACAGCAGCGTCTGGGGAATCATGATTTTGCTGTTTATCATCAGTCTGATCTTTTACCGGCAAAAAATCTGGAGCATGATCCTGCGGCTTGCCTATCTGGTGATGATCGTCACCGGAGTCTGGATGCTGACTTTGCATCATTTTCCAGCACTTTATGATATCAAGGGCGTGCTCGCCATCCTACTGATCGGCCTGATGGAAATGGCGCTCGGCAGGCGGCAGAAACAAAAATCAGTGTCGCTGATCCTTGTTTTCGCGGCGATTGACTTGATTCTGATTTTGCTGATCGGTTATAAAATTCTGTAACGAAAAGGTCCCTCTCATATGCACATGAGAGGGACCTTTTTGCTCGATTAAATTAAAAGTGTTTTAAGATAAATCCGGCTTCGGGCCATACTTGTTTTCCCCGTCCTGGCTAGGCAGAAGAGTATAGATAAGAAGAATAATGGCGCCGATCACAGGAATGAGGCCGATGAGGATCCACCAGGCGCTGCGGTTTGTATCATGCAGCCTTCGGGCCAGTATGGCAAGGCCCGGCAATAAAACAGCCAGATCGTAAAGAAAGCTCAGAATTCTCGTATGGATCAGGGCATCAATAAGTGCAGCGATTGCATAAAAAATAAAATTGAATAGTGCGAACATCCAGTAGGCCTTACGCCTGGATCTCCCTTCAAAAACCACGTACTTCTTAAGCGCGTCAATGTACCAGCTCATTAATCATCCACCTCTCGCCAATTATAAAGTGAAAAAGCTTCCAATGATCATGATGGACTGCCCAACGAACTCGTTTTATTAGTACGGAAGAAATCTATATAAAAATCGAGGACATGTGATGTCCTCTCCTAAGCCAAACATATTCACCGTCATACGAAAAAAGAATACTTTTCCTTTTTTCATACCACGCTATTTTTTACACATGCAACGTCTGAAGCACACCGGATAATTTGATTCGCTCCGATGCCTCGCGAAGACGATTTTCAGGTTCAAGCAGTCCGGCGCGCACGTATTCGTTTCCGTTCCGGCCGAATCCGACACCCGGCGCCATGGCGACATGCGCCCGTTCAAGGAGCGCGTTAACGAAAGTCTCGGAAGTATAGCCCTTCGGCACTTTGAACCAGCCGAAGAACGATCCTTTTGGAGAGGCTACATCCCAGCCGATCGCGCGCAGGCTTCCGACCAGGACGTCCCTTCTTCTTTCATAAAGCGCGCACAGATTTCGCACGGATTCCTGCGACCCGATCAGGGCGGCAGCACCCGCGTCCTGAACCGCTCCGAAAACATCGCTGTGGGCAATGTCGTGAAACTTGCTGAGTGTTTGAATAAGGGACGCATTTCCGGCGGCAAAACCCAGCCGCCAACCGGCCATATTGTATGTTTTGGAAAAAGTAGAGACCTCGATGCCCTGTTCCTTGGCACCCGGTGTCTGGAGAAAACTCCGCGGGCGCTCGCCGTCGAACCCGAAAGCCGCGTAGGCGAAATCATGCACCACAGGTAGCTGATGGGCACGCGCGAAATCAACAGTATCCGCAAAAAACTTTTCTGTGGCAACTGCCCCGGTCGGGTTATTCGGATAATTCAGCATCAGCAGCTTTGAACGGTTAAGAACTTCAGGGGGAATCGTCCGGTAATCAGGCAGAAAATCGTCTTCAGCACGCACCGGCATACCGTAAACTTTGGCGTAAGCAAGTGACGGACAGATAAAATACATTGGATAACCGGGATCGGTTGTAATCATCACATCACCGGGATTGAGCAGCGCCTGCGGAAGGGCGGCGATCGCTACAGTGGCGCCTGCAAAAACGGTGATCTCTGTTTCCGGATCGAGAATCACACCGTACTCACGCCGATAAAATTCGGCAATGGCATCTTTTAAATTCTGCTTTCCGCCGTACGGAGGATACCCCTGATTTTCCGGCAGCCGTGACGCGTGGTCGAGCGCGCGGACAATCGGGCCCGGTGTCGGCTGGTCCGGGCTCCCTTTTTCCAGATGGATCAGGTCAATGCCGCTCTTCACAATTTTATCGATCCGCCGATCCACATCGGCAAAATAATTTCCAGGCATCGATTGAAGCAGCCTGGAAGGATTGAAGTCAGTCATCATGCAGCCCCCAATTTTTCAGCGCCGGACAATGATAACTCAAAAAAACACCGTCCGGCCTTGCGCATATAAATTGATTTTAATCATTTTATGCCCGGCTGGCAAAAGCGCGACCGGGTCTTAGGTCTTATCATGAATTAGGAAGAACTTTCATTGATTTCGGTTGAACTTTTACTCCATTCGGTTGAACTCCTGAAATTCGGCGCAGCTTTCAAAATTTATCCACGATTTTCATGAAATTTCAAAGGATAGCCGATGCTCTGGCACCCATTGCCCATAAGGGGAATAGGATGGCGTGAGAGGCCTATTTTGACAGGCGAAAAGCGTGCGCCCTGAAGAAGAGGCGGAGGGGGTGGGACTATGTTTGTTTATGTTGTAAAATCGGGGGATTCTTTGTTTGGCGTCAGCCGAAAATTCGACGTCCCTGTTGATACATTGAGATCGGTGAACGGACTGGCGGCGACGAATATAGTCGTCGGGCAGGCGCTGCTTGTGCCAGGCAGCATCTATACCGTGCAGGCCGGAGACAGTTTCTGGACCATTTCGCGGGCGGCACATGTGCCGCTGAACGCGTTGATGCAGGCGAATCCGGGGATCAAACCGGAAAGCCTGCAGCCGGGCATGCGGCTGAATCTGCCGTCGATCGAACGACGGATTGCGACGCATTTCAGCTATACGCAGCTGAGAACGCCGGCGGTTGATCAGGCGGCTATCTCGGACAATGCGCCTTACTTATCCTATATTGCTTTATTTGAAACACATTTTAACTGGAACGGCGACCTGAGCCCGATGGACGACAATGCGGGCGTTCTGGCCGCCTGGAGGGGTCGCGTGACACCGGTATTGACCGTGACCAATCTAACCGAGTCCGGATTCAACTCCGCTCTGGTGCAGCGCGTGCTGAATACGCCGGATGTCCAGGCGGTTCTGATCGACAACATCATCAGCCGGGCAACTTCCCGGGGCTACGGTGGCGTCAACATTGATTTTGAGGGCGTGCTGGCATCCGACCGCGATGCCTTTGTTTCTTTCCTGCAAGCTCTGAAGGATCGGGCTGAACCGGCCGGACTGAATCTCAGTATCGCTGTGCCAGCGAAAACGAACGACACCGTGCCGTGGGTACGCGGCTATGATTATGCTGCTATAGGTGACGTGGTCGATCAATTTTTTATCATGGCTTACGACTGGCATCACGCGGGCAGTGAGCCGGGCGCGACCGCTCCGATTGCCGATGTCATGGCGACGGTTCGTTATGCTGCGGGCCTGATGGATCGAAATAAAATAATTATGGGCACACCTTTTTACGGCTATGACTGGGTTATCCCGTACTCGAGCCAGACTCCCGGGCGGGCGATCACCAATCAGGCGGCGGTGAATCTGGCAATGAGTGAACAGGTGCCGATTTATTTTTCGGAAGCGGATCAGGCGGCGTATTTTTACTATACGGATGACAGCGGTCGGAACCATGTGGTTTGGTTTGAGGATACGCGCAGCCTGTTCGCCAAAACGCGGATTGTTTACAACGAGAGGCTCGGCGGTATCGGAACATGGCAGCTGAACTTCGCGATGCC
Source organism: Sporolactobacillus shoreae (assembly GCF_004684935.1). GTDB lineage: Bacteria > Bacillota > Bacilli > Bacillales > Sporolactobacillaceae > Sporolactobacillus > Sporolactobacillus shoreae. The sequence continues at coordinate 88,790 of NZ_SRJD01000010.1, forward strand.
CCAGTACCCCTGGGTGTTTACCCATTACCTACAGATCCGCAAAGTCTGACCAGCCGCGTATCGCGTGAATTCCTCCGCTTTTCGTGCTATGTTTGTAGTGGAAAGAAAACCGAACAGGCTGGAAGGCGAGTGATAGTCATGGCAGAAAAAGTAATCGGTTTTATCGGAACGGGTGTTATGGGGCGGGGCATGATCCGCAATCTGATGAAGGCGGGCTATAAGCTTCAGGTCTATAACCGGACGAAAAGCAAGGCGGATGAATTGGTGGCTGAAGGCGCCGCATGGAAGGAAACACCGGCGGCGGCCGCTGAAGGCGCGCACGTTATCATTACGATGGTCGGCTACCCGAAAGATGTTGAATCTGTTTATTTTGACAATGGGATTCTGGACCATGCGCCAAAAGACGCTTATCTGGTTGATATGACCACATCCTCACCTCAGCTCGCGGAAAAAATCAGCGCTGCCGCGGAAGAGAAGGGGCTTCACGCACTCGATGCGCCGGTGTCAGGCGGTGACACTGGCGCTGAGAACGGCACACTGTCAATCATGATCGGCGGGAAAAAAGAGGACGCCGAAGCGCTTGCGCCGGTTTTTCAGGCAATGGGTCAGAAAATTGTCTATCAGGGTAAGGCAGGATCCGGCCAGCACACAAAAATGGCGAATCAGATCGCGATCGCTTCCAATATGATCGGTGTTGCTGAAGCACTGGCTTATGCGAAACACGCGGGCCTTGACACCGACAAGGTAATGGAGAGCATCGAAACCGGCGCGGCCGGCAGCTGGTCGCTCTCCAATCTCGGCCGGCGCATGCTTAAAGGGGACTTCGAGCCGGGGTTCTATATCAAGCATCTGATCAAGGATGAACGGATTGCACTTGAGTCGGCCAAAACCATGGGCCTGGAAACTCCCGGCCTCGCATTGTCCAAGAAAATATACGAGGAACTTGCGGATGCCGGGGAAGAAAACAGCGGCACACAGGCGATTTACAAAAAATATCAGCAGGACTGATCATTGGCAAAGAATAAACCGCCGGAGCTTATGCCCGGCGGTTTTTCAGGTCAGTGATTTATTGAACGCGGTTCTTCTCTCTTCCAAGTCAATCGCATTGATCAAGGATTGAATCTGAGTCTCATCGGCGGCACTCAAATCTTTGAACTGGACACCATAATGGACATGTGTATCGCCGCTCTTCTCTTCTTTACGGAGGACGTTGCCGCTTAGGTCGAACGAGAAATTGTGCGACTCGAAAATCACTTCAACATGGACGCGGTTCCTGATCGGGAAGTCAATATCACAGGTAAACTTCAAACCACCGACGCTGATATCCATGACCTCGCCATCGAGCGTCTTGTTATTCAGTGCCTGAAGATTTTCCTCTTTAAAATCGATCACTTTAATGGTGCATTTTTCATGATTTAGCGGCACTCTTCTGAATTTACGCCGTTCTTTTAGCACCGCGATAATATTCTGATCCTGGTTCACATTATTTTTGAGTTCGCTGATTTTTTTCTGCTTGCTCTGCAGAACATGCCGGTAATAAAAATAAAAAATCGTTCCAACGACAAGAATAGTCAGAATGACCAGACCGATCAGTCCGGCAATCTGAAGAAAAGGGGACATTACAAAACACCTCTGAGTTTTTTAAGGAGATCAGTCGATCTCCTTAAAACATTCATTTTAGTCAACGAACTCTTGGTCCAAACCCACTGGCTTTCAGCCAGTAGATCCTTTCAGGACTCGATGGCACTTCAGTGGCCTCTGAAAGGTCTGCTATAATAAATCCAGGTGAGAAAAATGGGTTATATCCACTATGGAAGCCACACAGTTTATGATATACAGTATCACATTGTGTGGACAACTAAATATCGCTATAAAATTCTGCATGGGAAAGTAGCAGAGCGGTTAAGAGAACTTATACGGCAGGGGTGCGAAGCAAGAAACATTAAAATTGTTCGAGGAAGTATAGGGAAAGAACACGTGCATCTATTGGTGTCTTGTCCGCCTAATATTGCACCGAGCAAACTGCTTCAATATCTTAAAGGGCGTTCTTCAAAAATGTTACAAGAAGAATTTAAGGAATTGAGACAGAGGTACTGGGGGCAACATTTATGGGCATCCGGATATTTCTGTCGAACCGTTGGGACAGTAACAGAAGAGACGATTAAGCAATATATCGAAAATCAAGACAATGGTAGAGATGATGAAACTTTCAAGATAGTAAAAGATTGAGTTTCACTCGAAACCTTGAGCATGCTTAAGCATGATATTTTTAACCGGCTTTAGCCGGAACTGCGACTTTTAGTCGCAAAAGAAATCCCTGTACTTTAGTGCAGGGTGGTTTAGAAAAAGCGGCATAACTCGATTAATTTTCACAAATTATACCACTGCTCGAAAGTGGGCAAAAGCGGTACTCATGGACTTTCCTAGAAAATTTATTCGAGAGCAATGCGCCCAAACTGGTTTCGAATCATAAAAATGTTAAAATAAACGGAGAAAAAGGGATCTGACTTGAGTTGATCCCTGGAGGGGCTGATCACGTGAAACTTATAATGACTATTGGCGCAATTCTTGCCTTTTTATCGGTGGCGTTTGGCGCGTTTGGTGCACATGTACTAAAAGAACGGTTGGGTGCCCATTACCTATCTATTTTCGAGACCGGCGTTCAGTATCAGATGGTCCACAGTCTTGGGCTGATTCTCATTGGCATTCTTGCTTTGACCGCATTCCGGGGCTCAGCCGGACTCCTTCAATGGGCGGGTCTGCTGATGATCGCCGGTATCGTCCTTTTTTCCGGAAGCCTCTATGCGCTGAGTATCAGTAGAATCAACCTTCTGGGGATTATTACGCCGTTCGGTGGCATCGCGTTTTTAATCAGCTGGGCACTTGTTGTTGTGGCATTTCTTAAGGCCTGAAAAATAACTGATCAGTCAGCCTGCAGTACATTCAGAGTTCTTCCGCATGTGTAAAGAGTTCCATTTTGAGGTGCACGCAAGTGATGTCACATTAAAAACGCTGTTGACGAGTTTTCAACAGCGTTTTATAGTAGCACCATTTGATCAGCTACAAATGGATTTTTCTAGAAAAATCATTTTATTGTTGTCTCGGCTGGGGTAAAAGCTTCCCATTGATTGTATTGACTTTCAATTTCAGTAATAAACCAGTTCATTTCTTCTTCTGTACTTCGTTCTACAGTTATTACTTTTTTGTACTTCCCGAAGTTTCTATATGAACTTTGTAAGTTATATTCTAATGTAAATTGAATTTTTGTATCACTAATCTTGGCTGTTTTTACTACTTGGAGATCATCCACCCATGGGCTTGACTGTCCCGTAGTCCACCTCAATTGTTCAAATTGTTTTTTAGTTTCTTCTTGTAATAGCGGCGATAACATGGCATATTGGACAGCACCACTTCGATTATTGATACCTAAAATCCACAAATCAACTGCTTGTTTTGGATCGTTCGTTTCCAAGCCATACATAAATGACATTATTTGATCTTGTAAGGGCTGTTGCTTCTCATCAGCTAATACAGAATCACTATGTGATAGCAATAATGAAAGAGCGATCACTATGGGGATCAAAGCATGCATTAAATCACCTCTAAGGTTATTAATCCCTACGAGATGAAGAATGATACAATCGTTCATCTGTTCATGGTACATATGTATTTTATTCAATTCATCTGGCGATTAAATGAATGACATTCAAATCACAATCAAATTTACATTCGTTATCATGGATATACGCTAAAAATAAACGCGTGAAACACAGTGTGGTTAATTTTTTGCACCCCAAAAAGAAATCCCGTTACCCGACGGATCATTGACTAGGAAAATAAAGAAATGGACCTGTGGTTTACGATCCGTTAAGAGGCTTAAGCTATCCGCTAAGGGCACAGCGGAAGACCTTGCGAAAGGCGAACCGGAAACTTCTGAGTTCCGATAAAATCGCTTGAGTTCTGATATATTTTACTGAGTTCCGAAAAAATCGTTTGAGTTCTGATATATTTTGCTGAGTTCCGATAAATCTGTCTGAGTTCTGATATATGTTCTTGTTGCTCCACATCCATCAAGCGAGATCCGCATCCAGTCCGATCACCTGCTTCGTTACAGCGACAAACTGTTTCGCGGCAGGTGACGGATGGAAACCGGTGGCAAGGCCGATGGTTCGGTAGCTGTCCGTTTCGAGCGGGATGGCTTTCAGCGGCGCAATGTCTTCGGGAAGGACTAACTCAGGGAGGATACTGATACCGAGATGATGGGCAACCATCGCCAGAATTGCATTTTCCTCCATCAGTTCAAAGCGGACATTGGGGTGAACATGGTTCTCAGCGAGAATCCGTTTGACTTCATGATAACCGCCGAATGCCGGCATAATAAACGGTACCTGTTCAATCTGGTCAAAGGAGATCGCGAGTTGATCATACAAGGCGCTTTCCGGAGACACGATGCAAAGAATTCGGTCCTTGAGAAGCGGAGTGACTTTCAGCTGATCTGAATGAAATTTATTAACAAAGCCACAATCCAGTTTGCCGCTGATCGTCTGTTCTTCAATCTCCTCATAATTTCCTTCCGTCAGCCGGATTTTTACCTGAGGATAAAGATTGTCCATCGTCTGGATGATTTGCGGCAACAGGTGCCGGGAAACACTTGTGAATACACCAACACAGAGTGTCCCCGCCGTCACGCCAAGAATAGCCGAAGCTTCCTGATGCAGTTTCTCATTATCCTGAAGGACACTTCGTATAGACGGGAGGAGCTGAGCCCCTTCACGGGTCAGGGTCATCCCTGATCGGCTCCTGCTGATCAGCTGAAACCCGAATTCCGTCTCAAGACCCGTGATTGCGTGGCTGACCGCAGATTGAGTCAAACCAAGCTGATCCGCAGCTTTAGTAAAACTTTTCAACTCCACAACCTTAATGAAAATCTCATACTGTACCAGACTCATCAGCTGTTCCACCTCCATGAATAAAATTCATTACTTTAATTATAAACATTCATTTTATTAATGCAAAAACAAAATGTATACTAAACTCCGGAGTTAATAACAAACGGAAGAGATGAGCATATGAGTCGGCAAAAAGCGGACTTAATCCTGGTTATGGTTATGGCGTTTTGGGGATCGTCCTATTTGTTTATGAAAACAGGGCTAGAGAGCTTGGGAATCTATAATCTGATCGCTCTCCGGTTTCTGCTTGCTTTCGGGATCACCGCAGTTCTTTTTGCCGGCAAGTTGCGCCGTACGGACAGGAGAACCCTAATTTACGGAATGATTCTTGGGATTGTCCTGCTCGGTGTTTTTGTGTCCATTATGGAGGGAATGAAATCGACGTCCGCTTCAAAAGCCGGATTTTTGGTCAGCCTGACGGTTGTTTTCGTGCCGCTTCTGAGTGCTCTTTTTTTTCGGAATAAGCCTGAATTCAAAATTATTATCGGAGCGGCCGTTTCTTTACTCGGCATCGGTCTGCTCACATGGAACGGCCGGATCACTCCCGAATCCGGCGACCTCTACTGCGTACTCGGTGCATTTTTTAACGCATTATACATTCTGCTCGCCGGCCGGTTTACGAAGCAGGTAAATCCGGTGACTCTGGGTATTTGGCAGATGGGATTCACAGGCGTCCTGGCGCTCATGATCGCATGGATCGTCGAGGGACCTCAAATACCGGAAACGACGGGATCATGGATTTCCGTTCTCGGACTGGGCATCGTCTGCAGTGCAGCCGGTTATATGCTGCAGACGATCGCCCAGAAATACACCTCGTCGGCCCACGCGGGACTGATTTTTACACTGGAGCCTGTGTTCGCGGCAGCTTTCGCTTTTATTTTTGCGGGAGAAATTCTTTCAGTGAGAGGTTATTTAGGCGCGGGACTGGTCATGGCCAGCATCTTGATCATGGAAGTTCATTTTAAAGAGATACATATCCCTCATTTTAAAGTGCAGAAAGCAGTTCCTTTGTTTCAAAAAGCCGGGGAACAAAAAGGTGAACGGACACATATGTAATGGTTCCTGTGAAAACAGGAAAACGGCACATTTTGCGGACACCACAGCCTGTCCGCTATTTAAATAGAAAGCCGGCCGGCGTACAGCCTGGCTTTCTTCATTGGTTAAGGCCTTCCACCCGGCTGAGCCGGCGCAAAGGGATAACTATAGTTCATCGGCCCTTCGAAAGTCACGTAATTAACGAAAACCATCGGGATAAGAAATCGTGTAATTGAATTTTCATCTTTTATAATCACATGATCGCGCCCGGCGGCTTCAACGGTTCCGGTAAAGACTTTGGCGTTCCATTCTCTATTGCCCTCAAAGGTACAGTAAACTGAGGCTTTTTTCCCAAGATTGAGCCTTAAGATGTTTTCGATGTAGGACTGTTCGACAAGTATCGGTGCGGCCGGGACCGGCTGCATCTGGCCTGGAACCTGGCCTGCGGGCGGAACAGGTATGGTTTCAGATGGAAAAGGGAAGGGAAGTGTCTGGGGCGCAGGCGAAGGCGCACCGGACGGCTGGGTGAATTGCCCGGCGAAGGGAAAAGAGCCGGTCCCTGTTTGCTGTGGTGGCGTCTGCTGCCTGGAAAAGTCCCAGTTCTGACCGCCGTCTGAACTGAAAGAAGCGCCGTACGGCCAGTTTTCAGGTGGAAATTGCGTGCTCATGTTGAATCACTCCTTATATCTTGATGTAGTTCTCGAGACGGCTTAATAAACATCAGGACAGACAGACTGTGAAGGCGAAAAGAAACAGTGGGCTTTAAAGCGGCCGGTGTTCCATTGATTAAACCATTGCGCCGGACATGCGCCCACGGGCTGGAAAAACCAAAGCGCGTTGGATGCGGGATGGAAATGCTCACCGTTGAGCGCGCGCCGGGCGAGCCGCTTATCCTGAGATCGGGCCGCCTGATAGAAGTATCCCTTCTGAGTGGCCTCGAACCCGCCTGGACTCTGGAAGACCATCTGCGAAACACTTCTGATATTGCGAAAATCCAGGCAGTTACCCAGCACCCGGTTGACCCCGACATTTCCGACCATCAGCATGCCCAGATGACCGTCACCTTCAGCCTCTGCCCGCATCAGACGGGCCAAGAGCGAAACATCGCTTGATGAAAACTGAATGGCAGGCATGGATGCACAAGCCTCCTTATCATAAAAATGCAGGCTTTTCTCAGTTCATTCATTTTACGGATCAAAGACATATTAAGGATATGCTGCCTGCCGGGAAAGATGACAGAAAAAACAACCGGAGTCCATTCTTTTCGGTATCTTAAGCCGCCTATCATATTTTAAAATTTTGTGACAATAATGACAGCGCTACCAAAATCTGCTCGCCCGATTTCCCGATTCCCGCTGTATGAAGACGGCTTTTAGTTTATACTTAAAAGAGATGCAGGTGCACGTAAAATTGGGAGGCGAATCGCACAATGGCGGATTTGTTTGACAAGCTGGAGGCCGAAATAAAGGAGAACAGGCCCACCATCGTTTTTCCTGAAAGTGAGGACGAACGTGTTGTGGCGGCGGTCAAAAAGCTGGCAGTGAACGGCACAGTTCTGCCAATCCTGATCGGAAAAATTGGAGAAGCTGATGAAGAGTTAAGAAGGCTGGCGGCTGAGCGAAAGATCCTGTTCAGACACCCTGATACAGAAAAAAATATGGAATTTCTGATCCGCGAGCTTGTGGACCGGAGAAAGGGAAAGACGGATAAAGCTCAGGCCACGGAATGGCTTCAGGACCCGGGTTATTACGGCACGATGCTTGTATACACGGGAGAAGCCGACGGCCTGGTCAGCGGAGCGGCCCATTCGACGGCATCGACCGTTCGCCCGGCCCTGCAGATCATCAAGGCCCAGCCGGGCAAAAAGCGTATTTCCGGCTCCTTCATCATGGTCAGGGGCGAAGAGGAATATGTCTTCGCCGACTGCGGCATCAATATCTCGCCGGACAGTGAAACACTGGCTGAAATTGCCGTGGAATCTGCCGAAACAGCGAAGCTTTTCGGTATTGATCCGAGAATCGCCATGCTCAGTTTTTCAACGAAAGGCTCGGCAAAGGATCCGACCATTGATAAAGTAACGGAAGCGGTCAGACTGGCAAAAGCGAGGGCGCCCCAGCTGCTGATCGACGGAGAGCTGCAGTTTGACGCGGCGTTTGTTCCGGAGGTTGCCGCAAAGAAAGCGCCGGATTCACCACTTAAAGGAAGGGCGAATGTCTTCATTTTTCCCAATATCGATGCCGGCAACATCGGCTATAAAATGGTTCAGCGCCTGGGCGGCTTCGTCGCGATCGGCCCGGTCCTGCAGGGGTTAAACAAACCGGTCAACGATCTATCTCGCGGCTGCAACGCCGACGATGTTTATAAGCTGGCTCTGATCACCGCAAAACAGGCACTCAGTGTGCGCAGCCACCAGAACGCTTGATAAAACATCCTATTAATTTAAAAAAGAGGTCTGTCCAAAATTGGATGGATCTCTTTTAAATTTTTTTGACGGATCGGTTCACACGTCAATAAACTGATTTCGAATCCTAGGCAAGTCCTGGACATGCCTGGGATAGGCAGTCACTCTGCCATCCTTGTTATTTCGAAAATCGCTACTTTTTCCGACGAAGAAACTGATTTCCTTAATTATATATAGGGGCAGGAAGCGAATAAGAAAAACGGAACGAATACGAAAGTCCGAAATTATTGATAGTTTGCTCGATTTCATCGATAGCTTGCTGGATTTTATCGATAGGTCCTTTCTACTTATCGAAAGATTACAGATTTTTATTGATAAAGCTGCATCGTTCATTGATAAGCTCCATTTTTGGTCCTAAAAAAAGCCCATTTCCTATTGTTCCGGAAACGGGCTGAGCACTTCAGCTTTTCAAAGCGTAAAATCAATTTTCCTCAGTCGTTTTTTTTGTGCGGGAAGTAAACTTCTGACCGCGGATAAAAATAAAGATGAAAATCAGCAGGGCAAGCAGTTGCGGAATCGTGCTGTACCAGGACGGGAAAATACTCAGGCCGTTGAACGACGGAAGCGCGTCCGAGATGGTGGACGGGAGTACGCCCGCCATTTGCAGGCTGTGAATCCCGGATCCCATAAACTTAAAGCACAGGTAAAAAACGATGATGCTTGACACGAGGAAGAAGGGACGGAGCGGCAGAATCGCGCTAAGTCGCAGCATCAGAAATCCGATGACAGTCAGTATGCCAAGGCCAAGCGCAATGCCGAGAACCAGTTTTGACGCTGGCATCCGCCCGGCCAATCCAAAGAGAAAAATAACGGTTTCGAGACCCTCTCGGAGTACGGCGACAAATGCGAGCACGGCGAATATGGTCATCCGGCGCAGGCTAAGAGCCTGTTCGGTCTTAGAGCGGATGAACTGATTCCAACGTGTGATATCCGCGTTACGGTGTAGCCAGTAGCCGACATAAAGCAGCATCAGGCTTGCCAGGACACCCGACCAGCCATTGATGAGCGAATTATTAGTGCCGAACGCTTCTGTTGAAAACAGGAAAGTAACCAGTGCACCGATTGCCGTGCAGACGAGGATGGCGAGACTTGTCCCGCTCCAGACCCAGATTTTGGCCTGCTTTGAACCGGCCTTTTTCGCAAAAGTTAAAAGCCCACCAATGACGAGCACGGCTTCGAGTCCCTCACGGATCGGGATTAACGCGGCATCCCAGACCCCGTAATTAGCCGACGCCAGCGGCTGAAGATTATCGATCATTTCATCGATTACGGGCAGCGCTTTTTCACGGCTGGACGGACTGGACAGATAGCCATCCATCATTCCAAGGCTTTTTTCTGATTTTTCATAGACACCATGCGACTGGCTGACCACATCACCTTCGACGGACATCCAATCCTTCTTCAGCTGCTTCACCTGAGCAGCGGCTTTTTCCCAGTCTCCGTCCTGCATCGACTGTTTGGCTCCGCCCAATTTCTCGATGTAGGCAGGCAGAGAGGCGTTCGCGTCCTTGGCAAAGGACGGGATCGGATTCAGCACCATGAATAAAGCAATAAGGGACACGATAAAACCTTTCATGTATCTGGTGACAAGCATTTATTAACCCCCTGAATAATTAGCAATGATAATCATTATCAGTTGTATAAAACTAATTTTATAAAACCGTCATTGAGCTGTCAATAAAATTCTGAGTGGTCGGGCAGAGAAAACGTTGGCAGATTCCACTGATAAGCCAAGAATGAACCCGCTGGTCCCGCGTTGAATTGAAAAAAAAATTTAGATGAACGGGCCGCTCCATTCTGAAAATGAAATTTTTATTGATATTTTCCCTTTTTGCTGATCATCTTTGCAAGTCTGTTGACAGAGCGTATTAAAGGGGCAGGTTTGGGACCTTATCTGATCCATTTCCTTCCGTGTTTCGTAAAATAAGCTTCAAGTATTCACTCATTGTGCCGTTTCCCTCAACGGTTCATCTAGTGGGGCCACTCCGCTAATAAAAGTAAAATGCCACAAACAAAACACCGTTGATTCATTTGCCATCAACGGTGTTTGAGTGATCAACAGGCCGATTTTTTTACCACGATTGAATAGGTGCATTCGCGTGTGTTTAACGATGCATTTGCTTGTCTGCACATCAAGATGGAATCTGCTAATGCCACAGACACTGCTTATTTCTGAGGGTGGAAGCCTTCTTCAATCAGATATTCTTTCGCTTCCTTATACGTGCGGAATGTGCCATCAAGAAGGTCGCCGGCGTATACATTCCAGAGCTCATTATCATAAATCACTTCAAGCTTCTGCCGGTCGCGGTTGCTCCAGATCTCATGATCGATGCCATCAGCGGTATTCACTTCATAGATGCCCTCCGGCGAAAGCGCGTGGATGGCCTTCTCAAGTATTGTACGAAGCTCGTCTTCCGAAAAATCACGGATGTTCACTAATCCCTTTTCGTCCGTTTCGTATCCGTCAATTCCCCGTGCGTACACATAACCGTTGCCGTTAGGATGCAGGTGAAAAACGACGTTCTTTTTATCCGCCGCACTTTCCGTATACTGAAAATTAAGCCGGCTCAGCGAAACTTCCTTTTTTTCAAGCTCGGGAAAGGATTCAATGACCGACAGTTTTTGCTGATAATCAAGCATGAATGAACCATCAACTCCAATTTTATATCGTTCTTCACTAAATTATAGCATAACGGAAAGCGGCTGGGGAAGAAGGGCTATGGCTGATATCATCAGGCTGAACTCGGTGAAAATCTGATAATCGATACGTAAGTTCCGATATTCGACAAACGAGTTCTGATAGTCGACAAGTAAGTTCCGATATTCGACAAACATGTTCCGATAAACCAGCTGAAAAAGATTCCCATTCATTGAATTTTCTGTAGCTGAAGTATATTGACATCTTTTTACATCTAGTGTACTATATGCCTAATACATTAATACTCGAACTTTTATTGCGGGGGATGGATGATGACGGCTTGGAGGGCTTTATTTAAAAAAGAAATACGGCTAGGCAGTCTTGGATTTTTTGTTTTTCTTGGTTTTGAACTGGTGCTAATGGCTTTTGGAGTATGGCTGTATTTTCGTGCTCTTCAAGATGGAGGCGTAGGATATCGTTCAGTGATGTTTATTATTGGAGTCGTTCTTATGACGTTACATTTCTTTTATCTTTTCGGTTATCTGATTGTCAACGCCATTCAAGAAAGAAAGACGTTTCATCTTTGGTTAAACAATCCACTGCCCGCCTGGTCAATGCTAGGAGCAAAGATGGTTGTTGGTCTGATCTATATGACGCTCTCTTTTTTGGTAGCAAGCATTTATACGTGGATTGGTTCCCTATTGATTCCGTATGTCTCACTGCCGGCTGGAGTCCATGTGTATCGGACCGCTACTGTGCTAATTGCCTACCTGTACTGGGTGGCTCTCTATATCGGAATAGTATTCATGTTTTTATGGACAATAGAACGTATTATCCGCTCCAGAATCGGCAGACTTGTTTGGATTATTCTTCCAGTTGGTGTGATTCTTATGATCTTATTATTGGTGAAATTAAGTCAGTGGGGCATTCTTGCATTTTTCTATAATTGGGGAGAACTGCCGTCCTCGGTAGCCAATTTCTTGCTGCCTTATTCATTTTTTCATGGTCATATCTATATCGGTAATTTTGTTATGGATCTCCTGGTCATGGCTCTTCTCTTCGCGGGGTCCTCCTGGCTGATGGACCACAAACTGGAGGTGTCCTGATCGATGAACAGAAATCTATTTAAGGAGGTTGATCCGGATGGCAGAATTGTTCAATACATCCGCTCCAATTTATCTCCAGCTGTGTGACCGGATCAAAAACAAGATCATTCGCGGAGAGATCGGCATCGGTGGCCAGCTTCCTTCCGTGCGCGATCTGGCTATCGATTCAGGGGTCAACCCGAATACCGTGCAGAGGACTTATCGCGAACTGGAGGAGGCGGGGATTGTGGAGAAGAGAAGGGGACAGGGCACTTTTGTCACTGAAAATCAGGAGATCCTTCAGCGAATGCGTAACCAGCTGAAGCAGCAGCATATTTCCGGCTTTGTCCGCGAGATGAGTGAAATGGGCTACTCGAAATCGGAAATGGTAGAAGGGCTTCAAAATTATTTTAATAAAAAGGAGGAAAAGCCGTGATCCAACTCGAAAGTGTTTCAAAGCGCTATCTGACAAAAAAGGCATTGAATGGCATCAGCTTTCAGATCGAGCCCGGCCACATCATCGGACTGATCGGCTCGAACGGCAGCGGGAAATCGACAACACTGAAACTAATTTCCGGGCTGATTCGTCCCACAAGAGGCACGGTTCTCGTCGATGGAGAGATCGCGAACCGCCGGATTTGCAGCAAGGTCTCTTATCTTTCAGAGCTTGACAGCTATTATTCTTTTTTTACCGTGAAAGAGACCGTCGATTTTTACGAACAGACCTTCAGCGATTTCAACCGAAAAAAAGCCGAGGAAATGCTCGATTTTATGAAGCTGGATCGAAACCAGAAGGTGAAACACCTCTCCAAAGGAAATCGAGGCCGGCTGAAAATCGTTGCTGCACTGGCCCGCGACGTGCCCTACATATTGATGGATGAGCCGCTTTCGGGGCTGGATCCGATGGTGCGGCAGTCGATTGTCAGAAGTTTGATCTCATTTATTGATCTGGAAAAGCAAACGGTGGTCCTAACCACCCATGAGCTGCAGGAAATTGAGCCATTGCTCGATACGGTGATTCTGATTAAGAACGGCGAAATTTTGGATGTAAAAAGTGTCGAGGAGATCCGCAGCACGGAAAATCTCAGTTTAGTCGATTGGATGGTGAAAGAGTATGGGAATTAACACAGAACCGCAGAAGCAGCCTGCGGTGAAACTGGAACATGTCACGAAGAAGTTCGGCAGTAAAACAGTCATTGATGACCTCAGCTTTGAAATTTACGGCGGCGAAGTGTTTGGTTTTCTCGGGCCGAACGGGGCCGGCAAAACGACCACAATCCGCATGATTGTTGGCCTGATGCGGATGACAAAGGGTAACATTTTTATTCAGGGACACAGCGTTAAAAGTGAGTTCAAACAGGCGATGCGCCAGGTCGGCGCAATCGTCGAGAATCCGGAGATGTATAAGTTCCTGACAGGCTATCAGAACCTGGTGCATTATGCGCGGATGATTCCCGGCATCAGCAAGGAACGGATCATGGAAGTTGTCAAACTCGTGGATCTGGAGGACCGAATCCATGAGAAAGTGAAAAAGTACTCGCTCGGTATGCGGCAGCGATTGGGCGTGGCTCAGGCGCTGCTTCACCATCCGTCCGTACTGATTCTTGATGAGCCGACGAACGGCCTCGATCCACAGGGGATTCACGACTTGCGCAATTATCTGCATGAGCTGTCCCGTAAGGAAGGCGTGGCCGTTGTTGTCTCCAGCCATCTCCTGTCAGAAATGCAGCTGATGTGTGACCGGATCGGCATTATTAAAAAGGGCAAACTGATCGGCGTTGAAACGGTCAGTGATTTCATGGGTGAAGGCGAAGGGAAAGTGCGGTTTACGGTTGACGATGGACAGTCGGCCGCACAGATTGTGAAGCAAAAATTGTCGCTGGATGCCGCATCTATCGAATCCGATGCCATTGAATTGGCGATTGAACATGAAAAGATTCCGGTGGTTGTCGATACACTTGTCGTCAGCCAGGTGAAAATTTATGGGGTTGTTTCAGTGACCCAGTCTTTGGAAGACCGGTTCCTTGAAGTGACGGGAGGTAAGAGCGTTGGCTAATTTTCTCGGACTGATTCAAAATGAAAATATGAAAATTTATCGCAGAAATTCGGCAAAAGTTTTTGCAGCAATTTTGATCGGGTTGCTTCTACTCGGCGCGCTCATTGTAAAATTAAACGCACCGGAGCACCCTACGCAGGACACGCACTGGAAACAGAGCCTGCAGCAGCAAAACACGCAGTACCAGCAGGCGTTGACCCAGATGAAGGATAACGACTCCTATCAGAACTACTACAAAAGCCAGATTGCCATCAATCAGTACCGGATCGACCACAATATCGCTCCGGACCGTCAGATGACACTCTGGAGCTTTGTTGAAAATGCGACGCCGATTATGATCCTAGTCATCAGTATTTTTACCATTATTGTTGTGGCCAACTCCATCGCGAGCGAGTTCAATACAGGAACCGTCAAGCTCCTGATGATCCGGCCGATCTCCCGGACGGAAATCCTGCTTTCGAAATATGTGTCATCCCTGTTGTTTTCTCTCCTGTGCCTCGTCGTCTTGTTCCTTTTTTCGTGGTTGATCGGCGGCTTGTTCTTCGGATTCAGCGGGGGCGAAGCGCATCTCAGTTATATCAACGGAGCGGTGCATGAAACCAGCTGGGTTCTGGCTACCTGGCAGAATTATCTTCTGGACGCTGTCAAGCTGATTATGATGGTGACATTGGCCGGTGTTATCGCCGCATTATTCCGAAACGGTGGGCTGGCCATCGGCTTGACGATCTTTCTCATGATGGGTTCCAATACGATTTTGGCGTTGATCAGCCAGTATGACTGGGTCAAGTACGTGCTGTTTACCAATATGGATCTGAATCAGTATTTTAATGGTCAGCAGACCCGTAACGACATGTCGCTCGGCTTTTCGCTGATCGTGCTTGCTGTTTATTATGTTGTTTTTCTGGGGGCCGGCTGGCTGTTCTATACCAAACGGGACATCAAAGCCTGATCGAAAAAAATCTGAGGGGTCGCAAAATGCTGCGACCCCCATTTTTGTATTTCTTTTCATAGATATTGGAATTTTATCGTAATGACAGGTACCGTTCAGGGAAAGTTCATAATAGACATGTAAGATCAATAAAGTAAATAGAAAAATCCCGGAAACCAATGATGAATCCGAGGAGGAAAATTAATGAAGAGTATTTTTTCTTTCAAAGTCTATGCGGTGGCCTTTCATGTCAAACAAATGATACGGTTTTATCGGTATTGCGAAAAAATGCAGCAGACGGTCTATGTTTACGGAAAAAGTAAAGTGGAGCAGATCCACCAGCTTCCGGAACTTCTGTCCGTACTGATTGCCAATCTGTCCCGCGATGAAGAATGCTTGGTCGTGGTTGAAGGCGACAAAGCGGGGCAACTGAAAAATGTGCTTGCGACGCTCAGAAAACGTATGGTCCTGGAAAATAAAGCTGTGTGTTTCGCTTAAATAAAGAAGATCAAGGGGAAAAAGCACCCCGATCCTTGAATTCAATAGGACAAAAACAGCTGTTCTCTTTGGTGAGCAGCTGTTTTTGTTTTTCTATTCAGATCTATTTCGCATTTTTGATCGTTTTGCAATACCTGTTCTATTATTGGAGTGATCATACGTGTAAGGATGAAACCATTAGAAATCTGAATAAGTCTATTGATTCAGCAGAGTCTACGCATGAATGACCACTTTTGTATTAAAGGGAATATGTTCATAGATCCACTTGGCATCCGGAATCGTGAGGTGGATGCATCCGTGGGAATCTGTTTCACTCCCGAGTTTCTCTGCGTCAGCCTTGAGCACATGCCTGTTTTTATCCATCGGAACGCTGTGAAACAGGAATTCCCCATGATTTTTCCAGGACACCCAGTATTCCGCTCCTTCCTTATACTGCGGTGCGTAGAACCATGTACCGCGCTCAGCCTGGATATGATAGGTACCGAGCGGTGTGGTCGTATCGGGACCGTTGTCAAGGCCGGTCGAAGCCAGCATTGTATAAATTGTCCGTTTCCCGTCCTTGACGTAAACCCTTTGTTGCCCGACGGAGACGTCAAGCCAGATCGCTTCACCGCTTTTCAGCACTGGATAAGCACCGCCTGACGGCTTGTTCCAATTGACTGGTGTGGGTCTTGACTGGGAAATCTCTTTCGCCTTTTCTTCAGCGACAGGCGCATTCTTTTGATGCATCGCCTCTTCTTGCGGATGAGAAGGATTGCCGCTGGAGAAACCGGGAGGTGTGCAAGCTGCAAGTGCCGCTGCTATGAGGACAAAAAGAAACGCGCAGCCCCCCTTTTTTAGAAAATTCATGAATTTTATCCTTTCTGACAAACTCTGTGCATGGCATAGTGTTCGCTGCTTTTTTTTCAAACCGTCCTTCCCGGATCATCAAAGATTCTCGAAGGCTTTGTCATTTCGTCGAATCATCCGTTCATAATAAGCGCCAAATAAACGGCTTTCCTTATCCGAAAGAGATATGCTGACTATTTTTCCGGTTGACTGAAGCGCTCGAATCACAGCTGAAGCAGCCCCCGCTACCGTCAGTTCTGAACCGCTGATTTCCTCAAGCGACGCCATGACCGTAGGATCAACGTCGGGGTAGCTGAATCGTGCAGCCTCTCCCTGAAGTCCCTCCCGATAAAAGGAGCGGATCAGGTCGCCGCGCTGAGTACCACTTCCACTGACGCACAGATAAATCTGGACAGCTACCCCGTTTCTGACCCGCCGCTGAGAGATGCCTGCAAATTTGCGGCCACCCGTACTCAGGTCATAACGCCCAGGACAATAGGATCGGGTGATTTCACCCGTTTCAAACCTAATCTGAAAAGGATCAAGCACATTTTTTATAAAATCAGCCATCGCCTGAAAAGGTTCGTCAATCGACAGCTGGCGCTCTTTCTCGGAAAAAATCAGCGAGAGATTCAGCACACCCTCATCAAGTACGACAGCAAGTCCACCGGAGTTCCTCACGATATAGTTAAAACCTGCCTGGTCCAGAACATCAAGCGCGTTTTTTAGATGAGGTAGCCGCGTGTCCTGAATACCGAGCATTACAGTTGACTGGTGAACCCATAGCCTGGCCACGCTTGGCGACGCGCCGGACCCGACGGACTCGCACAACGTGTCATCCAGTGCAAACGACTGCCTGCCGTCAAATCCGTCGCCAAGTGTTGACTGATCGAACACACGCCAGAGCGGTTGATTAAGAAGAGACATTCCGCACCGCACCTTTCATTCATTCTACTGTCATTATAGCAGGTGCCGCTTCTTTCGTAGAAATCTTAATAAGGGCATCTAGTGGCCTGGAGGCTGCTCCATCTGGATTCATTCACAATCCTCAATCGGATAAAAAGCAGATCATTTCCTCATCGCTCGGATCAGGTATAAGATAATTTTACACTGCAGATACAGGGAGCTGATTTTTTATGAAAGCCGTTGTTATAAATCAATATGGAAGTAAAGAGGAATTGCGCGAAATGAATGTGGCTGATCCGGTTCCGGGGCCGCATCAGGTCCTTGTCAAATTAGCCGCAACGTCGATCAATCCAATAGACTGGAAGCTGCGGGAGGGTTATGCAAAACAAAAATTTGACTGGCCGTTCCCGATTATTCTCGGATGGGATGTTGCCGGGACGATCACGGAGCTTGGCGAACAGGTTGCAGGCTGGAAAAAGGGCGACCGCGTCTTCGCCCGTCCGGCGACGACACGATTCGGATCGTATGCGGAATACACGCTTGTCGATGATCATCTACTTGCCCGAATACCTGAAAATCTATCGTTTGCCGAAGCGGCGTCTGTTCCTCTTGCTGGTCTGACCGCCTGGCAGGCGCTTTTCGATCACGCGGACTTGCAGCCGAATGAGAAAGTACTGATTCACGCCGGTGCTGGCGGTGTCGGCAGTCTTGCCATTCAATTTGCCAAAAACCGGGGAGCGTATGTGATTACAACAGCAAGTGCGGAAAACAGTGACTTTCTCAAATCGTTGGGTGCCGATGAAGTGATTGACTACCATGCCACTCCTTTCGAAAAAGTCCTCACTGACCTGGATGTCGTCTTCGATACAATGGGCGGAGAGGTGCAACGGCAAAGTTTTAAAGTATTAAAAAAAGAGACCGGACGGCTTGTTTCCGTCGTCGGTGCCCCCGATCCAGAACTCGCTACAACCTACCAAGTGTCTGCCAAGGCCATCTGGCTCAAAGAAAACGGCCGTCAACTCAAGGAAATTGCGGACCTTCTTGCCTCCGGAAAAGTGAAGGCAATCGTAGGCGCAGAATTTCCTTTTTCTGAACAGGGAATTAAGGACGCCCATGCCCTGAGTGAAACGCATCACGCGCGCGGTAAAATTGTTGTGACGTTCTGAATTTAACCTAGAATAAGGATTGCCATAAATAGAATCGATTGATCCGTCTTGAAAGAATGGGACGGATTTTTTTCGCTAAGAAGATACGCGATGTGACAATCCTTTGACACCGGGCTATTTCGTTTGAAGCCCGATTTTCTGAACGATATACTGACAGTGAGGATTTGAAAAGTAGAAGAGGTGTCTGACAGATGGTCACATCAATCATCGATACGGTAAAGCTGAACAATGGCGTGGAGATGCCGCAGCTTGGCTTCGGCGTTTATCTGATCACGGATCAGGACAAGGCGCGCGCGGCGATTGACAAAGCGCTTGATTCCGGATACCGTGCGTTCGACACGGCGGAATTTTACAGAAATGAAGCGTTACTCGGTAAATTGCTGCGGGAGTCCGGATACCCAAGAAATGATCTGTTCATCACGACCAAGATCGACAACCCGCTGCAAGGTTATGACAGTACATTGAAAGCGATCAATCAGTCGCTGAAAGACCTGCAGGTCGAGCAGATCGACCTGCTTCTCGTCCACTGGCCGAGCAAGAAACATTTTTTTGAAACGTGGAAGGCATTTGAACGATTGTATGATGAGAAGCTGGTGCACGCGATCGGTGTAAGCAACTTTGAAATCCATCATATTGAAAAATTGGCGACAAAAGCCAATGTTAAACCGGCCGTCGACCAGATGGAAATTCATCCGTACTTCACACAGTCAGAGCTGCGTGGTTATCTGAAAAAAGAGGGTATCGCTGTTGAAGCCTGGAGCCCGCTCGGACGCGGTGCGGTGCTCAGCGATGAAACGATTGGCAAGATCGCCGAAAAATACGGTAAATCACCGGCGCAGGTGATCATCCGCTGGCATCTTCAGAGCGGCACGATTGTCATTCCAAAATCCCAGACACCGAAGCGCATTGCTCAGAACGCGGACGTTTACGGTTTTTCGCTGACGGACGAAGAAATGCAGGTGATTGATGCCATGGACCGCGAAGACGGGCGCAATGGTCCGGTTCCGGATGAAAGATACGAGGAAATCTAAACGTCATAATGACTCATTTTGCAGCGCAGCTGTCCTGAAACAATCAGGAGAGCTGCTTACTGTATGGTGTCAAAAAAATCCCCGGATGGAGGAAAATTATGAGCATTGTCGAGGAGACCAAGGGATTGATCAGAGAAAAATTTTACGGAGAGGGGAGCGGCCATGACTGGGAGCATATCCGGCGTGTCTATCAGACGAGCCTTCAGCTGCTCGAACGGGAACGCGATCCAGGTGTGAACAAAGAGGTTGTCGAACTGGCAGCACTTCTGCACGACATTGACGACTGGAAATTCAACGGCGGTGATGATGCGGCCGGCCCTGAAGCGGCAGGAAGATGGCTGAAGTCCAGACACATCGGCGAGCAGATGATTGATCATGTCTGCCGGATCATCAGCCGCCTTTCATTCAAGGGAGCCGGTGTTCCGACACCGATGCAAACTTTGGAAGGAAAGATTGTTCAAGACGCGGATCGGCTTGATGCCATCGGGGCGGTGGGTATCGCCAGAGCGTTTGCCTATGGCGGCTTCAAAAAAAGAGCAATGTTCGATCCGAATATTCTGCCCCAAATGCATCACTCGGCGGAAGAGTATAAGCAGAAACAGTCTACAACGGTGAATCACTTTTTTGAGAAATTATTTCTGCTTAAAGATCGGATGAACACGGAAGCGGGAAAAGCGCTTGCCGAAGAACGCCAGCAATTCATGATTCTGTATCTCAATCAATTCTTTGAAGAGAGCGGAGAACAGGATTCTTGGCATGCCCAAAAGCTCAGGATGTTCAAAAAGTGAAGCATTGTACCCCAGCTTACACAGTGTAAAAATGAAAACAACAAGACAGTAGAGGTAGCTAGGTCAGTGGACATTGGTATGGGTTCATTTTTTCGTCACAATTTAAGATCCATTTTATTTTGAAATATTGGTATAATTGGCATAAAAGGAATGTATGTTCCAGTTTAGGGCGATTTCAGAATAAAATAAAATAACTCAGCCCTGCTAAAGTAAGCTGGGAAGAGTTATTTTAAGGAATGTACCCAGCTCCGCTAACGTAAGCAGTGAAAAGCACACCCCAACCGATATATTTAAATATTATCAATATAATATACATTGATTTAATTGTCAAGCTGAGGGACAGGTGGAACTTATATGGTTTATTCAATCTACTTCGATGAATCCGGTAAAATTGACCAACCGGATAAACTTTTTTCTTACTATGGTGCTTATGGCAGCGATGATACATCAATGAAAAGAATCAATCAAACGGTTAAAAATATTTTCGCAGATCTTGGCACACAGAGCGAACTGCACTTTACGGAGTATAAGCATGATCAGTATTTAAAAAAGTATCTCACTGTTCTTAACTATGTGATTAATCAGGATGTCACTATAAATATATTGATTGTTGATAATCACGATGCTAAAAGAGTATCTGATCAGATGCAAATCAAGATAAATGAACTGAGGAGCTTATTATATGTTAAAATACCTGAACGTCTTTTTTATGGATTAACTCGGCGAATAGAGAGTGACCGGGATATTAGAATTGTTGTTGACAGAAATGATGAATACCGTAAGCTTCGGCTTTATTCAAAGGTTAAGGAACAGATGAATGCTCATTCAGCTTATAGAAACAATGGTTATACTGTGAATGACGTCCACTCTGAGGAGTCATGCAATTCAATACCTCTTCAAATCATTGATACGTTTATTGGAATCATCGCTTTTGTAATAGAAAAGAACTACTATTCAGATTCGGACAGTGCGAAGATTAAAAGTGATTTAATTTACAGGTTCCTGATTCAGGAGGATAACTTGGTGCATTTTCAAAATCAAATAACATTATTTGAGTGGAAAGGAAATGAGGATCTGGATAAAATTCCTGTGAGTCGGTTTATTTCAGAATTTGTCCTTTTTAAAACATCTTTTGATTTAAATGAAATGGCTCGCATTAATCGAATCCGGAATTTTAAACCAGATATTCAATTGAAAGCACTTAGAAGAGAAATGGGATACCCAAATACAAGAAGAAATATGATTCTGGGTTATTTAGATCAACTTCGTGGATTTTCCCGAAATAGCTTTTTAAATAATTAACGTAGATTGGATAAGAGGTGCTGGCACACTTTTCTAATTATCACAGTTCATGATCTGTGCTTTCTGTCACTTCAAATTGAAAAATTTTTTCTTAAAATAGATGCAACAAGCGATGCCATGTTTCTTGACAATGGGACGAGTCGGGTGCATAGATAGGAGTAATCGTACGCCCAAGGCAAGTATTCTAATGAATAAAAGAGAAAACAGATTCCGGCTCAGAGGCCGGGAAAATCAAAATAATTTGAGTATGGGGGAAAGAAAAACAGGGAGGGAATACATCATGATCCGGCAATTGGCAGAAAAAGACAGAGAAGCGGTGCTCGCTTTTGCGGGCGATCGTCCGGCTGAAAATCTGTTCATTATTGGCGACATTGACGCATTTGGCTTTGACAGTGACACAGTGACGGTCTGGGGGGATTTTGATGAATCAGGATCACTGACAAGTATTTTGCTGCGCTACAAGGAGAATTTCATTCCCTATGCCAGAAATATTGATCAGCTGGATGGAAAGGCATGGGGAGATGTGATCATTCAGGCAGGTCCGTTAAGGATGATTTCCGGGCTGAAAACACAGGTTGGGAAAATTCTTCCTTATATCAGCAGAACAGAGAAAGGGAAAAAGCTTTGCTTTTATGCGAAACGTGAAGACGACCTCCCACTGAATAAGGACGCCGCGCGCGGGGACGTCAAAATGGCTTTTCCTGAAGAAGCGGATAAAATTGTGCAGCTTAGATCGGAGATCGCAGAATTTGCGGATTCGTCCGAAGATCCCTCTGACCTTCAGAAAAATATGGAGAAGGGATTTTCAAGAACCTATTATATTGAGGAGAAGGATGAACCGGTCAGTGTCGTTTCAACAACTGCTGAAACACGCGGCGCAGCGATGATTGTCGGTGTCTGTACTAAAAAAGGTTATGAACACCGGGGCTTTGCAACCGGCTGCCTGATAAAAATGATTGCCGCACTTAAAGCGGAGCATAAACAGCCCTGCCTTTTTTATGATAATCCGGAAGCGGGGAAAATATATAAGAAGCTGGGCTTTTCCGATATCGGGGAATGGGTCATGGTGAGCTACTGAAATCAGTTTTTTGGAAACAGCAATGAAATAATATTTGACAAAAAGGAACCGCTTGCGCTAAACTTATTTTTGTTCACTGCGCAAGGGATAAAGCCGCCGCAACATATGTGAGCGGCTTTTTTGCGATTTCACGGCGGCACTTTGCTTACAAGAAGTGAATGCCGCCATTCAAAGATGATTTTTGTGTTTAATTTGTAAGAAATTTATTTTGATTGTGACGTTTCAGTGATGTAAAATATTTTTTGCAAACGTTTTATTAGGAGGATTTGAAAAAATGGGCAAAAGGGATTACACCCAGCTCGCGGAGAATATTGTCGCCAATGTTGGGGGTAAGGAAAACGTCAATTCATTAATTCATTGCGCTACAAGATTGCGTTTCAGACTGAAAGACCACAGCAAAGCCGACAAAGCGGCGCTTGAAGAGCTGCCGAAAGTGCTGACTGCGGTGAGCGCGGGCGGACAGTATCAGGTTGTCATCGGCGATGAAGTTGTTCCGGTTTATGAAGCGATCATGGATCAGTACCACTTTAGCGCAGCAGACAGCGATACGAGTTCGGGGCTGAGCGCGAATGGCAGCGATCCTGAAAGTGCCGAACCGGCGGAGAAGGAAAGCTGGTTTGAAAAGTTCGTTGCTGTGATTTCAGGTATTTTCACCCCATTTATTTCAGTCCTTGCCGGGGCGGGTGTATTGAAGGGCCTGGCCATTCTGATCTCAACGCTTCACTGGCTGCCGGCCGCATCACCGATTTATATCAGCATCAATGCATTGGCAAGCGGTTTATTTACGCTTTTGCCAATCTTTATCGCAATTACTGCGGCAGATAAATTTAACACAAACCGTTTTATTGCCGTCGCACTCGCAGCCGCGATGATTTACCCGTTAACGGATAACAAGATTCCGGACCTGACTCATCTGGGAAGTTACCCCGTTGATTTTAAAACGTATAGTGGGGCGGTCATTCCGACAATTCTGGCGATCTGGCTGGAAAGCTACATCGAAAGATGGTTCAAAAAGCATTTGCCGGCCGTGACTCAACTGGTGTTTGTTCCATTCCTGACACTGATTGTTGCCGGACTGCTGACCTTTTTCATTATCGGGCCGCTTGGCACTGAACTTGGTACAGGTTTGGCTTATGGATATAAATTTCTGTATAACTTGAGCCCGCTGATTGCCGGGGCCATTCTGGGTGGCACTTTTCAGATCTTTGTTATTTTTGGCCTGCATTGGGGCATTCTCCCGATCTCTCAGATCAATATTCAGACCTATGGTTATGATACGCTCCTGGCTGTTATGTTCTGTGCGGTGGCTGGACAATTCGGCGCTGTTACAGGTGCGATCATCAGAGCTAAAAAGGCAAAAAACAGAGAAATTGCTATTTCCGCGGCAATCAGCGGATTTTTCGGAATCACGGAACCGGCGATTTACGGCGTAAACTTAAAATACAAAAAGGCCTTCATTTTCGGCCTGCTCGGCGGAGCAATTGGCGGAGCAATCATTGGTGTTACAGGTGTCAAATGCTTTAATTACACGCCAATCATGAATGTGTTTGAAACGCCGTTGTTTATCGGAAGAAATTCAAGCATCGTGTGGGCGGCTATTGCGGGACTTGCCGCTTGGCTCTGCGCTTTTCTGTTGGTTGTCGCGTTTGGATTCAACGAAAGTAACACTGAAAAGTTTTTTGCTAAAGTGACTTCCGGCAAAAAGAGCCTGACAGAGAAGAAATCCGCAGCCGTAAAAGCAAAACTGGGTGACGCAGAGGATGAAGCAGCAGCTGTTGAAGAACCTGCTGTTGATCTTTCGGGCTTAACCTTGGCCGACACGATTCAAAGCCCACTGGAGGGAAAGGCGGTTTCGCTGAAAACGGTCAGCGATCCGGTCTTTAGTTCAGAAGCAATGGGAAAGGGTGTCGGCATCGAACCCGCGGTTGGTAAAGTTGTTTCTCCCGTTGATGGGGAAATTACTGTAGCTTTCCCGACCGGACATGCTTACGGCATTAAATCCGACAACGGTTCAGAAATCCTGATTCACATCGGTATTAATACAGTTCAGCTTAATGGCAAATACTTCGAACCGAAAGTGGAGAAGGGCGCTAAAGTCCATAAGGGTGAACTGATTGCCACTTTTGATGTGGACAAAATCAAAGAAGCCGGCTACGATACAACTACAATGGTTCTGATCACAAATACGGGTGATTATGAAGCGGTTGTTCCATCGACCGGAAGCACCAAATCCGGTGATGAAGTCATCAAGATTTATTCAAAACCAACGGAATCAAAATAATCAATTTTTACTTTTATGAGTAGAAAAAAGGCGTTCACGACCCTCCATTGGGTGTGAACGTCTTTTTACACTTTAAGTATAAAAATTTAAGGGATTAAAGTGTAAGTGCAACTATGGCTTAGCCTGCGCCAGAGGCTTGGCTTCGCCAAGTTTTCTTTATCGTAAAAATTGATCAGGCTTTCTCATTTCCCGCGATGTTTCTGCTTAGCTTTTTCTTTTCTGAGCAAATAGCGTTCTCTGATCAGGGTTTCACGCTTGATTTTGGCGGCGTGTTTTAATTCCGCCTTGTGCGCATGGATGGCCTCCCTCATCACGTTTTGAGCCTTTGTTCCGATTCCCTTCTTTTTCAAGGCTTTTGCAGCCATGCGCTGCGCACGCTTTGGGCTCAACGGATGCCCGCTAAGAGATTCAGCAGCATCCACAGGTTTTGCTGTCCGGCTACGATCCAGGATCCGGGGCAACGGCCGCGAAACAAATGAAAGGATTTGCTGATTATTGGGTTCCGGACCAAAGATATGTCGGAATACCTTTAGATTTTCATTGCATAACACTTCAATAATCCCGACCCAAAATTGCCCATCAAAATACACTGTTAGTTTCAAAACGGTCCCTCCTCTGAAGTAATTGAATGGAATGACGGACATCCCGAGGAGGGAAGGATACTGGCATCGCTGTAACCGATGCATCCGGACTACCGACCGGATTGTGTTTTTTCATTCCACAGGAACATTGAATCATGGATCGGGATGGTGTGTCAATCACGCATCAAATGTGTTTGGACTGGCTCTTTCGGGATAGCTGGTAGTTTACGTCTGCTAGGTAAAAGCGAAATTGTTGAATTTAATTTGACATCAAAGTATTATTGGATTATGAAAACCGACAATACAATCCACCTAATTAGTAGAATACATGAGAAAGCAAATATATTTCTGATTGGGAAACTGCGTGGGCTGGGAATGAACGAGCTAGCTCCTTCGCACGGTGATATTCTGGCCGCCTTGTTTAAACGAAACGAGGTGACGATGACAGAGATAGCTACTCTGATTCACAGAGACCGGTCGACCGTCACTCAACTCGTCCGCAAACTTGAGCGCAAAGGTTACGTTTTTTCCAAAGAAAATGCTTCAGACCGCCGTTCAAGTTTCGTTTGCCTGACAGAAAAGGGGAAAAGCCTTGAACCATTCTTCAAACAGGTTACTAAAGACTTGTATACTAGGGCTTACTCAGGAATGACAGACGAAGAGATTAGCAGGTTTCAGCAGCTTGTCGGGAAAATTTATCATAACATGGACTAGAATATTGAAGACATTTGGCTGGTGGAAATTGGATAACGAGTTGCACCGAATTGGAGAAAACTCGCACCGAAAACACGGAAAACCGCACCTAATCTGGCAAAAGTCGCACCGAAATTCTGTGACCCGCCTTGAAGAACTTCCACTGTATCGCATGATAGGAACACAGCT
The DNA here is from genome assembly GCF_004684935.1 of Sporolactobacillus shoreae. Taxonomy (GTDB): domain Bacteria; phylum Bacillota; class Bacilli; order Bacillales; family Sporolactobacillaceae; genus Sporolactobacillus; species Sporolactobacillus shoreae. Next base: position 115,283 of record NZ_SRJD01000010.1, read on the forward strand.
GTTTTTTGCATAAATACTTTGATATCAAACTATAATTAGGAGGCCTTCAAATGGAAATTCAGCGGGCAATCATCAGGTTAAAGACAGCAAATACACCGGCCATTGTTTTGACACCAGAAAATGAAGTAGGGACAGCCCTGGTCATCCATGGTTACGGCGGTTCTAAGGAGGAGCAGCTGGGGCTTGCGTTTCGAATAGCAGAAACCGGTTTGAAGACATTTGTCATTGATCTTCGCGGACACGGGGAGAATGCACTGGAGTTTGATGAAGCGGTCCTGTCTGATGTCCAGTCGATTGTCAGCTATTGCCGGTCTTTCGGCGGGAAGGTGATCGCAATCGGCCATTCACTGGGCGGACGTCTTGCCCTTATAAGCAATGCGGACGCTGCAATCGGCATTTCTCCCGCCATTTGCGAGACTTTTGGCGGGCAGACAAGAAAAAAGTTAGAGGAACTGAGACATTATCGGGTGAATGAGCGTTCATCCGTCACACTTGAAAAAATGCTTTCCGCTTTTCCACAGCCTGTTTTTCCCAAGACTCACAAAAAATTCGTTCTGTTCGGCTCGCGGGATATTCCAGAAATTGTCGATTCGTGCAGGCAATTGGATACAGATAAAGCATTTGAAATAAAAAATGCCCTGCACAGTGACATCTTTACGCTTGATACGACGGTTTCAATCATTGTGAGACTGATTGATAGTCTCTATAATAAAAAACATGAGACTTTAGGGAGCTGAGTTTTTGAAATTAATTGCAACATTGGGCAGACTGTTTCTTGGCTTGTTTCTGTTCGCGCTTGGCGCGGTATGTACTATAAACGCTCATCTGGGGCTGCAGCCGTGGGATGTGCTTCATCAGGGACTGGCACGGACTTTTCATATCACAATAGGAATGGGAAACATCCTGGTAGCTCTTCTGATTCTGATCATTAACCGGTTACTGGGTGAGAAAATTGGATTTGGCACCATCTGTAATATGCTGTTCATCGGCATTTTCATGGATGTGCTGATGCTGAATCACTTAGTTCCGGTATATCATATGTTTGTTCTGCGGATTTTGATGGTGCTAGCCGGACTCGCGATTTTGAGTTTTGGAACTTACCTTTATCTGAGCGCGGGTCTCGGAACAGGACCGAGGGACGGACTGATGGTTGTTCTCGCGCGGAAAACGAAACGGTCTGTCCGCTTAATAAGAACACTGAATGAGGCGGTGGCACTGATCATCGGCTATTTTCTCGGCGGTTCCGTGGGTATCGGCACACTGATCATGGTTTCACTGGTGGGCATCTTCGTACAGTTCACGTTCAAAATCTGTAAATTCGACGTAAAAAATGTGCATCACACCTATATCGATCGGGCGAAAGCGAAGCACGCGCTGGCCGTACTCTTTCATTCACAGAATATAAGTTGAAGAGAGAAATTGTTCGAAAATGGTCATGGAAAAAAACTCGCCGTTTATGTAAAAATGTTACAATAGTGAAAAAGAAGCCGGGGAGACAATCAGGATGCCTTTTGACACGCACAACCATACTCAGTTTTCATTTGATTGCGAGATGCGGCTCGAAGACGCGCTCAGCAAAGCACAGGAGTCTCATCTGAATCTGATCATTACCGAGCACTGTGACCTGAACGAACGGCAGGAAGACGGGTCGTCGGTCGAATTTCCGATTGAGGAGTATTTTGCAAAGTATAAAGCGTACCGCGGGAATCATCTGCTGCTCGGAATAGAGCTCGGGCTGGACAACCGGGCAGCCTACATCGCTCGGAACCGCGCCATTGTTGAAAAGCATTCCTTTGATTTTGTCATTGGCTCAGTGCACAACATTCAGGACTATGATATTTGCAGCGATCAGGGAAAAAATTTTCTGCCGAAACCGGACTTTTTTGCTCATTATCTGATCTATGCTGAAAACACCATTAACAAAAATCCTTTTATCGATACGTTTGCCCACATTGATTATCCATGCCGCTATCTTCAGTACAGAGACAATGTACTTCGTTACTCGGAATACTCGATTCTGCTCGATAACTTTCTTTCCGCGTTGATTCACCATGACATTTGTCTGGAGATCAATTTGCGGCTGATCGATCAGAAAGACTTCCGTGAGGGGCTGAACAGCATTGTCCGGCGCTATCGGGAACTGGGCGGAGAATATGTCACGATCGGCGGAGACAACCATACTCCAGAAGCCATTGGAACGAAATTTCACCTGGGTGTCGAGATGGCGCGCGAAAATCATCTGATACCAGTCTACTTCAAAAATAGAAAAAGAATCATCGACGATCTGTAAAAACATCGTTCGCGTGAACGGATGTTCCAAAAAAGGGATAATGAATTTCAGATTCACTGGACGAATCAAATGGACGGGCGTTGTCCCACAGATGAAGGGGGGTGAGGCATTCATGACCGGATTTGAAAAATTGAATGAGGAAAAAGTTTTTAAAGATCCTGTGCACCGCTACATTCACGTCCGTGACCGACTAATATGGGAACTGATCGGCACGCCGGAGTTTCAGCGGCTGCGGCGGATCCGCCAGCTCGGTACGACTTTCCTGACTTTCCATGGCGCGGAACACAGCCGCTTCGGCCATTCGCTTGGTGTCTACGAAATTGCCAGGCGCGTGATCGATATTTTCAAAAGCAGGGGAGACTGGGATGATTCGGAAACGATGCTCTCACTGTGCGCGGCACTTCTCCACGATGTTGGGCATGGTCCTTTTTCCCACTCTTTCGAAAAAGTATTCGGCACCAATCACGAGCAGTTTACACAGAAAATCATTCTGGGGGACACGGAAATTCACCGCGTGCTTGCGCAGGTTTCGCCTGATTTTCCGAAAAAAGTGGCGGACGTCATTGGAAAAACCTATGAAAACAGGCTGGTCGTCAGCCTGATTTCGAGCCAGATCGATGCCGACCGGATGGATTACCTTCTGCGTGATGCCTATTTTACAGGTGTCAGTTACGGGCATTTTGATATGGAGCGAATCTGGCGTGTGATGAGGCCGGTTGGCGACCAGATTGTGTTCAAGTCGAGTGGCATGCACGCTGTTGAGGATTACATTATGAGCCGATACCAAATGTACTGGCAAGTCTACTTCCATCCGGTCACACGCAGTGCGGAGGTTATTCTGACACAGATCCTTCATCGCGCGAAAAGGCTCTATAATGAAGGGTTCAGTTTTAAAAATGTGCCGCTCCAGATGGTCAGCCTTTTTGAAGGGAAAATGTCGCTCAAGGATTATCTTCGACTGGACGAGTCGGTGATTATGTATTACTTTCAAGTCTGGCAGGATGAGGAAGATGAGATATTGCGCGATCTCTGCAGCCGTTTTATGAACCGGCGCCTCTTTAAATATATGCAGCTCTCAAAGGATCAGCTCTACGCTGACGAGGAACTGTCCGGGGCGTTCCGCGAAGCGGGCATTGATCCGGAGTATTATCTGGAAGTCGACTCGTCGTCCGACTGTCCATACGATTTTTACAGGCCCGGAGAGGAAGAGGAGCGGCGTCCGATCCAGCTGAAAATGCCAGACGGCAGCCTCCACGAACTTTCGCGGGAATCAGACGTTGTCGGCGCGATTACCGGAAAAAGGCGGACGGATCATAAATTGTACTTTCCAAAAGACATGGTACTAAGCCTGCCGGATGATTTACCGGCAAAGAAGAGGATCATCGAGCTGCTACACATTTAATCAGTCACTGAATGTTTTAGATGGGGGGATTTATCAATAATGCTGGAAGATCATGCGAAGATTGCGGCAATCATTAAGCAGGCAGGTGTCATCGCCGGCAGAAAAAAGCTGCAGAAAATGATCTATATTTTACAGACGATGGGTTTTCCGTTCCATGAGACCTTTCATTTTAATTTCTTCGGTCCGCATTCGGACGAACTGACGATGCAGCTGGAGGAGCTTTGCAATTTCGGCTTCCTTCTGGAGCATCCCGATGAAGAGAGTGACGGGATCACTTACCGGTACAGGCTTTCGGAAGCGGGTGAAGGTTTTATTGGTCATTATAAAGAGATACTCCCAGATGTGAGAAACATGACTGAAAAACTGTCGGGGGAAAGCGCATCTTTTCTTGAACTCGTTTCGACACTGCTCTATTTTGATCAGATCCCTGGTGAGTCCGCGAACGAAAAGGTGCGGGCTTTGGACAGGCCTTTCAGTGATAAAGAGATCGGAAGAGCCAGAGTGTACATAGCTGACCTGCAGGCAGAACGGGCTGACTTATCGTTTTCAAAATAACAAAGAGGGTTCAAATAAACGTTTGTTTCATACAAAATTTTACGGATATAGCTACATACAGCGGTTGCCCGCGGTTCTCAGGTAAAAATCTTTCATTTGATTAGCCCAGAACATGCCGGCACCGTTTTTTTCTGTCGATTGGTGGGTGGTAATCCGCTCCGCGTAGCGCAGGTGCGGGTTCAGCCATCTGTCCTGAGCGTGGTCCAATGCTTTTGAATAAGATTCGGGAAGCCTGTTCCGGAGGACGAAAGCGTGTAGCCGGTCAAACATCCGGTTCATGGCGCCAGCGAGTGTCTCGGAAACAGTCATCAGTGCCGCTTGATCAGACAGGCTGTCAGCTTCTTTCTGCGCCGTAACATCAAATGGGCTGCTTTCCTGCCGCGCTGCCCACATCACATAGAGATGCATCAGATAAAGGTCATCCGGATTGATGCCCGTGCGGAAAAAAGGATTGAGATCTGGAATGCGCAGCTCGATTCGGCTGGCATCCGGTTCAGAAGACAGATCTTCAAAACCAGGGCCTTTGATGCGGATGAGCTGGTACAGTTCACGCGGGCTCTCAATCTGGCCGTGTTCTACAGCTGAGCGGATGGATGCGATATAGGCTCGCAAAGTGGAATAATCGGGATAGACCGGGCGCGTGTTTTTATAACCGCGGGAACTTAGACGAATGGAACGGTAGCTGACGCCCTCCACGGTTTCGGGACTGGCTGCGAGAAGGTGTACCAGGAAAAAGCGTCCGCGCATCGTGTTTGCCGCCAGATTCAGATAAAAATGATTCCGATCGGCCGCATGATTCAACGAAAGTCCCATTTCCTCCCGGGGGAATGAAAAGTTGAAATGGATGCCACAGTACAATTGCTTAAGGCGCCCGTATTTGTTTGACAGATACGCGCGATAATCGTTTTTATCTTGCCCGGCAGGACCGAAGTCGGCGATCGGGATCTGTTCCTCGGCGGGGAGTCCGGTCGGAGGTGTGCTAAGGGGCCAAAGCAGCTCCGGGCTAATACCCTTAAAAACACTGCGTGTCAAGCGCTCCTCATGAATAAGCATTTGCGGAATGGAAAGGGCCACGGGAGTGACCAGCTCGATCTGGCTTTCCGAAAAATCGGTCGTGATTTCCGGATTAGTCAGTTTATCGCCAAACACGGTGGGATGCGGCGTCAGCGCCAGCGAACCGTCCGTGTTGACTCTCAAATTTTCTCGTTCCAGCCCGAATCGGCCGTGCGTTGTAATCGGTGCAAGACAACATTTTTCTTCTGACATCCGGCATAAACCCCCGAGCTAAGATTCCAAAGCTTAATAATTAGTGATCCACTAATCTTGAGTCTATCGGAATGCGTGAGGGATTTCAATCAAATGGATTCCCTGCCCGTTGAGATAAAAAAAGATGGATTTTTCCATTCTTCATGGAAAAAATCCACCTTTTATTATTTGACTGAATTATTGCAGCTCCTCCATGTGGTTCAGCAATCGTTTCAGTGACTGGAGTTCTTCGAGCGACAGCGTGATACCCTTGCCCATTTTTTGCCCATCCGGTGCCCAGTCCCTGAGATCGTACTTTGGCGCGCGGCCATTCCAGCTGATTACGTTTAGCTGCTTTTCCCATCCCTTTGGAGACTGGGAAACTGTTCCTATATTTTTTACAATGTTATAGTCAATACCAGCCATATCTATTACCTCCTGAAAATTTGCAGATATCCCGGTCAGGCCAGAACAAAATGCTCGTGGAACCATGAATCGTTGGTCAGAATATCCCGGCTGTCAGCAATGATGTGTGGCTCCCCTTCTTCGTCCTGAGTGAGCAGATGCCCGTCCTCATCCTGTTCAGCCATATAAAGATTGTTCAGCTTGAAGAGAAGCCGATCCTCCAGCAGATCAAGCGCCGTGTCGCCCGTCTCCCCGTAAACACTTTTAATACATTTAATCAAAATCATCCGTAGAAAATCCCCCAGACAAGTTGCAAGCTACTTAAAGAATAATAGTTGCGGAGAGGTTTGGCAATGGGTAGAAATTTACCCCAGGGAAACGCAAAAAGTTTGGATGTTTGAGAAAGGAACGAGAGCCGGAATTTAATCCGAACGTGAGAAGAGTTGCCTCGAATGGGGCGAAAGTTCCTCCGAAATTAAAAACTTTAACCAAGTCAGTGAAATTTACCTTTGAATACAGCAGAAATCAAAATTCAGAAGGCGCACCGAAATCAGCCAGCGACTCCTTTTCACTGGGTCTCTCCATCACCCGGTTTTTTAGGATGCCTCGCTTGTGATAGCAAAATCTTCCTCAAATGCATGTTTCTTAAAATTTTTAATTCCGGATTACAGTCTCTGTCAATTAAAAATCGGAGCATGGATGACTCCGCTTATGATAAAATAATACTATCTTGAATTGTGAGATGAATCACTTTTCTGAGAGGATGAGCGCTTTTGGATATTTTTCATCAAGATGGGAAAAAATCGGGATTTAATATTATAAAAGGCGACGCGACGAAAGGGCATGGCGGTTTCGGCGCGGGGTTGGTTAATTTGGATAATATGTCGCCGGTCATAATTGATGTGGAGGCGGGCACGGCTGAAGTTGATGTAGGTGCACTCCATGCGCGCAGCGATATCGAGCGGCGCATCCGTTTTTCCAAAGACAAAGCCGATCTCCAGGGCGGCGGAAAAAAATACTGGCTGGTCTGGGTGAATACGGAAATCACAAAGGAAGGGACGCATTACGCCGGGGCTGCTGCCGCTGAAATGATCATCAATCGCCCAATCAAACGAGGCTACAAGGTCCTCGCGGATCATGTCACGAAAATGGAGAAAGCGCTGAAGGGACAGGTGGCTCTGGACGAAATGGATAAGCCGTCGAAAAAAGTACTCCGTAATTTTCTCGAACAGACTGATCCCGGGCAGTGGGAGCGGGCGAATCCGGAGCTGAAGGAAAAGCTGAACCTGGAACAAATTTTGTGAAAAGGGCGGATCATTTCATCCGCCTTTTTTGCCGCCTTCATTTAAAAATGCTGAATCAAAATAATGCCTGTAATCATCAGTGCGAACCCAACAACCCTCTGCCAGTTGATTTTGTGCTTCGTTACGCCAAACCAGCCAAAATGGTCAATGATCAGCGCGATCATCATCTGGCCGCATAAAACAGCGGTTACGGTAAGTGCCGCGCCAAGCAGAGGTAGGAGCAGAATATTCGATGTGACGAAAATAACGCCGAGCGGCCCACCGATCCATAGCCACCAGCGGGACTCGGGAATGATGTGCAGATCGAGTTTGAGCCTGCGATCCGTGATCAATGTAATGATAACGAGAAGCATCGTTCCCGTGACAAATGAAATAAGTGAAGCGAGGAACGGCGAATCGACGGCAACCCTGAGCCTCGAGTTGACCGCTGTCTGAACCGGGGATACCATACCTGCCACTACACCCCATAAAAGAAAAGTGGATGTGGCTATGTAACTTTTTTTACTCATGAAAATCCTCCGTTCAAAACCTTTTCATCAAAACAACACCGACAAGCATGCAGGCAACACCGATCAGTCTTGTCATATTGAATTCATGAACTGGAACGCCGAACCAGCCGAACTGATCAATACAGATCGCCATGATCATCTGACCACAAAGTGTAGTGACCACAGTAAGAGCTGCTCCCAACCTGGGCAGAAGCAGAATGTTGCTTGTCAGGTAACACACGCCGAGCACACCGCCGCCGACCCAGACCCACCACGGGTTGACGTTAAAGGCTGCTTCCGCAAACGTCAGACGATGGTCGATTGACAAGGTAAGAATCAGAAGTGTCAGTGTTCCGATAAAAAAAGAGATCAGGGACGCAAGAAAGGGCGAACCCACTTTCAACCCCAATTTTGAATTGATCGAAGTCTGAACCGGGATGATGGTTCCCGCTATCAGCCCGCCAACCACAAAAAGCAGAATCATAATAAAACCCCTCATTTTTAGCCTAACATTTTAAGTATAAGAGAACGACGGCGCGAAGTGTAAGAAAATGGCTGCCTGATCTGAAATTGATTTTACAATTATGACGATTTATCTACAAAAATTATTTTCAAAAGACGAACAAAACCGCCCACTGCAAAGGGGATTCCAATGAGGAAGCCTCCTTTGCAGCGGGCGGCTGGTAAAGCACGGAAAGCGGCTGGTAAAGCACGGAAAGCGGCTGGTAAAGCACGGAAAGCGGCTGGTATGAAGTTCTGTCAAGAAAATGGACACTTAAAAATGAACTTTACTGTGCTTCAAAGCCTACCGCGCTACGCTTGGTCTGGCTTCCGTCATGAACAGTCCCAGAGCCGACTATTCATGACGGAACCC
>NZ_SRJD01000011.1 GCF_004684935.1 Sporolactobacillus shoreae
CGACTCTATTCTAACTGAGATGATGGGCTCCGGCTCATTTTCTATGAAAAAAATGAAAGAAACAGGGGAAATCGAATCCCGCTGTTTTTCTGGAGGGGGCTGGCCAGCCCCCTCCAGAAAAACAGAACCCCCTGCTCATTTCCTCATATTCAGATCACCCTATTTACACAAGTATACGGACTTAACTCGCAGTTCGGCACAAGGTTCTCCTGAATAGATAAAACAGGCTGACCTATACATCACTGTATCTCCAAAATATAAAGCTGTCTATTATAGGTACACAAACGAACTTGATACATAGTGAATACGTAATATATGTAATATGATCTATACCTTTTGTTCTAATTACTTATACCCCCATGAAAGAATTTCTTGTCTATCATGATACATTTGGTCCAATTGACCTGATCAATACTTCCCAAGTATCCTTGAGTCACAAAACCCCAGCGATAGAAATGGGGATAGGGAGGAAGCTATGGAGATCAGAAAAATATTGAAACGTACAACAGCAGCGGCAGTCGTGGCAGCCTTTTTGCTCGGCGGATCCGCTCAGACATTTGCAAAATCCAATGATTCAGCAAGTATTAATGAGGACTATGGTATTTCGCATATTACGCGTCATGATATGCTGCAAATTCCGAATCAGCAACAGAGTGACAAGTTTAAGGTGCCGGAGTTTAATCCGCAGACGATCAAGAACATCCCTTCAGCTAAAGGTGTTGATGCTGCTGGGAATCCAATTGATCTGGATGTATGGGACAGCTGGCCGCTCCAGAATGCCGATGGAACGGCAGCCAATTATCACGGTTATCATATCGTGTTCGCTCTGGCGGGAAATCCCAAAGTCGGCAGTGATACATTCATCTATCTTTTCTATCAAAAGGTGGGCGACACAAGCCTCGACAGTTGGAAGAATGCCGGACGTGTCTTTAAGAAGGATGATCACTTAAACGCCAATGATCCGATCCTTAAGAATCAGTCAGAAGAGTGGTCGGGCTCGGCGACTTTAACCTCTGATGGAAATGTTCGTTTGTTCTATACGGACCGTGACAGCTGGTCACCGGATTCCGGGCATTATGGGAAACAAACGCTGACGACCGCTCAGATTAATGTATCTCAGCCGGACGCGGATACATTGAAAGTCGATGGTGTGCAAGACTATAAATCTATTTTTGATGGCGACGGCAAATACTATCAAACCGTTCAGCAGGGTACTCAGACAGATTCGGACAACCACACGCTGAGAGATCCGCATTATGTTGAAGATAACGGCCACAAGTATCTTGTCTTTGAAGCGAATACGGGAACTGACGATGGATATCAGGGTGACGACCAGCTCAACAACCGTGCCTATTACGGCGGGGGCCAATCATTCTTTAATCAAGAAAGAGCGGCTCTCTTGCAAAGTCCGAAGAAAAATCTTGCGACGCTCGCGAATGGTGCCTTGGGCATTATTGAACTGAATGATGATTATACGCTTAAGAAAGTCATGAAGCCACTCATTACGTCGAACACAATCACTGATGAAATCGAACGCGCAAATATCTTTAAAATGAATGGAAAGTGGTACCTGTTTACAGATTCCAGAGGGGCAAAAATGACCATTAACGGGATCGGTGACAAGGATGTATACATGCTGGGATTTGTCTCTGATTCCTTGACCGGCACGTATAAACCGTTGAACAAGAGCGGCCTGGTTCTGCAGATGGGGCTTGATCCGAATGACCTGACCTGGACGTACTCTCATTTTGCAGTGCCACAGACAAAAGGCGATAACGTGGTCATTACAAGCTATATGACGAACAGGGGACTCTTTGACGATCACCATTCCACGTTCGCCCCGAGCTTCCTGCTCAACATTAAAGGATCTAAAACTTCAATAGTAAAAGACAGCATTCTTGAACAGGGACAGCTGACGGTTGATCAGTAATGATTTAACCAGTGATTTCCTGGTTATAGATGATGCAATAAGAGGAAAATGTCGTATAGCGGCATTTTCTTTTTTTCGTGAAAAATGATAGGGTGACGTTATCATTTCTGAATTATAAAAAATGATCGGGGCGCTAATATTGAAACAGTTTTTTTACAGAAAGCAAAAATGGTTGTGGATTTTTCTGGTCGGTCTGATTCTGATCATGACTCTTTGGATCATGAACCTGAATCTTAATAAAAAGGCGACGAAACCGGTTGAACTGGAGAAAACTTACAGGGCAACGTACCATTTCACGGTACCTGACCATTGGATGAATGATCCTCAGCGGCCCTTTTATCTGGATGGAAAATATCATTTCTATTATCTCTATAATCGTGATTACCCGAAAGGCAATGGTACAGAATGGCGTCAGGCAACATCCAGAGACCTGGTGCACTGGAAGGATGAGGGGGTGGCGATTCCTAAGTACACAACGAAGAATGGCGACATCTGGTCGGGATCGACTGTTGTTGATACAAAAAATAGTGCTGGATTTGGGAAGAACGCAGTCGTGGCGATTGTGACACAGCCTTCAGCGGATGGAGGAAAGCAGGAGCAGTATCTTTGGTACAGCACAGACAAAGGAAAAACGTTTAAATCGTACAGTGATCAGCCTGTTTTGGCGAATCCCGGAGTAAAAGATTTCAGAGATCCTAAAATCATCTGGGATGATCATGCTGATAAATGGGTCATGCTCCTCGCGGAAGGGACAAAAATCGGTTTTTATGAGTCGGGTGATCTGAAACATTGGCGGTATACCGGAGGTTTCTTTACAATGAATATTGGCATCGTTGAGTGCCCGGATCTTTTCATAATGAGGGCTGATGACGGAACCTACAAATGGATCCTCGGCAGCAGTGCAAATGGGAAATCAATCGGTTTGCCCAATACTTATGCCTACTGGACAGGCACCTATAATGGGCAGGAATTTATTGCGGATCATGCTGAGCCAGAATGGCTGGATTATGGGTTTGACTGGTATGCCGGTGTTACATTCGAGAATGGGACCAGCACCGACAAATATTCAGAACGCTATGCGCTGGCCTGGATGAATAATTGGGATTATCCGAACAGTACACCGACGCTGAAAAATGGATTTAACGGTATGGATTCGATTGTCCGGCAGATCAGGCTGAAGAAACAAGATAACAACACGTACACTCTGATTTCTCAGCCGGTGAATTCGCTGAAACAGCTGACTGTGTCAACAGACCGATTGAAACAGATTAAAGTGAGCGGATCAAAAACACTGGATTTTAAGGGCGATGCCTATCAATTGGATGCGGATATCAGGTGGTCTGATGCCAGAAATGTTGGATTACAACTCAGAGAGTCATCAGACCAAAAAAGGCATATTGATACTGGAATCTTTGTGGAGGGAAAATATTCCTATCTCAACCGGGCATTTTCCGGACAACCGGACGAAAGCAAGAGATATCTGGAAAGCAGAATGCCGTTTGATGTAAGAAAAAAACAGGCGCATCTCAGAATATTAGTCGATAAGACGAGTATTGAAGTGTTTATTGATGATGGAAAAGTTGTCTATTCGGATGAGATCTTTCCAAAATTAAGTGATCAGGGGATCGCGCTCTTTTCCGAAGGCGGCACTTCTGTTTTTTCCAATATAGAGATCAAGCATTTCCGTTCGTTAAATCAATGAAATATAAGATTCTAGAAAAGCGTGACAAACGACATGCTTGAAAACCGGGCGCATCATAGAATAAGGGTGTGAATCATAAACGTTCAAAAAATTATTCTTATTTTTTTCTTACTTGTAGGTTATTTTTTCGTGTTATAGTACAATATAAGCAGGAGTGATTAACATGAAAAAGGATCTGTCACTTTGTCCAAAATTTGAGCGCGCTTTTCAGGTTATCGGGAAAAAATGGAATGGTTTAATCATCGAAGTCCTGTTAAAGGGCGAATGCCACTTCAGCAATATTGCCGACGCTATTCCTGAGCTCAGTGACCGGATGCTGGCCGCAAGACTGAGGGAACTTGAAGGATTGGAAATTGTTAAACGCTGTGTGGATACCGGCTATCCCGTGCAAGTGACCTATCGGCTTACAGATAAAGGCAGGGAAATCCAGCCTGTCCTTAATGAAGTGCACCGCTGGGCAGACAAATGGTTTGTCGCGGGGACTCAGGAACAGAAGACAAATTAGTTTACTTTTTTTCACCATGATACTATACTTACGTAAGTTAAAGAAAAAAAATAAGTAAGGGAGCCCGTAAAATGTCCGAAACTTTGCAAGCATTTGTTAAATCCAATGAATTTTTGGATGGGATGAAAAAGCGCCGTACGATTTATGCGCTCGATAAGGATATTAAATCCAGCAAGGAAGAAATTGTAGCCACAATAGAGGAAGCTGTAAAAAATGCTCCGTCGGCTTTCAATTCCCAGTCAGCACGCGTCGTTGTTCTTTTCGGTGCGGAAAGTGACAAGCTATGGGGAGAAGGCGGTATCGCTGAGCAGGCCATCCGTAAGGTTCTGCCTGAAGGGCAATCCTTTGACTCGACAGCGAAGAAACTTGCTTCCTTCAATGCCGGAGTCGGCACAATTCTCTATTTCGAGGATATGGATGTGATTGAAGGTCTGCAGAAGAATTTCCCGTTATACGCAGACAATTTCCCAGTGTGGTCTGAGCACAGCACAGGCATTACTCAATTTGCCGTATGGTCGGCACTCGCGAATATCGGAATCGGTGGATCGCTTCAGCACTACAATCCGCTGATTGATGATGCGCTTCGTGAAACATTTGATATCCCGGCAAACTGGAAACTTCGCGGCCAGATGCCATTTGGTAACATCGTGGCTCCGGCCGATCCGAAAGAATTTCAGCCGATTGATGAACGAGTTAAAGTGTTCGGCTGATCGGAGACTAGCCTGATTAGCAAGAAGAGGGATCGTAGTGGTTATCACACGATCTCTTTTTTAAAAGGTCAGAAAGTATAAATCTGGCCAATAAAACAGGGCATTGGATGAGATTCAAAGCGGAGGTGCGAGACGCCTGCGGGATAGCGAGCCAAGGGAGACCCCACAGCGAGGGTACCGAACGAGGAGGCTCACGGATCGCCCGCGGCAAGCGAGCAACCGAAGCGTTGATCCAACATCTCAATAACACAGGGTTAATGATTAGGGACCGGGCTCGCCCGGTTTTTCTTATTTGATGAAAAAATTTGTTCATGCAGCCGACATGAATTTCAATTAAGTCGGAAATTATTTAAAAATTCTACATTCATCTTGCCAATCTCAAAAAAATGAGGGTATAATAAAAACTAATTTAAGCCTAAGAAACAATGACGAGACAGAAACAGGGGGCAATTCAAAGATGATCAAGAAATTTTCAGTTCTCTCCATTATTTTAGCGTTGGTGCTCGCACTGACGGCCTGTGCTTCCGGCAGCTCCAGCGGTTCAGGCAATGGCACGACGACTAAGAAAACACTGCGCGTTGTGAATGATGCGACTTATGCTCCTTTTGAATATTTGGACAAAGGGAAAATGACCGGTTTTGATGTTGATGTGATGCAGGCTCTCGCCAAAGCAGCAGGCTATAAGTACAACCTAGTCAATGTCGGATGGGATCCGGTGTTCGCTGAATTGAAAAGCAAGACAGCGGATATGAGTATTTCCGCGATTTCGATTACCAGCGACCGTGAGAAAACTTATGACTTTTCTGTGCCATACTTCCTTTCAACAAACAAGATTCTTGTTCCAAAGGATAGTGCGGTCAAGTCAGCCGCCGATTTAAAGGGTAAGACTGTGGCTGTTCAGACAGGGACAACAGGTCAGATCGCTGTAGAAAAGATTCTTGGCAAGAACAGCCCGAAAATCAAAAAATTCAAGACGATTAGCCTTGCAATCATGGAAATGCTGAATCATGGGGCAGATGCAGTTGTAGCCGACAATACAGTTATTGAGCAGTATGCAAGACTCAATCCAGGCAAAAACCTGAAGGTCATTGACGACAAAAAGGCTTTCGTTCCTGAATTTTATGGCCTTATGTATCCAAAAGACAGCAAACTGAAACCCGTTTTTGACAAGGCGATCAATAAAATTTACAGTGACGGCACTTATACCAAGATTTATGAAAAATGGTTTAAGAGTACACCAGATCTGGCAACGTTGAAAGCACAGCAGAAATAATAAAACTTTAATGAAATATGAATGACCAAAAAGTTGCTTAACCCTGACAGTTAGGCAACTTTTTAAAGTTAGGAGAGGGTTTATTTGGGCTTTCGGTTTGATTTGATCTGGGGATACGGGCCCCTCTTCCTAAGTGGTATGATGTTCACCATTGGGTTTTCGCTCGCAGGTATTGTGTTTGGAACCATTCTTGGCCTGATCGTATCATTTGGAAAAATGATGAAGAATAAATGGCTTTCAGCTCCCTTTGTTTGCTATATCGGTTTTTTCAGGGGCACCCCTTTGTTTGTACAGATTTTGATTATTCATTTTGGTGTCGTTCCGAAAATTTTGGGCCAATCCAATGCTATTGTTGCCGGAGTTATCGCCCTTTCGCTGAATGAAGCGGCGTATATCGCAGAAGTCTTCCGCGCAGGTATTCAATCGATTGACGAAGGCCAGACGGAGGCTGCCCGATCCTTGGGCATGAGTCATTGGCAGGCGATGCGTTATATCATTCTGCCTCAGGCTGTGAAGCGAGTGCTCCCACCGATGGGCAACGAATTTATCAGTCTGATTAAGGATTCTTCTCTAATTTCAGCGATTGCTGCACCTGAAATGACCTATGTGGCGACAGAGATGAACGCACAATATACACTCGTTTGGGAGCCGTATCTGACCATCGCGTTCATCTATCTGATTCTGACGCTGATCATGAGTTTCATTGTACATCGCCTGGAAAGAAGGATGGCCACAAAATGATGATACAGGTAGAAAATCTAAAAAAATCCTTTGGTGAAAACGAAGTATTGAAAAATATCAATGTAAGTGTGGAAAAGCAGGAAGTTGTTGTAGTCATTGGACCGTCGGGTTCTGGCAAGTCGACCCTGCTTCGATGCATTAACCAGCTTGAATCGATTACTTCGGGTCACATCCTGATTGAAGGAGCGGACATCTCCGACAAGAAAGCAAATATTAATAAAATTCGTCAGGATGTCGGCATGGTTTTCCAGCAGTTTAATCTTTTTCCGCACATGACTGTTCTTGAGAATATTATCTTGGCTCCTATGAAGGTCAAGAAGATTGCAAGGGATCAGGCAAAGGAAAAGGCCATTGAATTACTGAAAAAAGTTGGTCTGGAAGAAAAAGCGGATGCTTACCCGGATTCTTTGTCCGGCGGGCAGAAGCAGCGTATTGCTATTGCCCGGGCACTGGCTATGGAACCAAAAATGATGCTGTTTGATGAGCCGACTTCGGCCCTCGATCCGGAAATGGTCGGCGATGTTCTCGATGTGATGAAGCGGCTGGCGAAGGACGGTATGACGATGGTTGTGGTCACTCATGAGATGGGCTTCGCCCGCGAAGTCGGTGACCGGGTCATTTTCATGGATGGCGGTTATATCGTGGAAGAGAATGAGCCGCACGAACTGTTCAGCAACCCTCAGGAGGAGCGAACGAAAGCCTTTTTGAGTAAAGTGCTTTAAAATAATTATGAAAAAGGCCTGCTCGGATTCCGGAGCAGGCCTTTTTCTACATCGTATTCAATACAGGAAAATTATTTGGAGAAGACACTGAATCGGACAGAGGAGGTGCCAAATCGGACAGGAACTGAAAGAAACTGGACAGAGATCTGGATTAATTGGACAGAGATCACTCGAAATCGGACAGTTAAGTGATTTAATTGGACAGCCCCCATTAGTCGTCATCGAATCCGATCGGCTGATGGAAAATTTTACATCTGTTATTCCCCGATACGGGGAGATTAAGCTCATTTAGTAGTCTTGAAGCAGTTTTATGAGATTCTAAGTGTGTCCATCTTTGAAATTCTTCTATTGTGATTGTTGTGGACACAATAAGAAAATAGTCGAAGAGCGCTTTGATATGTGCATTGTTTGATACGCACCCGCAGGATTGGCAATGCCATGCTCCCGGAATACGCTTCATCGGAATTGCGGAACATTGAGGACAATGGACACCTGTGATCAATTCGTCAGGATCAATTTGATACTCTTTTAAAATATCTATTTTAGGTGGCGTATGATATTTTGTAAAATGAAATTCGATTTTCTTTCGATCGGCCAGAGTAATCGTCTCCTTAGGATAAACTTGTGTCATGGACTGAATTTTTTCAGGAATCTGATGCATGTGACATACTTTCTGAGGAACAGTTGTATCTCCTGGCGATGTTTTGATGATTGTCGAGGGGCTGCTTACCGCAACAAAAAATTCGATGGGGAGTCTGGGCAAATGATACTTTACCATCCAGCGAGCGAGATGTGTCTTCTGCAGTTGCGCCTGTGTTATTGGATCGGAGAATCCCTCCTCCTTCTCACCCCAGGTACGGATCATTTGGTGAAAGACGGGATCAAAATAGATTGTGCCGGCAATATTTTTAATCTCAATAATGAGTAAAAAATACTGGGTGAGAATTAACGTATCCATTTGAAAACAATTGTCATTTAAGGGGAGACGAAGGCCGTGGAAAATAAAATATCTATCTCCCGGTAGTTCCGATAAGTAATAATCTATGGCTTTCTCGCCATTAAATCCCTTAAATCGTCTTAATTCGTTTTTCTTGATCTCAGTATACTGGGAATGGTGGATTGAAATCCGGCATTTTAAGGATTGCAGCTGGTGGAGAATGCGCGGTGTGTTCCTTTTCTTTATAATCAATGGCCTTCACCTTTTTCAACGTCGAATGGAAAATCTTCAAATGCTTATGCTGATAGTTTAGCGTGAAAATGGATAAAATTCGACTATCGTAAATCCAAATAATAGACGTGTCATGATCATTTTTCATGGGAAAAAATAAGAAAATAACCTAAAACAAACATAAATTCTTAAAAAATACTATAATGAATATTTATCTCTCGGGCCAGCCGCCCTGTTCGCAAGTTCCCTGGCATCCGTGCAGATAAAGAAAAAGGCTGTCACATCAGTCGCCATTTCGACTGGGTGACAGTCCTCTTCATGTCTAGATCAGTGAGCCTTTATTTATTCGCGCACCATTGACTTATCGCTTTCCATTAAATCTGAAACGGGGACATCCTGTTCCTTCCGAGGATCGCTCAATGGATAGATTCGAGCGGTTTCCTTATTTGTATCAATATGCTGAATGTAGACGGAATCCCCGTTATAGGTTACATGAACCATAGTCGGTGATTCTGAAATTTCCTGCGCGCGCTGAATGGTCATTGCGGCACCTCCTGAAAATTTTTAACACTGTTAATTTCCGCTTTCTTGAAAAAATTATGCAGAAGGATTTGTTGGACTAAATCTTTTTAGAAAAGAGTTGTTTCGATGTCCCTTGCAATCATTATGCTGTGTCTGTTTTATTTCTGGATTGTCATCAGAAGCATTCATTTTTGTGACTCAGGTTCGTCCGACGTCTGGATTCAGAAAACGATCTTGAATTCTATCTCAGCGGCCATTTGTTGCAATGCCGATTTTATGAATGGTAAAAAAACTCAAGGATCATTAAATGCCTCCCGAGTTTTTGAAATCTTGAGTATCAGATCTCTTTATAAATTTCGACGTCCCTGATTTCCGGAACCATGCTGTAGGCAGTCAGACGATGCTGCCCGTCATAGAGCCCGAAATCTTTATTGCAAATCAATGGCGGGAATTTTCCCCCGTCATGGATATAGTCAACCATTTGTTTGATATTGTCTGTATGATAATCATCGTAATTTTCAGGGTGATTCTCCCATTCCTTGAACGTCATCAGATTCCTGCCATTGCTGCTGAACGTGCATGGCGCGTCATAGAGGGATTCCTTGTCGACCTCGGTGAGAATAAACTTATGGTCCTCTGTTCCAAAAGCATCATTTTCAATATCATTGTATCTGCTGCAAATTTCTTTTCCTGTTAAATATTCAGCCATGACTACCCCTTCTTCATTCTCCGTACATTTTCAGATGTACCTATAATTTATAATAGTTTTTCCGAATTTGCAAAAGGAGCTTGCCTGACGGGCTAATTGTTGACTTACCAAGCTTTTTTGTTACACTGAAATTTAATAAAAAAGGTGTAAGAAACGAGGGGAATCAGAATGTCTGTTGAGAATGTCAGGACTTATTTCCGACAATTCGGACGTGAAAAGGATATTATTGAACTCACACTTTCCAGTGCAACGGTGGATCTTGCAGCGGAACATCTGCATGTAGAACCAGAGCGCATTGCAAAGACGTTGGCCTTTCGGGGAGAGGATAAGGAAGGGGCGATACTGGTTGTTTCCGCCGGGGATGCTAAAATCGATAACAAAAAATTCAGGCATACTTTTGGCTTCAAGGCACACATGCTATCTCCGGAAGAAACACTTGAGCTGGTCGGGCATGCGGTGGGCGGTGTTTGCCCGTTTGCGCTGAAAACTAACTGGCCGGTATTTATGGATGAATCACTGAAACGGTTTGAAACAGTTTTTCCAGCATGCGGCAGCAGCAACTCGGCAATCGAACTGAGTATTGATGAGTTATATGAGTTTGGCCATGCAAAGGAATGGGTGGATGTATGCAAGGGATGGAAGGAAGACCCTGAACCGGAAACTGATCCCTGATGGAGTACAGACTTTCAAAAGATGAAGGCTGCCATCCCTGATGCATGGCGGCTTTTTGGCATATAGACAGTGTGATCTTGCATATGAATCTCTCAGAATAATGATCCGAGTAAAAAGTTTCCAGCACACTTTTTGCAGCTTGATCAATTGATTTTATAAACTGTATCTACTATAATTACACTAATCTTTATAAAGAGGAATTAATAGTATGAACAGTGAATTTACGATAGCAGTCCATTGCCTGATCATATTGGCCAGCGCACCGGATCAAATCTGGAACAGTGAGTCTCTGTCAGGGAAAGTGCATACTCATCCGGCACGTGTCCGCAAGATTATGAGCCTTCTTCGAAATAACGATCTTGTAGCGACGAAGGAAGGGTTAGGTGGCGGTTACCGCTTAAGCTGCGATCCGGCGGATTGTACACTAGCCAGGATCTACAGGATTACCTCCTGTTCCGCACTGAAACTCAATTGGTGCTCTGATTCCAAAAAATGTGGACAAGATCAGGATATGGTGGGCATTCAACTGGTACTTGACCAGGCTTTTTCCATAGGGGAAAGAATGCTTGAAAACTATCTTGAGCAGTGGACAATCGATCTCCTCTTTAAAGAAATGAATAAAGTGATGAAAAATAAGAAAAGCAGTTTTTTATCGGAGGCATATCCAGCTGCGGCAGGTTCGGACAGACTGATAAACTCTTACAGGATCGGTGGTGAAAGAGGATGAAGCAAGAAACCAAGTGGAACAAAGGTGACTGGGTCAAAGGGAGAACGGTAAACGGAGAATTGATGCACGGATATATTGTCGATTTTGACAGCGATGACGGCACTGTAAAAGTTAACGTCGTTGCCTGTGACCGTGAATCAACGGTGGGCCGGACTGTTGAGACCCTGAACTATCTGATCAAGCCATTCCCGGTGTTGCCAATGAACAACGATCAGCTGCGAAGCATCACTGATCTGGCTTTGATCACATCCGACCGCGACTGGTTTATGGATCTGTCATCAAAGCTTTCCGCAAGTAAAAAATCGGATAATGACCGCGTGGCAAGATCAGACACATGGTTTTGGTCGGCTCAGCGGTAATCAGAAGGATAAGCTTTTTTGAAAATAGATTAAAAAGCGTCCGCCTCACAGTGCGGACGCTTTGTTGTTAATACGATAAGTGTGAGGGGAATGACTGAAACGACCCACTCCTTGTGCAAAAAAAATTCATTTTCTGGAACGGTTATGTAAATTTCTTTTTCTTGGATGGAATATATGAGAAAATAAATGCGCATCAACTAAAAAAACAGAAATAAAAAAAGCTTAGCGGAACCTGAATCCGTTTCGCCGGGCTCTTTTTTACGAAACTGTATAAAAAAGAGAAGGAGTTTTCATTACATGACTACACAGATCAGTGCAGCAGGGGATCAGACAATCCGAAGAGGGCCAATTACAGTAGCCCTGATTATTGGCGCATTTGTTGCCATATTAAATGAAACATTCCTGAATATCGCTCTGGCCGATTTAATGCGTACATTTAACGTATCGGCCACGACCGTTCAGTGGCTGGCCACAGCGTATATGCTTGTTATTGGCATTCTGATGCCTGTAACAGCCTTATTAACCGGCTGGTTCACTACCCGGCAGATGTTTTTGGGAGCGATGGGCCTGTTTTTGTTGGGAACCGTTATTTGTGGCCTTTCGCCAAGTTTTGGTTTCTTGCTGCTCGGGCGTGTCGTCCAGGCTTCCGGTTCCGGTCTTCTGATGCCGGTCATGATGAATACCATTTTGTACATCTATCCTCCCGAAAAGCGGGGAGCGGCGATGGGCCTGATCGGGCTTGTTATTATGTTTGCCCCGGCGCTCGGACCGACTTTGTCCGGACTGATCATTTCCTACTTCTCCTGGCGTTGGCTGTTTTACTTGGTTATTCCGCTCGCCATTTTCTCAATCCTTTTTGCCGCTTATTTTCTGAAAAATGTTTCGGAAGTGACGCGTCCGAAAGTGGAAATCCCATCCATCCTCCTGTCGACCATCGGTTTCGGCGGACTCGTCTATGGAATGGGATCCAGTGCGGAAGGGGGCTTGATGGGACCGATTTTTATGATCGCCGGGGCGGTATCCCTGATCCTTTTTGTCTGGCGCCAGCTGGTGATTGAAAATCCGATCCTGGATCTCAGAACATTTAAGTATCCGATGTTTGCGCTCTCGACCATCATTCTAATCCTGGTCATGATGACCCTGTTCTCAACAATGATTCTTCTCCCCCTTTACATGCAGAAAGTCATGATGCTGACTTCGTTCAGCGCGGGGCTTGTGCTGCTTCCGGGCGGGCTGATCAACGGATTCCTTTCGCCGCTGATGGGTAAGCTGTTTGACAAGCTCGGACCGAGGTGGCTTGTCATTCCCGGCCTGGTGCTCATGAGTGTTGTCATCTGGCTGTTCAGCAAACTGACGTCTTCTGAAAGCTCATTATATGTCATTATTTTGTATGCGGCCCTGCTTATCGGTATGGCAATGGTGATGATGCCTGTTTCCACAACCGGACTCAACCAGCTGCCGAAGAAACTTTACCCGCACGGGACAGCGATCATGAACACGCTGCAGCAGGTTGCGGGTGGAGTCGGAACAGCGCTGTTCGTAGGAATTATGGCATCAGGCTCTCAGTCCTATCTCAGCCGGTCATCTCATCCGACGGCACCTGACCAAATGCTGAGTGCGCTGGTTTCAGGGATGAACGGTGCTTTCCTCATATCGATGCTCATTGCTCTGGCATCCCTGGTTCTCTCCCTGTTTCTCAAACGGACGGTGGCTCCTGAAGAACAGCAGGCAGAGGAAATATAAATGGAAAAAGGCAAAGAAATGGCCTCCCGGTTTCGGGAGGCCATTATTACGTATATACATTAAACCAGTTCTTTGTTTTTGGTTTCTTTTCCGAGCAGCAATACAGCAAAGACCGCGATAACAATGGATATACAGAATATCGTGAAAATGGACGCGATCGAAACATGTCGGACAAGAAGGTAGCCGACGAGCAGCGGGCCGAAGATCCCGCCGATGCGTCCGAACGCCGCCGCCAATCCGGTTCCGGTTCCTCGGATTTCTGTAGGATACTGCTCTGGTGAGTAGGCGTAAAGTGCGCCCCACGCGCCGAGGTTAAAGAAGGAGAGCAGGATGCCCGAGGTCAGAAGCAGCGGCAGGGTGGTTGCGACGCCAAAGAAGAAAGCGAAGACTGCTGTGCCGAGCAGATAGACGATCAGCACCCACTTTCTGCCCCATTTTTCAATCAGCCATGCGGCAGTGAAGTAACCCGGAAGCTGGGCAAGAGTCATAATTAATACATATTGGAAACTTCTGACCATGTCGAAGCCTTTTGCCACTACGATGCCGGGCAGCCAGAGGAACATACCGTAATAGGAGAAAACGACACAGAACCAGAGGATCCAGAGCATTGCCGTCTGCCGGATGTATTTTTTGGACCATGTCTCAGTGATTTTTTTGAATATGCCTTGCTTTTCAAGAGCTTTCTGCGCTTCGAATTTAGAAGAATCGTGAATATTCCATCTGAGATAGATGGCGTAAAAAGCGGGCAGAGCGCCGATGATCAAAGCAATCCGCCAGCCGTACTGAGGAATCACAAAATAAGAAATCAGTGCGGCTACGATCCAGCCCAATGCCCAGAAGCTTTCCAGCAGTACAACGATCCGGCCTCGTTTTTCTGTAGCCACGCTTTCTGAAACCAGAGTCGAAGCGACGGGAAGTTCGCCCCCGAGTCCCATCCCGACGAAGAAACGCAGAACCATAAATAATCCGAGGCCTGCAGCGGCGGCAGAAAGCCCACCGCCGAGCGAGAAGACAAGCAAGGTCAAAATCAGTACATTTCTGCGGCCGATCCGGTCGGCCATAAGCCCGAAAATCAGGGCGCCGACGGCCATACCGATCGAACTGATGCTCCCGATCCACCCCATCTGGGCTTCATTCAGGTTCCACTCGGCTTTGAGCGCGACAATGATAAATGAAAGCATGCCGACGTCCATGGCGTCGAACAACCACGCCATTCCGGCAACACCGAGCAATTTTCTTTCTGATTGATGATTTGTGCCAGTCATAATATCCCCCTGCATTCATGATTGCAGCGCCTGACGTTCATCCAGACGCTTTTAATAAAATGTGTATGATAGCTTCATCTTATTATAGAGTCATGTTTTACATGTGTAAAGACACATGAAATGTCAACAGTGAAATTTACGGGGACTGATCGGTGGCTTCGAAGAAAAATTATTTCGGTTCAGCAGCCGGATGCATGATAAACTAAAAGAAAAACTGGAATATCCGTAAGAGCGGGAGGGGCATAAGATTGAATTTAGATGAAGTCCAGGAATGGGAGAAAAAATTTTACGGGAAAAGGGGATGGAAGGATCTTCCACCTTACATACGTGTTGGATTTTTGCTAGAGGAAGTCGGTGAGGTCTCTCGAGCGGTGAGAACTTATGAAATCGGCCGGGACCATCATCCAGAGGAAAGCAGACTGACCAAGGAAGAAATCAGGATGAATCTCGCTGAAGAAATGGGGGACGTGCTCTCCAATCTGGCAATACTGGCAAATCTTTACCACCTGAGCCTGGAGGATCTGGTTAATGCCCATCGGGACAAGCTATACAAACGATTCAACTGCACGGAAGAGGAGGTGCTGAAGTGAGCGGGCAGACTGTTTATTTTAACCATGATGCGGGCGTTGATGATCTCGTTTCGCTCTTTCTCCTGCTGCAGATGAGTAATGTCGCGTTGAGCGGTGTGTCGGTTATCCCCGCCGATGGTTATCTGACACCAGGAGTGCAGGCGAGCCGGAAGATCATTGATCGTTTCGGCAAGAAAAAGGTGGAGGTCGCGCGCTCAGATTCGCGTGGCCATAATTCGTTCCCGAAAGAATGGCGGATGCATCCTTTTTTTGTAGACGCGCTGCCTCTACTGAACGAATCGGGAAAGATAGAGGCACCGCTTGCATCATTACCTGCCCATCAGCATCTGATTCAAAAAGTCAGGCAACATTCCGGGAAAACGACCTTACTTTGCACAGGTCCGCTGACTGATGTAGCGCGCGCTTTGGATGAGGCGCCGGATATTGAAGAAAAAATCGATTGTCTGGTATGGATGGGTGGAACTTTGAATCCGGTCGGCAATGTGCAGGAGCCGGAGCACGACGGATCGGCGGAGTGGAATGCCTTCTGGGATCCGGAAGCGGTGGCGCGCGTCTGGCGGAGTACTGTTCCGATCAGGATGGTGGCACTGGAGAGCACACATCAGGTACCACTTACAGTGCCGGTGCGCAATCAATGGGCATCATTGAGGAGATACACCGGTCTGGACTTTATCGGCCAGTGCTATGCGGCGGTCCCTCCGCTTATTTCTTTTGAAACCAATTCCACTTACTTCCTATGGGATGTGCTGACAACCCTGTCTGTCGGGTTTCCGCAACTCGTTCGGGCAAGAACTGTCCGCACGGTTGTGCACACGGAAGAACCCCGCCAGGGAAAAATTGAAGAAGCTGATAATGGCCGACCGGTTGAGGTAGTTTACGATGTGCAAGCAGATGAGTTTTTTGCGAAAATGATTGAACTGGCAAAAAGAGCGTAAAACCTTGGAGTAAGGCAGGAAGTTTCCGAGGAAAGGATGAATAGTAATATATGGGTTATCGAACAGCTTTATTTGATTTTGACGGCACTCTGGCCGACACGAAACAGTGCAGCATTGTCGCTACAAGAAAGACGTTTGAACATTTTGGATTTCAGGTTCCGACGGATGAACGAATCATGGCGGGCATGGGTATTCCGCTTGAAGTCGATCTGCCGAAAATGATTGGACGCACTTTCTCAGAGCGTGTTCTGGATGAAATACTGGATGTATTTCGGAATTTCTACCAGGAGAGTGAGCAGGACACAATCCGCTCATTCCCGCATATTCCCGAAGTTCTGTCCGCACTGAAAAACAGCGGTGTAAGCATCGCTCTGGTGACGAGCAAAAGTGCGGCCGTTGCGAAGCGGAACGTCGGTCAGCTGCAGCTTGGCCGCTGGCTGGACACGATGGTTTGTTTTGGAGACAGTCAAACACTTCGGCCTAAACCGGCTCCCGACGGTGTGTATGCCGCACTGAAAAAACTTGGAGATCCGTCACCGGATGACTCTATTATGATTGGCGATGCGATTTATGACGTGCAGATGGGACAGGCCGCCGGAATAAGAACATGCGCCGTGACATGGGGATCGGGTTCGGATGCAGAACTGAAAGCTGCAGATCCCGATTATCTGCTGGACCGGCCTGAAGAACTTGAAACGGTTATTCTGGAGGCAAAGTCAACAAGTAGAACCCTCCATTTTTAAAAAAGGGCACAAAAAAATGGAAGCGGAGGCGATCAACATGGATAAAATCCGTACGGACATTCAATCAGAACATGAAAACACCAGTGGGCACTCATCTTTCGCAGGCAGTATTCTGAATGCTTTGAAGGATAAAGACGTGACAACGGTTTTCGGCGATCCAATTGTTTTGTCAGACAAAAAGGTTGTTCCGGTAGCCAGGTTACGGATAACCGGAGGCGGAGGCGGTGGGGCTTCCGGCGATCCTGGAGCCCCATCTGAGGATCCGGCAAGCGGTGGGGGCGGAGGCGGCTATCTTTCTGTCAGACCTCTCGGTGTTTTTGAAATTACTGATGACAAAACTCATTTTAAACCAGCGTACAATGCCACTCTTCTTGTGCTGATACTTTCAGTTTTCACTTTCGGGTTAGCGCTAATTTTAACAAAATCCCTAAAAAAATAATAATAAAAAGGATTGGGCACAAACAATGCCCAGTCTTTTTTTTGGTTCGAGGAACGCCGTTGATCCAGTACGCAAGTTTAGATATTTCGCGGTAAAATATGAACTGCGAAAAGCAGCCAAATTCCTTTTGTTCAAGATACGATGTGGATAGTAAACGATGGAACCCGCTGGCTTTGTCCAAAAGCAGAAAAGTCTTGATCGTGAATGGGTAGACTTGTTCTGAATATTTAGTTTTGTTGATTCTCCTTTCATTTTTATTGATAAAGTGTCTATTTTCATCGATAGATGATAGATCTTTATTGATGGCACTCAATTTTTTATTGATTTTGATTCCAAGTTCGTTGATAGGGCTCTCTGAATGGACAGAATCGTAGTTCCAGTCACCCTACTTCCCTAGTTAGACCCGTCTCTGACTCCTAAAGAAGCAATGTTTTATTACGCAGTTCCCGCCAACCATGCAAGAAAAACTCAGTATCCCACCTCAACAGAAGCGTTAACAATGTACATCAAATCATTTTTGTCGTTTTTATCCTTAAGGAAAATTCCGCTTGGGGTGGCCATTCCCCCATCCATAACAATCACAGTAACTGTTCCATAAGGTATTTCAGCTTTCACCCGGTCAAGATCGAGCGATTTTTTGTCGAGGGGGACCGCAAGCCTGATCGTGACTTCCATGTTATTCAGATCATGATCAGGAAGAAGATCGGTAATTCCGGGCATCGAATTTTTATGAATGGCGTCGACCACTGCGCGGACAGCCGCGGTCGTTACATCTTGGCCGTGTACATCGACACCGACGCCTGTTTCAATAAAAAGCAGATGATTCATGATACGTTCCCCGCTTTCAATTTTAATAATAGAGGTTTTCAAAAGGTCACCGAATGATCAGCGACGAATCTCTTCATTGGCTTGCTTCTCCTTCATCACCTTTTTGAACAGACTCTAATAGTATAACATTCCGCAGTTTCAGGAGAAAAAATCAATATGTCAGATAATCCGACACATTTCCCCATCAAAACCAGAAAAGATATAGAATTTATACGAGCATTAGTTGGTCACCGCAATTAATATAAAAGAACTTTCTCTTTCGGTCTTTGAATTTGTGCATATTGCTGATTTTATATACATATGTAAGAGTTTTCAGAGTTTTCGCTTCCTAAAGACGAACATTTTTTGACCAAGTTCGCTAAATTTACGTTTTTTTTGTACAATTTCATATTTATTTTTTTTTTAGGATAGGCTATAGTTAAATCTGTGAGATGTGACATTAAGAATAACAGGGGGTTTTTTTGTGCTTAAAAAGAGAATAGCAATTCTCGTCGCATGCGTCGTAGTTCTCGCAACAGTTCTTACAGGTTGCGGCAGCAGCAACACTTCCGGTTCATCTACCAAGACGACAGCATTTAAGGCCGGCATGGTAACGGACACAGGCGGCGTTGACGACAAGTCATTCAACCAGTCTTCCTGGGAAGGCCTTCAGAAATTCGGCAAGGATAATAATCTTAAAATCGGGACAGACGTGAAATACCTTCAGTCAACCCAGGCTTCTGACTATTCTCCGAACCTGAACCAGCTCGTTCATCAGAATTACAATGTCGTTTTTGGTATTGGATTCCTGATGCAGAACGATGTTCAGAAAATTGCCGAACAGAATCCTAATGCTAAACTCGGAATTATCGATGCTGTTGCTGTTGACAAAAACAACAAGCCGCTGAAAAACGTAGCCAGCATGACATTCAAAGAAGAACAGGGTTCATTCCTTGTCGGTGTTGTTGCCGGTCTGACAACGAAAACGAACAAAATCGGATTTGTCGGCGGTATCAATTCAGCTCTGATCAAAAAATTTGAAAATGGATTCAAAGCCGGTGTCAAAACAGTCAATCCGAAAGCACAGATCTATGTACAGTATGCCGGTGCCTTCAACGCTCCGGACAAAGGACAGGCCATTGCTTCAACATTCTATACACAGGGCGCTGACATCATCTATGCAGCGGCCGGCGATACAGGAAACGGTGTCTTCACTGAAGCAAAGAACCGCGCAAAGACAGGCAAGAAAGTCTGGGTTATCGGTGTTGACAAAGATCAGTATGCTCAGGGACTTCCTGAAAATGTCACTCTGACTTCAATGGTTAAGCGCGTTGACAAGGCAATTTATGATGTTGCAGCAAAGACAAAAGCAGGGAAATTCCCAGGCGGCCAGGTGCTTCAGTACGGTCTGGAACAGAATGGTGTCGGCATTGCTCCGACAACAAAGAACGTTTCTAAGAAAGCACTTGACGCAGTAAACAGCTACAAACAGAAAATTGTTGCCGGCAGCATTAAGGTGCCGCAGACAGACGCTGAATATAAGTCTTTTCTTTCTACACTGAAATAAAAATTTTTCCTGATGGATGGGGTGGGTCTATGCGCTCCATCCATCATTATTAATATGAAATTATGCTAAATAATGGATACAGGTTCTCCAGTCATCTGTTTTTTGTTATTCTGTTACATAGAATGAAAGATTTCATGTAAGGAACACACGAATTTATTCCATTGACTGTTCACGGAAGATGACAGCTCGGAACGGCTGCTCTGTCGATCCGTCTAACAATAAAGATCAACAACACCCGGGATGGGAGATAAAAGGCATGGCCTACGCGATTGAAATGAGACATATCCGGAAAGCATTTCCGGGCATTGTTGCCAATGACGATATAACCCTCCAAGTTAATGAGGGTGAGATACACGCCCTTTTCGGAGAGAACGGAGCCGGCAAATCAACGCTGATGAATATCCTCTTTGGTCTCTATCAGCCTGATGAAGGCGAGATATTAGTGCATGGGAAAAAAGCGAAGATCACAGATCCCAACGATGCAAACAACTTGGGAATTGGCATGGTTCACCAGCATTTTATGCTGATTGAAAAATTCACTGTGGCTGAAAACATTATTCTTGGCAGAGAACCCAGGATCCATGGCAGGCTGGACATGAACAAGGCTGTGAAAATTGTCCGCAATCTGTCGGAAAAATATGGACTTGATGTGAATCCTCTGGAAAAGGTTGAAAATATTACTGTAGGCATGCAGCAGCGTGTCGAAATTCTGAAAACTTTGTATCGCGGTTCCGATATTCTGATTTTTGACGAACCGACCGCCGTACTAACACCGATTGAGATTCAGGAACTGATTGAAATCATGAAACGGCTGGTTAGCGAGGGCAAGTCCATCATCCTGATCACACATAAGCTTAAGGAAATCTTTGAAGCGTGTGACAGAGTGACCGTCATCCGGCGCGGAAAAGTCATTGATTCCCTCAGCCTGGGCGAGACGAATCCTGATGAGCTGGCCAATATGATGGTTGGGCGCCAGGTCAATACCCAGATCAATGATGAACCTTATGAACCCAAAGAAAAAATTCTTGATGTCCAAAATCTGACTGTGCTGGACTCGAGAAAAGTCAAAGCTGTGAATGATCTGAGCCTGACGGTGCATGGCGGAGAGATTCTTGGCGTGGCCGGTGTGGACGGCAACGGACAAACTGAACTGATCGAAGCGATTTCCGGCATGAGAAAGGTGAAATCCGGTATCATTGAGATCGACGGTCGTGATATGACCAACCACAGGACAAGAAAAATAACTGAAGCCGGATTGGGCTATATACCTGAGGACCGGCAGAAGCATGGACTCGTACTTGATTTTACCGTTGGCGAAAATCTTGTGCTTCAGACTTACTATCAGAAGCCATACGCGAAAGCGGGAATCTTAAACCAGAAAGTGATTTCAAAAAAAGCCAGACAGCTGATCGAAGAATATGATGTGAGAACGCCCGGGGAAAGAACACTGGCACGTTCTCTTTCAGGAGGCAACCAGCAGAAGGTTATTGTTGCCCGTGAAGTGGACAGGAGTCCGAAACTTCTTGTCGCAGCGCAACCGACACGCGGCCTGGATATCGGTGCAATTGAATTTATCCATGGGAAGCTGCTTGAAGAAAAGAAAAAAGGCAAAGCCATACTGCTTGTTTCTTTTGAACTGGATGAAATTTTGCATTTAGCCGACCGCATTGCGGTGATTTATGAAGGGCACATCATCGATATTGTCAATCCAAAAGAAACGAGTGAACATGAGTTGGGTCTGCTGATGGCCGGCCATAAAAAGGAGGAGAGCCGGGAATGAGCGGGCTATTGAAAAAAGTTAACTGGATGACACTCGTCGTCCCTCTTGTATCAGTTTTTCTGGGCCTTCTTTGCGGGGCCCTCATCATGCTGGCCGGCGGATATAATCCGCTTCTGGCTTATGGGTCTATCATTCAATCCATTTTTCTTCAGCCTTATTATGCCGGAGAAACGATTCGGGCAATGATTCCTCTGGTTCTCGCCGGGCTGGCCGTTGCTTTTGCTTTCAGGACAGGCCTTTTCAACATTGGCGTTGAAGGACAGCTGATGGCCGGATGGCTGGCCTCTGTCGCCTGCGCGATTGAACTGGACGGGCTTCCGAGAATTATTCTGCTTCCACTATCCATAATTGCCGGTGCAGTCGTCGGTGGTTTGTGGGGCTATCTTCCGGGTTTACTGAAAGCGCGATTTAAAGTTCATGAGGTTATTTCAACAATCATGATGAACTATATATCTCTCTATGCGACAGCTTACATTATAAAAAACTTTCTTTACACGGAAGGCGAACGGACGCCCACAATCCCGGCTTCGGCTTCGCTTGCATCCAATTTTCTTGCTAATATTACGCAAGGCTCCCGGCTTCACTGGGGCTTTATCGTCGCTATTATTGGTGTTATATTGATGTGGCTTATTTTATGGAAGACAACCATGGGCTATGAACTCCGATCTGTCGGATTCAGTCCGGACGCATCAAAATATGCGGGAATGAACGTCGGTCGAAATATTATTTTGTCGATGGCCATCTCAGGTGCGTTTGCAGGTCTTGCAGGAGCAATGGAAGGCCTTGGAACATACCAGTATATGACCATCAATTCGGCGTTTACCGGGATTGGTTTTAACGGAATCGCCGTTGCGCTTCTCGGCATGAATACACCTGTCGGCGTTGTTCTGGCAGCCGCACTTTTTGCCGGCCTCCAGACCGGCGGCCTGACGATGCAGTCAGTCGCTGGCGTTCCTGTAGAATTGATTCAGATTGTCATCGCACTTATTATTTTCTTTATCGGATCGAGCTATGTTATTAAATGGGCATTGCTTCGCTTTTCCGGAAGGGGGCGTAATTAATGAGCTTTTATGAGGTACTCACGATTATTATTCCTTCGACTCTTCTAACGGCCGCGCCGCTGATTTTCACATCTCTTGGCGGTGTGTTTTCCGAAAAGTCCGGGGTTGTGAATATTGGCCTGGAAGGGCTGATGTGGGTGGGCGCTTTTACCGGAGCTGTCGCTACGCTAACACTTGAACATGCCGGGATGGGCCAGGCGTCGCCGTGGATCGCTATATTGATTGCCGGCGTCGCCGGCGGTATATTTTCATTGATTCATGCCGTGGTGTCCATATCATTCAGGGCGGATCAGACAGTCAGCGGTGTGGCGCTCAACTTTCTGGCTTCCGGGCTGACAATCTACCTGGTCAAAATGATTTATAATGGTCAGGGTCAGACACCGTACATTACGAACAATATTGATAAAATCAGTATTCCTGTGCTGCATAATATTCCCATTATCGGTCCGATCTTCTTCCAGCAGGTAACATACACTTCTTATATTGCGATTCTCGCGTCCTTTGCAGTTTGGTATCTATTGTTTAAGACGCCTTTCGGGCTCAGGCTGCGCGCGGTGGGTGAACATCCGGCGGCTGCGGACACTCTCGGGATCAGCGTGATCAAAATGCGCTATATCGGCGTTATTCTAAGCGGTGTGTTTGGTGGCATCGGTGGAGCGGTTTACTTGGTGACCATCACTTCAAACTTTAATATTTCAACAATCGCAGGTCAGGGCTTCCTGGCACTTGCTGCCATGATTTTCGGAAAATGGCATCCGATCGGAGCGATGCTGGGTTCTCTTTTCTTCGGATTTGCCCAGGCACTTAGTATTACAAGCCAGCAGATCCCGTACCTTGACCGGCTTCCATCAGTCATCATGCTGATTGCACCCTATGTGCTGACCTTGATTGTCCTGACAGGTTTTGTCGGACGAGCGGAGGCTCCGAAGGCTGATGGCGTTCCATATATTAAAGGACAAAGGTAACACTCCGATGTTATTAAAAGTCGCTGTCTGAGAGAATTGAATCAGGCAGCGTCTTTTTTTAATTATTCGTCATGCGATTTGCACAAATAATGACAAAAATTCGTTTTTTGTCAGGGCATAATCCTTCTTTTTTCGCTATAATGAATTTACGCAGCTTTTTGAATCAACAGATGGAGGATGAGTTATGACAGCAATATGCCTGGTCAGGCATGGTGAAACAGATTGGAACGCGATGGGAAAGCTTCAGGGACGTGAAGATGTTCCGTTGAACAACCGGGGCGAAGAACAGGCAATAATGGTCGGCCGTTATTTGAAAAATACAGAATTTGCGGCGATTTACGCCAGTCCTCTTCTGCGTGCCAAAGAAACGGCAATGATCTGCAACCATTTTGTCGGTCATCTTCCCCTTTATATCAGCAGTGATTTTATTGAAAAAGACTATGGTCAGGCTTCGGGAATGACGGTGGTGGAGCGGGACAAACATTTCCCGGACGGGGATATTCCGGATCTGGAATCCTTCGATCACATCTGTAAGCGGGCTACAGAAGGTATTGAGACGATCAGAGGCCAATTTCCCGATGAAAATGTACTGCTTGTCGCGCATGGAGGACTGATCAACGTGATTCTGGCAATCCTGTCGGATGGAAAGATCGGCACTGGGAAAACCAAACTTTTTAACACGTGTATCAGTCATATTGTGTCTGCGGGAAATTCGTGGAAAATTATTGACTATAACAAAATTGACCACTTGAAAAGTTTTGGAAAGGTAACCAGCATCTGATGCGGCCGGCAAAATAAAAAAGAGCGACGGATCGCTCTTTCAAGGATATTGATTCACTTAAGCGGGTGATGGGAATCGAACCCACGACGAGAGCTTGGGAAGCTCTAATTTTACCATTAAACTACACCCGCACCTTTAGGCAGCGCCTGACAAAGACAATGATTATCTTATAAGAAAGTTGTCTTTTTGTCAATGTCCGGTACTCGCACGTCTTCGTGCGTGCCCTTTTAATGATTGACTAAAAAATGGAAATCAGAGGTGTTCTTTATGAAAGCCATCCTAACAGTAATCGGTAAGGATAATGTCGGCATTATTGCAGGCGTCAGCCGGCAGCTCGCCGATCTGCAGGTGAATATTCTGGATGTATCCCAGACGATCATGAACGGCTATTTTACAATGATGATGATTCTTGATCTCTCAGCAGCCAAAGAAACTTTTGGAGACGTCAAGAAAGCTCTGGCGGACAAGGGCGATGAATTGAACGTGCAGATTAAGATCCAGCGTGAAGAAATTTTTACTTCGATGCACAGTTTATAAAATGGAGGTTCTCGGAAACGATGGAGACAAATCAGATCCTGGAAACAATAAGGATGATCGAGGAAGAAAAGCTAGATATCCGTACGATTACAATGGGGATATCCCTGCTTGACTGTATCGACAGCGACGGAGGAAAAGCGCGTCAGAAAATTTATGATAAAATAACCCGACTAGCTCAAAATCTGGTCAGAACGGGAGAAGATATCGAGAATGAATTCGGTATCCCGATCATTCACAAGAGAATTTCAGTAACACCTATTGCGATGGTTGCCGGGGCCTCAGGGGACAAGGATTATGTGGCTTATGCGAAGACACTAGATGAGGCGGCTAAAGCGACGGGAGTCAATTTCATCGGCGGTTTCAGTGCGTTGGTTCAGAAAGGGTATACGGTCGGAGATCGAAGGCTGGTCCAGTCGATTCCGGAGGCACTGGCTGTAACTGAACTCGTCTGCTCTTCTGTCAATGTCGGTTCGACACGTTCGGGTATTAATATGGACGCGGTCGGGGAAATGGGCCGAATCGTCAAAGAGACGGCGGAACGGACGGCTGATGCACAGGGATTGGGCTGCGCCAAACTGGTTATTTTCGCGAATGCGGTCGAAGACAATCCATTCATGGCTGGAGCTTTTCACGGAGTTGGCGAGGCGGACTGTATCATTAATGTAGGAGTCAGCGGTCCCGGCGTTGTCAAGCGCGCTCTGGAAAAAGTTAAAGGAGAACGGTTTGACGTTGTTTCTGAGACGATCAAGAAAATCACCTTCAAAATTACGCGCATGGGGCAACTGGTCGGGCACGAAGCCTCGACACGACTGGGGGTTCCATTCGGGATCGTCGATCTTTCTCTTGCTCCGACCCCGGCCGTAGGTGACTCAGTAGCGCGCATTCTTGAAGAAATGGGCCTTGAGTCGGCAGGGACACATGGCACGACAGCGGCGCTTGCCCTGCTGAATGACGCGGTTAAAAAAGGAGGCGTCATGGCCTGCAGCCATGTCGGCGGGCTGAGCGGAGCGTTTATACCAGTGTCTGAAGACGCGGGCATGATTGAAGCTGTGGAAGTCGGGGCTCTTAACATACAGAAACTTGAGGCGATGACCGCGGTGTGCTCCGTCGGTCTTGATATGATCGCGATCCCCGGTGATACGCCGGCTGAAACGATTTCGGCCATGATCGCTGACGAGGCAGCAATTGGTGTGATCAATAACAAAACAACAGCCGTGCGGGTCATTCCTGCCCCGGGCAAAAAAGTCGGGGACAACGTTGAATTCGGCGGACTTCTTGGACGAGCCCCCGTCATGGCCGTGAGCAGTCATTCAGCCGCGGAATTTATCGCACGCGGCGGCCGTATTCCGGCACCAATCCACTCATTTAAAAACTAGGCTATGTTAAAGCTCAATGTTGATTTTGTTGATTGAGCGTAAGGGGTGCTGGCTTTTGCGGAAACAGCAGACCAAACGAACGCTTGAGACGAAAAGCAACAGACAAGATTTAACACAGAGCCCAAAGTTAGAACGGAACAGAAGATAAAAAAGGGGATCCGTATGGCTTCACGCGGATCCCCTTGTGTCACTTATTTTTTATCCTGCTTATGTTCAGGACCGCAATCGTGCCCGTCTCCGGTTCTCTGGGCACGTTCTTTTTCTTCAATAGAATGTTCATCCAGCGGCTGGGCAAATTCTTCATTTGCAAGGTTTTCCGACTTCTGTTGCTGGTTTTTCAAGTTTTCGGCTTTCAAATTAAAATCGGACATTTGACTCACAGCTTTCTCTAAGATTTTGGCGCTTTGTCGCCATTCATTAGTGTGAACTGTTTTTCCGCAATTATGCTGATCTGCGGTCAATAATGGAAACAGGAGATCAAGGGTTTGCAACTGTTAACTGCCTCGTTCATAATCTGAAGAGACAAAGAAAAAATGAACATGGTCTGCCGTGTTTTGGAATAAGAGGGGTAATATGAATAAAGTGGTGATATTATCAGGCAGTCCTGCTCCAGGATCGCGCACGGAAAAGGTTCTTCAGTTTATGGGGGATAAGCTTCAGGAGCATGGCGTTTCAGTAAAAATCATATCTGTTCGCGAAGTGTCGCCGGAAACGCTTTTTCACGCTGATTTTCAAGCCCGGGAGATCCACAGAATTGCGGATTTTCTGGCCGGCGCAGACGGATGTATCGTCGCTTCGCCGGTTTACAATGTTTCTCTGACGGGCGTGTTAAAAGCGCTGCTAGACGTGCTTCCAAGAGATATTTTCAGTGGCATGCCGGTCCTGCCCATGATGACGGGGGGAACTGAGAAACATTTTATGGCTTTGGACTATGCACTCAAACCGGTGCTTGCTTTTATGAAGGGCGATATTCTGCGAGGAATTTATGTGATGGACAAACAAATCAGCCGCACCGGGAATCCGCCGATCAAGGATGAGGAAACACTTCGGCGTATGGATGGCCAGTTAGCCGAACTGCTGGGGCGCATGAAACTGAAGGAAAGTACGTTATGCGGGGATGCCGAAGTTAAGGGGTGATTCAGATGGATCGTTTGAGCGATACAGATCTGACAAAGACGATTAAAACCCGAAATGAGTATGAAAAAAAGTTAAAAAAGTATCAGTTAAGGCTTCTTTCATTGCAGCATTTGCTCTTCGAAGAGAACATCGCGGTCATCTTTGTTTTTGAAGGATGGGATGCAGCGGGAAAAGGCGGTACAATCAGACGGGCCGTCGCCAATCTTGATCCCAGAGGTGTGCGGGTGACGTCTATTGCTGCGCCTGCCCCTCATGAAAAACGATATCATTATATGCAGCGGTTCTGGAGAAAAATTCCCCAGTTTGGACAAGTGGCTATTTTTGACCGATCATGGTACGGGCGCGTACTTGTTGAGCGAGTGGAAGGTTTCGCGGAAAAAAAAGAGTGGAAACGGGCTTATAGAGAAATCAACAGCTTTGAAAAACTGCTGACAGATGACCACTACATTATTGAAAAATTCTGGCTGCATATCAGCAAAGAGGAACAGTATAAACGTTTTAAAGAGCGTGAAAGCAATCCGATGAAACACTGGAAAATAACAGATGAAGACTGGCGGAACCGGGCGAAATGGGACAAGTATCTGACCGCGGCCGAAGAAATGTTTGAAAAAACCGATCAGCCCTATGCACCGTGGCACATCATTCCGGCCAACAGCAAGTGGTACGCCCGTGTGGCAGTCATCCGGCAGATGGTTCAGGCGATCGAAAACGATCTGAAAAAACGCGGTGTCACGCTGCCCACTTATCCGGATCTTCGGTCGAAAGATAAGGCGGAGAAATAAACCTTCAAGATCATTCAAACGAGACACGTGGCGTGGCAGAAAATGATTGTCAGCAACAATGGATGCAGTAAGCGATACTTCATTTAAACCTGATCGTTGCAAGTGTCGGCCGGACATGTTTACGCACCAATATTAATTGAGAGGAGTGGGCGTATTGGAAATTGTACAGAAGCACGCAATGATTGATATTGGCTCTAATTCAATACGTCTTGTTGTCATCGGGATAGACAGGGATTATTTTTTCGAGGAATTATTGAATTTTAAAGCTGTTGCCCGATTAAGCAATTACATAGATGCAAGTGAAAATCTGAGCGAAAGAGGCATTGCTGTCCTGCTGACCGTTCTCGATCGCTTTCAGTCGATTATTTCGCGTGAAAGAAAGGTGACCATTGTTGACGTGGTGGCAACGGCGGCGATGCGCAAAGCAAAAAACAGGGATCAGGTTATTGCACGTGTTAAGGAGCGTACTGGTCTCAGTGTCCGGCTGCTGTCCGGTTTAAAAGAAGCCTATTATGGCTATTATGCCATCATAAACTCAACATTCATTGAAAATGGTATCTCAATTGATATTGGCGGCGGGAGTACTGAAGTCACCATGTTCCGTAATCGTGAACTGATTCATGCGCACTCCTTTCCGTTTGGCGCCGTCACTTTGTACCAAACTTATTTTGCGAGTGGTGACCCCCAGGCTGAGTCCAGGCTCGAATCCTTTCTGAAAAGGACATTCTCCCAGTTTGACTGGCTGGTTGGCCAGGGACTTCCAGTAATCGGAGTTGGCGGTACGGCGCGAAACCTGGCAAAAATTGATCAGGTTCGCCAGCACTATCCGATGGTTGGTTTGCATCAGTATACGATCCCGCGTGAACGATTAGCCAATCTGACCCATGAGCTGGCTCTGATCGGTCAGGAAGCACGGGAAAATATGGATGGGCTGTCCAAGGACCGGTCGGATATTATTGTGCCTGCCTCTGCGGTCATCAATATGCTCGTGCAAATGAACAGCGGTGAAACGTTCACACTCAGTAATGAAGGTTTGCGCGAAGGTGTCTTCTTTGAATGGATGCTGCATCAAAGGGGTGTGGAGAAAATTCCGTATGTCCTGAATGAAAGCATTCGCCATCTCAGACACAATTTTAATCTGGATTCCAGCCATACCAGTTATGTGAAGGCACTGGCCTTTCAGCTATTGAATGGAATCATTCCGGTGATTGTCAGTAAATTTTCTGACAAGAGGATGGCGTGGGTGCTGTCCCACAGCGCGGACCTGGCTTATATTGGCGAGTACGTGAACAATGAATCGAGCAGTGCGCATACATTTTATTTATTGACGAACATCAGCATTAACGGAATCAGTCACCATAACAGACTTGCTCTTGCCTTGGTTGCCTCGTTCAAAAATCGTGAAAAAATGCTTGATTTTGCTGCGCCTTATGCAGGGATGGCCAGCAAAGATGAACTGAAAATGTACGAAATGCTCGGGGCCGTTCTCAGACTGGCTCATGACTTTGACCGGACAAGGCAACATGTTGTGGATGAAGTGAAAGTTAAAGTCTCCAAAAAAAAGCTGCTGCAGTTGACCGCTTACTACCATGACGATGCTTTTTTTGAAGAACAGGCCGCCCAAAAGCATAAAAAACATCTGGAGCGGGCCCTGAATTTGCCGGTAGCCATCCGGTTTATTAAACACTGATCGGAAGGACCTGCGCCAGTTAATTCTGACATCAGTCCTTGTCAAAACCGGAGAATAGGCGGAAAATGAAAGTGTTTGGAAATTCAAATAATCTGTATCTGTAAGTTCATCGGGAGGAGTCAGGTTATGTCAATCTTAGTTTTGGGCGGTGCAGGATATATTGGTTCGCACGCCGTTTATCAGCTGATTGATGCCGGAGAAGATGTTGTCGTTGTCGATAATCTGCAGACCGGCCACAAGGAAGCGCTGCATCCGCAGGCTAAATTCTATCAGGGAGATATCCGCGATAAAGCGTTTCTCGATTCGGTTTTTAAAAATGAAAAAATTGACGGAGTGATTCATTTCGCGGCTAATTCGCTCGTCGAGGAGTCTGTTGAAAAACCGTTGAAGTATTTTAACAACAACGTCTACGGTATGCAGATTCTTCTTGAAGTGATGAAGGACAACAATGTGAAGCATATTGTCTTTTCATCGACTGCGGCGACTTACGGTGAGCCGAAGCAGGTTCCGATCACTGAAGAGATGCAGACAATGCCAACCAACCCCTATGGCGAAACAAAACTCGCGATGGAAAAAATGATGAAGTGGTGCGATCGCGCTTATGGAATGAAGTTTGTTGCGCTGCGTTATTTCAACGTTGCCGGAGCGAGCAAGAAGGGAAAAATCGGCGAAGATCACCATCCAGAGACACACCTGATTCCGATTGTTCTGCAGGTGGCGGCCGGAGAACGTGAAAAAATATTAATTTTCGGTGATGATTATCCGACCAAAGATGGTACGTGCATCCGTGACTACGTGCATATTGAAGACCTGATTGCTGCGCATCGTCTGGCCCTCAGCTACCTGCTGAAGGGCGGTCAGAGCGATGTCTTCAATCTTGGCTCGAATGAAGGATTCTCAGTCAAAGAGATTATTGAAGCCGCGCGCAAAGTGACTGGCAAATCAATACCTGCTGAAATAGCACCACGCCGGGCCGGTGATCCCAGCACACTCATTGCTTCGTCGGACAAGGCAAAGAAAGTGCTCGGATGGAAACCGGAACACACAAACATCCCGGAAATTCTGGCAGATGCCTGGTCGTGGCACAGCAGCCACCCGAAAGGTTACGCGACTTTGGTAGAAAACAAATAAGTAATTGAGCTTCCCGCGAGTGGGGAGCTTTTTTGTTTGTAACGGCGATTCAGGCGTAGAAGACGAAAACAGTGCAATAGAAAATTGAAAGTCAAAGTTCGAATTCAACCTAATTAAGTGAAAATTCAACCGAATCAGATTAAAGTTCAACCCAATTTAAGAAGTTCAACACGAATGATAGAAGCTTTAGCATAATCTAGAGTTCAAGGCTAGAGGTTTTTACTATGAATTAAACGAATATTATACCAAACAGTCATTCGGCGAGTATTTAAAAAAAATCGATATGGAAGTGATCAGCCTATGGAGAATAACGACATTAATTTCATCGGCAAGTTGACTTTTAAAGAATATAGACAAGCAAGAAGCCATAAAATGAGAATGATTGATTGGATCGCCACTCTTTTGATATTGATCCTTGGCTTCTTAATTTATGCAAAAAACACGCCTTTGATAGCCTCAGTAATTATTTCTTTATTCTACACCCTTGTATTTGTTGTTTTATTGCAAATGATGTTATGGATCATTTATCGTATTCAATTTAAAACGGATCCAATTTTGAGGAATGAGCGTTGTTTTTCAGTTCAAAAGGATGGCCTTCATGTTTCTACTAAAAATTCTGAGGTGTTTTATGGGTGGGACGGACTTCGCTCCGCTTGTGACTATAAAAATATTTATTTGCTTTATGTGTCAGCGCTAAGAATGATCATGATCCCCAAGAGATTTTTTGACAAAGAAGAAGAGATTGAAGCCTTCGAATGTTTATTGTCGGCTCATATTTCTTCTGAAAAAATTAAATTAAACAAATGATTTCATAAAATTTTTTGATGAATCATTGATAATCAGCATTGCTGGCGTAACAGGCCATGCCTTGACTTGGATCATATTCCGACAGATTTATACACTGGTGTAAAATTCCAATAAAAAAGGTACGACAAACTTTTGACACAAAGTCGATTTCCATGTACAATCAAATCACTAACCAATTAAATACTTCTTATCCAGAGCGGCGGAGGGACAGGCCCGATGAAACCCGGCAACCCAATTGATTCATAGATTAAGGTGCTAATTCCTGCAAAATCCAAATCCGGATTTTGAAAGATAAGAGAAGAATCGGAAACGAACAGCTTCTCTTGCCGGAGAAGCTGTTTTTTTTACCGCATTTCTCTGGATCTGAGTATTCGTGTTGGAAGACTAAGCCATCATATAACGATTTGGGGGAAAGCAGATTGAAAAAATTCGTCAAGGTAATGTCAGTTTTACTGACTCTTACAGTAGTATTCGCACTTTCAGCATGTGGTAATGGATCTTCAGGTGCCCTGAGCACAAAAGAAGTCACCGTGGGTGTGACAGGGGGACCGCATCAGCAGGTTATGGAAGAAGTGGCAAAATTGGCTAAGAAAGACGGCCTGACCATCCATCTGAAGGTGTTTAATGACTACAATCAGCCGAACATCGCGCTGAATGATAAGGAACTGGATGCAAACAGTTACCAGACGCTTCCTTTCCTGAAGAACCAGATTCAGAATAAGGGCTACAAGATTACGGACGCTTTTAAAACTGTTGCATTCCCAATGGGCATTTACTCAAAAAGCATTAAGAGTTTAAGCGATTTGAAGAACGGCGACAAAATCGCTGTACCAAACGACCCGGCCAACGAACTTCGCGCATTGCAGTTGTTTGAAAAAGCGGGTGTCATTAAGCTGAAAAAGGGATCCGACATCACATCCACAAAACGCGATGTCATCAGCAATCCGAAGCATCTGCAGATTATCGAGCTCGATGCGGCTCAGCTTCCGAAGCAGCTGGACGAAGTAGCTGCGGCCGGTATCAATACGAACTTCGCGATGGGCGCGGGCCTGACGGTTCTGAAAGATTCCATTTATCATGAGCCGTTGGTTAATAATCCATATCCGAACTATTTCGTTGTCCGCACAGAGAATAAAAATGATCCGGTTGTGAAAACCATTGAAAAATACTATCATTCTTCTGAAGTTAAAGCATTCATCCAGAAACAATTCGGCGGTTCTGTTGTTCCGGCGTGGTAAGGAGTTATTGCAATGATTCAGTTACAGAATGTATCCAAAACATTTGTTACAGGAAAAAATAAGATTGAAGCGCTGAACGATGTCTCGCTGGAAATTCAAAAGGGCGAGATTTTCGGCGTTATTGGTTACAGCGGTGCAGGAAAGAGTACGCTGATCCGTTGCGTGAATCTGCTGGAGCATCCCACGAGCGGTTACGTTTTTGTGGATGGGACGGACATTGGCGGGCTGGGAAGTAACGATCTCCGGAAGCTTCGCCGGAAAATCGGCATGATTTTTCAGGGCTACAATCTCCTGGAAACGGCAAATGTTTATGATAATATCGCCATTCCGCTGAAACTTGCGGGGGTTCCGAAAAAAGTCATTAAAGAGAGAGCGGCAAAATATCTGGAGATTGTCGGCCTGCAGGACCGCAGTCAGGCATTTCCAAGTCAACTGTCCGGCGGTCAGAAACAGCGGGTGGCGATTGCCCGCGCGCTGGCTCATGAGCCGGAGGTTTTGCTCAGTGATGAGGCGACGAGTGCTCTTGACCCGGCGACGACGGATTCGATTCTCGAACTTCTGCTCAAGGTCAATCGAGAGCTTGGAATTACAATCTTCCTCATCACTCATGAACTGAACGTGATTCAGCGGATCTGCGACCGTGTAGCGGTTATGGAAAAAGGGCGGATTATTGAACAAGGTTCCGTCGTTGATATCTTTACAAAGCCTCGGGAACCTCTGACAAAGCAGTTTGTCCGGAATGAGTCCCGGTTCAAGATACCTGATCCGCTTCTCAAGGAGCTGCTTTCGACCGGTGAGCTTGTGAATCTGACCTTTCTTGGCGAATCGGCAAAAGATCCGGCACTCGCAACGCTTGCCCGGAAGTTCGATGTTCTGCCGAGCATTATCGCCGGTGGCATTGACCAGCTGAAGGATCAGTCGATCGGCAATCTGCTTGTACATCTTAAGGGAGAAACGGGCAAGATCAGGGACGCGGTAGACTTCTTGCAGTCGGAACATATTATTGTGGAAGAGGTGATCGGCTGACATGGCTGACTTTTTAAATCAATGGGGTTCTGCCATCTGGCAGGCATTTATTGAGACCATGGAAATGACCGCTATCGCCTTGATCCTGTCGGTCATTGTCGGCATTCCGCTGGGCGTTTTGCTGATTCTGACGCGCAAAAACGGCCAGGCGGAAAACCAGACCGTGTATGCGATTTTAAACACGGTCATTAATGTGATCCGTTCGATACCGTTCATTATTTTGCTTTTTCTGATCCTTCCGGTGACAAAGGCAGTTGCCGGGACAACCATCGGCGTTCAGGGTGTTATTTTTCCACTTGTTGTTTCGTGCGCGCCTTACATTGCCCGTCTGATGGAATCGGCGATGCTTGAAGTCGACCGCGGGGTAATCGAAGCGTATCAGTCGATGGGCATTTCCACACCGAAGATTGTCTGGTATGTGGTGATCCGCGAAGCGCGCTCATCCATTGTTCTGGGCCTGACAATCGCGACAATTGGCCTGATCGGCGAGACGGCGATGGCCGGCCTGGTCGGCGGCGGCGGGCTTGGGGATCTTGCCTATCAGTTCGGGTATACACGCTTTCAGCCGGATGTCATGTACGCCGTCATCATTATTCTGATCGTGATCGTCCAGTGTATCCAGTCGTTTGGCAATGCTTTTGCGAGAAGGCTGAAGAAAAACTGAAACATCAATAAATATATTGAGAATAGATGCAGCCTGTCCCCACAAATGGGGACGGCTGTTTTTTTAGGGAAAAAATTTCTAAAAGTTATTTGACTTTATGTTCAAACAGATGTTAAATTAGTTTAACAAAATGTTTATTCTGCCTTACATGTACGGGGTGATTCGCTGTTGTTTTTAAAAAATCGAGTTAAAGAGCTGAGAGCGCGGCATGATTGGACACAGGGGCAACTAGGAGACAGGGTTGGCGTGACAAGGCAAACCATTGCTTCAATTGAAAAGGGTGACTATGTCCCGTCACTCCTGCTGGGTTTGCAGATTTGCGATGCGTTTGGTCTGAACGTGGAAGAGGTATTTGAACTGGAAAAAGGAGGGATTGAAACGTGAAACGACTGATTTTTTCATTTGTGATGTCTGTGGCAATAATTCTTGCATTTGGTCTGGCAACGATTCCGATCATCCAATTGGCTGAAGGTTTTAAGGAATTGGTCCATTCGCATGGAAATTTTTTTATTGAAGTAAACCTTATGCCCATGGTTCCGTTACTCATATTGAGTGTGATTGAAAGGATCGACTTTTATATTGGGAAGAAGAAGAAAAGGAAACAGCCCTCTTTCTGGCAGTATCCACTCATCACGCCATCAGATGATGAGCGTGAACGGACGATCACAGCAAAAGCATCTTATGAAGCATTTCGCATCATTTGGATTGTTTTTCCGTTTTGTGGAGGATTGATGGTCTTTTATCCGGTCGTTCGCGATTTATTCCCGGCTTATCCTGTATTTATTTTGCTAATCATTCCTCTTGTCCAAGTG
Source organism: Sporolactobacillus shoreae (assembly GCF_004684935.1). GTDB lineage: Bacteria > Bacillota > Bacilli > Bacillales > Sporolactobacillaceae > Sporolactobacillus > Sporolactobacillus shoreae. The sequence goes on from NZ_SRJD01000011.1 coordinate 35,617, forward strand.
ACGGTTTATTATCTCAAAATTAGGAAAATCTATTGTTCCTAAGACAGAAAAAAGGTATGAAAAGCATAGATGATCGAATAAACAAGAAGATGGTTCTGACAGAACCATAGGGGGGAAGACTCATTGGAAAATAATAATAAGAAAATTGACATTTTGATCACAACGGGGCTGCAATGGCTTCTGAATGTCGTATTGGCTGCGCTCGCTGTTATTCTGAGTGTCGCTCTTGTTAAAGAGACCTACCAGTTTTTCACTTATTTATTTTTAAGCGAAAATGCTTCATACTATCGCCTCCTTGAAGGGATTCTCGTTTACTTTCTGTACTTCGAATTTATCGCCCTGATTATCAAATACTTTCAGGCCCACTACCACTTCCCGCTGCGTTATTTTGTATACATCGGTGTCACGGCGATCGTGCGCCTGATTGTGGTCAGCCATGACGATCCACGTTCCGTTCTGCTTTATGCGCTTGCGATTTTAGTATTGGTCGGGGCTCTTTATATTGCCAATACAAAAATACTAAAGAGAGAGTAGCCGGAAGTGTAAGCGCATCGCTATTGAAATTCTGCGGCACATAAGGTATGGTTTTGTTGAGAGACTATGAACGGATGATTCGTGCGTAGCCAATATATGTGATTAAGGGGTAGAAAAATGGGAAAAGTGCTTGTTTTCGGGCATACGAGCCCTGATACAGATGCCATTGTTTCGGCCATTGCTTTTGCCGAACTGAAGAACAAACTCGGAGAGACCGTGGAACCCGTTCGTCTCGGGGCACTGAACGGCGAGACGGAATATGTTCTGAAACATTTTAATACTGATGCTCCCAGGCTGGTAAAGACGGTTTCTAATGAAGTGCCGGCTGTTTATCTGGTCGATCATAATGAGCCGCAGCAGAGCGCTGACGATATTGACAAGGTGGACGTGCTTTCTGTGGTCGATCATCACAGGATCTCAGGCTTCGAGACGAAGGCGCCGCTCTATTACCGGGCCGAGCCGGTCGGCTGTACGGCGACGATTCTTAATAAACTTTACAAGGAAAACGGTGTTGTTGTTCCGAAAACGATCGCTGGTTTGATGCTGTCAGCCATCATTTCGGACACGCTTCTTTTTAAATCGCCGACCTGCACGGATGAAGACGTCAAGGCTGCTAAAGAGCTTGAAGAAATTTCAGGTGTCGACACTCAGACCTATGGCCTTGCGATGCTCAAAGCGGGCACGAACATCGGCGACAAGTCTGCTGAAGAACTGATCAGACTGGATATGAAGCCATTCGAGATGGGCAAGTACAACGTCGAAATCGGACAGGTCAATGTGGTTGATTTTGATGATGCTCTGTCGCGTCAGGCAGAACTTGAGACAGCCATTAACAAAGAAATCGACGCGAAAAATCTTGACCTGTTTGTCCTCGCCGTAACGAATATTCTTACGAGCGACTCGAAAGCACTGATTCTTGGCAAGGCTGCCGCCGCTGCGGAAAAAGCCTTCCACATTGAACTTAAAAATAACACAGCAGTTCTTAAGGGTGTTGTTTCCAGAAAGAAACAGATCGTTCCTGTTCTGACAGAAGAATTGGCAAAATAATCCGTTCTATAACGGAAGAAAAAGCGGCGAGGATGGCAGTCACCCTCGCTGCTTTTTCTGTTTAAAGGCGTGATCCATGCGTGATACGGCCAGAAAAAGTATAATGAAGGAAAAATCACTTGAAATAAAGGAGATTCACACTAAATGAAGACGAATCCAGTCATCGAGACCTTGTTAAACCACCGTTCGATCCGTAAGTTTAAGGATCAGGCACTGACAGAGGACCAGATTGAACTGCTGGTTAAAAGCGCGCAGGCTGCTTCAACATCAAGCTTCACCCAATCCTATTCGATCATTGGCGTGGACGATCCTGAAATCAAAAAGCAGTTGAGAACGATTGCTTATAACTCGTCTTACGTTGAGCATAACGGCTTTTTTTTCGTTTTTGTGGCTGATCAGTACCGCAACAAAAAAATCGGCCAAAAATATAATGAAGACACCTCAGCTCTGGATACAACGCAACGATTAATCGTTGCCCTTGGCGATGCGTCATTCGCTGCTCAGAACATGGCTGTTGCTGCGGAATCAATGGGCCTTGGCATTTGCTACATCGGAAGTATACAGAATGATATCAATCGAACGGCTGAAATACTACAATTGCCGGATGATGTGTATCCCATTTTTGGCCTGGCCGTTGGCTATCCGGATCAGGAACCCGAAAAAAAACCGCGCCTTCCGTTTGATGTGATCTATCACAAGAATCACTATAACCCGGAGCCTTCAGAAGATGCCCTCAAAGCTTACGACGAAGAAGTAGGGAAGTATTACCGGACAAGAACCGGGGGAACGCGTGAGGAAACATGGACGGGGCAGATCGCTCAGGGACTTGAAAACCCATACCGGAAAGCCCTGAAGCCGTTCCTTGAAAAACAGCATCTGGGGCTTCGTTAAGCGGTGTCCGTCGCTCCATTTTTCTCCATCATTCTGAGCATCCTGTGGTCAAGCCTGGTTGAGTTTATATCATTTACAGGCGGACTTGTGCTCTGCGGTTTTATCTTGGGTTCCCTGGAGCGGCAGTCCAACAAAAATGTGATCCGGATTTTCGGAATTAAGGGCATTTACTTTACAGCGTGGCTCGGGACACCGGTTCATGAGCTGGGGCACGCGGTAATGTGCCTCATTTTCGGGCACAGGGTGACAGGGATTAAATTGCTTCAGGCAACTGCGCCCGACGGAACAATTGGTTACGTGACGCACGCGTACAATCCGGACAGCCTGTATCAGAAAACAGGCAACTTCTTTATCGGTCTCGCGCCGCTGGTCAGCGGCAGCTTGTCCATTTTTCTCTGCACCTATGTTCTGGTAAGAGACAGCTACCGGACGATTCTTGATTATTTGATCGGACGGCAACATTTTTCACTCCTTGATCCGGTGACATGGGTGACGTTTGGACAGACCGTCCGCTCCATCTTCTCCGGCCTGTTCTCGTGGGAAAATGCGGCCAATCCGGCATTTTGGCTTTTTTTCGTTCTTTCTTTGTGCATCGCTTCCCATATGTCGTTGAGCCGCGAAGATATCCGAGGTGCGGCCAGCGGCGCGGGGACCCTTTTTCTACTGATTGCAGTGGCGAACACGTTAAGCCGGTTTCTGGATCCGTCACTGAACGGCCAAATCACGTCATTGATCGGCCGGTTTAATTTTTGCCTGCTGCTTCTGTTGAGCCTGGCCATCGTTTTCTCAGTCATCAAAGTATTACTCAGCGGTATTTTGTATTTGAGTCTGCGGAGGCTTAACGGATAGGATAACTTTCAAGGCGGGAGGAAAGAGGATGAGTCAGTTTCAGGGATTTATCGGTACTTATACGAAGGGTGAGAGCAGAGGAATCTATGCTTTTACGCTGGACACGGTTAAAAAAACATTGTCACTGGACGGCCTGGCGGCTGAGCTGGGAAACCCGACTTATCTGGTTATCAGCGGAGATAACCGTCGTCTGTATTCAGTAATCAAAAAAGGTAGTCAGGGCGGAGTTGCGGCTTACTCCATTGATCAGGCGGGCCACCTGAAGAATCTAGGCGTCTGTGTTTCAGAAGGAGCGTCGCCATGCTATGTCAGTACGGATCGGGGGAACAGGACTGTTGTTTCCGCTAATTACCACAAAGGATCCGTGGACGTTTACCCAATCACTGATTCAGGTATCGTAGAGGCTTCGGATACGGACTGGCATAAAGGATCAGGTTCTGACCCTGAGCGGCAGGAGGGCCCGCATGTTCATTTCGTCGATTTTTCACCGGATGAACGCTTTATTGCATCGGTTGACCTTGGTACGGATCAGTTGACCGTTTACCGAGAAGAAGACGGAAGGCTGGTCGCACAAAGCGTATTGGATTTTACACCGGGAACCGGGCCGCGCCATCTGGCCTTTCATCCGTCCGCTCCTTACGCTTATGTGATGTCGGAGCTCAGCAACGAAATCATTGCTCTTCATTTTGATCATCAGTCCGGACAATTCTCGACGATCCAGACAATCAGCGCATTGCCGTCCGACTTTCAGGACCACAGCCAGGGCGCGGCGATCAAGATAACCTCGGACGGGCAGTATGTCTATGCCTCAAATCGAGGTGCAGACAGCATCGCGGTCTTTCGAGTCGATTCGGAATCGGGAAAACTGGATTTAGTGGAGCATGTTTCAACCCGGGGGAACTGGCCCCGCGACTTTGAACTGGATCCCACAGAACATTTTCTGATCGCTGCCAACCAGAATTCCGGCGACCTGTTTCTGTATGAACGGGATGTGGAGACAGGCCGGCTGTCTCCGCTCGAATCGTCTATTTCCGTTCCGGATCCGGTGTGCGTTAAATTTTTACATGCGTCTAAACCATAAATAAAAAAGGAACTTTCCCCTTGGGGGTAAAAGTTCCTTTTTTGTTTCATGACATGCAGTAAGACCCGAAAGGTATAACAGCGCCGAAATATCCATCATCCTATTAAAAATCGTCCTGATGGCAACCCAGTTATATCAGCGGCCGGTAAACTGCCTCAGTCGGCTGGTAAAATTCCGGATCCGGCTGGTAAATGTTAAAATCCGGCTGGTAAAGTCCCGAACTCGGCCGGTAAATGGTCAAACGGCGCTGGTAACGGCCGAAAAACGGTGCTGAATGAATAAAAAAGACAGAAAAGTCTATGGAGAACACAGATTCAGTCAGCACCATAAGATTAAAAGTGCCTCAGCAATTGTAGCAGTTGCGCATGATTCGTTTACTAATGGCATCTATAAAAATAGAATGATCTCAGGCAAGTTTTTCTATTTCTTCATTCACTTTCTGCTCGATTTTTTCCACACATTCCTCTACAGTCGGAGCGAAAATTCGTTGTCCATTCACAATGGCGAATGGGCGCATGCTGCACATGCCGCAAATATTCAGACAGTCATAGCTCATCACCGCCACCTCGGGATGGGCGGCGATCTTTTCCAGATGCTGCGGCGCGAGAAGATTATAATCACAGAGTTCGATCAGAATCAGTCCCATACCTTCCTGCATAAGCTCACCTCTTGACACTCTTGCTTAAAATGATTACGTTATTATTCATAAACCAAACAGTTTGTAAAATCAAGCAGGGGGGCTGTTTCGTGACAATCATAATGACCGGCACTAAAGGCAAAATTATGGATCTTCTGAAGGAGCAGGAAAGACTTTCTGCCCATGATCTGGCCGGTATATTGCAAATGACCGAGATGGGCGTGCGCAAGCATCTGATGTCTTTGATCCATGACGGGCTGGTTCAGGTTGAAGATATCAGAAAACCGGTCGGACGTCCGGTCCAGATCTTTTCGCTTGGTGAAAGAGCTGATCAGGTATTTCCGAAGAATTATGAAACAATGACTGTTCAACTTTTAAAAGATATTACGGATCTCTACGGCGATCAGGCTGTAGACACGCTGTTTGACAGGCGGAAAAACCGGCTCTTTATGGAGTATCAGGCGAAACTCGACAGCCGATCCGTTCCGGAGGCCAGAACCCGGAAGTTAAACGAGTTACGGATAAAGAACGGCTACATGAGCCGGCTGCGTCAAATCAATGATTCGACCTATGAACTGACGGAGTATAACTGTCCGATTTTTGAAGTCGCCCGGCAGTTCGGGGCGGCCTGCACGAATGAAACCAAGTTGTTTAAAGATGTGCTCAGAGCGGAAAGCGTGGAACGAATCGCGTGCCAGGCGGATGGCAGGGCCCATTGCCGATTTAGAATCACGTTTAAAGATAAACTTGGCGATGCCAAGTCTTTGACGCGAGCTGAATTCTAGTTTTTCGTATACTAATACCGCTAATCTATATTCTTATTTGTATAAGAAAAACCGGACAAGCCCGGTTCCTAATCATTGACCCTGTGTTATTGAGGTGTTGGATCAACGCTTCGACTCTTCGCTTTGAATCTCATCCAACGCACTGTTTTATTGACCAGATTTATACCTCTTTATCTTATAAAAAACAAAAGGGGTACCGGATGGCACCTCTTTTCTTTCACCGATTATTGAACGGCTTTGTTCCGTACTTTTTCATAGACATCGGATACAAAATCCCAGTTAATGACACTGAAGAAGTTCTTGATGTATTCCGGCCGTCTGTTCTGGTACTTAAGGTAGTAGGCATGTTCCCAGACATCGATGCCGAGCAGCGGGGTTTCGCCGTCCATCAGCGGGCTGTCCTGATTCGGCGTGTTCACGACCTTCAAACGGTTTTGGGTATCCAGGGAGAGCCAGGCCCATCCGGAACCAAATTGGCCAGTGGCAGCGGCTGTAAAAGCTTCTTTGAACGCTTCGAAACCGCCCAATTGGCTGTCTATGGCTTCTCTCAGACTTCCAGACGGTTCATGCGCACCGCCGGGGATCAAAATTTTCCAGAACAGGCTGTGATTGTAATGTCCGCCGCCGTTATTCCGTACAGCAGTCCGAATATCCTCAGGGACGTGTTCCAGGTGGGATACGAGATCGGTCAGTGACTGGTCTTTTAGCTCGGGGTGTTTGTCAAGGGCTGCGTTCAGGTTCGTGATATAGGTCTGATGATGTTTGTCATGATGAATCGTCATTGTTTCTTTATCAATGTAAGGTTCAATGGCATCGGGCGCGAATTCGAGTTCCGGCAGTTCAAACTGGCTCATAAAAGATCCCTCCTATTTTTTAAACTAAAAGGTATATTAACTACCCTTATATTAAATCAACAAATGGAAAGCCTTTCAATTATTCTGCTCAGATTAAAGGATTTAAATCGTACATTTCCATAGTAAAAAGGCCGGGCACGTGCCCGGCCTTAAAAAAGACTATTCAAACTTTTTTCAGTCACACCCGGATTCCGGTCCGTTTCATCAGCCGGGTGATCGCGCGTTCGGATTCTTTCAGAACAATCTTTTTATCGATCGTTTTCATCAACCGGTTTTCCATAACCACTTTCCCATTGATGATTGTGGTCTCGACATCCGTACTGATCGCAGAATAAACGATGCGGGAAATAGGATCTGTTCCGAATGAAGGGCTGCAGTGGAATTGGTTCATGTTGAGAATGGCCAGATCTGCCTTCTTCCCAGGCTCGATGCTGCCGATCTCATCTTCCATACCGACTGCGCGCGCTCCATCAATGGTTGCCATACGGAAAACGTGATGCGCGTCCATCGCAGTCGGTCCATTCGCCGGTTTATGGATCAGCGCTGCGAGCCGCATCTCATTGAACATGTCCAGATTGTTGTTGCATGGGGCTCCATCTGCCCCGAGACCGATATTGATCCCCATTCCGGCCATCTGCGGGACCGAGGCGATGCCCGAAGCGAGCTTCAGGTTAGATCCCGGGCAATGGCTGACATGTACGCCACGTTTCCTGATGATGGCCTTTTCTTCATCGGTGAGCCAGATGCAATGGGCAAGGATCAGCTTTTTTCCGGCGAGGCCGATATGATCCAGATAGATAATATTGCGCATCCCGGTATCATGTTCGACAATGGCGATCTCGCCGCGGTTCTCGGAAGCATGTGTGTGCACGAATACGCCGTACTGTTCGGCGAGGTCGCGGACCTGGACGAGCAGATCCTCTGTACAGGAAATGACAAAACGCGGGGCGAAAGCATAACGGATCCGCCCGCTATCATACCCGTTCCATTTTTCAAGAAGATTGACACTTTCCTGGATTGAATCTTCGGTTTTTTCCTGAAGACCTGCGGGCACGTCATCGCCTTTATCCATCATTACTTTCCCTGAAAGGGCGCGGATGCCGCTTTTGGCGATCGCTTCGAAAGCTTCATTTGTATGATGCACTGTTTCCATATCAACAATGGTCGTCGATCCGCCGGCAATCAGTTCACCGATGCCCAGCATAGCGGAGATATAAACAGAGTCTTCATCATGGGCAGCCTCCAGGGGCCAGATCCTCGTCCTGAGCCAGTCCATCAGTTGAAGGTCGTCGGCTTTTCCGCGGAAGAGTGTCTGGCAGAGGTGGATATGTGTCTGAATGAAACCGGGGATCACTGTTCTTCCGGAAGCGTCAATGACCTGATCAACATTTTCTTCATCAATAGACGCTCCGACTGATGAAATTTTGTCTCCCTCAATGAGAAGATCTCCTTTCACAATCTCTTCACGGGCATTCATTGTAATAATCTCAGCATTTTTGATCAGCAATTTGGCCAATCCTATTCACCTCCGAATATAAGAAACAAAAAAAGGGCTACGAAAAATATGCATGCATATTTTTCGTAGCCGGGAATTTACGGTTCCTCGGTAGAGACCCTCAAACCGTATTATTAAGGATATACGAAAACAGAAAGGATGAAGTTTACGGTCTTAATAATAGACGAATGAACGGAGAACGTCAAACGGATTGTCAGGATATCTGACCTTAAATATTTTTCTGGGAAAATAATCTGACATTTTCAATATATCTGTCACTTGGGTCTTGGATCAATGCATTTCCGGCGGGAAAACAAGTCTTGAAAAGGTCATGAGTCTGACTGCGTGTGTCAAAAAATATGCATGATGAATCTGTATAAAAATAGCTGATAGCTGACATAGAAAAATTTAAGTGTTGCTGTTTCGAATGTTATATTATTATAAAGAGTGTGGTCTTGTTAACTTTTATGCCACAATTTTTACTTCACGTCAATTTTTTGAAGGAGTGATCATTTTGTCGGTTTTACATAAATTTCTGGATGAAAACATGGTAAGGGATCCTTTTGAAAGCCGGAACCTGCTGGAAAAATACTGGGGGAGCGACTGGGGAAACAGCAACGCGGTCGGCAAAGTCCGCAAAGTGTTTGTACACCGGCCGGGCGAAGAGATTCTTGAATTAAACAAAGCAAAATACGAGCCGGAAGCACATGCGCGAATTTTGCGCGACACAGACGGAAGCATTGTCAGCTACTGTCTGAGCAAGGATCCGCTTAATCTGGAAAAGATGCAGGAGCAACACGACCGGATGACCTCCATCCTGAAGAAGGAGGGCGTGGAAGTGATTCCGCTGATGGATGACGGGGAGCTGTTGACCAACAACCTGTTTGCCCGTGATGTCGGCATGGTGATTCCCGGGGGCCTGATTCTTACCCGGTTCGCTTTGAAGTTCAGGGTTGGTGAAACACGCAGGACCCTGAAAACGGCGGGAAAGATCGGCATGCCCGTTCTCGCCTCCATTCAGGGCGAAGGGTTTGTCGAGGGCGGAAGTTTCATGGTTTTGGACAAGAAAACCGCGATCACCGGTCGTTCGATCCGCGTCAATCAGGCGGGCATCGATCAGCTGCGGGCGATTCTTTCTTGGCAGGGTATGGACTTGATTGTTGTCGATCTGCCGTCAAGCATGATTCATCTGGATGAAGTATTTAATATGGTGGATGTGGATAAGGCGCTTGTCGACCCTTCCAATCTGCCGCACTGGTTCCTTCAGGAGCTTCAGGCCCGCGGGATTCATCTGATCTATACCGATCCGCTTGATCCCCCGATGACGACCAATTGCCTGTGCCTGGCTCCGGGAAAGGTGCTGTTCACATCACTTGGAACGCGAACGATTGACGCGCTTGAAAAAGCGGGCGTAGAAGTCATAGCTATTCCAGTGGATGAACTGAATAAGATGGGTGGAGGCATTCATTGCTCGTCCCTTGTGCTGCAGCGTGACAACCTGGATGACTAATGATTAAAGAGGGGATTTCCATGTATCATGAGATCAAAGATCTGCCACAGGAAGAACAGGCGGAACAAATCGCCCGCGCGCTCGTCAGTGTAAAAAGTGTCAACGGGACATCCGGAGAAGTGGCCATTGCCGAAAAACTGGAGGCGATCCTCCGGTCATTCCCGTACTTTCAGGAGCATCCGGATCAGGTATGGACGCAGGAACTGAAAGATGATCCGCTGGACAGAAAAAACGTGTTTGCTTTGCTTGAGAGTGAAGAATCCAAGGGTCGGACGGTCATTTACCATGGACATATGGATACAGTTGGCATTGACGACTTCGGCGCGCTGGAGGAGCACGCTCTGGATCCGGATTTCCTGCTGGAATACTTCAAAAATTTTGATAAGGACAGCGATGTTCAGAAGGACGCGGCGAGCGGTGACTGGCTGTTCGGCCGTGGCATGCTGGACATGAAAAGCGGCGACGCGGTCCATCTGGCCAATCTCCTCTACTATTCGGAGCACCGTAATCTGCTGAAGGGCAGCCTGCTCGTCATGTTCAATCCTGTGGAAGAGAATGACCATGAGGGAGTCATGGAAGCTGCGGACGAGCTGATCCGGCTGAAACATGAAAAACATCTGGACTATCGGCTGGCGATCAACGCCGATTTTGTCAGTCCGCTCTATAAAGGGGATCCGACCCGCTATGTTTACACTGGTTCTGCGGGAAAACTCCTCGGCTGTTTTTATATCAGAGGGCGTGAAACTCATGTCGGGGAAACACTGGCGGGCGTCGATCCGACCCTGATTGCGAGTCGGCTCAACAACGCGCTGAATAATCAGATGGACTGCGCTGAACAGATTCCGGGTGAGGTCGTGCTGCCGCCGTCCTGTCTGTACTTACGCGACCGCAAGGCTTTTTACAATGTTCAGACCGCCGGTGCAACGTATCTGTACTTTAACTATTTTCTTTATGAACGGTCTCCGAAAGCAGCGCTCAGACAGTTGAAAGAAACGGCTGAAAAAGCCTGCGTGGATCTGAAATACTTTCTTGAAGAGCAATATGCCGTCTTCGCTGAAAACGGACGCCTGAAGGGAAACGCCCCCGACTGGTCAGTCGAGGTGACGACTTACAGTGAATTTGCTGAGAAGCTCCGCTCTGCGGGTATCAATGTTGATCAGGTGACTGAGAAAACGGTTCAGGAGAATAGGAATGAAGACTTCCGCCAGACCAGTTTCAAAATCATCGAAGCTCTGGAAGCGGAGGCCGGGGACAAAAAACCGAAGGTCATTGTCTTTTTTGCTCCCCCGTATTGTCCGCATAACTTCCTGCGGAAAGAAGTCGCGGAAGAACAGCGTTGTGACGCGTTGATTGACCGGATTCTGACGAAGGCTGAAAAAGCAACCGGCGAACCGTTTGCTAAGAAACGGTTTTTCCCGTATCTGGCGGATAGCAGTTATCTGGCGATGAGTGAGACCGCGGATGAAACGGAGGAGATCATCGAAAATTTTCCTGGATGGGGCAGAACGTACAGTATCCCGCTTGAGAAAATCCGGGAACTGAACATTCCGGTTCTTGATATGGGTGTCTATGGCAAGCGCGCACACACCTGGATGGAACGTGTTTATAAACCTTATTCCTACGGTGTGCTCCCGGGGCTGATCCGTGAGATGACCGAAGGGATCCTCACGCCGGGCGAGTAAAGCCGGTGTCAGAGGCGATCGGTATGGATTGCATTCCAGTTCTGTTCAATGAGCCGGATCAGACGCATCGTTCGTTCATCACTTAATTTATGGGTGGCGATAATCAACGAGGTCATGATTTTCACCGGCTTTTTGTTGAACGGGATCTCGATCAGCTGTCCTGCAACAAGCTCCGAGCGGACCAGGTTCCGGCTGATCAGGCCGATACCGATATCGTTCATGACGGCACTTTTCACAGCTTCGAGGCTGCTGGAGACGATCACGTTCTGTGGATTAATGCCGGCCTCCCTGATATAGTTTTCCATCTGCTGATGAAACGTACCGGATATTTCATAGCGGATAAAGGGAAAATGGTGTACCAGTTCAGAGGGCTTTTGCTTCCTGACCAGATTCTGTGAAGCAATCAGCACAAGATCTTCTTCTTCGGATATGACCACATTTGTAATGCCGTTTTTATGGTATGTTCCGGAGATGATGCCGATATCATATTCATTGCTGTCAATGCCTGTGATCACCTGATCACTGTCGCAGGATACCAGCCGGATACCGGAACCGGGAAAGTGATCCAGGTACTTACGAATGATCATCGGGAAGTAATGCGTGCAGAAGGTTTCCGAGGCGGCGATCACCAGCCGGACAGTTCCCGAGGGATCCGGCTCCGACAGTTCCCGGCGCATTTCATCCAGTGAAGTGAAGAGCCGGTCCGCGTAGCGCTTCATGATCGCACCCCTGGAGGTCAGGAAGGTCTGCTTTCCGATTCTGAAGAACAGCGGATGCCCGATTTCATTTTCAAGCGACCGGATCTGTGCCGTCACGGCTGGTTGAGAGAGATTAAGCAATTTGGCTGCTTGGGTAAAATTAAGCTTCTCCGCGGCTAGCCGAAATGTTTTTAGATTTCTCAGTTCCATATCGTGCAGCTCCTTGTACAGACAGGTTTCAATAATATCGAAGGATGAATCAAACGATCTTTTAAATTATTATATAATAAATGATCCATTGTTTTGGGTAAGCCCGGGTTCTTTTTATAACTAGGCTCAGTTTAAATTCACTGTTGATTTTTTTCACTCCATTGATGGAGCGAAAAACAACAAACAGTTAACAAAGCCTACAACTAAAAGTAAAGAGGTTGTTGCCATCATGTCTGAAAAAAGTATGTACGAAAAGTCACTCGATCTTTTTCCTCCTGTTGCGGGCCGCGCCACACATCTCGGGATTGTCAGGGGAGAAGGTGCCTATGTCTGGGATGAGGCGGGCAAAAGATATCTTGATTTTGCCAGCGGCGTCGCCGTAGTCAATTGCGGACACAACAATCCGGCGGTCATTGAAAAAGCTAAGGAACAGATGGAGCAGCTCGTTCATGGGGGACACAATGTCGTCTATTATCAGTCGTATATTGATCTGGCCGAAAAAATACTGGGTCATGTCGGGCCGGACTATAAAATCTACTTTTCAAACAGCGGCGCGGAAGCGAACGAAGCCGCGATTAAGCTGGCCAAACAGGTGACGCGTCGCCCCGGCATCATCACGTTCAAGCACAGTTTTCACGGGCGGACACTGGCGACGGCGACACTGACCGCTTCGAACGCGAAGTACAGGAGAAATTATGAAGGGCTGCTGCCAAGTGTCTATTATGCCGAATACCCTTATGCCTCGCGTACGGGGCTGACAGAAGAACAGGAAGTGGCCCGCTGCCTCAATCAGCTTGATGAAATTTTCCATGATCTGATCGAGCCGGAGCAGGTGGCCGTCATGATCCTCGAGCCTGTTCAGGGTGAAGGCGGATATATTGTGCCACCCAAGGCTTTTCTGCAGGCGTTACGCAGGATTTGCGACGAGCACGGAATCCTTCTTGCATTCGACGAAGTGCAGACCGGATTTGGTCGGACAGGGAAAATCTTTGCGTATGAAAATTTTGGCGTAAAACCGGACATCATGTCCCTCGCCAAGGCGATTGCCAATGGCTTTCCGCTGAGCGCCATTGTGGCGAAGCGTGAACTGATGGACCAATGGCCCGCAGGAACCCATGGCGGGACATTCGGCGGCAATCCGGTAGCCTGCGCGGCCGGGGTGGCGGTTTTTGATCTGCTCGAAGGAGGCCTTGCCGACCATGCTGCGGCAATCGGGGCCTATTTTAAGAAAAAGCTTGAAGCATTGAAAGAAAAACATGAAGAAATTCTTGAAATAAGAGGACTTGGCCTGATGATCGGTGCGGAATTCGTCGACCACGAAGGTAAACCGGATGCGGCGCTTGTCACGGCGATCCGCGAGAAGGCATTGGAGAAAGGACTGATCCTGCTTTCCTGCGGCGTGGATCATAATGTGATTCGTTTTATTCCGCCCCTGATCGTGAAAGAGGAGCAGATTGATGCGGCGATGAAGATCATCACCGAAAGTGTTGAAGAGTCCTTGCAGGCCGTTCACTGAGTGCAAAAGATCAAATTTTTAAAGGGTGCGGAAAGTAAAAAATTCTGCATCCTTTTTCAAATCATTTTTTAAAGCGCTGTCATTGTATGGTAAAATAAAACAGTATAGTGGGACGTTTATGAAGAAGGTGGGACAAAAATGTATCAGACAGTGATGACAGATCTCGACGGGACGGTTTTGACGCCGGTAAACACAGTGAATGCGGAATTAACGGATTATCTGAAGATACTTCGGGATCGCGGCGTACGCATTTTTGCTGTAACGGGCCGTTCGCTCAGCGAAGCGCAGGAGGTGCTGCCAACCGATTTCCCGATTGAAGGCATTGTCACGGCAAACGGCATGTCTGTATATGCAGGGACGAAACAAATTTTTCAGAGTGCCTTGCCGGGACAGCTTGTCGCAAAATTGCTGCATCGTGCAGAATCTGAACAGCTCTACTACCAGCTGCATCCAAGCAGCGGAGGAAAGATAGCTTTGACACGCGACAGGACGTATTTTGAAGAACAGATTGGCGGAGATCAGCCTGAGTCGGTATCCGAAAATGAATGGCTGTCACGTAAAAAAGCAGTATTCGGAGACATGATCTGGAAGGAGGATTTAAGTGCCAGCGAGCAGGAGGCAATCAGTAAAATTTATTTTTTCAGTAAAAGTGTCGCGAAAATGGACGAATGGAAAACGGAGCTTGCGTCACTCAGTGATGAGAAACCCTTCGATTATTTCTCTTCATCTCACAGCAATGTTGAAGTGAACGCCAAGGACATTTCCAAGGCGAGCGGCATCCGGATACTGCTTCGTTATTTTCATCTGTCACCTGAATCAGCACTCGTATTCGGTGACGGAGAAAATGACCTCCCGATGTTTCAGATTGCCGGTCATGCCGTGGCCATGAAGAATGCGCCGGATCATATTAAGGAACAGGCCGATGAGGTCACCGATTTTTCCTATGCGGAAAACGGGCTGTATCATTTTCTGAAAAAAACCTTTGGTTGATGCAAATTTTCAAAGGGCGAATATCAGATGAAAATTAGCAAATTGGTTATTCCAAGCTTCTTTATCTTATATCTGTTCATTTTTTCGGGCTGTGCCTTATTGGCTAGTCCGAGCGAAAAAATTCAGTGTGAACTACTCGGCTATTAATAGCCGAGTAGTTCACCTAAGCCACGACAAAAGTTTTGAAGTCAATAACGATATATCTGAGTTCACGTTAACGAATTAAAGAAATAGCGCTGGATAATTCCGGAATAAGAAATAAGTTGGAGAAGCACTTAAAATTTGTGAAAGGACACACGATATATAGAGTGTCAGGACTTTCTTCGCAATACACAAAAAACATGAGACACATTATATTGCTTTACCTCGTGTTAACAAAATCGTCACAAAACAGAAAAATCCTCTTTTTTCGCACTGTTATCATAAAAAATGGCGAAATCCTCTCGAAACAACTACATCTTGTAGATTTTCCACTCTTGATCACACTATATATTGGATTATAATACTCCTATAAAGTTGATCGGGAGATGACGTAGTTGATCAAAGAGCCTGTACAGAAAACCAAAACATTGGACGATAAAATCCGCGACTTAATAAATATGGATGAATATGTAGCGAATGAAAACGCCAATAAAGATGAAAAGGTGTTTAATACGCAGCGCGATCTGCTTGCCGGAGTCGCAGCAAGAGATTATGCTCTGCGTCATATTCTTCCGAAAGAATTTGCTGATGCGCATAATGAGGGGATCATTCATTTTCACGATCTGGACTATTCCCCGTTCTTCAGCATGTACAACTGTATGCTGATTGACTTCAAAGGTATGTTGGAAAACGGTTTTTCGATCGGCAACGCCGACGTGGAGCAGCCAAGATCGATTAAGACAGCGACGGCGCTGGTGGCACAGATTGTGGCCAATGTTTCGTCTAATATTTACGGCGGGACTTCCTTTAACCGGGCCGACGAAGTGCTGGAACCCTACGCGAAAATCAGTTTTGAGAAGTATCTGAAGACAGCCAAGGCATGGCTTTCTGATCCGGAGGCACAGGAAAAATACGCTTACGCAATGACGGAAAAAGAAATTTATGACTCGATGCAGTCATTGGAATATGAAATTAATACTCTGTTCAGTTCCAATGGTCAGACACCATTTTTCACTTTGAATTTTGGCCTTGGGGAATCATGGTTCGCCCGAGAAATTCAGAAAGCGATCCTGAAGGTCAGAATTCTTGGACTGGGCCGCGATCACAAGACCGCTGTTTTCCCAAAACTGGTATTTACCATTAAGAACGGTCTGAATCTTCATCCGGATGATCCAAACTATGACATTAAAAAACTGGCCGTCGAATGCTCAACCAAACGGATGTATCCGGACATCTTGAATTATGACCGGATCGTGGAAGTTACCGGTGATTTCAAAGCGCCGATGGGCTGCCGCTCTTTCCTTCCTTCCTATCAGGAGAATGGCGAGTACATCGCCGACGGGCGGAACAATATGGGTGTGGTGACATTGAATATTCCAAGGATTGCGCTCGAGTCCAATGGCGACAAGGCAGCTTTCTGGAGCCTGTTTGAAGAACGTTTGGATCTCGTCTGCCGGGCTCTCGAATTCCGTATCCACACACTGGATAAGGTCAAGGCCAACAATGCACCGATCCTTTATCAATACGGAGCGACTGGCAAGCGGCTGCATGGCACGGATTCTGTAAGCGACATTTTCAAAAACGGGCGCGCGACGGTTTCGATGGGCTATATCGGACTCTATGAAGCAGCGACGGTCTTCTACGGACCGGAATGGGAACACAATCCGGAAGCGAAGACTTTTACCTTGGATATCGTCAAGCGCTTCAAGGAAGTATCCTTGCAATGGCGTGCTAAAACAGGATACGCGTTCAGTGTCTACGCGACACCTTCGGAGAGCCTGACAGACCGTTTTTGCCGGCTGGACAAGCAGCATTTCGGCAGCATTAAGGATATTACCGACAAGGACTATTATACGAACAGTTTCCATTATGACGTGCGGAAGAAAATCACTCCATTTGAAAAAATTGATTTTGAAAAAGATTATGAACCATATACGGCAGGCGGGTTCATCCATTACTGTGAGTTCCCATCCCTGATCAATAACCCTGAAGGGCTGGAAGCCGTATGGAATTACGCGTATGACCGAGTTGGCTATTTCGGAACAAACACACCGATCGATAAATGCTATGAATGCGGTTATGAAGGGGAATTTGAGTCGACGGCGGAAGGCTTCAAGTGCCCAAGCTGCGGCAACCACAATCCGGAAACCACCTCATGCATCCGTCGGCTGTGCGGCTATCTGGGATCCGTTATTCAGCGCAAACCGATCAAAGGCCGCCTGAAGGAAATCAACAGCCGGGAAAAACAGCAGAGCTGACAGACAGGCGAATGAGAGGGGGAAGATGCGGAGACAGAAACATGTCCACCGCATCCGGAAGACAATGAATTATGCGGACTATAAACGTTTTGATTTTCTGAACGGAACCGGGATCCGCCACTCTTTGTTTGTGAGCGGCTGCCATTTCCATTGCAAAGGCTGCTGGAACGCAGTTGCCTGGAACCCGAGTTTCGGAAAACCATATACGGAAGATGTTGAAAATAAGATTATTGACGATCTGAATCAGCCGGAACTGCCTGTGCAGGGCCTGTCCCTTCTTGGCGGTGAACCCTTCGATCACCCGGAAACGCTGACACATTTGGTCAGGCGGGTTAAATCGGAATGTAAGGGCAAGGATATCTGGTGCTGGACAGGCTTTCACTTTGAGGATCTGGTGAATGATCCGGAACGCAGAGAAATGCTGAATCAGATCGATGTACTGGTTGACGGACCGTTTGAGATTGATAAACGGAATCTGAAACTTAAATTCCGGGGTTCATCCAATCAGCGCGTCCTTAATGTGCAGGAATCGTTGAAAGAGAATCGGGCCGTTCTAAGATTCCAATGAAAAAATTAAAACCTGACCGGGAGCGGAATCCCGATCAGGTTTTTGTATTAACTCCTGCTCTCAATTTCATCCATGGCCTGATTGGCCAGCTCGTCTGCACGCTCATTCAGGGTAACTCCATGATGCCCTTTAACTTTATTAAAAGTAATCGCTTGTTGTCTGCCTGCGAGTTCGTTCAGCCGCATCCATAATTCTTTATTTTTTACAGGCTGCCCGCTGGCAGTTTTCCAGCCTTTTTTGACCCAGCCCGCCACCCAGCTGTTCATGCCATTGACAACATAGGCGCTGTCGATATAAAAAGAGACCGGAATATGTTCTGTTTTTAATGTTTCAAGAGAACGGATTGCTGCCGTCAGTTCCATAATATTGTTTGTTGTGTCCGCTGCGCCGCCATGCAATTCTTTCGAGCGGCCGCCATACTGAAGAACGGCGCCCCAGCCGCCAATATTATGATCTTCCTGATTACCGCGGCAACCTCCGTCACAATAGATAATAATGTTGTCCAAAAAAAATCACCTTTTTCACTGAGAGTTCACTTATTTATATTATAAACCGAGGCGATGCTTCAGCAAAAGGAGGAACGGATTTTCCAGACAATGATTCCGATCCGGGAAGCCCTCAAATCGAGCGGGTCTGAAAAGGTGACACTGTCTTAGAAAATATAATTAAAATACGCTAGAATGAATTTTAAGAATAAATTAAGAAAAAAAGTAGTTAATGAAGAATAGTGGCTCGGATTGAAACAGATCCGCGACGAATAAGGAGCGTGTAAGATCTTGAAAATTGCGGTACTTGGGGCCGGAGCGATCGGCTGTTTTTTCGGAGGGCTTCTGGAAAGAAAAGACATGGATGTCACGTTTGTCGCCAAGGGGAGGACACTGGAGCGGCTCCGTCAGCATGATCTGATTGTTAAAAGCATCCGTGGTGATTTTTCACTGCCGGTGAAGGTGGTCGATGCGGAGCAGCTTCGGGCGGAGGAAAACTATGATTTTATTCTGCTCGCGATTAAATCGACGGCGCTGGATGACGTTATTCCCAAACTGCGTACACTGTCCGGACCGAAAACAGAAATCGTCTGCCTGCTGAACGGCATTGGCAACGAGGAGAGGCTTGCTGAAATCTTCGGTGATGACCGGGTGGTCGGAGGGTCGGCATTTATATCGATTATCCGTGAAGCACCGGGAATTGTGAACCATGTCGGGGAAGGTACACTCATGATCGGGGAATGGAAGAAAGGGAAAAGCAGTAAATCGCTGGAGCATCTGGTGAAAGTTTTTCATGAATCCGGAATAAGAACGGAAATATCTGCTGATATCAGGCAAGTGAAATGGGAAAAACTGCTCTGGAATATCATCTATAATCCACTCACCGCGCTGACCGGTACTCGGGTCGGCGAAGCGCTTGATGATCCTGATCTGGCATATCTCCTCTCTCAGGTAAAAAGCGAATTTCTGAGCACGGCAGATGCGGCCGGTGTCAGCATAAGCACTGATTACACCAGCAAAGTGTTGCTTCCAAATCCGGAAGTGCAGAATCACAAGACGTCTATGCTTCAGGATCTTGAAAGCGGAAGAGAAATGGAACTTGAGGCAATACTGGGATTCGTGATCAAAACAGCGGACCAGTATAAGGTCCCGGTTAAAACAATTGAAACAATCTACCATTTGCTTCGCTTTACAGAAAGAAAACAAGGATGAAAGCGGAGTTTTAATTAATAGAATGTTTTTAGCAGACAATTTTTTGAAGAATGGCTAATGACGGCTGCCTTGACGGGGAGGGGAAACCCATGAATTCGGGGATAAAAAATGCGGGTATCATATTTCTGATTCTGCTCAGCGTCATTTTACTTATGACGCATTTAGTCGTTAAAGAATATGTCATAGCCGCGAAAAGTCCTCGATCAGGGGAATCTCAACGGGTCACAGTTCCTTCTGAAAAAAAGAAGCAGAAACCGCAGACGCCTAAAGTTCCCAAAACATCGCAGAAACCTCAACCAAAAAAAGAGGTGAAAAAGCAGGATAAGCCGTTGCCGAAAGAAATTCATCTCATTGAACCGTTTGTCAGCCAAAAACCGGAACTTCCAAATGGCTGCGAAATTTCCAGCCTCGCGATGCTACTTCGCTCCGCTGGAATTTCTGCAGACAAGATGGTACTGGCAGACCAGATGCCGAAAGTGCCGTTTTCTTCAGGAGGTTATAACGGAAATCCTAATGAAGGATTTGTCGGCAACATGTATCACGGATCAAAAGATAACCCCGGGCTGGCGGTGTATCACCGACCGGTTGCCAATCTTGCACGACAATATCTGGGTAATAGAGTTGAAGATTTGACGGGAAGTTCCTGGTCAGAAATAGAAAAACAGATTGTCGCCGGCCGGCCAGTCTGGGTAATTACGAGTATCAACTTCCAACCTGTTCCCGAATCTCAATGGGTAAACTGGCATACAAGGCAGGGAAACATTCGTATTTCATTTATGGAACACTCAGTGCTTGTCACAGGATATGGACAGAAGTTTGTCTACTTTAATAACCCACTTTCTGACGAGGGTAACAGCCGAGCGGACAAGTCTGACTTTATCTCTGCCTGGAAACAGTTTGGCAGCCAGGCGATCACCTATGGACCAAAGTAAACAGAGGCCATGAGCAAATGGAATCATTTTTCATAGGTTAATAATGTTGAAAGTGCCACCGGAGTCCGGAAGAAGCAGGACGGAATCACTGAAAGAACTTGTAAAATTTTACCGCGTGCGCTATATTAACACTATAGAATGGAAAATCTCTTATATCTAAAGGGCAAAACTGTTGAAAAGCAGTGACGCAAAGTCTCAGATCTAAAAGCATTTTTTGCTGACGATGGCTGGACTGCCGTACTTGACTGTTTGCGAATAGACATCAGGCGTAAATGAATGGGGATTTTTTTTATGGTCATCATACGCGTCTGTTAAAAATTGCTTCCTTTGGTCTATTTCTTTTGACATAGTCCCCGCGGCAATTTTTATTTTTCATAAACAATCAGAAAAGCAGTTTATTTCTCTCCTCCACGGCGGCGCGTTTTAAGTGCTCCGGATGTATCTTCATCTACACCAACCTTTGAGACTCCCTTTTCTTATCAAGAGATGAATATTTTCCCACTAAAACGATTAGGCCGGATACGGTTCTTCAGTTTGGACACGGATTAGAAAACTTTTCATCATTTTGATTCAATTTGTGGGGGTGCAGTACCTTGAATCCAAATCACAGCCTGGCAGCTATAGGAACTTTTGCAACAGCAGCAGCAGTAGCGGCGGTAGCTTCTGCGATGCCGTCCGACGTACTCGCGGCTTCTTTCCAGCCCTATACGGGGCAGGCGACAACAACTCTGAATGTCCGGAATACGCCCAGCACGGGTCAGCCCAGAATCGGGCTACTGAAACAGGGCGATACCTTTCAGGTAACCGGCATTGCGGGAAAGAGCGAAAAGGGAAACTGGCTGAAAATCGTCTATAAAAACAAATCAGCCTATGTCGACGGAGCCTATGTAGTTAAGGCGGCTGTGAAATCAAAACCAGCGCCGGCACAAGCCGTGCAAAAAGTTTCTGCTTATCAGGGCCAGACGACTGATAATTTGAATATCCGTTTCCTGCCGAATCTGAAGGGTACCATTCTGGCTACGCTCCAGAAGGGAACTCCTGTGACCGTTATAGGAAAAACTTCGGACGGCTGGCTGCAGATCAGCTATAAGAACGGTTCAGCCTATGTCTCTTCAACATATGTCAGTGCAGGCGGATCAATCGTGGCACCCCCAAAAACGATCTATACCGCCCAAACAACATCGAATTTAAATGTTCGCACTGGCACATCAACTTCAGATAAAATTTTGACCACTCTTAAAAAGGGAAGCAATGTCAATGTCGTTGGTACGAGCAGCAGTTGGCTGAAGATAAATTACAACAACAGTGTTGCCTATGTATCCGCGAAATATGTGGCAAAGCCAGGGAACAGCACCCCTGCACCTTCGCCGTCTGAGCCAAGTGCTCCGGCTAAAGTAGTGTATACGGGGACAACAACGGATGATTTGAATGTCCGGGCTGCGGCGAGTACATCGAGTCAAATAAAGGCAACTCTTAAGAAGGGAAGCAGCGTTGAAGTCATCGGTACGAGTGGCAGCTGGTTGAAGATAAATTACAACAACGGCGTCGCGTATGTATCCAGCTCGTATGTTGCTAAACCCGGCAGTACCCTTGCCACGCCCAAGGTCCAGTATACGGGAACGACGACCGATGATCTGAATGTCCGGGCTGCGGCGAGTACGTCAAGCCAAATAAAAACAACCCTGAAGAAGGGGAGCAGCGTTGAGGTCGTTAGCACAAGCGGCAGCTGGCTGGAAATTAAATACGGAAACGGAACGGCTTATGTTTCCAGTGATTATGTTCAGAAAGACGGGACTTCTACTTCCGGAGGCCAGCAGACAGCCCCTGCACCGATAGTGACCAGTACAAACACATACGGCGTGATTACCGGGTCAGGTGTCAATTTCAGAAAGGGGCCAGGTACTTCATATGGCAAGCTGACCTCTTTTCAGAAGGGCGCAAAAGTGGAATGGCTGACAACCACCGATAACGGATGGGTCAAGATCAGCTACAATGGCCAGGACGGCTATGTTTCCGACGCTTATATCACGCAGGAGACAGTAACGAATGAGCAGGCCGGCGATGTTGCCTATTCTTACACGAAATATCCGATGACTTTCGGACAGGCGCTAGCACTTGAACAGAAGGTAAACTCATCGTCTGATTTGGCTTATTATCTGAACCCCAATAATTTTCAACAGGGAACACCTGATTATTTCCAGTTTTTAAAACTGTCATCTCTTTCAGGAGTGACAGCATCGCAAGTGAACTCCTTGCTGAAGGGGGATGGGATCCTGGCGGGCCATGGTGCGGATTTTGTTCATGCCGCCCAAAAATATAGTGTGAATGAGATTTATCTCGTTGCGCACGCGCTGCTCGAGACAGGGAATGGAAATTCATCCCTTGCAAATGGAGTCTCCTATAAAGGATACACTGTTTATAATATGTTTGGTATCGGCGCATTTGATCTTGACCCGCTGAATGGCGGCGCGGCGCTCGCTCTTCAAGGAAAATGGTACACGCCGGCTGACGCAATTTTTGGCGGCGCAAAGTGGATTGCCGCCAACTATATCTATAACCAAAATTATCAGCAGGATACCTTATATAAAATGCGTTGGAATCCGGATGCCCTGGTTGGTGGGAGTGCGGCACATCAATATGCCACAGACACAGGCTGGGCTGTGAAACAAACAAGCAACATGGAAAAATTGTATGTTCAGGCCAAGCTCAAGAATCTTCTCTATGATGTTCCGCAATATAATTAATAGATTAAAAAGCAAAAACAGATCCACAAGCTGATTTCAGAACTTGCGGATCTTTTTTTTGTTCAGCTGAGAATGGATTGCCAAAGAAATAAAAAGCTGTCTCAATGTCCTGTCTTTCCTTTTGCCAGCTGGCGCCATTTGTTTCCGAGATCCGGAGGGATGTACGCGGCCATCTTGTCGAGCAGCTCATCAGGATTATCCGACACGCACAGCAGATCAAGGTTCGACTGATTAGCAAACTCATGGTCGATGGAGTGCTGAATCAATGTGAGAAGCGAATCGAAATAACCGGCGGCATTCAGCAGGCCGATGGGTTTATGATGAATACCAATCTGTGCCCAGCACAGGATTTCAAATAATTCGTCAAAGGTGCCAATTCCTCCGGGAAGCGCAATGAATCCGTCGGAGAGCTCATTCATTTTATCTTTCCGGGCATGCATGCTGTCAACTTCAAGAAGCCTTGTCAGATGAGTATGAGCCATTTCGCCGAGGACCAGTCCCTTTGGCATCACACCTGTGACTTCTCCACCTTTTTCAAGGACACGGTCGGCAATAATTCCCATCAGCCCAATGGATGAGCCGCCGTATATCAGACCCCATCCCTTGCGCGCAATCGCATCTCCAAGCTTGAGAGCTCCTGCCGCGTATTCCGGATCGTTTCCCAGATTTGATCCCGCATAAATACAAATGGTCTTGCTCAAACTCACCAACCTCCTTTTTGTATTCAGGAAGCACTTCTATCATTGTATCGCATATTTTCCGCGAGTAGCACACACAGGACAAATGGAAATAAAAAATCCCGTCTGGCATGACCTTGCATGTTTTGCAAAGCCATAGCCCGACGGGACAGTCGTCTTATTTTTTATCCAAAAAGTCCTGGGATTAGAATCCACAGCACACCAAAAGCGGCAGCAATAATAAAGCGATAGACGGCAAACGGTACGAGTGTATAACGTTTCAGCAATCTCATAAAGGTAACAATGGCCAACAGAGCCACAATGAAAGCCACAAAAAAACCGACAATAAAGAGCGGCAGGTTGGCTTTGATGACGCTGAGATCCTTTAAAACTTCAACTCCGCTGGCACCAATCATCATTGGAACTGCCAGAATGAAAGAAAATTCTGCAGCTGTTTTCCGTTCAACACCAGCGATGAGTCCACCCGACATCGTTGATCCCGACCGTGAAAAACCGGACCACAGGGAGAGGACCTGGAACAGGCCGATGACAAAGGCCTGGCTATAGCTGACCTGTGTTGTTCCATTACCTTCACGGCGTCCGGCCACCCATTCTGCAAAAATCATGACAATGCCCCCGACGACGAGCGCAATCAGAACACTTCCCGGCGAGAACAATTTAGATGTAATGAAATTCTTGAGAGCGACACCGAGAATTCCGGCCGGAATACCTGCGATAATGATGTGCAGCAGATTCAAATGGCTGGGTCCGCTTTTCGGAACATTACGATAGAAACCGAAAAGGCTCCACAACCTTTTCCAATAGAGTACAACAACAGCCAAGATCGAACCAAGCTGAATAATGACTTCAAAAACAACAGCTCTGTTACCTGTAAAGTGCAGCAGGTTTCCAACAAGAATCAGATGCCCTGTGGATGACACAGGCGCGAATTCAGTCAAGCCTTCAACAGCGCCCAGAATAATTGCAGTCAAAAGAAGCAATGGGTTCACCAACCTTAAAAGGTAATTTTCATAACAATTAAGAAAAGCCCTGATACAAGCTTATTCATTATAGCATAATCTTTTTCCGCCCCAGATAAGAAGATTATTAAATTTTGATGAGAGGTTGAGGAGCCTTTCTCATGAATTGGCCATGCCGGGAGCCAAAATGGCCGTCTGAAAAAAAGTTCAATGAATATGCATTTCGGGGTTGACTTCCTGCCCAGCCCCTGTATAATAGATAGCACCAAGCCAGAAATGACAGCAAGATTCCACAAATTCTATGAAATGAAGCCGATGAAGAAGAGAGTAGCAATAATAAGCTGCGGAAGCGAGCCGGGACGATGGGAGCCGGCGCAGCAGACTATTGTGAAACGCACTTCCGAGGCGACAGCCTGAAACAGTATGTAGGGCTGTCCGGGAGCTCCCGTTACAGAGAACCTAAGCAGATCTCCGATTTATTATGGAGATAACCAGAGTGGTACCGCGGGCAATGTGATCAACGCTCGTCTCTTTTATCGATAAAAGAGGCGGGCGTTTTTAATTTATTTCTGGGGAAACAGGGAAATAAGGCGGTCATTTACTCAGCCGGTTTACTTCTCTGAAGCAGCAGTGGACTAAATGAAGAGTGAAAAAAGCGAATGTTCTTAAACTGGAGGCAATTCAGGTGAAAGCAGGTATTGTAGGAGCAAATGGTTATAGCGGCATTGAGTTGATTCGTCTGTTAATGAATCATCCCTCCATCGAATTGGAAATGCTGGTTTCTCATTCCACAAAGGGGGCATCCATTTCCGATGTCTACCCTCATTTGTCCGGACTGCTGGATAAACCGCTTGAAGACTTCGACGCGGATAAACTTGCCGAAAGGGTGGATGTCGTTTTCTTCGCAACTCCGGCAGGCATCAGTAAGGATCTTCTGCCGGAATGTCTGAAGCGCGGTCTGACCTGCATCGATCTTTCCGGTGACTTTCGCCTGAAGGATCCTGAAGCATATGAAACTTGGTATCATCACGCGCCGGCAGATGCTTCTCTTCTGAACGACGCGGTTTACGGACTCTCGGAGGTCAACCGAAGGCAGATCGAAGGGGCGAGTTTTATTGCCAACCCCGGCTGTTATCCGACAGCTACACTGCTTGGTCTCGCGCCCGCACTTAAGGACGGGGCGATTGATCCGGGCTCGATCATCATCGACGGGAAATCGGGTGTCTCAGGATCAGGGAAACAGATGGTACTTGGGAACCTGTACTGTGAAGTTAATGAGAGTGTGAAAGCCTATAAACTTGGCACACATAAGCATCTGCCTGAAATTGAGCAGGAAATCGCGGCACTCAGCGGAGAAACTCATCCGGTGACTTTTACAACACATTTGATACCGATGACCCGGGGGCTGATGACAACCATATATGCGACGATGGAAAAAGGCTATTCAACCCGGGAGTTTCTTCAGCTCTATGAACGGTACTATGAGAAATCACCTTTTGTCAGGATCAGGCCGATAGGCACATGGCCTGCGACAAAAGAGGTTGTCGGATCAAATTTCTGTGATATCGGGCTGAATGTCGACGGACGGTCAAGGCGCCTGACGATTGTGTCAGTCATTGATAATGTGGTTAAAGGCGCCGCAGGTCAGGCAATTCAGAATCTGAACATAATTAAGGGATGGGACGAACAGACCGGACTCAAGCTTACCCCGATCTATCCGTGAGAAGGAGAAAAATCGTGGAAAAAATAATAGAACAGCATTCAAAATTCATAGAAATAAAGAACGGCAGTGTCGGCTCACCAAAGGGTTTTATCACAGGTGGCCAGAACATCGGGATGAGAAGAAGTAAACCGGATATGGGCTGGATTTATTCACAGGTACCGGCTGCGGCAGCCGGTGTCTACACCACAAACCTTTTTCAGGCGGCACCGCTTAAGGTCACTAAGGAGAGCCTGGCGGAGGAGAACAGCCTTCAGGCGATACTTGTCAATACCGTCAGTGCGAACTCATGTACCGGGGAAGAAGGTATGGCAAATGCCTTCACAACCAGAAAATGGATCGCCGATCATCTCGGCCTGCCGGAACATCTTGTCGGAGTAGCCTCCACCGGCGTGATTGGGCTTCAGCTTCCGATGGATAAAATGGAAAAAGGGATCAACAGAATTTCGCTTCAGGGGGCAGACGCGCCTTTTGAAGAAGCAATCCTGACAACAGATACACATTCGAAACATCTGGCTGTCCAATTTGAAATTGATGGCAAAACAGTTACGATCGGTGGCGCGTGCAAGGGCTCCGGAATGATTCGCCCGAATATGGCCACGATGCTTGGCTTTGTGACGACGGACGCCGCGGTTGATTCAGAAGATCTGCACGCCGCACTTAAATCAGTAACAGACCGTACGTTTAACCGAATTACAGTGGATGGTGATACGAGCACCAACGATATGGTTCTTGTTCTGGCAAACGGAATGGCGGGAAATACGAAACTAACATCGGAACATCCTGAATGGGGAACCTTTCTCGCCGGTTTGAAAGCGGTCTGTCAGGGACTTGCCAAGTTCATCGCCGGTGACGGTGAAGGAGCGACGAAACTGATTGAAGTCCGGGTGACCGGCGCGAAAAATGAACACTCGGCGGATGCGATCAGCAAATCAATTGTCGGCTCGAGCCTGGTTAAGACGGCCATATTCGGCAGTGACGCCAATTGGGGACGCGTTGTCTGCGCGATGGGGTACAGCGGCGAATCGTTTGACCCCGATAAAGTGACACTGGATATTGGCGGAATAACTCTTTTTGCGAGCGGTATTCCGGTCGCATTCAGTGAGGAAGAAGCCAAGGCCTATCTTGACCAGGACAGCATCGTAATTCATGCGGATATGGGTGAAGGCAGCGGCGAAGCTGTGGCGTGGGGCTGCGACCTCACTTACAATTACGTGAAGATCAACGCTTCTTACCGCTCATAAAACTTTTGATAACTTGCAGGAGGAAAAAATGAATCATTATCTGGTGATTAAATGCGGCGGATCTGTTTTTGATAAACTGACTCCTGCATTTTTCAAAAGCATACAGGCGATCCAGGCGGACGGAAAGTGGAAACCGATTATTGTTCATGGCGGCGGTCCCGCAATCTCACAGACACTGGAAAAACGTCAGATACCGACAGCGTTTCACAATGGGCTGCGTGTGACGACAAAAGAAGTACTGGAAGTCGTTGAAGCGGTATTGAGCGGGACGATGAACAAACAGCTGGTCGCAAACATCTGCAACGCAGGCGGCAAGGCTGCCGGGGTGAGCGGTATTGATGGCCACCTGTTCACAGCGTCGCCCTCCGAAGACCGGGCCCTAGGATTCGTAGGCGATATCGTGTCGGTTCATCCGGAAATCGTCACAGACCTTTGTGACAAAGGATTGATTCCTGTGGTTTCGCCGATTTCGATGGATAGAATGGGGCAGCATTACAATATTAATGCGGATCAGGCGGCGGCGGCCATCGCTTCCGCGCTGAACGGAAGATTGTGCTTTATCAGTGACGTGCCCGGTATCCTTGTCGAGCAGAATGGCAAAATGCAGCGCCTTGATCAAGTCTCTGACCAGGAGATTGCAAACCTTATTGAAACCAAAAAAATCAGCGGTGGCATGATTCCAAAAGTAATGGCTGCGGTGGAGAGCTTAAGGCGGCATGTCCCCGAAGTTGTTATTGTCAGCGGCACGATGCCGGATTGCCTGATTGACTATACAAAGGGTGCTAAGGTAGGCACCAGAATATTTCTTAAAGAGGAGGCTCTCCATGCTTAATATGGAATCTGTGGAAAAAATAGCTCCGGTCATGTCGGCGTACGGCCGCTTTCCGGTAACGATTGTCAAAGGAAAAGGCTGCTATGTCTGGGATGATGCAGGGAAAAAATATCTTGATTTTACCTCTGGAATTGCGGTGTGCGCCCTTGGTCATGTGCCTGACGCTGTCGAAGAAGTGCTGAAAAAGCAGCTGGATACACTGTGGCACTGCTCGAACCTTTTTCATATAGCATCTCAGGAAAAGCTGGCAGGAATGCTGACCAAGCTGACATGTTGCGACCAGGTCTTCTTCTGCAACAGCGGTGCGGAAGCGAATGAAGGGGCAATCAAGCTTGCCCGCCGCTACGCGCATCTGATCAAGGGAAAAGATAATGGGCATATTGTGACCTTCAATCACTCGTTCCACGGGCGGACGATGGCGACACTGACAGCGACAGCCCAAGAGAAAATTCAAAATGGTTTTGGCCCGCTAATGCCGGGATTCCGCTATCTTCCTTATAACAGCGATGAAGCCATTCAGGCTCTTAAGGAAGATGACGACTGCATCGCGGTGATGCTCGAAATGGTACAGGGCGAAGGCGGAGTAATTCCTGCCGACCCATCATGGATTAAAGCGCTGGCCGACGTGTGCAAGGAAAAAGGGATGCTGCTGATGGTCGATGAAGTCCAGACAGGCATCGGACGTACCGGTACACTGTTCGCTTATCAGCAGTACGGCATTGAACCGGATGTCGTGACTGCGGCGAAAGCGCTGGGATCAGGCATTCCGATCGGGGCATTCATGGCGAAGAAGCACGTGTCACAGGTCATGACCCCGGGGACTCACGGCTCGACTTTTGGCGGCAATCCGTTTGCGACAACGGCAGGCGTGGCGACGCTGGAAGCATTTGAAAAGCAGCATGTGCTGGAACACTGCGAAAAGAGTGCGGCATACCTGAACGGCAAACTGATTGAACTAAAGGCAAAATATCCCGGCCTGATAAAAGATGTTCGCGGGAAAGGCCTTTTAATCGGTGTTGAGACAACTTTTCCGGCAATTGATGCCGTGAATCAGCTAAGGGAAGAGCAAAATGTGCTGATTCTGACCGCGGGAAAAAATGTATTGCGTATTTTACCGCCTCTTGTGGTAACCAATTCGGAAATCGATCACTTTATTAAGGCCTTGGGCGAGGTCCTGAACAAACAATAAAAAGGGGGGGATGATGATGAGAAAAGGCTATCTGATTCTGGAATCGGGTGAACTTTTTCCTGGGATTTATGTAGGCAAACAAGAACCGGTGATGGGCGAAATTGTTTTTAACACAAGCATGACCGGCTACCAGGAAATCATGACCGACCCCTCTTACGCCGGACAGATTATGACATTTTGTTATCCGCTGATTGGCAACTATGGAATCAATACCACCGACAGCGAGCATGAGAAAATCCAGATGCAGGGCGCCATTTTTGCGAATCTATGCCAGGTACCGAGCCATTATCAGTGCGTCAAAACAGTGGATCAGTGGCTGCAAGAATCAGGTATTCCCGGCCTTGCCGGTGTGGATACGCGGGCCGTTGTAAAAGCCGTGCGAAAAAGCGGGACGATGAAGGCAGTTATCAGTGATAACCCTGACGCAAGCGGAGTGGACTGGAGCCGGCCGCTGCCGGTGAATACGGTCAGTATGGTTTCAACGGGCCATGTCACGGAATACCCGGGGGAAGGCCCCCATGTGGTGCTGATTGATTACGGCTATAAAAAATCGATGCTGAAGGCCCTTCTTTCTGAAGGCTGCAAAGTGACGGTTGTTCCCTATAATACATCCTTTCAGACGATTGCTTCCCTGCATCCGGCCGGTGTGATGCTGAGCAACGGACCTGGCGATCCGCTTCAGTTAAGCAGCCTTTTCGGTGAACTGAAAAAAATAACAGCCAGTTATCCGACACTAGGCATTTGTCTCGGCCACCAGCTGATTGCGCTCACATATGGGGCAAAGACTGGAAAGCTGCTTTTCGGACACCGCGGCGCCAATCATCCGGTCAAGGAAATAGAAACCGGAAAGGTCTGGATGACTTCTCAAAACCATAGTTTTGTCGTTGAAAAAAGCAGTGTTGATGATAAGACGTTTGCAATAACTTATCTGAATGTCAATGACGGATCAGTTGAAGGGCTGAAGCACCGCTCTCTTCCGATACAGACCGTCCAGTTTCATCCGGAAGCCCATCCGGGACCTGATGATACGCATCCTATTTTTAAAAGATTTATTGACACAATTAAGCAGAGCAAGGGTGAAAAAAGCCATGCCGTTACGTACTGATATAAAAAAAGTACTTGTCATTGGTTCCGGACCGATTGTGATCGGCCAGGCTGCCGAGTTTGATTATGCCGGCACTCAGGCTTGTCTGGCACTCAAAGAAGAGGGCATCGAGGTTGTTCTGATCAATAATAATCCGGCGACGATTATGACCGACGACCAGATCGCTGATCGGACCTATGTCGAGCCTCTGACACTGCAAACCATTGAAAAGATCATCGCCAGGGAACATCCGGATGGGCTGATTGGAACGTTGGGCGGACAGACAGGGTTGAACCTGGCTGTCGCACTCTATGAAAAGGGGATTCTTGCGAAATATGGGGTTGAGCTGCTCGGCACATCGGTCGAATCTATCCAGCACGGCGAGGATCGGGAACTTTTTAAAAAATTAATGATTGAAATCAATGAACCTGTCCCAAAATCGAAAATTATTCGCAGCTATGGTGACGGGCTTGAATTTACTGAAAAGATCGGCTATCCCGTAATTATACGGCCGGCTTACACACTGGGCGGTTCGGGCGGCGGTTTTGCCTATAGCGAAGAAGATTTGGATCTGGTGCTTCACAGAGGACTGAACCTAAGCCCGATTCATGAAGTGCTGATTGAGAAGAGCATCAAGGGCTGGAAGGAAATTGAGTACGAAGTGATGCGTGACGCCAATGACACGTGCATTATTGTCTGCAACATGGAAAATGTCGATCCGGTCGGCGTACATACCGGTGACAGCGTCGTTGTCGCACCCTCGCAGACACTTTCAGACGTTCAGTATCAGATGCTCCGCAACGCGTCACTGAAAATCATCCGCGCACTCAAGATCGTTGGCGGATGCAACATCCAGTTCGCGCTGAATCCAGTGTCTGATGAATACGCAATTATTGAGGTGAATCCGCGTGTCAGCCGTTCCTCTGCGCTGGCTTCCAAGGCAACCGGCTATCCGATCGCCCGTGTCGCCGCAAAGTGCGCCGTCGGCTTTTATCTGGATGAAATTCTGAATCCGATCACCGGGACAACTTACGCTTCATTTGAACCGGCGATTGACTATATTGTTGTAAAGATTCCCCGCTTTCCCTTTGATAAATTTACGGAAGCCGACCACAGCCTGGGCACACAAATGAAGGCAACCGGCGAAGTGATGGCGATCGACCGGACCTTTGAGGGCGCATTGAACAAAGGGGTCCGTTCCATGGAAATGGGATTTGCAGGATTGGAAAGGGAAACCGATCACGATTTGTCGGACGCTTCCTTGGAAGAGCAGCTTGTACATGCGACAGATCTGAGGCTATTTGCGATCGCTGAATTAATGAGAAGAGGCCGAACGGCAGGCGAGATTCATGAAATGACGGAAATAGACCTGTGGTTTTTGAACGGAATAAGAGGAATTATAGATCTTGAGGGAAAAATAAAAACGCAGCCCTGGGATGAATTGCCTGATGAGGTACTGATTCAGGCAAAACGGATGAACATCAGCGATCGGCGGCTGTCCGAACTCACGGGGGCCGCTGAGCAGACCATCCGTACGCGCAGAATTAAGATCGGGCTGACGCCTTCCTATCACCTTGTCGATACGTGTGCCGGAGAATTTGAGGCGCAGACACCTTATTATTATTCGACCTGGCAGGGCGTGGACGAAGCAGCTGTCAGCGATAAGCCGAAAATCCTGATTATTGGATCGGGACCGATCCGGATCGGCCAGGGCATCGAATTTGATTACTGCTCCGTTCAGGCAACGCTCGCTGTTAAGAAAAACGGCTATGAGGCGATTGTCATCAATAATAATCCGGAGACAGTCAGCACAGATTACTCGGTTGCCGACCGACTGTATTTCGAGCCGCTTGCAGTTGAGGATATTTTGAATGTGGCTGAAAAGGAACATGTTCAGGGGGCGCTGATCCAGTTTGGTGGCCAGACGGCTGTGAACGTTGCTGAATCGCTTGAAAAAGCGGGTATTCAAATATTGGGTACATCAACTGACGGAATTGATCAGCTGGAAGACCGGGAACAATTTTATGAATTGCTCACCGAACTGAAGATCCCGCATATCCGCGGCCTGAGCGCCACCCGTCTGGAAGACCTCACCGAAGCGGGAAAACAGCTGGGTTATCCAATCCTCGTCCGGCCGTCCTTTGTTATCGGCGGACAGTCGATGTTCCTGTTCCACAAGCCGGAAGAACTTGAAGCGTATATCCATAGTGAGCACCATCTGAGCGCTCAATCGTTCCCGCTTCTTGTTGACCGCTATATGCCGGGGACAGAGTGCGAGGTTGACGCGATCAGCGACGGAGATCAGGTTTGTATTCCGGGTATATTCGAGCATATCGAACGCGCGGGTGTGCACTCCGGCGACAGCATCGCTGTTTTTCCGTCCTATTCACTTCCCGATGCGGTGAAGCAGGAGATCGAGGAAGATACAGAGAAGATCTGCAGACGGCTGAACGTCAGGGGACTGATTAACATCCAGTTTGTGATTGCGGATGGAACGGTTTTTGTCCTGGAGGTCAATCCACGGGCTTCCCGGACAGTCCCGATTATCAGCAAGATAACCGGTATCCCGATGGTGGAAAAAGCCGTCGGTATCCAGCTCGGTCAGAAGATGGATGATCTTGATCTGATTCAGGGATACTGTCCGGAACCGCATTTTTACGCGGTCAAAGCACCTGTATTTTCTTTTGCGAAACTCCCCGGCGTTGATCCTGTGCTTGGGCCGGAAATGAAATCGACCGGAGAACAGCTTGGCATGGGGAGTACCGTTGATGAAGCTTTCATGAAGGCTTATTTTCTCGATAATCAAAATCCATTTGCCGGCGCGGTGCAGAAAGAGGTAATTCTGTGCTCAGTGACGAGCAGAGAGAGACTAGAAAGCCTGAACGCTGTCAGGCAGCTGACTGCCAAAGGCTTCAGGATCATTGCAACGACCGGCACAGCTGACTTTTATCAGGATGCGGGTGTTGAAACGGCTGAAGTTGACGAAAAAACGGAAGCGATAAAGGAACTGCTGGCAGGCGGCCGCGTAGCCGCCGTGATTAATATCCCGACGGCCGGCAGGAACCGGAAATCGTTCGGTTTTGAAATGAGGGACCTGGCGCTCCGATATCAGATACCGGTTTATACGTGCCTTGATACAATAACCGCCGCGCTGCATGCGGCAGACCGGGACTTCGAGTTTTCGGTTCATACGATTGACGAGTACCGGGATTTAAATTACACGACGAACAAGGGGAAGTGACTGATGTGGCAACGGATAGAGAAACGGCATCTGCATTAAAAGGCAGAGATTTTTTAACAATCGCCGACTTTACTTCTGAAGAAATGAATTTGTTGTTAAAACAGGCGCTGGATATGAAAGCATTAACAAAAAAACATATTCCGCATCCGTATCTTAATGGGAAAACACTGGCGATGATTTTTGAGAAATCTTCAACCCGCACCAGGGTAGCCTTCGAGGTCGGCATGTATCAACTGGGCGGTTCGGCACTTTTTCTGAGCAGCCGTGATATGCAGCTCGGCCGCGGAGAAACGATTGCTGATACGGCGAGGGTCCTTTCAAGATTCGTCGACGGCATCATGATCCGAACATTCGCCCATGAGAAGGTTGAAGAGCTGGCTGAATATGCCAGCGTACCGGTAATCAACGGGTTGACGGATACCCATCATCCCTCGCAGGTCATCGCCGATTTGCTGACAATTTATGAACATGAAGGACGTCTCGAAGGCCTGAAAGCCTGTTTCATCGGCGACGGATACAACAATATGGCCCATTCACTGCTTGAGGGGGCAGCCGCCGTTGGAATGGATCTGATCGTTGCCAGTCCGAAAGGGTATGAACCAGATCCGCTGATTCTGCGGAACGCCGAAACAAGGGCTGAATCAAACGGCTGCCGGGTCGGTTTCACATATTCCCCGAAAGAAGCGGCTGAGGGATGCGATATTATCATTACAGATACATGGCTGAGCATGGGCGACGAAGGTGAAAAAGAGAAACGGTTGCATGATTTTCAGGGTTATCAGGTTGACGACGCGTTAACTGCCCTGGCGAAACCGGATTACCTTTTCATGCACTGCCTGCCCGCACACCGTGGGGAGGAAGTCGCTCCGGACGTGATCGACGGCCCGCATTCTGTGGTGTTTGATGAAGCGGAAAACCGGCTTCATGCGCACAAGGCCATTTTAAAATGTCTGATGGAAAATAATTAATCATAGAACGGGTAAATCAAAGGAGGATTTCAATTATGGCAAAAGAAAAAATTGTGTTAGCATACTCAGGCGGCCTGGATACATCTGTTTGTATCAAGTGGCTTCAGGATAAGTACAACTACGATGTCATTGCGCTGAGCATTAATGTCGGCGAAGGCAAGGACCTGTCGATGGTCAAGCAGAAGGCTCTGGATGTCGGTGCGATCAAATCATATGTCGTTGATGCTGAAGAACTGCTGGCAGATGGCTATCTCGCACCAGCCCTCAAAGCCAATGTTTTGTACGAAGGGGTCTACCCGATTTCATCCGGACTGTCCCGCCCGCTGATCGCCAAGCTGCTTGTTGATGTAGCCCATAAAGAAGGCGCCATTGCCGTCGCCCACGGCTGCACAGGCAAGGGGAATGACCAGGTCCGTTTCGAAGTATCCATCCAGGCACTTGATCCATCACTGAAAGTGGTTGCACCGGTCCGTGAATGGGGCATGACGCGTGATGAAGAAATCAAATATGCCGCAAAGAACGGGATTCCGATTCCAGTCGATCTCGACAACCCGTTCTCGATCGATGCCAATATCTGGGGCCGCGCTTGCGAAGCCGGTGTTCTGGAGAATCCCTGGAACGAAGCGCCTGAAGCAGCTTATGAATGGACCAATCCGATTGAAAAGACACCTGACGCACCGGAATATATCGAAATCGCCTTTGAAAAAGGTGTTCCAGTATCTTTGAACGGTGAAAAGCTCCCATTTGTTGCGATCATCAAGAAATTGAATGAAATCGGCGGCCTGCACGGTGTCGGACGGATTGATCATGTGGAAAACCGTCTGGTCGGCATTAAATCCCGTGAAGTCTATGAAAATCCGGCCGCACTGATCCTGATCAATGCGCATCAGGCTCTTGAGACAATCACACTGACCAAGGAAGTATCCAAGTTCAAGCCGCTGATCGATAAAGAAATGTCACAGGTCATCTATGACGGCCTGTGGTATTCTCCGATCAGAGAAGCTCTTTCAGCCTTTGTCAGCCAGACGCAGGAAGTCGTTTCCGGAAAAGTCAAAGTCAAGCTGTTTAAGGGGAACCACATCGTTGTTGGACGTGCTTCGGATAAGAGTCTGTACAACGAAAAACTGGCGACTTATACAAAGGGCGACGCTTTTGACCACAACGCTGCAGTAGGCTTTATCAAACTATGGGGACTGCCGACAAAGGTCAATGCGGAAGTGCACAAAGACGATGCTGAAACGGAGGCAAATCATGGCGAAGCTGTGGGGCGGCCGGTTTACGAAGTCAACAAATAAGCTGGTTGACGAATACACCGCATCAATTTCCTATGACCAGGAACTGGCGAAAGAAGACATCGAAGGCAGCCTGGCCCATGTGACGATGCTCGGTGAGTGCGGGATCGTCACTGCCGAGGAATCACAGACGATTCAGGATGGCCTGCACAAAATTTTGGACAAGATTGAAAAGGGCGAGGCTGAGTTTTCCGTCGATCAGGAAGATATCCATATGAATATCGAACGGATGCTAATTGATGAAATCGGTCCGGTCGGCGGCAAGCTCCATACCGGACGCAGCCGGAATGATCAGGTTGCGACCGATATGCACCTGTATATGCGGAATAAAACGGAACTGCTGATCGAGTTGATTAAGGATGTCCAGTCCGCTTTACTCGATAAAGCGAAAGCCAATGTGGATACCATTCTGCCTGGCTATACCCATCTGCAGCGCGCGCAGCCGATTTCATTCGCACATCATCTGCTCGCCTATTTCTGGATGTTCGAACGCGACAAGGGACGCCTTCAGGACAGCATCAAGCGGATCAATATTCTGCCGCTTGGTGCAGGAGCGCTGGCCGGCACGACTTTTCCAATCAACCGCCGCCGTGTGGCCGAACTGCTCGATTTCGATGATATCTATCCGAACAGTATGGACGCTGTCAGCGATCGGGACTTTGTTGTCGAAGCTTTGTCCGCTTGTTCGCTGATTATGGTTCATCTTTCGCGTCTATCGGAAGAAATGGTGCTTTGGAGCAGCCAGGAGTTCCAGTTTATCGAACTGGATGATGCCTTCTGTACCGGTTCAAGCATCATGCCGCAGAAAAAGAATCCGGATGTCTCCGAATTGCTGCGCGGTAAAACCGGACGTGTTTTCGGCCATTTAGTCGGCCTGCTTACGGTCCTGAAAGGTTTGCCGCTTGCCTACAATAAGGATATGCAGGAAGACAAGGAAGGCATTTTCGATACGGTTAAAACGATCACTGGTGCCCTGCAGCTGCTGGCGCCCATCCTCGAAACAATGACAGTAAAAAAAGACCGGATGCGTCACGCGGTAGAGAAAGATTATTCGAACGCAACAGATATCGCTGATTATCTGGCAAAGAAAGGCCTACCCTTCCGCGAGGCCCATGCGATTACAGGTAAAATGGTGCTCTACGCCATTGAAC
This sequence comes from Sporolactobacillus shoreae, assembly GCF_004684935.1. GTDB lineage: Bacteria > Bacillota > Bacilli > Bacillales > Sporolactobacillaceae > Sporolactobacillus > Sporolactobacillus shoreae. The sequence continues at coordinate 73,114 of NZ_SRJD01000011.1, forward strand.
ATAAAAGGTATCTGCTTGATCTTGAATTGAGTGAGTACAAACAGTTCAGTCCGTTATTTGAAGAGGACATTTTTGAGGCTCTGCTACCTGAAAATGTGATGCGTGCCCGTGAAAGTGAAGGCGGTACCGCACCGCATCAGATCATGAAGCAGATCGAGCTGGCTGAGGAAAAAATCGGCCGGGGCTGAAAGTAATTACCCTAAACATGTTGACCCCCTATATTTATTTTTAATATAGCTTCTCATAAACCCGGATACGAACTTGAGTATTCGGTATTTTTTTCTGCTATGGTAACATAGAAGCTAGGACTCTTTACGCATGAAATTGATTTGTCGATGATCAAGATAAAAATAGAGAGAAAGGCTGTTGCATTTGAAAGTCATTTTACCGGACCCAGGAAAAGAAGAACTCATCCAAACGAGCCGCCGAAGGCACGCATGGCTCGTTGTTATTTTAGGGGCGCTGGGCGCGTTCGGACCTCTATCGATGGATATGTATCTGCCGTCGCTGCCGTCACTGACTCTGGATTTACATACAACGACATCGCTTGGGCAGTTAAGCATTACAGCGTGCCTGATCGGGCTTGCTGTCGGCCAGATTATCATCGGGCCGTACAGTGACAGCCATGGACGGAAGGGACCACTGCTGGTTGGCCTGATCGCATTTGCCGTCACTTCGTTTCTTTGCTCGATAGTCAGTTCCATCACACTTCTGGTCATTCTCCGTTTTGTGCAGGGACTGGCCGGAGCCGCCGGTCTGGTCATATCCCGGGCGGTTGCCCGTGACTTGTACTCAGGCCGTGAACTGACAAAGTTCTTCTCGATGTTGATGGCAATCAACGGAATTTTTCCGATTCTTGCACCAATTATGGGTGGATTTATTTTAAAATTTACATCCTGGCACGGTGTTTTCGTCATTCTTGGCTTCATTGGTGTTATTCTGTTTCTTGGCGCTTTTCTTGGCCTGCCGGAAACACTGCCGCGTGAAAGAAGAATTACCGGGGGGCTGGGCGGCACACTCTCAGCAATGGGTAAGATATGCCGTGACCGGCAATTCATGGGTTATGCCATTGTCCTTGGACTGGTTATGGGCGCGATGTTCTGCTATATATCCGGATCTTCCTTCGTTCTGCAGGACATGTTCGGCGTTTCGCCCATCGGCTTCAGCCTGTTTTTCGCAACGAACGGTCTTGGCATTGTTGCCATGTCGCAACTGGCGGGTATTCTCTCGTTGAAGACAGATGCAAAGAAAGTGCTGCGCACCGGAACGATCATTGCGGCGGTCGGCAGTATAGCTCTGTTCTCCGGGTTACTGCTCAATCCGCCACGGCTGATCGCGGTGATGCTGCCGCTATTCTTTGTGGTTTCCATGGTTGGGTTGGTTAATACGACATCTTTTTCACTCGCGATGCAGACTCAGGGTAAGGCGGCTGGCAGTGCGTCAGCGATACTGGGGCTTGGTATGAACACGGTCGGCGGTTTGCTGTCGCCGCTTGTCGGTCTCGGCGGTAGCGGGACCTATTTCCCCATGGCGCTTTTAATTCTTTTCTGTGACGTTGGCGCGCTTTTGGTTTATATTATCTTTATTGGACGAAGAGCCTGAATAAACCAGGTGAAAAGGAAGGACCCATAGTGCAAAAATTTTTTCTGGATCTCTATCAGATCCGGCCGAGCCAGTTGTATCTGGATCAGTCAGAAATCGAACGTGCAGAAACACAATTTAACCCGATAAATGTCAGGAATAATCTACCTCTACCAGTCAAAAAAATTGGGGGAGAAGTATTTCTTACTGGCGGGCATGTTCGTGCTTATCTATATGACCACAGCCAAATTTCACTGATACCCGTGTATTGGGATGGTGATGAGCCAGAAGAGGAGCTTTTTAAGGCACAGCTGAAATGGTGCCGTGAAGAAATGATCATGTTCGTCAGTGACCTGCAGGACCGGATTCTGCCCCATGACGAATATCTTGAACGCTGGGTGAAACGGTGTGAGGCTGAGTCCGAAAAATTGAAAAAGGGAAATTGATACCGAAAAGGAGCGTTCTCTTCAGCGGTTGTGAAATACAATGACTGTGGAAAACAAGGCGGCAAAAGTAACGATGATCAGGCTGAGCAGGCTTGTTCCCTGATTCATCTGGGGGAACGGAGTCAGGTTAAGGACCCAGTGAAAGAGCAACCATTGCCCCGCGAAAACCATTAATTTGAGAGTGAGTTGTCCGATGGTTTGAAACAAAGCGCGCGCCTCCTTGTTCAGAGAAAAAATTGAATCCAGTTTTTAACCATTTTAACAGATCGGTTATTCGGATGAAATTTCGGTACTGTCCATTCAGGGAGCCTTTTCAACAGGCTTGGCATCTTTATCAATAAAATAAGGGGAATATCAATAAAATTAAATATTTTCGACTGAACCAGATCTTGAGCAACAAGAATTTTGCTCGGCTTAGTCCGGGTTTATAGCGCAGCATGTATTTTTCTCAGAGGAAAAATTTACTTTTGTCAGAACACTTTTTTTGAGACAGCCGAGAAAATTGAAATTCAGAACCCAAACAAAAAGGAAGGCGGGATTTTTACGGCCTTCCTTTTTACACACATATATTTAAGTGTTTCGCACAGCTATTTAGACAGGCTGCGAGCTGGCCATCCGGATCACATTTTCCAAAATCTTCATGCCCGCATTTTCGCTCAGAGTCATGATTGATTCAGGGTGGAATTGAACGGCAGCGATCGGCAGGTTTCGGTGCTCAACAGCCATGACGACGCCATCCCCCGACCGCGCGGTAACTTTCAGTTCTGGGGAAATCTGGACAGCGCAGATGGAATGGTAGCGGCCGGCTTTAAACTGCAGAGGCAGTCCGCTGAATAGTGCGGAGTCGCCATCATGAATGACTGTCGATGATTTGCCATGCGCAGGGACGGGCAGAGTATCGAGCTGGCCGCCAAAATAGCTGACAATTCCTTGAAGCCCGAGACAGATACCGAAAATCGGAAGCCGTCTTTCAAGGCAGAGGCGGATCGTCTCATTCATTTGAAAACGGTTGGGCTCTCCAGGTCCGGGTGAAAGCACAACGAGATCAATCGGTTCACTTCCATCTTTGATCAACTTGCGGGCGACAGGACTGCGGCAAACGGTCACTTCAGCCCCGAGCGTCTGAAAGTAAGCGGACAAAGTATGAACAAAAGAGTCTTCATGGTCAACAAAAAGCAGGCGCAGATGGCTGTGATGCCGCTCTTTTTTCTGATGTTCTGTGCATTCCTCCTTTGAGGGAGTATGCGGTTTGAGGGCTTCAAGAAGTGCTTTGGCCTTAGTCAGCGTCTCCTGTTCTTCGCTGTCCGGCACAGAATCATAGAGCAGTGTCGCACCGACACGGATCTGGGCAACTCCTCGCTGAAGACGCAGGCACCTAAGTGTCAGTCCAGTATTCATATTTCCATTAAAACCTAACCAGCCGACAGCTCCGCCGTACCAGCCGCGCGGCGTTTTTTCGTGGCTTTCAATCCATTTTATAGCCTCGAGTTTCGGTGCTCCAGTGATGGTGACGGCCCACATATGGCTGATAAAAGCGTCAATCGCATCGAAATCCTTCTTAATCAAGCCTTTGATATGATCAACTGTATGAAAAAGGTGGGAGTACGTTTCAATTTGCCGCCGTCCGACAACTTCGACCGATCCCGGGACACAAATCCGTGACTTGTCATTACGATCGACATCCGTGCACATCGTCAGTTCGGATTCTTCTTTTGCAGATCCTAGAAGAGTCTTGATCTGCTCGGCATCCTCAATGACTGAACCGCGGCGTTTGATCGTACCTGAAATAGGGCACGTTTCTACCGTTGCGCCGTCAACGCGGACAAACATTTCAGGGGAGCAACCGACGAGAAATTCCTCCTCATTCAGGTGAATTAAGAAACCGTACGGGCTTGGATTGATCTGCTGGAGGCGGCGAAAAACATCTGAAGGGCGGCTCTGGCAGGGCTGTACAAGCACACGACTCGGCACAACTTCAAACAAATCTCCTTTTTTGAATGCGAGCTTTGCCTCCCGGACCATCTGAGCGTAATCGCCCTTTTTATCTGCAAATGCGGAGGAATGAGCCTTTCCGGATGGTTGAAAGGGATAAACTGTTCCATCACGGACAAGCCCCTCAGTGTTTTGCTTATGAAACCGGAAATCATAAACTAGCTGGTAAGCCTCATCTTTCTCACGATCGACGACAAAGAGTTCGTCTGGCAGATAGAGTTGGAGGTCGTTCTGCTCCTCATCTCTCGGTTTTGACAAAGGAAACGGCTCAAATTGTAAAATCAGGTCAAATCCGAAAGCACCGTACAAACCGAGAAATTCGTCATCAGTATGAAAAAGCTGCTGTACTTGTCGCAGGAGGGTAAAGACTGATGGTCGCCTTGTCCGGTCCTCTTCCTTGATCACGACATTGCTTTCTTTATGAAGGGTGCCAAGCAAATCGCCTGAACGACTCTGTCTGATAGTAAATGCCGGGCTGCTCAAACATTCTTTAAGATAGGTAATGATCACGCGGCCTCTGGCATTCAGCGGGCGGATTCTGAAAGTATCGGATCTGGCTGTCAGCTCGATCGGTGGGTTGACGAAGCCGATGTCCCATCTGGAGTAGCGGCCGGGGAAATTGTAGGTGCTGGAAAACAGTGCGCCCTTATGCTCATCAAGACGACTCATGAGTTTGGAGCGCGTATCGCCGACAGGCACGGAAATCCGGCTGCGGGTGATTTGCAGGCCCTTACCTGTTGCATAAACTGTGGACTGTTCTGAAGTGCGGATATTGGATAGTAAACTCACTTTTGAGGACCCCCTGTATAAATTTTTTTATACAGAAGAGCATTTGAATTCAGAATAGAAAAATCGAAGAAAGCAAGATTCCAATTGGAATTCGCCTAATTCTGTATTCTTTTTGTCTCAACTCTGCTCTTCTCTTCTACACTCTGCTCAACTAAACGGTACACTTATCATACAAGGGGGATGAGGAAAATTCAATAGTGTAAAATGTATGCGTGATATTTGTTTAATAATAATAGCGTGTTAGATGTAGCTTCCGTATCCACGGCGTTTTCTCGTCTGTGCGGGAACCCTTGATCAATCAAAATTTATTAATTGTTCATTAGACTACTATTTTTGAAGGAACAATGGCCATCAAGAAAAAAGGCGACCCGAATTCATTTTCTGAATTTCTGAGTCGCCTTTTTTGTTACAGCTCTTAAATTTTATTTGAAAAATCGTAGCTTTTTCAGTTGTTTCCTGTAATTCCTTATTGCACACATGTATTTAATAGCTCTGCACAGATTTTTAAGCAGCAGGGCTCTGTGTGATTTCGGCATCGACAGTAATCTTGATTTTGTTTCCGACAACGAGGCTGCCGTTGGCCAGAGCCTGGCTCCAGGTCAGTCCGAAGTCGCGGCGGTCAATGGAGAAGGAGAGGCTGGCCCCGCTCCGTTTCAGGCCGTATGGATCGTCGATTGGTGCACCGACTTCAGCGTCAAAAGAGATCGGTTTAGTGATGCCCTTGATTGTCAGTTCTCCTTCAATGGCGTAATCTTCACCGTCTTCGCTTGTAACTGATGTCGACACGAAGTGAACTTCCGGGAACTTTTCTGCATCAAAGAAATCGGCGCTCTTCAGGTGATTGTCGCGGTCCCCGTTTCTGGTTGTAATGCTGCCAACCTCGATAATTGCGTCAATCGCGGTGATCTTGCCGCTTTCATCTGTCGTCACAGTGCCTTTTGTTGTCTCGAAGTTTCCCCTGACGTTTGAGAGACCCATATGTTTCACCGCAAATGCTGTCTCCGTGTGTGCTGTATCAATTGTCCAATTTGCCATGTAAATCCTCTCCTTTTAAAATCCTTGTTTTTTTATGTTTGACGCGTCTCCGGGCTGATTACTCAGATTCGGAGACGACGGTAAAACGCTCATTCAAATGTTCCGGCTTTTCTATTTCATCAACCAGCGCAGCGGCGTAATCCTCATAGCTGACATAGCTTTGCCCGCTGGAATTGACGAGCAGGCGGTTTAAGCCTGTTTCGTAATGTCCGGTCCGTTTTCCAAGGGCGAAGATCGCCGAGGGGCTCAGGAAGGTCCAGTTCAGGTGTTCTGATTGCTGCAGATCCTCCAGACTTTTGGCCTGTTTAGAGGCTGTTTCATAAAACTGTTTTGGAAAATCAGGTGTATCAACCACTCGGATTGTCTCAGCTTCATCAGCATAAAGGCTGCCGGCGCCGCCAACCACAATCAGGCGTGTATTTTCCACTCCGGATAGCGCCTTGACCAGGACTTTGCCCGCTTCAATATGAAGATTCTCCATTCCTGCGGGTGCAGAAAAAGCATTGACGACGACATCAAAAGTTTCAAGATCACTTCGGGTTAATTCAAGAATGTCTTTCTGAAGATAAGGAATACTTTGATCATCCAGTTTTTCTGGATGACGGACGATTGCAGTGACCTGATGACCGCGATTCCTCGCCTCATTCAGAATCCGTGATCCCGCTTTGCCAGCGGCTCCGATAATTGCGATTTTCAAATTTTTTTACCTCCTTATTGTTGTAACCGTTCCAGTTACATTACGGCCATAACAAGATCATCCTTCGCTAAAAAGGTGATCCATAATGCCTTGAATGTTCTGGCCGGCGAGTTTCTTTTCGAGGGCTGACTGCGCACCGTGAAATGCCTCATCAAGCACCGCGTTAATGCGTTTCCCAACGGGACAATGCGGATTGGGATTTTCATGAACCGCAAACAATTCTTCGTCCGGCTCCACAGCTCTGTAGACATTGAGCAAAGTGATATCAGACGGGGATCTCGAAAGTGACGCTCCGGCTTTGCCAACTTGTGTCTGGATCAGTCCGGCTTTTCTGAGCATCCCAAGAATCCTGCGTATCACAACCGGATTGGTGTTAACACTTGACGCGATATAATCGGAAGGCAGATCGTCGTGCGGTTTGGAAGCGATCAGCGCCAGGATGTGAATGGCTACGGCGACTCGACTGTTGATCATTTTCCTCACCACCTGTAACTATTTTAATTACAGGTTAATCATTTGTCAACACTTTGTCACATTTTTTAAAAATGAATGTGGGTCACGTACGTGCTATTGTTTCGATATGCCCATCGGGATAGCCGATCAGCACTTTATCGGTCATGTCGACAAATAACCCGTGTTCCACAATGCCTGTCACATGATCCAATTCATCCGCCAGGGCCGCAGCATTCTGAATTTTTTCAAGATGCAGGTCAAGGATATAGTGACCTGCATCAGTAATAAATGGTTCTCCGGTTTCATTCCGGCGGAGCGCGGGATGGTACTGCTTGTTTTCCATGAGAGCCTGTACCTTTTTCCAGCCGAAAGGAATGACTTCAACAGGTAGGGGAAAATGGCCGAGCTGTTCCACCTTTTTTCGATCATCCACGATCCAGATCCGTTTCTCTGAAGCTTTAGCCACCAGTTTTTCATAGAGAAGCGCACCGCCGCCGCCTTTGATACCGTCAAGAGAGGGATCACATTCATCCGCTCCGTCGATTGTTACATCAATCCGGCTGACGCTGTTCAAGGAAACCATTGGAATGTTCCATTCCTTTGCCAGTGCTACCGTTTTTTCTGAAGTAGCTACACCGGTGACAGACAGCCCGTCGGCCATCTTTTCGGCCAGCGCCTGAAGAAAATAATAAACGGTCGATCCTGTACCTAGGCCTACCGTCATGCCATCGCTGATTTCATCAATTGCTTTTCGTCCCGCTGCCTCTTTGCCGTTCATAAAAATCACCCGATCCATAATTTTTCGTCTAAAAACATTGTATTTCCTGCGGCTATAACCGTCAAGAAACGCGAAAATGCCGCCCCCTTTTCAGGCACGGCATTCCGCAGCATTGAAATTATTTATTTTCCAGAGCTTCAACCCGTTTTTCAAGTTTCGCGATCAGTTCATAATTTGCAATGATGCGCTTGATCAGATTCAGTTCAGCCTGAGCCGTCATAACGTGATCCTGCGCATGAACCATTAGGAAGCTGGGTGTATGGCCGTCGTTTGCACTCCGGATTGTCTCGGTTTGCCATTTATGACCTTGCAGGAATTCCTGCTCCGCGGCATCAATGTGTTTCTGTGCTTCATCGAAATCAAAATCTTCCGCGGCATCCAGCGCTTCATAAGCTTCCCCGCGGGCATTTCCGCCATGGAGAATCAGCTGGAAAACCGCTGCTTCAGATTGATCGGTCATTTTTCATCCTCCGTTCTCATCAATTGTATATCCGATTATTTTGCTTCGGCTACTTCTTCAGCGCTTTCTTTTTCTTGGTTCACCAGCTGTGCTTCATATTTCTTGAAGAATGGGTAATAAATTACTGCTGCGATGGCGGCATCAATAATCTGGATTAGCCCGGCGAAGAAGTGTCCGCCTGTCGCGATAAATCCACCAAGGAAAATCGGAACAGTGAACGGCGGCTGAATGATGACCGGAGGAAGCGCGCCTGTTGCAAACAGGATGTAATTCAGTGTGACAATGATGGTCGGGCCAAGAACGAACGGAATGAGCATAATCGGGTTCAGTACGATCGGCAGCCCGAAAAGGATCGGTTCGTTGATATTGAACAGTGTCGGAATAATCGCGGTACGTCCGATCTGTTTGATCTGCTTGGATGCTGAGAACAGCATGAAGAGTGCTAAACCAAAAGTTGCGCCGGAACCGCCGATATGAGCGAACATATGGAAGAACGGTTCAACAACGATACCGTGAGCGGGCTGGCCAGCGGCAACCGCTTTGGCATTATCCGCCAGGTTGCTCATCCAGAAAGGATAGACAACAGAAGAGACGACGTTCATGCCATGAATACCCATGAACCAGAGCAGGAGCATCAGAAGAATCATGCCAAGAGCTGCAGGATACGAGTTTGATGCTGAGACCAAAGGCTTGAAGAGTTCGAGAACAGCTTGTGGAATCGTGATGTGAAAATTCGCCCAAGTGATCCATTCAAGTGCCCATACGAGCGGCAGAGTAATCATGAAAGGTACGAGGGCACGGAAAACACGCATAACATACGGCGGAACTCCAGCAGGCATTTCAAAAGCGAAACCTTTGCTGATCAGGAAGCGCATGAATTCAGTCGTCAGAATACCGAGAATGATGGCGACGAACAGCCCCTGGCCGCCCAGATAGTTGAGCACATCGCCAAAAGGAACTTTAGTAATATCCGTCACAGGAAATGCGGTCATGAAGAAAGCGAGCATGGAAAGCATACCGGACATAACAGAGTCAAGTTCGCGGCGTTCGCCCAAGCTGTAGCCGACACCGAAAGCGACGGTAACAGCCATAATACCGAATGTTAAGTTAAAAGGAAACATAATCTGTGGAGCGATCGGTGTAACCGCGTTGGCCCACGCATGTATGATCGGCCAGTCAACCGAGGTCGGCGGATTGGCGACAATCAGGAACAGTGCTCCGGTCAGGATTACAGGAAGTGCGAAAATAACGAATGCATCACGGATGGACTGCAGATAAATATTCTGGGCCATCTTCCCAAGAGGCCCCATGAATTTGTCTTCCAGCCAATTAATTACGCCGTTCATAGTTACTTCCCCCCACTAGAAAAATTTATTTTTTTAGAATGGCAAGCACCTGATCAAGAACCTTGTCACCGTCCATCAGACCAAATGCACGTTGATCGACGAGTTCAACCGGAACATGGTTTTCATCACCGATTTTGGTTACTTCTTTTTTGAGATGGCGTACCTGGGGCTCTAGAAGCGCGACATCATATTCTGATGCTTTTTTCTTGAATTCCCCAGTGCCACCCGCGTCCGCTTTCAACTCGATATTTCTTTTCTGTGCGGCTTTTTCAACTTGAACCGCAAGCTGGCTGGAAGTTGCCCCCCAGCTGCAGAGAATGATCAGTCTGATGGGTTCACTCATCATTAATACCCCCTAAAAATGCGTATTTTATAAATAAGAGCTTCGGCTGATAGACAAAGAAGGGTCAACACGTCATGAAAAATAATGGCTATTTTCGATTTACAGCTCTTTTTGCAAAAATAGTCTTTGCCATGGCATCAATGCGTTTGTAATTGCGGAAAATCCACTGGCTGAACCATGTTGCCAGAAAAAAAACGATCGCAAAGCTTGCACCGAACAAGAGCAACGCCAGACTGTGCGGCTGTTTCATCAGCACGCTGAAAAGACCGTATCCGACCCAAATAATAGCGAAAACGCTAACATAAAATTTGGCAAATCTGCTCATGTTCCTCACCTCCTCTGTCTATTTGCCGTACACATTATGACAAGCAAGTTCCATGCCAAGTGGAGCGAGGAAACCAGCGAGGAAAACGTTTCCTTGAAAATGGCGTTTTAAAGGCAAAAAAAAGGAGAAAGTTTCTGAAAGAATTTCGGAAATCTTTTCCCTGCACAGATGAGCAAACTGTGCATCATAGATTATAAACGTGTGTAATCGCTATCATGATGAACTGCACAGATTATTACTGAGCTTTTCCCAACCTGATTAAGGCATCTGTGAGCCTCCGCGTGAAGCTGACGCTGAATATCGACTCAATCTGACTGAGGAGCGGCTGCCACACGTCACGATCCTTCTGTGTAACAGAGATTTCGTTATCTTTGTCTTCTTCAGTTATAAGACCGTCAACCGGATCAGATCCCGTCAGGCCGGACTGAATCATCCGGTCAACCAGACTTCCGAGATGCATCCACATGCCCAGCACTATCTCATTATCCCATTGATAAAGGTTTTTGAGCCGGTTAAAATCGGAAGAAATGGTTCGGGAAAAAACCAGCGGATTCAAAAAGCGAGTGATCTTTGCGAGCCCTGTTCCGGCCAGCTTGATCAGTTCCTGATCACCGTCAACCGGATCCGGTTCGAGAGAGTCGGCAGACGTACCGACCGGGCGGGACACTTCCAGCAATTTATGCAGCCGTGTATGTCCGTCATCCGTCAGTAATTCAAGAGCGGGAATAAACGGAACATCGTCGAAAGTCACCTGCACCGTACCGACAACCGCAATAATCCGATATTGATTGCGGAAAGTTTCGAGCATCGTCGAATCTTTCGACACCGGATCGACTCGGATGGCCCTTACGGCAACATCCCCGTCTTCGGCCGAAAGCTGTTCTTCAAGCCAGTCGTGCAGCAGTTGAGCCGTTCCCTCGCCGGTAAAGCAGACGGTGACGATCAGTCTCTGTTTTTCTCCGTGATGCTCGGGCAGCTGGCTTTTTGGCGCCAGGGCTATGAAAGCCGACCTTGCCGAGTTGTATACCGTTTCCAGGCTGTTGTCAGGGATCAGTGATTTCCGTCCTGCCTCGATCAACATGGGAAGGTTGACGTTGGCCAAAGTGCGGATTGGAATACCAAGATCCCGGCTGAGGGCATCACCCATTGTGACAAGTGAGCCAATATCGACGAGCATCAGTATTCCGGAACTGCCCTTTTGCTGCGTAATCAGCTGCCTGACTTTTTTATAAGTGACGCCTGTAGCCTCGGTGAGGGGCATGTCTACCGGACGAATGACGGGGCTACCAAGCAGATAATTGGTCACTTCGGCCATTGAGCTTGCCGTGGACCGCCCGTGTGTGATCAGATAGACAAGAACGCCGTTATCCCTTTTGTTCTCCGGGAGTGTCGATGCCATCAGGTGGGCAAGCAGTTCTTTCTCGCGGTTGGGGAGCTGAAGATGGATCCTCTTTTCAAGAAAATCTGCCAGCTTTCCTGCAGCTGTTCGGTAAACCGGTTCGGCGTGAGGTACCGCGGGGAGCGGGGACCGGCTGCCTTTTTTAGATTGCTGGCGATACGCTTCGAGATGAAGGCCGATGGCGATCAGTTGCTTTGTTCCGTATTCAAAAGGAAAATCATCTCTGAAGTAGAATTCGGAGTCCCTCAGCGCATCAAGAAGATCATGATCAATAAATCGGACCCACCCGGGCTCAGACTCTAACCTTTTCTCTGAGAGTGATTGGAGTTCTCTGAGGTAATGGTTGACCGCGAGCTGCATCTCCTGATCTGAAGAAGTATACCGTGAAGAAGGCGATTCTTTTCCTTCCATTGACGCGAGTATCGAGTAGATGTTCTGAATCGGTATCTTTTCATTCTGGTTTGAAGAAGGGACGAGGTGAGGCGCTTCATTCTCCATATTATTATCTGGCAGGCTGCTCAATACGTGCGGTGGAAGATCGTCACTTTGGATCGTGACCTTGGCTGTGCCGCCCTGAAGATGACGCATAAACGCGCGCGCGCAGGAAATCTGAATGTCGCTCTTCAGCTGTCCGATATTTCCCGGACAGGCATATTTCAGAAAAGCTCTGCGGCAATGGTCTTCGATCAAAAGCGGCACCTTCATTTTTTTTGCTTCCTGCTTCAGAAAATGGGTCAGAAAATCCTCGCGCTCCGCATCCGTTCTTTCCCTCAGCGGCGGAATTGATAGTTTGAGGGAAAAACGCCTGAGCAGCGTCGGCAACAAAGTGGACTCAAGGTTTTCAGTCGTCGCACCGATCAGGATCAGCTTCGCGTGCCGTATGCTGCTCGTTTCGCCGAGTCTCCGATAAAGGCCCTTGTCAATCAGATAAAAAAGCATTTCCTGGCCGCTCGGGGGGAGGCGGTGAATTTCATCAAGAAAAAGGATTCCGTGATTCGCCTGCTCCACGAGTCCGGCCTCATCGGCAGTTGCACCCGTGAAGGCACCCTTTTTAATGCCAAATATATGCCCCATGAGCAATTCCGGATTTTGGGCATAATCCGCACAGTTGAACGTGATAAACGGAGCGGGCTTTTTATTCCAGGGCTGCGCCGCTGCAATCTTTGCAAGATATTCAGCGAAATAGCTCTTTCCGACACCTGTTTCACCGGAAAGAAGAATGTGAAGCCCCTGTTCAGGATAGAACAGAGCCGCCATCCCCTTCTCGATTATCGGTTTCAGGCTGGCATCAGTCCCGATATACTGCGTCTCCGCATTATCAGGGAAATGGATGACCAACGGGCGTCCTGATTGAGGTGCGTCTTCCGCCGGAATCTTCGCCTGAGCCGTATTACTTTGCGATGGCAGCCAGTATCGGACAGGCTTGCCCCCCGATTTTATTAGCTTCCGGCTTTTGGTCAGTTCATTCAGATACCGGCTGGCAGTGGAACGGTCGAGATGCAAAGATTCGGCAAGATCGGCGGCGGTCAAGCCATCCTTCCAATGATTAATCTGTTGCTGAATCGTTGAATAAATCTGTTCAATTTTCTGCATAAATTGCGGCTCCCAACTTATGATAGCGGTTACTTTTTGTGGCAGGCAATACATGAAGAAACATAACTTCACATTTATTTTATACCATGATAAACGAAAGAATAAAGGACAATGTTTCGAATTAAAAAATAAAGAGAAATAAAGAGCCCGAAACTCCATCTCGGGCTCTTTTAGATCGTATATAAATCATTTATAAGTGTAAAAAGAGACATGCACCGGACGCACATCCTCTCAAACTATTTTTCAGCGTTTCCGGCTGCTTCAAAGCTCTTCCGAAGATCAAGCGCAACCTCCGGATAATCAGTGATCATCGCGTCAATCCCCATTTCAAACGTCCGCTGCATATTTTTTGGTTTATTCACAGTCCAGGCACGGACTTTAATACCGTGCTGCTGAAGCTGGGCTGCCGTCTCCGATAAGGCGGAAGGCTCCCATAAATGCTGGGCGGAGGCTCCGACTTGTTCTGTATATCGCCAGGGATCGGCCAGCCTTTCCCATAAAAGCAGCGCAACATCTGCACTCGGATCAACACGTCTCATCCGGATGAGCGACTCATGATTAAACGACGAATAAACAACCGGAAGTTCAGGACGTAGGCTGCCAATCAACCGTGCTGTTTTTTCTTCAATTCCGGGATAAATATTCCGGTCTGTCTTGAATTCGATGTTGAGGATCCCGGGAAAACCGGAAAGCAGATCGAGAACTTCTTTCAGTGTCGGCACCCGTTCGCCTCTGAATTGCGGGGAGAACCAGACACCTGCGTCCAGTTCCTTCAGTTCTTTTAATGTAAAATTTTTGATCTGCCCTTTACCGTCTGTCGTCCGGTTCACTTTTTCATCGTGCATGACGACCACTTCCTGATCCTTTGTCAGATGAACATCCAGTTCGATGCCGTCGCTGCCGACGCGCATCGCTTCTTCAAAGGCGGAGAGTGTGTTTTCCGGTCGATTGGCTTTACTGCCGCGGTGGGCGAATATCGCAGTTCTCATAGATTATCATCCTTCCCAAATCAACAAACATAAAAGCGAATCTGCCGGTTTCTGCCAATGGTCCCGTGGTTTTCAACAAAAGCGGTGGGATCATTGACCGATTCTATTTTCCGGCCGCACCGATAACCATTTAAATGTAACATTATTCTTTCATGGTGAACGGGATAATCAAAAAGAAAACATTATTTTTACACCTCTTTACAATTCTGACAATAAGAAATACCGCGGGCAATGAATACGGCGTATTTTCTGCAGACATTCGGCTCTTTCAGCCGTATAAAATGTTCGTTGATCTTAGTGTATGGAGCGAGGTTTATCCCCGTTGACGCTTCGGAAGCCCTCCGTTAATATTAAATTGATTAAAGCAGGGGAGAGAAGCAGTTTGGAAGATCGGGCACGTGTTTTGGAAAAGGGAACATCTCTGAACCGACTTTTTGGTATCGTACTTGTTTTGAGTGGGGCGATCCTCTGGGGTGTTTCCGGGAATGTCGCGCAATATCTGTTCCGCACGGGCGGCATCAATCCAGGCTGGCTGACATCGGTGCGCATGCTGAGCGCCGGTTCACTGCTGATCATCGCCGTGCTTGCAGGGGAACAACGAGAGGTTGCCTGGAAAATCTGGGCAGATAGAAAATCAAGGGCCGGACTCCTGATTTTTGGACTCTGCGGCATGATCGGCGCACAATATACCTACTTTGAGGCAGTCGCCGCGGGCAATGCGGCGACCGCTACACTTCTTCAATATCTGAACCCGGTGATCATTATCGTCTATCTTCTGATCAAATGGAAGAAAAAGCCGTCGATAAAAGAAGTGGCTGCGATTTTTCTGGCGCTGGCCGGCGTGTTCCTCCTTGTGACCAAGGGACACCCGAACCAGATTTCTATAGCCCCGGCTGCGCTTTTCTGGGGCATTCTGTCCGCATTTGGCGGAGCTGTCTATTCGATGCAACCGGCTGCCCTGTTGAAAAGGTGGGGAGCGGCGGCAGTTGTTGGCTGGGGAATGATCATCGGCGGACTGGCCATGAGTTCTTTCTATCCACCGTGGATTTTTCGGGGACAGCTTAATCTGGAAACTCTGTCATGCGTTGCTTTTGTTATTCTGTTTGGAACATTTGCCGCTTTTTATTTATACCTGGCGAGCCTTAAATTTCTTCAGCCGATTGAAACAAGCCTTCTCGGCTGCGCGGAGCCCCTGTCCGCGGCAGTCGTCAGTGTAGTCTGGCTGAGTGTCCCATTCACAGTTTCAGATTGGTTTGGCGCAGTATGTATTGTATCAACCGTCGTCGTCCTCGCGTTGTCACGTAAAACAAATCATTGACAGATTAAGACTGATCGTCAATAAAAATGTTGTCGGTTGCTGGAAATTTCCCGGGTAATTTTTCGACGACTTTTTTCACCAGGTTTGCCTCTATATGTGTTGCAACTTTTTCCGGGTTAGCATAGAATCAGTATGCGTGAGGAAAGCTTTTTACAGAAAAGCAGCCTCCGCAAGAAGGAAAACAGCGACCAAAGACAGGCATTCAGGTGAAATAGAATAAATTCGCCTAGAGCCTTTTCTTTTTGAATGACACCTTTGGTCTGAACTTATTTTGAAAATATTTTTGAGGGTGAAAAAGCATGCTTACGAAAATTAAGAGGCTGTTAATTGGCCGGCCGCTTAAATCTAATGAATCGCACAGCCAGAAACTGAACAAGTTAAAGGCTCTGGCTGTTTTGTCTTCCGACGCGCTGTCATCTGTGGCTTACGGGCCTGAACAGATTCTGATCGTACTTATAGCGGCGGGCGGTATCGCATTATGGTACTCACTCCCAATAGCGCTCGGCGTACTGGTACTGTTGGTGGCCTTGGTTTTTTCTTACCGACAGATTATTTTTGCTTATCCGCAAGGCGGTGGCGCCTATATGGTTTCAAAGGAGAACCTGGGTATAAACTTCGGTCTCACGGCAGGCGGCGCACTGCTTGTTGATTATATTCTGACGGTAGCTGTCAGCGTGTCCGCGGGCACAGATGCGATCACGTCGGCTTTCCCTGCACTTCATGCTCACGCGGTTCTTGTTGCGGTAATTATTATTGTGATCATTACAGTACTGAACCTACGAGGGTTGACAGATTCCGCGACTTTGCTTTCTTTCCCGGTCTACTTTTTCGTTCTAATGATGCTTTTCGTAATAGGTGCAGGCTTTTTTGAAGCGATGACCGGCCAAGCGGCTCCAGTCCACCCGCATGCGGCGATCGGTACCCCGGTTATGGGCGTCGGTCTGTTTCTGCTGCTGCGGGCTTTTTCATCCGGATGCACGGCCTTAACCGGTGTCGAAGCCATATCGAATGCGATTCCAAGCTTTAAGGAACCTGCCCCCAAAAATGCGGCGAAGACGCTGCTGATGATGGGTGGGATTCTGGCTATTCTTTTGAGCGGCATTGTATTCCTGTCTTATTGGTATGGCATTCATCCGATGAGTAATCAGACTGTGCTCTCCCAGCTTGGTGGGACAATATTTGGAAGAAATGTTTTCTATTATATGATCCAGGTGTCGACGGCACTTATTCTGGTGCTTGCGGCGAATACAGGTTATTCCGCATTTCCGATGCTTGCTTTTAATCTGGCAAATGATAAGTATATGCCCCGTCCATTTAAAGTAAAGGGAGATCGCTTAGGCTATTCGAATGGAATAATCACACTCGGTGTGATGTCAATAGTATTGATTATTATTTCGGGAGGAAGGACGGAAAATCTGATTCCTCTCTACGCGGTCGGGGTATTTATTCCCTTCTCGCTGTCTCAGACAGGTATGATCGTGCATTGGGTAAAGAAAAAACCGAAGGGCTGGCTGCCCAGACTCTTCACCAACTTTATCGGCGCATTGATCTGTTACTTGATTTTGATTATTTTCTTCGTAACAAAATTCAGCCAGATCTGGCCGGTTCTAATTTTTGTTCCTGTCGTAATTATGATTTTTCATAAAATCCACCAGCATTACATGCATGTGGCCGAACAATTGCGGGTCAACCTGTCGATACCTCTTCGGTCAATCAATACCACCGACAATATTATTGTCGTTCCTGTTGCGGGGATCACTAAGGTTGTTGAACAGTCCCTGACTTATGCCAAATCACTTTCCAGCAATGTGATTGCCGTATACGTCGGAGACAGTCCCGCTGCGATTGAAAAGATGGAGAAGGAGTGGGGCGAATGGAATACGGGGATCCGTCTGGTCACGCTTCATTCTCTATACCGAAGCATTGTCAGCCCGCTTGACCGGTTCATTGATACAATAAAGTGGAAAGCGGACAAGGACGGAGCAACTGTCACGGTTGTATTCCCGCAATTCTATACCAAGAAGTGGTGGCAGAGCCTCCTGCATAATCAGTCCGGCGTATTGATCAAAGCCAGCCTGATCCGGCATGCCGATGTTGTGATCGCAACGGTTCCTTTCCATTTTAAAAAATAAGTGATTTATAGACGGCAAAATCGTTTGGTTCATTCAGACGGTTTTGCTTTTTTTAATGGTTTACAAGGGAGGGGGTGATTCTTTGGATAATCGCGACTGGCTTATTTTGCAGAGGCTTTATGATAAGAAAAATATGACGCGGACCGCTCAGAGTCTTTATATTTCTCAGCCTACATTGAGTCATCGGCTGCAGCAGATTGAAAAAGAGTTTGGTGTAACGATTGTGAACCGTGGCCGCCGCGGTGTTCAGTTTACACCGCAGGGCGAGTATCTGGCGAACATCGCCGATCGGATGCTCACCTTGTATCGAACAGCGGAAGAGCATGTCGCCGATATGTCTGAAGATGTTGTCGGGACACTGTCCATCGGCGTGTCGGACTCATTCACACACTATAAGCTTCCTCTTTTGCTCAAACGTTTTAAGGATCGTTATCCTAAGGTCGAGTTTAAGGTCGTGACCCACCGCAGCAGTGATATTCTTCAGCGTGTCTATCGTCAGGAAGTGTATATGGGAATCATCCGAGGCCATTATCATTGGAAAGGAGAAAAGAGCCTTCTTTTTTCCGAAAGACTCTGTCTGATTTCAAAAGACAAAATCGAGGTAGACAAGTTGCCCGGTCTTCCACGTATTGATTACCGATCTGATTACGAGTTGAAAGCGTCTGTCGATGACTGGTGGGCGACACATTTTTCAGAACCGCCACGCATCAGCATTGAGGTGGATAAAGCAGATACATGTAAGGAAATGGTTTTGAGCGGATTAGGCTACGCGATTGTGCCAAGCCTAATTATCAGCCCGCAAGATCATCTTGAATCGGTGGATCTGCTCGATAGCAATGGTGAACCTCTTTTGCGAGAAACGTGGCTCATTTATTTCAAGGAAATGCTCACGTTGAATGTCGTCCGTGCCTTTATTGATTTTGTTGTGTTGCCGGGAGCCTTGGAATGATTGGTGTAGCAGGAAATAAGGTTCTTTATTGATCACTATCATGAATGGGCAAATTCGTTCTGAATATCTAGTTTTATTGATACTCTTCTCATTTTTATTGATAAAAACTTGGTGTTCATCGATAGGTGATGGATTTTCATTGATAGCATCCGTTTTTTTATTGATAATGACTCCAAGTCCGTTGATATGGCTCTCTGAATGGACGGAATTGTAGTCTCAGCAGATTCACTTTCCTGGTTAAACCCATCCCGGGCTCCTAAATAAGTACTGTTGGTATTTTTTTGCTGTGAATCCTTCTACTGCGCAACATCCTTTTTCTTACAGTTAATTATAGAGCAGGAAAGAACACCTCTGGCATAAAGTCTCAGATTGAATCATGGAGCAATTGTATGAGTAAACAACTATTTTTACATGGCAACTTAATTTAACGGAAGAATGGTGTTTGTGCTAGCCCCTCTGAGTAAATCACTTTATTTGTATTTACTGATTGGATCGAATTTAGGATCAGCCATTCAATTTTTTGATATCTATTGATTCAAATTCGATATTTTACCGATAGCAGATTAACATTTATGCTTAGTGTAGCAGAGAGATGTAAATCTAATCTCGGCACTACGTGTCCAGGGGATAATAGAAGGAAGGAATCAGCAGATGAAACCGAATTTCAGGTTGGGTCTAAGCAACCTGGTTTTTATAGTGATCAGTGGCATCGGAGGGCTCATCCTGTCGCTGACTGGTCTGTCCATTGGCTGGATGATCGGTACACTGATTGTTGCAGGGACACTTTCACTTTTAAACCCAAAACTAATAGCGGGTCTCCATCGTGAGAAGGGGCTTGAAAGCTATTGGCTCAAGACTGGTCAGCTGCTGCTCGGCATTGAGATTGGTCAGCAAATCAATTTATCGGTGATCCATGTTTTAGACAAGGGCTGGCTGACAATCACTGTCACGACTCTGATTTCGATTGTTCTGTCATTGGCGAGTGGAATGGTCCTGTTTCGTTTCAGCCGGACAGACATGATCACGAGTCTCTATGGAACGACTCCCGGAGGGCTGTCTTCAATGCTTGGCATTGCAGCCGACGTCGGGGCCAATGTGGCTGTTGTCAGTATCATACAGACAATGCGCGTGATCCTTGTCGAAAGTACTATCCCGTTCATTGTATCTGTTTGGAGCGGACTTGGAAATGGAACAGCAGATGCTGCGGGATCAGTTGAGACATTGAGTCCAGTAACGGTTGCGGGGCTCATTTTTATTGTGGTACTCGCTGCTTCATTCGCTCTGTTGGGCAAAAAGATACACTTGCCGGCTCCATGGTTACTGGGCAGTATGATCGGAGTCGGTATCGCTCAGGCTTTGGCGGGATTGATAGCAGGAAGTAATCTACCCATCTGGTGGCCGCATAATCTGATCATCATCGCTCAATTAATGATTGGCGCAAGCGTCGGCGCACGCCTGAACCGCAGGATGTTTGCGGGGGTCGCTCGAACCGTCGTTATGGGGCTCATCGGATCGCTTGGCCTGATGGCGGCGATGTTTCTGTGTGCTCTCCTCGTATCCGATTTTACAGGAATCGATACCATTACCTCGATTCTCGCCTTTTCACCCGGCGGCATTGATGTGATGGCAGTGACATCGGTTGTTCTTCACGCCGATTCCACGTTTGTCGTCGCCGTACAGGTGCTGAGGGTTCTGGCTATTTGCATTGTGCTTCCGCCATTCTTCAACCTGATTTCACGACGCCAAACACATCTGGAATCGCAGTCAAAAGCCTCGTCGGGTTAATAAGCCGATGGGGCTTTTTTCAAAGAAAGTATAAAATTTTTGGTGGACTCAATCTGCCGGACAAACGTTCAGATTAAGACGCGGATCGCCCGCGGAAAGCGAGTGTCCGAAGCGTCACCGGAAGAAGGCAAAACCAACGTGCATCACGGTTTTTCCTACAAATCAGTACACCATTCGATCCGCAGCTGGTTGATAAGAACGGGATGGCTGTTAGGAGGAGTGAACTCAGGGGAGATGTGGTCGCATGGTCCGACCTTCTGTGCCGATTATCTTGAATGCCACGAGTTCTTATTTGAAGGTTAAGCAAATTTTAAGATTACTCTCTTACACTTGGGATATTCAGATCAGTATGTGAAGAGTGAAGGGAGAACTTTTTAATGAAAAAGGCCTGGATATGGATTATTGTTGTTGTACTTGTTGTCGGAGGAGGGTCATTCTGGTTTCTTACACGCGATAAGTCTGCGCAAGCGCAGGTTTTGTATCCGACGACGACGGTGCAGAAAGGGACGATTGAATCGGATGTCAGCGGCTCTGGCGACCTTCAGCCTGCTACTGATGAGGATATAACCATCGGATCAGGAGACGCTTCAAAAACGATTTCTACAGTTAATGTATCAGCGAACGATACTGTAAAGAAAGGTGCCGCGTTGCTGACGTATACAGATGGGACGACCCTGGCCGCGCCTGCAGCAGGTACAATCACTACAGTGAGCGCATACGCCGGACAAAGGGTAACAGTTGGCCGCGCCGTGATGCATCTGATCAATTACACGGACCTGAACACGGTTGTTCAAATCGACGAACTGGATATACCAAAAGTTAAAGTCGGACAGGCTGTATCAGTGACAGTCAATGCTTATCCCAACAAAACATTCAGTGGTAAAGTGACGTCGATAGCTGCGGAAGGAACCGATACGAACGGTGTGTCCACCTTTAATGTGACAGTACACATGAACAGTTCGTCAGGTCTGAAACCAGGAATGACGACAACCGCTAGCATTGTACTTCAGAAGAGGACAAATGTGCTTTATTTGCCGACCGGCGCGGTTCACCAGACAGGCAATCAGTCTTATGTTTATCTCTCGTCAAATACAGCATCGCAGGATCAACAAGGTGGATTCAGTCGCCGTTTCATGAGTATGGACACGAAGCAGGGCAGCATGATTGCCGTCAAAACGGGCATTCACAGCGATCAGTCAATTGAAATTACCTCAGGGCTTCAGGCAGGACAGACTGTACAGTTGAGTGCGATCACGAAACAGTCAGGGACTGCTTCCGTGTCTTCAAGCACTCAGAACCCATACAGCATGATGGGAGGCTTTGGAGGAGGACAGGGCTTCGGAGGAGGAAATGGCCTTCGCAGACAAATGCGGAACGGAGGCGGCAATGGTCAATGACAGAACCGATGATCTCCATGAACCAGATTGAAAAAAGTTATCAAATGGGCGAAAACATGGTTCACGCACTGGATCATGTCAGTCTGACCATTAATGACGGTGATTTTTTATCGATCGTTGGGCCTTCGGGATCCGGCAAATCCACGCTGATGCATATGATGGGATGTTTGGATAAACCGGACTCAGGCGAATATGTCCTGGGCGGGAGCCATATCGACAGATTGAAAGACCGTGACCTCGCGGTAATCCGGAATCAGAAAATAGGTTTCATTTTCCAGAACTTTAATCTTCTGGGCAAGCTCACTGCTGTGGAAAATGTTGAGCTACCACTTCTCTACAGAGGCATCAAGGCAAAGGAGAGGCGCGCGCGGGCTCTTGTCTGTCTGGAGCAAGTCGGGCTCCGAGAACGGGCAGGCCATCTGCCAAGCCAGCTTTCCGGAGGGCAGCAGCAGCGTGTGGCGATTGCCCGGGCGCTCTCGGGAGAACCGCAGATACTGCTTGCGGATGAACCGACCGGTGCCCTGGACAGCCGAACAAGCGGGGAAATCATGGATCTTCTGACTGCCCTAAATGAAAAAGGGCGGACGATCATCCTGATCACGCATGATCTGCATGTTGCGCGAAAGGCCAGGAGGACGGTCAGTATCCGCGACGGCAGGCTGTGGGAAGGAGAGCATATCTGATGAATCTGATGACTTCAATAATCATGGCATTCAGGAATATACGTGCGAACAAAACGCGGGCTTTTCTAACGATGCTTGGCATCATCATTGGTGTCTCGTCGGTGATCGCTCTTCTTGCGATCGGCCAAGGATCCAGCAAATCCGTTGCCAACAGCGTCAATAGCTTGGGAACGAATCTGATTACGGTCAACATTACGAATACAGACACGCATTTTACAATGGATAAGCTGAATCAGGTCGGAAAAGTCTATGGCGTTAAGAGCGTCGCACCGGTACTGAGCGGAAGAGATACTGTGGCGAACGGCAGCACGTCTTCACAAGTCAGTGTGACAGGGACAACTTCAGCCTATATGGGCATCAGGCAGCTGACAGTAGCGGATGGCCGTTTTATTTCATCTTTTGACGAAAACAATCGGACGAAAAATGTGGTACTTGGCAGTGACACCGCCACTACTTTGTTTGGTACTCAATCCCCGGTTAATAAAAGTATACTGATTAATGGAGAACGTTTTAACGTCATCGGCGTCATGAACAGTAAGGGCGGATCAATGGGCCAGAACAGCGATGATGCTGTATATCTTCCGTTCTCAACAGCACAACGATTGCTGAAAACAACGTATATCACGCAATTCTATGCCCAGGCGGACAATCAGGGTGATGTGAACTGGGCAGTGAACGGCATTTCCAGACTATTGAGCGAAACCTACAGCAGCACGGATGATTACAGCGTCGTTAATCAGCAGGATGTCATGCAGGCGTTAAGCTCTGTGACGGGCACAATGACGATGCTTCTGGCCGGCATCGCAGGCATTTCGCTCCTCGTGGGCGGTATCGGTATCATGAATATTATGCTGGTGTCTGTGACGGAGCGGACGCGCGAAATCGGTATTCGCAAGGCCATTGGCGCAAAAAACCGTGATATTTTGCTGCAGTTTCTGATTGAGTCAGCTGTTCTGAGCATGCTTGGAGGCGCACTTGGTGTCGCGCTCGGCATCCTGGCCGCTCAGATCTATGCGGCGGCTACAGGCGGGCTTGCCGTTTACTCGATTTCAGTTATGGCTTTTGCTTTCCTGTTCTCAGCAGCTGTCGGGATTATTTTCGGCGTGTTCCCGGCGTATAAAGCCTCGAGACTGAGCCCGATTGAAGCACTTCGCACGGAATAAAAGGAAGAGGTTCCAAGCAGCACGGAGATCGTGTAAAATGAGAGCCGTAAGGAGTTATGATACACCAGCTTTCTTCCGGAAAGGGGATTTGCAATGAGACTTCTTGTCGTTGAAGATAACGGCCCGTTACGGAAGGAAATTGTCAAACTTCTGGCCGATGATTATGATGTCGATTCTGCGGAAAACGGTGAGGACGCGCTGTATCTTGCAGAGCAGAATATTTACGATGCCCTCGTTCTTGATATCATGCTGCCGGGAATGGATGGCTTTAAAGTGACCCAATCGCTCCGTGAAAAAAACATTGACACCCCGATCATTTTTCTGACTGCCCGCGACGCGCTGGATGATCGGGTGAAGGGCCTGAATCTTGGCGGTGACGATTACATTGTCAAGCCGTTTCAGAATCAGGAACTCCAGGCCAGGCTCTCCGCCATTCTAAGACGCAGTTCACCGATGACGCTGAATCATACGTTTTGCTATAAAGGTATTGAAATAGACGATAAGAGGAAGCAGGTAACTGTTGACGGAGAAATACTGCCCTTTACGACGAAACAGTATGACCTTTTGGAGTACCTGATCCAGAATGCCGATCAGATCCTGACACGCGATCAGATTTTTGACAGAATCTGGGGATTCGATTCGGATACAACGGTCGGGATTGTCGAAGTTTATATTCATCAGCTCCGGAAAAAGTTGAAAAAATATGGGTATGAAGCGGATATTCAAACGGTCAGGGGCATTGGCTATATGCTCTCCGATAAGTGAGACTAAAAAATGACACTTTTTCGCAAGACACTTATTAAATTAACAATAACCAATGCGGCACTGCTGATTCTCCTGATCGGCCTGCTGTGCGGCGCTATTTATTATTATGTAGAGTCGGAAACATATGCGGACAGCGCAAATACGCTGATCAGAGACTCAAGCCGGCCGCTGGGAAGTTATTTCCGCCTGGATGCACGCCCTCAGGCGGGAATGCCGTTAATCGGGAAACCGGATCTGATTGTGGCGATCGTCGGGCCCGGCAACCGGCTGGAAACCAATTGGCCGGATCTGATCAGCAGTGTTCAGACACTTGAACCGTTCAGTAAAATGCCCTCCGGCAAAGTGACTCAGGAAAAAATAGCGGGAGCATCCTATAACGTGCTCCTGAAGCAGCTGAGAACGAATGAAGGAACAGTTGGGATCTTTTTTATAAGAAGCCTTGGCAGAGAACAGGCTATTTTACAAAGACTGCTGTCCATCATTATTTACGGTCTTGTGATCGGAGCTGTCCTGTCGGTTGTCGCCGGCTATTTTCTGGCGTGGCGGGCGATCCGTCCGATCAGGGCTGCCTGGGACAAGCAGAATCGATTTGTTGCGGATGCATCGCATGAACTGCGCACGCCATTGTCGATTATTCAGTTGAAAATTGAGGGGCTGCTCAAGCAGCCACGTCGACAGATCCAGGAAACCGGCGAAGATATTTCAGTCATGCTTGATGAAACACGAAGGCTTTCCAAGCTGGTTGGCAATCTGCTGACCCTCGCCCGATCAGATGCGAATCGTCTTGAAGTCAGTCTCAAACCACTTGATCTCAAGAAAATGCTCGCCAGGGTTACCGAACCCTTTTCAGAAATGGCTGAGTTTGAAGGTAAAAAATTCAGCCTGGATACATGCTCTGAGCCGGTCGTGATCATGGGCGATGAGCAGCGTATCCATCAGCTGATGGTTATCTTGCTCGACAATGCGATGAAATTTACACCGGAAGACGGTGAGATTTTTGTGTCTTGCAGTAAGGATAATAAATGGGCAAAACTTACTGTTTCCGACAGCGGTATCGGCATTGCGGAAAAAGATCTGCCCCACGTTTTCGACCGGTTCTTTCAGGCGGACACTTCAAGGACTGATCAGCGGGGTACCGGGCTGGGACTCTCGATCGCCCGTTGGATTGTTGAGAAACACCGCGGAAGAATTGAAGTGAGCAGCATACCTCAAAAAGGGACAACTTTTACAGTATTGCTGCCGTTGAACCGAAAAGAAACGGAACTAAAAACGTTGACTTCAGAGGCATCTCTGCTTCAAGATAAGGAAAAAGGAGAGAATGCTGATGACAGAGAGAAGGCTTGAGACCGCGACTTTTGCCGGAGGTTGTTTCTGGTGCATGGTCAAACCGTTCGACACGTTGCCCGGGATTGAAAAAGTCGTGTCGGGATACTCGGGCGGACATGTTGAAAATCCGACCTATGAGCAGGTCAAATCAGGCGCGACCGGCCATATGGAGTCCATTCAGATTACCTACGATCCGGCGCTTTTCCCCTATGCAAAACTGTTGGAACTTTATTGGGCCCAGATCGACCCGACGGATGACGGTGGACAGTTCATCGACCGCGGATCCAATTACAGGACAGCTGTCTTTTATCAAAATGATGAACAACGAAAACTTGCGGAGCAATCAAAGGAAGAACTCGCTGCAAGCAACCGTTTCAGGAAACCGATCGTGACGCAGATTCTGCCCACCGCGCCGTTTTATCCGGCGGAAGAGGAACACCAGAAGTTTTACAAAAAAAATCCACACCGCTATGCGGAGGAAATAAGCGAATCCGGACGTGCCGTTTTTATCAAGGAACACTGGCAGAAGCGGGAGCGTTAAAAAAATACAATTTAGAAAAAAACCTTTCACTTGAAGGTTTTTTTTCTTAGATCGGTAAAATTGTGATGCGGCTGGTAAATGGCCGGAAGCTTACTTGTAAATTTTGTTTTTCCTTTGAGAGGCGTATCCGGAACATTATAAAGCAACGTATTGCCAGGAACGCCGAATAAAAGATTTCCTTTAATCCAAAAAGGACCGGGCGCTTTTGTATCGGTTTTTGATGAGTGTTCAGGGTTGGTCATCAGAAAACGAAATGTAAAAACTATTTGACATCACTCGGGCAGTCAGATAATATAATGTCAAAAATGTTTTACATATGGAGGGCGATGAATCAATGCAGGCGTCTTTTATTGAGTGGCTGACTACTGTGCTCCCTGTTGGTGTTATCCTGTTTTTTGCTAATGACTGGCTAACGGGAGACGGATTGATTTTTTCGGGGCGGGATGCAGATGAAAGAAAGAGGGCAATTAAATATAAGTCGATTGTCGGAAGCTGGACAGCAGTCCTCGCGTTATTAATTGTGGATTTTCTGCAGGACTTTTTTCGACTCAGGTCGCCTCTCCATTACCCGCCTATAAAATATCCGGAACTTTTTTATCTGATTCTCGCAGTCGTTTGCTACTTTATTTTTTACATCATCAACAGCAGGAAGATGCGGGCCTAAACCGCTACGGGAGTGAAGAACGTTGGAAAACCGGATCCGTGAGTTAAGAAGTATGCTGAGCTTGTCACAGGATGACCTCGCCAGACGATGCCATGTTTCAAGGCAGACAATCAATGCGATTGAAAATAACAAATACGATCCGACACTTAAACTGGCATTCCGGCTGGCTGATGTTCTGAATACGACAGTGGACGCTCTTTTTTACAAATAGATGATTGATGCTAGGTTTCCTGATTTTATCCAATAGGGTATATCCGGCTGTCAGGAAACATATGCTTGGGTGATGGATACAATTTTCCAAAATGGAACTTGTGAATTTTCGCCTTTATTTTATGATCATATAGGCGAGAAGACTGCTTGAAATAAAAGATGGAGTGTTGTAAACTATTTAACAACTGAACATGATTTAACGTTTAATTTCTTATCAAGAGAAGTCGAGGGACTGGCCCGATGACGCTTCAGCAACCGTCGCCTGATGGCGGCAAGGTGCTAATTCCAGCAGGCTCAGAGGTGTGCCTGAGGGATAAGAAGAAACCTGCTGAACAAGCCTTCTTCTTACCGAAGAAGGCTTTTATTTTTACAGAGAGGTTTCTCGGCATCGTCACTTGGAACAATTTTCGGAGAGGGGAAATGGCGAATGTCCGCTTACAGAAAGGAAACAAAGTTAGCTCAGATTGGAAATGGTTTTGATGAACTGGGCGCGGTGAATGCGCCGATTTATTTGTCCACAGCTTATCGTCATGAGGGGATTGGCATTTCGAAGGGTTATGATTACAGCCGTACAGGGAACCCGACGCGGTCGATTCTTGAAAAGGCGATCGCCGACATTGAGGGAGGGGAGGAAGGCTTTGCCTGCAGTTCCGGCATGAGCGCGATTCAACTGGTTTTTTCGCTGTTCAGCAGCGGCGACCATATTATCGCTTCACGCGACCTTTATGGAGGAACGTTCCGGCTGTTTGAAATTCTTGCCAGCCAATATCATATTGCGTTCTCATACTGGGATGGCGGTAATTACGACACGCTTTCCTCACTTTTGAGACCGGAAACGAAGGCTCTTTTTATCGAGACGCCTACCAATCCGCTCATGCACGAAGTGGATCTATCGGAAGTGTCGTATATTGCCAAACAGGCGGGTCTCCTGCTCATTGTTGACAATACTTTTTATACACCGATTCTTCAGCGTCCTATTGAAGAGGGGGCAGATCTTGTGGTACACAGCGCGACCAAGTACCTGGCCGGGCATAACGATGTTCTGGCTGGCCTGGTGGTCTCAAACTCGGCAAAAATTACTGAACGGTTGAGGCTGTACCATAACTCATGCGGCCTGGTGCTTGATCCGTTCAGTTCATGGCTTGTGGTCCGCGGCATGAAAACGCTCGCGCTGCGCATGAAACAGCATGAAAGCAATGCCCGAAGGATCGTCGGCTATCTTAATGAACAATTTCTCGTGACCAAGGTTTTGTATCCTGGCAAAGGAGGAATGGTCAGCTTTGAATTAAGCAAAAAATCCTACGTTGAGCCTTTTCTCAAAGCGCTTCATTTGATTACGTTTGCTGAGAGCCTCGGCGGGGTGGAAAGCCTGATCACTTACCCAACGACGCAGACCCACGCGGATATTCCGGAGGATCTCCGTCTGAAATATGGTTTGAGTGATACACTCCTCCGCTTATCCGTGGGGATCGAGAACGCGGAAGATCTGATACAGGATCTGGACGGGGCTTTTCAGGCGATCAGGAAAGGGGCGGCAATCCATGGCTAATTCAATGGAATTTTCGACCAAACTGATCCGGGAAACAGTCGCGGTCGATCCACAGACCGGTGCGGCGAATGTTCCTGTTTACTTGTCCTCCACATTTCACCAGAAAGACTTTGACCACTATGGAAAATATGATTACAGCCGCTCAGGGAATCCGACGCGTGAAGCGCTGGAAAATGCGATCGCTTCGCTTGAGGGCGGTGTCCGCGGATTTGCTTTTGCCTCGGGAATGGCGGCGATATCCACGGCGTTTCTGCTGCTTTCCTCAGGCGACCACGCTGTTGTTCCGAAAAATGTCTACGGAGGGACCTTCCGGATCCTGACACAGGTGCTCCACCGGTTTGGGATTGAGCATACGTTTGTCGATACAACGGATCTTGATGAAGTAAAAAAGGCGATTCGTCCGAATACGAAGGTCATTTATGTGGAAACCCCGTCAAATCCAACGCTTAAAGTGACGGATATCCGGGCCATTTCGAAAATTGCTAAAGCTCACCGATGTTATACTTTCGTCGATAATACGTTTATGACTCCGGTATTCCAGCGCCCGCTTGAACTGGGCGCGGATCTGGTCCTGCACAGCGCGACCAAATTTATTTCCGGACACAGCGATGTTGTTGCCGGACTTGCGGTCGCCGGAAGCGAAGACTTGGCGGGCAGGCTGTATTTTTTACAGAATGCACTTGGCGCGATCCTTGGTGTTCAGGATTCATGGCTGCTGCTCCGGGGACTGAAAACGCTGGATGTGCGGATCAGAAAATCCGCCGCATCCGCGCAGAAAATTGCTGAATTTCTATCAGAGCGGCCGGAAGTGAACAACGTCTTCTATCCGGGCCTGCCGGATCATCCGGGTTCGGATCTTCAGCTGGATCAGGCCGGATCGGGCGGTGCCGTCCTCTCATTTGAACTGGAAAATGAAGCTTCCGCGCGAGCGTTTGTTCATCACGTGACGTTGCCGGTTTTCGCGGTTAGCCTCGGAGCCGTTGAATCCATTTTATCCTATCCGCCGAAAATGTCGCACGCTGAACTGTCAGAAGAAGAGAGAATCCGGTCGGGTATCGGCGATGGGCTGCTCCGCCTGTCGGTCGGCCTGGAAGACGCCGATGACCTGATCCGTGATTTCACCGCGGCGCTGGCTTCAGTAAGGCGGAACAGGCGGCAGACGGTTGGGAGTGGAGAATGATGAAAACACCGATTCTGGATGAAATGAAAAAGAGAATATTAATCGGGGACGGGGCCATGGGGACACTGCTATACTCCTATGGCATCGATCGGTGTTTTGAGGAACTCAATGTGTCTCACGCGAGTGAGGTCCTTCACGTGCATCAGGCTTATATCGGTGCCGGGGCGGATGTGGTCCAGACAAACACCTATGGGGCGAACGCGATCAAACTGGCGCGTTACGGACTGGAACATGAAGTCGGACGATTCAATAAGGCCGCGGTACAACTTGCGAAAAAAGCGGCAAAACCGGAAACCTATGTATTCGGGACGATCGGC
This sequence comes from Sporolactobacillus shoreae, assembly GCF_004684935.1. Taxonomy (GTDB): domain Bacteria; phylum Bacillota; class Bacilli; order Bacillales; family Sporolactobacillaceae; genus Sporolactobacillus; species Sporolactobacillus shoreae. The sequence continues at coordinate 103,319 of NZ_SRJD01000011.1, forward strand.
GGAATCCGCGGTTTCCAGAAGCAATCCGTACAGACGGAAGAAATCAGACGCAGTTTCCGGGAGCAGGCGGATGTATTGCTGGATGGAGGCGTTGACGGCCTTTTGCTGGAAACCTATTATGATTTCAGCGAATTGAAGGAAGTTCTGAAGCTCGCCAGAGAAGCAACGGATCTTCCGATCGTCGCGCATGTTTCCATGCAGGAGCCCGGCGTCCTGATCAATGGTATGTCACTTGCGGAGGCACTTAGGGAGCTGGAAAGCCTGGGTGCCGATATCGTCGGCACCAACTGCCGCCTCGGCCCTTTTCATATGATTCAGGCCTTGCGCGGGATTCCACTGCCGAAGCGTGCCTTTCTCTCGGCCTACCCTAACGGAAGCCTTCCTGATTACCGTGACGGCAAACTCTACTATGAAACAGAGCCGGGGTATTTTAAAAAATATGCCGTCGATTTTCGAAATGAAGGCATCCGGCTTCTGGGCGGCTGTTGCGGCACGACTCCGGTGCATATCGAGGCGTTCAGGCAGGGCCTCTCGGAACTGGAGCCCATAAGGGAAAAGTCTGTAAGCAAACGCGTCAGCACCATCATTATTTCTGACAATCATCCGGAGACACCGCTTTTTGAGAAGGCAAAGTCGGGGCGATCGGTTTTTGTCGAATTTGACACACCGAGGCATCTGAATACATCCGGTTTTTTCAGAGGTGTCCGAGCGCTTCAGGATGCGGGTGCGGACGCCATCACGATGGCCGATAATTCACTGGCATCACCGAGAATCAGCAACGCTGCTATCGGACGACTGATCAAAGAAGAATTTACAGTGCCTCCGCTTGTCCACCTGACCTGCCGGGACCGCAATCTGATTGGTCTGCAGTCCCATCTGATGGGCCTCGATGTTCTTGGGCTGCATGATGTGCTGATTGTGACCGGAGATCCGACAAAAATCGGCGATTTCCCAGGTGCGACATCGGTCTATGATGTTTCGTCAATGGAACTGATCCGGCTGGTCAAACAATTTAATCACGGCATTTCTTATTCGGGGAAAAGCCTGAGACATCCGACTCATTTTCGGGTGGCCGCGGCTTTCAATCCGAATGTCCGCAATCTCGACCGCGCGGTACAGCGGCTGAAAAGGAAAATTGAGTGCGGCGCGGATTATTTTATTTCTCAGCCGGTGTTTGACCGGCAGCAGATCATCGAGACAAGTAAAGCGCTGCGGGGAATCTCGGCACCGGTATATATCGGCATTATGCCACTGACTTCGGCCACTAATGCGGAATTTCTGCACAATGAAGTTCCGGGAATCCGTCTCCCTGACGATGTCCGTGAGCGCATGGCTGCAGCTAGGACGCCTGAAGAAGCGCGGCGCACGAGCCTCGAAATTGCGAAGGAATTGATCGACACGTCGATGGAATACTTCAGAGGCATTTATCTGATTACCCCGATGGGGCGCTTTACTGTGACTGTCGAATTACTGAAGTATATAAAAGAAAAAGAACGCCTGCTACTGGCGGCGCCTGGTCATCAGGCGGGTGAAATCGTTTAAGTGGAATAGGCTATCCGATGAACGGGTCTCCAAAGGAAAAAGGCATCGTGTTATGATAGAGATGAAAAGTTTACCGAGTGAAAAGAGGGTTTATGATGATCGAGCATATTGTTTTGTTTCAATTCGAGGACAGCACAACCGAGGCGCAAAAAGAAGAAGGGGCACGCAGGCTGCGCCACCTGATACATGAACTTCCGGGCATCATTGATATTCAGGCGGGGCAAAACTACTCAACGCGCAGCAAGGGTTATTCTATGGCACTGACAGTCCTCTTCCGTTCCAAAGAAGATCACGAGCGCTACACACCGTCTCCGGAACATCAGGCTGTCGTTTCTTACCTGAAGGAAATCGGTCTGATTGATTCGCTCGCTGTTGATTTCGAAACTTCTTCTGAAAAATAAGGTCCCTCTGTAAAAAGTTCGTTTTCGCGTGGTTTGATCACGGGAGGACGGATTTTTTTTCATTTACGCCATAGTGATGATACATGGCGGCGCTTGTTCAATCCTCATAGATAAATGACTGACGTGCACCTTTTTCCGAATACAGGCGAATAGAATGAAGTAACAATTTTGATGGGACGGTCCTGGCTTTACACCTGTGGATCGGATCCGGGAAGGAATTTAATGATGAAACTGAGGAAATTATGGCTGATTGCTTTTGCCATCGTTTTGGCGGTGAGCGGAATCGGCACGGAAAAAGCCTATGCCGACAGTGCACCGGGAGATGTGGTGGTGACACTGGGTGCAGATCTTACGCCGGCACAGCGGCAGTCGATGCTTAATGAGATGGACGTCAATCCGAAGACAGCGCAAATTATTGAAGTGACGAATAGTGAAGAACATAAATATCTGGACAACTATCTGTCTCAGTCTCAGATAGGGACCCGGGCGATCAGCTCCTCCAAGATCACCCTGGGTCAGAAGGGATCAGGTCTGCAGGCGAGCACAAACAACATCACCTATGTTACAAAAGACATGTACATTAATGCGCTGGCCACCGCGGGAGTTAAAGATGCCGATGTGTATGTCACGGCTCCGTTCCCTGTGTCCGGGACAGCCGCGCTGACCGGACTGATCAAGGCCTATGAAGCAAAGACAGGAACAGTCATTCCCGAGGCAAAGCAACAGGTAGCCAATGAAGAAGTCGTGACGACAGCCCAACTGGGGCAGCAGAACGGCATTGGCCAGACCAAGGCGGCCGAACTTGTGACAGCTATTAAAGATAATCTGGCGAAAAATGCACCTCAATCAAGAGCAGACGTGGAGAACGCTGTGCGCAGTGCTGCTCAGCAGGTTAACGTTCAGCTGAGCGACGCAGACATGCAGAAGTTGGTGGATCTTTTTGATAAAATGCGGACGATGAATATCGACTGGAGTCAGGTTGGTGATCAGCTGCAGCAGGTTAAAGATAAGATCAGCCAGCTGGCAAATTCGAGCCAGACCAGCGGATTCTTATCCCAGGTGTTTGCGGCCATAGGAAATTTCTTTAAGGCTATTTTCCAGGCGATCGGTTCGCTGTTTTCAAAATAATTGAGATGTCCCTGTGTCCGCATGGACATCTGGCGAAAGAGCACAGGGTTGTTTGCACCCCAAAAAAGAGCATCCTGAGTTTAGGATGCTCTCGTTTTTAGTCCTTTTTTTTGTTTCATTGGAAACAGTGAGCGCCTGATCTGTGCCTTGAAGAAGAAAAGAAAGGTATCGATCAAGCAAATTCGATGGCACGGGCCGCCGACAGGAACAACTCTGCCGCTTTCAACGCCCGTTCTGATGAGTGCCGCTGGCGGGAACTGAAAAGTTTCATGTTGCCGCGCATCGTATTCAATGACTGCGTGTTGCTGAGCAGATCACCCACGTTTTCAATAAGCTCCTGTTGTCCCGGAGCGGCCACGGCCAGCCCTGATGAAAGTAGGTACTGTGTATTGTCCGCCTCCTGGCCTCCAAGCGGTTTATAAATAATCATCGGCAGTTCGGAAGCGATCGCTTCCGAGATAGTCAGCCCGCCGGGTTTGGTCACGAGCAGATCAGAGACAGCCATCCACTCGTTCATGTTGTCGACATAACCTTCGACATGCACAGGATGGCGTGACGTTTTGCCAAACTTTGAAAAATCATTGTATGCTTTCTGGTTCTGCCCGCAGATCAGGACGACTCTGAAGTCAGTATCCATTTTATCCACGGCCCGAAGGATAGGGAGCGTATTCCTGAAAATGCCGCATCCTCCACCCAGCATCAGCAGTACTTTCTGATTTGCCGGAATATGGAGTTTCGCCCTCAGACTTCCGGCATTCGGCCGGAATGAGAAGCCGGACTGTATCGGAATGCCCGTCGTGATAATTTTCTGAGAGTCGACATTCATCTCAATCAGCTTGTCTCGTACTGCGTCTGAGCCGACGAGGTAACCATCGGTGCAGCTGTTGACCCAGCTGCTGTGAAAAGAATAATCGGTGATCAGGGTAAGAAACGGGGAAGACGTGAACCAGCCTTCCCGTTTGATCTGCGACATCATCACAGACGCGGCGGGGAAAGTGCTGATCACGAGATCCGGCCGTTCCTCATCCAATATTGTGATCAGGTGGTCAATGCCGAAACGGTTTATCGTCTTGAGTAATGACGCTGCGGCATTATTCTTCTGGGTTTTTTTATATATATAGTGATAAAGGGACGGGAAATGGGTCACTCCCGATAGAAAAGTATGCTTTTCAAGTGAGTCGAGTTTTGAAGGCATCAGTGATGTGACGTCAAGTACACGTGCTGTATATTTGGACGGATGATTGGCAAAGGCTTCTGAAAGTGCGTAAGCAGCCTGCTTATGGCCGCTGCCATAAGATCCTGTTAATATGAGCACTCTGGCAATATCCATCATCGATTCTCCTCTGATTGAAACTTTTTTCCACTTCAATGGCATATCCAATACACAGTTTATTATATATTCGTTATGAACGGAAGCAAGATGACGCGTTTCATTAAAGAATGTTATGGAAGCACGGTCACTAAAACCATTCAATCGGTTGTAAGCTTAAGTATAACAAGAGACCGCCCGGAATCAAAGTATTTTTAGATTATAAGTGGTGCGCGGTGAGTCGGTTCAACTTTACGGATATACTTCATTATTTCATCATCACATTTTTTTCGTTATAATAGCCTGTGAGATAAGATGGGCGGGTATGCCTGAAAAAGGACCGGGAAAATTTTCCGGCGTCAGGCGGGCTAATCAAACCGCCGTTTAAAATAATGGACAGCCTTTTTTAAAAGGTCAGAAAGTATAAATCTGGCCAATAAAACAGGGCCTTGGATGAGATTCAAAGCGGAGGTGCGAGACGCCTGCGGGACAGCGAGCCAAGGGAGACCCCACAGCGAGGGTACCGAGCGAGGAGGCTCACGGATCGCCCGCGGCAAGCGAGCAACCGAAGCGTTGATCCAACACTTCAATAACACAGGGTTAATGATTAGGGACCGGGCTCGCCCGGTTTTTCTTAAGTCAATCTCTACCTGTTGAACGGTATGTCCTCTTCGGTCATCTGACAGTCATATATTTCAGATTTTTTGAACATCCTGCAAAAGAGGTGAAAACGGATGATTCATGAACCTCATTTACTTCGGACAATACTGCTCATGATTGTCTCAGTTACTGCTTTCTATGGCATCATTCCGACATTGGTCATGCGTCCGATGTTTTTTCGCGGATGCAGGTCCGTGGATGGGAGAAAGGAACAAGTTTGCCTGACTTTTGACGACGGTCCGAATGCGATTTATACGATCAGGTTGCTGGAGCTTCTGAAAAAGTATCACGTGCGGGCCACCTTTTTCGTCGTCGGTGAACGTGCGGAAGAGAACGCCGGGCTGCTTAAAAGGATGGCTGCCGACGGTCACCTGATTGGCATTCATCATTACCGGCATCTGAGCAACTGGTTTCTGACCCCCTATGGAACACGAAAGCAATGTGAAAAGGCGGCGGACACAGTAGAAGCTATAACTGGCGCCCGCCCGGTCTACTACCGCCCCCCTTGGGGCCATATTAATCTGTTCCTCCCGCTCGAAGCGCATTCCTTTCGGGTCGTCCTCTGGTCCGCCATCCTGGGGGATTGGCGGATCAAACTTGGAAAGGAACGTCTGGAACAGAGGCTTTTTCATCATTTAAAGGACGGAGCAGTGATCTGCCTGCACGATGATGGAGAGAACCTGGGAGCGGATAATGACGCTCCGGAAAATACAATTGAAGCGCTTGAACAGATTCTGAAAAAGACCACCGGGCAATATCAGTTTGTGACTATTGATGAGATGTACCAGAACAGATCTGCCCGAGTCAGTTATAAACACTTAATACATTGAGAAGAAGAGGTGCGACATGTCCGGCAATAAAAGAAAAACCAGCCAAACAAATAACGACCGCGAAACGAGCAAAAGCCGTGGAAGAATTGTTATTTTCAGTTCGGCAATCATTATCCTGCTGATTGCTGCGATTGCCGTAATGATTTTCAGAGATCAGCAGAAAAATGAGGCTGTTCCGGTTAAAAAACCGGCAACGCACCGGACAGAACAGGTCACGCAAATCAATTATGACGGACAGCCATTTATCGGAAGCACAAACGCACCGGTGAAAATTGCAGAATTTGCCGATTACCGTTGTCCGTATTGCAAAGCCTTTGAAGAAAACATCATGCCTCAACTTGAAAGAGATTATATCAAAACAAATAAGGCGAATTTCTATTTTATTAATTACACAATACTGGGACCGGGATCGGTCCTCGCGGCTAATGCGTCTGAAGAAGTTTTTCACCAGAATCCCAAGGGGTTTTGGGCGTTCCATCAGGCGCTTTACAAAGCCCAGGGCAGTGAGCAGAAGGAATGGGTCACTAAGACACTGCTGACGGACATTGCCAGAAAGACTGTGCCGTCACTGGATGTGAAAGCATTTCAGAATTCGTTGGACACTGAGTCTCACAAACAGGCCATTGAAAGCGATAATGAAATGGCGGAGTCCTTGGACGTGCCGGGCACACCTGCTGTATTTGTCAATGGAAAATATATCGAAGGATCTCAAGACTATTCTGTTTTAAAACAGGCGATTGATCAGGCTTTGAAAAAGCAATAACAGGGTTGGCCTGTCCTGTCATGTGATTGTAAAGAATGGAACGGCTCCTACTGTCATAATAGTTAGAAAGACTAAACAGACAGGAGGAGACACCGATGTATTATGGAAACGCCATTGCGAAAAGCGCGGCAGTCGCCGCGACATTTACTTCGTCTTTTTTTCTACTGCCCCCGTACGCTGCAGCACATCTGACGAGCGACGACAGTTTACTCTATAAAGGTATGAGACACGAAGATATCAAAACGATTCAATCTATACTTAAAGCAACTGGGCAGTATCCGCTCACAAAGGAAACCGGTTATTTTGGAAGTGCGACTGAAACAGCTGTGAAACAATTTCAGAATCTGAACGGTATTCAGGCGGATGGCGTCGTCGGGATTCAGACGAAACAAGCGCTTATTTCAGCTACTCATCAGCAGATGGGTCTAATGTCGAATGGCTCCAGAGGCGAAAATGTCGAATATATTCAGTTTTATCTGCAAAAATTCGGTTTCTACAAAGGTGCCATTGACGGACTATTCGGCAATGAAACGGAGAATGCGGTGATCAGTCTTCAGCAGGATTCAAATATAGCTGTCGATGGAATTGTTGGCCCGGAGACGTGGAAGAGTGTTGAAAAACTGAGCGAGGGGCAGAAGCAGCCGAAGCCGAAGCCCAGGCAGAAGAAGAGCATTCAGGCCTCTTCAGAAGTTCAACAAAATCATGTGCCGAGACGTCCGGCCCACAAGCAGGTTGCCTCAGTAAAGGAATTTTTTGCGAACAGCACGGCTTACACCGCTCGATGCGCGGGCTGTTCCGGGACTACAGCGACAGGGATCAACTTGCTGAATAATCCGAGTGCCAAGGTGGTCGCTGTTGATCCTTCAGTGATCCCTCTTGGAACAAAGCTGTATGTTGAAGGTTATGGATATGCTGTAGCCGGTGATACGGGCGGAGCAATTAAAGGGAGAAAGATTGATGTTTTCTTCAGCGACAACGTGACTGCTCTGCAATGGGGCAGAAGGACTGTCAAGGTTAGGGTTCTGGAGTAACATCGGACATGAGAGCATTCAGGTATTTTTAGAATTTACAGATCAGGATGTCGGGTCGGGCGTTCTGCCAAAAGGCGGAGCATCCGATCCGTTTTGTATCGCTCAACTATTGAGCCTCCTTCACTTCTGTGCTACGATTCACTTGAAAACGTAAATTCTCTAAGATTAAAATTTTCTATTAGGTTAAGAGGGAAATCATTGATGATGCCTGTTCATAATATGATGGAAGATGCTGTTAGGGATCTTATTGACAAACAGTGGGACAACTTGTCGGTTTCGTGCCACTGCGATGAATGCAAGACTGATGTGTTTGCTCTGAGTCTGAACCGGCTGAATCCTCATTACGTCCGTCAGCAGTCGGGCAGTGCCTATGTGAAGGCAGATCTGATGACGGAACAGGCGAAAGCAACCCTTCTGACGGCGATTGTGGAGTGTGCGAAGGTCGTTTCAGCTTATCCGCATCATCATCGCAAAGATATAAAATAATGAAATGAGCCCATAATAAAGCCCCGCCGTATTATGACAGATACGGCGGGGCGGGTGTTTCGGAGTTTTTTATTATCTATTTTTGAAAAAATCCCTGTTGAGCTGAATATATTTCTGCTCATCATCTGGCACTTCATCTTCCGGATAGATTGCTTCAACCGGGCAGACAGCCTCGCAGGCACCGCAGTCAATACAAACGTCCGGGTCAATATACATCTGCTTTTCACCTTCAACAATGCAGTCGACCGGACATGTTTCAATACATTCGCCTGCTTTTTCATTTTCGCAGGCAGAAGTAATAACGAAAGCCATAGAAATATCTCCCTTCAAATAGATAGCAAGCACAATTTTTCCACTTAATTATGACCAATTTCAAGTGATAATTCAATCCCCGTTAAAGAAAACTTGCCGATAGTAATGTTACGAAAAAGACTCTGCTTGCGGAATCATCGGTTTGCTTTACCCGCAAACAGGATCGGACCAAGAATCAGCCCGGAAAGAAATCCCGTCAGGTGCCCCATAATATCAATACCTCCGCCAATAAAAGAATAGATCAGGCTGATGGCCACCATAACAAGAATAATCGTCTGATCCTGACGAGGGATCCATTCCCGGCGGAAAATAACAAGAAAAATGTAAATACCAAAGAGGCCGAATATGGCTCCGCTTGCCCCGTAACGATCCGGTGATTCAATAAAAGGCAGCAGGGCAGCCGCATTAGCGATAACGCCGGCTCCGAGGTACGCAAGAATGAAACGCCATTTTCCAAGCATCACTTCAAGAGCGGGCGCAAAAATAAGAATGGCGAACGCATTGAATAAAATATGTGCGAACGTCGTATGCAGGAAAACTGCGGTAATTAATTGCCACCAAGCACCCTGCATAATCGCGCTGTTCGAAGCCATCATGAATCGAACAACATCGTAGGCAAATACAGGCAAAAGCCCCCATGCCCCTGTAATATACAGCATTAGGAAAATGATAATATTGACTGTTAGAATCCCTGACGTCACAGGATAATCCTTCAGAAACTGTTTAAATGATTCGTTCCGGATAAACAAATCTTGTCCCCCTTGAAGCATGATCTTGATCTTAGTATAGGGTAAAATAAAAGGTAATGGTAGTTGAAATGACTATCGAAATCATCGCGGGTTAAAGTCCCGGATTTGAACGGACCGCGTTTTCTACATATTCGTCAGATCACATATTTTTTATAAGGGAAGCGGAGCGGAATGATTACAGGTATTGGTATTGACATTACAGAATTGGACCGGGTCGAAAAACATGTCGATGACGACGTGTTTATCCGGCGGGTTCTGACTCCGGAGGAACGCGAATGTTTCAGCTCACTTAGTCGGAAAAGAAAGGTGGAATTCCTTGCGGGCCGTTTTTCGGCGAAGGAAGCCTATGCCAAGGCAAGAGGAACAGGCATTGGAGCGGATGTCTCATTTCAAGATGTGACAGTGCTCAATGATCCGGAAGGCAGACCTTTTCTCAAAAAAACGGATATTCAGAATGAGAGAGTTCATCTTTCGATCACGCATACGGATCGGTCGGCTGCTGCGTTCTGTGTGATTGAAAGCTTGTCATGCTAGTCTGCATATTCATAAGCTTTGCCTCATATAGTTTACTACGCTGGGAGGGACTATTGTGCACGTCGTATCACGTGAAGAGATGCAGGCGATTGATCGTTACACCATCGGACAGATCGGACTGGGAGGGCCGCTGCTGATGGAAAATGCGGGACGGGCAGTTTATGACGAACTGGCCCCCAATTTAAAAAAAGGTGAAAAAATCTGTGTTGTGCTTGGCAAAGGCAACAACGGAGGGGATGGATTTGTTGCCGCGCGGATGCTGCTGGACAGTGGGGTCGATGAAGAAGTCTGGCTTTTGCCGGATCCTCTGGAAATCAAGGGGGACGCCGCGTACCACATGAACGCCTTTCTGAAGGCCGGCGGAAGGATCCGCACCATTCAGGAAGAACGGGAAGCATTCAGCCAGAGCATCGGAGAGGCGGATCTCGTCATTGACGCGCTGCTCGGCACAGGGTTTCAAGGGACACCCTATCCGGAGTGTCTTGAAGTGATTGATCAAATGAACCAGTCGAAAGCAACAGTTGTGTCAGTGGATCTGCCCAGCGGTGTTCCGGCCAATGGCGAATTTTTCTCGCATCACGCGGTTGCTGCCGATCTGACGCTGACGCTTGAATGCCCGAAACTCGCACAGTTTGTACAACCAGCCGCCCGCTGTTTCGGAGAGGTCCGGACGCTTTCCATTGGTATCCCGGAAGTTTCCGTGCAGCAGGCAGGAGTCCGGAGAAAAGTATGGCGGGAGGAAGACGTGCGGTGCACACTTCCGCACCGGGATCCTTTTTCTCACAAAGGATCACATGGGAAGGGGCTCTTGATTGCCGGATCGGAGCAGATGTCCGGAGCCGCTTTTTTTTCCGCAAGAGCGGCACTCCGTTCGGGCATCGGATTGCTCAGTCTGAGCGTTCCGGACGAGGTACGGCCCACCATCGCTTCCCATCTTCCGGAAACGATGTTTATGCCTCGGTCGGCACTCGATTTTCAGGGCCTGTCAGGAATCGCGATCGGTCCGGGCCTGGGCCGTGAACCGGAACAGGCTGATCTTGTCAGAAGGGTCCTTGAGTATGATAGCGTTCCCTGCGTGATTGACGCGGATGGAATCTATTATCTGAGCGGCATGACCGAATTGCTGAGAAAAAGAAAGAGCCCCATTGTTCTGACGCCCCATCCCGGCGAGATGGCACATCTTCTGGGCACTTCTGTCAGCGAAGTAGAAAAGAGCCGGTTTGACGTTTCAAAACAATTTGCGGAAAAGTTTGGCGTCTATCTTGTGCTGAAAGGCAGAAACACGATCATCACCGCGCCGGACGGCGGGCAGGTGGTGAACACCACAGGAAACGCCGCTCTGGCAAAGGGCGGCTCAGGAGATGTCCTGACAGGCATCCTGTTCGCTTTTCTCCTGCAGCACGGAAGGACATTGGATGCCGTATGCAATGCGGTCTATCTGCATGGAGCCCTTGCGGATGATCTGGTGAAAACCGGCCACTCGCAGCTGGACGTGCTGGCAACGGATCTGATCGAGCATATCCCTCCTGTTTTGCATCATCTTTATCAAAAAGCGACGTGCTAGTATAGAATCCCTCCTTTGTCACCGAATAGAGGCAAAGGGGTTGGCTATCAATGAAGAAATGGTCATTCGTATGGCTTTCGGCGGTTCTGATGATCATCGGTCTGTTATCGGGATGCGGCACAAAGTCGGAGAAAGATGTCGTCAAGGACCTGGGCAATAAAATTGAGAATCTGAACAGTTATCAGACGGACGCAACGATGACGTTTCAGCATAACGGTAAGAAACAGACCTATCAGGCGAACATCACTTTTAAGAAACCGTACTACTACAGAGTGGCTTTGTCTGACAGCAAGAAGGAAAACAAGCAGATGATCCTGCGCAATGCCGACGGCGTTTTTGTGCTCACGCCAGAATTGAATAAGAGCTACCAGTTCGAGAGTACTTGGCCCAACAACCGGAGCCAGGCCTATCTGTATCATTCGCTGAATCAGGATATACAGAATGACCCGAATCCCGGATTCAAGGTGAAGGATAATCAATATATCTTTGATACGAAGACAAATTACAATACGACTCAGCTTGCCAATCAGAGCATCACGTTGAATAAAAATCTGACACCTGACAGCGTCCAGGTGAAAGACAAGGATCAGAATGTTATTGTGACGGTGAAGTTCAGCCACTTCAGGATCAATCCGACGCTCGACAATAAAACTTTTGATGTCAAGCAGAATATGACCGCCGCGCGAATCAGCGGTACCCAGACAACCACGGCAAATAATGCTGTGTTTAAGGTCCAGTATCCGACAGCCGACATTTCCGGGACGAAACTCGCGCAAATGAAGCCTGAAGTCACTCAGGCAGGTGAAAAATATGTGCTGAAATACAGCGGAAAAAAACCGTTCACTCTGATTGAGTCCAAAAGCGCGACTTCTCTTTCTGTCGTGCCAACCCTGGCCACAGGGGATCCGGCTAATCTCGGGTTCGCCATCGGATCGGTAAGCAACAATACCCTTTCCTGGTCGAATGGGGGCACGGATTACTACCTCGCTTCAGAGAAACTGACACAGGACGAACTGATCACGGTAGCGCAGTCGGTCAACGGCATTGTTGTCAAATAACAGAGTGATTGATTAAGGCGGCCCCGTACAGGCCGCTTTTTTGCATTCAGGGAATTTAGATTGAAGGTGAAAGTTCGAATTCAACCTAATTGAGCGAAAGTTCAACCCAATTAGGGAAAAGTTCAACCGAATCACATCAAAGTTCAACCCAATTTAAGAAGTTCCACACAAATGATAGAACTTTAACATAACTTAGAGTTCAAAGTTAATGATCATAGACATCATTCACTGCTTCACAGTACGTGGCTATTCCGCAATAGCTAAACCAAAAATTAATCGAACACAATGAACCTGATTCCTTTTTTTTGAAAGAGTCAGTTTTGAAAAAGAAGCGTATCCTCTTGATTTTTTCTATTTATGGTCTGGCCGGGCGGCTTTCGTTTTCCGCTAAATAGTGATTAAATAGAAAAAGAAATCTTTGTCGAATGTAAAAGCGGGCACTATTTCAGTACCCGTTCTAAGGCAATCCATATTATTAATTAAAGGTCGGGACTGAACAATGGGAACATCTTTTTATAGAGAAACATGGGCGGATATTGATCTGGACGCGGTCGCATACAATGTGTCAAATATGAAAAAAAGAATTCCTGAAGAAACGGCGCTCATGGCTGTTGTCAAGGCCAACGGGTACGGACATGGAGCCTTTCAGGTCGCGCAAACCGCGCTGGTGAGCGGTGCTGAATGGCTGGCTGTGGCACTCTTTGATGAGGCGCTTGCGCTCCGGGAAAAAGGAATCGAGGCGCCGATCCTTGTCTTATCTCCAATTCCGCCTGAAAACGCAGGCCTTGCGGCGAAATATCATATTTCCCTGACAGTTTTTCAAAAAGACTGGATCAAAGCCGCAAGGGTTGCCGATCAAGTTAAGGAGCCTGTTTTTCTGCACATCGCCTGTGACACAGGCATGGGTCGGATTGGTATCCGCAGCTTTGAAGAAGCGAAAGACCTCTCTGAAGAAATTAAAAAAGACCCGCGCTTTGTCGTGGAGGGGCTGTTCACGCACTTTGCGACCGCCGATCAGAATGATGAAGCTTATTTTAATGAACAATATAATCGTTTTGAAACGATGATCGATTGGATCCACGATCTTGGGATCCGGCCGCCGGTCATCCACTGTGGAAACAGCGCGGCGACACTGAAATATCCGGCGGAGAACCGGCATCTTTTCAATATGGTACGTTATGGTATTGCCATGTACGGTTTATCCCCGTCAACGGAAATGGCCAACAAGCTGCCGTTCCCGTTGAAAAAGGTGCTTTCTCTGCACAGCAGGCTCGCCAATGTTAAACAGGTAGAGGCCGGCTCATCGATCGGTTATGGAGCAACATACCATGCGTCAGCAGATGAATGGATCGGTACGGTGCCGATCGGATACGCTGACGGGTGGCTGCGTGCTTTGTCCGGATCGGATGTTCTTGTCGGCGGGGAAAGATGCCGGATTGTCGGCCGGATCTGTATGGATCAGTTCATGTGCCTCCTGCCTCATGAATTCCCTGTAGGGGCGGAAGTCACCTTGATAGGGAAAGATGGTGACGATGAAATTACGGCAGATGATCTGGCACGGAAGCTGAATACCATTAATTATGAAGTGACCTGCACGATCCACCCGCGTGTCCCAAGGGTTTACTGGAAGAACGGTGCAAGAACTGAAACGGTGAATTCCGTACTTTCAGGGGATGTTCAGAGGTAATTCCTACCATTATTCAACAAAAATAGCACTATTTTTAGTCAGAGGCATAAAAATACTCATTTTTTGCCGAAAATAGCTTTGAAAAACTATTTTTAAATGATACTATATTTCTTAGATAAAAAAAGAATTATTCTGACTAAAGTGGTGGGGGTGCAAGCGTGCCGGAGTCTAATTTTAAAGAAATCATGCTCAGTTTGCCGCAGCATTTGTTGAATGAAATCGATGGGATTGCCAGTCGTGACAAAGTGAACCGCAGTGAATTTCTCCATCGCGCGATCAGAATGTATTTGCGTGAGCGAAATAAAGGTTATGTCCGTGAAATCATGCGTCAGGGTTACATGGAGATGGCTAAAATAAATTTAAACATTGCTTCTGAGGCTTTCCTTGCTGAAGAGGAGGCAGAGGTCACTCTGGAACGCTCCGTTAGCGGGGTGTGATGGTGTGATTGTAAAGCGCGGCGATGTTTACTTTGCTGATCTCTCTCCTGTAGTGGGGTCGGAACAGGGTGGTGTCCGCCCGGTTCTTATTATTCAGAATGACATTGGCAATCGCTTCAGCCCGACCGTTGTAGTCGCGGCGATTACTGCACAGATTCAGAAGGCGAAATTGCCAACCCATGTGGAGATTGATGCAAAGCGATATGGTTTCGACCGGGATTCGGTCATTTTGCTTGAGCAGATCCGAACGATCGATAAGCAGAGACTGACGGATAAAATCACTCATCTGGATGAAGAAATGATGAATAGAGTCAACAAGGCCATTCAGATCAGTCTCAGCCTTGTCGATTTTTGATTGGATTTGCCAGGTGAACCAGCAGGCGTAAATTGAAAAAAAAGTGATCATACAGTAGAAAGATGCGGATCCAGTTGCGGATGGGCGTCTTTTTATTTTTTTATGCCTATTTCGCACCTTAAAGTTTGCCAATGGAGCGCTCTCATGAAATAATAAGGTAAGCTATTAATTTGCAGAATATTGTAGAAATAAAAAGATGGGTGCCTGATAATATCTGAAGATCCTGATCAGCTGTCATTGAAAAAAAGAATCAAGCTCTAATAATGAGACGGGGTGGAGCGTCGTGCAAACAAAGTCCCGACTGAAGTCAAACGAGATTTGCCAGCTCATCGCGGCCTATCAGAAAAGCCCTGATGACGAAGTGCTGCAGATCAAACTCATTGATCATTACGAGAACCTGGTCGACTCGCTTTCCGGAAAATTTGCCGTGAACCGGGAAGCACGTGAAGATCTTTTCCAGGTAGGGATGATCGGACTGATTTCTGCACTGAAAAGGTATGATTACTCCTATGGGCACAGTTTTGAATCGTTTGCGGTGCCTACGATTATTGGTGAAATCAAACGGTACATCCGGGATAAAACCTGGAGCGTTCATGTTCCCCGTCGTATTAAAGAGCTTGCCCCGAAAATTAGGCGGGCATCTGAAGAACTGACGGCCAGCCTTCAGCGGTCGCCGAGTATTGATGAAATTGCGAAAGTGGTCGGTGAAAGTGAAGAAAGTGTCCTGGAAACTCTCGAAATGGTGCGCAGCTACCGTGCCCTTTCCGTTGATTCACAGATTGATTCGGATTCGGATCGGGGCGCTTTGACACTGCTTGACACTTTTGGCTTCCATGATCAGGGATATGAGCAGGTGCACGAGAAAATGCTCCTTGAGAGCGGATTTAAGAAACTTTCCAAACGGGAGAAAGAAGTCCTTCTCTTTACTTATTTTGATAATCTCAGCCAGAAAGAAGCCGGTGAACGTCTCGGCATCTCGCAGATGCACGCGTCACGGATTCAGCGTAAGGCGCTCCAGAAGCTGCGCGAAGCTCTGCCGGCGGATGATGAAGAACCAGGCTGAGAAGTTTGATTTCCAGTTCACTATAATTGATGGCTCAAGCCAGCCTGCTTCGGCAGCCCGGCTTTTTTTAATACAATCAACCGCTTCTGGGACTATGGCCGATCGTTCTGTTATTATAGAGGGCGGGGGGAGAATGAAATGAGTGATGTATTTTTACATATAGCAAAAGAGACAGGCATCGGCGCGAGGCAGGTAGAACGGGTTATCCGTTTGCTGGAAAAAGACAACACGATCCCGTTTGTTGCTCGGTACCGCAAAGAAATGACAGGCGGACTTGATGAGGTTCAGATCGGAGCAATCAACGATGCCTATACATATAGCTGTCAGCTCGGAAAGCGCAAAGATGAAGTGCTGAAACGGATTGATGAGCAGGGCAAACTGGATGAATCTTTGAAAAAAAAGATTCAGAATGCAGAGAAACTGCAGGATGTTGAGGACCTGTATCTTCCGTTCAGACAAAAGAGAAGAACGCGGGCGGCTGTCGCGCGGGAAAAAGGGCTCGAACCGTTGGCTGACTGGCTGATGAAGCTGCCTGTGGCATCTGTATCCGGGGAGGCCGCCCAATATATTTCCGCCGAAAAAGGAGTGGGTTCTGTTGAAGATGCCATTCAGGGCGCGCAGGATATCATTGCGGAACGGGTCGCGGACATCGCCGAGCTGAGGGCGCTGGCCCGCCGCGAGACATTCGGCAAAGCCGTTTTACAGGTAAAGGCAGGAAAAAACAAAAGTCTGGACGAAAAAAAGATTTATGAAATGTATTATGACTATCAGGAACCTGTAAAAAGAATCGCGCCTCACCGGATTCTCGCATTGAACCGCGGTGAAAAAGAGGAGATTCTCAAAATTTCTGTCACTTCTCCGGATGAAAAAATTCTGCCTGCGATAAAGCAATTCCTTTCAAGAGGACGGCGCACGTCCGCTCTGGAAATACTGAATGCCGGTGCGGAGGACGCCTATAAGCGGCTGATTGCCCCGGCAATTGAACGCGAGCTGCGGCAGGCGCTGACTGAGAAGGCGGAAAAACAAGCCATCCATATTTTTTCTGAAAATCTTCGCGGACTTCTTCTCCAGCCCCCGATGAAAGCTAAAACGGTGCTTGGCGTTGATCCCGCGTATCGGACTGGTTGCAAGCTTGCCGTTGTTGATCCGACAGGCAGAGTGCTGGAGATTGGCCTGATCTTTCCGACGCCTCCAAAATCGGATATTGCCGCGGCACGAAAAACCGTATTATCATTAATTAATAAATATGATATAGACATGATTGCGATCGGAAACGGAACAGCATCACGTGAGACGGAAGCGTTCATTTCGGACACAATAAAAGAAGTCACGGAAAGGGCAGTCTTTTATGTGATCGTCAATGAAGCCGGAGCCAGTGTTTATTCTGCGTCGGCACTGGCAAGAGAAGAATTTCCGGATTTCCACGTCGAGGAACGGAGCGCCGTTTCGATTGCGAGAAGACTTCAGGATCCGCTTGCCGAACTGGTAAAAGTGGATCCCAAATCAGTAGGTGTGGGAGAATACCAGCACGATGTATCTCAACGTGAACTCGAAGCGTCACTTGGGTTTGTCGTTGAGACAGTAGTGAACAGAGTGGGCGTAAACGCGAATACTGCGTCACCCGAACTGCTTCAGTATGTGGCCGGGCTGTCGAAAACAGCTGCCCGGAACCTTGTCGCCGAACGAAACAAACGTGGAAAATTTGAAAACAGGAAGCAGCTGAAAGACGTGCCGCGGCTCGGGCCCCGTGCTTTTGAGCAGTGCGCAGGGTTTCTGAGGATTGAAGGTGGCAGCGAACCTCTTGATAATACGCCGATCCATCCCGAAAGCTATTCTGTGACAAAGAAATTGCTGCTCAAAGCTGGCTGCGGGGAATCGGATCTTGGCACGGATACGCTGAAGAAGAAACTCGGATTGCTGGATATCAGCGGAACAGCCGCCGAATTGTCGGTCGGCGAACCGACGCTGTTTGATATAGTCGAAGCACTGAATCGTCCTGGACGCGATCCGCGGGACGATGTCAAAAAGCCGCTGCTGAAAAAAGATGTGCTGAAGTTCGAGGATCTCCGTGAGGGAATGAAACTGGAGGGCACTGTGCGCAATGTGGTTGATTTTGGCGCATTCGTCGATATTGGTGTCAAGCAGGATGGGCTCGTTCATATTTCCAGACTGTCCGGGCACTTTGTCAGGCATCCGCTTGATGTGGTCCGGGTCGGTCAGATTGTTACGGTCTGGGTAGATCATGTGGATCAGGATAAAGGCAGAATTTCACTTACAATGATTGACCCTGTGAATCAGGCAAAAACCGTGTAAACGGGGCGCAGCCTGAAAAATGAAGGAGAAGACAATGACAGAAGATGAGCTCCAGACTTTGGTTCAGAATATATCATTAAAATATTTCCATCTTCCGTTCAGGCACCTGGCCAAATTTAATTCGCGTCTCAGGACGACGGGCGGCCGCTATTTACTGGGCAGCCACAATCTTGAATTCAATGAACTTCAGCTGCGGCATTTCGGCATGGACGCTTTTGTCGGGATCATTAAACACGAGCTCTGCCATTACCACCTTCATCTTTCCGGATCCGGATTCCGTCATCGGGATCCGGATTTCAGGAAATTGCTTCAAAGTGTCGGAGGATCCCGATATTGCGGGACGATACCTGGCACAATGAATTTGTCCGGGCTTCGCTATCATTATCGGTGTACAAAATGCGGGCTGCCGATTATCAGAAAGAGGCGTCTGGACACACGCAGATATGTCTGCGCCAAGTGCGGCGGAAGAATTCGGTTAATAAAGAAAGAACGCAGAGAACAAAATAAAAAATGAATAAGAAAAAAAGGGTTGACGCCCACTTTGTTTTTGTGTTAAATTATTAAGGTCGTCAAATGGACAAGACATGATTCTTATGTCTCGTGTCCTCTTGACAAGTGGGTAGTGGAAGAGTAAAATATCCCTTGACTTTGTTGTGGAAAGGCCACTTATTCCACAGTAGCTCAGCGGCAGAGCAATCGGCTGTTAACCGATTGGTCGTAGGTTCGAACCCTACCTGTGGAGCCATGGAGAAGTACCCAAGCCGGCTGAAGGGGCTCCCCTGCTAAGGGAGTAGACGGTGTGAATCGTGCGAGGGTTCGAATCCCTCCTTCTCCGCCATTTTATTTTTTGTGGCCCGTTTGTCGAGCGGTTATGACACTGCCTTAATCGGCAGGCCGCGGGTTCGAATCCCGCACAGGTCACCTTGAAAGTACGGGTGTCGCACGGATATGCGATTTCCGGTGAAATAATGGGCAATGTGTATACATAGCTCTTTTTAATGTCGGCAGTTCGGAAAAATGATTTTTGAATTGAAATTATTGATTCTGAACTGGCTGGGTTATCCACATGAGCCGCTAGCTCAGGGGTAGAGCATCTGACTTTTAATCAGAGGGTCGAGGGTTCAAATCCCTCGCGGCTCATTTTTAAGCGGGTGTGGCGGAATTGGCAGACGCGCTAGATTTAGGATCTAGTGTTTTGCGACGTGGGGGTTCGAGTCCCTTCACCCGCACCACATTCAATTTAATATTATGCGGTCGTGGCGGAATGGCAGACGCGCTAGCTTGAGGGGCTAGTGGAGGCAACTTCGTGGAGGTTCGAGTCCTCTCGACCGCACCATTTTATTATGCGCCATTAGCTCAATTGGATAGAGCGTCTGACTACGGATCAGAAGGTTGGGGATTCGACTTCCTCATGGCGCATGGTTTATCGGGAAGTGGCTCAGCTTGGTAGAGCATCTGGTTTGGGACCAGAGGGTCGCAGGTTCAAATCCTGTCTTCCCGACCATTTCATCGTGCGGGTGTAGTTTAGTGGTAAAACAAGAGCCTTCCAAGCTCTGGTCGTGGGTCCGATTCCCATCACCCGCTTTTTTAATAAATGGGCCTGTAGCTCAGCTGGTTAGAGCGCACGCCTGATAAGCGTGAGGTCGGTGGTTCAAGTCCACTCAGGCCCACCATTTATTTAAAAATTATAATCAGGAATGTTCCTTGAAAACTGAACAAAAGCCAAGCGTGATATAAAGGGTAAACCCCTTATGTCAATTCAATTTTGCTGAGGATCGAATGAACGAAGAAGAAACAAACGGAAGCTGCGGTTTCCGATGCACTATTTTTTGGAGAGTTTGATCCTGGCTCAGGACGAACGCTGGCGGCGTGCCTAATACATGCAAGTCGAGCGCACAGAAGGGAGCTTGCTCCCGGAAGTGAGCGGCGGATGGGTGAGTAACACGTGGGCAA
>NZ_SRJD01000012.1 GCF_004684935.1 Sporolactobacillus shoreae
AACGATGTCTGGCGTGTTGCCTTCTGGAAGTATAACGCCATCGGCATTCCCATTTCATAAGTTTTCGAGGCTCAATCCCTTCAACCACTTGGCTTACGGCCCACTGGCTCGCTGTCTACGCTTAAAAACCAAAGTTGCCTTCCGTTCTCCAAGACTCGCTACGGATGAGTGGCTAGCTCTTTCCCGACGGGCTTCCCACCCGCTATAAGGCACGACCTTGCTCGGTCGCTCTATGCTTTCTTAACGTACGAAAAAAAAAACCAATTATAGAATAACTAAAATTGGCTCAAATAATCAAAGAATCAGCTTGACGCATACCTGATGTTGTCTTTATGAAATGATAAGCCCGCTTCATAATTAGAGACAGCTAATCCTGGGATGCCTAAATCCGGCTTTGCTGCTGTTTTCTCTTAAATACAAAATGCTTCAATAAAAAGAACGTGGTCAATGATGAAATTGCCATTGAGAGCAGTTTTGAGACATTCTGAGCAACTATACGGTTGGACAAAACATCATCGGTGATATAAAGGCCGGAAATAAAGATTAAATTGCTGACAACAAAACCGATTAACACAACGATCAGGAATAATAATTTCTGTCTGAGAGTCTGATCGGAATGCGTTTTGAAGGTGATCCTTGAATTAAGTAGATAGCTGCAGATCATGGTCAGCCCATACGCTATCGTATTGTAAAAGACAAGGAGCGCATGAACTTTTGTCGGGAAAAGGATAATCAAGATATTCAAAGAACCAAGATCTATGACTGCATTGATCATCCCGATCAAAGAAAACTGTGTAAATTGAAACATGGACCGGCTCCCTTCTGATTCTCACACCAATATCCCGGTTCATTTATTGAAGTTTTTGTTAAAACGTGTCTGCAGTTTTTTCGCTTCAGGTGCTCGCTTTCTGCAGGCCTTATTGATTGTTTCAGACAAGTCCTTTTTCTTCCGTAGCGATTTTCAGATCATCTTGTGTTATCAGATAGAAATCAAGGAGCTGATTTGACGCACGACTCCATCCGAGATCAATACTCGTCTGTCTTGCAGCCTTACCCATCGTTCTGAGATCCAGTTCTCCGGACGTTAGAGAAAGGACTTTTCTGCTCAAGTCATCCGGCTGACTCGGCTGATAAAACAAACCATTCTTCCCATCTTCAATCTGTTCACGCGATGGACCGCTATCGGCTGCAATCACAGGCAGCCCCGAAGCCATAGCTTCAAGTATGACCAGTCCCAGGGTCTCTGTTGTGGAAGGAAACACAAAAATATCCGAGGACGCGTAGACCTCAGCCAGGTCCTGCCCATGCAAGAACCCTGTAAACGTCACATTGGCCCGTCTGAAGCAATTTTCCAACTCTCTTCGATAGGGCCCGTCACCCGCTATCACGAGCCATAATTCTGGAGACCGATCGAGAACATTCTTGATTTTCTCAATCTCCTTTTCCGCGGCAAGCCGCCCAACATAAAGGAGGACTTTTTTATCCGGATGACCCTGAGTGATTCTGCGCCGAACATCGGTGTTTCTCTTCTCCGGGCAGAAGGTCTCAGGATCGACCCCTCTTTTCCACAACTGAACATTTTTAAATTTTCTTTTATCTAATTCTTTTTTAACCGTCAGTGATGTGCAGAGATTTATCTCAGCCTGATTATGTATGAAGCGGAAATAGTGCCAAATTAGCGGCTTAAACAAACCGAGATGATAATAATCCATGTATTGCGCGACATTTGTGTGATAAGAAGCGACCAGTGGGATGCCTAGCCTGCGTGCATAATAGATACCGGCTAATCCCAGCAGAGCCGGATTGACCACATGGACCAGGTCCGGTTGAAAAGCTTCCAGATATTTTTTCACAAGCCTGGACGGTAATGCAAATTGTTTGGTCCGATAAAAGAAAAGCCGTCGGGCGGGAACCCCCTTCACTTCAGCGCCACAATATTCATTAACACCGAGTTCCGGAGCCACCACCATGACCTGATGGCCTTGGGATTCAAGCCACTTGATCGTCTCGCATAAACGCGTGACAATTCCGTCTGTTGATGGAAGAAACGTCTCAGTAATAATCGCTATTTTCATACGAAGCTCCTCCCAAAGACTTTATCGCCAGTTCACCGTCGGCAATATATTTTCTGGGATAACCCGGTCTTTATAATTTATAACCGTATGCAATATATCCCTGATGACATCCTCTGTAAGTAGATGAGGTTCTAGGCCAAGTTTTTCCAGCTTCGTGTGCTTCGCATGAAAAAAGTGTTCTTCAAGCTCAACCCTTGGATCCTTAAGATGATCAATTGAAACGGGCATTCCTTCTTCAGCAGCAACCTTCTGCACTCTTTCAGCGAGGTCGAGCACAGAGAACTCTTCTGTAAACTGGTTGAAAACACGGAACTCCCCATAATCCGCCGGATGTTCCGCAGCAAGTTCAATGCATCTTACGGTATCCTTTATATTCAGAAATCCCCGTGTTTGTCCGCCTTTTCCGTACACAGTCAGCGGATGTCCCACGGCCGTCTGAATGATGAAACGGTTGAGCGCCGTCCCAAAGACGCCGTCATAATCGAGTCTGTTGGTCAGCGCAGTATCCAGCGCCGTTTCATCCGTATACAGGCCGTACACAATGCCCTGGTTTAAGTCTGTCGCACGGAGGCCAAATGTCTTACAGGCGAACATGATATTATGGCTGTCATGCACTTTTGACAAGTGGTACATCGAACCCGGCTGTTTCGGATAGGGCAGAACATCCTCACGGCCTTCATGCTGTATACGGATGTACCCTTCCTCGATCGGAATATTTGGGAACCCGTATTCACCCATGGTTCCCAGTTTAATCAAATGGCATTCCGGGACAAACTCTTTAATGCCGTAAATCACGTTAAGCGTTCCAACCACATTATTCACCTGGGTAAATACCGCATGTTCACGGTCAATCATTGAATATGGAGCTGAACGCTGCTCCGCAAAATGGACAAAGGCGTCGGGAGATACATGTTTGAGTACCTGACTCAGGAAATCATAATGATTTAAATCACCGTCGAATACTTCAATCTTTTTCCCTGTGAGCTCTTTCCACTTCTCAACTCTCTTTTTTAAAGTCAGAATAGGAGTCAGTGAATTGGAATGCAATTCATCATCCCATTTTCTTCTGGAAAAGTTATCGATAATTGCTACATCATGACCTTTTTTTGAAAGATACAATGCGGTCGGCCATCCGCAAAACCCATCTCCACCGGCAATAATAATTTTCATCCCATGACACTCCTATTCTGGAAACATTGAATGATCAATGAATCAAGTGAAATTATCTGAAACCACTACTTGTAACTGAAAGGACAAACAGTGTTCGGCAATCATTGTCATTATATCAACCCAACATGAAAATTTGCTTAATAGAAGATTAAGGTTTTCTCAGAAGCACGGGCTCGTTTTTCTGAAATATAGAAAATATGGGGTCCAAATGAAGCGGTGTTCATCAATAGATGCCTACTTCTGAATATATATGCATCAAGAAAAACGCGGTCTTTTGGCAATTACCCAAAAACCGCGGCTGTTAAGATATGAATTTGATTTTTTATTAAAGATTAGACTTTTTTCTCATTTCATAATCTACAGCTAGATTCCTTCTGTTCGACATCGCATACAGAGACGAAAGGAACAAAAGAAAAGCTGACAGTGTAAAGATGAACTTCACACCGATTTGATCCGTCATGTAACCAATCACCAGGGTGGCTGCTCCGTAAGAAAAGGCATACAGCGTATCTGTTGCAGAATAGACCTTTGCCAGAACATCGGATTTTGTACTCTTTTGAATTATGGTTTCAAATGAAACGGTCTTCAGTTGTTCGAATAAACCAACCATCAGGGAAATCAGAAGTGCAGAAAGCGGGATTGAATTCCAGCCAAAAAAGAGCGTTAAAAAGGATGTCGCTAATAAACCAACGAGAGAAGTAAGAATCAGATGCTTATCTATAAAAGTAGCACTGGAAACCGTTAGAAATCCGCCAATGATCAGGCCCGCAAAGTAGGTAAAGTTGATGTACCCCCACCATGATTCATTGACATGCAGCGCATGATTGACAAAAATATAGACAATGGCCGCCATCCATACGGTTGAAGCCACTGAGCCTATGACTTCTACAACGCTGATGATCCGTAATGCCGGTATGTGCCAAATAGCGATCCAGCCGGCCTTCATTCCATCCATCTTATTTCCGGGTTTCACTTTTCCATGATTGAAACACATCCCGGGTTGTTCCTCAATCAGCATCATTAAAGCTGTTGAGGCAATGAACAGTAGAAAAGTGATTCCAATCATGCTAAATCCGCCTAAAAAAGCAGCTAGGACTCCTCCGAGCGCCCAACCGCTCATATTTATAGACTGATCCATGATCGCCAGAAAACCATTGGCTTTCACTAGTCCTTCTCTGTCGATGAGAATGGGAACCATGGCATTACGTGCAGGCGTCGCCCAGCCATCCAGAAAACTGATTAATACTACGAAAAGAAACAACTGTGGAAAAAAATGAGCAACGAAATGGGTTTGAAGAAGAACAGCGAGAACCAATAAGAGAAAGGTTTTGCCCATCTGTGAACGGACGAGCGATCCCTTCAGACCGATCTGATCAAGAATAAGCGGAGCCAGCAGTCCGCTGATAAAGCGGGAAAAAGTAGTAAAAAAAGGGACAAGTGACATATAGAAAGCAGACTTTGTCAGTGCGTAGACTTCAGTCATTAGCCCGACAATATAAAAGACGTCCCCGCAATTAGCCAGAGACTGGCCCATCCAGAGAAATCGGAAAGAATATTTTTTTGCCATTGTATTTTTTCTCCTCATTGTTGTGAGAAAGTAACCACAGGAAAACAAGCGGATACATGATGTTGTCCACCCATTTCGTACGCTTACTTTTTCATATTTTTTTACTGGAGTCTAATACAATGACAATTACATATTTGAGATTTCCCCTTTTGAATCGTACCTGACAATAATTGAATTTTAGCAGGATTATTCATCACGAACAAGGAAAATTAATGGATCAAGTTCAAAGCATTCACAGATTGGCTTGCCCATTTCTTGCTTTTCTGAGAATTTCCTGCTCACGCTCCGCACTCATTCCTGCTCTCCACTCATAGTCAGACGGTCGCCCGCTCGCCCATTCAGCTGTATCCCGGATTGTCTCTTGAATCGGACGAAACAAGAGCCCTGCTTTGACCGCTTTTCTGTTATCAACCATCTGAAATCCTGACATATTTTCTTTCTCCGGAATCCAGAGAGGCATTTCCATCCAGTAGCCGACATCTTGTTTTAGTAAAAAATCTTCCTCCGCCCATTGAAGCTGCGTTTGTGAACTCAATGATGTGACACTCGATTCAAGAAAAGCTTTCATCGTCAGAGGTTCTTTCGGACCCGTTGCATGGTAGACTCCTGTCTGTTTTTTCTCGACCATATCCAGAATCCATGAGGCTAGATCCCGAACATCAATCCATTGAACGGGCGCTTCAGGGTTCCCAGGTGCGAGAACCGTTCCGCCTTTTCTAATCCGCCAAGCCCAATAGGTAAAACGGTCCGTCGGATCATGTGGCCCGACGATCAGGCCCGGACGAATAACCAGTGACCGCCCAGGCATGACTTCCTGAACGACTGACTCGCAAAGCGCCTTAAGCGGGCCGTAATTATCTTTTCCAATATCTTCAACTGCTTCATCGTCTAATTTTCCTACCTCTGCTTGCTCAGTGATATTTGACTTGCTGAAATCCTGATACACAGAAATACTTGAAATGAAGGTATAATGATCGGTTAACTGAGAGAGCAACTGCGCGGATTGACGGACAATTCTCGGAACATATCCCGATGTATCGATCACTGCATCCCATCTTCTGTTTTTTAAAACTTCCAGGTCTCCGTCCCGGTCTCCATGCAGCTGTTCAATGTCTGAAAATACTTCTGGATGATGCCCACGATTGAATAGCGTCATTGAATGGCCTCTTTTTTTGGCAATCTCAGCAAGATGCCTTCCCAGAAAAACGGTTCCGCCTAATATAAGAATTCTCAAAGATTCAGCACCTCTTTTCTAAAATAAACGTTTTTTTTACACGATGAGTTACACAAATCCTGAAATTTATAAGAAGACTGACTTCTTTTTACAAAACAACAGCCATGCTACAGAAGCGCATAAATAAAAGACCTCAAACAGAGGTCTCCTACTTTAGGAATACTGATGCAACTATAAAGCCTATTATAATGACAAAGATAAGTATTCCAATACCTTTCCAGCCTAAACTGCCTGCCAAATCAGCAAGGTTTCCATTTTTAGCCCTATTAAATGCATCGTTCACATTTCCAGTTGGGTTTCTTTTTAATTCTTCTTGTCTTAGTCTTTCTCTTCTTCTTTCAGGTGTTTCTTTGTCTTCACCCATTGCCACACCCCCATTTTCTTCATCCTCTTCAAATAAATCTTGTCTTAATGGTTTATTATTTTCATGTAAAAAACAGCACTCTTTTAGAAAACAGGCTCAAAAGTTATTAGCACCATTTCTAAGCCCAGAAAATTTTTCAAATGTAGATTTCCAATCCATCTTTTGATTTGTTTTGATTGCATGCAGCCATTCGTGAAAAACAGGCTGCAGTCCATAGAAAGAACTTACTCTATCGAACAATAAACCTTTTGATTCATTGGTACAGTAGTAAGACAATACTTTCTTGGTAAAATCAGGTCCAAAATTCCAATACAAACCTGCGAAATCGAAAGCCGGATCCCCAATCTGGGCATCTGTAAAATCGATAATGCCGCTCAAGCACCCGTCCTCCTCATCATAAAGCATATTGGATGCAGAAAGATCGCCATGTATGACAGCTTTTTTATAAGAAAATTTGGGGTAATTACTGATGAAATTAATAAATACCTCATTGACTTCATCATGCTGCTGACTGTTTAAAATTGGAAATACATGATTTTTAACCGATGCATACAATGTTTTCCAATAATTAAGAGTGTGAATAGTATGCAGCTGCGTTTTTTTTAGTTCTGATGGACTGATACTGTGCAATTTGGACAGAAAGTCACTTATTACTTTTGCGTTTTCCGGATTCTTGCTTATATCTTTAATCGAATTTTCGTTCAATGATTTGCCTTGTAAAAAAGAATATTTAACGGCTTTTAGTTTGCCCCCCGAATACAACATTTCATATCGAGGTATTTTTAACACGGGTTCTTTCAATGCCAATTGTTCTAAAATAATACATTCATCTTGTACCTGAGTCAGAAATTGCTCTGACTTAGGAAATCTGAAGACTAATTCTTTATTAATAATTAAGATGTCGTTATCCCAGCCCTGATTAATTGTCTGAACTTCATTTATATTTAAATCAGGCAAAACGTCCTCGACGAATCTTAACATTTCTTTTTTTAGCATTGATTTAGTTAGCCTCTTTTGCTGAGTCGACAGATACCTCTAATAATTGTTATCCTTTCAGAGATGGCGAAGTGAACTTCGTTAACCAGCCGATCAGTTTTTTGAACGAAGTCTTGCAGATGGTTTCCTTCATCAGCAAAAACTCGCACGTAACATTAATTACATTGTAATGCCCCTACCCTTGTTTTTCCATTCTCTTTACTATAACTGCTTTACTTGTGATCTAAGTCTGACCGGTGGTACTATTATATTCAGAAAGAAACGATTGATCTTAAGAGATGGAGAAGAATCAGTTGAAGAGTCAAGAACTTTCACACGGCAATAAAAAAGGACACGTGAATAAGCACTTTTTAATCCTACTTGGCTTAGTGATGGGTCTTAGGGAATTATCAATGACCATGCTGAACCCGTTTATTTCAACATTTGGAAAGCAGCTGATGTACAGTACCCCTTTTTTGGCGGGTATCGCCCTGGGCATTTACGGATTGACCAATGCTTTTTTCCAGATACCGTATGGTATTTTGAGTGATACCAAGGGCAGAAAAAAGTTCATGCTACTTGGCCTTTTTCAATTATTTGCAGGTTTGCTTATCGCCGGGCTTACGTCAAACATCTATGTCTTCATCGTTGCACGTGCACTTCAGGGAAGCGGCGCCATTATGGGCATTGCGTATTCATGGGTAGGTGACAAGTCTCCCATCGGTAAAAGCAATCAGGCCATGGGATTTGTCGGTATGATTGTAGCCCCTTCTGCAGTCATCGCATTTGTTCTCGGTCCGATGTTTTATCAGTGGATCAGCCTGAAATGGATGTTTCTCGGAGCGGCATGCCTTGTCGGCCTGGCCATCCTGCTCGTTTTATTCTTCACACATGAAATGCCAAATGCCGCAGATATCCCGGACCACTCTTGGAAGCTGTTCAGTCGTGTCCTCAGAAACAGGAATCTCCTTCTCATCAGCTATCTTGGCATTGCGTATAACTTTATCATGGCTTCTCTCTTCTTTATATTGCCTGAGAAGTTCAGCACGTATATGAGCATCGGTCATTTGTGGCTTGTTTTTGCTCCCGCACTGGCTATCGGCATGTTCACGATGATGCTTGGCACTCATACCGCGGATAGCGGGCATTTTAAACAAGTTGCTCTGGTCTCTTTGCTCCTCCTGGGTTCAGGATTTGTGGTGCTTTTGTGGCAGTCATTGCCTGCCGTGTTCTTATCGGCTATATGCGTCATCACCGGATATATGTGCATGACAACCATCCTGCCTTCGTATATCAACAACCTGTTTCCACCCGAAAATCGTGGAGCGGCCAATGGAATACTGCAGACATTTACATTCCTTGGATTCTTCCTCGGCCCGACGATCAGCGGCATTTGTATTCAGTCGGGACATCCGGACCTGATCTATGGATGTGTCATCATACTCACTTTGCTCGGCTTCACTTCAATGCCCTTTATCTCATCTTTGATTACTGATTGACTTGCGAGTGAATCAAAGTCTTCTTTCCCATTAATTCGATCCCAGCAAACAACCATTCTCGTCCAGCAGACCATGAATGGTCGGAACGACAAAATCCGAATAACGCGATAGTGTCTGCTTTGTACCGATTCCTGACAGAACACCAACACCATAAGCCACATGCTTGGAGAATTGCATGTCGGTCTCGGTATCACCTACGTAGATTACCTCTTTGGGAAGGAGGCTGAACCGCTCACAGAAAGCAGACGCCATGTCTGCAGCAGGCTTTTGCGGGTATCTGTCAGATGTCGCGATAAAACTTAGATCATCCATGACATGGATCGCCTCCATTGTGAAGACGGAAGGCATATAATCATCACCGGTAGCCACACCAATGATGTAGCCCAGTTTTTTCAGCCTGCAAAATAGACCATGAACGTCACCAATCGGCGTGATAAAGGTCGAATCCCTTTTCAATTGCTGTAAGTATTGCACTTTGACATCTTCCGTAACCTCCTGTACCGGGAAGTCAGTCGCATGACTGATGATGACCGCAATGTCTTTTAAACTCCCTTCGGCAATCACCCCGCCCTCGATCACCCTTCCATTCACAATACCCAGTTGCTTCAGAATACTATTTTTTTGCGTACGTTTTTCTGACGGAATCCCCTTGCAATAGTTTTCGACGATAACGGAAGTGGCTTCAGCCCATTTCTCACTAAAAGTCACCAAAGTACCGTCTTTGTCAAAAAGAATGCCTTTAATCATTCAGCATCACCAGCATGACTTATAAATTTGTTTTCCCATTGATTATATCCGCAAATTGTATCAACACAGTGTCGCAAATGTAAATGAATAAAATACGATGCAAAAATGACTAAAATGGTATAGGTCTAAAAAATAGTTTCTGCACATTTGACATTTTCAAAGATCTGGTATATTCTCATCAATGTAAGTGATCACTTGCATATATGAAAAGGTCTGATAACCATGGTTGAGCGAAAAGATAACACATCTGAACGAATCATCAACGCCTTTATTGAACTGTTCCGGGATTATGGCTACAAGGGAACGACAACACGTGCGATCGCCGGGCGTGCCGGTGTGAATGAGGTGACGATCTTCCGGCATTTCGGGAGCAAAAAGGGCATTCTGGAAGCTGTCTCCCAATCCATTTCGTACAGCCCATTTCTGGAGAAAGTGATTGATGAACAGATAACCTGGGATCTGGAACACGATCTGCTGATTATCGCGGACAGTTATCAAAAGTATTCCGAAAAAATAGGCGATTTAATATGGATCAGCATCCGGGAATCAGGCATGTTCTCGGAGTTTGATGAAGCTGTCCTGGGTATTCCGTTGCAACTGAAAAAGATCCTGATGGGCTATTTCACGAACATGCATGAGCGAGGCAAGCTCATTGACACGGATATTGAACTTCAGGCAATGAACTTTCTTTGGTTGAATTTCGGGTACTTTTTATCACTCAGTCGTTTTGGTGATGGCATTATATCAAGACCTAAAAAAGATTTTCTGACTTATAGCGTCCAGCTTTTCGCCAGGGGATTAACCCCCTGATTTTTTTAGAAGTAAAAGCAAGTAAGCACTTACTTTAAAGGAGGAACAAAAATGAAATCACTGAAGCAATTTTTCAAGTATCGTGAAACATGGCTTGGGATAGCCACAGCGTTTGTCTTTATGCTTATTTTCTTCTCTGTGTGGATGACGGCGTATAACGGCGTTTCAGATCGGGTGAATCAACTGAAAATAGGCGTTACAAATCAGGATCAGAACATGGGGACCACCATCGAAGATAATTTGAAGAAGAACTTGCCATTTGACGTAAAAACATATCAGTCAGTCGACACCGCAAAGCAGGAAATGAATCGTCGAAATCTGGACATGGTCATTCAGATTCCAGCCACTTTCTCAGAACAATTGCAGACAAGCGGCCGTGCAGAGATTAACTATTTTATTAATCAAGCGAATGCCTCTCTCGCCAAGCAAATCATGGAAGGCACTGCCCAGGATGTCACCAGCACGATTAACGACAACATATATGCTTATAAACAAAAAGTCATTCTCTCCCAATTATCCAAGCAGTTGAGTACAGCAGTTCCTTCACAGGAGCTCGCCCAAAATATTTCGGCAAGTATTTCACATGCGATGCAATCATTGACGCTTCACTCTATTCATTCTTCAATTATCAAAACAAATAATGTGAGTGGTTTTCCGGCAACCATGGTTCCCTTATTAGTTGTTCTTGCTTCATTTGTCGGTTCGATGATCATGAGCCTGAACTTGAATGGTGCCGCCATGAAAATGAGGCAATCGTTTAATAAATGGTCCGTTTTTCTCTCCAGACAGATGATTAATGTAGGTGCCGCTGTTCTTCTGGCCGTTATCTCACTCATTTTTATGGCAATCTTTAAGATTGATCTCCATACACCCTTGCTGGAAACGTGGGCCTTTCAGACACTTGTCTACTTCTCATTTCTCAGCCTCACGCAAATGTTTGTCATTCTTTTCGGACCGGCCGGCATGCTGTTCAACATTCTTTCAATGGCGTTGCAGCTCGTCACTTCAGGCGTGATCGTTCCGAAGGTGATGCTTTCTGATTTTTATCAGACTTTGGGTTCGCT
This sequence comes from Sporolactobacillus shoreae, assembly GCF_004684935.1. Lineage (GTDB taxonomy): Bacteria > Bacillota > Bacilli > Bacillales > Sporolactobacillaceae > Sporolactobacillus > Sporolactobacillus shoreae. The sequence continues at coordinate 11,506 of NZ_SRJD01000012.1, forward strand.
TCTCCCGGCTACCTACGTTGCCGATGGATATTACACAGTCATCTTTGGCGGTGTCAGTCTTCCAAATGATACATCGCTCCTGCTTGCCGTTTCCGCAATAACACTACTTATAGCGGCTGTGAGAGTCTTGTTTCAGAGAACTCAATTGTCTGAGACCAGCGAACTTGATGAATTAACTGGGCAAACAGAACAATAATTATTGTTCTGAGCAACTCTAAACCACCCACTTCAAATAAAATAAAAAATAAGACTGTTTCTGAGATACTCTTGATGTTATTAGAAACAGTCTTATTTTTATTTACAGCCACCACTGTACGGCAAGTGAAACTATTGACAAAACACCCCAACAAATAAATCCGAGCACTATTGGTTTACCGCCATTCTTCACAAGCTTCACGACGTTGGTGTTCAAACCAATGGAAACCATGGCCATCACAATCAGGTATTTTCCGCATTGCACGAGGAAATTGATCACTGCCACCGGGAGCGGCAGAAAAGTGCTGATCACGGAAGCCGTAACGAAACCAAGCACAAACCACGGGAATACTTTTGAAAAGTGATACCCACCCTGGCCTTTCTGCGTTGTTTTTCGTGAATAGTAAAAGGAAAGAACCAGTGTAACAGGTATGATCATCAGTGTCCGGGTCAGCTTGACGATCACTGCGAGATTACCCGCGGCATGACTGAATGTATATCCTGCTGCCACAACCGACGATGTATCATTAACCGCCGTCCCTGTCCAAAGTCCAAAACTTTGGTTACTCATACCCATTACATGTCCGAGAAAAGGAAATAAAAACGCTGCAATCACATTAAAGAGAAAAATGGTGGATATCGCATGGGCCACTTCCTTTTCATCTGCACGAATCACGGGGGCAGCTGCAGCGATCGCAGATCCCCCGCAAATGGCCGTGCCAACTCCAATAAGGGTCTGCGTTTTCCCCTCAATTTTCAACAGTTTCCCGGCGATATAAGCGGTCAGAAATGCGGCTGCCAGAGTAAATACAAGTAACTCAAGCGTCTGGCTTCCTACTTTTATAATGTTAAACAAATTTAGTCCAAAGCCCATCAGGACTACAGAATATTGCAACACCTTTTTTGAAGTATATTTGATTCCTTCTTCGAACAAGACGGGCCTTCTCCAAACGGATAGCAGCATGCCTGATAATATACCCAGAATCGGGCTGCCGACAAGCGGGAAGAAGGTCCCGATCAGACAAGCGGGTATTGCAAGAACTGCCGCTAATATAATACCTGGCAATTTAATTGTGAATATTTTCACATGATCACTCCTTATGTCGGTAATTATAAGACTTGCGCATAGATCATTAAAATATTATTATTTTATAATCATAATAAGCAATTAGTTATGGATGATGAACTGTGACATTCAGACATCTACGAATATTCATCACGCCCCTTTTTAAGGGCTCTTTTTTGTATAAAAACTGCACTGTTTGAGTTTTTTTTCGTACAAATAAAGTTGACACAGTTAACTGTTTATTGTTAGAATACAAAACAGTTAACACAGTTACCTATTCTAGGAAAGGATCCGTGTATTTATGGAATTAGACTCGATTCAGACATTAATCAAGGACTACCTGGAGCTTTCTGTTTTTACAAAAAATCAGGTGCGCGAAACAGTCGAAGAAATGACCCGCGAACATTTCATCACTTTTGAACAGTTTTGCATGATGCGGCTGATTGAACAGCACCCCGGAATCAGTCCGATCCAGATTGCAGAGAGGCTCGACATTAATAAGAGCGGCGTCAGCATCCGGATCAGCAGGTTGCTCGACAAGAAATTTATCGAGAAAAGAAAAATAGATAATCGAAGTTTCGGCCTTTATAATTCTGAAAAAGGTCACGCCATTTTCAATGAAGGAGAAAAGAAAATACAGTCACTTGTTGAAAAATGGATTCAAGAGCTTGGCGAACAGGACAGCCGCGAATTTATACGCATCTACAAGAAAATTAACACGATCATCACGAGATTGAGGGCTGAAAAATGAAAAAAATAATTTCTCTCCGCTGGGTATTTCTGGCCGTCTGGATTGTCGGCCTTATCGCACTTATTATGACATCCCCTGATATGAATCAGCTGGTACGTGAGAAAGGCGGCTACTCTTTCCCGGACAATTATTCCTCAAGTATTGCCGGCAATCTGGAGAAAAAGATCGGTGGGAGCGGCAACGGTACGACTTACCTGGCGGTTTTCCACTCCGAAAAGGGTCTTTCTCAAAAGAATATGGACGCGATTCAGCAAACCCTTCAGAAGGTTAAAAACAACAAAGCTTCATTGCATATCCAAAGCATCACTGACAGTTTCGATAACAAGAGCTTGAAGAATGAATTGGTGTCCAAAAATAATAAGACCCTGATGGCAATGCTTCAGATTGAGAATAATAAGAATCTTTCGGTTCACCAGGAACGTACAGCGATTGACGCGCAAATAAAAACGAATGGTGTCACGACCTACCTCACCGGACAACAGTTGATCAATGACGACATGAGCACTGCCGCTCAGGCGGGACTGCAAAAAACAGAATGGATCACGGTCGTTTTTATTCTTGTCGTGTTGCTTCTTGTCTTTCGTTCGGTAGTCGCACCGTTTATTCCACTGGTTTCCGTGGGTATCAGCTATGTCGTCGCTCAATCTGTCGTAGCTTTTCTGGTCAAATATTTTAACTTCCCAATTTCAAACTTCACACAGATTTTTATGGTCGCAATCATGTTTGGCATTGGGACCGATTACTGTATCCTCTTGCTGAGCCGATTCAAGGAGGAACTGGCAAACGGAAAAGATAAGTATGAAGCGACACTAAATACCTTCAAAACAGCCGGAATCACTGTCCTGCACAGCGGTATTCCCGTTTTTATCGCATTTCTTTCACTTGCCTTTGTCCAGTTCTCCCTGTATCGCAGTGCTGTGGCTGTCGGCGTCGGTGTCGTCTTTCTGTTGATTGCCCTGTTTACGATTCTTCCTCTGTTCACAGTTACGCTCGGTAACAAGCTTTTCTGGCCAATGAATAAGAAAATTGAACAATCCAAGAGTGGAATCTGGGCTTGGGCCGGGAATCTTGCATTTACACGACCGATTATTGCCCTGCTGATCGTCGCGTTGTTCACGGTTCCTCCGATCATCACTTACCATGGTCAGCCGTCATTCAATTCACCCGAAGAACTACCAAATATCTACGCGTCAAAAGCCGGCTTTAACGTTGTTTCAAAAGATTTCGGCGCAGGGAATATTTCACCAGCAACCATTTATTTTCAGAACGATGAAAACATGAGGTCAACTGATTACGTTGCTTTGATGGAGCGTCTTTCTGAACAGATCTCAAAGGATCCGCATGTGGATAAAGTGCTAAGTGTGTCGCGTCCGCTTGGAAGCCGTCTTAGCGACATCTATGTCAAAAATCAGGCAGGTACCTTGCATAGCGGACTAGCCAGTGCATCCAACGGATTAGGTCAAATAAAAAGTAATCTGAGTAATACAAGTAAAAAAATAAAATCTTCCCAGCCCCAGCTGAACAGCGCGATCTCGAATATCGGCAAACTGCAGGCAGGAACGAAGGCAACGAACAGTGGGATCAGCAGCATGCAAAGTGCCCTCTCCCAGATTTCGAGCGGTGTCAAATCAGGCGCATCAGGCACGTCTGAGATTATGAAAAATATTCAGAGTGCGAAGAGCCAGCTGGCTCAGCTGCAGTCCGGAGAAAGCCAGATTCAGAACGGCTACCAGCAGGTCGCTGCGAATCTGCAGAGAATTTCGGATCAGCTGAAACAGTTCTCTTCATCAGGCAGCCAACCGGCGATTGATACTTCACAGTTGACCAATATTTCAAATCAAATAATGAAAGATCTTACCTATTACGCTACTACGCATCAAGGGGTAAGTAAGGATCCTTCCTTTTTAAAAATTGAGTCCGATTTTTCCCAGCTTTCCGATTCAATGAATGCTATCCAAACAGCCATTACTCAGCAAACACAAAAAGCACAGGCTCAAATCAACCAATTAAACACCGGTATCCAATCTTTGGCTGATGCCATGAACCAATTAAACAATCAATCTGCTAAAATCTCCAGCGGGCTGAACCAGTTCCAAACCGGCATGTCGCAGATCAATGCAGGGCTGAGCCAGCTTGAAAATGGGCTGAACAAGGCTGGAAGCGGCCAGGATCAAGTCATTGCCAAAATGCCGCAGATTACGGATGCGCTGAATCAGATTGCTTCCGGCCAGAATCAGATGAAAACAGGATTCGGGCAGGTTCAGAGCCAGATGAGCACGCTGTCTTCTGGATTGGCCCAAGGTTCCGATGGGGCGAGCAAGATTCAAAATGGCATTAACACCGCCAATAGTTTCATAGATAACTGGACACATCTGTCCTACGATAACTCAGGGATCTATGTACCGGACTCCATTTTCTCCAACAATGATTTCAAAAAATCACTCGATCAATATATGAGCAAAGATGGCAAGGTCGCTAGCATCAGCGTGATCATGAAGGACGATCCCTATTCAAACAAGGGCATCAGCAACTTCCAGTCGTTGAAGAATCAGCTTCCCTCAATGCTTAAAGGAACGAAGCTTGAGAATGCACATATCGGAATTGGAGGTATCGCAAGTTCAAACAGCGACACCCAAAAAATGGAGAGTTCAGACTATTCCCGCGCACTGACCTTCGTTCTGATCGGCGTCTTCATCGCGCTCGTCATTGTCCTTCGATCTCTGACGATGCCGATCTATCTGATGGCTTCACTGCTGCTGACCTATCTCGCTTCACTTGGATTCAGCGAACTGATTTTCACAAAACTCTTTCATTACTCCGGCCTGAGCTGGACAACACCTTTCTTTGCCTTCATCATTCTCATGGCTCTGGGGATTGATTACTCAATCTTCGTCATGACACGCTTTAATGAATATGCCAATATGGCAATAAAGAAGCGAATGCTTCTGACACTCTGGCACATGGGTAACGTCATCTTTTCCGCTGTAATTATTCTGGCCGGGACATTTGCCGCGATGCTCCCCTCAGGTATGCTTTCGTTGATGGAAATTGCGACAACGACAATCATCGGCCTGGCGCTCTACGCGGCGGTTGTCATCCCGCTCTTTGTACCCGTTATGGTTAAGTTCTTCGGACGTGGGAACTGGTGGCCTTTTATCGAACGAAAATCAAACCCATTATCATCTGAAGAAAATCATGCGGACTGAAATCACCAATTTCCAATAAGGGAGAGGGAAAAATGGTAAATCAAACAGTACTCGTTACCGGGGGAACCGGTTATCTGGCTTCCTGGATCGTCAAAGGGCTTCTGGAAAAAGGTTATGATGTCAGAATCACCGTCAGGAATAAGGCTGATGTAAAAAAATATGAGCATCTGCTTCATATTGAAAAGGCAACAGAAGGCCATCTGTCCGTCTATGAAGCAGATTTGCTTAAGGACGGAAGTTTTAACGAAGCTGCCCAAGGATGTGACGTTGTTTTTCACACGGCGTCCCCCTTCTTTATCGCCGGAATAAAAGATGCTAAAAAAGATCTGATTGAACCTGCAAAAAAAGGAACACAGAATGTTTTAAATGCGGTAAACAGAGCGAGGACTGTCAGACGAGTTGTGCTGACCAGCAGTGTCGCCGCCATCTATAGCGACAATTGTGAACTTAAAGGGAAAACTGCTTTTACTGAGGCCGACTGGAATGAAACAAGCAGTCCCAGTCACCAGCCCTACAGCTTTTCTAAGACAGTCGCTGAAAAAGAAGCTTGGGAGATGTGCAAAAAACAGGATAAATGGGATCTGGTAACAATCAATCCCTCATTTCTCCTTGGTCCGTCTCTGACGACAAGGAAAGATTCCACAAGTATTTCAACGATTGTCGATTTTCTAAGCGGCAAATATAAGTCAGGTGTCCCGGATTTTTCAACCGGATACGTTGACGTTCGCGATGTTGCGAAAGCGGAGATAGCTGCAGCGTTCACAGAAGATGCTTCTGGAAGATACGTGCTTTCCGCAGGAGAAGCCTCTTTAGCGCAAATTGCTGCAACCCTAGAAAAATGCTTTCCAGGCCAATATCCTCTACCAAGACGCGTTGTTCCTAAATTCCTTTTCTGGCTGATCGCGCCACTGTTTGGCTATTCGAGAAAAGTGGTTTCAAGGAATGCGGGATATCCTCTTAGGTTTAACAACGGGAAAAGTGTCGGAGAACTGGGGATGTCCTACAAAAATCTTGAAAAAACTCTGACTGATCAGAAGGAACAGTTGGAGCGTGACAAAATAATTTAAAGAAACAATAGAGTCATATCTATTGTTTCTACAATGAAATCAGCCCAATGTACTCAATGAACTAATTTCAATCGTTTTTGGAAGCAATTCACCCGCAAAAGTGAATTGCTTTTTTTATACAATCCATTGGTAAGTACCGGGTTCAGGTACTTGCTATTACTCTCAAATTATGACATGATATGTGTCAAGACAGGTGTAAAGATGAAACGTTTGCGTGTCAAACGAATGGATATTTCAATAATCAAAATGGATCTTTACTCCATAATTTTCTCTGTCTCGAGGAGGTAACAACGACTTCGATCATCAAAAATAACCACTTAATTCAGGCATCAGAATGCAGAGCTAAACCGTACATCAATCCGGAACAAGCGACTTATTGTGTTCATATCTTCGTTTACCAAAAAGCGACATAATCAGTAAAAAAAGAGGCGCAGACATTCATGAAAAAGAACAGATCCTTGTGGATGGTAAAACTTAACACAGCTTCAATTGCATTAATACCGGCTGCAGTAGCCATCAATTATATTGGTAAGTTATTTGCTGAAACGCTAAAGCTTCCGCTATGGCTGGATTCAATTGGAACAATTTTTGCAGGCATCCTTGGCGGACCCATTCTTGGTGCACTTTCCGGCCTGATAAATAACGTTATTTATGGTCTGACTGTAAGTCCCGCTTCTGCAGTATATGGCATCGCGAGCATAGCCATAGGTGTTGCATCCGGCCTTCTTGCTTATTACGGAATGGTAGGTAAGCTGTGGAAGGTTATTATTTTCGGAGTAATCGTCGCTTTTGTATCCTCGATTGTCTCAGTTCCGCTGAACTATATTTACTATGGCGGCCAGACAGGCAATGTCTGGGGAGATGCCGCCTTTGCATTTTTAAATGCTCACCATGTTAATATTATCCTGTCATCATTTATCGATAATATATCAGTGGATGCCCCTGACAAGATTGTCAGCTCCATTGTCGCTTTTGCCGTTTTCAGTGTTCTGCCTAAGAGATTGATTACTCTTTTCGATAATAGTCAGGAAACAACAACTCTTGACTAAGTCAGAATCACGCTGCTAGTACTCTATCCTTCTGAAATATGGTGAGGAGAAATCGTTTTGCAGAATATCTCGCTCTATGTCAATAAAAAATCCTTTGTTCACGATGTAGATTTTTTAACTAAGCTGATCTATATCTTTGTGTTTATTGCGATTCCCATTATATCAGGGTCGGTAATCATCGGTTTGCTTGCTATACTGATAAGCTTGATTCTACATACCTGTGCAGGCGTTCTGAAAAAGTTGATTCCAATAGTTGCGCTTTCTCTTTTTGTTCTTCTGTCTGTTATTATTGTGCAGGCTGCATTTATACCTGGTTATCACATCGTGTTTTTTTCATTAGGCCCTGTTCACTTCTATCAGGAAGGCCTGATCCATGCTTCGTTGATTATCGTTCGTTTTTTGGATATCCTTCTGGTTTCCTCGCTGACTGTTTTGACGACGCGGCCTTCTGATATTGTGGAGACACTTCAGCGCAAGGGCCTTTCTCATCGAATGGGATACGTGATCAATTCAATCTTTCAGATCATTCCACAAATGGTCTCGTCGATGAAAACCATTTCAGACGCCCAGCGCTCAAGAGGTATGGAAACAGAAGGGAATCTTTTTGTCAGAGTCAAAGCCTTCCTGCCGCTCATCGGGCCGGTTGTGATTAGCTCCTTAGTAGGTACCCGCGAGCGTGCTATGGCACTGGAAGCGAGGGCATTCAGCGCAGACGCGAAACGAACCTATTTTCATGAAGAAATGAAGTACCGGTACAAGACTCCGGTAAGAATCATCTTGCTTCTACTGTTGGTTGTTTCTATCATTTGGAGGGTATTATGAGTAAAGTCGTCGTCAACAACCTGAAATACAGATATCCATTGACTGAAAATCTTGCAATCAACGGCCTTACATTTGAAATTGAACAAGGTGAACTAATTGGTATCATTGGTCGGAATGGGGCTGGAAAATCGACACTCTGCGCTGCTCTGACTGGATTAGTTCCACATTTTTTTAAAGGTGCGTACGGCGGTTCGGTCCATATAGACGGGATTAACGTCAAAGAAAGTAAATTAAGCTATATTTCCCGGGAAGTCGGCATTGTCTTTCAAAATCCCTTTACACAGATGACTGGAGCCAAAGAAACGGTGAAAGAGGAACTGGCCTTTGGCCTGGAGAATCTCGGCGTGCCAAAATTGGAAATGCTCAGACGTATTGAGGATGCACTGAACCTACTGGAAATTGATCACTTACGCGATAAAAATCCTCTTGAACTTTCCGGAGGGCAAATGCAGCGCGTCGCGATCGCCAGTATTCTTGTGATGCATCCCGGACTGCTCGTGCTCGATGAACCGACTTCCCAACTTGACCCACAGGGCACAGCCGAAGTCTTTAGAGCGATCAAAAAGCTGAGCAATCAAGGTATGACAATAATCATGGTTGAGCATAAGATTGAGGAGATTGCTGAATACGCTGATCGAGTAATGTTTCTGGATAACGGAAAGATCGTTGCTTTTGATACACCGACTAACGTATTTTCAATGAATCATCTGGAGGAACACGGCCTGCGTCCACCAGTTTTTACGAGAGTCTGCAAGGGCCTGGGCATCCGTGACCTATCGGGCCTCTATCCAGTAACCCTTTCTGAGGCAGTGAACGAGGTGCAAAAATTTAATGAATCTGATTGATGTCCAAAACCTACATTTCTCATATCCGGAAGGCATTGAACTGTTAAAAGGAATTGATCTTGCATTCGATCACCGCAGTACCGCCATAATCGGACAAAATGGTGCCGGAAAAACGACATTCGTCAAGCTTCTCAAAGGCCTACTGAAACCTGTTTCCGGTGATATTCTGATCAATGGCGTTAACACTAAGGAAATCAGTGTCGCCAAACTTGCTGCTCACATTGGACTGGTGTTTCAGAACCCCGGTGACCAGATTTTCAAAAGCAGTGTATACGACGAAGTTATTTTCGGCCCGCATAACATTGGGATTCCCGAAGACGAGGCAGATGAAAGCACGAAAAAGGCTCTGATAGAGGTCGGACTCGAAAACAAAGTAAACGACAATCCCTATGACCTCTCGTTCTCAGAGCGCAAATTGATCAGCATTGCTTCTATTCTGGCTATGAATACCCAGATTGTATTACTTGATGAACCAACAATTGCACAGGATGATTACGGCAAACAGCTGATTCAAGGGCTGGTCAGAAAGCTTGAGGGTGAGGGACGGCTTGTCATTTCCATACTTCACGATATGGACTTTGTCGCGGAGACATTTACGAGAACTCTGGTCTTTCAAAACGGCAAAGTCACCATGGATAACGACACAAAATCTGTTTTTTCACAAACCGAGGCAGTCCGGAGGGCATATCTTGAACCACCGCATGTCACTCAGCTGGGCAATCGGCTCGGTTATACAGAAACCTATCTGACCGCAGAGCAATTCGTGAAAGACAGTCTCCGGAAAAGGGAAGAATTTAAGCAATAAGCAGATGGAATGAGGAGTAACAATAAGGCGGAAACGTAGTACGTGGTTATCTCTCTACCTTATTTTACTCTCAAAAATCTATAATCGTGTATCTCACACATCGGCTGCCTTCTTTACTGGCAGCCGCTTCGTTTCAGAAAAAAGCTGAAGAAAAGTCCGAGGATCACTATCAATCAATGAGACGCTTTCTGAACGTCGTTCGGAATGCATTCTCAATCAGTCTGGTAGTTGATCCCTTCCATTATAAACCTCCTCATCTTTTTTAATGATTGTTGGGTCATATATCCCACAATTCCCTCGGGTTCAGCTCATACTCACCGTTTTTTCGATACATGAACTGAGTGATAATTAGTTCTCTGCGCAGTGTCGCATAATCCGGATGAAATTGCTGTAAGTATTCACTGATCTCTTTTTCCGGATAGATTCTCCCAAATTCGAGTCCTTTAATGATGTGGGATAAGATAACCAGTCTTTTCTTACGCTGTGCCGGAATGTTCTTCAGCTTGCCTTCAGGTGTAAAAAAGTTGCTGAGAATAGCTGCCCGTTCTGCTTCTGTAACTGACATTTCGGAATCCCCCTCTTTTTTACCCAAGAATAAAATGGCTTGGGTGCTGCTCTCCAGAGCCTTAGTGTCAAGTGAAAAATAAATGGTGTTTTTATCACGACGTTCCTTGATCAAGCCTACTTCACGTAATTTCGCCATGTGATGGGTGATCGTTGGTGGCTTAAGAGAAAGTTTTCCGGCAATCGCCTGGCCATGAAGCGGTCCCTGCTGTAGCAGGGCAATAATACGAATTCGCGTTAAATCACCCAGTGCTTTATGAAATTCGACGATTCGGTTAATTTGCATTGTAGCACCTCTAGGATGTTTATCAATTGTCTAATTAGATATTAGTATAATTATTAATTATATACAAGTACTGAATCTTATCTTCCCGATTCAATCACTAATTTTCTCAAAATGCGGATGGCTTGCTCCATCTCCTTCTGTGAAGCGTAGGCATAAGATAAACGTAAATATTGCCGTGCACCGCGGTCATACAATATCCCTGGATTAAGCAAAATGCTTTTTTTCAAAGCCCGTTCAAATAATTGCCGTGGATCGATCGCTGGAACTAGATTCAGCCAAATGTAGAATCCCCCCTTGGGAACACGCCATCTTCCAATATCTGAGAAATAAGTATGCAGCAAATCAATCAGATCATCGCGTCTTTTTCTCAATTGCTCCCGAACCAAAGAAACTTGCTTCTCATATAACCCCGTTCTCAGAAATTCTCCGGCCACCCATTGTGACAGCGAACTCGCGCCATAGTCACTTTGCATTTTAATGTCGGCCAGCCGATCAATGACCGGTTGCGGCCCCACAATCCAGCCGATTCGGAGTCCTGGGCTCAGTACTTTTGAAAGACTGCCAATATAGAGCACATTCCCGGTCTTGTCCCTACTTTTCAACGCAGGCGGTGGCGGCGCTTCGAACCAAAGATCACGATAGACATCATCCTCAATAATCGGCAGACGTTCTTTCTCACAAACAGAAAGCAACTGTCTCCTTCTGTTTTCACTCATAAGCGTTCCAGTCGGATTGTGAAAAGACGGGATGGTGTAGACAGTCGTCCCATGATATTCTCTCTTATAATCAGCCAATTTTCCTGGATGCAGGCCTTCCGCATCCATTGGCAAACTGACAAAACGCATGCCTGTTGATTGAAAAACATGAACAGAATATAAATAAGAAGGCTTTTCCAGCATAATGGCCGACCCACGGTCAAGCAATCCGTTCGAAATCAGCTGCAAAGCCTGAAGTGCTCCCGAGACGACAAGAATCGATGAAGAACCGGCAGCAATGCCAATCCCTTTCAAATATTGAGAAACCTGTTCCCGGAGATGTAAATCGCCTTTGGGTTCCTGATAACCCAGAGCGAGTGATTGGGCAGGCGTTTTTCTGAGCAAATCAGCAAATGTATCGGAAGGCAAAAGATCGGGACTAAGTTCGCCTGTCCCTATACGAATGATGGCGGGATCAAATTCGGCTTCATTAATTTTCCGAATCATGGGTAAATTGGGTTTGTATTGACCGGATTCCACATATGTTTCCCAATTAACCATTTGTTTTCCTGCCATCAGCCCCCATGTATTGTTTACAACCATTGTACCGCCGCCGCGATTTCCTTCAATCAATTCCTGCGCGGCAAGCTCCTCAAAGGCTGCTATCACCGTACTACGGTTAACCAACAATTCTTCCGCCAAATTTCGCTGTGAGGGTAACCTACTGCCAACCACCCATTCGCCGGTTCGAATCTTTTCTTTTATGTAATCTGTTACTTGCACGTGCAGTGGAACAGATGATTGCCGGTCCAGAATCATTACGTATACCCCTCTCGCTCAATAGTTTGGTTGGTTAAAAAAAACGTATGCTACTTTTTTATCCATGATAGCACAGTTTGGCTGGTTCATTTTTGATAATTTGGCTGGTGACTTCCGGTTGTTAATTCAGGAAAATAGAGAAGTACGAATGGATCTAATTGTCTCGGGAGGCTTATTCGATGTTACCAGCAATCATTCACGGTTTTTTTCTCGCATTAGGTTTGATTCTGCCGCTTGGTGCACAGAACATTTTTATTTTTAATCAAGGGGCACGTTCGAAACGTTTTACGGAAGCATTGCCGTCCATCCTAGCTGCTTCCCTCTCAGATACACTACTCATTTTTCTTGCCGTTGCCGGCGTTTCTTTACTGATTCGCTCATTCCCTTTGCTTCAGAACATTTTTCTAGTGATCGGACTTATTTTCTTAATTCTGATCGGCTGGACCATATGGAAAAATCCCTCGGCTGACAAAAAGAATCAAAGTCAGCGTCTCTCCATAAAAAAACAAATTCTGTTCACTCTTTCCGTTTCACTGCTCAATCCGCACGCGGTTATGGACACGATTGGGATTATCGGCACGAATGCCCTCCACTACTCTGGAAGCACAAAATGGGCATTCGCCGCTTCCTGTGCGACTGTCTCATGGATCTGGTTCTCAGGACTTTCACTTGCAGGGCATTTTCTTACAGAACGATTGGCTAGCCGCAGCAGGTCACTCGTTCTGATCAACAAAGTTTCAGCACTTATCATTTGGGGGATCGCATTATATTTAGGCTTTGTTCTGCTTCGTACATAAAAGTCTCCTTCTGACTTGACCAAAAACTAATTATCCGATATATTAGAAGCAAATAGTGAACGATGTTTACTTTTTTATCACCGTTTAAATTTGGAGATGTTCCATCATAGGTATTTCAGAAAGAAAAGCAAAAGAGAAAATGGACATGCGGAGAAAGATACTTGGCGCTGCAAGAAAATTGATACGCGAAGAAAATGTAGAAGGCATTTCAATCAGAAAAATTGCCCGATTAATCGAGTATTCCCCAGCTACGATCTATCACTATTTCGACAGCAAGGAGCAGATCGTCGAAGAGTTAATCACTGAAGACTATGATCGAATGATTGATACTCTATCCGCTCATCCGGTTGCAAGGGAGTCACTGGGCGAGGCTTTGAAGAGCAATATCGCAAGCTACATCAATTTAGCAATTGAAATGGGAGACTTGTATAAAAAAGTCATGTTAAGCGATGCGCCGGCTATGCTTGTTCGTTCAGCTGTGCTCTACAAAGGCGCTGCAACTGAACGGCCTGCCTTGGCAATGCTCTACCATGCATTGAGGGAACTTCGCAGTCTTTCCGAGCGCAGTGATTCAGATGTGGAAACGATTGTTCAAGTGATTTGGAGCACTCTTTTTGGGTTGTCTTTGAGGATGATGATTGAGCATGTGAACGAGGAACAAAAGCAACGTCTGATCAACCAGACGGTTGAACTGATCGTGAACGCTATTGAAAAAAGGGGAAGATGAACGTAATGAAAAAGATAATCATCTATGCGACAAAATACGGCAGTACGGCAGAAGTTGCTCAACGTCTGAAAAAAGTCATGGGACAAGATTGTGAACTGTTCAACGTGATGAAAGACAATGTCCCCCCGCTCGATTCATATGAAACGGTCATCCTCGGCGGTTCCATTTATATGGGAAGAATTCAAAAAAAGCTGTCGCATTATATCACTGGGCATCTTGAAGAGCTGCTGACTAAGAAAACAGCCCTCTTTCTCTGCGCCGGGCATCCAGATGAAAAAACCAGACAAGACGAATTGAAAAACAATTATCCGGAATCGCTGTATAAGAAAGCTATTGCTAAGGATGTTTTGGGCTATGCCCTTAATTATGAGAAAATGGGCTTCTTAGACCGGATGATATTGAGCAAAGTCACAGGAAATAAAGTGAGTACTGACGAATTTTATGATGATCGGATCGACGCTTTTGCAAAAGCTTTGAATTAATCATGCCTATTGATTCATTCCTTTTTACATACCAAACGGGGCAGTATTCTTATGAACGCTCAGTTATTCCCTTACAAAAGTTCAGCATCGAACTGTATTGCTTGTCATCACTCAATAGACCAATGAGCTTACATACTGAAACGGCAAACTCTGCAAATGCAGTGCCTTTGGCTGTTATGATTGATTCGCTGATCGCAACATCATTTCCGGTGTAAATCGAATTTTTGAAGAGCGATTTGTGGTTGCGATATGTATGCGGAAGACAGGTAAATTTTTTATCATCCAGCACTCCGGCTTTAGCCATTAATAGAGCAGAAGCGCACATCGCAGCAATTGGAATATGGTATTGATGAGCACTTGTAAACATTTTTACAACAGCGCTATTATCTATGAGTTGATCAACACCATCGCCTCCGGAAACTAGGACTAAGTCAAATGCATCGACTTCAATCTCGTTCAAGGCATATTTCGCTTGAACAAAAAGTCCTCCAAGACTTTCAACTGCTTTTCCATCTATGGAAACAGTAACAATTTCAGAGTTTCCCAGTTTCCGGAGTAAGAATAACGTGTGCGCAATTTCAAAATCAGCAAAGTGCGGATAGACGAAGAACAATATTTTTTTCACCTTTCAGCCTCCATCTTTCTATCAAAGTCAGAGCGCCAAGCTTTAATGAAATAACCGCTTTTGTACCAATCTAAGTACTCAAGAGTGACCTGCCACCCTCTTTTTTTATAGTTCTCTGCGATTTTCTGCGGCTCCACTTTGTTTTTCATCCTTTGATTCTCTTTCATGTACCAGCCCATCTGAAGAACACCTTTATTCACTAAGGCTGACACATCATCAAAGAAACGGTCGGTGTCCTCGATAAACATGAAGACATTCCGGCTGACAAAGAAATCAATGCTTCTTTTCGGAAACAGAAGGCTGATCTCACTCAAGTCAGATTGAATAAACTTGAATTTCTTTGTTGTTTCCGCGAGATCTTGGGTCGCTTGAAGACAGTCCGTATCTTTATCCAATCCATAAATTCTTTCAATACGATCCTCTTGAAGCAGGAAACGGCTCAAAAATCCGCTGCCACAGCCCAGATCAATCACATGGCCAGACAAACCTGTAAAATATGAATAAATTTTTTGATTATAGAAGTCTTCAGCTGCTTTCTGATCAATCGTCACTTCATGTCCACAGGCTAGACACTCAAGTTTTATTGTGAATGATGTACGATCCCACGGATGATGCGTATTTTGGAGAACACTGCATTCATTGCCACACTCGCCGCAATGTGTACCCCAAATGGTATTTGAATGTTCTGGAAACATTTTCCCTCTCCTTCAAACCATGTCTCTGTTAACGATAACACTCCTTTAATCGCGCAATCCCTTTTTTGATTCTGTACGCTAAGGCATTAACATCTAGCGCAAAGAGTACTCGCAAAATATGTTCAATCTTATTGTAATAGCTGAACAGATTAATTTTACTTATTCCCGGATCATCCTCTCAGACTTCAATCGATTAATCTTCCTGAAGAGCGACAGACTGAACTTAGCAAAACAAACCGCGATCACGAGAGCCGCCAGACCTGAACCAACATTCAATAGTCTTGATTGGTAATCTGCCTGCCCATTCATTATTCCAAGGAGAATATTGGCTAACCCGATGAGCCCTTCAATAAATCCGAAAATGATCCAGATTCTGTTCACTCTTTTGTAGTGTTCCATTCGGGATTCTGCATCTGAGTATAAATTAAATCCGCCTTCACTAGCTTTTTTTCTTAAATAGACCCAACTGATATACGTTGTGATGCATGTGATCCCTGCTTCTTCAAGAAAATGAAGATAGTCCTTACTTTCCGGGTGTGAAGGCCTCTTCTTCAATAATTCAATTCGGTAGATATACTCGCCCTTGGCGCTTTCTTCAAATACATAGCGGCACCAAGTGTAGCGAACGAGTCCCCAACCCTTTTCAGCCATCGTGTTCAGCCATTTCTCTTCTTTTTCATAATCCCAGAAGGCTCTGTAAATGACGCGTTTCATTTTGGATCCTCCCCTACAATTTTTTCGCCATTTGCCAGTAATTCTTTTAATCGTTCCAATTCTTCCAGAACCGTGGATTTCCCCAAGCGTGTAATCCTGTATTCTTTTTTCCTCGATGAACCGGAAGTAGCCGCCGGCTCAATCCACCCTTTGTGAAGCAGCGTGTTAATCGCTCCATAAAGCGTGCCGGCACCAAGATCCACGCGATCTTGACTCATCTGTTTCACATTTTGCATGATTCCATATCCATGCATGGGTGTATAGAGTGAAAGAAGAATGTAAAAGACGGCTTCTGTCAATGCCCCTCGTTCGCTGCTTTCAGGCAAACCAATACACTCCTTTCTTAATGGGTGACTGTGTTAAATCTGATGGTGCAATGCGATGGATCGTCACCTCGATCATTTTCCCATGTAAACATTCCGGATTATTATAAACCAAAAGAGAGCCATTACGTGCTCCCTTTGGCTGCTAATCATTTCGAACATCAAGGACCGGTTCTTATTTGGATAATGAAAGGGCCTGTTTCATTTTTTTAAAGAAGGATCCTGATGTATATGTGAGCACGGAACCGCGATAGAATTTCAGGCTAAACTGGAACAGCCATACAATCGTCCCTGCGAGAATCACAAGCGAAAGGACCGCCTCCCAGATGCCCATTTCTGTTGCGCCGATGCGCATTGGCATGATCATGGATGCCGTAAATGGAATATATGAAAAAATCTTGATCAGCAGTGTGTCCGGATTACCTAATCCGCTGATTGCGATAAAGAAACCGATCATCAGAATCATGGTGACAGGCATAATCGCCTGACCGACATCCTGAACCTTGCTGACCAGTGATCCAAGGACGGCGCCAAGCAGTGTATAAAGAATGCAGGCAAGTATAAAGAAAAGCAGCGCAAAAATAAGATAAGAGGAAGAGACAACTGTAATGGCGTCCCCGGCGAGATGCCAGTACTTGCCTCCGTCAAAAGAATAAGCCATAATCAGTCCAGATCCGAATAGTATGAAGATTTGAGTGAATCCCAGCGCTAGAATAGCCGTGGTGCGTGAAAGAAGGTGGGCAACCGGCGATGAACTGGAAATGATGATTTCCATAATTCGGGAGTCCTTTTCAGCCGCTATTTCCGATGAGATCATTGACATGTAGGAAATAACAAAAAGATAAATGAAAAACGCAATGCCATAGGAGATAAAAGCGGCCTGAGTTTTATGATCAGCTGATTTGCCGTTTGACTCATTATTGATCGTCTTCTGTTCCAGAGAAATGTGTGCCGTCAAAATGCGTTGCGCCTGCTCCGGGGACAATTTCAATCCTTGGATTGTGAAAAGCTGATTCGCTGTTTGGAGCTGCTGACCAATCAGCTGCTGATCATTGAGTGTCAATGCTCCACTTGCTGTACGCATCTGAGCCTGAAGTTGAACGCCATTTGCAGCAGTCAGTAATAGTACGCCATCCGCTTTCTTGTCTTTCACTGCTTGGTCAGACTGGGCCAGACTGCCTGAAAAGAGGCTATATTTTATCTTGCTGTTTCCCTTCATCAACAGTCCGGCGTTGAGACCCGTACGGTCTACAATCTCAATTTTTAGCGGACGGTCATTGGATGAAAACCAGCTGCTGATTGTCGGCCACATAAACAGCGCGAGAATGGCCAACAGAAAGATCAGTGTTGTGATAATAAAGGATTTGGCTTTCAATTTGCTAAAGTATGACTGTGAAAAGAGAATCGCGAACTTAGACATTCCCATCACCTACTTTTCGTTTAAAAATATCTTCCAGGGAGAGGTAGTCAAGACTAAATCGTTCAATAAAGCCATTTTTCGTTACTTCATTAAAAATAGTCTTTGCGTCCTGCTCATTGGAGAGCAAAAGCCGAAACGTGTCATTCTGACAGGAAACTGACAGCACGCCGGGCATTTTGGCGAGCTGCGCCTCCATAAATGGGCCACGGAGTGTCAGATTGATCTTGCCAAACTGGGATTTCAACTCGTGAATGGCTCCGCTGAACAGTGATTTCCCTTTTTGGAGAAGGCAAAGATGATCGCACAGCTCTTCAACATGATCCATTCTGTGACTTGAAAAAATAATAGTGGCTCCCCGCTCTTTTAGCTCAAGTATGGCTTTCTTCAGCAATTCGGCATTGACAGGATCGAGCCCGCTGAACGGCTCATCGAGTATCAGAAGTGAAGGCTGATGGATCATGCTCACAATCAGCTGAACCTTTTGCTGGTTCCCCTTAGATAGTGTTTCAGTCAGTGCCCGCCGTTTATCCGAAAGGCCAAATCGTTCGATCCAATAATCCGCTTCTTTTTTCAGGTCACGTTTATTTTTACCCCTGAGCCTGCCAAAGAAAATAATCTGGTCTTCCACAGCCATCTTTGGATACATACCCCGTTCTTCAGGAAGGTAACCGATCATATCCCTGTCCAGAGTATTTACAGTTTCCCCTCCCCATTTGATGACTCCGTCCGTAGGCACAAGCAATTTAAGAATCATTCGGAATGTGGTCGTCTTGCCCGCGCCGTTCTGGCCAATCAGTCCGAAAATTTTGCCGCTCTCTGCTTCAAGGCTCAAATGATCGACAGCGGTAAAATGATCAAACTTCTTAGTCAATTGCTCAACCGTTAATGTCATACCATCACCCTTCCCCATTATTTCTGATTAAGAGAATTAAAACGTTATAGTTCAACGCTTTGTTCGTGTTAAAACAGAAACTTATATTTTTGTTCTGTTAAACGTGTCAGTTGCTTTTCGCTTCGTATACTTGTTTGGCTCACTAATTTCACAAGTACCTTCCGCTCAATCAACATGAACCGCTAACCAAGAACTTATCGTTTGCCGATATATCGTCTATCGATATAAAAATTGTATCGGCAAACGATATACATGTCAATCTTTTTTTGACAAAGAGCCGTGAAAATAATTCCGATGCTTATTGTGCTTCCTTCAAAAAAGTTCCGTTTCACAAAAAAACTTCTAAACGGAAAACAAGAAACTTTTTACCAATTATCGAGGCTTATGATACACTTGGCTTATTTGAGTTCACGATATGACCAATTGTTGAATTTAAGCTTGCAGGAAAAGGAAGGGGATTTGTGATGAAGTACGCGTTTCGTATTATATCGCAAGAATAGGCTGAAGATATCGCGTTTAACTGGCATTATGAAGGTGACTATTCATTCTATGATATGGAGGCTGATGAAGAAGATTTAAATGAATTTTTGAATCCGGAAATGCGAGTAAATTCAACGTTTGCTGTTACAAACGATAATGAATTAATCGCTTTTCTTAGTGTCGATAAAATAGATGATGCTGCT
The DNA here is from genome assembly GCF_004684935.1 of Sporolactobacillus shoreae. Lineage (GTDB taxonomy): Bacteria > Bacillota > Bacilli > Bacillales > Sporolactobacillaceae > Sporolactobacillus > Sporolactobacillus shoreae. Next base: position 31,034 of record NZ_SRJD01000012.1, read on the forward strand.
TTTGAAGTTGGCCTAGGAATGGAGCCTATACTTACTGGGCGAGGTCTAGGAAAAGAATTTTTAATGGCTGCTATGGATTTTGTAAAATCAAAATATGAACCTAAAAAAATAACTTTATCCGTTGCAACATTTAATCAAAGAGCTATAAAGGTTTATAGAAAAGTTGGATTTAAAGATGTTGATACTTTTATGCAAGATACAAATGGTAGCACATTTGAGTTTCTTAAAATGGAATACAAATGCGAGTAAGGTGTTCAAAAACGATTGAAATCCGGGGATTATTCTACTATGCAAAAAAAGTCAGGCAAATCCAACCGGCCATTTACAATTGGATGATATGATAAGGGAAGTTCCACAAAAAAATTTTCAATGGCATTAACTGTTGCAGTGTCCTGGAGGGATTGAATGTCTGCTTATTTAAAATTACTGATGTCGATCACTATTCCAATCGTTATCATCTGCGCTTGCGGGTTCGCTCTTCAGAAAAGGCGGCCTGTCGACACCAAATTGCTGGCTGATATCAGCCTGTACATCATGGCTCCCGCTCTTATTCTTTATGCTCTGTCCGGCGCCCATCTTCAGGGGGAAAATATACTTCATATTTTTTTGTTCTCAATCGTTATGACTGTCTTGTTATGGGTGCTGGCGATCGTCGTAGCCAAGCTTGCCCACCTTTCAGAAAATGAGAAACGCGGGCTCACATTGACCACACTCTTCAGCAATGCCAACAATTACGGGCTGCCTGTTCTGCTCCTCGCTTTTGGCAGTGCAGGGTTTGCTTTGGGAGCAGTATATGTGGTTGGACAGGTTATTCTCGTTAATGTACTCGGTATGTATATCGCATCCCGTTCGCAGCTGAATGGCAAACAGGCAATGATCCATATACTGAAGGCGCCGCTTATTTATGCGTGCGTCGCCGGCATCCTTCTCGATCTGTTTCATTTCCGACTTTTTGGCGGAATGGAAACCGCTGTACAAATGCTGGGAACAGCCTATCCCGTTCTGGTTCTGATGATACTGGGGATTAAGCTGAGCACAACCAAACTGAAAGGTCTCAAATCCCCGAAAGTATGGCTGGGTGTTATCCTTCGTCTGGCAATAGTCCCTCTGCTAACTAAACTCGTCCTTTTTGTTCTCGGAATCCATGGTTTGCTTGCATCTGTTTTATTTGTCGAAGCGAGTATGCCTGCCGCAATCAATACCGTTACGTTGGCGGAAAAGTTTGGCGGTGATACTGAAACGATTTCTCTGGTCGTTTCGATTACAACCATTTTGAGCTTTGTTTATCTGCCGTTTTTTATCGCAATCAGTTGAATCGCTTCTTTTTTTCGTAAATCCAATTCATTATCAAAATCCGGCTCTTTTCGGAATAGCCGTGCTTTAATACATTCTTTGGGCATCAGGCGATCCTCGTTCACCTTCATTCGACTGTTTATCTCTGCAACGTTTCTTGATGCCCCAGTCAGTCATTGTTTTACATTTGATGATCTCCCTACAAAAGAGAACTTATCTGAAATATAATTTCTGACCGGGAAAAAGTGAGACGGGAGCCAGTTGGCTGAGTACTTGAAATTTTACTACTGTAATGCCTTTCTGTGCCAGAATCGCCCACAAAGTTTTTTCACCTTTTTTAACACTCGAACTAACCGGTATTTTTCTGACGATTTTATGATCTGATGGATCTTCATGAGAAGCCAAATCAAGGAACCAGGCTTTTTCAGATAGTGAAGAGGCAGCAATTGGTGAGGACTTTATTCGTATCACTTGACCTGGACTGATCGCATCAGAAAGCAGCTGATTCATTGATTGAAGATCAAGGACTGAAACGTGGACACGGAGGCTGATTTCCGAAAGAGTATCACCTTCTGCAACGGTATAGGTCTCCTTTTCGAAATCTTCATTGACTGTTTTCTGAAATTCAGGTTTTTGCTTTTTGAGAGAAACGTTCATCGTTGCTTCCTCTTTGGATGCTCTGACATATGTCTTTGCGCTGCTAGTATTTCCCTCCAATCGTCGCCCGGTGACAAATCGTTGCTCCCAGTAACTTGCCGATCCTTCACCAAAAACACGTGTTTCACGCACCCCGGTTTCCACAGACTCGGCGCTGATCATCCATCCTCCACCAACGTAGATTCCCACATGAGAAATTCCTCTTCCTGAGGTGTTAAAGAAAACAAGGTCCCCTGGCTTCAGGTTCCCTTTGCTGACCGGTATGCCATAGGTAGCTTGCAGGACCGAACTGTGCGGTAAATTGATACCTAATTGAGCAAACACCATCTTTGTAAATCCCGAGCAATCATTCTGACCCCATTGATACGGTGTATGGATATAATGCTCCGCCAGATCCACAGGATTTACGGCAGCGATCGCTTCATGACCATTCATTATTCCAGATAAAATAACTCCACCGGCAATGGCAACCGGTATGATCGGTTTCTTCATGAAATATACCTCCCAAGGATTTCATCCCGTGACCGAAACCAATGACTTATGAAATTATCTTATCAGATGGACAAAATGACCACGTTTACATTTTTATAACAATCCGAATGATTTATTTTTTTAATTTAATCTTTCTGACATTAGGACGCTGCAGGTCCAGAATTTAATACATGCCGACCAAAGTTTTGATCGTTTTACGAACCGCTTCAAGCAAAGAAGCCGGTTCAATCACTTTTACTTTCGAACCCAAACTTAAAATATCCCTCAAAGCCTGCTCATGGGTTTCAAACTGAATACGAATGACTTTCCTGCCCTCTTCATCATCCTGAGCTTCCTCTCTATATGTCCAGCCCCCATTTATTGACCGATCATGCAGAACACTTGAATCGACACTAAGTACTGCCCAATAACTGGGGCGGCTCATTTCAAACTCATGGCACCACTTCGTCCAAAAATGACCAATATTAAAGTTCTCAGGAAACAAAAACACCTGATCCGTAAATTGTACCGCGTGAATTCGTGACACGCGATATACCCGCATTTGCTCTCTCCGCTTTGCGATCAGATACCAAGAATCCATTTTAGCAACAAAGCCGTATGGCGCGATTTCTCTTGAAATGATTTCACCCTTTCTTTTTTGATAATTGATGTGAATCCATCGATTCTCTTCAATCGCTTTTTTAATCGAGACTAAACTCGGAACCTCATCATGATCTTCAAACCAATTGCTTGGGTCCAGATAAATTCGTTTGCTGAATTGATGGGCTTCATTCCGATAAGAATGAGGCAAATTCATAATCAATTTATCGATTATTGTCTGCTTCGATTCGATTCCCAGATCAGTAAGCGGACCCGGTGACTGCCCGATCAACAGCTGCTTAATTTCAGGCAGGGTAAGGCCTGCCACATCAAAATGATAGTGTCTGTCCAAGGCAAAACCACCGTGCGACCCTCTGATTGCATAAATCGGAACGCCCGAAAAACTCAAAGCATCAACATCCCTGTAAATGGTTCGCTCCGAAACCTCCAGCTTCTCAGCAAGCGTCTTCGCAGACATTATTCCTTCCGTCTGCAAAGACAAGAGAATAGACAACAATCTGTCAGCGCGCATGGAATCCCGCCAATCACTTTTTTTACCAGTATAGCATTGATACATGACAGAAGATGTCAGGATTAATCAATAAAATAGAAAGCAGATGTCAATAAACAGAATACAGGTGATCACTTGTTTAGATTAAAGCTTGCTCTTCCTTCTTTTGAAAAAAGAATCCGGTGGATTCTATCGGGGTATACGATTTCTCTTATTGGAACAGGTATGACAGAGCCTTATCTTTTCCTTTATCTGTATCAATTGCGGGACATTCCACTTAACCTGTCCGGAATGATCATCGGCGCGAGTGGTATGGCAGGCGTTTTGTCTATTCCAATTTCGGGTTTTATGGCTGACTTTGTGGGGAAAAAACAGGTGTTCCTGTCTGCTCTGATTCTCGATGCCGCCGGGAGAATACTATTTGCTTTTACTTTCAATGAAGAAATCGCATTTCTCGCAGCTTTTTTATCAGGAGCCGGCGCAGCGGGTGCATGGAATGCTTTGTCGGTTATATTAGCTGATTCTGCCGGTCAAGCACAAAAAGCCAGTATTTTTGGTGTCGCTTTTGCTTTGCAGAATCTTGGATCAGGGCTCGGTGCGGCAACTAGCGGCATTGTGGTGAATAAACTTTCCGTTTTCTCCTTTCAGTTCATTTTTTTGCTGGATGCAGCAACCTTCATCCTTTTTGCCCTGTTCGGTCAGAAATGGATTTTAAACGATCATCAAAATGGACTGAACCGTCACCGAAAAAAGCATAGGTCTCCGTTCTCATCTTATCAATTCGGAGCCAATGGCAAGGTCCTTAGTGTTCTCTCATTTTGCTACTTAACGATTGCTCTGGTCATGACCGGCATAACATCAACCGTTTTCCCGCAATGGAGCACGGCTCAAGCACATGTTCCGGCAAATACTATTGGTGACGCTTTTGGAATTAATAGCATGGTCATTGTGTTGGGCCAGCTTTTTATCCTAAGATTGGTCAAACATGTAAGAAGGACACGTGTCATAGGGATTGCCACATTAATTTTTGCCACAGCATACTTAATGATCTTTATCTCAGGTTTTCTCAAGCCAACTCCTGCTTCTATAGGTTTCTTCTTCTCATTTGCCATCACAGCTGTGGGTGAAACGCTCCTGTTTTCGAGTCTCCCCGCATTGGTTAACGACCTCGCTTCTGAGAACCTAAGAGGCCGGTATAACAGTATGATAAACGCATCCTGGCAGCTCGGCTCTATTCTCGGGCCCATTCTGGCAGGACTGGCGTTAAGCCTACATCTTGCTGCCTTACTGTTTCTTGTTTTTATTTCTGCTTTAATTTTGCTGGTGCCGTTTCTCATCGTGCTGGAGCACTGGATACCTAATAATAGTGTGAACCTTGGCCACTAGTGACTGAATAATCGAGACTGATTAAAGAAGAGGGCGGATGGATAATCTGTATTTTCTCTGATCCGATTGAAAATCTTGCGGGAAAGATGAACTGGTCAGAAGGGGTCTTTCTCGCTTTTTTCTTTTTTTGCAAAACGACTACGCTGTAATTGCGGTGGTTAAAACTATTCTGTGAAGTGGCCATCAAATTTTTATTGGCGTCTAAATTTCCGCAAAATTTTTTCAGCTATTTCACGTGGATATATATTCAGGTCTTCAAGCCTTTCGATGTCGATCCATATCGGTTCGTATGATCCGTTTTCTTTCTTCGGATTTGTATACTCATCACCCTTCCCACTTCCGAATACCCCACTCGTGATTTCTGCCGAGTAAAAATACAGATTGCCATCTTGCAGGACTTTGCCGATAATGACTGATCCCCTGTTTCTCATTTTCAATACACCTCTCCAGCAGATTCTCTTGTTGTGTTCATTTAGCTTAGTGCAAAAAAAGATGAATGATCAAGTGATTCTTCTTATTTCATGAATAAAATGGCAGCTTTAAATACAGGCTAATTTTGTATTTCAACCAAGGGAGGATTTTAAAATGTCATTGCTGAATAACTGGGATCAATGGAAGGATTTTTTGGCTGATCAGATGCACCGAGCGGAAAACGTTGGTGCTAGTTCCGAGACGATTAATGAGTTCGCAACAAAGATTGGCGGGTATCTTGCCGAACATGTCGATCCGAAAAATGAACAGGAAAGACTTCTTTCAGACTTGTGGAGTGTTGCTGATGAGAACGAACATAAGACGATCGCCCGTCTCATTATGAAGCTTGTGGCAAACAATGGATCGCAGAAACAGCCGGAGCTGCAGAAATAATGGTCTGTTATGATCCCTGCGCAAGGCGCGGGGATTTTTTTCTGAAGAAATAAAAATGGAAGAGTTAATCTCTTCCGGTTTATTTCTTCAGAAAAGCTTCTTCCCGATACAACCGTGATCCGGACTCGGCACCGTCAATGATCTTTTGGATGATCATTCTGTCCCCCTCTTTCTTTCAGTACCTCAATCATGCTTTTAATCCGGTCAGGAACCGGCAAACCGATCTCTCCCGCGTTTTCAACAATTGAGATCAGCTCATTTGCCAGGTAAAAATAAATGGTCGCGCTCATCACGATGTGGTCGAGACCGATAATTTGATCCGACAAATGGGCCACAGCGACTATAAAGAAAATCATTCCTTTTTTGGCGATTCCCTGAAATCCAACAGTACTGGACAGTTTGCCGAGATATGCCGCAGCAGTCAATCCGGAAATATAATCAATCACAACAAAGGTAATCAGAATGCCCAATAACGGATTCCAGTTTCCGAACAGATAAGTAATCAATGCTCCTAATAGTGCCGCTGTTCCTCCATAAATAAGCTCATAATGGTTCAATCCTGTCACCTCAATTCTGTTCGTTACAGTATATGTTTGTCTGATAGTCTCTGAAAAGGCGTTTCAAACGAGTTTTTTCCGATTTTATTTACAAAAAAAAAGACCCTGGAGGGCCTTATTTAATTCGGTTGAAACTATATGAAGTTTATTCTGCTTCCCGCAAACTTTTTTCACTGGGTAAAAACAAGGTAATGATTGCGGCGAACAATGGCAGAAACACAAAAAGATTAAAGACGGCATAAACGCCGTACTGGTCGGAAAGCCAGCCGATCAGTGTTGCGCCGATTCCTCCGGCGCCGATACCAAACCCAACCATCAGACCGGAAACCAAGCCGATATTTTTCGGAAACATCAGCTGTCCGTAGACAACAGTCACAGCAAAAGACGAAAGGACGAACAGACCGAAGATGAACAGAACGATAATGGACCAGATACCGTGAACATGCGGCAACAGCCAGGCAAAGGGAATCGTGACAACCATTGAAAAGAAGATCAGCCATTTGTGGCTGATCCTGTCGGAGAATCGTCCGCCCAGAAAGGTGCCCACAGCTCCGGCTGCCAGAAAAAGAAAGGTCATAAGATCACCATTTTTCAAAGATATGCCTTGATTCAGGTAAAGAAAGGGCAGAAATCCGGCAACACCAATCTGTGTCCATGACCTGAAAATGACGACAATGGTCAGAAGAATCAGCCCGCCCGGATGATTTTTCCCTCTTATTTCTGCCTGATGAGCCTTATTTTTAATCAAACTTTTCTTATACCATGGCATCACAGAGCAAACAAGAACAAAAGCAGCCAATGTAGCAAAAGCGAACCAGCCAAGCCCGTGGAGTCCAGTGGCAATTAAAAAGAGTGGCAATAACAGCGGCCCACATGCCTGCCCGAAGTTTCCTCCGACCTGAAAAATCGCCTGTGCAGTTCCACGGGCGGTTCCGGCAGCCATATATGCCCCGCGCATCGCCTCCGGATGAAAAATACCGGAACCAATGCCGGACAAGCCTACTAGAAGAAGCAGGATCCAGTATGCCGGTGCAAATCCGGAGGCCGTCAGCCCGAATCCAGTCAGGCAAATGCCGATTGGCAGGAACCAGGTTTTCGGATGCTTATCTGTCATTAGACCAAATACTGGCTGCGAAACAGAGGATGTGATCATTGATACAAAGAGGATCACTCCGGCCTGCAGATAACTGAGATGAAAGGCCGTTTTATAGAGTGGCAAAAGTGCTGGAACAAGGCCTGTCGTCATGACATCGTTCAAGAAGTGAGTCAGGCTCAGACTGACTAATTGGCGTTTTGCCCCGAGCTGGCGCTTCGTACCAAGTGTGTGTACAGCGACATTCATTGAAAAACCTCCCGATGAAAAACAATACTTTAATACTAACAGATAATCATTTTCGGACGAAACATAACGTTTTGCGTTCGAAAGATTGTAAAAAGTTCACCTTTGAAAGATGTTGTTTTCGGCAAATAACCTAACGGAGGGCAATATTTCTGTACGAAGGAGGGGTAAAACATTTTACTGGTATTGTTCACAATAATTTTCCCTTTTTCTCACAAAACCGGAAGGAGATTTATCCGTTTAGCGAGAACATAAATATTATCTTAAAAATCGAGGTGTATGAATGTATTGTAAAGAAATAAAAATTCCATACCATATTCAACAGTATGAAGCCTATTTGAAAAGGATCCTCCCTGCCTATAGCGCCAGAAATGAAATAGAAAGCCGATTCAAAAAAAGTATGGCTGGTTTCCGCGACGAACAGTCGATAAAGTATTTCCTTGATTATCTTCCTGAGAAAGAATTCCTCTTATTTCACAATCTCCGCTTGCCTGACCAAATCCATTTTTTCAGATTGACTGGCTGATCATGTCTCCACGTTTTTTTCTGATACTTGAAGCTAAAAATATCATTGGAAAACTAACACTTAATCATGGCTTGTGGCAAATGACCAGGGAAATTGACGGACGTACAGATGTTTTTGATGATCCGCTTCTACAGGCGGAAAGGCTGGAAGACCAGTTTCAAAAATGGCTCGATCATCACATTATTGTTCCAGATTACCCCAGTGAAAGTCGTGTCGTTATCACTTCCCCTGCTCAACTCCAAATAGAAGGATCCAATGACCCTTCGCACGCCAAAATAATCCGAAAAGCCTTCCTCGGAAAAGAACTGGACAGGATCATTAAAAACCACACAAAAACTTTTATTCATCACTCAAACCTTCGGGATATAGGGAATCAACTACTTGCTAGCCATCGTCCGTTAATCATCGATCTGTTTTCCTCAATGAAGTCATTATTTCCTGAAAATATTATTAAGGGTGTCCAATGCCCGAACTGCAGCCACTTTCACATGATAAGAAAAAAGCGTAACTGGTACTGTGATCAATGCGGGCATTTTTCAAAAAATGCACATCTTGCTGCACTTCGTGACTACTTTCTCATTTTCGGTCCAGCCATTACAAACAAGCAATGTCGAGACTTTCTGATGCTCGAGTCATCCGCAGTGGCTAAACATATTTTTTCATCAGTAAGTTCACACTATGAAGGCGAAAACAAAGGGCGAGTTTATCATTTATCATTAGATCTGCTAAATAATAAAGATACTATGAATATTGATATTTTTTCATGAAGAGCGATATTTCCACATGAGTGGCGATATATCCTGACGAAGGGCGATATATCCTAGTGAGTCTCGATAAATTCCGTACTTAATAGATAGATTCCAAACCGAGTATTGATTCAAAAAAAATACAGCCCCAAGCTAAAAAAAGAGGCTGCATAAATTCTTAAGAATCCATTCCGAGCAATTGTGTACTAAGATGATCAATATCCGGCAGTTGACGCAGTTTTTTCGTCAGCAGCCAATAGACTGCGATCAAAATAATAACTACTCCCTGACTGATAATGATGGCATGAGTTCCTGTCCAAGAGGCTAAAACCCCTCCTGCGAGCGACCCTAACGGCATGGCTGCTGCAATCAAACTTTCAGTAACAGCAGCGACTCTACCGATCATATTTGATGGAGGAACAATCTGAAAAAAAGAACTGAACAAAATGTTGGTTGCGCCAACGGGAATGTTGGCCATCGCTAAAAAGATGCAGGCCAAAGGAACAGAGTGAGGTGCCGCCAGATCCATCAGGATCCACATGATACCTGAGCATCCATATCCATAAATGACTGCTTTTCCCATGCTGAATTTTTGTGAAACGAATCCTGACAGCAGAGTTCCAGCCAGAAATCCAGCCGTATAACTGCTCATCAGAATCCCGTAAACAGCGGGACCTCCGATCTGTTTCGAGAAAGCGGGAAAAATAGCCAACACCCCGCTCAGCACAAAATTGCTAATCAGAAACGGAAAAAGCATCTTCAATATTAATGGATGAAGGACAAATTGGAGGCCTTCTGATAAATCGGCCCAATAAGAGGGCGATTTTCCTTCTGGTTTCTGCAGGGATGCGCTCTTTCCAAGGCGCAAAAGAGCAAATAAGAGAGCGGCAATAAAAAATGTCACAGAGTCGATAAAGTACAGGCTTACCGCTCCAATCACAGCGATTAGAATCCCACCTAAGGAACTGAACACAAGATCTGTTCCCTGATAAGCAAAGGACATGGCTGAATTCGCTTTGACCAGATATTTCTCACTGATCAATTTTGGGATCAGCGCATTTTCAGCAGGAAAGGGAAACAGATCGAACATAGCAATCAGTGGCATAATGACCAAAACACCCGTAACCGTGAGCAAATGGAGTAAATAAAGCAGTGGTACAAGCAGTACCAGTATGCCCTGAACTAAATTCGGGACAATCAGCACCTTTTTAAGAACCACCCGATCCACAATCGGACCGGCAAGAAATGAAAAAAATTCAGGAAGGAGTGTCAGAAATCCGGCAAGCCCCGAATAAAATGAGGAACCTCCTAAATCATAGGCCAACCACATGGCAGCGATATAGTACAGACTGTCGCCCATGTTGCTGATCAGCCTGCCTGAGAACAATAATACAAAATTTTTATTTTGATAAAGTGAAGCCATTGATGATCCCCCTGAGTCATTATTGTTTCTGACTGCAGGAGTGTCACCCACCCACCGGATTTGGCCCAGATACAAACTCCCTTATCCTGCTGTCAGTTTTACTTAAAAAGGGCGCAAATCTCCCGTTTTAAGCAAAAACCAACATGCGGACAACGGATAATTTCATAAACTTTTTTCACCTCTGGTAATATGTAAAAAAAAACTTACGTCTACAATATACACCGATCTTCTTCACGTATCAATCAAACCTCAGGTATCAGCTTTCAGAGGATTGTCGGCAATGATCCAATAGCGTATGCTAGTTGTTGTGATGAACTAACTCGCGGGGTGTTTCTTTGAAATCTTTAAATCCAAATTTCTCATACATCCTTCTGTTTTTTGGCGTTTTTGCATTATCGACGTCCGCTATTTTTGTCAAGCTTTCCGATGCCCCTTCGACGATCATCGCCGGTTATCGGATGCTTTTTTCTGCCCTCGTACTTCTGCCTTTTCTTATTATAAAAAAATCCAATTGGTTGGAACTAAAAGGCCTTTCAAAGAGACAGTGGTTGCTCGGATTACTATCCGGTGTTTTTCTCGCCGCTCACTATACACTTTGGTTCGAATCGCTACGCTTCACTTCTGTAGCCAGTTCAACGGTTCTCGTTACTTTGCAGCCGCTGTTCGCATTCATCGGAGGATTTTTCCTATTCGGAGAAAGATTGACACGGCGTGCCATATTTGGGGGTCTTCTCGCTATTGCCGGCAGTGTGGTTATTGGATGGCAGGATTTTCAGATCAACGGAACTGCACTCTTTGGTGACATTCTCGCGTTTATTGCCGCCGGTGTTATAACTGCCTATTTTCTTATTGGTCAGGGGCTTCGAAAACATCTGTCACTCGTTCCCTACGCTATTCTTGGATACGGAAGCAGCGCCATTTTTCTTTTTGCCTATTCTTTACTCCATGGGTTCACACTGACTGGATATTCAACCCTAAACTGGGTTTGGTTTGCAGGTCTTGCGCTTATTTCAACGATTTTGGGGCAAACGGTTTTTAACTGGCTCATCAAATGGATGAGCACATCAACCATTTCCATGAGTATACTTGGTGAACCCATCGGTACATGCATCCTTGCTTATATTATTTTGGGGCAAGGCATCACCCTTCAGCAAGGGATCGGTATTTTTGTGATCCTGGCTGGTATCTCAGTCTTTTTATCAAAGGACAAAAATTGAACAGATGCAGAAGGTTCAATTGCAATGCCTCTGTTCATCATCTTATCTTTTTATAATACCCCCTGCATTCATATACTCGGTTAAATGACTTCCTTATTTTTTCTTTATTCTCTCCCGAATAGTGAGCAAAAGCTTCAAGGGGCTTCAGCCCTGGGATCGAAGAGCAAACGGCTCGATCCACTTCCTCTCCGTCAATGAAAACGTGAAGATTGCTGCTGCCTTTTCTAAAGCCGTTTTTCTGGTACCATTCGTTCACCCACGGGTCATCTCTTGTCCACGCCTCAAGTTCAAAAATGCCGAGCTTTTTCAATTTTTGTTCCGCTGCCAGGAGCAGCTGTGCGCCAATACCCTTTCTCTGAAAATCGGGATGTACAGCGATGTGCCAGATCATCCCGCCCATGGAAGAGCACAATGTACACACCGTCTTTGGCCTCGTTTCATATTCAACATCAATCAGGCCGACAATTTCCCCTGATTCAACCGCGACTAGCTCAATTGACGGATGAGTGTAAGACTCCTTCTTCGTCAAGACGTTGTCATAATACGCTGTGTGTAAAAAAGACAAAACGCGGCAGCGCAACCAACCTTCTTCATCGTTTTTGCAGTATTCTCTGATCATTTGCAGTATTCTCCTCTCCGAGTGACAGGCTATTTCCTATTTCTGAAGGTGTTGTTCCATCCATCTGGTTTTCAGTTTATAGCCAATGAAGTCCTCTTCGCAATCCTCTACCACTTTAAATCCTTTCGTGTGGTAAAAACTCTCACCCAATTTGTTTCCCGCTTCAACAGCAACAATCATCTTTGAAATCCCGATAAGATCTTCGGTGATCACTTTCAGCAGCATACTTCCAATTCCACATCTCTGGGAGTCTGGAAGAACGTAAATTGCCATGAGTTCAGCAAAATCATCTCTTACGGAAGCGTTGGCAAAACCTACAAGCTTTTTTCCCTCCATAGCTACGAAAAAGAGTGTGCGCTCAATTCTCCATTCAAGGTTCCGATCCGAATAGGCGAATTCAAGAAATCTAGATTGTATTTCTTCTGGGATAAGTCCCTTATATGTTTCTCCCCATGTGATCTCGGCAATTTCTCTTATTCTTTCCATATCTGCCATTACTGCTTTACGAACAATCAGATCCATAACTCCACATCCCTACCGTGACATACAAAAGTCATCTTAATTTCCGGTTCAATTTTTCCAGCAGCTGCTTCTTGAATTGTGCTTTTCGAATTTTACCGGATACGGTTTTCGGAAAGCCATCCACAAAATGAACATGACGCGGGCGTTTGTAATCAGTCAGTTTGTCCCTGCAGCAATCTTTGACCTGCTTTTCTGTCAGTGTCCGGCCTTCTTTTAAAACAATGAAAGCTTCCACTGATTCTTCTCTGATGGAGTCCGGCAAACCAATCACAGCAACTTCTTTAACTTCGGTAAGATTGTAAATGATATTTTCAATTTCTACCGGATAAACATTCTGCCCTCTGGTAATGATCATATCTTTTTTACGATCCACCAAGTAAAAGTAGCCATCTTCATCTTCCCGCGCAAGATCCCCGGTGTGCAGCCATCCGTCGACAATGGTTCGCCTGGTCTCCTCAGGACGTCTCCAGTAACCGGCCATAATATCCGGGCTTTGAACGATCAGTTCTCCAATGTCACCAAGAGGGACATCATACCCATCCTGATCAATAATACGGGTTTTAATGTCTTCGTATATTTTTGTTGTCCCGCACGTCCCAGGATGTATACCCTCTGTTCTTTCAAGAGGCTCAAGCGTTAGAAGCGGTCCGCTTTCTGTCTGGCCGCTTCCCTGAATGAACGGTGCTCCCATAATATTTTCCAGTTCTGTTTGCAGTTGAAGCGGCATTGGCGCAGCTCCCACAAAGGCAAAACGTAACTCTGTGAAATCATACTTATCAGGAGCCCGCTTAATCTCTTCGAGCATTGCCATAAACATCGCGGGCACACCCGCAATAAATGTCGCCCTGTATTTGTTCATCTCTTCCAAAACGCTGCGCGGATGGAATGCATCGCGCAATACAAAATGACTGCCGTAAAACATCATTGGAATCCATTCAACAATTGGCGCAAAGACATGTGTATAAGGTAATGTATTCACTGTGACTTCTTTTTCTGTATAATGCAATGATGAACCAAGCCGGAGACTATTGTTCAGAAACCTGCCATTTAATAGAATCGCACCCTTTGGTTTTCCAGTCGTGCCGGAAGTGTAATAAATCGCAAGTGGATCATCAGGAGAAGATCCGGCGTCCCATGTATCCGGCTCTTTAGTCAAACTGGCCCATGAATAGATAGCTCCCTCCGCATTGCCGTCAACCTGAATCAACAAATGAAGCTTATCTGATTCGCCTCTGCATTCCTCAACCTTATGAATAAATTCTTGGGTTCCGATCACTGCTCGCGCCTCAGAATCCTTCAAATAATAAGCGATTTCTCTCGTTTGGAATTTAGCATGTGTTGGAATATAAATGGCACCTGCTCGCGCCACCGCGGCAAAAGCGATCAGTTCTTCAGGAGAATTCGTCATTCCAATAATGACCCGGTCCCCCTTGGATATCCCCAGTTTTTTTAATGCTGCGGCAACGTGGGCTGCTTCTTCATTGACGCGGCCATAGGTGTAAGATTCGCCATGAAAATAAAACAGCACCTTGTTGGGAAAGGCTTCAGCCTGATGTGCCAGCAATGAACTTAATGTTTTCTTTCCTTTATACATTGTCAGCCCCTCTTCTTTGTAAATAAAATACAGCAAGAAGTTGAGTCTGACAATGAAAAAGTCCCACCAATAGCCATAAAGGCTTTTCTAATATCGAACAGGTACATGATAACAAATACTCTTGCAATGACCACTGTTTCTATCAGATAATATAAAGAGGGACAGGTTTAATTTGAAGAAAAGAGGGTGAGATCATGAAAAAACTGAGTGTCATTCTCTCAGTCCTGTTTTCCGCTATCCTGATAACCGGTTGTTCACAGTCTTCATCAAATGACAACCAAGGCTCTAGTTCAGCTGCTCAGCAGTCCTCTTCGAGCCAGGCCGACAGTTCTCAGACCAGTTCGTCAGCGAGCAGTAATTCAGGCAGCCCAAGCAGCAGTACTGCGAGTATAAAAACCGGTACGCCAGAACAAGTGCTTAAAGATGTACGGACAAGTCTGAAGAATCATAATGAAGTCCTGCTTCCCAGAGCTTTGACTGTTGAAAAAGGCAAATACGCTTCCGCAACGGTAAATGAGACTTCATCCGGGTACACGGTATCCTTTAAGCAGACCGGTCAACCAGTCAAAATTAATGATTCATCGCTGGGGGCAGCACAGACCCTGGCAACACTCAAATCAACGACTTACGCTAGCAGTTCCGAAGCCGCAAAACAAATTTCATTTCACAAATATGGAAAATCAGACGGCAGCTCCGTTAATCTTGGTCACAAGATTACGGGGTATGCGGACGCGGGGGCAGGAACTGCCGGAATTTCCTGGAATGAAGGCCGCTGGACGCTAATGGCTCTTTCACCAACGTCAGATGCATCAAAGGGAATCGTGCTTGCTAAAAAGGTTGTTTCTTATTTGGAAATCCACTCATTGCCGATACCACATCAATATGGCACTATTCAGGTCTATACAGACAGTCGGCAGAATTATGTAATGTGGCAGGAAGGTAAGACAATTTATGAACTTACTGGTATCAATGACCCGTTGAAATTACTATCCATCGCCGTTCTGATGAAATAATTGACAGCAGAAATGGGTAACTATGTGATCAAAAAAAACGCACTGCAGGGAAAATTTTTCCCTGCGGTGCGTTTTTCGATAAGGTTACCAGCCATCCCCTAATTCCCTCAATCTATTTTAATCCAGTATCTCTGAGTTATTCTGTCTTCTCCCTCCACCTCGTTTTCCAGAACACCACCATTCTTGATGATCGTTTTTGCAGAGCCGATATTATTCTTGTCACAAGTGACCAGCACTTTTTCAATGCCCAATTTTTTCACTCTTTCAAAAGAAAGCGAGAGCATTTGGGTCGCAAGTCCCTTTCGCCGCTCGGAAGGCCTGATTCCATAGCCGATGTGCCCGCCCATATTTAGTAAAGATTGATTTAATTCATGCCTGATTTGCAGCGCACCATATATTTTTTTATTTTCATCAATCAGAAAGTACAGTGAAGCCGGAACCCATCCCCGCTCATATACCTGATCCGTTTTTTGAGCCTCCCACTCTTTAATCAATTCTACAAAGCTCTTTCCATCCCTTTTCGCTGCAGTCGGAACAATTTCCTCTCCCGTCGCTTCCCATTCATTGATGTAGTCCTTATAACTTTTTTCCAGTTCTATTGATGGCTCTGTCAATTGAAACATTCATGATTCCTCCTTAAATGTCTGATTTAGATTACTGGATGCCGTGGAAAACCTTTAAAATAAACTGTCACTCTGGAACTTTTAATCAGTGAAACATCCGAAGAGTGCGGCAAGCACTTCATTGGTATCCTGAACAATCGCAATGATACCGGTCAGGCAATAGATGCACGCAACATTCTCACGGCCGATTTCACAGAGCGCTGCTTTCAAAGCATGATCATTTCAGTGTACATCTGTAATCACAGCAATTTTCAAGTTGAATGTGTTCTCTTTCCATTGATTTCTATTTTAACAAAGTGAAAATGCCATGAACGATAAAAATCTATTATTTATCGTCCACTGTCAAGCAAAACACTTTTCTCAACTAATCCGTCCAATCAATAAAAATAGCAGTCAAGTTCAAGTTTTCAAATAGGATCACGAGATTTGGAGCATGTTTTAGATCGCTGTTGCTCTTATTTATTCGGTCAGGATTCTTTGATTCCGCTCAGCGTTTGCGGCAATACATCTCTGCCCATATTGTTAAAGCGTCGGCTGTCATTTCAAAATCTGCTGCTTTGTTTCCGGGCCACAAATTATGGTAAGGACCGCGACAATTACTAGAAAAATGCCCATAAGAACAAAGATACTAATCATACCCTGATTAATGAGCAGCCAGGCGACGGCATAAGGTGTGACAATGGTAAATAATCGACCGAAAGCTTGTGCCATTCCGTTTGTACGCAGACGGATCGGTGTTGGAAAAAGTTCCGGAACATAAACAGCTAAACCGACTGCCATAAGCACATACAGGCAAACTGTCATAAAAAAGCCAGTCACCATAATGGAAACGGAGTCTGTCTGAAAGGCATAAGTGATGCCAAGGATGGCAGTCATGAAAAATGCACCCACGATATTCCACTTACGTCCGATTTTATCAACAGTCACCCGCCCGACAAAAGCTCCGATCGGCGCACCAAACATCATCAGCATGGTAAAAACCAATGAGTGGGAGATCGTAATGCCCTTTTTAACGAGTAGTGTCGGTACCCACGTTACAAACGTATAAACTGATGTATTGATGGCTGCGAGGATAAAACAAGCTAAGATGAACCTGATGACTGTCCTTTTATTGATTATTTCATTGAAACTGCTTTGTTTGTTCATGATCTGATGATACTGATTTGCAGCATATTTATAATCGGTCTGATAAGGGTTCCCAGATTTTTCTTCAGCCTCTGTTTCGAAAATATGAACGACTTCTTCAGCTTTTTCGTATTCACCCTGTGAAAAATACCATCTTGGAGATTCAGGCAGATTGCGCCTGAAGAACCAGACAACCACAGAGCAAACACCAACAATGACAAACATCCACCGCCATCCAATGTTTGGAATGACTAAGTAAGCAATAAAAGTTGTCATTGGTGCCGTACAATTGGCCAGGAAAGAAAGTGTTGCTACCCATTTTCCTCTTGAATGTGCCGGAACAAATTCCCCTAATAAAGCAAAACCAGTCACAATTTCAGCACCTAGACCGATCCCGCTGATGCCCCTGAGTATTATCAGCATGGTCATATTCGGCGCAAAGAAACTTGCCAGTGATGCTGCGCCAAAAATTAACAGATTGATTTGATAGGCAAATTGACGCCCCTTCCAATCACCAACAAATCCCGTGACAATTGATCCAATAAACAGTCCTATAAATGTTGTTGAGATAAACGCGGCATTTAGGGTAACAGAGGACCACCCTGTCTGAACCAGTTGGCCAAGCACGCCTCCTGCTAGATAAACATCAAAACCGTCCAGCATCATTCCGAGCGTAATTAATGTAAAAACTTTGTACATCGTCCGAGTTACCGGGAGATTATTAATGCGCACCTCAAGTTGTTGTTTTTCACGCTCCGAATAGTGTTTCATTGCTTCATCATTCATTTTGCTCTGACTCTTTACTCTGCGATTGCTGATAACCCCTTCTGCATTCATATAGACTCTCTCCTTTGAGTTTTCGTCCGAATCCGGTTATTCTAATTTCCTTTCGAAACAATCTCTTTGGGTACCTAAAAACCCTGTTTCTTTCTCTAGCGCTCTTCTTACAATCCTACTGATCCTTGATCATTCTGACTTTGAATCAAAGTCGGAAAGACTTCGTAAGGGAAAATTTTTTCTCTGACTGTCACTTTTTTAAGGAATGGAATCCAAAAAGGTGTAAGAAAAACCTGTGATACGAATTGTTTTGTCTTCTTCCGGCGACGCTCTGGTTGCTCGCTTGCCGCAGGCGTCTCGCACCTCCGCTTTGGATCTCATCCAAGACCCTGTTTTATTGGCCAGATTTCTTATCTTTAAAAAAAATCCCATTCATGATCGAATGGGATTTTGAGCGGTTGCACTTAGCTGTACCCTTACTGGTCATGAAAAGGACACGCAAGCGCCATATGGAATTTACAAATGGTTGCTATGCCCTACTATTGAATGAAAATAAACAAAGACAAAACGGCTAGTCCCTGCAAACGTTCAGATAGTAGGTTTTTCAATCGTTGGATCATATTCATTGTAAGAGCAACCTTTCAAACTCACTTTTTTGAGTAACACCAGTATATATCACTTAATTACAGAATCTGTATGGATGTTTTTCTGAATATCTATTACTTGTATCTCAATTTGGAACCTCAAATTAATTTTTTCAGGACTTGATTGCGTGTTTCTGTTCATAAGCGGTAATTTCTTCTTCATAGCCCATAGTCACTGCAATATCGTCCATGCCTTTAATCAGCATTTCCTTCCGATACGGATCGATGTCAAAGTGATCATGAATCCCGTTTCCGATTATTGTCTGCCGCTCCAGACTAATTGTTAAATGCAAGGATTTCTGCTGGCTGGCACTGATCAGTCTATCCACTTTATCCGCGTCAAGTGAAATAGTCAGAATACCGTTTTTCTGACAGTTGTTATAAAAAATATCTGCATAGCTTGGTGCAATGATTACTTTAAACCCATAATCCTGAAGGGCCCAAGGTGCATGTTCACGAGATGAACCGCAGCCGAAATTGTTTCTTGCCACAAGAATTGACGCGTTTGCATACTTAGGTTGATTCAAAATAAAGTCTGGATTTTCCCGTCCCTCGCTGTCAAATCGCCAATTATAGAAAAGGAACTGTCCAAAGCCGTGACGCTCGACCCTTTTAAGAAATTGTTTTGGTATTATCTGATCGGTATCAACGTTAATCCGGTCAATCGGGCAGACAAGCCCTTCAAATGTCTGAAATGGTTCCATCATTTTTCCTCCTCGTTTAATGGACTTTCACGATCTCACGTACATCGGCAAAGTGCCCGCAGATAGCAGCGGCGGCGGCCATCGCCGGACTGACGAGATGTGTCCGTGATCCGGCCCCCTGACGACCTTCAAAATTGCGGTTCGATGTCGATGCACAACGTTTCCCGTCCGGAACCACATCATCATTCATTGCCAGACACATGCTGCAGCCTGGCTGGCGCCATTCGAACCCCGCATCAATAAACACTTTGTCCACGCCTTCCTCCTCAGCCTGTTTTTTGATCTGCTGGGAACCGGGAACGATCAGCGCACGAACGCCTTTATGGACATGATGCCCGCGGACAACCTGCGCGGCCTGCTTAAGATCACTGAAGCGTGAATTCGTGCACGACCCGATGAAAACCACGTCAATCGGAATATCACGAATCGGTGTCCCTGGTTTCAGATCCATATACGTTTCTGCCCTTTCAATAGCCTGCCGCTTTTCTTCAGAATCAAATGATTCAGGATCCGGAACGACATCGCCGATTGAAGCACCCATTGACGGGTTTGTCCCCCAGGTGACCTGCGGTTCGATTTCATCCGCATCGATTTCAATTGTCCGATCATATTCGGCACCTTCATCCGTGGCCAGTGCCAGCCACGCCTTGGCCGCTTTTTCAAAAGCCTCGCCCTTTGGTACAAACCGTCTGCCTTTCAGATAATCAACAGTGGTCTGGTCCGGACTGATCAGACCGGCACGCGCTCCGGCTTCAATCGACATATTACAAACGGTCATCCTCTCTTCCATCGACATGTTTCGAATGGCTTCTCCGGTATATTCAACAATATGGCCTGTCCCGACGGCAATACCAAATTTTGCGATAAGCGCCAGAATAAGATCCTTGGCGCCTACACCAAAACCTAATTTTCCGTTTACTTTAATCTGCATGGTTTTCGGCCGTTTCTGCCAGATCGTCTGAGTCGCCAGAACATGTTCCACTTCGCTCGTGCCAATCCCAAATGCCAGTGCACCGAAAGCGCCGTGTGTCGATGTATGACTGTCACCGCATACAACTGTTTTTCCCGGCTGCGTCAAACCCAGCTGCGGACCGATTACGTGGACAATTCCCTGCATGGGACTGTAGATGTCGGCAAGTTCAACACCGAAATCTTTGCAATTTTTTTCAAGAGTACGGATCTGAATTTTGGAAACCGGATCTTTTGTCTCACGATTCATTGTCGTCGGCACATCATGGTCAACCGTTGCAAACGTGCAATCCGGGCGCCTGACCGATCGATGATTCATCCTCAATCCCTCAAATGCCTGAGGTGAGGTCACTTCATGAACGAGATGCAGATCAATATAAAGTAAATCCGGTTTTCCTTCTTCCCGGTGCACAACGTGATTTTCCCATAGCTTATCAGCAATTGTTCTTGGCTTCATCGTATTTCCCCCTCGATTTCTTTACTTATTAGACTACAGAAACTGTTTTATTTATTTTCTTAACTTAAGCATTCAATGGACATGGGCCGTTTGTTCTGCAATAGCGGAGATAACCTGATCGGTCATTTCTACAGTGTTTACCAGTGTGGCATGCTCCGAACTGACTTTCAAATCTGGGGTGTGATATCCCTGCTTAAGTACGTTTTGAACCGCCGTTTCGATTAGCGCAGCCTCAAGATCCATATCCAGCGAGTATCGCAGCAGGAAAGCAGCCGATAAAATGGTGGCAAGCGGATTGGCTTTCCCCTGTCCGACAATATCCGGTGCCGACCCATGGACCGGTTCATACAGGCCTAATTTATCAGTCCGAAGACTGGCTGACGGCAGCATGCCAAGTGAACCGGTAATAACAGAGGCCTCATCACTTAAAATATCCCCAAACATATTCTCGGTTACGATGACATCAAACTGCCCCGGATTGATGATCAACTGCATCGCCGTTGAATCGACTAATGCATGATTGACTTCCACGTTGGGATATTGGCTTGCCACTTTATTGACAACTTCCCGCCACATCCGGCTCGATTCCAGCACATTGGCTTTGTCGACTGAAGTCAGCTTCTTTCTTCTTTTTTCCGCCATCTGGAAGGCTTTCTTTACAACACGCTCAATTTCGTGCTCGCTGTAGGCCAATGTGTCGACGACCTGTTCCTTATGCTCCCCACGGCGCTCACTCGGTTTGCCAAAGTAAAGCCCGCCAGTCAGTTCACGGACTATGACAAAGTCAACAGGTTCTACATAAAAACTTTTTAATGGCGATGCGTCGATCAGCGATGCGAAAGCTTTTGCCGGTCGTATGTTGGCGAACAGTCCCAGTGCTTTGCGGATACCAAGCAAGCCCTGTTCCGGCCGTACATTAGTTGATTGGCGGTCCCATTTCGGACCGCCGACCGCGCCAAGCAGAATCGCGTCACTTGCCTGACATTGATCAACTGTTTTCTGCGGCAGCGGTATTCCCTCTGCATCAATCGCCGCCCCGCCGATCCGTTCTTCAACAAAACGTACATCATGATGAAAAGTTTTAAAGAGATAGTCCAGCACTCGGACTGCTGAATCCGTGACTTCCGGGCCGATACCGTCGCCCGGAAGCACTGTTATGGTTTTTGTCATCGTTCTGCTCCCTTTCCCAGGTCAAATAGACATTTTTTCTTTCCTAAAAAAAGAAATAAGATCATCATCTGAAATGGTTTTCTGACTGTCCGCCATTTTTTTGAAGGCTTGAAAATAGGTGTTTACGGCGTCATCAGGAATGTGAATTCCTAATTCTGATGCCTTTTCCACCAGTGCGTGCCGGCCAGAATGTTTTCCCAGAACGAGTCGGGTTTGGTCCAGTCCGATCATCGACGGGGACATGATTTCATAGGTTCTCGGATTCTTCAGTACACCATCCTGATGAATCCCGGCTTCATGGGCGAACGCGTTAGCACCGACAATCGCTTTATTAGCTTGAATCGGGCTATGCATCAGCTGGCTGACCATGTCGCTCGTCCGTTTGATTTCCTTCAGGTTCAACCGCGTCGCAGCATGGAACACATCTTTCCGGACATGCAGTGCAACACCCGCTTCTTCCAGAGCCACATTGCCTGCCCGTTCACCGACCCCGTTGACTGTGCATTCAATCTGTCGCACTCCGGCTTCAACCGAGGCCAGTGTATTTGCTGTGGCCATGCCGAGATCGTTATGACAGTGGCAAGAGAAGCACACTCGGTCGCTGTCTGAAACGTGGTCCCTAATGTAGCGGAACATATCTCCGTATTCCTTGGGTGTCGCATAGCCGACCGTATCCGGAAGGTTGATGACGGTTGCTCCGGCCTTGATCGCTGCCTCCACAACTTTTATCAAAAAGGCCATATCGCTTCGGGAAGCATCTTCGGCCGAAAATTCAACCTGCGGGAAGAATCGCTTCGCATATTTCACAGACTGGACAGCCATTTCAAGGACTTCTTCCGGTTTCTTTTTCAGCTTACAGGCCATATGAATCGGCGATGTTGCAATAAACACATGCACTCTCGGGTTTTCGGTTCCCTTCAGTGCTTCCCAGCATGCATCAATATCATTTTTCATGCACCTGGCCAGACCGGTCACTGTGCTATCCTTTATCTCATTTGCAATGTCGCGCACAGCTTTAAAATCATCCGGTGACGAAGCAGGGAATCCTGCTTCAATTACATCGACACCGAGCTGTTCCAATTGCTTGGCTATCCTCATCTTTTCTTCATCGTTCAGACTGCATCCTGGTGATTGTTCACCGTCACGCAGCGTTGTGTCGTAAATTTCAATCCTTTCCATTTCCCCACTCCTCTCTTCGTTTTGTGTCCTCATGCGAGTCTCTCTATCTTTTTTATACAAAAAACTTTGTTAAACTTGACTGTTGTTTTTCGCTTCAGGCGCTCGCTTTCCGCTCCAATCAACGAAGGGCAAAAACAACATTAAAATTAAACATAGTCATACAAAAAAAGCCTTCTCACCCCATAACCAATCCTAAGATCGGTCATGCAGGGGCGAAAAGGCTTCTTTTCACGGTACCACCCAACTTCTGATACTTCTTGCGAAATATCAGCTCAACGGCATCCTCATCAGATTAATCAGATGAGTGATGTCTTTTTTTTAACAAGTGTCTGGAGCACTCGGCCGGTCCTACTTTATTCAGACAGGCACTCCGAGGTGAGTTCGTCATTGGGTATGCTGCCGGGCTTTCACCTTGCACCGGCTCTCTGAAAGCAATTCACCAATGGCTTTTTCCTCGTCATGGATTTTTTTTATGATCCTGATTTTTGGTTTTGCTCAACGAAACAGGTTTGTGCACTACATATTACACGTTTGAATGAATTTGTCAAACATTTTTGGAAATTTGATCCCATGCTCATCATATTTTTTTACGATCTGATGGCAATTGAGAGCCGATCACCATGCTGTTCAACAATGACTCCATCCCCATAAAAAGCCGTCATGTTTTCCGGAGTCATAATCCGACTAGTCAATCCGGATTGATAGACTGTGCCTGCCTTCAGTAGCAGTGTGTGATCGAAGCATGGCAGAATTTCGCCGACGTGATGAGTAACAAAGATCATCGTTGGCGCGTCCGATGAGAAAGCCAGCTGCTGTACCATCGACAGAAGACGCTCTCTGGCAAAAATGTCAAGACCATTGCACGGCTCATCCAGAATCAGTAATTCAGGTGATGCCATCAGGGCACGTGCAATCAGTACGCGCTGTTTTTCTCCCTCAGAAAGTGTTCCAAACGGCCTGTCGGAAAAGGAACTGCAGTGCAGGAGCGCCAGTAATTCTTTTGCCTTGCTTCGATCATCGTCTGTCAGCGCATCATATAAACCAATGGACGCGAATTTTCCGCTCAGCACAATGGATTCTGGATTCTCCTGTGGTCTCAGTCTGCCTGCAAGAGCCGAACTGACCCAGCCGATTTGTTTGCGCAGCTCGCGAAGATCGACTTTCCCGAACGGCTGGTCAAGCACCGAAAGTGTTCCACTTGTCGGCCAGATATAACCGTTAATCATCTTCAACAGAGTCGTTTTCCCTGAACCGTTGAGACCGACAAGCGACCAATGCTCCCCTTTTCGAACTTGCCAGGTCACATCCTTGAGCACTTCTTTGTTTTCTCTCCTCCAGCTTATGCGGCTGGCATCTATAATCATTCTGCACATGCCTCCTTGTATCCTGGTGTCAAAGCAGGTGATCAGGTACCAGCTTTGTTGCCTGGCACGCAGAAGCCAATCGCTTCAGCATGGGAAGCTTTTCCGGATCCGCATTCCCTCCGCTAACAATCATGCCAACATGCCTGCCTTGAACCGGAACGCGGCCGAAGAGTGCCGCCGCGAATGCTGCGGCTCCGGCACCTTCAACAAAAAATTTGCTGCGCTCAAGCATTAAGAGCATCGCATCTGCGATCTCCTGATCTGAAACGGTCACGAGATCATCCAGATAGTGAGCAATGATCGGAAGGGTTTTCTGACCTGCCTTTTTAACAAGAATGCCCTCTGCGATACCGCTCATGTGAACTTGTTCCTTATGACTGAGGTGATGATAGTGATTGTACATAGCCGGCGCGTGATCAGATTGCACCCCAATCACACGTATACTAGGTTTGACATTTTTTAAATACGTGGCTACTCCCGCCGCGAGTCCGCCTCCGCCAATCGGCACGAGAACAGTCTCCAGCTGTGGGCACTGCTGCAGCATCTCAAACGCGACGGTCCCCTGTCCGGCCATCACCTGATAGTCATCAAAGGCATGAACAAATGTGGCGCCGCTCGTTTCCTGTTCATGAACAGCTGCTTCATATGACTCCTGATAGGATTCTCCCGTCAAAATGACTTCGGCACCATAGTCTGTTGTCGCCTGCACTTTGGTTTTCGGTGTACTTTCCGGCATGTATATTCGGGCCCTTATCCGTTTTTTGGAGGCGGACAAGGCGACACCCTGGGCATGATTACCTGCCGAAGCCGTCACAATTCCTTTGGTATCCTGTTCAGCAGATAAATAAAAAACCTTATTGAAAGCTCCACGCAATTTGAACGACCCGGTACGCTGTAGATTTTCGAGTTTGAAATGCAGATGCGCCCCAGTTAACCTATCGAACGTTGCCGACTCTGCTATCGGTGTCCGGTGAACGATCGTCGTCAGGCATTGCATCGCTTCCAGTACATCGGCTAGTTGCAAGGAATCCCCAATGTCTTCACACTCCCATATGTTCAAAAAGTGCAGCGTAACGTTTCGTTGCACTTTCGAACTCATTTTAATAAAACGTTTTTAAAATCCTCTTGTGTGACAAATTCCGCACAATTTTAAACTCTGATGTTCAAGATCACGCTGTTTTCAATTATTGAGCAACATTGGCCGTGATGTCTTCGCTGTCTTTCTTGCCTTCTTTGACAAACGGCATCAGCTTGCGCAGTTCTCTGCCGACTTTTTCAAGCTGGGAGTTGCTTTCTTTTTCCATGAGTGCGTTGAACATCGGTCTGCCGACTTTATTTTCAAGCAGCCATCCTTTGGCGAATTCACCGGATTGAATTTTATCCAGCACTTTTTTCATACGGGCTTTTGTATCAGCATTGATGACATACGGGCCTTCTGTGAAATCACCCCATTTCGACGTATCGGAGCATGAATAGCGCATACCGGTCAGTCCGTTTTCATACATCAGGTCGGTGAGCATTTTCATTTCATGGAACGTTTCAAAATAAGCATTTTCCGGTTGATAGCCTGCCTCGACCAATGTTTCAAACCCTGCCTGGATCAGGTGTGTCAGACCGCCCATCAGAACCGCTTGTTCGCCGAACAGGTCGGTTTCTGTCTCTTCCTTGAACGTTGTGACCAGAACACCGCCGCGTGCTGCCCCAAGTCCTTTGGCCCAAGCAAAAGCAAGTTTCTCAGCGTTTCCGGTTGCATTCTGCTGCACGGCAACAAAAGCCGGGACACCGCCGCCTTCAAGATAAGTGCGTCGACAGAAGTGGCCCGGACCTTTCGGTGCAACCATGAAGACGTCAACGAAATCCGGCGGAACGATTTGTTTGAAGTGGATGTTGAAGCCGTGTGAGAAAGCAACCGCATTGCCTGGATTGAGTCCTTGTTCAATTTCCTTGTAATAGACCTCCGGCTGTCTTTCATCCGGGAGCAGAATCATGACGATATCCGCATCTGCAGCGGCTTCTTTAACGGACTTAACTTCAAAACCGTCACGGACCGCTTTGTCCCATGACTTGCCGGACCTGACGCCGATTTCTACCGAAAATCCGCTGTCGCGTAAATTCTGAGCCTGAGAATGTCCTTGCGAACCGTAGCCGATGATCGCTATTTTCTTGCCCCGAAGTACGCTGTCGTCAATATCTTTGTCGTAAAAGATCGTTGCTGTCATTTTGTATATCCCCTTTGTCTATTTGTTTGGTACATAATACCCATTAACCTTCATGTTTTCGTATATTCTTAATCTAATCTCTGATCTATTGTTTCAATGCTTTGTTAAGTCATATCAGCCACCGAAATGACATCAACTAACTTATCAATCTGTTTAACTAGCTGCTCAGTCTGGTGCGCCTCCTCAACATTAATGAGCATGCTTATGTCGGAAGTTCCTTCTTTTGTCCCGAGTTTTTGCATCGTCAAACAGTCTATATCCAAGTTCCATCGGGACATGAGAGTCGCTATACGCCCAAGCACACTCGGATTGCTGGAAACAATCGCAATAATCGTCCGTTTCATGACTTCACACCCCTATCATCTCTTTTAGTCCTTTTCCTGGAGCAACCATTGGAAAAACATTTTCCATTTGTTTGACGCGACAATCAATCAACACAGGATCAGGGTTTTTTACGGCAGATTCCAGAACACTGTCGATCTGGTCTCGTTCAGTGATTCGCCAACCGGTGACACCATAACTTTCAGCGAGTCTGACAAAGTCTGGTTGAAAGGACGGAATGGAGTGAGCGTATCTTTTTTCATAAAAAGCTTCCTGCCACTGACGTACCATGCCTAAAGCATTATTGTTTAAAATAATGATTTTGATCGGCAGGTGTAATTCAGTGACTACAGCCAGCTCTTCAAGGGTCATCTGAAAACCGCCATCACCGACGATTGCCACGACCGTTTTTTCTGGCTCAGCAATCTGCGCGCCAATCGCTGCGGGAAAACCAAATCCCATCGTGCCAAGGCCCCCAGAGCTTACCCAATGGTACGGGTGCTCGAACTGATAATGCTGGGCTGTCCACATCTGATGCTGGCCAACGTCCGTTGTGACAATGGCGTCCGATCCGGCATAATGGCGGATACGTTCAATAACGTATTGTGGCGGAATGGTTGAGTCTTCCGGACGATTTTCATAATGAAGCGGATGCTGCTGTGCATAAGTGTGCAAATGTCTCAGCCATTCTTGTCTCTCTTTACAGGATCCCGTTGTTCTTTCAAGCTGCTCAAGGACAACACCCGCGTCACCCATCACCGGATATTTTGTCGGAACATTTTTCCCGATCTCGGCAGGATCAATATCCACATGTGCAATCTCAGCTTCCGTTGCAAACTTTGAGAGGTTGCACGTCAACCGGTCATCAAAACGAGAACCAATGTTAATTAGTAAGTCGCATTCCGAAAGGGCCATATTGGCAGCATATGTGCCATGCATTCCACCCATACCCAGAAACAGAGGATGAGACGTTGGAAAACTCCCCAGTCCAAGAAGTGTGTTGACCACAGGAAGTTGATGATTCTGTGCAAATAATCGCAGTCGGTCGCATGCTTTCGCATGAAGGACACCAGCTCCGGCAAGCAGAACCGGCCGCCTTGCTCTTTCAATAGCTCCAGCCAATCGATGAATCTGTTTTTCATTGGCTGGCCCGGGAACATGATAGCCCGGTAAGTGTATTTCGACCTTTTCCGATCTCCACTCGATTTGTTCAGCACTCACATCTTTCGGCAGATCAACAAGAACCGGTCCCGGACGTCCTGATGTTGCAATATAGAAAGCTTCTTTCACAATCCGAGACAAATCACGCAGATCCCTCACTTGAAAATTATGCTTGGTTGCCGGTGCGGTAATACCAATCACATCTGCCTCTTGAAAAGCATCTGTGTTAATTACGGGTCTGGCCACCTGACCTGTAAAAACCACGATTGGCAACGAATCAATGCACGCATCCATCAGTCCGGTGACAATGTTGGTCGCACCCGGTCCGCTCGTGGCAATCACGACACCCGGTTTCCCGGACACTCGTGAATAACCTTCTGCAGCATGAATTGCACCTTGTTCATGTCGCGCTAGGACATGCCTGACTTTTTTCCTGTAGAGGGCATCATAAATGGGCAATACAGCCCCACCTGGATAACCGAAAATAACTTCGGTGCCTTCGCGAAGAATCGATTGAACAAGGACGTCGGCACCGGTACCCCATGTGAATTTGGGTTCATCCTCCGTTTTCGTTGTCAGTGTCACACCACTTATCCTCCTTTCCCTCATATCGAGGCAAGCAAGTATGGAGCCCGAGCTTGGAACCTTAACTAAATTTTCGATCCGCCTGGGGAAAGTTGATTTCAAGCCGGTAACCCGGTACTTACTGCCATTCATCTCCCAAACATCTTAGCAATCTTTATCCGTAGATGACCCAATTTCTGATACGAAAGCGATTGCTTTTTTGAGGGAGTGACCCAAATATTAATACTCTTGAAAAATTCAGTCAACTCTTATTTTTCATTTTTTTAAAATTTCCCACTTGATAAATTTGGGCACTTATGAAGAAATTCGAAAGCGGAAATAAAAAAATATTTTTGATTTGCTGCTCTCAATGGCTTGATGACCTGATCATCCAGTTTAACGGGATCACGTTTTTCCCGCGTTGAATTTATCGCATCGCACACTCCTGAGCCTTCATTTTACTCGAAAGCCACTGTACAGATTCATTCTTGGATCAGCAGCAGAATCACTTTTCCCCATTCTATGATTTTTCAAAAAAATATATCTTATCTGTAAAATTGTATTGACTTTCTTATAGGCTGGTGCTATGTTTGATCATACCAAATTTGATCTATACAAGGAGTTCATTACCATGCTGTTCTCATTCGATAATCGAGTCTTGAATATCTTGATTATTAACTAGGGCCTTGGCAGTCGCTGAAAAACTTAACGATTGTCCGGGTCCTCATTGACATCGAATGGGAACCGGGCAAAAGCTCCCATTCATGGCTATGAATGGGAGCTTTTTCTATAATCAAACAACACAAGATGAAAGGATGAAGAAAAATTGAGAAGTGACGAAATTAAGAAGGGTGTGGACAGAGCACCGGCTCGAAGCCTGCTGCGAGCAACCGGCGTTGTGAAAAATGAAGAGGATATGCACAAACCGTTTATTGCAGTCTGTAATTCATATGTGGATATAGTTCCGGGCCACGTCCATTTGAGAGAACTGGCTGATGTCGCTAAAAAGGCGATCCGTGAAGCTGGCGGCGTGCCTTTTGAGTTCAATACGATTGGCGTTGACGACGGTATTGCTATGGGTCATATCGGTATGCGCTATTCTCTGCCAAGCCGTGAACTGATCGCCGATTCCGCCGAAACAATGATCAATGCGCACTGGTTTGACGGCGTTTTCTACATTCCTAATTGTGATAAGATCACTCCAGGCATGCTGCTCGCCGCTGTGAGGACCAATGTTCCCGCCATCTTCTGTTCGGGTGGTCCGATGAAAGCCGGTCTTTCCGCACAGGGTAAGGCTCTGACCCTGTCCTCCGTGTTTGAAGGCGTTGGCGCTTTTAAAGAGGGACGGATCACGAAAGAAGAATTTCTGAACATTGAAGCTTCAGCCTGTCCGACCTGCGGATCCTGTGCCGGTATGTTCACTGCCAATTCAATGAACAGCCTAATGGAAGTGCTTGGGGTCGCGCTTCCTGGAAACGGCACCGCTCTTGCTGTTTCCGAAGAGAGGCGTGAGTTGATCCGCGAGTCGGCCTCCAAACTGATGGATTTAGTGAAAAACAACGTCAGGCCGCGTGACATTATCACCCCTGAAGCTGTTGACGATGCTTTTGCTCTTGATATGGCGATGGGCGGCTCAACCAATACGGTTCTGCACATGCTGGCCGTTGCGTCCGAAGCGGGCATTGACTATGATTTGAACCGTATCAACAAGGTTGCTGAAAAAGTACCTTATCTCGCAAAAATTGCCCCGAGTTCAGCATTCTCCATGCAGGATGTTCACGAAGCCGGCGGTATTTCCGCAATCATCAAAACCCTCATCGATATGGGTGGCATTGTTCATCCAAACCGGATCACCGTTACCGGACGGACACTTCGTGAAAATGTTGCAGACGCCCAAGTCAAGAATTCTAAAGTCATTCATCCATTAGAAGAAGCCTACAGCAAAACAGGTGGATTATCTGTTTTGTTCGGCAATCTTGCGCCAAAGGGTGCCGTTATTAAGGTCGGTGGTGTGGATCCGTCGATTAAAATTTTTACTGGAAAAGCGATTTGCTTTAACTCACATGATGAAGCAGTTGAAGCCATCGATAATCACACCGTCCGAAAAGGCCATGTCGTTGTTATTCGTTACGAAGGCCCGAAAGGCGGTCCGGGTATGCCGGAAATGCTGGCGCCGACCTCATCAATTGTCGGTCGGGGACTGGGAAAGGATGTCGCTCTGATCACAGACGGCCGTTTCTCAGGTGCTTCACGCGGCATTTCTGTTGGCCACATTTCTCCGGAAGCCGCATCAGGTGGTCCGATTGCTCTTGTTAAAGACGGTGATACGATCACGATTGATCTAACCCATCGGACGATCCACCTTGCCGTGTCAGACCATGAACTGTCTGAACGTCAGAAACAGCTCAAACCTTTTGTTCCGAAAGTCAAAACCGGCTATCTGGCCCGCTACGCCGCACTGGTTACCTCTGCCCACACTGGTGGTGTCATGAGGCTTCCGGAAGCATGGACGAATGAATCAGAAAAAACGGATTTGGCAACACCATTAACTGAGTGAAGATATTTGAAGATCATGAGGGACGGGGTGCTTCCATATGCCTGACATCCATCTTGTTTCTCAGATACTCAAATTTCATCAATATAGATAAATAAAGGGATATACAAAAACAGAAGGGATTGAAGACATTGAAAGTGATCGTATCAATGGGAAAATTTTTGGGGAAATACTTTGCCTTGTTTGTTTTGGCTGCCGCAGCCATCAGTTATTTTCAACCAAGTTTAATTACCTGGGTACTGCCTTACGTTTCTTATTTATTGGGCGTTGTCATGTTTGGCATGGGGATGACTTTAAAGCGATCCGATTTCGCCGAAGTATTTAAGCGGCCGAAAGATGTTATTGTTGGCGTTTGCGCTCATTATCTGATCATGCCGCTTGTCGCTTACGTGCTGTGCCTCGTGTTCCATCTTCCGAGCGCCGTTGCTGTTGGCGTCATCCTCGTTGGCTGTTGCCCCAGCGGAACATCTTCCAATGTCATGTGCTATCTGGCAAAAGGCGATGTGGCTCTGGGTGTATCGATTGGTGCCGTCTCCACGCTCATCGCTCCGGTCATGCTGCCCTTCATACTCTGGCTGCTTGCCAGACGCTGGGTGAAAATTCCGACAGGATCACTATTTGTCAGTGTTGTTGAGATCGTGATCATCCCAATTGTTCTTGGCGTGCTTGTCAACACATTGTTTGGTAAGAAAGTGGAAAAAGCCACCGAAGCGCTTCCGCTTGTGTCGACGGTATCAATTATCATGATCGCCGGTGGCGTCGTAGCAGCAAATAGTGCGACATTATTCACTGCCAGCACATTGATCCTGATTCCTGTGGTCATCCTGCACAACCTGCTTGGCTATACCTTGGGCTTCTTCTTCAGCCGGCTGCTCGGCATGGATCACCAGAAGAGCCGTGCCATCACATTCGAAGTCGGTATGCAGAATTCGGGGCTGGGTGTCACCTTAGCGATGGCTTTCTTCTCACCGATTGCAGCTGTGCCGGGAACATTATTCAGCATCTGGCATAATATGTCCGGTTCCGTTCTGGCCTCTTACTGGGAAGGAAAAGACAAGAAAGCAGATGCAAAATCGGCAGTTAAAACTGCGGCAAACGTCGTAAGCTGAATTGGGTTTATGATGATAGAACTTTTCACATTTTACAGCTCTAGCTCTTCTTTGAATTTATATTCATCAATACTCACAGGTGCACCAGACGAAATGTCTGTTGCACCTTTTTTTGCATTCTTCATCATTTGTGTTACTGGATTACATTAAAAAATACCGTCACATGGAATAAATTCTTTACTTGAAAAAAAGTTGTTTACGGGACAAAAGTGTCCCTTATTGTGGACAGATGAGGGTGCACAGTAGGGTCGACCGGTACAACATCTTGCCTAAATTGAGTTTCTTACTTTGCTTTTACTATACTCAACAAGAGTCCCGAAAATCGTTGATTCATTTCTTCTTGACGCAGTGTCATGTAACTATGACGCCCATCACGTCTTATATGTATAAGGCCGCACTCCCTTAATGTACGGTAATGATGAGATAAATTACTCTTTTTTCCTAAGTCCTCAAATACAGCACAGCTTTGCTCTCCTGACTTATATAGGCGCTTAACAATAGTTAAGCGAATAGGGTCACTCAGAGCATATAAAATTTGTTCAACTTTAATGCCATCTAGATCGGGGTGAAAAAACTCACGCATTGAATTATCTCCTGAATTACTTGATATTTGCATTCTACACAATTAGCTTCTATAATTCAATTGTTTAATAATTACTAAATAATTGAAGGGATGATTTAAAATGAATTCACTTGATACCTATTTCAAGTTATCTGACACCGCCGGTAGCAATAGTGATGACTTTAATAGTCTGATTGCTTTGTTTGATCCAAATGGGACTATTGAACCTGCAAGTGGTTCTTCATTTACTGGACGTGAAGAAATCACTAAATTCTTCCATAAATTTTTCGATAAAAATGTAAAATTAAGACATATTTGGATCACAAAGAAACAAGAAGATGGCTACAAAACAACGTGGGCAGTTGCTGCGTTGGGAACGGATGGTCACGTGTTTAGCTTAGAGGGAAATGATTATGCCAAATTGAATAAGGATGGTCTCATTTCTCACCTAAAAGTGGTTATTAAAAGTAATTAATTTGGGTCGGAAAAATATATACTATTCAACCTAGGGTACTAGATGGCATCCCTCTATTATCATTAACTATTTTCACTTATTCTCTCTTCATCCCTCCCTTATTCCGCAGTAGTCGTCAACCGCGCAACAGACTTTTTCTTACAGTTAGTTATAGAATAGAAAAGGACATTTTTGTCATAAAATCTCAGACTGAATTGTGGAGCAGTTGTGTGAGTAAATAACTATTTTTTGCATGGCTACTTAATTCAACGGAAGAATGCTGTTTGTGCCGAGACGATTTCACTTTTTCCTTACAGCAAATGTAATAGCCTTTGTCTTCAACAAAACCGGCCTTCCTTGTCTCCTAATCTCAAAAGTCAATGGTTTTATGACCACCATTAATTCCTCCCAGTTTCTGTAAATCTTTCTGAGTATCGCCATCATTTGATTCGTTGGCAGATTCACTTCCATCAATGCTTCTTTCTCATCACCTGTATTCTCATCAACCTCGTCTACTTCTGAATTCACGATGATGCAGTTTATTCCGTCTTTCTTCGTTCCATGTGCCATACTGCACAGAACATTTTCAAAAGTTTCCAGAGAGAGTTCACATGCTCCAAAGCGGAGACGGCAACAATATAATCATACTCGTTCGCAGAAATAGTAAAATCTGAAATATCCATTCTATAGGGGAAAATCTTGTCACTCACTTGATATTGTTTACTATACTGCATGAGTCCCTCAATAGCTGAATCAAGCAAATCGACACAGACTACTTTTCCACCACGATCACCCAGTCTCTGTGCAATAGGAATGCTGTTCCTTCCTACGCCGCAGCCGAGGTCAAGTACTGACATATTCTCAAAGTCATCAAAATGAGCCATTAAATTCATAACCATCTTCACCGGTTTATTTAACCAAGATCCCGGTTCAAATAATTTAAAATTACTGTAGCAGAGATCATGGTACTCTTTCTCTTCATCTCTAATGTGCTGAATCCGATCTTTGTCATGTTTCATGATTTCCTCCGTTTATTTACTTCAAAAGCCCTATTTCAATTTTTTCTGCATGCTCACAACCTCAATATTTATTCCACCTGATTTATGGACGGTTTCGTGATCAAAAATATGAAATCCGATCGATTGATAGAGTTTTATATTTCTCTCAACATTTTTACGTACCCGGCAAACCGCCTTGTTCTTTCCATTTTCTCTGGCGAACTCTTCCAAATTATTTAATATGATCTTTGCTATCCCATGCCCCTGCTTCTCAGGAATGACCGACAACCGGTAAAAATAAACAGCGTCGCTCCTCAGAATAAAACGAACCATACCCACGGGTAACGTTTCATGAAAAGCGATGATCGCCTGTTCTCTTTCTTCCATGGCCTTCCGAATCGATGCGACCGTTTCCTCTTAGGCACTGGATGGTGCAGATGAATTCTGATATTCCGCAAATGCTCGAATCATTAACTGATGAATCAGTGCTGCGTCAGAAGCTGAAGCTATTCGGCAATCAATCATGATGATCCCCTTTCTATTTTAAATAGGTATGTCACTTCAAAACAACGTCAGTATTCCTCTGTTCTATATCCGCTTGAGCCATACTATTAAAAAACAGATTGCATAAGGAACTGCAATGAACGCGCCAAAGAGAATCAAAGACACTCTGAGTCCAAATTGATCATAAAAAAGCCCTGATAAGTAGGCACCGACGCCTCCGCCAATGACAGCAAGCAATGTCCATGCAGAAAATACTCTGCCCAAATAATTATTCTCAACCGTTTTTTGAATGTGGATCTGGGCCATAGTGACTGTGACGTTTGAAAAAACGCCGACAAAAAATGTAATCAGCAGACTCACCCATAAATAGTCAAGCAACCCCATTAAAATAAACAACAGACCTAACACCATTGTAGACACTGCATAGAACCGGCGTCGATTCATTAAATGTTTCCATTTGTGTATTTGAGTGGACCCGACGATTCCACCAAGAGCAAATAGCGATAAATAAATCCCTATACCGCCAATGGTCCCGATGCCCCATTTCATCTCACTGATACCTAATACCAGAACTTCAAAGGTTTTCCCGGTTAAAGCAATTGGAATCAGCAAAATGATAAGAAATAATAAAGGCTTATTTTCTTTGACATAATTCATCCCGTTAAACATATCACGGTAAAAATGAATTTTCTTGGACTCTGGGTTTGTTCTTTTCCCGAAATATACGCCACACATAAAAATAAAACTGATGAAAAATGAAACACCATCCGCAATAAATAAAATGTCTGTTTTCCCGTTAAAAATAAAATAAATGATACTCGCCACTACAGGGCCAATGATTACCGCCGTTTGTCCAAGAACTGCAGCGAATGATCCGGATATCTCCAGATCCGTATTTTGAGAGACATCCTTGAAAGATGCGTTTAATGCAGGACTGGAAAACCGATTCACTGATTGAGAGGCGAATGCCAGAAGTGGTAACAGCCAATAGTGATTTCCTTGTGTGATAAAGATATAGCTGATTGACAGAATTCCGCTGATGAAATCTGTAACAAGAATGATAGTTTTCCGGTTTGTCCGATCCGTCAGTACGCCGCCTACCGGGATTAGCAACAGACTGGCAACACCTCTGACAATCCATAATGCGCCGACTCCTGCCAAGCTATCGGTGAGTAAATACGCTGCAATGGATTGTGCAAAAAGCAGAAAATTATCACCCAAGCTCGAAATAAACCGCCCAGTAAAATATAAAACTAAATTTCTATCTTTCAGTATTGTCCCTATCAATTGGTGTTCCCCTCCCAAAGAATAAAAACAATCAATCGATCTGCAGCATATTAAATCTCCGGTACATAAACAAGGTGGAATTTTTCACAGACAACATGCATGCCGGGATCAAATGCCATGCCTTTCTCTTCCAACTCTCTGGAGAAGAATGCCTCATGTACGTCACGCCAATAAGACAGCGAGCGATCCCCCTCCCCTTCGCACCAGGCCTGTTCAGCTGACACTTGATCAAACGGAACGATATCAACCCTGGTTGTTTCAATGACACACAGTGCTTGTCCGCTTCCACCGAGGATCACACTGTATTCCCCTTGCTTGGGCAAAATATCTCCATCCATTTCGTAGAGTTTATAACAAGATGCCGTCGCCGTTTTGATACCATCCACAACTAACTTCCCAAGACGGTCAGCCATTTCCGGGGTATCACCGAACGACCACGCATCATAGTGTGGCGGAGGATTTGATCGTGTCTTACAGAATTGCATCCAGCATGCTTCCGCAGTCATAGGTTGATTCATCATTTTCACCTCGTCTTAAACCGTATTTTAGCAAATTCCGTTCGCATCCTTCGGTAATGTCTTGATATGCCTGATAAATGCAAAGCTTCTTTCAGCTTCGTCTGAATTATATTCATACTCAAAGACATGTCCAACCTTAGGAGCGAACTCCGCGAACAATTCACCGGTTAATAACAACGCATGCCAGCAGGTATCATAATCACCCAAATCATAGGTTTTCATCAGTTTTGTCCATGTATCTGAATCCAAATATTCTTTTAAAAGCTTGTCCGCTTTTCCCATGCTTACTTTAAAATCTGTTTTGATACCCGCATGCCAGCGTAGCATCGTTACTAATTCCGGCCGCACCCAGCTATTCAGCACATCAATCATGTAGAGAATCTCCTGCCTCCAGAGCCCCTTTGCGCAATAAGGCGCGACCCACCAAAAGTTATTGCAACAGCTGATATATTGGCCATATGTCGGCTTTTTCACCCAGTAATCTTTGTCAGAGGAGGGCGGAAGCTGTTGTAAGCAGTTGTCTTTATCAAGCAGAGGAACCGTCAGTTTATCTGAACCATATTCCGCTTTAAGTGCATCGATCGTCTGAAGATGCAAATCAATTCGATTTCCGTCCGTAAACTGCATCAGATACATGTAATTGTTTTTGAAATCAACATCTTTTCCTAGCATCTGGTCCAGTTTATCCGGTTCCTGAATAATAATGGGATCCCCAAAAATTCTGATCCATCCCTCATCATTGAGAAACGAAGCCGTTTCAGTAACCACATACACAATGTCATAATCCTGAAAAATATCTTTTTTGGCATTAGGATTGGCTCGGGAGCCATTCATATAAACGGCCCTGATCCGATGATCCCCCTTCGCAACTCCCAGTATGAGATCAAACATTTCCTGTTCCGTCCGCATCATAACACTCCCTTTTGAAAATCATACATCCCAGATAATGAGTCGGTATGTTCAATCCGCATGTTTACCAAGCTTTTAAAATAGTAACAGACGCGTGATCCGCATCGATTTCAACCTGAGCACCAAGCGGCATTGTCAGCATCGGGTGTGTATGGCAGCAGTCAAAATCCGCGATGATTGGGATTTTCCTGCCCTCCAGTATCTCGATAAGGATATCGAGCGGTTTCCTGCCTGTTCCAGAGTCATCAAATCGCTCATGTTTGCCAAGCAAAATCCCGCCTACTTTATTAAAGACTCCGTTCACTGCTAACAATGAAAAATTCTTTTCAACCTGTTCCGCCGGTTTCATTGAATCCTCAATCAACAGAATGTCGCCCTTATGTATTTCGGGCATATAAGTACTGCCCCAGAAGCCCTGCATCGTATTGAGATTCCCGCCAATCAATCTTCCAGATGCTTTTCCTCCATTGATTCCGATCCACCGATTGTTTCGACGCTCTTTTTCTCTCGTTTTTTCCTCCCAGTTAACTCCCTCATCGGACCAGTACTTGGGTTTAGGAACCCGATATGGAAACTCCTGCTGTTTCATAAATATCTGTTCAAAGCCGCTGTACGTTTCATCAACATAGGGTGGAAATTCACCGAAAGACGGAACAAGGGCGGGTCCATAATAGACCGGGAAACCGGTTTTGGCATAAATGGCGAGCAGTATGGCCGTGACATCGGAATACCCAATCATGATTTTCGGATGAGTTCTGAATGCATCATAGTCCAGATAGGGAAGCAGTGAGTTGGAGTTGGTTCCTCCAATAGTCGACATAATCATTCTAACATCAGGATCGCGCAATAACGCATTCAGTTCTTCCGCCCTTTCCTGAATGGTTCCGGAACGATAATGATCGGATTGTCCGGTCAAACTGCCCTCGATAATTTCAAAACCCTTATTTTGTAAAAAATTTTTCGCCCGTGCAAAGCGTTTCGGAGAAGTCACCGTGATGGGTGACGAGGGCGAATAGATCCCGATTTTATCGCCCTTTTTCAGTTTCAACATTTATTTTTCACTTCTTTTTTGATAGTGTTTATACCTTTGAAAATCGATTTATTTCTGTGAAGAGCGATTTATTTGCAGGAAGATCGATATTTTTTATCGAAGACTGATTTATTTGCAGGAAGACCGATATTTTTTCACGATGACCGATTTCTGCTAGAAATTTAATCAGAGAATGGAAAATGCGCAGTTTCCTTATACCGCGTAATGCTAACTAAAGGTATAAATTGTCTCCATAAAGGTTAAAGTTCACTTGGTAAATGGTGAAGATACATGTTGAGTGCATTATCATTTTGTAGTAACGTTGCCACTGTTTTTGGGTGAGGACGATAATAAATCATCGGATAATCTTTCTCACCCAAAGATTCTTGGACTGAAAAAGCTAAAAACTCATGATCGGTTGAAAATTGTGCATTGACCCCTTTTTTATTTCCTCGAGCATCCAGGCGAATCCAGCGGTTTAATTTTTTGATAAAAACTGCATTAAGTGCATGAATACAATAACCCTTTTCGGGAGTGTCAAATAACATGAGTCTCTGATAACAAAAGCCTGTAGGTATGCCCTGAGATCTCAGTAATGCCGCTAACAAATGAGATTTTGCATAACATATGCCTTCCTTCC
Organism: Sporolactobacillus shoreae; assembly: GCF_004684935.1. Taxonomy (GTDB): domain Bacteria; phylum Bacillota; class Bacilli; order Bacillales; family Sporolactobacillaceae; genus Sporolactobacillus; species Sporolactobacillus shoreae. The sequence goes on from NZ_SRJD01000012.1 coordinate 70,214, forward strand.
ATTTAAGGACATCTGAAGCAAGATATGTTACACGAGTATGGTGTATATCCCAAGAGTGATAAATACAATCTCGAACAAATTCAAAGGCCGTTTTTGCTTTTTCTAATTCAGATTGTTCTGACACAAATAGTAGTTTCCCTACCTCTATAATTGAAGGATGAGAATAATTTATTAGACTGCTTTCTTCCATGTAGTCTGTTAAAAGATGTGATTCTGGGATTATTTGCACCACGAACACTCCTTTCATTGCCATGAAAACATTACCCAAATTATTGCACGAATCTGTGGTGCTTCATGGGCAATAAATTTTTTCTATTATAGAGCCAACTATTTACCCTGAAACACGCTGATATAATAGTTATCTTCAGGGACATCTCTCACATATTTGAAGCCATGGGTAGAATAAAATGTTTTCAATTTATCATTGCCGGCCCAGCAGTCAAGGTAAATCTCTTTTCTTAAGTTCCTTGAAAACGACACCGCAAACTCAATGATTTGAGACCCTATATTTTTTCCTTGATAATCAGGTAAAATGGCTATCTTATTTAAATACATACTGTGTGGTTCAACAACCCATTCACTGATCCTATCTACTTCTCGGATAAAAAAAGTGCCGATAGCATTTTTTTCATTGAGCAGAACAAAAGCCTGTCCGTTCTCTATTTCCCCCACTATCTGTTCTGCCCTCCAAGGATCATTCCACTGATTAATCCCCTTTTCCTTCAGAGCCTGTGAAACGGTATTTAATATATTCAGCACTTGGGCCAAATCTTCAAAATGGGCTGATCGTATTTCCATTATTTTTTCACCTGATTGAGTGTGCCTAGGCAGGCACCAATGTTAAAGGCCCGGGCAAGGAGTTCGAAATCGTCCTACCTATTTTTAATGCTTCTTAAAAACTCATCAAAATATCCATAAAACTCTTCTTTGTTACTTAAATGTACATTGTGGTTGGGATCTGACATTTCATGGGCCATGCAATTTGAAATCACTGATTGCATTCTTGTGAAATCTTCGTCCGGAACAGCTTCATGGCTTCCTGACCTGATTAACAGCGTCGGACATTTGATACCGGGCAGCAAATGGAACCAGTTTTCATCATAGGCAATATTAGCAGCCATAGCCTGAGAACTGAACATCATCTGATAGCCCCTTACAGTTTCCTCCAGACTATTCATGAAATATTGGTAACCTATATCGGAGTTCATCCTTTGTTTTATAAAACGCATGGCTTCACTTAAACTGGAAAACGGTAATGGCCAGTCTTTTGTCAAAGGATCTCTAAGTTCATTTAACGGTAATTTTTGGTGCTCTGCAGGTTCTGGTAAAAAGGTGTCAACTGCTGCGGATTTGTCAAGAATAGCCACTGCTTCTATGTACTTCGAATATACTGCCGCTAAATATGCTGCTATTGATCCTCCCATGGAATGCCCTGCCAATATAACTGATTCGATCTTTAAAGAATCCAGCAATTCAATGATGTCCTCAGCCATTTCTGCAGACGTATACTTCGCTAACGGTTTACTGCTTAATCCGTGTCCCCTCTGATCCGGAGCAATGACTCTGTATTGTTTGCCATAGTGTTGGATAAAATCAGACCAGGTTTCTGCTCTACCCCATCTTCCATGAAGACAAAGAATGGTTGGCCCATCAGTTTTAGTATCAAAATAAAACATGTCTATACTCTTCAGATGAGCAATATTTCTATAAACCTTCGTTTCCCCCATTATCGCGCCTCTTTGCCGTATTTAAGATTTGTCAGAACAGTAGTGATCATCAATTTGTCTTGCACATTTTATGGATTCATGGCACAGATTCCGTCTGTTACAGATTAAATATGAACTGTGAAGTAAAAACAATTTAGATTTTTTTGAGAAGTTTTTGATACTCACCATACGCGTCTTTACCTTGATACACGACCTCAGTAAATCCAAGTTTCCGATACAAATTTTTTGCAACGAGGTTATCTATATCTACTCCAATAGATATTTCTTGATACCCTAAATTTTTGGCATAATCAATAAGAAAGTTGACAAACTGACTTCCAATTCCTTTATTTCTATATTCCTCTTTTACTATTAATCTGGATAAATAAATTCGTTTGTTCTTTATTGTATAATCTGAATCATTCATATCAAAAACCAAAGATCCCTCACCAATAAGTTCATTATTCGTTACATAAACAAATGTAATTCTGTTTCCGGCAATCAATTCATTATAGAATTTATCAGCTAATTTCTGTTGCATTTTCATATCCCAAATGTTGGTGCACTTATAGAACTCATCCAGTTCCATTTTTCTAATTGACTTCAAGTTATTATTCCCCCGTTTCGATTACGTGAATAATAAGTCGTGGTTTCCGTCTATTCTTCATTATAACTTTCATTAATCCATTTTTAACATCTGTCACTTACATCACATCAATAAAGAAAATATTTTAGTGTTTCTTAGATTACTGATTTTGTTCTTTCGATTGCAGACATTATGCTGGATAAAGCTTAAAATGAGAAAAGATAGCGGTTCAAACTTAACGACTGGAATAACATTATTGATCAGATAAGCCATGCTAATGGAGCAATTCTTTGAGAAACATAAAAAAGTTTTCTTCGACAACCATTGTTTTTGTGATATTTAACTCATTACATAACAAAAGAGGCCATCATGATGAGCACTATTCTGTTCAGAAGACTTGAAAATAAAGACATTCCGGAATTTGTTGAAATGAGAAAACTTCAGCTGCTTGAAGAAGGTGCTGTACCAACTGCCGACATAACAAGGCCGTTAACCGATTATTTTGAAAAAAGTCTTGAAGACGGCAGCTTTGTGTCCTGGATCGCTCTTGACGATGGAAAAATGATTGCCACAAGCGGTATGTCATTCAGCCAAAGGCCCCCTTACTATGGAAATCCATCCGGCTATGTTGGAACCCTTTCATGCATGCATACTTTAGCGCCTTATCGCCGAAGGGGAATTGCTACAAAACTATTAAAGTCCGTTATTGATGAAGCTCAAAAGAGACATTGCGGTAAAGTGACCATTACAGCATCCAATATGGGAAAACTGCTCTATCACAGCTTTGGATTTAAAGACGGGGGCAATTATCTTGAATATGATTTATCGTTTAATGCTCTAAATGATGCTTTTCCAAAAACTCAGAAACCATTTGGATAACGCTGCCGCTCTCGGAACCCAAGCAAATATGATGCCTTGAGTGTGAAAGATAATGCAGTTCTTTATCTTTTGATGAAACAATTCGAAAAATCCATTCGGAACTTTTCGGGTCCACCGTCTCGTCATTCCGGCCATGAATGATACAGATCGGAACAGAAATTTGCCGAAAAATCGATTTTGCCTGACGGACGATCTTATGAAATTGAAAGACATTATGTATGGGGATCGAACGGATGAATAACTGATCACCACGAACTGAACGGTCCGTCAATACTAAGGAATGAAAAAGTTCCCTCAGCCTCATCCTTAATACATGGGGTGTCAGCACATATACCGCCGGAGAAAGCAAAACCAAGGTCGTTATCTTATAACGATCAGCCATGATTGAAGCGATCATTGCCCCCATGGAAAAACCGATCAGGTGAATGTGTTTGCCCTCTTCGATTGCACGTTTGATCATCTTTTCAATCGTTTCCAGCCAATTCAGCGCAGTGACCTTCTCCATCCTCCTTTTGTCTATGCTGTGTCCGGGCAATAAAGGAGTGATGACCTCGTAATCCATTTTTAACAGGGCGTGTGCCAATGGCTCAATTTCCTGAAGATTTCCCGCGAACCCATGAATAATAATACATAACTCCCCCTTCATGACAGCACTCCTTTGACCACATGGATCAACTTTAGTGATGGTGGCAAAATCATTCCAAATAGGATTGAAAGCATGTTTTCATTCGGATACAGGTAGAGAAATCGGGAAGAATAAATATGACTTTATACTCCTTAGTATGGACAGGTTGAGGTGATCAGATGTGCCTTTTTTCATGGTGAACGGCTGCAGGCTCTATTATACGGTTCAAGGTCAGGGGACTCCCATCCTTTTTGTTCATCCCCCGCTGCTTACTCATTTTAATTTTGTGAATCAGATGAAGGAATTATCGAAGTACTTTCAGATTATTACGTTTGATATACGCGGGCATGGAAGAAGTTCCTTTTCCAAACAGCCCCTGACCTATCCGCTAATTGCAGAAGATATGAAGCAATTGTTGGATCATCTAAAAATTCAAAGGGCATTTATTTGCGGCTATTCTACAGGCGGATCCATTGCTTTGGAATTTTTCCTGTCACATGCAGACCGGGCATACGGCGGAATCCTGATCAGCGGGCTTTCTGAGATCAGCGATCAGCCGCTAATAAATAAAATTAATATTGCGATGACCCTTATCAAGCTTAAAGCCACGTCGTTGTTATCACTTTATATATTCGGAACAAATATGAATACCAGATCCTCATTCTGGAAAATGGTAAAGGAAGGGCGAAAGGGAAGCCCTAAAAACATTGAACAGTATTATCGGTACAGTTTGACCTATAACTGTACGAACCAGTTGGAGAAAATAAAAACCCCTGCTTTATTAGTTTATGGTCTCAAAGATCAGGGCTTTTTCCGTTACGCCCAATTATTGTACGAGAAGCTGCCTCATAATGAATTAAAATGGATTCGGGACGTCAAACATCAAATTCCAACGAAAGCAGCCCATGAATTAAACGTTTTGATCAAGCAATTTATTCGTTCTCAAAATGGATCCCGAGTAAAATGATTTCTAAAAATCACCACACATCAGCATAAAGTATCTTATTGTGATAATAAAGTGTTTAAAAATCACAGTAAAGTTGATCCATTTTGATTATTATTGCAGAAATACACATAGATCTTCAAAAGGGTTTACGGATACACAGAGCAGTGAATCCACTGCTCTCCGTCTCAAAACCAAGCTTTTTCATAATAACTTTTCTTGCCGGGACTCGCAACTAAAGTGGGATACAGATTGTTTTCTCTCAACAATTTAAGAGATTCATTCATTATTGCTGTTCCAATTCCCTGTTTTCGATAATCAGGGTGAACAATAACATTACATATGTAAGCATGACGAATCCCGTCGGATAAGATTCTTGCGTAACCTACTAATTTCCTATTTTCATTTCTTGCACAAATATTTCCCCAAGATGATTCTATTGCCCTTTCTAAGTTTTCAATTGGATGGACATCCCAATGATTCGTTGCAAGAAGTTCATTAAGTTCTTTTGCGTTCACTGATTCATTACTTAAACGAGTCATCGTCACGAAATGTTCTCCTTCAACCTTTTTTCTTTGTTCAGTATACGTCTTCGCCACATTAAACACGGACTACAAATTCACGTAAAACGCCTACATAAAATCACAGGAGCGGCAATACATTAATGATCGGTTCTTCATATGGATGAACACTTTGAATGACTTTTTTCACTTCATTGACCGCATCATAGGGACATCTGAATTCCATCTTACATTCCGTTCCGGAAGAAATTTTCCCAATTTCTCCATCATAAGGGCTTGCACCTTCTAAGGGACGCCAATATCCTCTCACCTCTGAGTAGGAAATCACATGATCGTACTTACCGACTTTTAATATACCTAACTCATTTAATTTATCTCGAAGAGGAACAATGTACGCTTCCGGGATAAGGACTTCTATTTTACAGACATCACATTTCATTTCTGGATCTCCGCTCCGCTTCTATAAATTCTACAGCTACCTTCATGATTCAGAGGGCTGGCAACAGTCAGCGATTAAGAAAGTCAAAGTTTGTTTCTTTGTCCGTGGGTACGGCACTCTTTTTATCCCTCACTTTTTTCTGAACAGTCCCACCTCTTTCCCCCATCACCTTCTTAACATCTTCCAGCATGAAGCTGAAGGCAAGAATAGCCAGTGTAAACGTAATGACCGGTGCGAAAAAAAGCCAGGGTTCTGTTGTTGCCTGTCCTTCCTGAAAAGCAAGACCAATCAGGCCTGACCATTCATCAGATACTGAATGAATAGAACTTCCCCTTCCCTGTAAAATGGTTCCTCCGAAAAAGAGGCTGAGTACGCCCAAATGAGCCAAGAGAATCATCACCTGAATTAATTGCTGGATACAAATCAGGCTGAATTTCGGAATAAAATGAGGTCTGATTTCATTCCAGAAAATCTGCAGGGAGTTGGCACCCAGAACCTTGGCACTGGTGATAAAATCGCGTTGCTTGATTTCCCCAATCAGATTACCGATATCCAGTGCCGCTACAGGTATCCCGATGGCCGCAATAATAATGATTTCCGCAATCTCCCGTTCTGTCCGTGAATACATATAAATTTCGGTCATAATATCTGGCTTAAGAACAGGGGCGAGAATAACAAAAGCTAAAATCGTCACCGGAATATAGTGCATCCCGTCAAGCAGTCCGGTAATTGTTCTTCTGAATCTGTAAAGATACATGCCATAAATCCAGCCCAAAAAAGAAGCAAAGGACAAACGGATCAAGGTGATAATAAAGGCGATCCCTAACGTAAACTTGGCACCGATCAGAAGCATAGCAGCCAGACTATTGCCGCGCATATCCGTTCCTAATGGAGGAGCTTCAAGTGGGGACAGAGGAGCGGGTTTGACCATTTGACCGTTACGAATCAGAAAGAGATTTTCCGGAATATGATCGTGCCATATCAGACTGTACAAGATGCTGGCAACAAGCAACCCACAAATAAAAATAAAACCGATGACGAACATGGGTCGTTTCATAAGACGTCTTATCAATCAGATCACCACCCTTCTCCCGGTCAGTTTCCGTATCAGGATGGAGAAAAATGTATACAGAAAATAGAAAGGGATAAAAATAAGAAACAGGGAAACAGTGAAAACAAGCGGCGTCGGATTATTATAGATAAAGGTCATCAGCCCCTGCATCCCAAAAACAAATTCCAAGATGACTAGATTGGATAGCAGCATCCAGACAACTGTTTTGGAATAGGAGAGCACTGGCACTGCGATATTACGAAGTATATGCTTGAACAGTAACTGACAGCCCCCCAGGCCCTTGCTCTTTGCCACAGTAATATAGTCCATATCCATTTGTTCTCCGACTGCAACCATCATCATTCGATAAAAGAAACAGGCAGGCAAAATAGAGAGGCAGAGCACAGGCAGGAAAAAGACTTGCTGGTTAAATCCTTCGGAAGTATTCAACAGGAGCAATCCGGTTTTTTGATAAATCAGGATGATGATCATTTGAAAAACGACCATAATAAAGATATCCGGAAGCGATTCACCAATAAAAGCAAGAAACAGAACGGTTTTCCGAAGCCATTGGGGTAGAAAAAAAGTAATATATGTACCTGCAAGAGCTAACAAAAAAGAAAAAATCAGAGCCGCAAAAAAGATTTTCATAGAGTAGAAATACGGGTTCAGAATTCCCGGAAACAGGGGATACATTCTTCCTTCATACTGAAAGCCAATCTGGCCGGGGTGTAATACTTGAACGAGCACATCACCCATTTGGCCAAAATAATTAGAAAAACTGAGATTCAGCCCTCGAAAAAGAGCCGGCAGACAGCCAACGAAAAGAATTCCGATCAACGTTGCAATAAGTCTGACACTTTGTTTAATCACCACAGTTCTAATGCTCCTCTCAGCTAAAGATTCCAAGCATCTTACACACTGTTTATTGACCTATGACATGAGCCGCAATCCATCTGGCAACACCATTATCCTCATTGCTGTCACATATAAAATTTGCAGCTCTTTTAGCCCGATCTATTCCATTAGAAACGGCCACCCCAGTACCGCACTTCTGAAGCATCTCGATGTCATTGAAGTCATTTCCGAACGCTGCAACGCTGGAAAAACTTAAATGGGTCTCCTTCAGGATTGCTGCAATTCCGTTTACTTTTGATGCATTTTGGCTTACGATTTGATACCAGTCCTCGCCATAATTGGATACCAGACGAAGCCTCGGATACTTTTTTAAAATGGATTGCAGTGTTTCACCATTACGGCATTCGACTGATATTTTGGGTGTATCAAATTTCAGTTTTGTTTTAAAATCATTATAGACAGGCTTCCACTCTTCTTCCCACGATGTCCCTTCATAAGTCGTATAGAGACAATCTCCTGCTTCAACGGTGATGCAGGTTATGTCCTCCGCAGAAATGAGGTCTGAGAGCAGTTCATTAGTCATTTGTCTTGAAATATTTTGGTTATAGATATTTTTACCGTTGTGTGACAGGGTGGCTCCATTGTTCGAAATAACATAATCACATTTGATTTTTCTTTGAAAAAGTTGGAGTGTACGCTCCGGACGTGCGGTCGCAAAGGCAAGCCCGATTCCTTTTTGATGGCAGCGATTTAAAATATCAGCGGTATAGTCAGATATCATTTTCTGATGGTTTAACAAAGTGTCATCAAGATCCGTCACAATCATTCGTATTTCCATTTTGTCATCTCTTGTCTATGTACTTTTCAATCATTCTATCTTATCTGATCAGGAAAAACGATCTTGCGAAGCTCATCCAGCGACCGGATTTCAAAATTTGCCTTAATCTTCGTCTGATTGACCACCTCATTACAATTAAACCAGCAAGTCTCAATTCCCGCATTAATGCCACCAAGAATGTCCGTTGATAGATTATCACCGACCATCAGCACCCTGTTTTTATCAGAGATGTTCAAAGCGTTAAATACATAATCAAATAGTTCCGTCTGCGGCTTTTGAAATCCAATGTCTCCAGAAATAAATAGAGCCGCAAAATCCTTATGAATCACTGATTTTTCAAATCTTCGGCGCTGTGTCCTGGAAATTCCATTGGTCACAATGGTCAGCCTGCAGGACTGACTCAAGTCATCACATAACTGCCGAGCACCAGTAATCAATTGTGCACCGTCAGCCAGCTCATTCAAGTAATGCGAGTTGAACTCGTCTGCATTTTCTCTGATTCCTATCTTTGCAAATAAAAGCTTGAATCTTTCAAATTGCAGCTCGGCCACAGTTATTTTTTGCGATTCAAGTTCATTCCACAAATTCTGATTAATCGATCTGTACTCTGTCTGGATGTCATGAGTGTACTCATGTCCAAAATAAGCTAATGTTTTTTTAAGCGCGGCCGCTTCTGCCTTTTTATAATCAAACAGTGTGTCGTCCGCATCGAACAGAATATCATCATATCTTTTTAGGGTCATCTCCCGATAACACCTTCTTATAAAGTATTGGAATCCGTTATCTCAGAGGCTTGATCACCGATTGCACCAGAACGAGGGACTGCCGGTAAGCTTGGCTATTAAAATGCTCAGAATAAGGGTTCGCAAACCCATGTTTCGCATCTAATAAGTAAAGAGCAACATTTTTATAATTTCTGTTTTTTAATTTAACGATGAAGTCATTGACGTCAAAGGATTTTTCATCGCTTGCAAAAAGTAACGTCGCCGGGCATTTGGGGATGAGCTGATCGTAATCGCGAATTCTTGAGCCGTAGAAACAAATAACTCCACTAAGAGAAGTGTTCTGCGCACTGCAGATCCAGGCAATGGTTGCCCCGACACTAAAACCCATAAGGTAAATGGCGTCATACTTATCTTGAAACTGATCAATGATCCGGTTAATTGCAGCAGCACCCTTTTCGAATCCCACGTAGTCCATAAAATAGTGATAGGCTTCTTGATCCTGTGATTCCTCAAATGGTGATTTTCTGGAAAGCAAGTTGGGACAGACGACATCTATTCCAAGGTGATCCAGCCACTGAGCAAAAGAACACATCTGTTTATTGACACCGTAAATTTCATGGACGAGAATGACAAGCTTTTTACGATTTTTAGTATATGCAAACATGGTTCCTCCTCTATCATCTGATCCATCAGTTCAAAAACTCCTGTATTCTTCTGCCATTTTCCTGCCGATCAGTAAATGATCCCCCCGTATATTCATGAATCACACGATTCCAAAACAACTGTGAAGGAACATTTTTCTCATCCTGGGATACTTCCCAGTGACAGCCCCTATGCCCATCGAACAGAGTTGTTGCAGCCACTCTGCCCAGGCCCTGTCGCCGATATTTCTTCATAATGAAAAATTCAGCGATCGAATAATAAGGGAACTGATTTGCGGGTTCTATGTACCTTACCAATGCGAATCCAGCGTACTTTCCGTCCGTCATAATAAAGAAGGGAAAACGGTGTGCCTCATCCATCCAATAATCATCAAAATAGGAGTAGGAGCCATACAGCCCGCTTTCCAGTACATCTGGCCCTTTATATTCCGAAAAATCATAGAAGTAAAACTGCATAAGATGGCTTAATACATCCTTTTTTGCTTTGGAAATTTTGATGATCTGGAGATCCATTAAGAAAACATCCCTTCTTCCTTAATTGGTGACATCAAGGGCACGTTATGTACTGAAACAGAATAATAAAATTAATACTGAATATTATAAACGAATCCATAGATATCCGTAGCATTTTTTTACCATTTATCCGTTTTACTCACTACTAATTCTGATTTGTTCCCTAAATCTTCAAAAAATGGATCATGGGATATCACAATCACTATTTTATCCTTTTCAGCAAGATCATTGATCAGGCGGATTACCGATTCTTTATTTGCTGTGTCAAGAAAATTTGTCGGTTCATCAAAAAAGTAAACACTCTTATCCGTCTGAAGATCATGCCGGATCTGAGTTAATTTCTTCTGACCATAGGATCCATTCTTGTAAGACAAAACGCCATGAGTGCTGATATATGGGTCTGCAGGGATGTAGACGATATCTGCCAGCTGCCGATTGACAGGTCGGTGATTAATCAGAATTTCTCCTTTATATCGAGAACACAGGCCAAGAATGGATTCGATCAATGTTGTCTTTCCCGCGCCGTTGTCCCCGCGAATCAGACTCACCGCACCCCTTTGAAAGACGTGGCTAATTGCCGAATGGAGCTCCTTTCCATCAGAATCGAGACTGATGTAATTTTTTATCTCAAGCGATTGAATCGATTCTCTATGAAAATCAATAACTGGAAGATTAAGCATATGATTGAAACTTTCAATAATCGGTTTGGTCGATAAGTATTGCTTTCGGATCGTTGCAAAGAATTCAGCCGGATCCCAGAAACGTGATGTGTAAAGCTGAATGGCAGACAGAGCGCCGATCGTCATATTGCCGCGGTAAACAAAAAAGGCGCTCATTAACGTGCCGATTAAAATGATGGCATTCAGCATGCCATAGGATAGAATATTGTCAAAAATCGCTTCCGTCCTAATCTTTTTCTTCATATGCGTGATGTACGATACAAAAAAATGATTCACAGGCGGTAACTGCTTATCTTTTAAAAATCGTTCTTCTTTTGTCAGGTGAAACTGGTCGGACTCATAGTCTTTCATCTGCTCCATATCTTCAACATTTCGCTTCGCGTTAACTGTCATTCTCTTCTCAAATCTCTGTGAGAATAGAAGAAACACTGGCATGGCAATGACGACTACTAAGGTAATAGGAAAAGAAATGGTAAGCATACAGCAGATAATCCCGACAATGTAAAGCGCATTGATAATGATCGTGATCGGAACATTGGTAATGAACTGCTTAACGAGTTCATAGTTCTGGCCCATAAATTGCTGCAGGCTACCATCAGTCAAATCACTGTGCCGGATATCCAGATTTCTGAGCTTCTGATCCAGTCTGGTATAGATTGAAATCCAGGCTTCCTTTGTCGCATACCCATCAGCCAAATCCACTACATAGTTTGATCCCTGGCTGAGAAAAAAGAAAAGAACCGATATCCAGGTATAAAAGAGAATGCCCGACAAATTTCTTTGAACCAGCGCATCAATCAGCTGCATCTCAACGATCGGAAAACACAGAAAAATAAGTTTATTGATCAATTTGCAAATGAAGTTAAGCCATACTGTCCTACCTGAAACAAGTCTCATTAACTGATACATTGTACATCGCCTCGCTCTAGCATTATTTGATAATAAACGCGTAAAATCGTTTCAATTGATAACGGACAGCCGAAAAAGCGCACAAAAAACCTCCCGTCCATTTCTGAACAGGAGGTATGAGAATACTTTATCAACAGCGCAAATAAAGTAATGATCACTCACATGATGTAGAAACACAATCCATCCTATCCAGAAAAGTATTTTTTCTGAATAGGGAACCAGTTTGTGCGAATTGATTTAAAAAAGCACAGATTTGTATCCTATCAGAAAAAATTCCGCAATTCATAACGAAACTTTTCTTGAAAATAGGATCAAAAAATCATTGTGCTTACTCAATCCCTTCAGTTTTTATTAGCCTCATTATACATCTGGCATAATTGAAGTCAACCAGGTTATCAATGTAGTATATGTTAATCGAAACAGCCTCACTATTGAATAAAATTCCCACCTTTTGAAAGGAAGATCTCCCTTCATCTTCAGGCACTCACGGTTTATTGCTATATTTCCTTTTGTTGATTCAAAAGATGGAGAGACGATTTTTTAAGTGAAGCGTTCAATCTGAGGCTTGCCAATCATACGAAGCCATTTTTATTCAGAACAGTGTAAACTAGTACTGATAGCTTATACATTGGAGCGTCTATATGAAAATTGATCGATTGCTGGGCATAACCATTTTTTTATTAAATCATGGCAGGGTCAGTGCAAAGGGACTTGCCGAAAGATTTGAAGTCTCTCTCAGGACCATCCAGCGTGACATAGACACGCTCTGTCAGGCAGGAATTCCGATTTTCTCCAATCAAGGCAGGAGCGGCGGGTACGAAATTCTTGATAGTTTTAAAATGGAACGGCAGGTTGCGGGGCAAACGGACTACTCATTTATCATTACTGCCTTGCGGGGGCTGGCCTCCGCTTATGACAGCCCCAAGGTTGACGACACGCTTGAGAAAATGATTTCGTTGTCTCCGCATCAAAAATCAAATTCAACTATTTTTCTTGATTTCGGTGTTTTAAAAGAAGGCAATGAAACCAACCACCAACTAAAAATGCTGGAAAGAGCCATTGTCTTAAAAAGTGTCATCTCCTTCAAGTACACAAATTCAGAGAACCGTCTGTCCACACCAACGGTTGAGCCCATTGTTCTGACCTACAAATGGTACGCCTGGTACCTGCTTGCCTATTCACTCACAAATGAGGACTATCGGCTGTATAAATTGATCCGTATGGAAAAAATTCACGTGACCAACCAGAAAATGTCGCTTCAGCATGAACCTGCGGAGAATCTTTTAAAGCGATATGAAGAAACGAGCGGCAGAAAGTATATGGATATCCGTCTTCTGTGCAAAGCGGAAGTCAAAGTACGGGCCATTGAATACCTGAAAGGTGTCGTTGAGTCACAAGATGAAAATGGTGATTTTATTCTGAAGCTGCATCTGCCCAAAAATGAGCAGCTTTGGTTTGGCACATTGCTTTCACTTGGAAATCTTGTAAAAATTATTGAGCCGGAAAGCCTGAAGGAACGACTTTGCGATAAATGTATGGATATTTTGCAGCTTTATAATAAACTATGACAAGACGTTGTCGTAGTTCTCCTGCTATTCTAGAGAAAAACAAGGAGGAATTACGATGAGCGATAAAAATGTCTATGAGGAATGCCCGGTCTACCATACTGAGGCTGTGAGTTTAAAACAGACGACTCTTGATGACGCGGAAGAATTGTTAAAATGCTATTCGGACGAAAAAGCTGTTCCTTTTTTCAACGCGGATAATTGCCCCGACAATTTCCACTATACAACACCGGAACAGATGAGAAGTGAGATTAATTTCTGGAACAGATCTTATCAGACAAAATGGTTTGTGCGCTGGACTGTGATTCAAAATGACTCTTCAGAAAAAATCGGTTCCATTGAAATGTTCAACAGAGGAACAGAGGCCTGCATTGGTTCACATGGCGTGTTGCGAATTGATCTGCGAAGTGACCACGAAAACCGACAGATTATCGAAAGCATTTTGGAAATTGCCAATCGGCATTTTTATGAAGATTTTGACGTGACCTGCATCCTTACAAAGGCCATTCCGACTGCAAAGGAGCGCATTTTATCATTAACCCGGATGGGATATACACCTATTTCATTTGAAAAAGCACATTACTATGCCCGGAAAGAGAATTTGTGAAGGGCTATATCAATGGAAACTATGCAAGTGGTCATGGTAGAGCTACAAATATCTTTGTCAGAGACGCGGATAAATGGCTCCTCATTCACGAACATCTTAGCCCCTTACCCAATTAATTCTAGAACACATCCAGTTGAAAAAAGTTTTCCTTTTGTAGTATTGCTTAATTATCTCTTCTCATTAAGCTAAAACTTTGAGCTGTCGGTCCCACGTCGGGCTGCGTCACTAAGAAAAGCGCCAAAGGAGTCACATCTTCAGGTTCTTTTGTCCATTCACTCTCTATATTAAAAACGCTTGACTTCTCATTGTTGTCCATCGATGTGTTGACAGGACCTGGAATAAGCTCATTTACACTTATCTGATACTTCCACAGCTCTTGAGCTAAAACCCGCGTTAACATCCATAATCCGGCTTTTGAACATGCGTATGCTGAACCACCCTGAGCACCTTTGTGTCCTCTGCCTGAACCTATTGTTATTATTTTCCCACCATTTAATTTCATAAACGGGATCACTGCATGAGCACAGTTATAGGCACCTATTAAATTTACATTGATCGTTTCTATCCAGTCTTCTGGCTGGCTTTCCTCCACCAAATTTCTGTCTTTGTTTACACCTGCATTGATAACGAGAATATCTATGCTGCCAAACTTTTCATGAGCTTTTTTGAACATAATGCTAACTGATTCTAAATTTGTCACATCTGTGGGAATGGCTAGTGCTTTTCCGCCTTTGTTCTCTATCTGTTCTGCAACTTCTTGAATTTCTTTCTCAGTACGGGCTACACAAACAATTGAAGCCCCATTGTCAGCATAAGCCAGGGCGATCGCTTTACCAATTCCCCTCCCCGCTCCTGTAATAACCGCTACTTTTCCCTCAAGCTGCATCGATCATCTCTCCCTATTTTACTTGCATAGTATAAAACGCGGACTGCAACATAAATCGCTTAAGCTAAAAAGATATATTTTGCCTTTTAACGTTTGATGCTGTTCCCCCAACCTCTATACGGGTAATATTTCTATTTTTGACGGTTAACTTTGAAAAGAGTATCGAGGTACATTTCATACTGTAGCCTTGCTCGAATGATAACACCTCGTTACCTTGAATTTTATTATATTTAAAGAGATAGCATGTCAGTGCACCCGTTGATGTCCCGGTTGCACTTTCCTCAGGAATATCATATAAGGGTGCAAAATTCCTGCAGCAAGCAATCATGTCATTTTCAGTATTTAGTGTGAACAAATGATAACCAATAACCCGATATTTTTTGCTCACATCAGAAATTCTCGAAAAGTCAGGTTTGACATTGTTTAAAGTATGTACATTTTTGATGGGGACAAGTATATCTTTTAGACCGGTCGAAACGATCTCAATGGGAAGATTGTGATCGAGATCCGAACAGGTCAGATTTAATGAACGCATGATTTCTTCTTTATTTGGTTTTTCATAAAAATCAGGAAGTGCCTGAGAAAGATACACCTGATTGTTATTACAAATGGTTACCGCTAGTAAACCCGCCTTTGTTTCTATTTTATATGAACCCACGTGTACTCTCTTTAATGAGAACATCAAGGAAAATGTTGCAATGGTTGCGTGACCACACAAATCAACTTCGCTATTCGGGGTGAAGTAGCTTAACTTAAAATCAGCACGATTCGAGTGTTGAACAAATGCAGTCTCCGAAAAACCAATTTTACGAGCAACAATCTGCATCTCTGATTTCTTGAGTAAATCACCATCTAAAACGACTCCGGCCGGATTTCCCCCACTTCCATTTTTTGTGAAAGCACTGAGCGTATATACTTGAATATTCATAAAGGCCCCACCCCTATCACGAGTTAATCTGCACCAATTTAGGTTCAAACTAAATCTAAAAAATCCACTTGTGACCTTAAAAAAAGATACCTCTACCTGTGTACAGAAAAAAATATTTTTAGATATTGTAGAAATACGGATTAAATTTGTGCTCAAGTTGGATTAATTGCTCCACTTGTTCTTTTCCAAGCAATGACTTTTCTTTCATTCTCATATAAAGGCACCGTATGAAATGTTTCATGTTTACTCTTTTCGTTAAGTTCACTCTATTTACTGCGGAATAGACAGGAATGTCTTCAGGATCTTGTATGTCGACTTTTTCCAGCCATCCAAACAAATCAGCCAAAGTAACTTTTTTTAATTCGACCATCGCAAGGACAGGAATAGCGAATCGTTCATCTTCTTCTGCATCAAAAACGTTTGGAGCATTCCGCAGCATCGTTTGAAGACTGCCCCACAGCGCCTGGCATTCATTGAAACCTGCGAAACGGCTTCTGACACATTCATCAAGAGCATCGCTAATATGTGCCGGAGCATGCGCCCAGCCTTTTTCAACTACGAAACTCCGATAATCTTTTTCCAGTTCACAATAATGTGTTAATTGATTCATATTTTCTTGAAATTCGTTTTTATTCAGGAATTTTTCCTGATTATCACGAAATAGGATAAGCGCAATGAGCAGCGAAGAGAATGATCTTAGAAAGACACTATCACTCTCTGACTTGCCGATTTTGAAGTAAAGCATATCTTCCGAAACTGCCTGTTTGAGAATTTCCTTTAATTGACGACCATTAAGAAGATGTTCCTCCACCAACCATTTCGACAGTATAGTATATCCCAACGCATCACGAAGTTCCCCGTCCGGTGAACTTAACGAACGCATCACAAGCTGAACCGCTTCAAATTCACTGAGTCCTTTCGGCAGAACGTAGCCATTCTTCTGAATTTCCAACAACCGATTTTTAAGTTCCATAGCAGACACCTCAGTTAACCGTATTTAACGCGATACTGTACACACCCTATTGGTATAATAAAATACATACTGTGCAACAACATACCATCTACGTGCTTCATTATTTGATTAAAGGGTTATCCCCGGAAACATTAAGCTCTTTTTCATTTCATGATAACCAAAGGATTGATATAGCTTCACTGCTCGTTTATTTAGATTCCAAACCTCAAGTCTTGTTTTATCAATCCCAATTGAAAGAAAATAATTTAATATATACTTTACTATACATTTTGATAATCCTTGCCCACGCTTTTCGGGTAAAACAAATAGTGTTTCGACGTATCCCAATCCGTCTTTTTCAAAAATAGTACATCCACCTTCTAGCTTATCATCAGAAAAAAAGGACAAGTTTTTAAAATGCCTTTCACTCTCTTGCTCTATAAATACATCTCTATCAAGAGGCGTCACAAAAATTTCATCATACATCGACTTGTATTCCAAAAACTCTTTGTCAGAACTAATTTTTAATTCTTGTACTCTTACATTTTTCGGTAAGGTATATGTAAAACTCGTTGGAATATCTGCTTCCATAATAATGCTATAATCCGGGTCAAATCCATTAGTAATATAAAAATCCAATTTATCTCTGTTATATTCAAAACCAGCGTATATTCTAGCCTTTAAATCCGCTCTTTGCTCCCGGAGTTCTCTCGCTCTGGAAAGCACTTTATCAAATAGCTTTTGTCTGACTACATTTTTCAATGTTAATTCCAAGTCATCTGCACAACTGACGTTTATCATAATTAAGTAAGGCGTTTCATGTGTCTGATGAAAGTTAATTGTTGAATACGCATATGAACTTCCCAGAAATTTTTCTGTCTCGTCGAAGGCTAAAAAAATATTTTCTTTACTATTTCCGTATTGGTCTTCTTGAGGATTAATTATTTTTATACTCATCAAGTTGCCTCCAAAGTGTTTTAATGCGTC
Source organism: Sporolactobacillus shoreae (assembly GCF_004684935.1). GTDB lineage: Bacteria > Bacillota > Bacilli > Bacillales > Sporolactobacillaceae > Sporolactobacillus > Sporolactobacillus shoreae. Next base: position 88,074 of record NZ_SRJD01000012.1, read on the forward strand.
AACTAAGAAATTATTCCCTCAAAGCAATATCCCTTTATACTTTGTGGTTTATTCTTATCATTTTGAAAAATTAAGTAATCCCTGTATGGTCTCTGTCATCACCTTGTGTTCAGGCAGTCTTCAACGGAGACTGATTTTATAAATTGTAGATAAAAGCACTACAATTCCAGTAAAAATAATGGGTGGAACGGCCAGCCATCTTTGGAATCGAAGGAGGACAGGATCGGCGATCGTTGGATCAAAACGAACAACGTTAAAGAAAACATTGCCAGACATTTTTCTGAACAGAATTTTCAGCCAAACGTTCATGAACCAGATAAAAAGGGCATAAACCGACCATTTTAACCAGACCGGCAGTAGGAAAACTGCGATGCAGGTGACGGATACAAGCTGAATGCATGACAGAACGTTTGGCCCGCTTCTTAAAAAAGTTTTCAGCAAGAGCTCCAGTAGGCCGTTTTCTTTGGTCCGCTTTTTAAAAATCCGTGCAGATCGGTGAAAAAGAATGAGAGGCTTTTTCCTGCGAGTAACCGATGGCTTTTCAATTCCTGTTGAGAAATTCAGAATCAATTTTATATATTTGGTTTGCTCTGTGCTTTCAATTTCCAGATCCTTGACCCATCGATTCGTTTTCTTCAACTGAGTGACGTTCAAATAAATCATGATGATAGAGCAGAAAGCGCTACAAATGGCCCATAGAGCAGGAGCCACAGTGAGCAGCAGAATGTCTGCTAAACTGTATGCCAGTATAATGAATAACCAGCGAGTGATCACCGAATCTGTTATTTTTTTTATAGTCATGAGGGACAGCTTGAATGCACTGACAGCCAGATACAAAGACAAGACCTGTACGAGTGGATAATGATAGATTTGGGTCAGCACAGGTAATGCCAGAACGAACAGCACAATTTCAAATAAGAAAAGAGAAAGAAGCGAAGTCAAAAAACCACACCGTTTGAGCTGGTGAGTCTGTCTTCTTTTTTGTATTAGAAAAAGCAGGTCGGCATCCATGAGATAGGTTCTTATGTTTCCCCGGCCAGACAGCAAAAGGATCAATGTTAAAAGCAATGAAACAGGTAGGTGAGTATCCCAGTAACTATGTATGTTCCGCCAAATATCGGCGTAAAGAAAGGGAGCAATAGCTGCCGCCGGTATAGCGATATAAAGCATAATGGACCAATCGAGAACCGATCGGATGACGTTCCACTGATCGTGAAGTTGCTGAAGGAACCTTTTTATAAATAGCTTATTTCCGGACATCGGATACACCCTCTGTCAGAACATCAAAACAATCCAATAGTGATCCGCCTCTTATCCCGCTGCGTTCACGAATTTCATCCAGCGTTCCTTGGACAATGAGCCGGCCGTTGGAAATTAAAACGAAGCGATCACAGATTTTTTCAGCTGTATCCAATATGTGAGTAGACATCAAAATTCCCGCTCCACGCTCTTTTTCACTCTGCAGAGACTGCAAAAGCCTTTTCACGGCTCTCGGATCAAGTCCCATGAAAGGTTCATCAACAATATATAAGTCTGGTTGTCTGAGGAAAGCGAGGACAAGCATGACTTTCTGCTGCATGCCCTTTGAAAAACTCTCCGGGTACCGGTGTATAAACTCAGACAGCTGGAACTGCTTCAGGAGTTCATTAGCCCGGGTCATGTATAATTTTTCATCCGTTTGCAGCGTCGTCAACAGAAATTCTATGTGTTCCCAGAGGGTCAATTTTTCATAAAGGATGGGACGCTCAGGTATATAGGCATAATTGCTAGCCTGACAGTCCCCCTTTACATTTTTCATAATACCAAGAATCGATTTGATTGTTGAACTCTTACCCGCACCGTTTGGCCCGATCAAACCGACCAGTTCCCCGGAATCTACTGAAAAATGAATGTTTTTCAGGACTGTTGAATCTGGAGAGTATCCAGCTTCATCTATATTAACCGATAAAAGCATGAGCAGACCTCCTCTGATTTTCCAAAAAAAGTTAATCTATCATGTACTTGAATTTACTAAGTTTTTAATTTCCGCAAAGTCTTCTATGTAATAATCTGCAAACTTTTTAAGCCTGCTCAGCTGTGTCTTTTCTCTTTTTAACAGGTAACCCGTTAAAATGGTCCTGATTCCGGATTCTTTTGCGCCTCTTAACTCTTCAGAACCACCGTCCCCAATATAAATACAACATTTCGGAGAAACATTCATTTGTTCTAACGCAATTCTGTAAATATCCGTCTGAGGCTTTAAGTACCCCACTTTGTGCGAGAATACTGCATGATCAAATAAATGACTTAGAGGTGATTCTTTCCAATACATCGCGTCAATAACATCTGAATTACTTATTAAACACAATTTCTTTCCGCTTTTCTTTAAATCCTCCAGAATCTCAAGGATTTTTGGATCAACGTCAGTTAAAGCCTGTTCCATTCTATTTTCCCTAAGCGTTAAGATTTCGTAGATTGTTTCTTTACTGACGCATACATTCATCTTATCTATGATACTTTGGATAATCATATGTGGATGATTCACTTTTCCGGTTGCTCTTTGAAAATATAAATGATCGTCCTCTGCATATCGTTCCCATTCTTCACGCGAAAGACCTAGTACATCATTTTCTTTTCTCATTCCACTATACTTAGGCGTCACAAGTGTAAAAAACAGATCAAAAAACAGCACTTCCGAGTTATTATTTGTCATAAGCACCCTCCTATCTGTCTACATTTTTAAAGCTTTTACAACGATAGAACGCAAACCTTGTTCAAATATTGACCGCCAAAACTCTTTGCGAATTCTTCCTTTTTGAAGATGAAATGGTTGTTACTCAAAACTTTTTGCGAACCCTTATTGCTTGTCTTAACAATTCCGTAAATAGTGTTTATCTCAAGACTATTTCTGGCCCATTCTGTAAATGCCCCGACCGCCTCGGTTGCATAACCATGACCTTGAAAATTCATGCCAATTGCATATCCAATCTCAATGCCGGCTGATATTTCACTCAAACCAACGTGACCAATCAACGTGTTCGATGTTTTTAAAACAACTCCATAAACGAGCGGATAGGATTGAGGGCTGGTTCGGTATTTTGTGGTTAAAAATTGGATGACTTCCCGGGCCTCATTTTCACTTTCGTACACTTGATCCGGCAGTTCTTCTTGCATCGTCTTCTCAATACTATATTTGTAAATTAACGATGAATCACTTAACGCCAACTCTCGTATCCTCAACCTTTCAGTTTCGACCAAACACATAGCCACACCTCATCTGTTCAATAAGTTTAATTCAGCGAACGCCTAAATACTTTTTGCCATTTTGTATTTTCATAACCAATTTGACTATAGAATTGATGTGCTTTCTCCCTTTGGCCACCAGAACGTACTCTGATTTCTGAATATCCTTGTTCCGTTGACCATTTTTCGCATTCATTGATAAGCATTTTCCCTATACCCTGACGTCTGTGTCCGGTGTCAACGACTATTCCGCCAAGTTCTGCGTATACGCCTTCCAGCAGATGTTTACCAAAAATATGTGCCCAGCCAGAAACTAAGCCGTTTTTATCTTCATAGACAAAGATTGCATGATCCTTATTTTCAAGAATGTATTGAAGTCGTTTTTTGATTTCTTCTTTGTTTACTTCATAACCTAACTGTAGGCAAAGTTCACTTAATTCTTCAAAGTCAGACACTCTGGCCGTCCTAATCATTTTAATATTCACCTCGAAGGCAATTTTTTCTTAATATTTCCGCCAACAGATCGTATTGCTGAAGTTTTTCCACCCTTTTTCATACACCGTTTTCACCCCTTTAATCCCCGAAGAAGCGTATGTATCTGACCATAGGAACATCCCGGTAATGCATGCAAACTTCTCCCAGAAATGACCTGAGCAGGCATTCCTTAAAAAAATTTTTTGTCTGTTCTTATCCTGTTCTTGAATCACTTCATTAAAGATGTGGAATGACTCTTTCTTACGGGCCATTGATTCTTTGTTGTTCCAGTCGTATTGTTCGACATCTTCGCTCAGTGCGAGAAAGTGGGCAAGTCCTTCATCAAAAAGTAAAAATTTCATTTTGTCCTTATAGGATGCAGCACTATTTTCCGGATAGTCCTGATGCAGCAGAATATGTGCGCACTCATGAGTCAACATCGCCCTGACAATTTCTGAAGCGCGAAGGCTGCCATATCGGTTAAATCGGATTAAATCAAAGATGATCACTTCTCTATGATTAAGATCCTCTCTGACCATTGCTTCATATGGGGAAGGGCAGCCTACAACTAATTGAACAAAGACAGACTCCAACCGTTTTTGTGATTCAGGAAACAGACCACTCCAGATTTTGTAGTTGAAGGGGATGAATGAATTCACCACCTGATCGACACGATCTCGAATCTCCTGAACTTTAGGTGCTAAATCTCTGTCTGGCTCATCAAACAGATGCTCTCCTTTTTCTATTTCATTAAAAACCCATGAATCAGAGTATCTGTCGGAGGAAACACCATTTAAATAATCGTCCACAATGGCAGCGTTTATTTTCATAACGTGCATCTCCTGAAAGATTGAAATTATTCAATGACTTGATTGAGTCGATTTAATCATTAAAAATCTCCGAAAACCGATTTCTTTCTGTGAAGACCGATTTATTCGCAGGAAGAACGATATTTTCTCACGAAGACCGATTTACTCGCAGTGAAGAACGATTTTTTTCCATGAAGACCGACTCCTGTTAAAACTTAAATTTGAGAATAGATGCCCTCCTATGCCCTTCTTTGATTTACCTCATTAATTGCTTTAATGAGCAGCTGCTTGTTGAAATCAGGGAAATAGATGTCGGTAAACCATAACTCTGTCTTGTCTAACTGCCATAATAAGAAATTGCTTAATCGTTTCTCTCCACCAGTTCGGATAAATAGGTCCGGGTGAGGGAGATCCTTCGTAAACAAATGTTTTTCAATCGTCTCTTCACTGATATCATCAAACGATATCGTTGAATGATTGATCTCATCGATCAGTACCTTGATTGCAGTCAGGATTTCATTCTTTCCTCCATAATTCAATGCAAAATTGACAACGAGTTTACTGTTATTGCTAGTCTCATCCGCTGCTAGCTTAACAGCGTCTTGCGTTTGTTTTGGGAGACCACTGATATTTCCTGAAAAAATCAACTTAATATCCTTTTGAACAAATTTGGATAGTTTTTGATGCAGAAATTTTACAGGAAGTTTCATGAGATAGTCCACTTCAGCTTTTGGACGTTTCCAGTTCTCTGTAGAGAAAGCGTATATAGTTAGTATTTTGATATCCAGATCCATTGCTGCGTCTATTGTTTTTTCCAAAGCCTGAGAGCCAGCAAAATGGCCCTGACTTCTTGTTAATCCTCTTTGTTTTCCCCATCGGCCATTACCATCCATCATAATAGCGACGTGAGTGGGCACGTGATTCATTATGTCATCCCTTTTTTAATATTTTGACTCTTCATTTATTACACTATTTCCCCTTTCTGTCTATTACAAATGATTCATTTTATCAAAGAGGCTTTTTTTTGTTAATTTCTGTACTCATAGGTAAATAAAAAGATTAACATCAACTCAATTACCTTTTTAACAGATTCACACAAACAGGATGGCTGTTGAAACATTTTTTCTTTTCTCTTGTGCTAAAATTCTTATAACGCTGATAGATCTATGGGGGTATGAAACATGAACAGTAACAATGAAGCAGCAAGTGTGATGCTATCTATTGAATTAGAAGAACTTAAGAAAAGTTTCCAGGACAACCGGCCTGAATCCATACTGAATGCCATTCACATGTCTCCAACCAGCAGACACCTTGTAGAGAATGATGGTTTTGCTTTGTTAATTGCGGTAGTCGCCGATCAGTCGGTAAAGTCGGAAATCGCATGGAATTTGCCGTTTGAACTAAGCAAACGGATCGGGAACGATCATTTCAATCCGGATTGGATCCTCAGTCATGCTGAAGAACTCAAAGATGCAATCGCTGCAAAACCAGCGCTTCACCGCTTTCCGCAAAAAATCACTGATTTCATTTTTTCCTTGTCAGGCGTTATTAAAAATAAATACGCTTCTGCAAGCGGCCTTCTGAGGAGTGCATCAGATTATAACGTTTTTATCTCAAATGTAAAAGAAGTTTCAGGAATCAGTGATAAAAAAGCTAACTTTCTCTTTTTGATCTTACTGCTGGACTTTCATTATGAATTTAAAAATGTGAAAAACAGTTCTGTCCTTTTTGATACGCATATGGAGAAATGGCTGTCTCATCGGTTCGACAGATCCATTTCAAAGAAAGAAGCAAATGAGATTTGCGGTTTTGTTTCTCCTGATAATCCAGCGTTATTCTGCCCCTACATTTGGAAGATGGACCGAAACTCCTGAAAATAAAAATAGATATTCATTCATAATGGATGGAAATTTTGTTCGATTATAACACCAAATGGTGCTATAATTAATTCAACACCTTTTGGTGTTGGATTAATTATAGGAGGTTCTTTACTTGGGAAAATTAGCTGATATCCGAAAGACGATTCTCCTTGATGCACCAATTGAAAAAGTCTGGCGGGCTGTCGCCACGTCCGAGGGAATTGAAGCCTGGTGGATGCCCAACACGTTCAAACCTGTCTTAGATTATGAGTTCGTTCTCAAAGCCGGACAATACGGAGATTCTCCCTGCAAAGTCACTGAACTTGATCCACCCCATCGTCTGAGCTTTAATTGGGGCAAAGACTGGAATCTGGCATTTGAATTAAGAGAAGCAAACGGTCAAACTGAGTTTACCTTAATCCATTCCGGTTGGGATTCAGAGAAAAAGACAGAGTTCGGACAGCCGCATCCGCTCATCCACAGCTTTATGGATAAAGGCTGGGAAAGCCATGTAAAAGTCGATCTGCCGCGACTGGTTGATCACGATGAATAAACTTGCCCGTAAACATGATGTGTTTCAGGCTATTGCCGATCCTAACAGACGTAAAATGGTCAGACTGCTCGCAGATGAGGAGCGGTCAATCACAGGCATTGTTCAGCATTTTTCAATTTCCCGAACAGCGGTGAACAAGCACCTTAATATTCTGACTGACGCAGGAGTGATCCTCGCTCATAAGTCAGGCCGTGAAGTCAGATACAGACTGCTGCCCGAATCTTTGTATGAAATTCAGAAGTGGGTTTCGTTCTATGAGCGCTACTGGGACGAGCAGCTTCTAGCTCTAAAAGATTACGTAGAAAATGATGAAAAAAAGAAGGAAGACTGACTTCCTTCTTTTTTTCATTAGCAAGGCAGGCCTTTTACGCCTTCGCTTGTACCCCACCAGGTTCACTATTTTTTAAAGCGATGCGATTCTCGAGACTCGGAATGATCAGATAATAAATCACTGTCCCAGTCAGGCCGATACCGGTAATAATAAGCGAGGTCGCGAGTGTGGGCAGATAGGTTCCAATGGTGATGGTTAATGATGCAATGAGCATTGCCGTATTATATTTCAGTCCATTAATCGCCATATAAGTGCTTCTGGCATCATCCGGCGGAATGGCTGCCGTATACGACTGCTCAACCGGCACCCGGAAAACTTCACCGACTGTAAGAATAAGCATAAATCCGATAAGCAGCCAGATATTATTGGTATAGGAAAGAACGCCGTAACCGATTGAAAATAAGGTACAACTGAGAATTAAGGTTGTCTTGTCTTTCATTAGGCCCCCGAGCTTTGATACAAACAGGACAAGCAGCGCAACCAAAATGGTATTTTCACTCCGGAGAAATCCCATCATCGTCAGTCCGTTGACCGGCCAGAATAAAACGGTCTGAGTCGGCATGTCCCTGCTTAACCGGATGCCTATATAATTTGTCAGCTGCAGCTCCATTGAGAAGACGAGTACGCCTGCGATAACAAACATGACAAAGAGTTTATCCCGAAAAACGGTCTGGTAGTTCGAGAACAGCTGAGCCAGATGTTCTGAAATACCGATGGTTCCAACCTGACGGCTATGGCTCTCTTGAATAAAAAATGCTACAAGAATAACTACTTCACATTCAACAATACACAAAGCAACAAATAATTCAAAAAGATAATGTTGAAAGAGCAAAGCGCCTAGTATCCCACCGATTGCGATGGAAAGATTATTCGCCCAATAGGTAATCGAGTACATAAGTTTCCGCTGCTCCGGTGTGCTGACATCAATCAGCATTGCGTCATTCGCCGGACCGGCAAGTCCCCAGGAAATACTGTTGACAATCATCATCATGAAAGTGATTGACGGTGATACCAAAAACGGCGAATTACACAGCATCATGATAATAAAGGCCATCAGGCGTGCGATTTCCGCCCAGAGCATCACTTTTTTGCGTCCAAACTGGTCGGACAGGTAACCGCCCAGGAAGGAGTTGACGATACCAATAAAGACAGTGATCAAGAGTAGCATACCTGTTGTCTTGGCACCAAAGTGCTGTGCTAGATAGATAGTCATAAAGGGGAATATCATGCCGCCGACAAAGCGGCTGGTAAACGTCTCAATAATTCTTATTTTGATATTCTTGTGAAAGTCTCTGAATCTCATGATGTGCCTTCTTTCTGCATCAAAGCGATGGATCGAATTATTTAAGAGCGCTTAGGGTATTCCATGAATAACCGGATGTTAAAACAAATGTCATGAGATTCCAGTATATCATAAAGGGCATCCTCGGATCTGTTTTCTTCATTGAACAATACGAAAATTGATTCATGTCGTGATTCACTGAAAAAAACAAGTCGGGGGAGCCCTCACCTAGTGTCTTTAAAAAGATGAGCACCGGTAACGAATTTCGGATCTATGAACAAAGCGGTAATTCCTATTATAGTAAATCTTCATTATGCATAAGGCGAACATATGATGGCATTTTTACGAAAAATAAAATCGAGGTTAAATCTCCAGCAGAAATGCAAATTTAAGTAGTCAATCATTAAATCGTTAGAGATCACTACCATAAGCGAATGATAAGATCTTTGAAAGAAGAATCAGAAAAGGGGAGCGGAGAACCACGAATATCATTGCTTCGCAGGCCTGCTTCCCTTCAATAAATCCTTGATTATTTGAATTTGATTACAGTTTAAAGACCTTTTCCAGATGTTCTTTCAGTTTTTGCACATAAGCATCCGCATCAGGATTTTTGACGACATCATGAAATGAAATACTCGGTAATTTTTTTAATCCTATAAATTCATGCGTATAATGAAACGCCGAAAGCACCTCATCTACAGATTGCCCGTTAAAAAATGTATCTCGTTTATTAAAAACTTCAGTCGGAGCATTCCAAGTGGTTGATACTAAATAAGCTTTGTCAGTCAAAAGTCCTCCTCTTCCATATTCAGTCCCCCTTCTGTAATACTGCTTGCCGTTATACACATCTTCAAAATAGCGTTTTAAAACAGCCGGTGCGGAGAACCAGTAAATCGGGAATTGAAAAATGATAAAATCAGCTTTGTCCCATTTTTCATCTTCAGTTGTCGCCTCATATCCATCGATCACGGTTGTTCTCAACACTTCGAACCCTTTATCTTGCAGATATTCGGCTGTTGTATTGGATAATAATGTGTTTAATTTTCCCTTGGAAGCGTAATCGTATTGATTGTCCGTTCCATTAATAATTAATACCGTCGGACTTTTCATTCATTAACCCTCCATAATTGTTTTTTTTATCGGGAACTTAAATAAGATGATGCCCGCCGTCCACATGAAGAACCGTTCCTGTAACAAATTCATTCTCCATGGCATACAGCGCACTTTTTGCCACATCCTCAGCCAATCCCACTCGATTAACAGGCAGACTTGACGCTACACTTTGATAGTAGGATGCTCTCTCGCTTTCATTCATCGAAGCACGAGCGGGTGTATCAATGATCCCGGGAGAGATGACATTGACACGAATGGGTGCCAGTTCCAGTGCCAGTGTCTGCCCTAAATTTGCAATGGCTGCATTTAACGCGCCCAAAACGGATGCGCCAATCATATGTTTAAACGCCACAACTCCTGAAAACAGAACGATCGAGCCATCCTTTCTAATGTGAGGCGTTCCATATTTAGCGGCGTAAAACTGCCCCCAGAATTTGTTGTCAAAAAGTTGTTTGGCTTCATGAGTGTCTGTCTCTAAAAACTTGCCTCCGCCTGTTTTCGCCGCGGAGACAGCCAAGTGATCAAATTCGCCGATTTTTTGAAAAAAGTCTTTAACCGCTTGCTCGTCTTCAATATCAAGCTGTTCATAAGTCACATTGCCCAGTTGCTGCTGTGCGGCCTTCAATTTATTCAGGCTTCGGCTGGCGATAATGACCTCGGCTTCTTTTTGCAAGGCTGTTTTTGCAATTTCAAAACCGATACCGGAGCTACCGCCAATGATCACAATTTTTTTATTTTTCACGAATGATTCCTCCTTCATCCTCGATGAAGTCATTATCACCGCAAAAATTTACTTAGTAAAGTATGGATTTTTATTGAAGTAAGTATACTTTTTGTATAAAATGATTTTAACAATGAATGGGGGGATGTTTTTTGTTCACCAGATTAACCAGAAGTCCTTCGAAGAATTGCCCGATTGAAGCATCACTCAATTTAATTGGTTCAAAATGGTCGTTTTTAATCATCAGGGAATTGATGATTGACGGAACCTTAAGATATAGTGAGATTCAGAGGAATCTGGAAGGTATTAGTCCGAGGACATTATCAGCCAAGTTAAAACTGCTTGAGCAGTCAAATATTATTTCAAAAAAAGTGTACCCGGAGGTTCCACCTCGCGTCGAATATTCACTGACAAAATTTGGTGAGAAACTGGAACCCATTTTTTTAGAATTAAAAAATTTTGGACTGACTCTTCAAAACTAATCAAAAAGCCGGAATAGAAGATGCGAATTGACTCTTCATTCCGGCTTCATTACGTTTTCTTTTATTTAGGCTCTGTTTAAATTCAATGTTGTTTTTGCCCTTCGTTGATTGGAGCGGAAGGCGCGAGACTCCTGCGGGATCAGCAACCAAGTGAGACCCCGCAGCGAGGGTACCGAGCGAGGAGGCTCACGGATCGCCCGCGGAAAGCGAGCGTTTGAAGCGAAAAACAACAGACAAGTTTAACAAAGCCTTTATTTGAAAGATCTTTCTCCCATTAATCCAAACTTAGCGTTTCATAGGTTTTCTTATTCCGCAGTTCTAATAAATAAGAAATAATCTCACGTCTCCGGATGATTCCGATAAATACACCTAGATCATCGACAATCGGCACAAAGTTTTGTGATAAAGAAGTCTCTATAATGTCATCCACTTCAACATCAATGGATATCGCCTTAATATCCCGGTACCTGGGAACATCATTCAGAGAAATTTTCTCAGTATCCTTAAAATCAAGGTCATCATTTTTCTTTAATTCCCACAGAATATCTCCTTCCGTCAGCGTCCCGACATACATTCCTTCTTTATTCAGAATGGGAATCGCTGAATAACGATAATGCTCCATCTTTTCAAGCGCCTGCCTTACCGTCCAATAGTCGTATACAAACTTGACGTCGCTTTTGGGTGTGATCAGAAAAGCTGCGTTCATACTTATCCACTCCTGATTTGCATCAATCTCAACACTAATATCTTTTCGCAATCATAGTATACGTTATGTCCATTAGTAATGAAAACGTTTTATTTTAGAGAGCTTGCCTTTAATACTATAACTTCTTCAGGCCTTCGTTTAATTGTTTGGCTAGTTTTTTCTGGTACAGGTAAGAGAAAAGCCAGATCAGGATATAGACAAACAAAAACGATCCTAAGAGCCAGAACAGCGTGGAAAGATCTGTTTCAAACCAGCCGAGCCATTTTCCGGCAATCCAGAATCCGGTGATCATCAATAGAAAGTTCAGCGCCGTCCGCCAAAACAGGAAAGAGACAACATTATCTTTTCGCACTTTCTGCATCCCCCACTCAAAGATCAATGAGATGGTTCCGCAATAAGCGCCAAAGGCCATTGACCCAAGTAATTCTTTCAGCATCAATCCCGTACTGAGCATCGGAAGCTGCAGGCGAAGCGCAATGAATAAATAAACAGCAGTGGCAATAGCACCCATACCAAATCCAATCATCACATTTCTGATCAGCTTTATGATTTGACTAAACCAGTGCATTGATTTTCCTCCTTAAAACAGTCTTTTTCTCAAACCTGCGACATATTTTCTCGACACAGTCTCTTTCCAGCCATTTTTGAAATTCAGCAGCAGGTTACCGCTGAATCCCGCCTCAAAGTAATCCATCCATGCGATATTGGCCAGGCAATATTTTGAGATACGTACAAAACAGCCCGAATCAACATGAGTTTCAAAGTATTTCAAGGAATATTTATAGACGTATTTTTCTTTCCCGGAAACAGCCAAGGTCTTTCCGCTCTCAGTCAGCACATGAGACACATGCTGCAGCAGCAATATGTATTGTCTGTCTTCCTTTATGACCGGAATATTAGTAATTGATCCGCCTTCCTCAACGATTCTCCTGATCTGTTCCACTTCTTCCGTTATTTGCCGTGCACGCACTGTGACTGATTCCTCTTTGATCTCAGGGTCTATATCCATATTCAACTTCACCGGTTTCTTCCCCCCTTCACCTGCATTTTAGCAGTTTTTAACAGATAAGAACTCTTTTCTTTGTGACACGTTGATTTTTTAGATTCAGAGGCTAAATTCATGGGATAACAAGGAGCCCACGTACCAAATGATTAAAAAAAATCATAGCCCGGCCAGGGCTATGATTCTAACCATTGATTCAAAATCGGTCCAGTATTTTTTAAATCAGTGCTTTGACAGCACTCAGAGCCGCTTCATAATCCGGATGTTCGGTCATTTCTTTGAGATACTCCACATATCGGATCGTGTTTTTTTCATCAACTACAAAAATCGAACGCATATCCAGCTGAAGTTCCTTAATCAAAACACCATAGCTTTGACCAAATGAGCGAAATTTATAATCTGACAGAGTGTCCATATTCTCAATGCCTGCGACGGAGCAAAAACGGCTCTGTGCAAAAGGCAAATCCACAGAGATCGTCAGAACGGCCACATGATCACCCAACTTAGCCGCCTCCTCATTGAAACGGCGGGTCTGTGCGTCACAAACACTTGTATCCAGCGAAGGCACCACGGAAATCAGTTTGATTTTCCCTTCGTAATCGGACAAACTCGCTCCCGTTGTCAGGTCTTTATTAATTGTAAAATCCGGAGCCTGGTCGCCAACCTTCAGTTCCGGCCCAATCAATGTAATCGGATTTCCTTTAATTGTCGCAACTCCAGTGCGTTCTTCTGTCATTTTTTATTCCTCCTTATTTTTTAACAGGTCGTGACAGCTAAATGCTGTTAAACCGGGAAACACGTTCAGTCAAGGATTTGACGGTCTCATTCAGCGCTCCGATCTCCTCAGCAGACATGCCGCTGGATTGAAACAAAGATGCTGGGATACATACCGCTTCTTCCCGAAGCGCTTCTCCCTCTTCTGTCAGGCTCACCATCACAACCCTCTCGTCTGTCTTTGGACGTTCTCGTCGGATCAGCTTTTTTCCTTCCATCCGTTTCAGCAGCGGAGTCAGGGTTCCTGAGTCCAGATCTAGCAGCTCCCCCAATTCTTTTACCGTCTGCTGCTCTTTCTCCCAAAGAACAAGTAAAACGAGATATTGCGGGTAGGTGAGGTCCAATTTTTTAAGTAATGGCCGGTACATTCGCGAGATGGCACGGGAACAAGCGTATAGAGAAAAACAAAGATGATCCTGCAGGTTCAGAAACTTTTCCAACATTATCCCTCTTTTTTGATCTCACAAAAAATCAATCACTGGCAATCGGCTATTTATATTGTGCACAATTAAAATGTACACAATATTAATGGCAGCTGTCAATTGATTGGACTTCAGAACCTTAAAACGGAATGTGTAATATCATAATTCAGACAACGAATGAGGAGGAAGATAAATGGTCAAGTTTGTACTGCCACCGCTCGATTACCCCTTCAATGCCTTAGAGCCTTATATTGACGAAGAGACAATGAGAATTCACTACACCAAGCATCATCAGGCCTATGTCGATCACTTGAATGAAGCATTGGAAAAACACCCCAGATTGAGCAATCTGTCCTTAACCAAAATGCTCTCAAATTTAACGATTATTCCTAAAGATATCCGGACAGCCGTCCGTAACAATGGCGGCGGCCATTACAACCACAGTCTTTTCTGGAAGATTCTGATTCCGGGGGGTTCAAAGGAACCTCAGGGAAAACTGAAGCAGGCCGTGGATCGTGAGCTGAACGGATTTGAAGCTTTCAGCAAACAGTTTTCCCATGCCGCTGAAAGTCAGTTCGGATCTGGCTGGGCCTGGCTTGTTTTAGACCGGCAGGGACGCCTGGGAGTGACCAGTATGAACAATCAGGATAATCCCCTGATGGTTGGTAAATATCCGATTTTCGGACTCGATGTCTGGGAACATGCCTATTATTTAAAGTATCAGAACAGGAGACCTGAATATATCAAAAATAGTTTTCACCTCTTTAACTGGGACATGATCTCCTCAAGATATGATCAGGCTGTCCGCACACGGACCATCGAGGAGCCTCTGGAAAGTCAGTCATAACCGTTTGAAATGAGCCACCTTTCCCCTGTAAAATAGCCCGGCCGTATGAATCCGGCCGGGCTATTGACATCCTATTTTTTTAGCAATCATCCATTATAAACATAGAGTACGGACTGTCCGCCCGGTCCCGCCTGGCTGCCAGAGTTCTGAGTCGACCACTGATTGTCCGGCACCTTGACACAGTTCTTCTGAATCCATGCGGTGACGCTTGAATTCTGAGCGCCAAAACGGTCACTGGATATCAGAAAATATTTGACCTCCCCGGCCTTAACCATGTTTTCAAGTTTGGCCACATTCATCGCCGGATCACTCCCCTGAAATCCGCCCATCGCCATGACCGCATAATCTGTTTTAAGCATAATCGAATAGGCCGATTGTGCGTTCTGAACAGCAAGAATATACTTTTGGCCATGATCATGCTTTTCCAAGTAACTGAGCAGTTTGGTATTTTCCTGAGTACCCATGGTGGATCCAAAATTTCCGGCTGTTATCCGGTTATTTGTTTTCATCCACTGCTTTGCCGTTCCCGTCCTCCATTGAGAGAATCCTTCTCCGCTTAGCTTATTATTTTCACCGTTTTGACTGAACGTTCCTGTCCGTCCAGCTGTGCCTCCCGCAAAACTCATCGGATGGCCAGTCATTTGTCCTCCTCCGCCCATTGCGCCGGCCGTTGTCGAGACCGGACCGGCCGATGGAATTGAACTGTTTGTCTGATTCATCACCGCTGGCATGGTCCAGTATAGCGGTGGGAGAAGCAGTGCGCACAGGCCCGCCAGTGCAAGCCCTCGCTTAAGCTTTTGCCCGCCCGTCCGCCAACCCAGTCCTAACACGAGGGAAAGGATTCCGGCGGCCGCCGTGAGTGTTGTCCAAATCGCGGAGATGCTGTTCTGATAAAATATCAGTGCCTCAAAGAGCAGTGTCATACAGGCGGCCACAGGAAGAATCAGGCTCGTCCAGAAATCTCGCTCTTTCAGATAATAGGTCCAGAGGATCGAAGCATTGATACCAGTAAGTGCCGCAATCGGCGGTCCCATCAGGCTGAGATAATACTGATGGAAAAATCCGGCGACACTGAAAAAGGCCATGGCCGGAACAAGCCAGGCGAGCCAGAAGATGGCAAAAGTGTGTTCCTGAGTCAATTTTCTGCGTCGTATAAAATCAACAACCAACCCAATAAGACCGAACAAGGCAAATGGAAGCAGCCAGCTCGCCTGACCGGAGAGCGCTGCCGAAAAGAGTCGCAGCGGTCCCGCTTGTCCTGTGCCGAACATGCCTCCTCCTTGTCCGCCTCGCTGACTGAATTTTGGCATGGTGTTTCCAGCCCCGGCATTCGTCAGTGACGGAGGCGTTCCATTTTCCGTACCAGTCCCGTTTGTCTCAGTTGATAAAGTGTTGCCTGTCCTGCTTAAGTGATTAGCCGTATTACCAGTGAACGCTGCCGATCCTGTATTATGCTGCCCCGTGAGACGCGAGATTCCATTATAACCAAAAGCAAGTTCGAGCACAGAATTCGTCTGACTGCTTCCGATATACGGACGATCACTCGCCGGTATTAAATCAACGGTCACTGCCCAGGAAAGAGACACCACAGCCAGCACAATCGTTGCCACGGCCAGATGCAGTATCTTTTTCTTCCAATTCACTTTCATAGCCAGCCAGTAAAAAAGGTAGATAGCCGGAAGCACCATGAATGCTTCGAGCATTTTGACATTAAATCCGATACCGACTAACAGGGTACTGACAATCAGCCAGCGCACTTTTCCGCTGTCAGTCGCCTTAATGACCGCCCCGGCAGCGAGCATCAATGCAAGGATTAAAATGCTGTCTACATTATTCGTTCTGGCAACTGTAGTAAAAATCGGTGTCAGCGCAAGCGCTGCCCCACTGATCACCGCCGCAAGCAGGCCTGCTTTCTTTTTAACCATCTGATAGAGGATCATGCATGAGATGACTCCCGCCGCCGCTTCAGGCAACAGTACACTGAAATTGCTGAAACCGAAGATCTTTGCACTCAAGACCTGAAGCCAGAGCGCAACAGGCGGTTTATCCACAGTGATAAATCCTGCCGGATCAAACGAAGCATAAAAGAAATTATGGAAATTTTTCATCATGCTCTTAACCGCTACCGTGTAGTACTCATTCGTTCCAGCCTGATTCAGAAAGGAAAAATTTAATATTAAGGAAAGCGCTGCAACACCCACAAAATAATAGTCAATGGACCATTTTTTAAATCTGTTCAATCGTCGTACCTCCTCGTAACCAACCGTTACTCTGATTGTGCGCTGCTTGCCTTAAAATAAGCTTAACTTTTCTTCTGTCAGGCAAAGTAAAAGCTGCCACTGCAAAAAGCAAGTGACAGCATAGGAACACACTAGGATTAAAAACTAGAAGCCGTGAGACTGGAGGAAAACAGTAAGGACTGCGAACGGCCGATTTTTAACTTACGAAGGACGTGTCAGTTCAAAGATCTCGCCCAATTTTGCATAGGAGCTCCCCGCGAGTCTGCTGACAGGGTTTAATCCATTGGGATCAATTCGCCCATTCTGGTATAAGTCATCCCGAATGTGATAATAAACAATACGGCCGATGAGCAAATCGCAGGAAGGACTGTCCTTTTTCCCTCCGAGTGGAATCGCTTTTTCAAGGACACACTCCATCCTGATACTTGCTTCTTTCACCCCAGGGACACTGATCCTTGTGCTGGTGACAGGAGTCAGTCCGGCGTATTGTACCTCGCTTTCGTCTGATGGGAGGGGCTTCGCTGTTTCATTTATTCGATCAACATAGGTTTCATCGGATATATGGACAACAAATTCCTTCTGCTCTACCGCATTTCTTGAGGTGTCCTTCATTTTTCCATTTAAATGTTGGATGGAGACAGAGATCATCGGCGGTTCTTCTGTGACAATATTAAAATAGCTAAATGGAGCGGCATTCAATACGCCTTCTAATGACTGTGTTGTTACAAATGCAACCGGTCTCGGAATAATGCTGCCTGATAAGAACTTGTAGTTCTCACGTATAGAGAGCACTGTTGGATCTATACTGATCAATTTGTTTCCTCCTATCATGTATGGCCTCATGATCAATGAGTTCCGAGTCAGAGGCAGCTTTGAATTAATTCTTATTATACATGACACCATTGGAAAATTTTCATGATAAACGTTTGCCTTAATAATATCCAAGTTGACACATGTTATTAATATGTTTATTATGTAGTTAAATAAATAATGTTTCTCCTTATCTAGAGAGGCGGAGGGATTGGCCCGATGAAGCCTCAGCAACCGATCAATAAAGACACGGTGCTAATTCCAATAAGCATTTTGCTTTGAAGATAAGTTGAGAGGATTTCGAAAAAAAAACGCCTTCTCTTCTTATTCTTGAAGAGAAGGTTTATTTTGCTTTACCGGCAAAGGAGACGATAAGATTGAATGCTTTGCGACAGACGCTTGAGAGCAAACGTCAGGAACTCATTGATCAATTG
The DNA here is from genome assembly GCF_004684935.1 of Sporolactobacillus shoreae. Classification (GTDB taxonomy): domain Bacteria; phylum Bacillota; class Bacilli; order Bacillales; family Sporolactobacillaceae; genus Sporolactobacillus; species Sporolactobacillus shoreae. The sequence continues at coordinate 106,156 of NZ_SRJD01000012.1, forward strand.
ATTGACGCAGAGGTATTTAAAAAGGATGGCAAACAATTATTCGAACTGACACTGCAAGAACTCGAGAGTGAATATCGATTGGTTCGTGCAAGAAACCAGTCGGGTCATTAATGATCTGAAACCGCATTTTACTCCGAATGATAAATTGTTTTTGCTTGATTCAAATTATACATGAGGCACCTACTGAAAAATTCCGGAAAGGTTGGTTCCGTCGGGGCTTCCTAAACCAGTGCAGGCATCCCAACCTGGCCGGGCATTATAAGCATTCGCTTCCCGGCTTGAATCATTGTTTCCCTGCGTAATATCGCGAAGAGCAGACCGCGCCGCAGATGAGTATAGGGTTGGGTTCAAGAACCCGACAGAGTGCCCCTGTTTGTGGTTCATCAATGCAATAAGACCCGCCCAAAGCGGAGCAACGGCACTGGTTCCTCCGATCACTGTCTGCTGGCCGTCAACTAAGATCTGATAGCCTGTCTCCGGATCTGCATTTCCGGAAACATCGGGAACACCGCGTCCTATTTTGGCACCCGGGTTGGCGGAAGGTGGAACTTGAGACGCTTTCTGCCAGTCAGGCAGATCAAAGTACTGGCTGATACCTCCCCCGGTGCTGCTGTCCGGACCGTCATTCCAGACCGTTTCATTTGTGATAACAGATCCACTTCCTTCTAAACGTGTGCCGCCGCAGGCCAGCATATTCGGGCTGGACGCCGGAAAATCGACATGAGCAAGACCGTCATCAACGCCATCGGCCGACCCGCGATCACCCGCAGCACTGCAAATGGTTACGCCAAGAACACGTGCATCCTGAAAGGCGCGATCCATCGCTTTCATTGCCTGCTGCGTCCAACTGCTCTCAGCGCTGCCCCAGCTAATCGAAATCACAGACGGTTTATTGACCGAATCATGAACCGCCTTGTTGATGGCATTCAGAAATCCCGCATCCGTATTGGAGGCAAAGTAAACAGCTATCTTTGCGCCCGGAGCAACTGCGCCAGCTACTTCAATATCAAGAACAACCTCACCATCCGGACCATTGGGATCTCCAGTCGGTTGATTGCCGGCACCATTCACCGGTACTTCAACCACGGCCGGCATGGCCCTGTTCAATTCAGCGAAATAGTTCTTCAGCTCATCCGATTGATAACCGCCGCCCAATTCAATAATACCGATGCACTGGCTACTTGCTTGGCTGTCTTCGGGAAAGCGATAAAGCTGTGCAACCTGGGGCGGCGTAAAAGATTTGGACGTTTGCCGGCTCTGCACCGCACCATCGATGTTTCGTCGTATCTGAAAATGAGTTTTCGCTTGGGGACGATTATCCAGTCCGAATACATTTTCAATGACTTCCGCAATCGTTTCAGGAATTCTGATCGGTTCGCTGTGGCTGTGATAGGTAAAGTGCGGATGTTTGTATTTCTGCAGGTGTACGCCAAAAGTTTCATTAAAGGCTGCTGTTTTTCCCGAGAGAATTACTGTGCCTGCGGCAACATTCACCTCTTTTACAATCAAATGATGCTCATCCGCAAAAGTTTCCACCCTTTTGATATCTTCCGCTTTTGCTCCGTAACTCCGGGCAAATGCTTCACGGCTCAGGTGATTCCCTGATTCAAGCAAATGCTTAATCGCAGGTCTTCGTAGAAGTACAGTGACTGTCATTGTTGCCTCTGGATCTGCCGGCCCCGCATTAAGAGCATCTGCCGCCTGAGAGCGCTCACTGTACGGCAAAAGTACTCCAGAAGATTTCTGTCCATCTTTTCCGTCTAACAACTGGTCACTCCTCTTCATCATGGTCCTTCCCTTCATTTTTGCTTGACCCCAATTTATCACAATCTTCTTATTTTTTCATGTAAAAAGTGTTTTCGTAGTTCGGTTTCAATCTTCTAAAACAAAGTAGTTTCCCGATTCAAGCAATCTATTTGACCTTTCGCGGTTGTATTACTCATACTGAGTGATACAAGTAAAGGATCCGAGGAAAACACTTCTTAGCACCGGAGGGTCTTGATTAAAAAACACTATTGGGGATGGAACAATACATGCTGGCCAAACATTCATTTCTATCCCGCAGAAAAGGCTTGATTCGTTATTTACCGGCTATGGTTCTTGCGAAAATACTGCGGTCGTTCTTTTATTTTTATTTCAGGAAGAAGAAAATTGTACTGATCGGAGGACATTGTGGTGAAAAATATGCTGATAATGCCGCCGCATTGCATCAATTTCTGCTCAAAAATGGTCCGAGCTACACTGTGTATTTTGGCCTCAATCACCGCCATGACCCCATTGCCGAAACAATCGGCGGTCCGGTTTTCCAGCTCGGCACGATTTGGAACTATCTTCTTTATGATCATGCTGTCGCCTGTTACTACTCTCACTCTCTTGAATCTGATGTAGCACCGGAAATTGATTTTACACGCTTAGCCAATCCAAAACTTACAAAGGTCTATCTGGGACACGGGATTGACGGGCTGAAACGGAATCTTTTTATCTTCGACACGCGGCGCAGTACTTTCTTCATCTGTTCTTCAGAGCGGGAAAAGCAAATCAAAAACAAATATTGGGGAATTCCGGAAAAGAAACTGATGGTCACCGGTATGCCCCGGTACGATACACTTTATCTGAAGCGGATGCATCGGCCCTCCCGAACGATACTTTACATGCCGACCTGGCGGGAATGGCTGAACGCAGATCCATCATTTTTTTCCAGCAGTTTTTATCAGCACGTTTCCGGATTCTTGAACAGCCATGAACTGGATACTGTACTTAAGAGACATGGCTATCAGTTGAACGTCATGCTCCACCCCTTCCTGCATTCTGTATTTAGTGAGTTTGCGGGAAAAAACCGTTCTTTAAGCTCGATCACATTTTGCAGACCGGGCCAGAATATTCAGGAGCTGATCCTTGCAAGCGATATGCTGATCACTGATTATTCAAGCGTTTCATGGGATTTTTACTATCTGAGCAAACCTGTACTCTTCTTCCAGTTCGATCAGACGGAGTATCTTGAAAAACGTGGGGCATATCTCGATTTTTCAAAAGACCTGTTCGGTTCTGTCACATTTCATGAGAAAGAGACCGTCAAACACCTTGATCAGATTCTGTCTCTGAAAAAACCGGAAGATTACTACCGTCATCAGGTCAGCCAAAAGGACCACTTTGATTTTTACGATACAGATAATTGCCAGCGTGTCATCAAGTACACGCTACCCCGTTCATGAAGAATGGTCCATACGGCTGCACGCCTTGCATTAATTCCTGTAAAAAGCCAGGGGTTCATCTTAATTTCAGACGAAACTCCTGGCTTTTTGTATGTCATAGATTAATAGATAACAACCGGTTCGTTCTGCGTCAGAGTATCATACACTTGTTTCATCACTTTAGGAGGAGTATTGACACAGCCGCCTGATCCCTGGTTGATATAAGCATCTGGCGCCCAGTTTTTCCGCCAGTACGCATCGTGGAAACCGCAGCCGCTCAGAGTAAAGGGCGCCCAATAGGAAACTTTGACCGAATAATGCGGGCTCCCGACTTCACTGCCTACAAGCGTTGAAGGCGATTGCTTATACATAATATACCAGAGTCCCTTCGGCGTATCCTCATGGGTATTATGCCTTCCTGTAACCACATTGGTTGTGACCTTTAGTTTGCCATTTTGATAAATCCAGATGCGCTGATCCTTAATCGATACCTCGGCATAGGTATTTCCGATACCATGATTCGCCGTTGTATGATACCCGATACCATAAGTGCTGTACCCAACACCGTAAACATTATAGGCCGAAATGGATTGTTCTCCTCTTTCAAAAGCATTCCGGATACGTTTGGTTTCTGCCTGGACATCAAGTGCCCAACCGTAAGACTGACCATGTACTGAAATAACGGATCCTGAGTGGGTCTTAAATAAAAAATTCTTGTTCAGCGTCGATTGCGATCGATTGATCGCCGTAATTTTAGACGCAATATCAGATGGATCCACACTGTATTTCATGTTTTTTGACACGGCGGCATTCTTGATGAACTGGCTGGCTGCCAGAGTATATGTTGTACTCTGAACCTTGTAATTCACTTTGCGCTGCATCAGTTCCTGCAATTTTTTCTTCTCGTTTTCCACTGTCTGACTGTTCTCCGCGAGGGGTTTCAGACGGACAGCCTTCAAGTGGATTTCACTGTTAAATTCCTGGCGGCTGTAATCCTTCAGAAGTTCAACCGGATCAAGCTGATCTCCGTTTACACTCTTGGAAACGAGAATTCGGCCGTTACTCAGAAGTGCCTGTGCATCTTTTGGCGCTTTCAGCTTTTTATCCAACATTGCTATCTCTGCCGCAACCTTGTTTTTTAGTATCTTTCTTCTGTACTGGTCCACTTTGGATGGTACCAATACATAGCTTTTTTCGGCAGCGGATGGCCACCAGGTCCACTGTTTTTTTAATAATCCCCTTATTTCAGACAGATCACTGCTTGAGAAACCCGTTTTTGTATCCTTTTCATTCAGTACAAGCGTATTCCCGATATAAACCTTATTTTTTAACACAAGTGCCTGAAGTTTTTTTAGCGCTGTTTCAGCAGTCATTCCTCCAACATTTGTACCATTTATCGAGACAGAACGATTAAAATGTGTTGCCTGATAATAACTGATTCCTGTAATAATAAGTGTAACGAGCACAACGGCTCCGCCAATAATAAAGATACCAAGCTTTCGAATGGTCATTCACCTCAGAAAGAAAAATAATAATTTAACGGTTAATGATATGAAAGTCCTTTGACTTATATTAATTAACTACACAATAAATGAATAGGAAATAATTAACAAGCTTGAAGAATGATTTATGTTAAAAGAACGGTCTCGCAGCGCAGATCGAAAAATGACGCTCCTGCATCTCATGAGGTGGTTGTAGCTATGAAAAAAGTCGAGAGGGGTTCCTCTCGATTTTTTTCATGGCCGTGCGAATGAAATCACTCAGCATCGCTCATTGGTTTAATGATCAAAAGTTTGTTAATCTTTAAAATTTCCGCTGTCGACATCCTTAATGAATGAAGCCAGATGATCGAAATATACCGGAGCATTATCAATCATGTGATGATGGCCGCCACCTGGTGTGGTCTCCAGCCTGGCGTGCGGAATCGTACGGGCCATGCGTCGGGCTGCTGCGAGCGGCATCGTTTCATGTTCACCAAAAGTAATCAGAGTCGGCACTGTGATATTTTTAAGCTGATCACGTACATCCCAGTCTTTTAATTTGCCGGTAACCACAAATTCATTGTCACCTTGGAATACATTATAGACGGGTGTGGCCATTGTGCTGATCAGATGTGAAATCGCCGGTGGCTGTTTACGATCAACATACCCCTGATTCAGAATGTCGACGTAACCCTGATAACGTTCATTATCATAATCATTCCTTGCTTCGCACTCTTTCATAAATGCAACAGCATCAGCAGGAAGCGCCTGTTCGCGAATGGCATTAATACTGGCGACATATTCATTAATGTTGTCCGTCATGGATGAAATGATCGCTCCTTTTAAATGCCTGCCGTATTTCAAAGCGTACATCTGAACAAGTGCGCCGCCCCAACTCTGGCCAATAAGATAAAAATTTTCCAGGCCCAGCTTCTGACGTACTTCCTCAACCTCATTAAGGAAGTAATCGTAAGTCAGATACTTTCCTGCTGTTACAGGATCCGAGTAATCGGGCTGATCAGAGTAAAATGAACCCAACTGATCGTACATGTGAACCTGCACGTTCATTCCCCGCGCCGCAAGTTCCCTCGCAAAATTTTCATAGTATTCATGCGTGCCTCCGGGACCGCCGTGCAAGCAAAGTAAGTGGATCGCCCCTGTTCCCTGAGTGTTCGTCCAGAGGTGATAGCCATTGTCAAGAGTGAGAATCGTTGTTCCTTGTTTCATCATAATCACCTGATTTTTTATTCTGTTCCTATCCTATCACTTACTCCTATCGGATTGGTATTAAAATGACTTTAATTTGTAACAAAAACTTATCATTTCAAAAAAAGCAGTTTCTTTCCCTTTAGGATCAGCACACCTTTCATTCTTGGAAGCTCCGTTGCTGTTATTGGAATCATAGATGTCGCGCTCTCTGGTTTGATCCGAATGGACCATTTTTGCGAGTATCTCTTCAACTTCTGTCTACGTAGCAGCAGTCATTACGTATTAAAAAAATGTATGTATCTCAATGACCATTCTCTGAGAAAGGATCATTGTTCTTATCGCTATTCCAAAGATATTCAATGCTTTTAGCAATATCCATTGCCATTGTATGGCCAAATTGATCTGCTACAAAGCCTAGTGACATATCTATCCCGGCTGATACACCAGATGAAGTGTAATATTTTCCATCTTTGATCCATCGGGCTTTTCTCATCCATTTTACGTTTGAATTAATACCTTGAACCCAGGCAAAGGCTTTTTTATTTGAGGTTGCTTTTTTTCCATTTAGAAGTGAAGTCTTTGCTAAAAGTGCAGAACCTGTACAAACCGTCAAACAGTATGTGGCACTAGCTGCATATTTTTCTAATTGTTTGATAAACTCTCCATCATTAATTAAAGAACGAGTCCCTTGGCCACCTGGAATTAGAATAATCCCCAATTCATCAGCTTTTTCGATTGGTTCAGTGACTACTAATCCATTTTGTCTGCTTTTTATAATTCCACCATTTAGAGAGAAATAATGCAACGAATACTCTTTAATATGCCCTAGTACTTCAATTGGGCCAAATACATCCAGTGTTTCAAATTCTGGAAATAAAAGAATATTTACATCCATAGTTTTGTCCCCCGCTTGATCCCTTATTTTTTTAGCTGCACCGTTTTCGTCTACTTCACAGTAAAACACGCACTATGAAGTATTGATTTGAAGTAGAATCATCAACTCGGCGAATCAATTAATTTCTTTTTTCAAAAGACGGATTACTATTTAATATCTAAAGTAACAGGTTCAAGGACGAGAGCGACTTTTTCGCCATAATAAAGTTTCCAGTGAATCGGTCACTGAGCCCCATGCCGATGACAACGGATCGATAATCTTAAAGTGTTCCGCCCCTGGGATCACTACCAAATTGACTTTATCCCCTAGTTCGATCGCCCTGCGATGATACTCAACACTCAACTCGACTGGAACATCGCAGTCAAGATCACCATGGACTAAAATCTGCTCGATGTTCAAGGGTAACAATTCAATAGGTGAAGCTAAGCGATAACGATCAGGTACTTCTTTCGGTGTTCCACCAATAAATGATGCTACGGGACTACTAATTCCTTTTTTGACATGAATTTTCCACATCTTCTGCAAATCCGAAACCCCTGCCAAACTTATTACACCCTGTATAGGTATCAGCAGAGGACTACCCATCTCATCCCTCTGAATTTTGCTGATTCGGGACGCCATCCAGAGGGCCAAGTGTCCACCCGCTGAATGCCCAAGAATGACCACACGAGAAAGATCAAGCGGAAAGTGTTCATCGATCTGAGACAAGTGATTAACAGCATCTACTACATCATGAAATGTCCCTGCCCAACCCCCTCCATTCTCTCCGACGCGGCGATACTCGATGTTCCAAGTAGCGTAACCACGGCGAACTAAATCTTCATCAAGTCGATCAATTTCTTCAAGTCCATATTTTGATTTCCAAAACCCTCCGTGAATCGTAACAACAACGGGACAACGTTCAGACGATTCGGGTATACGCAATACTCCGAATTGTGCCGGGTGGTCTCCATATGATATATGAATCGAAGAAATAGATACCAGTGTAAAAACCTCCTATATAATTCGAGTTACCTTTCTTGCCATTTGATATTATTATCTATTGCGCATTTCCCCATCTACTTTTTATTGTCATCCCTTTTACACATTATTTGCAAATTAATAATGGCTGACTTGGAAACACAAGCACCATCTTTATGCTTTTTGAAATAAGCAGGGGTATTTACCTATATATTATATTCGCTTAAGCAAATGACATGGGTATTCTTCTTTCGAGGAGTGCCCATGTCACTTTCAATAATACCCTCTCGTTTTTCGCTACACACTGACCTTTTGGAACAGCGCCTTGTTTACTAATCATCAGGCGATCCGTTTAATTGTGAGTACCGGCCGACCGGACAAGCTCTTCGATTGCCTGATGGCGGTTTTTGCGCCCAAACACCGCAGATCCCGCCACAAACATCGATGCACCGGCCTTTAAACATAGCGGGAGCGTTTCTGAATTAATCCCTCCATCTACTTCAATGGTAACCGGCAAATTCTGTGAAACAATCCGTTCATGTGCCTGTTTGATTTTATTCACCATGTTATAAATAAAGGTCTGCCCTCCATAACCCGGATTGACAGTCATAATGAGCAGATAATCAATATCGTTGAGAATTGGTTCAATGGCCGAAACTGGAGTCGCCGGATTGAGCGCCACACCTGCTTTGACACCGCCCTCCTTGATCAGCTGCACGACTCTATGCAAGTGGGTACATGCCTCGGCATGGACAGAAATGTATTCTGCGCCAGCTTTTATAAAGGATGGCAAAAGATGAATCGGTTCGTTTACCATCAGATGAACGTCCATGGCAACCAAATTAGACTGATGAATAGCATGGACGGCACCTGCACCAAGGGTAATTTCTGGAACAAAGTGCCCGTCCATGACATCCACATGAATCAGATCAACATCTTCTTCCACCTCATGAATTTCATCTGCCAGCCTAGCGAAGTCGGCAGATAAAATGGACGGCAAAATTTTAATCATACCAGCCACCTCTTCTCATATCTCATTTGATTAATTATCAATATAATTGTAAGCGTTGCCAGTCAAAAAGTTTAAGCTCACCTTAGAATCATGTCAAAAATCAGTGAAACAGTGGGTAAGTCAAGCGATTGTGGGTATCCCTTTGGATAAAAAATGAATTTTGTAAATGACTCAGGATCATCGAATGTCTCTCTCAATCCTTGCCACGTTATCCTTTCTGAGTCAAAAGTCAGTAACCGGCTAAACCTTTCAAGGCTTGGTAAATGGGCATCCCGGCGGACTGTTTGAGATAGGGCAGATCGTCACTCAAGGTTTCAGCTGCTGCTTTTTTTGTACTCAGCTTTGGTAAGATTTGAGCGACTGACGGTGGCCCCTGCACACCGAGGAGTTCTGACAGATCACACGATGTTTGTCGGGCAGAACAACTTTTGAGCCATTCTTAGTTTATTCTCTTATTTATCGACTTTAAATAATTAGTAGCACAGCGTTTATGATTAATAAGATGATGATCATAACCACAATCTAAATTCAAGATTTTCTTTTAACGCCACCCATTTTCTTCATCAAAAAAGAGGAAAGTGTCACATGATGTCTAATATAGTACTTTTCAGTATTACAATCTTTACAACTTGGAACCAGATTGGTTGGCGTAACAATTAGAGGTGTATAGACTGATTTCGGTAAAAAGTGATCAAGTGTCGACACCTTTTTTTGACCACAATATGGACATTTTTCATTAGGTGGGAGAGATAAAAATAAATCATAATAAGGCCGGCCAAGCTGACTTTTTGGCACCATCTTTTGAGTATATACTTTCATTAGTTCTTTTAGGTCGACCCCATCTATAGAATTTTGGGCTTAAGTTCTATAATTCTATCTTCTTCCATTTTTTTCGTATTTTTCGGAATAAGACTTGATCTCTCCTAGGCAACTAGAGAGACGTATTTTTAGAGAATCCTCGCAGTTACTGATACAAGTTTCAAAAACGTCCTGAACTAAATCAACTGGCTTTTCAAGTTTAATCATCATTCTTTTCTTCCTCTTTTATTGCCAACATAACTTTTATAAGAGCGCGCCCTTCAGTTCCAATCTGCCCATTGCATTTGCTGATTATATCTTCATAATCATCGTATTGATCAACCATTTTCCTCAATAAATTATGGAATTCTGAATCTGTAATTTCTAAGCAAAAAACCTCACTGATTAATGATGTGATATCTTCACCAAAACATTCTATAGTAAGTCTATCAGCGTTACAATAGCGTCCTCTTCGCCTAAGCTTCAATACGCAACTTCTGTTTTTACTTGAATCTGACTGCGTCGATTGCTTTTTTTAGTGATTCATCCTGATTAGTGCCGATGACTAATTTTTCTCCTGTTGTGAGCCCAATCTCAACTCCTTTGTTTCCGCCTAAATTGTATATTTTCTCACCACGAGAGTTGACACGAATGCCAATGCCGCCAAATCGAGCGATCGTACTATAACTAACTGGGGAATAATAAGCAATATTTTTATAGGGAATCTTTTTGTATCGAATGTTCAACGGAAAAAGCCGTATATATAGACCATCCGTTCGAACTTCAATGACGAAGGTCAGCATACTTAACAACAGTGGAAATAAAATGCCAAGAAGTAGCAAATAGGTAAATAATCCGCGGGCCGAGTTGACGCCGTTGATCAAGCTAATATTAAAAAGGTATTTCAGGAAAAATGTGATCCATGCAGAGGTAGCAATCAAAACAACTGGCCAGAACAGAACAGGCGAATTCCAAATTCCTTGAATCTCATGAAAAGTAACATTACCCTTTTTTTTCATATGATCAGTCCTCCATTTAACTCATCATAGACATATTTTACCGATTAAAGCTTTCATCATCTGATTGTTGATATTTTTTTAATACTTAAATTTTTTAAATTATGAGTGAACTCTTTATTGCATGCCTTTCACTATATTTATCCTGAATTCCCGGAATTTATAACGATGGATAACTTACACCGAGAGCATCATAGAGCGCCTTTTGCTTCTTTGTGAGTTCACCCAGTACCCGTCCGTGATCCGGAGCTTCGAAGCATTCGATGGTGTC
>NZ_SRJD01000013.1 GCF_004684935.1 Sporolactobacillus shoreae
ACGTATGTCAATTGCCGAAACTTTGATGAGCCGATTCATTTTGAATCTGGACGTGTCAAAAATGGCTTGATTTTTCGAGAAATCTCCGCTCAGGAACGGAAAAAACTCGTTCTATGAATAATTCAGGATTAAAGCTTTTTTGGCTTTTTTCATAAAGTAGAGCCTCCTTTTATTCCTTTTATTCCTTTTAATCTAGTAAGTATAATATACTCTCTACTTTATTTATGTCGAGATGTGCTGCTCCTTGAGAATATTTTATTACATATTCCGACATTCATTTCCTGTAAAGATTCCTAAGACTTTGTCCAAAATTAAAAATATTAGATTTTAAAATAGCCGCTGTATCGGTTGACAGCTATAACGTAAAAAGGAGATGAGTAAAATGAAAGCCAAATATATCGATGTTTCAAAAACGGTTTTTAACAATGACGCTTACTTTAATATGACTTTAGCCCATTGAGCACATGTAACGTACGAAATCAAATTTCTGATTAACGGGTTTAGCGGGCAGAAAGTTGAGTTACCGGGACTTTGGATGAGTTAAAGTCGCTTATACAGGGTTAAAAAGGGTTTGGATAGTGACATAAAAATATTTTTGAGTTATTTTGAAAGACAGTTTTACATGAGCACGTACATTGTCCGAGTCTAAAGATTTATTAGAGATTAAAGATTTTAACAGCACATAGAGCCATTAACGTGGTTCCATTTGTGTGCGTTTAAACATAAAGTGTAAGAATATAACAGCAGTTGACAGTTTATATTTTTTTTCAAAGGATAATGACTGTTGATCATTCATGAAGTTTTGAATATCTTCGAATTTCAAATCAGCATAAATAGCTATTGTCTCCAGCGATAAATCGAAGAAATCAGTCAGTGCCTCAATAATTCCTTTAACCCGATCATCTTCCGTTATGCCGCTTTTAAACGCAAACATACCGACAATGTCGCCTAAATAATCAAAATCGTCTCTTGAGATACTGTGTTGAAATTCTTGATACCCGATTTTACCCGATACATAACTTTCTAACAAAGGCAGGCTAATTTTTGTAATTTTGCTCAATGTTTTGGGTGATATTTTATCATTCTTTTCCATCTGATGTATTGCATCAACTAACCCATCACGACTATTTTCATTAATGTTCAATAACTTCAATCCTTCCATAAGTAATAATTCGAAGCAGTGTTGGCAACTGGATCGGTCCAGAAAAAAGCTTCTCCTGTTAAGCTTGCGGAAAATATATTTCCCTTCCGTGGGAAATAAAAAACACTTCCGCTAAAACCAGTGACAACTCTATTTGCGACATCATACCCGTGCGTTACATTTCTTATTCTCATGTAGCCCGTAAACCAGTTCGCTTGCTGCAGGTAGTGTTCTGATAGACGGCTACATTGGCCGAGTTCTTATAGCAAAGCATCCACAGGGTAAAAATGAGTCAAAAATGGTAGAACAGATTCGAGAGTTAATGCTTAAATCTTAAAAAAGACTAATGAGTTTCTGGCCCAAGAATTTCAGAGAAGACGTATTGTTTATTTCATTATTTTCCCTGCTGACCATATTAAAAAGTCTAACTTTTTAACAGAAGGTAAATTGTTTTCAATAAATTTATTGTCAAATAGCTTAAAAATTTCATTGATCTCGCAAGAATTTAAAATATCGGTATATGCATTAGTAATAAAATGATATCTTTTTGTTAGCCCAGCATTATCTAACCGATAAAACGAACGAAGGAGAAACTGAAATAAATAATTCTTTGTTACATTCCCCCTTCTTCCGTAAAATTTTAAAGATTTCAACAGATTCAATCTCTAGGTTTTCTATAATCTCAGATTTGTATTTTTGAAGAGTCTCAATACTTTCGTTCTCCATTATTAGGTCCCCAAATAGGTTTAGTCTTTTACATTATCTAAATATTCAGTTGAATTGGATGCGTTATTCCTACCTAAATTTTCCTGGATTGAGCAACACTACTACAGAACGTGTAATCTTGAGTTTCTAACCCAGATTCTCTGCTACTCTCTCCATCCTAGCTGAAAACCTCGAATGAAGCTATCAAGTGAGACTTCTCTTAATTGGAGATTCGTCTCATCCGTTAAATAGAGCACGGTAACGAAATCTTCCTTGTTCAGATGTTCTTTCAGAATTTCATAATTTTTTTCGATTCGCTTGGCCTGGTCTGGGTATCTTATAAAACTGCTGGTACAGTTTTTCAAGTGCCTCATTCATTGGAACTCGCCTCCCAGTGACACACAGTACCACAGGCGAGGCGATCTATCTATCATTTCTGATAAAGCCAACTGAAAAATTGGATCGTGACACAGGTGTGACATAGACTGTGACACAGCACAAATAAAGAGCCCGTAATCCTTGACACGCTTAGGATTACGGGCTCTTATGTGATTACCCCATCTGGTCTGTAATCAACGGACTTAGTGGCTAAAACATTGAGTTACCGGGCCTTTGGATGAGTTAGAGACGCTTAAGCTGGGTTAAAAAGGGTTTGGATGGTGACACAAGTAGAGTCAAGTTTTTCTCGAATTAAAATGAATATCAATCAATATGTTCCCAGATTAAAAATAACTAACATACTCTTGTCTACATTTTTTTACTGCAATAGGCATAGAATTATTGATTCCCTATTTTGAAGATGTTTTGAAAACTATTATAGATGCCTTGGATCTTGCTGAATTCAATCTGATCACTGGACTCGTTGATTATTTGCGCATTACCATTTGGCAAGGAAGATTCTTTCCGAAGTTGTGAAAGTGCATGATTAAATCCTGATGAAAAAGCTGTGAATGATGTGGTGTCAAGTTTTCCCAGCATTTGATAAGCTTGATCGCTCGCTTGGTACTCACTATAGACGCTGCTGTCTATTGCTTTTGCAGCACTGAATGAAGCTTCGTATCCTTTTTCAAGTAAGTTCGCCGCACCTGTCGTTAATTCATTCTTTGCTAAATAGTTTATTCCGGATTGTCCAAGAGCATTTGAAAATGGGTCAGACAGGTAAACGTTATTTCTTCCAATTGCTTGAAGAACAGAATTTGATAGGTATATGTCTTTATAAGTCAATGATTCTCCGGAAATATTCACGGTTGTTTGTACTTTTCCGAGAATAGAATTGTTAAACTGTTCAGCAACTGTCTGAACACTATTCTTTGAATAATCCACAGAATTCGTTTGTTTGTATTGGCTGTACAGATTCATCAATTCATTAGTCATACTGGCTAATGATTCTTCATCGCTCTGATATTTCGGATCCTCTGTGAAACCGCCAGCCTGAAAGTTAAAGCCATCTTTGTTGGTCGCTGTCGGATCGAAAAATTGGTGCAAGTCGGTAACATATCCCTTGATTTCAGTTCCTACTTCAGTTGCAAAATTTTGTTTTACTGCTGATAGTTCAGCGTCACGGGCCAGATATTGTGTTTTCTGATAAGACGCCAAATCAGTAATTCCTTCTGATGTGGCACGTTCAGAAATAGCTTTATCCGAGTATACCTGCTTAATCTCCGTTTGAGCCTTGTCATAGGCAACAACCGCATTTGCCAAAAAATTAGGATTATCATCTGTAAGATTCCATATTATTTCGGCAGCCCCATAGGATCCTTCAAGATTAATTCTATTTAATTTCACTCCGTTTAACATGTTATCCGCAATTGGAGTGGGTATGGTAGGTATGGTTCCGGATTGAGACTTATCAGAAGAAGAAGATGAGCTTTGAGAATTATTTATATTCAGATTTTGCTCCAAAATATTAATTGCTGAATAAAGGGGTTGAGAATTAATTGTCTTTCTTGTGTAAAAAGTGACTTTGGAACCATCCTTATTATAAAACTCTGTCATGTTGCCGTCATGTTTAATCGCCGACACTTCTATGACTGACGAATGGTCCGTATCGGACTTCTGGTTTGCTTGTTTCGTTGCTTGGCTTTTATTGCCTGATGAGTCTAGATTCCATGACAGGAATGTATTCAGTGGGCGAATTTCCAATTGGGTTCACCTCTCATTTCAAAGTACACTGTTACAAGGACTTGGTAATGTGGGTCATTACATATATCGGAATAGATGACTATTTTTTTGAACGTTTTCTTGACGGTGAATCTATAGGTTTAAATGGTGCAGGCATTTGCTTGCTAGGGTTTCTCTTCCCTTTTTTAGGAGGAAGGCTGGTCAAGCTAGGTTCACTCCGGGCGATACGGAATTTTTCCTGCCCAACGATTTTACCAGTACGAGGAAATTGAATAGACAGTGTTTGTCAACATTGATTTTTTTCTTGCCTGAACATTACCTAAAGTCTGCCAGTCGCTTTGTAAGATTTGTGTCGATAAGCACGTCAGAATTATCTTTTACGCACTTTGACACAATGGCTTTTATTGCTTCCAGATAATTCTTCCGATAGATAGAAACAAATATAATTTGGTCGTTTTTAGAATGTAATACGATCCGTTCATTCATTCTATGTGGTGAGCCACAATATTCAATACGTGCTATTTGATTCCATTGCATTTTAATATTTCGTTTTTTTATGTCATGTCTCACCTCCACGCCGTAAGGATCAATTAATAATTGGGATGTCCATTGTTTTACACCTGTTCTAAAAAGAATCGTTAAAATACAAATTATCGATAGGATAAAGAAACCGAGTTGAGCTGAACCGATAATAGCAGCTACTATACCAAACCCTGCAAAACTTACGTTCACATTCCGGTAATTTACATGGCTGGAAAAATAGGCACTGCAAAATATAATGCTCGATAGTGAAAAAAAAGCTATAGTCAAGTTGGAGATGATCAGATAACTGATTTTGTTTCGATATACAGTTTGCTGACTTTTCATGACAGAACCAGACAATCCATTTTTCGAATATTGACAGTTCATCATTTATAGCCTCACTTTTTATCAATTTCAACTTTTTTCACTCTACTTTTCAGTAAATACTTTTGTTGGCTAAAATAGATAATGTGATTTCCGCGGCTTTTTTTCCTGTCGCATTTCTTTTACCTTGTATATTCGTAGCAAAAAAAATAGTATTTTCTTTTTTTTCTACATAACCAATGAACCATCCATTGATCTGTTTACCATTTACAATGCCGGAACCAGTTTTACCGTAGAGTATCACTCCGTTTTTCTCTGATACTCTGATGGCGTTTTTTACTGTGTTCACATTTTTTATGTCGAAGTTCATACGATTGAGGTAAAATTTTTTAAGTGCCTGAACCTGCTCAATCGGTGAAATCAGCAGGGAAGATTCCAACCAATAGGAATCAATTCCGCCTGACAGGTTACAGTTGCCGTAACTCATCCGATTGTAAAAGCTTTTAAGCTCTTTATAACCAACTCGACGGTCAATATCTTGGAAGTACCAGTTAACAGAGTTCCTCATCGCAGAAGATAATGTCTGGTTCTTATTCCAGCTATCATAGGGAAAGACTTTGTGATTCCACGTGATCGACGTATCATCCGGTGTGATGGTATGTTGCTGCAATCCCAATATGGCAGAATAAATTTTATATGTGGAATCCGGAGATACTCGCAGGGTGCTTTGGCTTTTATTATAAATATCATACCGATCGGTACGTAGGTTATAGAGCACAATACATCCATCATAATTACCAAAATAAGTACTCAAATTTTCATAGGCTACATTATTTCCTGAAAAGTTGTACCTGTACCCACTGAATGCCAGAGCGGATAAAACCGGAAACTGACAGACAACAAACAGGACGGTAATGAAAAAAGCAGCAATGCTTTTTATTTTTAGCCGCTTGGATTCATCTTTAAATGATGCGATTCTCTCAAGACGTTTTTTAATTTGCTTCTTAGAACCTCCTATATCATTTTTTAAAGTAAAGCGGAGCGGCTGTGAATAGTTTCCTGCAAAGTCCAATAGTGTATATCCGTATTCTGAGCGGCCACGTTTGTCCAGTAATTCCAGTACAGAAATATCGCAGGCAATTTCCCGATCCAGTTTCATTTCTCTAAAGCCGATCCAAACAAGAGGATTAAACCAATAGATCAATTTGAAGGTGCACATCAGGTAATTTGCTAAAATATCCCGGTGTTTAACATGACTGAGTTCATGGAGAAAAATATGCTCCAGTTCCTTTACAGAAAACTGCTTATCCACTTGAGCTGGCAGAACCGTGTAGGTTTTAAAAAGCCCGAAGGTTATGGGACTTTTAATAAAAGAATTTTCTCTTAAAAACAAATGTTTCTTAATTCTTAGCCTTAGTTTGCATTGCTCAAAAAGAAGTATGATATTCTGGTTTATCGGATTGTATTCTGTTTTTCGGATTTTCTTTAATCTTAAACCGGCGTGTAACGCTACTACCATCAAAGCCAGCATACCTGCGATCCATAAAAACCCCAAGAAAAGATTGATAGAATAAAAGTTGGGACGATTTACGGATGTTGCAAGATCCTGCAACCATGCCGCTCCGCCGGGTTCTGAACTCGTCAGATCTACGGGACCTGTATGTGCGGCCGATTCCGAGCTGACATCAGGCCAGATAAACAGAGTACCAAAGTCTAGAAAACGTCCAGGTATTAACGGAACTACCAAAGCAACCAGTCCCAAATACCAGATACTATACTGCCATCTTGCAGAGATTTGGTTTTTTGATAGCTTTTTCATTAGTAAAATGATTACAAAAATAAATGAAGAAACAAGGGAACTCACCATAAAACGGATAAAAAACATGCTACTCGTCACCTTCATCTTTTGCCAGCTTTGTATCTAATATCTGCTTGAGTTCCCTAATGTCATCGTCTGTAAGCTGATCCTGATCCAGAAAATTTAGAACCATTGCATTGAGCGCCCCGTCATAAAAACGATTTAAAAAAGACCTGCTCTCACGTGCTCGGTATTCTTCCGCTTTTATCATTGGAGTGTACACAAATACCCTGCTGTCCTTTTCGTAGGTCAGGACCCCTTTTTTCACAAGCCGCAACAACATGGTTTGGATCGTCTTGGCGCTCCATCGACTTGTTTCGCTAAGCCTTTCGACTACCTCGTTGGTACTGATGGGTGCATATTGCCACACTATTCTCATAACTTTATATTCTGCCTCTGATATCTGCGGTAATTTTTTCAAAGTAGTTTGCTCCAATGCTTACATTTGTAATAATTAGTTATAAACCAAGTACTGATTATTGTCAATTTTTGCAACTGCATAAAACTTTAGGGCTGTATTTCATTTGACTTGATCTTCAGGATGGAGAAAAGGGCATAGTTGACTCGAAAAACTTACAGATGTAAGATATTAAAAACTACAACTGTAAGTTTTATAAGTTTAGAATTTTTTAATCTTGCAATTAAGCATAAATGTTTGGGGATCTGTTGTATTCCAGAACTTTATCAATTTTCCCGTGACTCAGTTCCACTAAATTACTGGAGGCATAACAATGAAGTTTCGAAAGTATTCCGCATTGACTGTCCTACTTTTATCTGCTCTGTTCCTGCTTGCCGGCTGTGGCGGCCATCAACCGACCGCGCAGGACAGGTTCAAAGACTATGTTAAAGCCTGGCAGAAGCAGGACTTTTCAAAAATGTACAGTTACCTGTCCCAGGCTTCGCAAAAAAAGATCAGCAAGACCGACTTTGTCTCGCGCTATCAAACAATTTACAGCGGGATTGAAGCGGGTAATATGTCGGCAACGGTCCGTGCTCCAGATAAAAGCAAACCTTCATCTGTGCCATTCATAGCGACACTCGATACGGCTGCCGGTCCTGTCACCTTCTCACAGACAATCCGGCTCACGCAGCAAAAATCCAAGAATCAACAAAACTGGTATGTCGACTGGCAGCCATCTCTGATTTTACCGGGCATGAAAGCCGGAGATAAAGTCCGGATCGATACGATGCCCGCAAAACGCGGCGAGATCCTTGATCGTAATGGCAAACCGCTGGCTATGGACGGAACCGCCGCGCAGATTGATGTGGTTCCCGGACAGCTGAGTACGGGAGCGAATCGGGCGAAAACCATCGGACAGCTGGCGAAAATACTGGGCGTGACCGGGCAGCAAATCGAAGACGCCATGAAGGCATCCTGGGTCAAGTCTGACACTCTCGTCCCGATCCAAACTGTCAGCGGAACTGATCTTGGCCTGATCAGGAAAGCAACCCAGCTGCACGGCGTTTATAAAACAAGTGTCGCGAGCAGGGTTTACCCAGATGGACAGGCCAGCGGGCATCTGACGGGCTATGTCGGACCGATCACCGCAGATCTGCTTAAAGCCCACCCAAACCAAGGCTACACGGAGACTTCTGTCATTGGCAAAACCGGTCTGGAACAGCTTTATGAAAAAAAGCTGCGCGCCCAGGGCGGTGCAGTGATCCATCTGCTTGATGCTTCAGGAAACGAGATCCAAACGATTGCTCAAAAGGCACCGAAAAACGGGCAGAACATTCAGCTGACAATTGACAAAAATGTGCAGGATGCCTTGTACAACCAACTGAAAAACGATGCTGGCTCGGGCGTAGCCATTGATCCGAAAACCGGTGATATTCTCGGTTTGGTCAGTGCCCCTTCGTACGATCCGAACACTTTTGCACTGGGCATGTCGTACAGCGAATATAACAAACTGAGCAGCAATCCCAAACAGCCCCTTTTGAACCGCTTTACGGAGGCGACCGCGCCTGGATCGACGTTCAAGCCGGTCACAGCCGCCATTGCGCTGAGCCACCAGTCCATTAATCCGAATGCCAATGTAGCCATCAGCAGCACCCAATGGCAGCAGGACAAGTCTTGGGGGAACTACTACGTGACACGTGTGGATCATGCACCGAGTGTTAATCTCGAATCCGCGCTTTACCGCTCAGACAATATTTATTTCGCACAGACAGCGCTTAAGATTGGCGGTACGACTTTTGCCAACGACAGCAAAGAATTCGGATTCGGTGAGACCCTGCCGATTTCTTACCCGATGCAGGTGTCAACTATTTCCAATAACGGGAAACTCAACAGTGCGATGCTGCTGGCCAATTCGGGATACGGGCAGGGGCAGGTGACTGTAAATCCGCTGCATCTCTCACTGATCTATTCGGCCTTTGTCAATAATGGCAGCATGATCATGCCGCGACTGATTAAAACAAATGCCGTCCCGACCATGTGGAAGAAGAATGTCATGACTCCGCAGATTGCCCAGCTTCTGAATAATGACTTGATTCAGGTTTTCAACAATCCGGCAGGAACAGCCTATAATGCCAGAATCAAGGGATTAACACTAGCGGGAAAAACAGGAACGCCTGAATTCAAGAATAGGCAGGGTGAATCCGGTCGCGAGAACGACTGGTTCGTCGCTTACAATACAGACCATCCTAAATTATTGGTCACCATGATGGTCGAGAACACACAGAAGCTTGGTGAAAGCCATTATGTCACACCCAAAGTCAGAGCAGTTTTTCAAAAAGTGTTTAATAAATAATGAATATCGTCGAAAAAGCAGACAAACTAAATTCATTACTAAACTTCTATTTTATCTGTTTGTGGTAGTTGCAATTGGCCTGTCCATCTTTGCATTTCACGCTTTTTTAAGCTTTCAGCCGCTTCGAAGCAGCGATCTCGTGACTGTACATGGCTTATTGCAGGAGGTAGAAACGGGCACAGGAAAGGATTCTGTCAATACGATCAAACTGAAAGAGTATCCGACCCCATTCATTGTGGATGGATATAGCGTGACACAAGCGCAATGGCGGCAATTTATCAGTAATACTTCTTATGGGACTGACATCACTTTTCACATTAAGAGAACGGATGCCTCCAATCTGCGAACCAAACACTATTTTTATTCTTATATCTACGAATTGCAGATCGGTACCAAACACTATGGTTCGCTGCAAGCGGAAAATTCAGGCGAAAGGAAAAATGATGATTGGGGGCTCGCCGTTGGCTGCTTCTTCGGAGTAATAGCAGCTTTCTTGGCAATCATTGCTTACAGGATCTAAATCTTGTTTTCTGGCTAAAAAATAGGAGGCTGAGCCGACCTGTAATGATATTGTTTAGGGCTCGCCTTCGGGTATCCATACTGATCCGAATTTCCCAGTTGGTCAGCAGGTCCAGTTACTGTGGACTCATGAAATGGCTGCTCTGATCACTGTTAATAATCTCTGGTGTAAAGGGATCCGCAAAAAAGCCTAGTCTGACAATATTTGTTTGACAATTCAGTAGAATTATTATATGACTCCATTAGGTAATTCTCTGACATCCTCTTTATAATAGGTCACGCGATCACAAACGAGTTCCCTTCCGGAAAAGGGTCTGCGTGGCGAAATCTGCCGGACGATACGGATGGGCCGGCTCATCGAAAGGAAGTCTGCTGTCGTTGAAAATTGTGGATATCAGAACCCGGGAAATCTCAGTGCCGCTGATCAAGCCTTTTAAAACTGCATTGCGCACTGTGACCTGTCTGAACAATCTTATCGTGACGGTGATCTGCGATGACGGTACCACGGGAATTGGTGAAGCACCGCCGACGCATGTGATCACAGGTGACAGCCTCGAAAGTATCAATTATGCGGTGCTTCATGTCCTGCGGCCCCAGCTGGTCGGTCTCGAAATCGAACAGAAAGCGAAAATTGACGCTGTTCTCGATCGAGCGATGGTCCATAATATGAGTGCCAAAGCAGCTGTGGATATTGCCGTCTATGATTGCCTGGGAAAGTGCGTCGGCCTGCCGCTTTACCAGCTGCTTGGAGGGTACAGGAATCAGCTGATCACTGATTTCACGGTCAGTGTCAACAGCACCACAGAGATGATCGCGGATGCCCGGGAACTGGTGCGAAAGGGTTATGACACGTTAAAAATCAAGGTCGGCAATTCCACGGAACAGGAGGACATCGAACGTGTGTCGGGCATCCGGCAGGCGGTCGGCCCGCGGATCAGGCTCCGCCTCGATGCCAACCAGGGATGGACGGTCAAAGAGGCAATCTCCACGATTCGCAGGATGGAGAAACTGGAGCTGGCGATCGAGTTGGTCGAGCAGCCGTTGCCCGCCTGGGATTTTGAAGGCATGAAATGGGTCACGGAAGCTGTAGAAACGCCTGTCATGGCGGACGAGAGTGTATTCAATCTACATGACGCGGCACGACTGCTGGCGATGCGCGGTTGCGATATCCTGAACATCAAACTGATGAAAGCCGGCGGGATCGCGAATGCGGTCAAGCTCAGCCATATTGCTGAAGCCTATGGTATTGAATGTATGTGCGGCTGCATGGTTGAGTCGAAAATATCGGTGACGGCGGCCTGTCAGTTTGCTGCGGCCGTGCGGAATGTGACCCGCTGCGATTTGGACACGCCGCTAATGTTGGCGGCCGATCCGGTTGAGGGCGGCGTTCGCTACCAGGGAAAACGGATTTTCCTTCCTGAACAGCCCGGACTGGGCATTACAGCCATTCATTTTGACCGTTGAATGACAGATTGGAGCGATGATGATGCAGATAAAAAGAGTCGGCGTGCCGGTCGCATCGGTCTGGACGGATCCTGATTCAGTGCGCCCAATTGATGCGCCTGCGGTGACCGCCAGACCGGATATTGCCGGATGGCTGGCACAGATGACACGGAAACAGACGATCGACCTTTGTGACGAGAAAAGACTGCAGACCCAGGTGCTGTTCGGGGATGATGTGATCGTTGATGACATCAGGGGCAACTGGGCAAAGGTGGTTGTGCCTTCACAGGCATCAGCTAAGGACACCCGCGGTTATCCAGGCTGGGTGCCAGCCGTGCAGCTGAGTTCACCGAATCTGGGGGCGGGCAGAGAAAAGGTGATGGTGCAGAGTAAACAGGCGCTCTTTAAAAATGAAAATCAGCTGCCCGTGTTTTCCTTGAGTTTCGGCACATTTCTTGATCTGATTGATGTTCAGGGCGCCGCTGTAAGAGTCGACAGCCCGGCTGGTACCGGCTATGTCAACACGTCTGACGTGATATTCCCATTCCGTCGTCCAAAGGACACTGGTGAAGAAATTGTCGCCAACGCGATGCGCTTTCTGGATCTTCCCTATCTGTGGTCGGGGATGAGCGCCTATGGTTATGACTGTTCCGGGTTCAGCTATTCAATGCTGCGCGCCGGCGGCTACCTGATCCCGCGCGACGCCGATGACCAGTCGGTAAAGGGCAGGGAGATCCCAAAAGCGGAAATGAAACCAGGTGACTTGCTCTATTTTGCGTATGAACAGGGAAAGGGCTATGTCCATCATGTCGGAATTTACGCCGGTGATGGAAAAATGGTCCATTCACCGACACCGGGTAAGAAAGTCAGTCTGACAGAACTTGCTGGAACGATCTTTGAAGAAGAACTGTGTACTGTCCGGCGCTACTGGAAAGAAAACTGATTCGATCGAATGAAAGGAAGGCTGGTGATGATGGATGAAACGTATCAACAGAAAAAGGATGCACTCGCAAGGTCTCTGAAAGGTCTGTCTGCGCCGTTTGGCAAACAGATGGCTGTTCAGGCCGTCGGCACTGACGGCTTTTATTTTTCACTGAATGCGTCTCAATCGATGCTATCGGCGAGTCTGATCAAACTGCCGATTCTGCTCTGTGCCTGCGACCAGGCATCCCGCGATCCCGAATCCTTCCGAAATCCGGTACAATTAACCGATTCGGAAATTGTCGGCGGTTCCGGAGTTCTTCAGATTCTGAGCGGCCGGACGTGGTCCGTGCGCGACTTGCTGGCACTGATGATCAGTGTCTCCGATAATACAGCCACCAATTTACTGATCGACTTTCTCGGGAGAGGCGTGATTCAGGACTGGATACGGAAAAATGAATTCAGCGGCACCATCCTTGGCAGGAAATTAATGGATGAAGCAGCGGAATCGGCCGGTCTAAGGAACAGGATCAGCGCCGCCGATGCCTGTGCCATGGTAGAACGGGTGATGACGATGGAAGGTCCGTTTTCAGATGACGTTCGACGCTGGTTTCTGCATCAGCAGTTCCGGGGGAAACTCCCGGCCCTTTTTGACGAACTGCCCTGTCCCGTGAACGTGTACAACAAAACTGGAGAAATGGGCGAAGTGGACCATGACGCAGCCTGTTTTGTCTGCGGGGAACATCGGCTGACCATCGCCGTTCTGTCAGAAGGGGTCGGAGACAGGCAAAAAGTACTTGCGGTAATTCAGACAATCGGCCGGGAAATTGCCGATTATCTGCTCAGTCTCTGAAAATTCGGTAAACCAATCAGAAACAGGATAAATTTCTTATGTCTTCTGAATCAAAAATAGGGTCAGGATTTTTTACGGAATTGATTGTTTTTACCGATGAATGTGGTTTTCAGCCCCTTAAATTAACATATCATGGATATATGATATGACTTGAATTTGGTTTACGTAATAAAATCTTACAAAACGATGCTAGAAGTATTGACTTTTATTTATCTGAATAATATTATAATTATAATATTCCTTTGAAGATGTTTACATGATTCGAGTATCTGCAATTTCCCATTGCCAGTCCCTTGAATCACCTGAAATAAGCATAGTGAAGGAAATGTATTATGTACAGTAAAAATACGATTTTTGTTATCGGAGATTCGAAGTCTGGTAGAAATAAACCGATTACACTGCGGTACAATCAGTTCTTTCTCGGGCTGGTGATCGATATGTCCAGCGGCCGGATTGTGGGTGCGGAGTGTTCCGCAACCATCGGGCTGACAAACCGGTTCATCCATTCGCTTTTTGTGGATCAGCTGATGGATGATCCGGTGATTCTGGAAAATATCAGCACCCGTTATTTCGGTTCATCACAGAAGGCACTGATTGTCGCCTATAATGATGCCCTGAAAAAATATAATCAGATTTCCGCCGCTTTATCTAGTAATCAAACCTAGATAAAATCCAGCCCTTATGATGAGGACTGGATTTTATTGTTTTCGGGCAGTGTGAGCCATTATGCCCTCGGTACGCTAAATCAGAGGAGTTAAGGCTATGGCAAAATACATACTCAAACGGTTTCTTGAGATGCTGCTGACGATTTGGGTGATCGCCACACTGACATTCGTACTGATGCATGCGATCCCCGGTTCACCGTTCAATACGAGCAACGGAAAGTCCATCAATGCAGTGGCGATCAAAAATCTCGAAGCTCACTATCATCTGGATCAGCCGCTTCCTGTTCAGTACCTGATTTACCTGAAGTCGATCATCACATTTAATTACGGCCCGTCGATCAGGCAGCCGACGCAGACGGTCAATGATCTGATCGGACAAGGCTTCCCCGTTTCTTTTGAGTTGGGTATGTGGACATTGATTGTGGCGATTATTTCGGGTATCGCCCTGGGTGTTATCGCTGCACTGAAACATAATGGAATCATTGATTACCTGGCCATAACGATCGCCGTTCTCGGCATTTCAATTCCAAATTTCGTGCTGGCGACACTTCTGATTCAGGAGTTTGCCGTAAATCTCGAATGGCTCCCGGTTGGGACATGGCAGGGTGTCAGTTATATGGTGTTGCCTGTGATTGCACTGGCAACCGGTCCGATGGCGATCATTGCCCGGCTAATCCGGTCGAGCATGCTGGAGGTACTCAACCAGGACTATATCCGGGTAGCCGAGGCAAAGGGGCTTTCTCCGGTATTAATTGTTTTCAAACATGCGCTCAGGAACGCACTGCTCCCGGTAGTTACTGTCGTCGGTACACTTGCGGCCGGCATTCTGACCGGAACTTTTGTTATCGAAAAGATATTCGCCATACCGGGAATGGGCAAGTACTTTGTTGACAGCATCAACTCTCGGGATTATCCAGTCATTATGGGAACGACGGTTTTCTACAGTACGGTTCTGATCATCCTTCTCTTCTTTGTTGACATTATTTACGGATGGCTGGATCCAAGGATTAAGCTTCATTAGGAGGGAGGGAAAGCAATGAGCTCAAATGACGTTTCAGAATCCCGGCAGCAATCCGCTGTTGTCCATCCCATTCCTGACGACTGGTTCCGGCCGCGAAGCAGGAAACAACATGATGCAGAACGGCTGGTACGGCCGAGTACATCATACTGGAAAGATACATGGATTCAGTTCAGAAAGAATAAACTCGCGATGGGCGGCCTTGCTTTCCTGATAATGCTTGGGATAATGGCTGTGATCGGCCCGATGCTGTCCCATTATAATGTCACGGCACAGAATCTTGTCATGCAGGATCTCGCACCGTCCCCGGCACACTGGTTCGGCACGGATAATCTGGGCCGGGATGTTTTTGTACGAACGTGGTACGGCGCTCGTATTTCCTTATTCATCGGTATCGTTGCAGCACTGGCCGATTTACTGATTGGCGTGGCTTACGGTGGTCTTTCAGGCTACAAAGGCGGGCGGACAGATAATGTCATGATGCGGATTGTTGAAATTTTATACGGGCTTCCCTATTTACTGGTTGTCATTCTGCTGATGGTTGTCATGGGCCCGGGCCTGCTAACGATTGTGGTCGCCCTTTCGGCAACCGGATGGACAGATATGGCGCGGATTGTCCGTGGGCAGGTGCTCCAACTGAAAAACTATGAATTTGTGATTGCGTCGAAATCCTTCGGCAGCGGCACTGCCCGGATTATCCGGAAGAGTCTGGTGCCGAACACGATGGGCCCGATTATTGTACAGGTGACACTGACCGTTCCATCTGCTATTTTCTCGGAAGCCTTTCTCAGTTTTCTGGGACTTGGTGTTCAGGCACCATTTGCCAGCTGGGGCGTGATGGTTAATGATTCGCTGTCTGCGATTCTTTCGGGTTACTGGTGGCAGTTGTTCTTTCCAGCATTGTTTATTTCACTGACCATGTTTGCTTTCAATATCGTCGGCGACGGACTGCAGGACGCGCTGGATCCGAATCTGAGGAGCTGATCTGATGAGTGATCAAGAACCGTTGCTTCAAGTCAATCATCTGCATGTGACTTTCAAAACGCATGGCGGCCAGGTCAGTGCGGTGCGCGGTGTCGATTTCACCGTCAACCGCGGTGAAACTCTGGCAATCGTCGGTGAATCCGGCTGCGGCAAAAGTGTGACGTCCCTGTCGGTGATGGGTCTGCTTCCGGCTTCAGGGAAAATAACACAAGGATCGATTATGTTTGATCATCAGGAATTGACCCGACTAACGAAGAAACAGATGCGCCGGATTCGCGGTGTCGATCTTTCAATGATCTTTCAGGATCCGATGACGTCGCTGAATCCGACACTGTCCATTGGTACTCAGATGACGGAAGGGCTGGTACATCAGAACAAGGTACCACGCAGCGAGGCCAGAAAAAGGGCCGTGGATATGCTGAAACTTGTCGGTATCCCGAATCCTGAGGAACGAATGAAAGAATTCCCGTATCAATTCAGCGGCGGGATGAGGCAGCGCATTGTCATTGCCATGGCACTGATCTGCCAGCCGAAACTGATCATTGCCGATGAACCGACGACCGCTCTCGATGTGACGATTCAGGCCCAGATTCTCGAACTGTTCAGTCGGATCCAGCGGGAAACAGGGGTCGCGATGATCATGATCACGCATGATCTTGGAATTGTGGCGAAAATAGCCGACCGAATTGCTGTCATGTATGCCGGTGAAATTGTGGAAACAGGGAATAAGCGGGATATCTTTTACCATCCCCGTCATCCATATACGAAAGCGTTACTTGATTCAATTGTTCGGATCGACCTTCCTTCGGATGAACTCCATCCGATTGAAGGGGCGCCGCCTGATCTATTCTCGCCTCCGGTGGGCTGTGCCTTCAGTGACCGATGCCCATTCGCCATGGAAGTGTGTGATCATGTTCAACCGCTGACAACCCAACTCGATCTTCATCATCGTGCGGCTTGCTGGCTTTTAGATAAAAGAGCACAGGCTGTCAGAGAAACGGTTGAAAAATAGGAATGAGGGGGAATTGCCTTGAAGAAGTGGTTTAGCCGAGTTCTGTTTGTGAGCCTTTCATTACTTCTGGTTTTTGCGTTCAGCGGCTGCACTGCCCGTCCGAGTGCGTCGAGTGGTAAATCCGTGCTGAAACTGAACAACGGGTCGGAGCCGACAACATTCAATCCTGCTGTAGCTTTTGACTCGTATTCTCTGAATCCGTTGAATAACCTGCTTGAAGGGCTGACCCGGCTGGATAAAACGAATAATCCAAAGCCGGCGATGGCGCAAAGCTGGACCGTGTCCAAAGATCAGAAAACGTACACGTTCCATATCCGTCAGGACGCAAAATGGACCAATGGCGATCCGGTTACAGCCAAGGACTTCGTGTATGCTTGGAGACAGCTTCTGAATCCGAAAACGGCATCTCCGGCCGCGTTTCTCGGCTATATCGTTCAGGGCGCCGAGGCTTATAACGCCGGCAAAGGTCCTGCAAGCGGCGTGATGGTTACAGCCACAGGATCGAAAACACTCGTTGTGAAACTGAGGGCCGCACAGTCCTATTTTACCAACCTGATTTCGAACCCGGCTTTCTTCCCTGTTGACGCAAAAGTGGCACAAAAGAATCCAAACTGGTTTGCAAACGCCAAAACCTTTGTCGGTAATGGGCCTTTTAAACTGACTTCCTGGAAACATAATGCCAGTATGGTGTTTACGAAGAATAATACTTATTGGGACAGCAAGTCGGTCAAACTGGATCAGATTGACTGGGCAATGGTGAATAATCCGGATACGGAGTATCAGATGTATAAGACCGGGCAACTTGACAGTTCAGGCGTGCCGGCCGATCTGAGTACAAAGTTGTTCCAGTCCGGGAAGGTCAAAGTAGCACCGCAGGGGGGAACTTTTTTCATTAGTATGAACGTGAAGCAGGCGCCGTTCCAAAACATTAATATTCGTAAAGCGTTTGCGTACGCTGTAGACAATAAGCAAATCACGGATTATGTTCTCAAGCAGAAAAATGTCCCGGCCTACGGCTTTGTTTCTCCGGGCTTCAAAGACCCGAGCAGCCAGGATTTTCGTGCGCATAACGGAGATCTATATAAGTATGATCCGACACAGGCCAAGAGCCTGTTGAAGAAGGGCATGCAGGAGGCCGGGTACAAGACGCTGCCGAAAATCACGCTGACATACAGTACGGATCCTCAGAACCAGGCGATCTGCGAAGCCATTCAGGCAATGCTGAAGAAGAATCTCGGCGTCTCCGTCGGTCTGGCAAATATGGAGTGGAATGTCTATCAGTCCCAGCAGAAGGCAGGCAAGTTCCAGCTTTCCAAAGGCTCGTTCCTGGCTGATTTTGCCGATCCGATTGATTATCTGCTCAACTTCCAGACCGGAAATCAGATGAACAGCATGCAGTGGAGCAACAAACAGTATGACCAGCTGACAACAGAAGCATCGATGGAAGCGAACAACACCAAGCGTTACAACGAAATGTACCAGGCGGAGAAACTGCTGATCAATCAGATGCCGCTGTTCCCAGTCTACTTCTATAACCAGGCGTATCTGCTCAATCCGAAAGTCTCCGGTATTGTTTATCATCCGGTCGGTTATATGGAACTGAAATGGGCAACAAAGGTGAATTAACCGGAAAATAGATGACGAACGACAGAAGGCCGCTTTCCTCAGCTTAGGAAACGGCTTTTTATCGACCGGCCACACATCGCTTCTGCCTGAAGTGAACCGGACATGGAAAGAGGGTTAAGCATGACGGACAACGCGTTTCTGGAAGTTAGTCATTTAAAAAAATATTTTGATCTCGGCCATGATCGAATACTTAAAGCTGTGGATGACGTGAGCCTGAACGTCCGGAAAGGGAAAACACTGGGCATCGTCGGCGAATCCGGATGTGGAAAAACGACTTTCGGACGAACCGTTCTGGGTATTTATGAAAAATCCGGCGGCAAAGTCGTATTTGACGGCAAAGACACGGATGACATGAGTGAAAAAGAACATTTTCAACTCAAAAAACGTATGCAGATGATTTTTCAGGATCCTTATGCGTCACTCAATCCGCGGTCCACGGTTCTTGACCTCATCGCTGAACCGATGGACATCCATCATCTCTTCAAACATGGCCGGGACCGCCGTACCCGTGTGGGGGAGCTGCTTCAGGAAGTCGGTCTGAGTGTGGATTTTCTCAATCGTTATCCGCACGAATTCAGCGGCGGGCAGCGGCAGCGAATCGGGATCGCGCGGGCGCTGGCACTGAGACCGGAATTTGTCATTGCTGATGAACCGATTTCCGCACTTGATGTATCAGTTCAGGCGCAGGTTGTCCAGTTGCTGAAACAACTTCAGAAGGAAAAAGGGCTCACGATGATGTTTATCGCTCATGATCTGTCGATGGTGAAATACATCAGTGATGATGTCGCCGTCATGTACCTCGGCCATCTTGTCGAACAGACATCGAGCCGGGTTCTCTATGACCGGCCGCTTCATCCATATACGCAGGCACTGCTTTCGGCGATCCCGATTCCCGATCCGGATGTGGAAGAGAAAAGGAAAAGGATCATTCTGTCCGGTGATCTGCCGAGCCCGATTAATCCGCCGGACGGGTGTGTTTTTCGGACGCGCTGTCCGTTTGCGATGGCGATCTGCACGTCAGAGAAGCCTTCTCTGAAAGAGGTTGCTGAAGGTCATTATGTCGCCTGTCACCTCCATCCCGGTGCAAAATCAGGCGACGCAGCGCGTATGAAGCAGGTTCTCAGTAAATGAGGAAAACCGGTTGTTCCAGTCAATTTTCTCTATATCTAAACATTCAAGGTGTTCTTATTTGATGGTCAACAGTTTATTCACGAAACAGGATGAAAACCTTGTATCTATGGAAAATGTCTCGGAAAAAATAAAGATTTATCCTTCTTATTATCTACAAAAGCTCCCGGGAACGTCTCCGCAGCTTTTTCTCCGGGAGGGCGTTGCTGAAAAAATCATCCGGCTGGCGGAAAGTCTGTCCGGTCAGTTGTCTCTGGTTCTGATTGATGGCTGGCGGTCCTATGAAACGCAGCGGTATCTTTATGACCGGGCGGTTGCCTGTTTCCACAAACTCGGACATACGGAGCAGCAAATCAAAGAGGAGATGCCCGGATTTGTCGCTTTCCCTTCCCGGGATCCCGCTTGCCCGGCTCCGCATTATTCAGGATCGGCTATTGACCTGACCCTTGCGAAGGGGCAGGGCTGGCTGGAGATGGGAACGGATTTTGATGACTTTACCGACAAAGCAGGACTGAACTATTATGAAGGGAAAGAGGGATTATCCGGAAGTGCACTCCGTGCACGGAACAACCGGCGAAAATTAAGGCGCCTGATGGAAAGTGCCGGATTTGTTCCAAATCCAACCGAGTGGTGGCATTACTCTTACGGGGACCGGACATGGGCAGGCGCGAATCATACCGTCCCCCTGTATGGCGGAACGGAGAAATAAACGTTTAGGGAAAAGGAGAACTGTGCCATGCATCAATCAAAACCGACGGGTTCATCCGATCCCTCTGCTGAAGCAGAGAAAAACAATCATGAACCCGTTGTGGCCCGTACAAAAACGGCGTTGCGCACCCGGCAGATTGTCGCCGTCATAGCCGATGGCAGTAGCGCGCAGGTGGCACTCTGGCAAAAAGAAAACGGAATCTGGCGCAACAAGCTGGAGACTCACGGTTATGTGGGGGCGAACGGTGTCGGTTTGACAAAGGAAGGCCGAAAGACAACACCCGTTGGCGCGTTTCTGCTTGGCCCGGCATTCGGTACGGAAAACCCCGGAACTGAACTTCCGTTCCGGCAAATCACTCTGCGCTCCTGGTGGGTGGAAGACAGCACGAACCCGGACTATAATTCCTGGCAGGAAGGGGATCATTTCAATCCGCCCAGTGAGCATCTGGCAGATTATCCGGATGCTTACCGCTATGCGGTAGTGATCCAGTACAATATGTCGCGAATGCCTTATGCCGGATCGGGTTTCTTTCTCCATTGCGCAACCGGCGGGCCGACAGCCGGCTGCGTTTCCATTCCGACGGATCAGATGGAGCGGCTGATGCGGCTGCTCCGTCCCGGCGCATACATCATCAATGGCACCAGTGAACAGGAAGTCGGCAGATTCTGATTTTGCCAGCAGGATAAGTGAACATATGCGTTCCGTAGTTCGGTTGCCTCATCTGCAGTTTTTCGGCGATGAGGCGGCCTTTTTTTACAATTAGTGCCATCCTGACTCTGTGCGGCACCAGAAAAAGAACAGACCGGACATGCCCTGTTTCGTTTAAGTTTTGTCCTGTGTGCTATGACAAAGTTAGCATTAGTTACTGATGTTTTGGACATGCGGCGCATTCCATCGGTGCGAGCTGAGCAGGCCGAGGAGGTTGGGGGTACCCGAGAATTCGGGTCCATAACCTGCATCTGTGCCACTCGCCTGCGAGTCTTCTGATCCATCAGAAAGCCGTCCGCTCCTTATTCGTGACCGCTTGGGTTATTCGGATGTGAAGATCACACTAGGGATTTACGGGCATCTTTATCCGAATGGGGATCAGGAGGTGGCAGTCACTTGATGGACTGGTAACGCTGCCCCAATCTGAGGTTGAGGGAAAAGAGGCAAGGATAGTATTCAGACGAAGAACTCGCACAAAAAGCGGGTAATAGAAGAGAAGAATCACCAACTGATCGTACTTCAGCAGCCGGCTGAAAAATCAGGTGGTGACACCGACAGATAAAGAGACAGATTTAATAATTTATTTTTAATTTATTGTTCGAGTGTTTAAAATCACTCTGGAAAAGACTTTGCAAGATGTACTGGCTGCTTGTTCCAAAAACGAGATGCCCTTATATTTATACCAAAAGGTGTTCTTTCCTTTGCTGTTCTTTTTCATCCCCCACTAAGGGTTCTTAGACGGTGGTTGATCACGCACTTCAAAATGATTAGGATCAATAGCCACCGCATCGTCTGTAAGAAACATTCGCAGTCGTTTTGAGGACGAGGATGCCTTTCAGCTCTTTCAAGACGACCATTCCTATGTTTTGTGATTAACCGGGAGAGGACAGTTTCGGACGGAATGGAGTCAGAGACTAGAAAACCGCAATATTTCGCTTGATAATTCACCGATCTTCTTCATGAAGTTTTAACCGAAACCAATTTGTCAACTCCAGCAATGGATTGATAGATTCCCCAACTATATCAAGGTTTACCTGCCAGAACTAGGCTGCGAAAATTGAGCTTTCTAGATTAAAAGATACCGGACAAGCAGGCCAACCACAATGCCGATCACAACAGAAGGAAGGAACATCCGTATGACTTTAATTGCAATTACGGTTGAGATACAAGCGATGAGTACGGGTAGAGAAATTGTCAATTGCCCATCAGTAGGAACGAAAATTTGCTTCACAAGCAAGGCTGCGATGATGGCAATCGGTACATAGTTGAAATAAAGACGCAAAGCTGGGCTCATTTTTTGTCGAGCCATAAAGACAACGCCAAAAAATCTGGATAAATACGTAGCAATGGCAAGAATACCAATCAAGAGCCATTGATTAAGCATGGTTTGTCCTCCTGTGCAAATAAAGTCCGACAAGTGGTGCGAGCAGTCCGGTAATAATAATTGTTAGTTCATTACCCTATCATTCCATGTAAACGCGTATGCTTCATGAATATTTCGTTTGCACAGAACCGCTTTCTTAGATGATAGAATGTGCACCTGTCTCGGAAATGAGAGTCACAAGTGACATAAAAGCAGAAAAAGAGCCCGAAATCCCTGACATATCAAGGATTTCGGTCCCTTATGTGATTACCCCATCTGTTTTCTGATCCACGGGTTTAGCGGGCAGAACGCTGAGTTACCGGGACTTTGGATGAGTTAAAGACGCTCAAGCAGGGTTAAAAAGGGTTTGGATGGTGACACGCGGTGAGATTGTTTGAAAAGGAAAACGATTATCGATAAAGCTCTAAATAGGACTAGGGAGTGGCAAGTGACGGTACCCTGGTTCACGCAGGACTTGCAAGGTTATTCATCCGCATGAAGGATGTCGTGCTTCAAAGGGTGGTGAAACAAGTTCTAATTATTTGACGCCTACGAAGCATCTATTATTGACAAATTTTATTTTAATCATTATTGTATGCATATGCATGTAATGGAGTTGTTCTATAAACGTTTCAAAATTTTTCTAACGGGTTTTAGATACAGCAAATACGAATAATTAGTAAAAGGGGACTCGTCAAAAATATGAATTCAACAGAGATGGAAGAACTGGGTTTAGATTGGCCTTGCGTCTGTAGTTACGTTCGAAAAACTGATCGTTATCTTTCCAAATTCTATGATGGATACCTCGCACCTGTTCATATAAAAACAACACAATTGGCCTTGCTAAGAAGCATTGTACGATATAAAGCATGCTCAATCACTGAGTTGGGAAGGATTTTGTTAATGGATCAGACAACAGTCACTCGAAATGTGGCCGTATTGGAAAAGCGAAATTTTCTTTCAAGTGAAAAACGTTCAGATGATGGCAGGCAAAAAACGGTAAAAATTACGCCTCATGGTTTGCAGAAAATAAAGGAAGCAACGCCCCACTGGCGGCAGGCACAGGAAGCCGTTCAGAATAGACTGGGAAAGGAACAATTTGATACTTTGATTCAAACGCTGTCCTGTCTGCAAAAAAAGCAGTAAGTTTTTTTTTTTTTTTTGATTAATTCATGCATATGCATGCAAATAGCAGGTAGAAAAAATAAAACAGAAAACAGGTGAATTTTATAATGCTTTTTAATAGTCTTGAAAATTCAAAACGTCATCTCAGAATCACAAAATGGATGACATTGGGGGTGACTTGTCTTGGACTTATGCTTTTAAATATTGATACATTTATTGTCAATGTTGCCTTGCCTTCAATTGGGGAGGACATGCATGCATCCGTAAGCATTGTGTCGTGGGTCGTCTCTGTGTATGTCCTGATGTTGGGGGCTTTGCCCGCAGGGTTTGGAAGAATTGGCGACATTTTGGGGCAGAAGAGATTTTATATTGGGGGTCTCTTTTTATTCACACTTGCATCCACTGCTTGCGGTTTGGCTCCGAATATGGGTTGGTTTATTGTCTCGCGAGCATTTCAGGGAATCGGCGCAGCGGCAATTACTCCTGGAACGCTTGCCCTATTGATTCCTGCTTTTCCAAAAAAACAAAGAGGACTAGCTATTGGTTTAAATGGAGGAATTGGCGGGCTTGGATTAGTGCTTGGACCGTTTCTTGGCGGTATTATTACGTCGGCACTGGGCTGGCGGTGGATTTTCTTTGTGAATATTCCGATAGGTCTGTCAGCAATTTTATTAACAATTATCTTTGTCGTTGAAAATCAGCACCTAGAAAAAACAAGAAAGATAGATTGGTTAGGTATGCTGTACTTGTCTATTGGCCTATTCCCGATTCTTTATGCTTTTACACGATCAGAAAATGATGGTTTCGACCCTGTTGCAAGTGTCGCCGTACTGATTGGCTTAGGTATCATTGGACTGTTTGTTTTTGAAGAGCGACGAACAAAGGATCCGCTAATTAGCCTGTCATTATTAAAAAATACAGCTTTTACTATGCCATGTATTAGCTTGTTCTTGTTTTCGGCTGCTTTATTTGGATCGCAACCTTATTGGAGTTTATTTTTTCAGAATTTCTGGGGATTTTCAGCTTTAGAGGGGGGGGTGGCTCTTCTTCCGACGACTGTTCTAATCGCCTTATTAACACCTTTTTTGGGAATTATGATTCAAAAACACGAAAGAAATCTCCGATATATTGTGATGCTTGGTGTTTTTCTTGTTGGAATCAGTTTTCTTTTCACGGTATTACTAAGTAAGCAAAGCAACTATTTGAACACGTTCTTACCTTCCATGTTGATACGTGGTATAGGCATTCCAATACTAATGACGTCAATCTCTTTGTCAATCATGAATGCCGTACCAGAAAAAAAAGCCGGCCTTGCGGCGGGAATGTATAATATGTCCCGCAATATTGGTACATCCATAGGTGTGTCATTATTAGGTCAGGTATACACCTATAAAATTTATACAAAACTGTCTGTGCTGTATAACGATCTTCCACGACGCCGTGCATTTGAGATAGAATCTTCCGCTTGTCAATTCATAAAATCGAATGGACATATGTTAAAAAAGATTACGGAAACAGCGATAATGAGTGGATTTGCCAATTTGTCTTTAATATGCGCACTTGCATTTATACCTGCGCTTATTTCTGCTTTTTTAATAAAAGAGAGACGTGATTGATTTGCCTGTTTGGAAATCAGTCGTTGTAAGCAGTGAATTAAGAGCTGTGTTGCTTTGTATTTAAAACTTTAAACATCAAAAATGACTTCTAGACCTTGTTGGATAAAGAGACGAACTACAAACAAAAGTATGAACGCCGGCAACTCAGTATAATTTTTTATACCACTAACAATTATCGAGACGGGTTCATGCTATAAGGAGTATATCACGAAATGATTGTTCAGCCATTGGAATTTTAGCTTTCGTTCCAACCTTTTTTACTCGGTTTCACTTAGCATAATTGGCGGGGGTTTCTCATGCCATCAAACCAAAAGGGATCCTTTCCATGTGCTATTCTTCCATCTGTTCTCTAATCAACGGGTTTAGCGGTCAGAACGCTGAGTTACCGGGACTTTGAATGAGTTAAAGACGCTTAAACAGGGTTAAAAAGGGTCTGGATGGTGACATAAAAATATTTTTGAGTTATTTTGAAAGATAGTTTGACATGAGCACGCATTGTCCGGACCCAAAGATTTGTTAGAGATAAAAGATTTTAACAGCACAAAAAAAAAGAGCCATTAACGTGGCTCCATTTGTGTACGTTTAAACATAAAGTGCAAGAATATAACAGCAGTTGACAGTTTGTATTTTTTTTCAAAAGATAGTGACTGTTGATCATTCATGAAGCTTTGAATTTCTTCGAATTTCAAATCAGCATAAACAGCTATTGTCTCCAGCGATAAATCGAAGAAATCAGTGAGTGCCTCAATAATTCCTTTAACTCTCTCATCTTCCGTTATGCCGCTTTTAAACGCAAACATACCGACAATGTCGCCTAAATAATCAAAATCGTCTCTTGAGATACTGTGTTGAAATTCTTGATACCCGATTTTACCCGATACATAACCTTCTAACAAAGGCAGGCTAATTTTTGTAATTTTGCTCAATGTTTTGAGTGATATTTTATCATTCTTTTCCATCTGATGTATTGCATCAACTAACCCATCACGACTATTTTCATTAATGTGCAATAACTTCAATCCTTCCATAAGTAATAATTCCAAGCAGTGTTGGCAACTGGGTCGGTCCAGAAAAAAGCTTCTCCTGTTAAGCTTGCGGAAAATATATTTCCCTTCGGTGGGAAATAAAAAACACTTCCGCTAAAACCGGTGACAACTCTATTTGCGACATCATACCCATGCGTTACATTTCTTATTCTCATGTAGCCCGTAAACCAGTTCGCTTCTGTATCATACAGAACGACTTTATAGTGCACATAGCCGGTCGTATGCCAGATTTCTAGATATCCTCCGCTCCCCCAGTATGTCGTATTCGGGCTTATAGAATTGTTCAATAAAGACGGCGTTGTGCCAGCAGGTTTAATGATGTTTATTGGATATTTTTGCACACCATCTTTATTTAAGTCAATGTTTATAGTATTTGATTGATTAGTCACAGGTAACAAATTCAATGATGGTGTAGTGGTAGTAACACTTTTACTGGGGTTTTGTTACTCTATAATGCTTTTTAGGTCTCTAAGGGGTATGATAAAACTCGAATTATACATCTTTAAAGTCATGGATAGAGACCAAAAATAAAAGGCGCAATCATGGGGATGTGCAGATATTGTGGAGAGAAGATTGGAATCATTATATTCTGAGATGATTGAATTTATTAATAAAAGTCAGTGTCAAACGGACTTAACTACTTGCATGGCAATACGAGGAAGACAATACAATGGAGATCTCATGGTTATAGGAAGAGCTGTTAACGGATGGGAACCTGGGATTTGGCCTAAACATGAACTTTCTGATCCGGCTAAGTTTAAAAAATATATTGCGCAGTTATACGTCGTAAGTAATCCTGTAACGGGTTATTGTCCGTTAGATTGGGTCAAAAAAGCATGGGGAAACAATTCTGAGAACAAGTATAATACCAAAAAATCTGCTTTTTGGAGAATAGTTGCTCGGGTTTTTAATATTCTTGACTCTGAGAAGGATTGGACAAGTAAATTAATATGGAGTAATTTGTATAAAATCGCCCCAGCTGAGTCTGGCAATCCTTCAAATAAACTAATAAAGCTCCAACAAGATTACTGTATAGATATTCTCAGAGAAGAGATAAATCTATATAAGCCGAAATGCCTTCTTTTTCTAACAGGTCTTGATTGGGCAGCCCCTTTTCTTGAAGGAATCAATGAAATTAATGTGAGACGGACACAGAAAGATTTGGTAGTTGCTGCGGGTAGTGTTCTGATCGACGGCTACATTGGCCGAGTTCTTATAGCAAGGCATCCGCAGGGTAAAAATGAATCAAAAATGGTAGAACAAATTCGAGAGTTAATGCTTAAATCTTAAAAGAGGCTAATAAGTATCTGACCCGGATTCTCTGCTGCCCTCTCCATCCTGAAACAGTCCCTGATAACCGCTCATTTGATGAAAGAGCGTCCATCCTAGCTGAAAGCCCCTAATGAAGCTATCAAACGAAACTTCCCTTAGCTGGAGATTCGTCTCATCCGTTAAATGGAGCACAGTAACGAAATCTTCCTTATTGAGATGGTCTTTCAAAGCCTGATAATTATCTTCGATTCGCTTGGCCCGTGCAGTGTGACGGGGTATGGAATAAAACTGCTGGTACAGTTTTTCAAGTGCATCATCCATTTGAATTCGCCTCCAAGTGACACACAGTACCACATGCGAGGCGATCTATCTATCATTTTCTGATGCAGTAATCAGTTGTTTTGTTGCACAGTAAGGTCGAACTGCGAAGTAGATCTTTATTCGGATTCTGCCTGATCCACTATCTTTTTTGCTTGAACCAGACTAAGCGGATAGTTTTTTTCACGAAGTTTTTTTATTGTAAACACTTTATCTTTAGTTTTTAATAGAGCTTTCGCTTCCTGTCTTAATGCCTCTTCATCAAACGTGATTAACGCTTTTAGCCTATTTATCTCTCTTGACTGTAGATAGTTCAATAGCATTAAGATCACAATAAGCAGAGTCAATAGTATTGTCATTTGTTTCCCTTCTTTTCGATAGTAGGAATAAATCTGCGCAGTAAACACGGAGTGTGAAGCAAGATCAGGATTTTTTGCTTTTTTTTCCTGATAAGGGTCCCCAAGGCCCCCAATAAGCACCAATGGTTCCACAAACAACGCAGCATAAAATAATGCCAATCAAAAGACCCCAAATACTACCCGGCATAATAAAATCGGGGAAAATGCCAATAAATAATACGGAAATTACAAAATTGATAAAGTACGAAGTCTTTTTATGGAATATCATGTATTTCCTAATCTTAGAAATCAATGATTGATCCCTCCCTATTTAAAAGTAGACGGATACTTGTTTTATTTAGTAAAGTTTGGATTCTCAAGTCTAATACTTTTTACCTCACCACAGTTCGCACAATAAGTGAATATAATATTGCTCCCATGTAATGAGAATTTACTCTTATTATTTGCTTTGACTTGCTCAAACTGCACAGCTTCTTTAAATTCTAGTCCACCACATTTTTTACACTTATCCGCTATCATTTTACTTCTCTCTTTTCTATTTTTATTACGTGATATACGTCAGCCACGCAACAGAACTATTTTCCCCATTATAACTGATTCCATGGTATCTGGATGAACTTTCATAAACCATTCCGTTCGGGTATCACAGTTTAGAATCATTTACATTTTATCGTTTTTTCGTCGATCTGCATTTATTTTTAAAAATGGCCCGACATGTGCGGCAACGCTGGCCTTTACTTCCCCCACCCTTAATCTCCAACCATTTCCTCCTGATCCTGTTACTTCTGGCTTCTCTTTCTGGCACCGAGCTCATTTCCTCAGTATTTGTTGAAAACTCATGGAACAGAGCCTCCCCTTGAAGAATCATTCGTCTCGCCTAAAATCCCCAAGAAATTCATCTCAAAAGCGCTAAGACCTCATTTGATGAAGTGGAGACGGGATGGATTATCTGACATTTGGTTCCTCTGTTTCTCGCTGAGGGGTATCCCATTCAGACCGTGCTATCGGCGCGGTCGATTTTCTTTCCAAGGCTTATTCTTGAAATCTCCGCTGCACAAAAAGTGAAAGAAAAAAATGCATGATTCCGGACAGATTGCCTTCGTGCCTGTCCGGTTTTTTCACGTTTTCGTCCTTCAGTATTCATCCATATAACTCAGGACAGGGAGCGGTATTTATTTGTCAGCCGCGAATTCTAGCATGGTCAGTGTGGTTTCGAAGGTCTATAACATTTTCCTCGAAAAAAAGTGGAGGACAGAAAGTCAGTCATGAGGACAGACGGAAACCGGATCTTTATAAATTTTTTCTTGTTGTTGATCAATAGTGACACAATGATTTTCAACGTGGCATTTGAATGCCCTTTCATACTCACTCCGATGTGTACCTTTGTTTTAAATTAAGTCTCATTATTCTTTCTTTTTAAAGGTTTCTTTGAATTCCTCGTATTTTTTAAAGATCATCATTTTTAAATAAAAATTACTGTAAGCCATTTAAAATCATAGGGTTTCGATGCCTACTTTTAAAAGCTAGCATATGCACGTTAAACAAATAGACTGATGCCTTTTTACAAGAAAACAGAGTATCGATCCCCTTAAACAATAAAAAAATTACAGGAACTGTCTCCCTTAATGATGAATTATCCTCTTCCCTCCACCATGAGTAAATTTTTCTGCATTTGAGTGCTGTAACAGCGTCGTAAATCATTGCTATGAAGTCATTAAATTAAACAGAGCATGTCCGAGGAAGAACGAGAAAAAAATGATAAACGGATTGTGGGTGTGTGCGTCAGAAACAAGTCAGAGCATTCTCTGACTTCCTTTTTTTGGTAGCTCACAGAAAGGAAGGCATTGTGCTGCTCCGTGGATTACATTTTGTCTGAGGATGAGAGGCATACCTTGATGAAAAGCAAAATCCACGTTAACATGCACATACCTTAAAGGTCATTCACATGCACCAACTCATCATGAAGGCTGATTTAAAGGCCATTGGCTTCACGGACTTTCAGGCCTCACAAATTATTCGGATCATCAAGTATCGGTTGAATCAGGCAGGAATCCCGTTCTATGCAAATCCAAAAATTAGGTTCGTCCCGGCGATGGAAGTTGCCCGCTATCTGTTTGGGGTAGCCGACGATCCTGAGGATCCGGTCGCCGAATTCCGGAAGCGTTTGACCAATCTGTCAGAGCTGGCGGAAGCACTCCATTCCCGAGAAATCGCTCAACAGATCATTCGGGAGGCACAACAGACGATGGTTGAAAAAGGCTGTCCTGCCTACCAGAATGTCCGCCATTGGATCGTGCCGCTAGCCGCAGTTGAGCAAATTCTATTCAGAAATCAAAAGGAGGAAGTTTAAATGCCGAAATACAATATTCCTGATTTGAGAACAAGCGGTAATGGAAAATATGCTTACACATTTGATTGGGGTCGTCGTGCCGACGGCAGTCGACATCAAGAAACACGAAGTGGTTTTGGTTCAAAACGAGAGGCTAATGATGACTATCAGAAATTGTTGGTCGAAAAGGAAGCGACCAAAGCCAACAAAATGATGGTTACAACGTCCTTTTCTTTCGGTCAATTTGTTGAGGATAACTTTTTACCTACCTATCGAGATAGTGTACGACCCCAAACGTATCACGGGCGCGCAGCAATGATTCATAAGCATTTTCAAAGTCTGTGGAAAT
Source organism: Sporolactobacillus shoreae (assembly GCF_004684935.1). Lineage (GTDB taxonomy): Bacteria > Bacillota > Bacilli > Bacillales > Sporolactobacillaceae > Sporolactobacillus > Sporolactobacillus shoreae. The sequence continues at coordinate 30,788 of NZ_SRJD01000013.1, forward strand.
TCGAACTAAGTGAGATAACACCAGAAATGGTGATGAAATGGAAAAATCAATTGCGGCATCATCAATCGCTATCGAATGAATATGTGCGGAAAATTTGTGGTTTAGGCCATCGAATTTTCTCACTTGCAGTGGACATGAAGCTTCTTTCCACTAATCCGGCTGAAGTGCTGAAGAAGACCAAATTTTTAAGGGACGAGCAGCGAACCCTTAATTTTTGGACGCTGGATGAGTTTCAAAAAGTGGCGACTTCTTTTAATCAAACCGATACGAACGAAGTGTGGGGACTCACCATTTTGTCGTTTTTGTTCTTAACGGGATTAAGAATTGGAGAGGCTCAGGCTTTGGAATGGAAGATTTGGATTTTAAGAGCCAACGGGTACATGTTACGAAAACAATGATTTATCACAATGCGCACGATTTTCATACCGATCAACCCAAAACAAAAGCTTCCATAAGAAAAGTGGCATTAAGTGCGGATTGTCTCAGGCAAATCGAGCGTTGGCATGAGTGCCAAAAACATTCCATTGGGACGTGTCGCTATGTGTTTTCGACGACGGGGATCCCGATGAACAGAAATGCCGTTGAGAAAATGATCTGGCACAAAGCCGATGAGTGTGGCTTACCAAGAGTGAATTGCCACTCATTGAGACATGCCCACGCCAGCCTATTGATTGAGCAGGGAGCAAATCCGCTCCTGCTTCGAGACCGATTGGGCCATTCAGATGTGAAGATCACACTCCAGGTCTATGGGCATCTGTATCCGAATCGGGACCAGACATTGGCTCAATCGCTGGATGGACTGGTTACATTGCCAGCGGCGAAGCAAAGCCCACAAGAATCAGACGAAAAGAATTCACAAAGAACAGGCGAGGAGCCTGAAAAATGAACGCAGAATGTCGCTTCTGAGCAGTAGAGGAAATTGGATGGTGATTAATTGGTGATTTTTATGTGATTAAGCGCAAGTAAAAGAGCCCGAAACCCTTGATATATCAAAGGTTTCGGGCTCTTATGTGATTACCCCATCTGGATTCGAACCAGAACATCGCGGCCCCAGAAACCGCTGCCTTACCGTTTGGCCATGGGGTAATGAATCAGAACAAGAAATATTATAACCAGTAATTCATCATTATGCAAGGGGATCCGACAAAATAGAAAAAATGGCTATATTCTGAATTTTTTTATTCAACTTGGCAGGTGGAAAAACGACCGTCGCAATCCGGTCATTGCTGAGAGCAGGCGCAATCCGTTATTGAACATTATCTTGATTTAGTGGCATAATTAATGGAACGAGACGAACTATGATCGGTTCTTTTTGCGGATCATAATCAAGGGGAGATAATCATGCATTTGGTTTTATTATCCGGAGGTTCCGGCAAGCGGCTCTGGCCATTGTCCAATGACGCGCGTTCCAAGCAGTTCCTGCGCGTGCTCGACGATCATCATCAGCATCTGTCATCCATGGTTCAGCGTGTGTTCGGACAACTGAATACAATCGGTTTGGGTGGTTCTACTGTGATCGCCACAGGCAAGGGCCAGGTCGAGATGCTGGAGGATCAGCTCGGCAAGGACGTGCCGCTGATCGTCGAACCGGAGCGGCGCGACACGTTTCCGGCGATCGCCCTTGCGGCGGCGTACCTCTATTCGATGACGGACGCCGATCTTGATGAGGTTGTGGCTGTACTGCCGGTGGATCCGTACGTTGAGACAGCTTTTTTCAAGCGGATTCTTGATCTGCAGAAGCTGCTCGACGATACGGGCGCTGACCTCGCGCTGATGGGTGTCAAGCCAACCTATCCGTCCGAAAAATACGGCTACATCGTTCCTGATAAAAATGAAAATAACGATTATATTAAAGTAGATCATTTTACAGAAAAGCCGAATGAGGCACTTGCCAGACAGCTGATTGAAAAATCAGCTCTGTGGAATTGCGGCGTTTTCGCGTTCAGACTCAAATATATCATTAAAAAGCTTGAAGCGCTTGACCTTCCGCTGAACTATGAAGAGCTGTCCCAACAGTTTTCCAAACTGCCGAAAATCAGCTTCGATTATGCGGTCGTTGAAAAAGCGAAGAGCATTGTCGCTCTCCCTTATGAAGGCTTCTGGAAGGATCTTGGAACTTGGAACACGCTGACCGAAGAAATGAGCACACAACAGATTGGCAGGGGCATCATCAGTGAGGATTCGGAGAATACGAATCTGATCAATGAGCTGGATCTCCCGGTCACCGTGCTTGGCATTTCAAACGCGATTGTTGCGGTTAGCCCGGACGGGATCCTTGTCTCGGATAAAGATCAAAGTCCGAGAATCAAGGAAGTCATGAAGGGTTTTGACCAGCGCCCGATGTACGAAGAGCGGCACTGGGGTTCTTACCGGGTCATCGACTATACCAGCTACTCAAAGAACCATGAAGAAGTGCTAACAAAGAAAATAAAAATCAAGGCCGGCCACAATCTCAGCTATCATTGCCACCACATACGCCAGGAAGTCTGGACGATTATCAAAGGCCGCGGGCGTTTCGCGGAAAACGGCGTGATCCGCTCTATTAAACCGGGAGACGTCGTTGTCGTTCCTGCAGAAACATTGCATGCGATCGTCGCTGATGAACCAATGGAACTGATCGAAGTTCAGATGGGCAGCCAGCTGATTGAAGAAGACATCAAACGCAAATATATGGAATGGAAAGAGATCGAAGAAAACTGCTCATCCGTCCGAAGCTGAGCGAGCGTTGAGAATCCGGGTGCCGTACCAGGCATCCGGTTTTTTTAATCAAAAGTTGCTCAGAAATCCGGGAGTTACCCCGAACCGCACAAAAGTTGCCCCCGAATTTTAGGCACTTGATCGGCACCGTTTTTTAACCGCCCAATTTTTTATGCTAAAATGGCACTATGCATGTTGAACCGATAATCACGGAAAGAAGGACACTGGATCATGACTCAAAAAGTAAATATTACACCAGACAAGGACGGCTTCCTCAAGGATTTGTCGTCTCTTATCGCTGTGAAAAGCACAAAGGACGCGTCGGCGGCAAAAGAAGGAGCGCCATTCGGGCCGGGACCGCTCGAAGCGCTGAATCAGGTACTGGCGCTTGCCAAAAAAGACGGATTCCGGACAAAGAACCTGCTCGGTTATGCCGGTTATATCGAGTATGGTCCGGAAGATGCGGATGATTACATCGCGGTGCTGGGTCACGTGGATGTTGTCCCTGCAACTGGAAACTGGACACATGATCCCTTTGAAGCGCACGTTGAAAACGGTACGCTGTACGCACGCGGTGCAATTGACGACAAGGGGCCGACGATGGCCGCCTATTATGCGCTGAAATCGCTGAAGGCGTCGGGACTGCCGATCAAACACCGGATCCGCCTCATTGTCGGGACGGATGAAGAGAGCGGCTGCGAATGCCTGATCAAATATAACGAACTCGAACCGATGTCGCTGTTCGGTTTCTCGCCGGACGCCGAATTCCCGCTGATCTTCGCGGAAAAAGGCCGGATTTACGCACGCATCGACACGCCTGAAAAAGGTGGAACTGCTCCTGTACAGTTGGCCGAGTTCTATTCAGGTGAGCGGGTTAACATGGTACCGGACCGCGCCTATGCCGTTCTCTCGGGCACCGAAGCGGAGAAGTGGGCAGATCAGACGCAAAAATTATTAAAAGAAAATAAGATTTCTTTTTCTGCTGAAAAAGAAGGCGAAGGCGTAAAACTGACAGTCAAAGGTCGGTCGGCGCATGGATCCGAGCCGGCGGGAGGAATCAATGCCGCTTTCCTGCTTGCTTCTGCGCTGAAAGAGGTACCTTTTAATCCATCGGAGAAAGCATTCATCGCACTTCTTGCCGACACGTTGAACAACGATTTCGATGGCGAGCGCCTTGGCGTTGCGTTCCAGGATGATATTTCAGGAAAGCTGACTGTTAATGCCGGTCTGTCGCGTTTTGACAGCTCAAAAGGCGGCTCCGTATCTCTCGACATGCGCTGCCCGATCAAAGCAGACCTCAGCCAGACTTTCAAAGCGCTGACTACGTCCATTGAAAAACTCGGCTTTACGATCGGTGAAAGCGATACAAGCAAGCCGCTTTATATGGACCCGAAACATCCGGGGGTACAGATTCTGAAAAAAGTGTATGAGGAACATATGGGACTGAAGGATGTCGAATTGATGACTTCCGGCGGCGGTACTTACGCGCAATACCTTGATGCCGGCGTGGCATTCGGTGCCTGCATGCCGGACTATCCGTATACGGGACATCAGGTGGATGAACACGTCCGGGTGGACGATCTGCTGCTCGCTTCGAAAATCTACGCGGACGTGATGTACGAACTGGGTAATCTGGAAAAATAAAAGACGGATCTGCCAATAATACCGATTAAATAGATCGGAAAACAGATTCAAAGTTTGACGAAGCTCTGAAAATTGAATATATTGGTTTTAAAAGCTTTGCTCATGGGAGAGATGAAAATGGATCGCACGCCGGTTATTGGTGTAACCACCGGATTTGCTAAGAGAAATGATTTATCGCAGGGACCTTATGTTCATCAGGACTACGAACAGTCTCTGTTCCTGACGGGTGCGGTGCCTGTGCTCCTGCCCATCGCTCCCGATGAACTGGCGGACCGATACATTGACCTGTGTGACGGGATCATTTTCAGCGGTGGCGGCGATGTCGATCCGCGGTTCTTTGGAGAACCGCCGTCTCCATATATTGAGCCTTTTGATATTGAACGGGATCGGTTTGAAATTCTGTTGATGAAAAAAGCGATTGATGCTGGTAAACCAGTCCTCTGCATCTGTCGGGGACTGCAGGTGCTCAATGTGGCTTATGGTGGAACGCTCGTTCAGGATCTGGCTACCGAATGGGAAAATCCGATCCTGCACGACCAGAAGATTGCCCGAGGCAAGACGAGCCATGGTGTCCGGATCATTCTGGACAGCCGGTTCTCCCAATTGCTGGGCGGCCGGGATTCGCTGTACGTCAACAGCCTCCACCACCAGGCGATCAAAAAGCTGGCGCCCGGTTTCCGGGCCGTCGCTTTCGCCCCCGACGGCGTGATTGAAGCGGTGGAACATGAACAGAACGACCGGATCATCGGTATCCAGTGGCACCCCGAGTCGCTGGCGGCGGCCGGTGATTCGCTGATGCGCGGGCTGTTCCGTTCCTTTGTGGCACAGTGTAGCCTGAGCGGGGAAAAGACAAGATGATTAATCAACCGGAGCGGATGGAATAATATCCGCTCCGGTTTTTTCGCCGTTCCGATTGTGCCGCGGCTGTCATTAACTAGGATGAATCAGAAAAGGTTTCAAGTGCAGTTTGTCTCAAAAAAAGTGTCGAAAACAGGTTACTTTTTTCAGGAGAAGCTGATATGATGTGATTATCGTTTATCGAGGGTCATATATTACGAAAAAGACGTTCCGGTCGCTCTCAGGGGAAAGCACATCAGGTGCCATTTTCAGCCTGACGATGTATAACAGAGCTGTGGGAAGAACGGTGTCTGTACGCTAAACTTCCCAATGCTGGTGTCGGTGATAAAGGAATTAAAAACTCTGGGGGCTTAAGAACTGATGTTAAAAGGGTTGGTCTGGCTGCTTGTGTCGGTGCTGCTGAACGCGTTTGGAAATGCTTTGACAGTTAAGACTGCTCTGGGCTCCGCGCCCTGGACGGCCGCAAGTCTGAATCTGTCTTCAGTGTTCGGAATCACTGTCGGCCAGGCGTTGATTATCGTTGGTTTTATTGTGCTGATTGCAGATGATTTTCTGCGTGGGCGCAGAAGCAGGAGCCTGCTGAGGGACTCCTTTAATTTTCTCTACGTCCTGTCATTTGGCTACATGATTGACGTCTGGCTACTGCTGATGCGGCACATGACGGTGAATGGATTCATTCTGAGAATTGCCGTGTGCGTTTTCGGTATCATGTGCATTGGCTGTGCGCTGTCCATCTATTTTCGCGTCAATCTGGTTCTGCATCCGTTTGATGATCTGATGAAGATTCTCCGGGAGAAATTCTTCCACGGGAATGTAGTGCTCGCTCAGCGCGTTTCGCTTGGCATTCCGCTCGCCGTCGGCCTCTCCATCGGACTGGTCCGCCACCAGCTGATCGGCATCAGCATCGGTACCGCGGTCAGCTTCCTATGCATGGGATACTTCATCCTGCTGTTCGATAAAGTGCTTAAGCTTCACCTTGACAGGAAATGGACGATCAGTCTGCCACTGCACCACGGACATCATGTTCATGCTCACTCAAAGGTATGACGCAGCGAAATATCAATTTTTACTTGACATATTTAAGAAAAATGACAATAATAAGTTTGTTTAATTGAATATCGGTATCAAAAGCGATGAAGAGAAGAAGTAGAAAGTGCGGCTTTTTGGCAGAGAGCTCCGGCAGGTGAAAAGGAGTAAAAGCATGCCTTCGAACATGGCCTCCGAGCTGCTCGGCTGAAAATCAGCGATAATACTGAATTAAGCCGTGACAAGTAAGGTTCTTGTTACAAAAACCAAAGTATAAGAGCTGTGCATCAGTTCCGTACATACTGAGACCGTCAATGTGAGTTGCCGGTGAATAAAGGTGGTAACACGAATTCAAACCTCGTCCTTAATTTTTTAAGGGCGAGGTTTTTTGACGTCCCGGTATTTAAAAGAAAGGCTATGCGGAAAAATCAATGTTGATTTTGCTGCTCCGTTATTGTAGTGGAAGGCGCGAGACTCCTGCGAGAACAGCGAGCGTATAGAGCGAAAAGCAACAAACAGTGTAACAAAGCCAAATGAAAAATAGAGAACGGCGATTGCCGGAACAAAAACAGAAGAAAAGGTGAATGGCATGAAAAAAAATTTAGTTTTTCAGACAGATTTCGGTTTGGTGGACGGCGCGGTCTGTGCGATGTACGGTGTGGCAAACACGGTGGATCCGGACCTGAAGATATACGATCTGACGCATGATATTCCGCAATACAACATCTGGGAGGCGTCCTACCGGCTGCGTCAGACAATTAATTACTGGCCGGAAGGAACGGTGTTTGTCTCGGTGGTTGATCCTGGTGTTGGTTCTGCGCGCCGCAGCGTCATCGCGAAAACAAGCCGTAATCAGTATATTATCACTCCCGATAATGGAACGCTGACTCATATCAAAAAGGGAGCGGGAATCGCAAGTGTGCACATCTTTGATGAAAAAGCCAACAAACTGCCCAGTGCTGGGGAGTCGTACACGTTTTACGGAAGGGATATTTACGCCTACACCGGAGCGCGTCTGGCGGCGGGACTGATCGACTTTGATACTTTTGGTGAAGAAGTTCCTTTGGATACCGTAACGGAACTGCCAATTATTCCGTCCTATCAGGAAGAGAGCCGCGTGGTTGGTATGATCGATGTGCTTGATGTCCGCTTTGGTAATCTCTGGTCGAACATTGACCACAACCTTTTTCACCAGCTGGACGTGGGGCACGGCGACCGGCTGGAAGTTAGTATCCGGAACGACACACGCAATGTTTATAAAAATACAATGGTTTTCGCCCGCTCCTTTGCGTCGGTTGCGATCGGCGAACCGGTCATTTACATTAACTCGCTGGAAAACGTCGGCGTCGCGATTAATCAGGGCTCCTTTGCGAAAGCGTACAGCATTGGAACAGGAAGCAACTGGCATATTTCATTTAAAAAGCTGTAAATAATAAATGCCTTCAGGGAGGTGATGCAAACCGGAACAGATTTTTATAGCTTTACATTGTTTTGAATGGTTATTTTCTTCTCACTCATTTTTTTTAGAACTTATCAATTTTTTTAACTCGGAGGAGACTGTAGACATGAAAAAGGATCTTTTAAACATTCGTACGATTGTCGCTATTGGCATTGGCGCCGCAATTTTTATCGTTCTTCGCTACATTACCATTCCGGTTGGCATTGTTCCGAATACCACGGTACAGCTCAATTATATTTTTCTGGCACTGATCGCCGTGATTTACGGACCGATCGCCGGTGGCCTGATCGGGTTGCTCGGCCATTCCATCGGAGATGCACTTCAGTATGGTAATGTCTGGTGGAGCTGGGTGATCGTTTCGGCGCTCGTTGGCGTCGGGTTCGGTCTGATTTGGAGAAAGTTGAAAATCTCAGAAGGCATTTTCGGGTGGAAGTCGGTTGTCCTCTTTAATGTGGTACAGATCATCACGCAGGCGATCGGCTGGTTTTTGGTCGCGCCACTGGGCGATATCACCATCTATGCCGAGCCCGCGAAAAAGGTTTTTCTGCAGGGCATTGTCGCCGGCGTTCTCGATATCGTTACTGTAGGTATCTTCGGTACTCTGCTGATCTGGATTTATGCGAAAACCCAGACAAAAAAGGGAAGCCTGAAAAAAGAAGAGTAAGCATCCAGGTGGAAGGAAAATCATGAAAAAGACGCTCGTTTCGTTTCACAATTTCAGTTATAAATATAACAGTCAGGAAAGCCCGACTTTGACGGATATCAATCTGGAGATTCATGCCGGAGAGAAACTGCTCATCGCCGGGCCTTCCGGTTCTGGCAAGAGTACACTCGGCTATTGTATCAACGGACTGATTCCTAATGCCTTTAAGGGGGAAATCAGCGGATCCATTCGGGTGGCGGGCGCCGACACGCGTACGATGAGCCTCTTCGACCTTTCAAAAATTGTCGGGACGGTTCTCCAGGATACCGATGCACAGTTTATCGGCCTGACTGTCGGAGAAGATATTGCTTTTTCACTGGAGAATGACGGTGTTGCGCTGCCCGAAATGAAAAAACGGGTGCACCTTGCGGCCGCGCGTGTCGGCATGGAGGCTTTTGTCGATCAGTCGCCCCATGAGCTGTCAGGTGGTCAGAAACAACGCGTTTCGATGGCCGGTGTGCTGGTGGATCCGGTAAATATCCTTCTTTTTGATGAACCATTAGCTAATCTTGATCCGGCTGCAGGAAGACAGACAATGCAGCTGATCGACCGTATTCAAAGGGAGAGCGGCCTGACGGTTGTGATCATTGAGCACCGCTTGGAAGAAGTGCTGGAGGTGTCCCCTGATCGGATTGTAGTGCTTGCAGATGGCCGGATTGTTGCTGATGCGGAACCGGACGAGCTACTGTCAACGGATGTACTGCTGCGGAATGGGATCCGCGAGCCGCTTTATCTGTCCGCGTTGAAGCGGGCGGGTGTGGATGTAGTTCCGGATCTTCATCCTTCTGATCTTGGCCTTCTTAAAATAGATTTAGTCCGTGAGCCGTTGAAGCGATGGTTCGATCAGAATGTGCCGTCGGTGAAGGCTAGTCAGGGAAAAACGATTCTAGCTCTCGACCATGTGTCCTTTCACTACACAACCGGTACGGAAGTTCTCAGGGATGTTTCAATCTCCGTTAGAAGAGGAGAACGCGTTGCGATTGTCGGGAAGAATGGCGCCGGAAAATCAACGCTGACTAAGCTTATATGCGGACTGGAGCATCCCCGCTCCGGTACGCTCGCTTTTTACGGAAGAAATATGGAAGAGTGGACGATCAAAGAGCGTTCAGCGCATATCGGGCTGGTCATGCAGGATCCGAATCAGATGATTTCCCAGCAGATGATTTTTGATGAGGTGGCTCTCGGGTTGCGCATCCGGGGCACAGATCCAGATGAGATGAGAAGCAGGGTTTATGAAACCCTCAAAATATGCGGCCTTTACCCGTTCAGAAACTGGCCTGTTTCCGCACTCAGTTTCGGCCAGAAGAAGCGTGTCACGATCGCATCGATACTTGTCCTGCGGCCGGAAATCATTATTCTGGATGAACCGACGGCGGGGCAGGATTACCGCCATTACACGGAAATCATGAATTTCCTGGATCAGCTTAATGGGCGAGGCATGACAGTTATCATGATTACGCACGATATGCATCTGATGCTTGAATATACAGACCGCGCGATTGTGATGGCTGACGGGCTCAAGATTGCCGATGAACTTCCGGCTAGGCTTCTGTCCGATCAGGAAATGGCGGCTCAGGCAAGCCTCAGGACAACATCTCTGTTCCGGCTGGCTGGGCGCGCTGGCTTTCCGGATCCAGCCGCATTTGTCGAGCACTTTATCCTCAGTGAAAAGGAGGAGCGGTCTCATCATGAAAATGCGGATGCTAACCTTTATTGACCGACCAACTCCGATCCACAAAATGACCGGTGCGTCGAAATTGATCTGTTTCCTTCTCTGGTCGATTATCGGAATGAGTACTTATGATACCTGGGTCCTGATTTTTATGCTTGTAACCGGACTGGCGGTTTTTGCCGTATCCAGAATCAAATTTCAGGAGATTTCGTTTGTCCTGATCTTCATCCTGATTTTCTTGCTCCTTAATGACCTGGCCATTTACGGATTTTCTCCAGAGCAGGGAGTGCAGATCTATGGAACACGGCATGTGATTCTGCGGCTGCCCGGATCATATTCGCTGACTCTGGAACAGCTTTTTTATGAATTAAATATCAGTTTAAAATATTTTTCGATGATTCCATTCGCGCTGTTGTTTATTGTCACGACGCAGCCGAGTGAATTTGCCGCATCGCTGAATAAGATCGGAGTCAGTTACCGGATTTCTTACGCTGTCGCAATCACGCTCCGCTACATTCCGGATATTCAACGTGACTATCAGGAGATCGCCCAAGCGCAGCAGGCGAGAGGCATCGACCTCTCAAAGAAAGCAAGGATCGGTATTCGAATCAAAAATGCGGCGGCTATTGTTCTACCACTGATTTTTTCCAGCCTCGGCCGGATTGAGACCATCAGCAATGGCATGGAGCTGCGCGGATTCGGCAAGAAAAAGATGCGCACCTGGTATAGCGCGCGTACGTTTGCCAAACGTGATTATCTGGGCATCGCTTTTTCGGCAGCAGTGCTGGTACTCTCATTGACCATCATGCTGGTCCGGGGCAGCCGCTACTACAATCCTTTTCAATAATGAAACTCCTTCACTTGGGTGGAGGAGTTTCATTGTGTGAAGTAGATTTTTCATACAATGTCCAGTGGCACTTTACGATCCGGCCGCGGAAACACACGGTCAAGCTCCTTTTGTTCCGTTTCTGACAAGATCACCGCAGCGGCTTTCGCATTTTCAATGACATGGGCCGGCTGTCCGGCTTTCGGGATGGCAATAACGCCATCAGTTTTCGCACGGCGGATGCACCAGGCAAGCAGCAGCTGAAGAGGTGTGATCTGGTGAGCGGCGGAAACCCGTTTCACGATGGGATCCGAAACAAGCCGCAGTTTGAGCGATCCGGCTTCGGCGAGCGGGCAGTAAGCCATGATTGGCATGTGCCGCGCCCTCTGCCATGGAAGAAGATCCACTTCGATACCGCGTGAGCCCAAATGATAGAGCACCTGATTGACCGCGCAATTTGCGCCGTTCGGCTTGTCCAGCAAATCTTCCATATCTTCTGTATCGAAGTTTGAGACGCCCCAGCGCAGGATTTTGCCGCTTTTTTTCAGGGCTTCCATGCCCTCAATCGTTTCTTCAATCGGTACGCCGCCTTTCCAGTGCAGAAAATACAGGTCGAGATGATCCGTTCCCAGCCGGCGAAGGCTGTTCTCGCAAGCCTGTGCGAGGTCTTTCCTACTCCCGTGGCTTGGCAATGCCTTGCTGACGAGAAAAACATGATCGCGGATGCCTTTGATCGCCTCCCCGACAACATTTTCGGACTTGCCATACCCGTACAGCTCGGCGGTATCGATCAGTGTCAGGCCCAGCTGAATGCCAAGTCTCAGCGAATCAATCTCCGCCCGGCGCTTTGAGGGATCATCGCCCATGTGCCACGTTCCCTGGCCAATCGCCGGGATCTTTGTCCCGTCGGCCAGTGTGATCCTGCGGCTACGAACCTGTCTCCTGACCGTTTCTCTTTCATCTTCGCTAAGCTGAACCATTGTCCAACAACTCCATTCTTTATTTGTCGAGATTAAATTTTCAAAGATTAATCATCACCCTCGGCCGGATATCAGAACTCAGGAACATATATCGGAACTCGCGCGCGCCCACAATCAAATTTTCGTTCGCCGGAGCCATTTCATTCCCTCGCGGCGGCTGAGCGGCTTCAGCTCGTGCTCTGAAATGAATCGATGGACCGCTTCCGGAGCCGTTTTTGAATACTCGCGCAGTACCCAGCCAATTGCTTTCTGAAGAAAAAATTCATCGGAATCCGCGTGCAGCAGAATATACCGGAAGAGCCTTGATTCGTCTGTATCTTGTTTGTATTTCAATTGGAAGAGCAGCGCCGACCGGTTCAGCCACATATTCTCATCAATGATCCATTTCTCGGCATAAGCATCGATCAATTCGGTGTATTTACGGAAGAGCAGACCGACACTGTTCGATGCGATGGCATCTACAGTGTCCCACCAGGATTTGGTCAGGACCAACCGTTCCAGCAAGGGCACATGCTCCGCGCCTAGGGTTCTCCGCAATTTTTCAAGCAAATCGAGGCCGGTTAACTGATATTCACGCTCCGGCAGATCCCACAGTGCGTCCATCACTTCTGACAGCCGTTCGGGTGCCGGCAATCCGTTTTCAGATAAAAATTGATTGAAAAGGGCACGGCGCTTTGGCGATTTAATCCCTAAAAAGGCGAACTGATCACGCATATAGCGCTCCATTGGCCCGGCAAGGTCCGGGTTCTGGTTTTCATCGAACAGACGGATCAGAGGCTCAAGGTAATTCGACATTGCTATTCTTCCTTTCCTGAAAAGTGGATTCGCTTAAATAGTGTCCCAATTGGGCATTTCCCGACGAATAAATCTATTAAGCTGTTGTGCCGTGTCTAAACAGTTGAAAGAAATACCATCCACTTTTGTGACTTCTAAGGTTTCGATATACCGCGGATTCATGCATAATTAAAGTATAACGTGTTTTTGAGATGACGAGAAAGATTTATCGCCTGCCAAACAAGGAGTCTGTCACCCATGCTGCCTGTAACACTGAAAAAGATACTTCATTCGGATTACATAAAAGTTTTTCTGCTCTGCCTTTTGACTTCAGGCCTGATGTTTCTTCCTTCGCTCATTGCAAATAAAGGCCTGTTTGCGCTTGTCGGCGATTTTAATTATCAACAGATTCCTTTTAACATTCTGAGCAACCGCGCGATTAAGAGCGGCGATTTTTTCTGGAACTGGTACACGGATCTCGGAAGCAGTTTCATCGGCTCGTACAGCTTTTACACGCTGGGCAGTCCGTTTTTCTGGCTCAGCCTGATTTTTCCACCATACTTTTTTCCCTACGTGGTCGGCCCGATGTTCATGCTCAAGTATTGTGTGGCCGGACTGACGGCGTACGCGTATATCCGCCGTTATGTCAAAAACGGGAATTACGCCATCCTGGGCGCGCTACTCTACGCTTTTTCCGGATTTTCAATTGTTAATCTGATGTTCAACCACTTTCAGGATGTGATCGCCTTTTTCCCGCTTCTGCTGGCTGGCCTTGACCGGCTGGTGATTGACAAAAAATCAGGCTGGTTTGCCGTGGCTGTAGCAATCAATGCCTTCCTGAATTTTTTCTTCTTTATGGGCGAAATCGTTTTTCTGGTTCTATACTTCTGTGTCCGGTTTCTGGCTGAAGATTTCAGACGGGGCATTCGCAGATTAGCCGCCGTGATCTGGGAGGGTGCGCTTGGTGTCGGCATGGCGTGCGTTCTTTTCTTCCCAGCGGTGCTTTTTACGCTGCAAAACCCGCGGCTTAATTCATTTTTATACGGGCCGAGCGCTCTCGTTTTTGATGGCACCCGTTATCTCGAGATCATCAAGGCTTTTCTCATGCCCGCGGATATCATGCCGTTTCAGTCCGCCATTTATCCTTCAGATTTTACGTCGAGTGGCGCTTATCTGCCCGTGTTCGGGATGGCAGCCGTCATCAGCTTCATGCTCTGGAAAAAGAAAAGCTGGATGACCCGAATCGTCCTGACTTCTGCGGTTATGGCGTGCGTCCCTCTACTGAACAGTCTTTTTTATGTCCTGAATGGTTCGTATTACGCGCGCTGGTTCTACATGCCTGTGCTGATCATGGCGCTGATGACCGCGGTCGTCCTTGAGAACCGCCAGACTGTGCCAATCGGCAAAGGAATCCTGATCACCAGCATTTTAACCGCGCTCCTGGCCGCTTTTCTCCTGTTCTATCCATGGAGCGTCAGTGAAAAAAACGCGATTTTCCATTACGATCTTTTCCTGTTTTATCTGAGTGCAACGGCCGCCGGGCTGGTTGCTGCGTACTATATCGCCTGCCGGTTCAGAAATGCAGTTCACTGGCTGACGATCGCCATGGCCGCCGCGGTCTTTTTCTCGGCGGGCCTCGGGCTGTTTAATATCACTGCCACGCATTCCATTTACAGTTACCAGGGACCCCGTGAAACGTATGATACTGTGGTCCGGAGCGGGCAGATGCTAAAAAAAGTTCTTCCGAAAAGCGAAAACTACAGGATCGGCCTCAGCGACGGAGGATGGAATCTGGCGATGGTTTCAGGAACGCCGACCGTCAATTCATTTAACAGTATGGTTAACGGTTCCATCTTTCAATTCTATCAGTCCATCGGATCACCGCGTGACGTAAAAACAGTGATCCCCCCGGACGCCGACGGGCTGAAGCCGCTGCTTTCCGAACGCTTTTACGTTGACACGGTCCGGAGAACGGATATGAAATTGTATGCTCAATTCAATAATGGAACAAATATCATTTATATCTACGAAAATCAGAAGATACCGCCGATCGGTTTCACTTATGATTATTACATGACGACAGAGCAGTTCAACATGATCCCCCTGGAAAACAGGAATCTGGCTTTACTGAAAGCAGTTGTTCTGTCCGATTCGGAAGTGAACCAGGCGAAAAATACTCTGAAAAAAATACCGGATGCGCAGCTCTACTCGCTGAGCGGCACGACCATTAACCGCGATGTCACTGATCGGACAGCCGAATCCTCCACCTATTTCCATCACGACACGCACGGGTTTACGTCAAAAATCAGAGCGGACCGGCCAAAATACGCTTTTTTCAGTGTCCCTTATGATAAGGGATGGAGCGCCTCTGTTAACGGGAGAAATGTTCCGATCATGAATTCAGACGGATTTATGATTGTTCCGGTAAATAAGGGAATGAATACGATCCGGTTCACGTACTTCACGCCTGGTCTTATGACGGGTCTGTATCTGACACTGCTTTCAGGGTTCTGTTTTTTGGTATGGGTGTTCAGAGGGAAAATTTTCAGCCGAAGGATCCTCCGGCGGCCTGAAGAGAGTGTCAATACTCAACGATTTTAATTAGTATCAGGCTTTATGCGGCGTATGCCGTTTTTTTAAAAGGTAAGTATAAATCTGGTCAATAAAACAGGACCTTGGATGAGATTCAAAGCGGAGGTGCGAGACGCCTGCGGGAGAGCGAGCGCCTGGAGCGAAAAACAACAGACACGTTTAACAAAGCCATTTTTTCAAAAATACGGAACAATGGCAGATTTTGTGCATAAAAATACTTTAGCGATTAGACGCGTTCTATCGACAAAACAATTAATTCTTGATAGAATAGCAGGCACAGACCTTTTCAGGTCATAAAAATAGAGAATACAAACAGAAGGATGGAGAGTGTTGAAACTTGGCAAAAGAAACAATGTCGGTGAAGCTGTTTGTAAATAAAGTTCTGACCGGTCACGCGGTCGGAATTGTCGCGGGACTGATTCCTTCAGCCCTGCTCGGTGAAATCAGTAAAGCACTCATGGTGAGGCTGCCCGTTTTTGGGGTGATTTTCCAGATTGTGACCACTTTGATGCTGGCGGTCCCACTTCTGATCGGCGCGGCCGTCGCGCATCAGTTCCGGTTTAAGCCTGTGCCCATGGTCTGTGTGGCCGCGGTCGCGTGGATTGGTTCCGGGGCGCTGAAGTTTACGCCGACGGGAGTTATTGTCACCGGGATGGGCGATCTGGTCAATATTCTGGTCACGGTCAGCCTGGCCTGCGGGTTCATTCTGTTGATCGGTGACCGGCTGGGATCATTTGAACCGCTGGTTATGCCGGTGATTGTCGCTGTTGTCGGTGGCGGTCTGGGCGTGATCCTGCTCCCATACGTTCACGCCCTTACGCTTGGAATCGGGCATGTTGTCAACAGTTTTGCCGCTCTTCAGCCGATCCCGATGGGTATCCTGATTGCCGCCAGTTTTTCAATCATTATTATTTCTCCGGTATCGACGGTTGCAATCGCCACGGCGATCGGCATGAGCGGTATCGCATCGGGTACAGGAAATCTTGGGTGTGTCGCCGCGGCAGTCGGAATGTTTGTCGGTGGACTGCATGTGAATAAAATCGGACTATCCCTTTCCGCCTTAATCGGCACGCCAAAAATTATGATCGCGACGCTGGTACGGAAACCAATTATCTCAGTGCCGATTTTGCTTAACGCCGCGCTTCTTGGGACGCTGGGGGCTCTTTTTAAGATTCAGGGGACACCGGTCAGCGCCGGATTCGGTTTCTCGGGCATGGTCGGACCAATCAACGCGATCCGTTTCATGACGGGCGGTCCGACATTAAGCAACCTTCTGGTTATCGCCATTATATTCATTGCCGTTCCTTTCATCGGCGGCTTCTTCTTTGAGTGGCTCTGCCGAAAAGTACTTCATTTGTACAAAGCTGAAGACTACAAAGCAGAGGAATACAGGGTTCAGGAATAATCAGTGCTTAGTCACAAAAAATATATTGTCAAATTTTAATGGGTCGGGGAAAAATTCTCCGGCTCTTAAATTTGAAAATTATTTGAACAAAATGGGGAAATATATTTCTTTATTCAGACTTTTTAGCAAAAATATATTTGTACTGGAAAGAATTTTATGTATAATGACAGTGTACTCGTCAAACAAGGTCAATCAACGCAAGACGTAAGGCTCATATTCATTCGCAGAAAATGGCCGGAACGCTTTTCCTCTCTCGGCCGAAAAAAATCCCAACTATCTTATCAATCGGTCTGCTGCAGCTCTTTCCTGATCAGAATTTCTGATCGGGTGCCGCACCGGCTGAAAATAAACCCATCAAAAACCATGAAAAAGGAGTAAAAAGATGGAAGAAAAGGATCAGTATATTATTCGGCAGGAGACAATGGCGCTATTACCGTGTGACGCAGAGGACGGGAGTCTGAAAACTTTTGTGGTCGAGGAGAACAAGACGATACTGATCGCAAAAACACCCTTTGAAATTATCAGGGACTCGTGCAATTATTTTGGAGTGACCTACAGCGGTCGAAAGAAGGGCGCTGTCGCTATGGGTTATAAAAGCATGCCGCCGATCTGCATCTGCAGCGAACTGGGGATCTACTTCTTCCCGCTAATGTCCGAACTACACCGTAATTGCATTTGGCTGGCCCACCCGCATTGCAGAAACTACACAGAAACGGATAATGGTGTCCTGGTACATTTAACCCATGGGTATAAGATAAGGATTCCTGTTAATCTGAACGTGTTCAAAGCGAAGGTCCACCGGACAGCCCAGTACAGCTATCAGATGCTTGGAAGGGTCTCACAGTTCCGGTCGGCGGGTTATGGTTCGGCTGTTTCCGAGGAGCAGTCGGCCAGCCGGTTAATGGTGAACGAACGAGGCACTTATTATATAGATTAAGGATTATTGGGGTTATAGGGCATAAAGTTATTCATTATGCCCTGCGCCCGAAATGATGCCAAATAAAGTGCAGGCAGTCTGAGAGGAATGTAAAAATCCGATCAGGCTGTCTGCCTTTTTTTCAAAGGTAAGTATAAATCGGGCCAATAAAACAGGGCCTTGGATGAGATTCAAAGCGTAGGTGCGAGACGCCTGCGGGACAGCGAGCCAAGGGAGACCCCGCAGTGAGGGTCACGAGTGAGGAGGCTCACGGATCGCCCGCGGCAAGCGAGCAACCGAAGCGGTGGTCCAACACCTCAATAACACAGGGTCAATGATTAGGGATCGGGCTCACCCGTTTTTTCTTAGCTTGCAAATAAAAAATTAGCATTTAAAATTTATATAGAGAGAGAAATTCTGGTATTTGATAATGTGTATTTTTTACTAATAATTAACATTAATTATGTGATTTTAATGTATGATAGACTCGGTGATTCAAATTTTTACTCATATAAAGTGAAATGTTTTTACTGAATGTTCAATCTTTTGAAAAGGTTTTAAAAAAAATAGGCAATAATCCGAAATAAATGATGTACCGTCTATCCCTCTACGGAAATGGATCTGTGTGTATGGAAAAATCACCAAAAAAAGACCCGGACGAAAAAAAATCTTTGATCATTAAATTTATGGACAGCGTGATGATGCCCGATGACACGGTCAAAGCGTCATTGAAAATATCACTAGCCGGAATTGCTTTTCTGATAGTTCAGGCTGTCATTATGTTTGGTGTGACAGGCTGGCTGGCCCGTATCCTTTTGATGCAGATTCAGATGATCCTCACATTCTATCTGGCGCTCCGCTACATTCGGTCGGGGTACATGACCGCGATTGGATTGAATATCGTGAGCCTGCTTTACCAGATCCGAATGACGATTCTGGGTGCTGAGGACTCAAACCTCACTCTGTTTTTCAATCTAGATATCATTCTGACCGCATCTCTGATCGCCTACTATGCGAGACGCAGCCAGAGTAACTATCAAAAGGCTTTGATGCAGAAGGACGAAATTTCCGCCGCGTATTACCAAGCGGCGATTTCCGAGGAGCAGCTCTGGAAGAAAAACAGGGAACTTGAAACATCGAACCGGATTATAAATCGTGATAAAGAAGAAATGTACCGATTGGCCAATGTGGATCCGCTGACTCAGCTCCCGAACCGCCGAATGTTCCAGAAAAAGCTGGACGAGGTGGGAAAAGCAGCGAAGAAAGATAATCATTCTTTCGCGCTTGCTTTTATCGATTTTGATAATTTCAAAAGCGTAAATGACACGTTAGGCCATCACGCCGGCGATGAACTGATCCGCTATATGGCTTTCAATTTGAGCAAGCTGACCGATCCGGCCGATATGCTCGGCCATATCGGCGGTGACGAATTTGTATTGATTATTCAGCGCGAGCTTCAAAGAAAGGATATTTTGTTCTATATCAGGCGGATGGCGGAGATGCTTCGAAAACCCGTTTCGCTCGGAGACACAGAGGTCGTCGTCAGCGCGAGCTTCGGCATCGCCGTTTTTCCAGACGATTCATCCAATATCTCCGAATTGATGCGGTTCGCCGATTCGGCGATGTACCAGTCAAAACGGGAGGGTAAGAACCGGATCCGTTTCTTCAGGAAGTCCATGCTTGACGATATAATTAACGAGACGAAACTCGTCCAAGGCCTGAAAACAGCGATCAAGAATGAGGAACTGTTTCTCGTTTTTCAGCCGCAGTATTTTGTTGAAACTGGAAAACTGAGAGGATTTGAAACATTAATTCGCTGGAAATCCGCTGAATTCGGTTTTGTATCGCCTATGAAATTCATCCCGCTGGCCGAAAAGAACGGAATGATCCTGCAGATTGGCGAGTGGGTAATGAAGCACGCCTTTCTTGCGATGAAGAAAATACAAAATCAGTATGATTTCACAGGAAAAATTGCGGTCAATGTTTCGGCCGTTCAGGCGAACGAATCGGGTTTCGTGGGGACCATCGCTAAGATATTGAAGGAAACGGGATTTGATCCGGGCAGGCTGGAAATTGAGATTACAGAAACGGCCTATACGAATTCCATGGATCAGGTCCGCGAGATGATTGCGGAGCTCCAGAGCTTAGGTATTGTCGTCGCACTGGATGATTTCGGGACGGGTTACTCCTCGCTGAGTTATCTACAGCAGCTGCCCTTCGATCTGGTCAAAATTGATAAAACATTTATAGACAAGATCAACTTTGATCTTCAGAGCAACAAATTTGTCAGTACGATGGTATCAATGGTTCATCAGATGAATATACCGGTGCTTGCCGAAGGTGTGGAAACGGAGGAACAGAAAGCGTTTCTCCAGCTGAAAAAATGTGACATGATACAGGGCTATCTCTATGGGAAACCGATACCGATTGACAAAGTCGGTGAATTATTCAATAACAGCAACGATAAAGAAGCAAATTAATCATTAATTTATTAATTGGAAAGAGCCGAATCAGGGTAAAGTAATGTCACTGGATTTCATCACTTTGACATATTGGCTGCGTTTTCAAGCCGAACCTGTACCGACTCTTTCTGTTATACTGATACTGTAATATAACAGATTCGAAAAAGGAGAATTATTATATGACAAAACGTTTCCTGTTCCTGTCGGATTTTGATGGCACACTTTCAGATAAAGATTTTTTTCATATCATCATTGATCGCTATTTTAAAAAAGAGAGCGAGAAGCTTTACGCGGATTGGGACAATAAAGTCACGACCGACCTGGAATATCTGAGCCGCCTGTTCGCGTCCATCGGGCAGAATCAGGCCGCCATTGATGAGGATGTCGGCCGGATCCCTTTTGATCCGGATGCGAAAAAAGTGATTGAGCATGTCCGGCGGCTCGGCGGTGACTTTGTCGTGATCAGCGCAGGTACGGATTACTATATCAGGAAAATCTTTGATCAGTATGACATCAGCAATGTCCGGATCATTTCCAATCCGGGTGAATATAAGGACCGGGGCATCCGGCTGAATGTGGATCCATCCGGCCGCTATTATTCGGAGTTGTACGGAGTGGACAAGGAAAAAGTCGCGCGCGATCTGATGGAAGGGTATGACAAAGTCTTCTTTGCCGGCGACAGCCTGCCGGATCTGAAAGCCGCACTTCTCGCTGATACGATCTTCGCGAAGGGAAAACTTCAGGGCCTGCTTGATGAGGAAAAAAGGGACTATGTACCCATCAGGAGTTTTGCAGATGTCGAGAATTACTTAAAAAGCCACGAGGAGGTTCTGGAAAATGGCAGCCGATAATCATCAGATTGTCGTTCCCACGCTCTTGGATGTGAGAAAAGGAAATTTAGCGGAAATCGGCCGGTTACTCAGCCGTCATGAATTCAAAAAAGTAGTAATCTTTTTCGGGCAGGGACTGACGGAATTGCTTGGAGACAGGATTTTTCAGTCGCTTAAGGAAAATGAGATTAACGTGCTGGAAACAAGGGAAGTCAGTGATATTGATATTGACGAGGTCGTCGATCACGCTTTTCAACTGCCGTTTCAGACGGAAGCAGTAATCGGCATCGGCGGTGGCAAGGCGCTGGACGCGGCGAAATATACTGCGCTACTGCGGAAATGGCCGTTCATCAGCGTGCCGACTTCGATGTCAAATGACGGTTTTTCGAGTTCAAATACCTCGCTGACCATTCATGGCCGCAGGATCTCCGTTCACGCCAAGATGCCTTATGGAATTATCATTGATATTGATGTCATCAAAGGCGCCCCGGATTGTTTCATTTATTCCGGAGTCGGCGACCTGGTTTCCAAAATTACCGCTGCCGAGGACTGGATCTTTGAAGAAAAAAATGGGAAAACGAGGGTGGATGACTGCGCGCTGATGCTTTCAAAGAAAGCGGTGAACAGCTTCGTCCGTACCGATTTTGGCACGATCAAGGATGATCTTTTCCTGAAAGAACTGGCGGATTCACTGACAATGGCAGGAATATCAATGGAAATCGCCGGGAGCAGCGCACCGACAAGCGGCAGCGAGCATCTGATCTCGCACGCACTTGACACGTACTCCAGCCATCCGCAGTTGCACGGGCTTCAGGTCGGAGTCGCTTCCTACCTGATGAGCAAAGTGCAGAATCATCGCTTTGAACGGATCACGAAAGTGCTGAAAAGCACCGGATTCTTTGATTTCGCCAAAAAGGCCGGAATGACAATGGATGACTTCGATACGGCCATTGACAGAGCTCCGGACATGAAACCGATGCGCTATACCTACCTTCATGTTCCTGAATATCGGGATCAGGCTCACAAAATTCTTCATGACGATCCGATTCTGCGGGATGTATTGAAATAAGATCAAAAAAAGGCTGCCATCTTCTTTGGCAGCCTTTTTCGAAATTCATTCAGTTAATATCTGTACCGGTTTCTTTCTCACCCACCGGTTCACGCCTGATAAAGAAGGAAACGGTAATCAACGCCGCCATGATGAAGAAACACGTGATTGATCCGACCGCGTTTGCTTTGTTCAGAACAAAGGAAATAAATATAGCGGAGAGCGCTACAATCCCGGCAGTCGTCATGTACGGGAAGCCGATGACTCTGAAAAACGGCAGCTGGCCATAGGATGGACGGAGTTTCAATTCTGCGGCACAGATCGCAATCCAGACAATGCAGATGGTGAATCCAGGAATACTCATTAACTCGGTAATGATCTGGTCCTTGACGAGAAAGGCCAGAAATACCCCAATGGCAAGAAAGCTTCCAGTGAGCGCTAGTCCGCCGACCGGAACACCATGACGGGAGAGCCTGCGTGTAAATCCGGGTGCTTCGCCGCGCTGGGCCATAGAGTAAAGTGTTCGCGTTGTCGCATAAATTCCGGAATTCGCCGCTGAAAGGACGGCTGTGAGCAGTACAAAATTCATTAACTGCGGTGCACCGGGCATTCCGATTGATTCAAATACTTGGACAAAAGGGCTGCTTTGAGTGGTTGAAACGCTGTTCCATGGCATCAGTCCGCAGATAATGATGATCGGCAGAATGTAAAAAAGGATCACACGGAAGACGACATTTTTAATGACTTTAGGCAGTGTTCTTTCTACATCCTTGGTTTCGGTGACTGTAAGCCCGATCAGTTCAGAACCGCCATAGGAAAAAATCACCACGAGAAAGGCCTGGACAATGCCTGAGATGCCATGTGGGAAAAAGCCGCCGAACCCGAAAAGATTTTTAATAGGTTGGGCATGGCTTGGAATGATTCCAAATAAAAGCAACAGGCCGACGATGATAAAGATGATGATTGCTGTGATTTTTATACTCGCAAACCAGAATTCAAATTCTCCGTAGTATTTGACCTGAAAAAGGTTGATACCGATAATGAACAGACCGCAAAGTGCGGATAGGAGCCAGAGCGGAGCGTGAGGAAACCAATATTCCAGAAAACTCCCCGCCGCGAGAATCTCGACCACGGTGACAATCATCCAGTTGATCCAGTAGAGCCAGCCGGCAATAATGGATGCCCTGAATCCGAAAGCCTTGTGGATGAGATGCTGGATATTCAGTCCCGGGTAAGCGATGGCCAGCTCGGCCAAAGCCGCCATGACAATGAACAGGATCAGGCCGCAGAGCAGGTAAGCGATAATCACACTCGGCCCGGCAATATTTAGCGTATCTCCGCTTCCTTTGAAAATTCCGGTGCCAATCATACCGGCCATTGCCATCAACATGATATGTCGCGGCTGCAGCCCGCGCTGTAATTTCTTTCTTTCTTCTGTTACGTGAACCATCAGCATTTCCTCTCTCTCTAATTTTTAGGATTGCGCTTTAAAGCGATAAAATGGAAACAGTATCAACTAGTATAAATTTATTTTGTCCGATGTCAACAGAGAAAAAGAACCTTTGGGAAAGCAAGGTTTCAAGGGCATATTTCTGAATAATGAGACCTTTGTCAAACCCCAGAAAACAAGGTATAATCACAGATGGAAATAAGTTGGAATAGAAAAGCAAAGAGGGATAAGCGTCATGGTTACGTATGCAAATTATGGATCCGAGAAAAACAGCAGAATAAAGAACCGTTCTTCGATTTTTATTTCGGCTGTTTCTCAGCCTGATCGTTGCAAAGCGTGACAATGCCGGGTTTATAGACTGTTTCAAAGGGTCTGTGCTAAGCATGGTTTGCTTGGCACAGGCCTTTTTTGCGTCTGCGTTCCAATTTTTGGGAGAAAGAAGGTTTTTCGTGATGAAATGGCGTGATTGGGACATTAATCTAAAAGTCCGTTTAATCGGGGAGGGCGTTTTTAATCTGCTGTTCTGGATGTTCTTCCCGTTTATGGCAATCTATTTCTCCGATCATTTCGGACAGGAGTCGGCGGGACTGCTGCTTATTCTGTCACAACTATTCGGCACGGTGATCGGCCTCTTCGGGGGCTACTGCGCTGACCATTTCGGCCGTAAGCGGATGATGGTCTTCTCTGGTGCCGGCCAGGCCGTATGTTTTATCTTTTTCACAGTGGCCAACTCACCCTGGTTTGTATCCCCGTGGCTGACGTTTATCAGCTTTTCACTGCTCGGTTTGTTCGGCCAGCTGTACTGGCCGGCCAGCAGCGCGATGATCGCCGATGTTGTCCCTGAAAAACATCGGGCCGGGGTTTTCGCCATCTTTTATACATCGATTAACGTGACCGTTGTCATCGGTCCGCTTCTGGGCGGGATCTTCTTCTTTAATTATCGTTTTCTCTTCCTGACAGTCTGCACGGTAGCATCTTTTATTCTGCTCTGGGTGCTGCAGCGGTGGATCCATGAAACAGTTCCCGTTTCGGCGGACCGGAATTCGAAACCGGATTCAGCCGGAAACTGGAGGGCCTATCTGAAACAGCAGCTAGGGGATTATGGTGTTATTTTCAGAGATCGTATTTTTCTGCTGTATATTCTTGCCGGTGTCCTGGTTGCGCAGACATTCATGCAGCTTGATCTGCTGATCGCGGTTTATACGACGAATCAGGTGCCGCATCAGCTGCTGACATTTTTCCGGGACTTCACGGTCAGCCTGGACGGAAAAAACCTGTTCAGCGTGATGGTGTCATTGAACGGACTCTGTGTCGCGCTCTTTACCGTCATCGTGACCAAGTGGATGACGAAGTTCAGAGAAGGCAACGTCTTTATGGGATCGGCACTTTGCTACGGGGCGGCGATGATCCTGATGGGATCAACCGTCAATATCTGGTTCCTGCTCTTTGGTATTGTGATGTTCTCATGGGCGGAGCTGATGACTGTCGGGGTGCAGGACAGTTTTGTCGCTAAACTGGCGCCTGAGGATCTGCGCGGGCAGTACTTCGCGGCCTCCGGACTGCGCTTCTCACTCGGCCGGACGATCGCCCCGATTGCTATCCCAATGACGGTATGGCTTGGCTATTCTTGGACATTCACGATACTCGGTCTCGTCGCTATTATGGGCATGGGCCTTTACGGTCTACTTTTTTCAATATTTTACCGGAGACAGAGCTTTGTCGCGCTAAAAAGTTAATTTATTTCAATAGGAGATGTGCCGCAGACAAAAACGCGGTGCATCTTCTTTCTACAGTCAAAATGACAGATAATTAAAATAAATGGGCGGCTGATTGACCATCAATTTTCATAAAAAAGTCTCACAATTTGATTCGCAAATGACTGGAATCTGGTATAATAAATTTGTCTAGAAAGCGTTTACACATCTATAAATAAAACTAAATATTTGGAAGTGATTGGATGTATCTGGGAGGAATCGAAGCGGGAGGCACGAAATTTGTCTGCGCTGTGGGTGATGGGCAGGGGAATGTGCTGGCCAAAGAAAGAATCGCAACCACGGATACGGAAACGACTCTGCGCGGAGTGATCAGCTTTTTTAAAAACTTTGAAATTGATGGACTGGGTATCGGCTCATTCGGGCCCGTCGATCTGAATCAGGAAAGCCCGACATACGGATATATCACCTCGACGCCGAAATCAGGATGGGCGAACTATCCCTTTGTAAAAACCATGGAGGATGAGCTGCACGTGCCGGTCGGCCTGACAACGGATGTGAACGCGGCCGCACTCGGCGAATTATACAATGGGGCGGCAAAAGGGCTTGACGGATGCCTATATATTACAGTGGGGACAGGTGTCGGTGCCGGACTGGTTTCACAGAAGCGCCTGCTGCAAGGGCTGCTGCATCCGGAAATGGGGCATATTTTGCTGCGCCGCCATCCGGATGATGATTTTGAAGGCATTTGTCCTTATCATCAAGACTGTCTGGAAGGGCTGGCATCCGGTCCGGCGCTTGAAGCCCGCTGGGGCAGAGCAGCCGCTGATCTGCCGAAGGATCACAAAGCCTGGAAAATCGAGGCGGAGTATCTTGCCCAGGCGCTCATGCAGTATGTTCTGATCGTTTCTCCGCAGAGAATCATTATGGGTGGCGGCGTAATGAAACAGACCCAGCTCTTTCCACCAATCAGGAAAAGACTTCAGGAACTTCTCGCGGGTTACATTGATCTGTCGGAGGTTAAGGAAAAAATTGATGGCTATATCGTCTCACCTCTTCTCGGCGATAACGCGGGAATCACCGGGGCTTTGATCCTCGCCAAACGGGTCGCCGAAGGCCATTGAATCCGGTCCTGATGCGGTCTGCCCGGAACTTGGGAAGAACGGTCATTTCCTGCCGCTAGGTTACCCGCCTCAAAACCAAAATGTAAAAGAATGGTATAATGGAAAAAGATAATTGTGAACGGGAGAAGAGATCGTGATGGATACGACACCGATGTTTCTGCAGCCGGAGCTGCATGAAAAAATCTGGGGCGGAGCGAAACTGCGCGACGACTTCGGTTATGATATTCCGAGTGAGACGACGGGGGAATGCTGGGGTATTTCAGCGCATCCGAACGGACCCGCTTTAATAAAAAACGGAGCGCTCGCCGGAAGGACACTGGCTGAAGCATGGGCGGAGCACCGCGAACTATTTGATAACTATAAAGGCGACGATTTCCCTTTGCTGACAAAGATCCTCGATGCGCGAACCGATCTGTCGGTTCAGGTGCACCCGGACGACGCTTACGCTCAGGCGAATGAGCATGTACCCTTTGGAAAAACGGAGTGCTGGTACATTATTGACTGCGATGAGGGGGCGGAGATTGTCTACGGACATACCGCTCCGACCCGTGAAGCTTTCCGGCAGGCCGTCGGGGAGAAAAAATGGGACAGTCTGCTGCGCCGGGTCAAGGTGAAATCGGGGGACTTTTTTTATGTTCCAAGCGGCACGATCCACGCCATCTGCGGCGGCTGTCTGATCCTTGAGACGCAGCAAAGTTCCGACACGACCTACCGTGTCTACGACTACGATCGTCCGGGAACCGATGGGAAACCGCGCCCGCTCCACATCAGGCAGTCGATTGAATGCGCCAACTGCCCACATATCGATCCCGAACTGACCTATCGTGTCCGCCAGGAAGAACAGGCAAAATTTACCGAGCTGCTTCGGGAGAGTCTCTTCACTGTTTCCCATTGGGAAATCCGCGGTCATGCTGATCCAATAAAGAAAAACTGGCCGTTCCTTCTGATGAGTGTGCTGGATGGTGAAGGTTCACTGATGATCGGCGGTCAGCCTTATGCTTTGAAAAAAGGAGATCATCTGGTGGTGCCTTCCACAGTCAGTGAATTGGCTCTGGACGGCAAACTGGATCTGATTGTCTCGAATCCGGTCTGAGATGAGTACCCGGGGATGAGGCGGAAACCGATAATTACTGTGATTGGCAGTCTGTACGGGGATCGGGCACCTGAAGGGATGGCAGGCAATCGGTCCGGAGCGCTGCAACGTCAGGTCACTCTCCATGGATATCAGGTGGCGCTGATGGATGGCGGCAATGGAGGTCTCGCAATTTGCGACTCAGCCCGGTGGGAAAAGATGATCACCCGCAGCCGCATGATGCTGATTCTTCAGGATGTGCCGCTCGGCGTGATTGACACCGTCACTGCGTTCGCTCAAAAAAGTCATGTGAGAATCCTGATTGACCCCGTGCCGATGATGGATCTAACTGAGAAAATTCGCCGAGCCGCGGAGTTGATCCCTCCCCGATCGAGCCGCTATCAGAACGGTCGGACGCGTGCGAAAAAATGGAGAAGAAGGAAGTGAAAAACCGGCCGAGTGAGGCCGGTTTTTTAAATTCTTGATCCGAAAGGTACACGCTAAAACAGGAGAATGCTTCTACGAACCGAGTTCTGATAAGTTTTACCGAGTTCCGATATATTTGTACGAGTTCTGATAAATTACCTGCTGCCAGGTGAAACTGGCATCGGAAAAAAGAAGATCCCCCGAACCGCTTATCAGCAAGTACGGGGGATCCACACTTTTAAAAATGAATCATTTCTTCAGCAATGAGTAAATCGCGGCGAAATCGTATTCGCCTTCACCCTGCTGCTTGACGAGTCCATACAGTGACTTAACCAGATTCGAGATCGGCAGAGCGAAGTTGTGCGCATAAGCTTCCTCGGAAGCGAGTTCCATATCTTTATAGATGCTGCTGACCTTGAAATCCGCATTTTCAAAGTCGCCGTCCATGACTTTTTTCTGCTTGAAGTGAAGAATAGGTGCAGCTGTCGGGCCTGAAAGAAGGGAGGCAATCAATCCTTCTTTCTCCAGACCGAGGCTTTCACCAAATGCGACAGCCTCTGAAAAGGCGGCAACCGCCTGACCAAGCATTAGATTGTTGACGAGTTTCATAGCAGTACCGCTGCCGTTCGGCCCTTTGTGCTGAACCGCTTTGCCCATGATGTTGAGCAGCGGCCGTGCCGTTTCGACGTCCCCGGCGTCACCGCCAACAAAGAAAATCAGTTCGCCCTTCTCAGCGGGCGCCGTTGAACCTGCGACTGGCGCGTCGAGGAAATGCACGCCTTTTTCAGATGCCGCTTTGGCGAGTGCCTTAGATTGGGCGGGACTGATCGTGCTGCTGTCCACCCACAGGCTGCCCGGTTTCAGTCCGTCTAGCAGGCCATCTGCACCATATGCGACGGCATCAACAGCCTGGGGATTGGCGAGCATTGTAAAAACAATGTCCGTCTGTTCCCCGACGTCCCTGGGCGAATCGGCCCACTTGGCGCCTTTTTCAATCAGTAGATTCGCTTTGGCTTTTGTCCGATTGTAGATGACCAGCGATTCTCCGGCATTCTGCAGGCGTCCGGCCATACGACTGCCCATGATTCCGATTCCGATAAATCCAATCATTGCTGTCTCCTCTTTTCACAAATTCATTTCGTTAAAAGATATCCACCGCAAGCATAGCACAACACGGCGTCAAACCGACAAAAAGTTGCCTGCACCAGGCCATTTGGTTTGCATACAAAGCCGTAGCTGTCATGCTATAATGAGGGATGCAGAATTAAGAGTGATACGGGGGTTTAGACGTGATTAAAATCATTGCCACCGCTGAGTCAGAGGCTCAGGCGGAAGCACTGCTGAGGGCCGGAGCCGACACACTTTATGTTGGCGGGCATCCGTTCGGGCTCCGCATGCCGCGCGCGCTTGGCACGGATCAGATTCAAGCGATCGTGCAAATGGCCCATGCGCTGGGGAAAAAGGTGACCGTTGCCTGCAATGCGCTGATGCACAACAAGCAGATTGAAAAACTGGATAGCTATCTCTCGCAGCTAGCCGAGATGGGGGTTGACGCGGTTACGGTGGGGGATCCTGGAGCTATTTTTACTTTGGAGGAATTGAGCCTCCCGCTTCCTTATATTTATGACGCGGAGACACTTGTCACATCCGCCGAGCAGATTGAATTCTGGATGAAGCGCGGGGCAGCAGGTGCCGTGGCCGCTCGTGAACTGACCCTGACCGAGCTGAAAGAGATACAAGCCAAACTGGATCAGCCGATCGAAATTCTAGCTTACGGACCGACGTGCATTCACCAGTCCGGACGGCCGCTTCTGACCAACTATTATCATTATACGGATCTGGATGAACGGTCGGACAGCGACAGGGGACTTTATCTGCGCGATCCGAAGAATCCGGACAGCCAGTACCCGATTTTTGAAGATGAGGACGGCACACATATTTTTTCAACAGAAGACTTGTCCCTGATGGCTGAGCTTCAGGAACTCTATGACTGCGGGCTTCACACATGGAAGCTGGACGGTGTACTGCTTCACGGCGAAACTTTTGTTAAAATTACCGCGCTGTTCGCGGAGGCGAAAAAAGCACTGGAGTCCGGCACATTTGAGCCGACCGGATTCTGCAACCGGCTACGGGAACTGCAGCCACTGTCGCGGCCGCTAGGCACAGGCTTTTATCTGAAAAAACCGGATGATGTGAAATAGTCAGTTTATTATTAAACTGATGTCAAAATGAAAGGATCGCATGATGAGAAAAATTTTAAATAAACCTGAAGTGCTGGCTCCGGCTGGCAATCTGGAAAAGTTGAAGATGGCGATCCGCTATGGCGCAGACGCAGTGTATATCGGCGGACAGGCGTACGGTCTGCGGTCGCGGGCAGGGAACTTTTCATTTGATGAAATGCGCGAAGGTGTTGCATTTGCGCACAGCCGCGGTGCGAAAGTCTATGTTGCAGCGAATATGGTAACTCACGAAGGTGACTCGGAAGGTGCCGGAAACTTTTTCAAAACCCTGAAAGATATTGGCATCGATGCTGTGATCATTTCAGATCCGGCGATGATCACTATCTGCTTTAACGCCGCGCCCGGGCTCCCGATCCATCTGTCGACACAGGCATCGGCAACCAACTACAAAACCCTTGAATTCTGGAAAAGTGTCGGCCTGGAGAGGGTCGTGCTTGCCCGTGAAGTTGGCATCGAGGAAATCCGCGAAATGCGGCGTCACACGGACATTGAAATCGAAGCATTCGTTCATGGCGCGATGTGCATCGCCTACTCTGGCCGCTGCACGCTGTCCAATCACATGGTGAATCGCGACGCCAATCGCGGCGGCTGCGCGCAGTCGTGTCGCTGGAAGTATGATCTGTTTGAAATGGACGGCACCACAGCGAAAACTCTGGTTCCTGAAGGTGCCGAACCGTTTTCGATGAGCGCGGTCGACCTGTCGATGCTGCGCCATCTTCCCGATATGATTGAGGCGGGTGTCAACAGCCTGAAGATTGAAGGGCGGATGAAGTCGATCCATTACGTGTCAACCGTGTCGAACGTTTACAGCAAAGCAGTCGATACATACTGCGCTGATCCTGATCATTTTACTTTCGATCCGGCTTGGGAAGACGAAATATGGAAGGTTGCCCAACGCGATCTTTCTACAGGATTCTACTATCAAGTGCCGACCGAAAAAGAACAGCTTTTCGGCCAGCCACGAAAAATACCGCAGTACACTTTCGCCGCCCAAGTCATGAGCTACGATCCAGCAACGAAAATCGCCACCTTGCAGCAGCGCAATAATTTCGGTGCTGGCGAAGAGGTCGAGTTTTACGGACCGGGCTTCGTACACTTCAAACAGACGGTCCGCGATCTGTGGGACGAAGACGGCGAGCCGATCGACCGGGCGCCGAATCCGATGATGACCATCACAATGACTGTCGATCAGCCGGTTGAACCCTACTATTTAATGAGAAAAAAATAATGCAAAGCCTCCACTGAAGATGGTGGAGGCTTGTTTCTGCCCTTCGTTGCGGTGGGTTTCTCGCTTTGATTGTCGAGTATCTCATCTTTCTTGTCGAATATCTACCGTTCACTTATGTTTAAAAAATGAAAGCGTATTACTTACTGTTTGAAAAATGATCTTCTATAATATAAACTGAGAGATTTCATCACGGAAAACAGGAGGATTGAAAAAATGGAATACGTGGATGTTGCAGAAGGACTCAGGTTTTCTAAGGTAATTGCCGGTACCATGAGAGCCGCACGCGAGGATTTGAGCGGCAAAAAGATGGCTGACTTCGTGGACCAGTGCCTGAACACCGGCGTGACAACCTTCGATCACGCCGATATTTATGGATACTTTGAAAGCAGCCGACTGTTCGGCGAAGCGGTGCTGAAGGATCATCCGTCGCTGCGTGATCAGATTCAGATCGTGACGAAGTTTAATATCATCCTGCCGCGTGAGGAAAACGGCTATGCCCACTACTATGATTCATCGGTTCAGCACTTAAATGAGTCGCT
Organism: Sporolactobacillus shoreae; assembly: GCF_004684935.1. Taxonomy (GTDB): domain Bacteria; phylum Bacillota; class Bacilli; order Bacillales; family Sporolactobacillaceae; genus Sporolactobacillus; species Sporolactobacillus shoreae. The sequence goes on from NZ_SRJD01000013.1 coordinate 62,471, forward strand.
GAACAAATCGCTTGAAGTGCTCCATACCGATTATGTCGATGTGCTCTTGATCCATCGTCTCGATCCGCTGCTGAATCCGAAAGAGCTTGCAGAAGGACTGGACGAACTGGTCAGGCAGGGTAAGGTTCGCCACATCGGCATTTCGAACGCCAGCTACACCTACTTTGAAATGGTCAGCAAATACGCTAAGACGCCGCTTGTCACCAATCAAATCGAAGTCAATCCGCTTTATACCGATACCTTTTTCGATGGGACGATGGACAGCGTGCTGATTCATGACATCCCTGTCATGGCCTGGTCTCCACTCGCCGGCGGTGCACTTTTCCATCCGAAAACCGGCCAGCAATTCCGCGTCCGCGAAATTCTCGAACAGATGGCGAAAAAATATGAAGTGGATTCCATTGATAAAATCGCCTATGCCTTCATTAATAAACTTCCGGCTACTGTCTGCCCGGTCGTCGGTTCCACCAAATTCGAACGTCTCCAGTCAGCGATTGATGCCCAGAACATTCAACTGACGAACAAAGACTGGTTCAAGATTCTTGAAGTATCGCGCGGGAGAGAAGTACTGTAATCCACTAGAAGAGTAAAGCCCTCATGTCGCTTCAGCACGGCAGGGGGGCTTTATTTATGCGCTCGTGGCATGGGCGGTGAATTGGCAGCAGGAACTGTGAATCAAAGGGTGTCCATTCTGACCGACTGATGTTTCATTTCCGGAGCTGATTGAGGAGTCGGATCGCTTTTTTTTCTCCAATATAAAAAGATCGTTCCCGCATTCAGAATAAACGAGAACGAACAGGTTCAATTTTCCGGCCAAATACTATTCTCATATTCTCTTTGCAGATAACCCGAATCGCTCATTATTGAACCGGTGAGATATCCTCAAGATCCCGTTTGCTGGTTTGCGGGCCGAAGCAGCCGATGACAAAGGCTACGATCAGCATCGACAATGAGATGAAGGAAAAGACTCCGAATACACCAAAGTGAACGAGCAGTTGAGCGATCACGATGCTGGAAAATGCGGAGCTGAGTCTGCCCCAGCTGTAGCTGAATCCGACACCCGTAGCTCTTAGGCGGGTCGGGAACAGCTCCGCCTGATAAGAGTGATAGATTGAGCTGAACCAGTTGTTCAGAAGTGTAATGGTAATGCCGACGAGAATGATCCAGACCGGGATTCTCATCAATGAGAAGATGATACCGAAAGCGGCGATAGCCAGAGAAATGAAAACGATCAGCCATTTTCGTTCCATTCGGTCGGAGGTGGCCATACCCAGAATAGGACCGAATGGATTCGCAAGCGCGATGATAAAAGTGTAAAGGAGAGAATGAACCAGGGTCACCCCTTCACTGACCAGAAGCGTCGGTACCCAGGACGCAAATCCATAAAAACCGACCGTCTGGAAGATGTTAAAGACGATCAGCATGATCGTACGTGACCGGTAAGGCGGCTTGAAAATTTCAGAGAATGAACCCTTCTCTGTTTCTTCAATCCGGTCTACGGTAACAGAGGGAAGGCTTCCTTTCTCTAAGAGGATCTCGTTTTCAATTCGCGCTAACGCTTGTTCTGCATCTTGGGTTCTGCCCATTTTCTCGAGCCATCGCGGCGACTCAGGAAGCCCGGCGCGAATCCACCAGATCAGAATGGAACCGAATCCGCCGATCATGACGACCCAACGCCAGCCGTCAATCAGAAAATGGGCGGGAACAAGCAGATAGGAAAGGAGTGTCACGATCGGAACGGCCAGAAAAGTAATAAAATGGGCGTAAGCGACATAGAAACCACGGTATCGGCTCGGTGTCAGTTCACTGATGTACGTGTCGATAATCACGAGCTGGGCACCGACGCCAAGTCCGGCACCAAACCTCAGAATGTCAAGCCAGACCTGGTTCGGAGAGAATGCCATGAGAATGGTAAAAAGTGAATAGATCAGCAAGGAGTAGACATAGCCGTTTCTTCTTCCGATCTTATCACTGAGTCGACCGAAAAATGTTGTGCCGAAAAACATGCCGAGAAATCCGGAACCGATAAAGAAGGCGAGTGTTGTTGGCGTCAAGATACCGGCTTCGATCAGTTTGACACCAATTGCCCCGGCGAGAAACAGTTCATAAAATTCAAAGATTCCTCCCGTTGCAATTCGTGTGACCATTTTTCGAAAAACGCGGGAAGAGGGGAGGCGGTTCATCCGGTCGGCAACAGTCGCTTTTCCATTGTCCTGAATCATCAAAACATTCCTCCTTTTTGTAAGTGCTTACATTTAACTTTAGCTTTTTTCTTCTTTGGTCTGACCGGCAGGCTGCTCATGTTTTTTGGGAACGCCGGCTTGCAGCAGGAAGCTTCCTCCGTCATGGCCGACTACTTTTTTCATTTCCTGTGCGGCCAGAAGCAGATCGTTGAGCCGGGTACCTGTTGCGATACCCATTTCCTGAAACATGAAGACAAGATCTTCAGACGCGACATTACCGCTGGCGCCGGGGGCGTAGGGACAGCCGCCCAGTCCCGCGGCCGAACTGTCAAATTCGACAATGCCCTGCTGCAGCGCGGCCAGAACGTTGGCCTGGGCTAATCCGCGGGTATTATGAAAGTGGGCGGAGAACGTGACATCAGGGAAACGGTCCCGCATTTTTCCAAACAGATCGAAAACCCGTCTGGGATTAGCCATCCCCGTGGTATCTGCAAGAGAAATCTCCTGAATCCCGAGTCGGGTGTAGCTCAGGATGAGCCGTTCAACCTGCTGCGGTGAAACCTCTCCCACATACGGACAGCCGAAAGCGACAGAAATCGATCCGGTAGCCTTGATCCCTTTACTTTGAGAATAATCGGCAATCGATTGAATACGGACAAGTGCCTGATCCACTGTACAATTGGTATTTGCCAGACTATGTGCATCAGTGGCGGACAGGATACATTTGACTTCTTTGATCCCTGCTTGAAAAGCTCGCTCTGCACCCCTGGCGTTAGGAATGAGCGCCCGGAGCGCGAGACCCGGCAGATGGCGGACAGCGGCGACTACTTGTTCCGCATCCTTCAACTGAGGAATAGCCAGAGGATGGACGAAAGAAGTCACTTCCATGGATGTCACTCCGGCCTGATGCAGTCGATGAATCAGGTTTATTTTTTCTTCAGTCGGAATCCATTTCTTTTCCGCCTGAAATCCATCACGAGGCGCTACCTCACAAAGTTGGACCTGTTTGGGTAGTTTGAACTCGTTCATCAGATCACTCCTTTTTCCTTCAGCGCTTTCAGTTTTTCAGGGGACAGGCCGAGTTCTCCGATATAAATTTCCTCATTTTGTTCCCCAAGCTCAGGCGCAGGGCGACGGATGGATCCCGGCGTTCTCGAAAATCTGGGTACAACGCCCGGCACTTTGATGGTTCCGAGGCGGGGGTGCTCGACCTCGACAATATTTTCTCTAGCAAGATATTGCGGGTCGTGGAAAATATCCTCAATACTATAAATCGGACTGACGGGGACGCCGTTCTGATCAAGCAGGTCAACGAGCGCCTTCTGATCGAAACCACGGATCCAATCAGAAACAATCGTCTGAACCTGCTGGTCATTCGCCAGCCGGGCGGAGTTGGTGCAGAATCTCGGATCGCTTAGCATGTCCGTCCTACCCATTGTCTCCGCGAGACGTTCAAAAGTGGCATCGGTACTGGTGACCAGCACGACATACTTTTCATCTTTCGTTTCATAGGTTCCGGCCGGACTCGAATGGCCTTCAAGCCCGGGACTTCTGCCGCGTACGTAACCTAACTGATCATATTCGGCAATCAGGAATTCCATCATCCGGATCATCGGCTCATAAAGACCAAACTCCGCAATCTGTCCTTCCCGGTCATCAGACTTTTCAAGATAATAAAGGGCAGACACGGCTGCCAGAGCGGCAAATATTCCGGCCAGATAATCCAGTAACGAGAACGATGGGGTGACCGGGGGCCGATCCTTATATCCTTGCAGGTAGGTATAGCCGCTGAACGCTGTCGCGGGGGTCCCGAAGCCAGCCTTATGGCGATAAGGTCCTGTTTGGCCGTATCCGGAGACACGAATCATGATGAGCCGCGGGTTGATTGCTTTTAATTCCTGATAGCCGAGCGACCATTTTTCCAATGTTCCAGGGCGAAAGTTTTCAATCAGAACATCTGTTTTTTTAATCAGTTGCCTGAACAATTCTTTTCCTTCTTCAGTACGAATGTCCAGTGTCACCGATTTCTTATTTCGGGACATCCCTGGCCAGCGCAGAGATTCACGGTCTTTCCAGGGACCGACGTTCCGGAGCGTATCGCCGCGTCCCGGCAGTTCGACTTTGATCACATCCGCGCCAAGGTCGCCGAGCAGGGAGGCTCCGAACGGTGCAGCGATCATCGTTGAAATATCAAGTACCCTGACACCGTCAAGCGGTCCGTTTGTTTGATTCATTTCCATCACCTCTCTTTAAATGGGTCTTTATCCAGGACAAAGTTGCGGAGGGCTTGAAGATGAGCCAGAGTCGATTGGGATGCAAGCGTTTGATCTCTGGAACGTACGGCATCCAAAATCGCCAAATGTTCCTCGGCATCTTCCCCCCGCCGTTCCTGAGAGACAAGCGTCCACTTTCTTGTTTGCTGAATGAGATGAGCATTCGCCTGCATCATGGACAGAAGAATAAAATTTCGGGATGTTTCAGCAAGGGACAGGTGGAAGTTGAGGGGTGTGCGCATCACTTTCCTCGGATTTTCAAAATCAGCGGCCATTTGATCAAGCTTTAGCTTTATCTGCTGCAGTTCTTCGTCAGTCGCCCGCAGGCAAGCGAGCCGGGCAATTTCCGGTTCAATCGCTTCGCGGGCTTCTAGAAACAGAAGCAGGGAGTTTTTCGTGATCGCATCTACGGGTTTGATCCTGTAAGACACAACCAGCTGGCGCTCCGCAATGAAACGGCCGCCTCCTTGACGGGATAGGACCAGCCCTTCGGATTCAAGAACGCGGAACGCTTCACGCAAGGATGTCCTGCTGCAGCCCAGGGTTTCAGCCATCGCTCGTTCACTGGGCAGACGGTCACCGGGCTTCATTTTTTCAGCATTGATCAATGCTTTGATCTGCAAGATGATCGATTCATACAACCGCTGATTTTTTACTTCTGAGAAGAGTGACATTCAGAGATCCCCTTTCACCATTGGGCTGCTGGGCAGCCCAATTTACCGTCACTATATGATTCAGAACCTCAGAGTATGAACGATTGGTGACATTTTTTGAAGGTCAAAAATTTTCAGCTGATTGAATCGCTGAACGGTACCTTTTTCTTTCAGCCGATCGATTTTCGTCAGGGGTAATGTTCCCCGGTCCGAAAAATTGGAAATAAAAAAGTCCGTAATCCCATACAGGATCACGGACAAACGTGGTTCACGTTAAGAATCGTTTGTTCTCTAGCTTAAAGATTCTTATCCATATTAAAAGTCAGCTTGGACAGTGACATCGAATCCGTCGACAGCTTCTGGAACAGCTCATACGTTTTGCGCATCGCAAGTGCCGCGTTTTCCGTGCTCGCCTCAGTGAGAATTTCCGGAATCTGCGTCTTATCCGCTTTTTCTGCCGCTTCATCCGCCTTTGCCAAGTTTCCGAGGAACGCACTGTGCAGGTCGCCCTTATAATCCAAAACCTCTTTCAGAAATGCTTCGTAGTGCGGTTCGACAACGACCGAGATCATTTTATAGAGCCAGTAAGCCGAATCGAGGGACAGCTTTTTCGGCGCGACCGCATAGCTTTCCGGCACGGACGTGATATTGGTATAAAACGGCACATACGGGCTGAAGGCACTGACCGCGAGCGACAGCCACTGGACACCGGCGATTTCATCCGGAACATTCGGACGGATCTGCAGAATGTGGGAGTCCTGCGTCCGGTTCAGCGAAATCGCGCGGAAAGCGGTTTTCTCTTTTTCACTGCCCGTGCCAAGCGGGTCGTAAGGTGTCTCCTGATAATGAGAGCTCAAAATATAGGCAATATCCTCCACGCCGATTTTCCGGTTTGCTTTCCGAAGAAAGGGCAAATCGTCGGACATCGGATCCTGTTCAATTTCAGGATTCAGGTACTTCTGCCCGTACCAGACGCGCGGTGTATTGTAATGGTGGTCAAAAACGGTTTGCGTACCGAAAATATTTCTGAAATTAATCGTATCAAATCCGGTATTCAGATGATATTTTTCAATAAAATCGATCAGATGTGTAGCTAGCAGGAAGTTATCCTTATCATGCGGATCAATCTCCTGAATCGCCATCTGATTCGCAACGACAGCGTACGAATCGTCCGGTATACGCTGGGCAACCCACTGGTGGCCGGTCGCAATCTCCATATACCAGACCTCGTCCTTATCGGAAAAAAGCATACCGTTGGATTCCGCGGAACCATATTTCTCAACAATTTTGCCAAGACGCAGCACGCCGTCACGGGCCGATGTGATATAAGGAAGAACGACCGTAACCATGCTGTCTTCGGCGATCCCGTTCTCAACGAGCGGGTCGTAGCCGAGTACGCGTGGATTGCCATAAACACTTTCCGTCGCGCTCATCCCGACATTCAATTCATTGATTCCGGCATCCGGATACGTTTCATAGCGATCTTCGCGATCGGGAACCGCTGTGTACCGGAGCCGCTCCCGCGGAAGTGTGATCTGAAAATGATTGCATGGCGAGTCGTAGTGCTCGTCCTGATCTAGAACTTCATGCGGATGAACCGTGAACCGCTTCGGGACGATCACATCATAACTGTCCCCGTTGCGCGCGATCATCGTCGAGCCGTCCAGTGTCGCGTCCTTGCCGACCAGTACTGTCGTACAGGCCGCGTGTGTGTTTTGGTGCATTGTGTCATCCCTTACTCATTTGGATTTAGAAATAGTAGGTTTTCTTATACATTATACATCCTGAAGTATTGAAGTGACCTGATCGCTGACCGTCTGTTTTAAAAATTGAAAAAGCCAGAGGATTTAGTACAAAAAGTTCGAGAAATTAGTTCTATTTTGAAGGATTATTGACGAATATGTAGAATTTACCTATTATGCTCATGCATCTTGTAAAATCAAATAAGCATTCCAGAAAGAGTGAAAGCCATGCCAAAACAGTTTGTAGCGCATTACCGTGAAAGTGATAAGCAACCACAGACAGTTAAGGAACATCTGCTGGAAGTGAAGCGGCTTTCCGAATATTACGGAGCAGAATTAAATGTAGGCCATATTACTGGACTGGCTGGTATGTTGCACGATCTCGGAAAATACACGGAAGCATTTCAAAATTATTTACAGCTGGCCGTCTTTCACCCGGAATCAGCACTTAGGCGCGGATCGGTTGACCATGCTTCGGCCGGAGGAAAGCTTCTTTACGAAATCTTTCATGAGGCGACCCCAAAGGATAAATTTAAAATGATACTGGCTGAGGTTGTCGGTAATGCGATTATTTCTCATCACTCCTACTTACACGATTATATAAATGCGTCATCTGAATCTCCATATTACCAGAGAGTCACTAAGAATGAGGACATACTACCGGAATATTCAAAAGCGAAAGAGCATTTTTTTTATGAAATTATGACAGCGGAAGATCTAGCTGACTATGTCGATCAGGCAGTGGATGAGCTCAAACAATACATAAAGACAAATAAGGGCAATGTAGTGGAAAAATTAACGCTGTTCACTCGTTTTGTATTCAGTTGCCTGATTGATGCAGATCGAACGAATACACGTTTGTTTGAAGAAAACAGAACGCTCACGCCAGTGAATAGCCATAATTTATTCAACGATTACTATAAAAAATTGATTTGTTCTTTAGATTCCCTGAATGATAAGCCAGAATCACATACACTAATTAATCAGTTGCGGGGTAAAATGTCTGAGCGGTGCGAACGTTTTGCAAGTAAGTCCTCGGGTATCTATACACTATCTATTCCGACCGGAGGAGGAAAAACGCTTGCCAGCCTCCGCTATGCACTAAAACATGCCCAATTGTTTGATAAGAAGCAAATTATTTATGTTGTGCCCTATACAACCATTATTGAACAAAATGCGAAAGTGATCCGTGGAATTCTGGATGACGATGAGCATATTCTGGAACATCATTCGAATGTGGTAGAAAGCAATAATAGGAGTGGCGATGAAACGGAAGATGGAGCTTTAACTATCCGTGAAAAGTTGGAATTGGCAAAAGATAATTGGGATTGTCCAATCATTTTAACAACAATGGTTCAATTTCTGGACACTTTTTACAAACTTGGTTCGCGAAATATTCGCCGATTGCATCATCTGACTCAAGCGGTAGTAGTTTTTGATGAGGTCCAAAAAGTGCCGATTCATTGTGTCGCTCTCTTTAATCATGCGTTAAACTTCTTAAACAAGTTCGGTCAAACAAGCATCCTGCTCTGTACCGCAACACAACCGGCGCTGGATTATGTCCATCATCGTTTGGAAATTAGCAGTAACGGAGAAATTGTCAGTCAACTGAATCAAGTAGCTGACGCTTTTAAACGGGTGAAGATAGTCGACCGTTCATACCGTGAAACATTTGATAACGACAAGCTTATCGATTTTGTCGGGGAATTATTGGGAGATGTCCGCAATATCCTCATTATTTTAAATACACGCGCAGTCGTACGGTCGCTCTATCAAATATTGAAAAACAAGTATTTGGGAGTGCGGGTTTTTCATTTAAGCACATCCATGTGCGCTACGCATAGAGAAAAAATATTAGAAGACATTAAAACCAGCCTTGAGAAAAAACAAAAAGTCATCTGTATCAGCACGCAATTAATTGAAGCAGGTGTCGATATTAGTTTTGAATGCGCAATCCGGTCGCTTGCCGGGCTTGATTCAATTGCTCAGGCGGCGGGACGATGCAACCGAAACGGTGAGTACGATGGGCTGCGAAAAGTCTATATTATTGATCATGATGAAGAAAAACTCGATTCTTATGCGCTAGAAGAAATTAGGAAAGGGAAATCCATAACGAAAAACATTCTTGCCGACATGCATCGGGATCCTACCAGCTATGGTGGCAGTGTGCTATCGAAGTCGGCGATGGACTGGTATTTCCAATGCTTTTTCAGTGAAATGAATGCAAAATTGGATTTTAATATCTCAAATTTGAAGATAACCATGACTCAGTTACTGTACGCCGATCGGGAAAGCAGCTATCTGAAAGCTTATAAGGAGGCTCATAACGGTAAAACTTTGCCGCTTATTTTACTTAGTAGCCTGCGCACAGCCGCTGAAAACTTTTATGTCATTAAAAATACAACAAAATCAGTGATTGTGCCCTATAGAGAGGGAGAAAACCTTATAGTGCAATTGGGTAGCACTGAGTCTATCGAGGATTTAAACGAACTTCTAAGAAAAGCGCAACATTTTTCAATCAATGTATATGATCAGGAATTGAAACGACTAGAACAGGGGGGGCAGCTTGCTTACTATCTGGATGGTCAAGTTCTCGCATTGAAGGAGTCGGCCTACAGTGATGAATATGGACTTGATATTGAAGGGGAAAGCGGGTTTGAATTTTGTGGATATTAAAAAACCTATTAAGTATCAATAGGTTTTTTGATGATGATTCACATAATATGATTTTCAATCCACGCTGAGTGATCAGCGATTTAGTATTCATTATATTTTGTTCTTTATCAGATTATTCATAGTGGATGGCGGAATAATTAATAAGTGATTTACATAACTACGAGAAAAAAGGAATGGAGAGATTAAATGTGTTAATTCAAAAATATTTTTGTTCCATAACAAGATTTAAAAAGTCAGTTGCAATACAAGGTAAAAGCAAAATGATGATGAGTAACCATCAAAGTAAAATTTATATCAAAATAACGCAAAAAATTAATCAGAAACGAATTTATCAGGACTAGTCATCTAATCTGAGTTAAAGAGGGTGGTAGAATGGATGACAAAAAATATCCTTGATTGTTTTCTTTTTTCAGTTAATTAAATTATTCATGGAGGTGAGAAAGTGAAGAATTCATACGAATTTGTTGTATACGCTCCCTATGCTCTTTTTACCGATCCTCTGACGAAGATAGGCGGAGAAAAGAGCACGTACCAAATCCCGACTTACCAGGCTTTGAAAGGGATGGCTGAATCCATATATTGGAAGCCCACGATTATTCATTACATCGATGCGGTGCGGGTTATGAATGTCATTCGGATGGAGTCAAAAGGCCTTCGTCCGATTGAGTATGGCGGAGGCAACACCTTGGCTAATTATACATATTTAAAAGAGCCTAAATATATAGTCAAGGGTCATTTTGAATTTAATATGAATCGACCAGACTTGGAATCTGATCGTAATGAGGGCAAACATTACAGCATCTTCCAGCGTGCACTTAAAGCGGGCGGCCGCCGCGACATTTTTCTGGGAACGCGAGAATGTCAGGGATACGTTGAACCGTGTTCGTTCGATGAAGGCAGTGGTTTTTATGACGATAGGGAAGAAGAAATTTATTTTGGCACAATGGTTCATGGCATTTCCTATCCGGACGAAACAGGCAGAGATGAGCTGGAAGTTCGGCTCTGGCAACCGGTGATGAAAAAGGGTGTGATCCGGTTTATTCGCCCTGAAGAGTGTACTGAAGTTAGAAAAGTTAAAGAAATGACTTTCAAAAAATTTGACCTTACAGATATAGAAACGGCTGATTCCTTGCTCAATGCTTTGGAAAGGGGGGCAATGCGGTGAGCTGGCTATTGAATTTATACGAAACCTATGAAACTAACAAGGACTTTGTCGGCAAAATAGATTACATGCGTAGTGGACAGGCATTCACACTTCTTCCTGTTTCTCATACAACGCAAACAGCCCATATTGAAGTTGTAATTACTGAAGATGGATCATTTTATACGGCGCATGTTATCGATAAGAATGATCGAGACACGATTATCCCATGTACGGAAGACTCCGCCAGTAGGGCCGGAGCAGTAATTGCCCCCTATCCGCTTCACGATAAACTCAGCTACGTTGCCGGAGACTTTGTTGCTTATGGCGGAAAAATTAGGGATAAGGGCCATGAACCATTTTCAAATTATATCAATAATTTGAAAAAGTGGGCAGAATCTCCGTACACCACGTCTTCAGTCAAAAGTATCTATGCCTATTTAAGCAAAAGGCAATTGATTAAAGATTTGGTTACCGAAAAAGTTCTTTGGCTTGATGAAAAAGATCAATTAATTACTAAGTGGAATGAGAAGTATAAACTCCTGTGTGGAGGTAAGAAGCCGGATATCTTTTTAGCAGTACCTTCCGGTCAGGATAGTGCATTTGTTCGCTTCACCGTTTATTCCAAAGAGAAATTGCTGTCTAAAGTCTGGCTAAATAAAGAAATGTATGATTCATTCACTCGCTTCTATAATGATCAGCTGAAAGAAAGGGACCTTTGCTTCGTCTCAGGACATTGGCTTCCGGCAACTGAAAAACATGCCAATAAAATCAGGAATGCTGGAGATAAAGCCAAATTAATTTCTGCTAACGATACAAGCGGGTTCACGTATAGAGGACGCTTTAATGAGAGCCATGAGGCGGCAAGCATCAGTTACGAAGTATCACAAAAAGCACACAATGCACTGAAGTGGTTGATTCGCCGTCAGGCACGGATTGTTGATAATCGAGTATTTCTAGTCTGGTCGAATCATGATGATAAGGTTCCTAATCTTGAAGATGACATCTATGATATCTCTCAACTTAGCGACGAGAGTGAAGATCCAAGCGCATTTACAAACAATGAATTTGCTAATGAGTTTAAGAAAGCTATGAACGGTTATCGTAATAAACTGAATCCTGACGCTAAAGTTAATATACTTATTCTTGATTCGGCTACAACTGGTCGACTAGCTATTCTTTATTACCGTAATATGCAACAAGAGGTTTATTTAACTAATTTAATAGATTGGCATTCGCAATGTGTTTGGCGACATGATTATCGAAAAGGAAAAGATAAACAGTTACCTCCATATTTTGGAGCTCCGGCAAACAAGGATATTGCGTATGCAGCTTACGGATCGAAAGCAAGCGATAAAGTGGTTAAAGGGTTGATGGAGCGTTTGGTTCCCTGCATTGTTGATGAAAAAAGAATGCCAAATGATATCGTTCGTTCTGCTTTCTATCGGGCACGGAATCCGGTTGCTATTGATAGATGGGAATGGGAAAAAACGTTGAGCATCACCTGTGCATTGATCAACAGACAAGAATATGAGGACAACGGGAGGGGATTTACAGTGGCATTGGATGAACAAATTACAGACAGGAGCTATCTGTTCGGTCGGCTTTTAGCAATTGCAGATGTTCTTGAACATCGCGCTCTTAAATCGGAAGACTGGAGATTAAGTAATGCGACACGTTACATGAATGAATTCTCTGAGCATCCGGAACGAACATGGAAGACGATTCAGTCCAGCCTAGTTCCATATCAGGCACGTATTGGCAGAAGCGGTTGGTATCTCACACAATTAATTGATGACGTGGCAGCTAAAATAAGTTATCAGGATTTTGGCAATCAACCATTAACTGGGAAATTTTTGCTGGGATTTTATAGCCAGCGCCATCAGCTTTACCAGAAGAAAAAAGATGCAGATTCAGTTACTGAAACAAATTAACAGCAAAATTTTTTAAGAAGAACAAAATAAATTATTAGGAGAGATTCACATGGCTGTTCTAGATCACAAAATTGATTTTGCAGTTATACTGACTGTCAGCAAAGCTAATCCGAACGGTGACCCGCTAAACGGGAACCGACCTAGGCAGAATTATGAAGGATTTGGAGAGATTTCCGATGTGGCGATTAAACGCAAAATAAGAAATCGTCTTCAGGACATGGAAGAATCTATTTTTGTACAGTCCAATGACAGACAATCTGACCAATTCAACAGTCTCCGTGAACGTGCGGATGGAAATGAAGCATTAAAAGAAATAGCGAAAGACAAAAAGAAAACCAGCGAGGATTATGCTGTGGTCGCATGCAAGGAATGGATCGATGTAAGAAGCTTCGGACAGGTTTTTGCTTTCAAAGGCGGAGCGGGAAAGGGTGTGTCAGTTGGGGTACGCGGACCAGTAACTGTACAAACAGCAGTGAGTGTGGCACCGATTGATATTTCCAGTATGCAGATTACGAAGAGTGTTAACTCTGAGCCGGGAGAGGGAAAAGGATCAGATACGATGGGGATGAAGCACCGTGTTGATTTTGGTGTCTATCGTTTTAATGGAAGCATTAATACTCAATTGGCTGAAAAAACAGGTTTCACCATTGAAGATGCCGAAAAAATAAAACAGGCACTGATCTCCCTTTTTGAAAATGATGCTTCCTCCGCCCGTCCTGAAGGCAGTATGGAAGTTTATAAAGTTTACTGGTGGGCCCATAGAAGCAAGCTGGGTCAGTACTCATCCGCAAAAGTACATCACTCTCTTGAAATAAAAGCTGTTAATGATACGCCAAGGAGATTAGAAGATTACGAGATTACTCTCGACAAATTGGAGGAACTGGAAGTAGAGGTTTTCGATGGTCGCTGATGAAAATGAAGAAGATAACTATTTAATGTTGTCAGGTATCCAGCATTTTCAATTCTGCAGACGGCAATGGGCATTGATTCATATTGAACAGCAATGGAGCGAGAACGTCAAAACGGTTGAAGGCCAGTTTCTCCATCGTCGTGCAGATGAACCTTTTACCAGAGAAAAGAGGGGAGATAAACTTATTGTTCGTGCGATGCCCATAAAATCACGTCAATTAAAAATTACAGGCATCTGTGATGTTGTCGAATTTGTAAGGGATGAAAAACAGGGTGTTGCGATCAATGGAATGGATGGAAAGTACACCGCTTATCCTGTTGAATATAAGCATGGTAAGCCAAAAGTAGATGATTCGGACGTCTTGCAACTCACTGCACAGGCTTTGTGTCTTGAAGAAATGCTGCTCTGTGAAGTTACTAAGGGATATATTTTCTACAATGAAATAAAACACAGAATTCAAGTGGATTTAACTGATTCTATTAAATCAAAAGTAAAATCCATGGTTGCTGAAATGCAGGACTATTACCGGAGACAATATACACCTAAAGTTCGAACAGGCCCATTTTGTAAAAGCTGTTCACTTCAAAATATTTGTCTTCCTGGATTGATGAAGAAGCGGTCTGTAAAGAGTTTTATTGAAGGGAAAATCTATGAATGAAAAAACTCCTGAATACTTTATATATTACTCAGCCGGATACCTATCTGTCCCTAGATGGTGACAATATTGTCTTATCGAGAGAAAGAGAGAGAATCGGCAGACTACCTCTTCACAATTTGGAATCCATTGTTGCTTTTGGTTATACTGGAGCCAGCCCGGCATTAATGGGTTATTGCGCAGAACGAAATATTTCAATTTCTTTTCTGACCATGAATGGGCGTTTTCTTGCCCGTGTTATTGGGAAAAGCAGAGGTAATGTTGTCCTTAGGAAACAACAGTATCGGGTCTCAGATAACGAAGAGGGTTCGGCTGCAATTGCCAAAAATTTTATTGTAGGGAAAGTATATAACCACAAGTGGATTTTGGAACGGATGACTCGTGACTACCCGCTGAGAATCAATGTTTCCGATTTTAAAAAAGTTTCGGGAGTTTTATCGCTGCTCATTAAAGAAATACGTGAATGTGATGACTTAGAACGGTTGAGAGGACTGGAAGGACAGGCCGCAACTAGTTATTACAATTTATTTGATAATATGATATTGCAGCAAAAAGATGATTTTATTTTTAAGGGACGATCGAGAAGACCGCCGTTGGACAATGTGAATGCTATGCTGTCATTTGCCTATACACTGCTGGCTAATGACATGACTTCTGCGCTTGAGGGCGTGGGACTGGACGCATATGTCGGATTCTTGCATCGAGATCGTCCAGGTAGAGCATCACTAGCACTTGATGCTATGGAAGAACTTCGTGGTGTATATGCGGATCGATTTGTTCTCTCTTTGATCAATAAAAAAGGAGTACACGGCGATGATTTTTTGAAGAAGGAGAACGGAGCGGTCATCATGACTGACGAGGCTAGAAAGAATTTTTTAAAAGCGTGGCAGAATAAAAAACAGGAAAAAATTACTCATCCTTTTTTAGGAGAAAAAATTTCATGGGGTTTAGTGCCACATGTTCAAGCCTCATTACTCGCCCGATTTTTGAGAAATGATTTTGATGAGTATCCACCATTTCTATGGAAGTAGGCGATGAACAATGCTGGTTCTTATTACTTATGATGTCAGCACCGTAACGACTGCTGGCCAAAAAAGATTGAGAAAAGTGGCTAAAATTTGCCAAAATTATGGACAACGAGTTCAAAATTCAGTTTTTGAGTGCATCGTTGATGCTACCCAATTTACCACTCTTAAAATAGAACTAACCGCCATTATCGATGTATCTCGGGATAGCCTTAGATTTTATCAATTAGGGAAAAATTACAAGAATAAGGTCGAACACATTGGGGCCAAAGATTCGATTAATTTAGAAGGGCCGCTACTTTTCTAGTGCGAATGAACAGTTCACAGTTTTTTTCAGGAACATTCGCACCAATTTTCATTCATAAAAAATGGATATATTTACATAATAATCCATTTTCTTTTAGATTTACTGGATTTATTAGCGCGATTTCGTGAACTTTCAACTTAGTTTGCTTTATATTCACCGAAAATCGCCGTCGCACTCTTCATGAGTGCGTGGATTGAAATTGGGTAGATGTTAATGACAAACCATCCATCATAACGTCGCACTCTTCATGAGTGCGTGGATTGAAATAAAATGGGATCTGGAACAAAAAGTTGATGTTGTTGTCGCACTCTTCATGAGTGCGTGGATTGAAATTCAATCCCGATACTGACAATCGAGTACAGCGCATCGTCGCACTCTTCATGAGTGCGTGGATTGAAATTCTTAAAGCAGGGGCGCGGACTGAATATCGGTTTAGTCGCACTCTTCATGAGTGCGTGGATTGAAATGTCCCTGATAGAGTCACAGGAAGGGTACTGTTTGTCGCACTCTTCATGAGTGCGTGGATTGAAATCCTCTGCATAGCCTCTAACGAGGTGAGCACAGTGGTCGCACTCTTCATGAGTGCGTGGATTGAAATATAATCGGCGTCTTCAAAATCCGGAATACGGAGTGTCGCACTCTTCATGAGTGCGTGGATTGAAATCAGTCCAGGTTGTCCGGATCGATGTGACCGAATTGTCGCACTCTTCATGAGTGCGTGGATTGAAATAGCCGGAATGGAGTTATCCGAAGTGGAAAATTCCTGTCGCACTCTTCATGAGTGCGTGGATTGAAATCGTGCCGACCACTTGTCTGTGGCAAAGGCAGCAGTCGCACTCTTCATGAGTGCGTGGATTGAAATCCATTCCACAGGTTAAATCAGCAATCAAATCAAAGTCGCACTCTTCATGAGTGCGTGGATTGAAATACGCAAGCTATTTATAATGTCTTTACAGCGAACAGTCGCACTCTTCATGAGTGCGTGGATTGAAATAAATTGCTCACGGGCCCGAATGGGCTTTATGTGGTCGCACTCTTCATGAGTGCGTGGATTGAAATCATGCTGGGCTGATATATTCACTTAAATCTGCAGTCGCACTCTTCATGAGTGCGTGGATTGAAATTATCTCCTTCTCTGTAGTTTCGTACTGCGAATTGTCGCACTCTTCATGAGTGCGTGGATTGAAATACATCTCCGCTTTTAACAACGTCCATAATGTTTTGTCGCACTCTTCATGAGTGCGTGGATTGAAATACTATGCGGAGAAACTCACGTTTATCAGACGAACGTCGCACTCTGAGTGCGATGCAGCATTGCATTATTGAATAAAATCTTGATAAATAAGGGATCTGTCATTTTGAAAAAACTCCGTGGGAAAAAACGTTATTTTCAAAATTTATGGGAAAATGTTGAATGGGTATGTGAAGGTCTGGACTTTGGAAAGGAAGGATGGTTTGATTTCTGGCATACGCATCTTGATTTTTGCGGGTTTGGGAATAATAGACCGAAGATCAGAATATCAAAGCACATCTCGCTTTATATGAGAGATTACTAGAAAAGCTCCAGACATTTGAAAAACCTTACCAATCATGGATTGAACTGGTTGATGAAGATGCTGGTTTAGATGCAGTATATATCCATACGCCTAACCCTAATGAAGATAATTTCCCGCTTAAATTAGAAAATGTGATTTGGGATTGCGCTATCCCACAATATTTGAAGGATTTAGTCGACCTAAAGGAATTTAATGTAGGACGCCTCCAATGGGGAGCAAATCACAGCTATCTAATCCAGTCCAAAAAGAATGGGATTAAATTATAGGGTTTAGTGAACTAGTGGGCTTTTGTTTTACAATAATGGGAACCCACAAAAAACTGTGGTTTATCTTTAAATTTTATTAATAAAATCATCATTAAAACTTAACATCTCCAACTTTTAAACCTCAACGAAGTACGGAGAATCCTCGAATAAACCGCCCTCGAAAAACAGCTTAAATCCCTATTTGAATCAACTGAAATCTATGGCTTTATGATAAAATTAACCTATTGAATTACATATCTTTGATTTGTACGAAGGGTGAACATGGGGTGGCACTCCAACCCACACTTGTGCAGTAAATAGAAGCAAAAATCTGAAAGTTAGGATTAAGGAGAACAGGAACCATGAAGAAAATAAGCATTTTGCTGATGGCTCTTATTTTATTGATTAGTTTGCTTTCTGGATGCTCGGCGCTCAGTCAGAAAGATAACCGGGCAAATACTTTTACCATTCTCTCTGCTTCAGAAAATAAAGAAATCGAGCCGATCATTCAGCAGTTTGCTAAAGCCAATCACATCAACATCCAGATGGATTACAAGGGGTCCGTGGACATTATGCAGGCTCTGAAAAAACCTTCGGGGTATGATGCAGTGTGGCCCGCAAACAGTATGTGGATCACGATGGGCGACACGAAGCATGTGGTTAAGTTGCAAAAGTCCATTATGACTAGCCCGGTTGTGTTCGGCATTCGCAAGAGTGTGGCTCAGAAGCTTGGATTTGTGGGTAAAAACGTGTCAATCAAGGACATTTTAAAAGCGATCCAAACGAAGAAATTGACATTTGCCATGACATCGGCCACTCAATCCAACTCCGGTGCGAGCGCTTATATCGGTTTTCTTTCCGCACTGCTTGGCGATCCGCAGACCATTACATCGGCACAGTTGCAAAACCCTGGACTACGGGATCAAATGAGGACGCTGCTGTCAGGCGTCGACCGTTCCTCCGGGAGTTCCGAATGGCTGAAAAATTTGTACTTAAAAGGCCATTATGACGCGATGGTCAACTATGAGAGTGTCATCATTAGTACGAATCAGGAACTCACAAAACAGGGACGTGAACCGCTCTATGTTGTCTATCCGCAAGATGGTCTGTCGATTGCGGATTCACCGCTCGGTTACGTAGACAATGGCAACGCATCCAAAGAAGGACAGTTTAAAAAGCTGCAAAACTATCTGCTGTCCGACAAAATCCAGCGTGAGCTGCTTAAATATGGTCGGCGGACGGGGATCGGCGGCACGGTAACGAATGCCAGCAGCAAGGTTTTCAATCCGAACTGGGGCATTGACACGCAGCGTGTTCTGTCTCCGATTCACATGCCATCAGCGGACGTCATCAGGAGTGCGCTGGATCTGTATCAGACAGGGCTCCGCAAGCCGTCCTTTACCGTCTACTGCCTTGACTTTTCAGGGAGCATGGCGGGCGGTGGCCAGGATCAGGTGGTCAAGGCGATGGATTTGCTGCTGAATCAAAATAAAGCAAAAAGCAGTTATCTCCAAGCTTCGCCTCAGGATATAACGGTGGTGATTCCCTTCAGTGATCATGTCAAAGCGGAGTGGTCGGTTGATGGAAATTCTGAGCAGCAATTGATGACTTTAGACAATCAGATCAAAAATCTTGATGCCGACGGAGGCACGGACATTTATTCGCCCGTGATGGACGGGATCAAAAAGCTGTCATCGGTTGATTTGTCGAAATACTCACCGGCAGTCATTTTGATGACGGACGGCCAGTCAAACACCGGGCGCACGTTTAACGATCTCAAAAGAACATGGCAGCAGGCAGGCAAGGACATCCCTGTATTTTCGATTACCTTTGGCGACGCATCCGACGCACAGCTCAATAAAATTTCTGATCTTACCAATGCCGCTGTGTTTGACGGCAGAACTGATCTGGTTGCGGCCTTTAAAAAAGCGAAGGGGTACAACTAATCATGCGCAAGGGCAAAGCATTACTGATTGAAGTCTCGGAAGCGTTAGCCGCGGGCGCGGTGTTCCTAATTTTGATTTTTCTGCTTCATCTGCCATTTTTATTCGCGGCGGTGATCGGCGTTCTGCTCTATATCGCGGTGTCACTGATTGCCCGACCCAGCCGCTTCAGAATTGGTAAAATCGAGGTGGATGATGCCGATACCTTCCAGGAGCTGAAAGAGACGATCGGCGAAGGATACAGCCGAATGGAAGCGATCGAAAAGCTCTCGGTGAAAATCTCGAATAGCAGCGTGCGAGAGAAAGTCACGCGTATATCGGCAATTACGAAGAAAGTCTTTGCCTATCTTGAGAAAAATCCGAATAAGATTCGTTCCGCCAAACGCTTTTTTTCTTATTATCTGGAAACCACCTATACGATTCTAAGCAAATACGTTGAGCTGTCCGAGCAGGATCTGGATACGCCTGAAATTGTGGGAACGTTGCGAAAAGTAGAAGAGATTCTCGATTCCATCGCCGAGACTTTTGAAAAGCAGCTGTCCGCATTAATGGAAAATGAAGTTATAGATCTCGATGCGGAAATATCTCTGCTGAAAAACACGATGAAAATGGGGGGATTCTGATGAGAAACAAAATCATCGGCATCGCCATACTTTTGCTGATTATCGGAGGTACTTTCGCCTTTTTGGTACTAAACGGCAAAAATAATGCAAAAGGGCCTGCGCCATCCAAGACGGTGACG
This sequence comes from Sporolactobacillus shoreae, assembly GCF_004684935.1. Classification (GTDB taxonomy): domain Bacteria; phylum Bacillota; class Bacilli; order Bacillales; family Sporolactobacillaceae; genus Sporolactobacillus; species Sporolactobacillus shoreae. The sequence goes on from NZ_SRJD01000013.1 coordinate 82,456, forward strand.
GTTCTGAAAGGGTACATCGGCAGCGAAAAAGAAGGGCTGCTGTCTGATCCGGCGATTCAAAATCTTTTGAAAAACGATTTTGGCGTCCAGCTGGACTATGCCAAAGCGGGTTCGATCGCTATGGTCGAAGGGAGCACGAAGGGTCAGGATTTCCTGTTCCCGTCCAGCCAGACCGCACTGGAAATATTCAAACAAAAACAGCCGGACGCGATCGCGGCCAACCGGGTTGAGTTTAACTCTCCGCTCGTGCTGTACTCATGGGATACTGTGACCAACGCGCTGATCAAGCAGGGGATTGTACAGGAACGTAATGGAACGGATTATGTCGTGGATATGCCTAAGCTGATCAGTATGGTCAATTCAGGTAAGAAGTGGGCGGATATCGGATTGCCTTCGCTTTACGGGAATGTCAATATCCAGTCGACAGACCCGACTCAGTCTAATTCAGGGAATCAGTTCGCCGGACTGCTGGCGGATATTTTAAATAATGGGCAGGTGGTTGATGACAGCACGGTGCAAAAGGTACTGCCGCAGATCAAGACCTATTTCGGGAAGCAAGGCTATCAGCAGACGGGAAGCGGCGACATTTTTGAACAGTATCTGACGACAGGTGTCGGGGCGTATCCGCTGATTGTTGGCTATGAGAACCAGCTGATTGAGTTTGCGGCGCAAAATCCGCAGAAATGGCAGCAGGTGAAATCGAAAATGCGGATTCTTTACCCGGTGCCGACGGTCTGGAGTTCTCATACGTTCATTGCGCTGAACGATAAGGCAAAAGTTGGGCTGAATGCGCTGGCGAGCACAAAGATCCAGAATCTGGCATGGACGAAGCACGGATTCCGTTCTGGCGATGCCAACGTGGTCAACGACACGTCAAAGTTGCCGGTGTCGGGCATTCCATCGTCCATCGATCAAGTGATCGGCGTACCGAAGCCGTCGGTCATGGATACCATCATCAATGCGCTTAAAGCGCACTAACCATAGGGGGATCAGGCAATGGAAAATTTGGAGAATACTTCACTTTCAGAACTTCAGAAACGCAACGATCCGGTGGCCCCAAAAAGCGGCCCTGACTTCAGTAAACTGTCACCTGAAGAACAGGCAAAAGTACAGGCGATGGCTAAAGAAATTGATCTGACTGATTCGCAGCAGCTTTCCCAATTTGGTGTCGGTGCACAAAGCGCGTTGGCATCTTTTGCCGATAACATTCTTTCAACGGTCCGCTCAAAAGATACCGGGGGAGTAGGAAATATGATGTCCGAACTGATGGTAAAGGTCAAAGACCTGGATATCAGCTCTCTAAACGACGGAAACAATGGTTTCGTCAGCCGTCTTTTTGGCGGCCTGAAGCGCTCAGTCAATAAATTTATCGCCCGCTATGAAAAAATGGATGTACAGATCGACAAAATCGTTGACGGGCTGGACAGAAGCCGAATGGATATGCTGAAGGACATCGGCATGTTCGACACACTGTATAAGAAAAATTTGGAAGCGATCCGTTATCTGGACCTTACCATTCTTGCCGGAGAACAAAAGCTGGAAGAAGTCAACACCGTGTTGATCCCTCAGGCCAAAGCTGCTGCGGAAACGTCAGGTGACCCACTTGAATCTCAGAAAGTTAATGATCTTGCCCAACTGGCCAATCGATTTGATAAAAAAATTTATGATCTGAAACTTAGCCGCGTGAGCGCCATCCAGACCGGTCCTCAGATCCGCCTGATCCAAAGCGGCGATCAGGTTCTGGTGGACAAAATTCAGACATCAATCCTCAATACGATTCCGCTATGGAAAAATCAGATTGTGATTGCGATCGGATTGTTCCGGCAGAATAGAGCGCTGGAAATGCAGCGAGAAGTTACGGATACGACGAATGACTTGCTGAAAAAGAACTCGGAAATGCTCAAACAAAACACCACCGGCATTGCACGCGAGTCGGAGCGGGGCATTATCGAGATCGAGACGTTGAAAAAGGTCAATTCCGATCTGATTTCCACTTTGGAAGAAACGTTGAAAATCCAGGCGGACGGCAAAGCCAAGCGCCAACAGGCTGAGGTCGAACTAGGAAATATGGAGCAGGATCTGAAACAAAAATTAATCCAGATCAGCGGCCGCTGATGATAAAAGAAAAAACGGACCCCCATTGTGCTCCGGGCACGGGGGTCCGTTTTTTCTTTTCGAAAGGCTATGTGATTACTGAATGCCGTTTTTTACTTTATTGATTCGTGCGGAACGCGAGTGCCTGAAGCGAAAGAGAGCAGCAGACCGTTTTAACAATGCCTTACAAGAAAATTTTTATTAATCGGCGATTGGGTTCTCGGTCAGTCCTCGGCATCCGTCCAGACTTTTTTTGCTGTATCGACGACAAGTTTGAGCTTCGCCCATTGTTGATCCTCGGTCAGTTTGTTGCCCTCTTCGGTGGAGGCAAAGCCACATTGGGTTGACAGGCACAGGTTTTCAAGCGGCACGTATTCTGTCGCTTCTTTAATCCGCTTTTGAAGCAGATCTTCGGCTTCAAGTTCCGGAAATTTTGAGGTGATGAGGCCGAGCACGACTTTTTTTGACGAACCGTCCTTATAGATTTCGCCGAGTGGTGAAAAATCACCGGAGCGCTCATTGTCGTATTCCAGAAAATAGCCGTCAATGTTGAGCTTCGACAGATAACTTGCAACAGGGCCGTATCCTCCAGAAAAGAGGAAGGTGGATTTGAAGTTGCCGCGACAGATGTGCATCGTCACAGTCAGGTCCTCCGGTTTATTTTCCAGAGCACCGTTAATGGCGGTGACGCTGTCCGCAGCGATTTGCTCATACTTAGCTTTTTCATCCGCGTTTTTTGCGTTGATGATCTGATCGATCAGGAACGCCCAGGTTGTGTCATCGAGCTGCAGATAGCGACAGCCTAAGTCATAGAAATGTTGGATGGTTTCGCGATAAGCCTTGGACAAATCGGTGAGAAAAGCTTCTCGCGTCTCGTAAAATTTAGGCGCATTATCGCTGCGGTTGTCTCGGAAATAAAGGGATGGGCTTGGAATCGTCTGTTTGGCTAATACGCCTTCGGGAACGATGCTATTCAGAAACTTAAAGGCTGCGAAAAAAGGATGATCCGGATTATAGGACACCTTGTCCACAAAACGGACATTGGTATCGCGCGTTTTTGCTCCATGGAATTTATAGCTCGCGTTCTGTGAATAAGTTTCAACACCATTCAATCCCGCTAGAAAATCCAGGTGCCACCAGCTGCGCCGAAATTCGCCGTCCGTTACGGCTTTCAGCCCGGTTTCAACCTGTTTGGCGACAATCTTCCTGATTTCTTCGTCTTCCACCCGAGAGAGCGCGGCACGGTCAATTTCCCCTTCCGCGAACTTTTCGCGCGCTTCCTTCAAGGCGGTCGGCCTTAACAAACTTCCCACCTGATCAAATCTGAACGGTGCATGTTTTGCAGCAACTAATGTCATGTCTTTCCCTCCACTTTTTGAATGAATCAAACAAAAAAGCGTCCGTTCCCCGCCTTCATTTCTGAAAGCAAAGGACGAACGCTTGTATCCGTGTTACCACCTTGGTTTGAGAACCCCTCGCGGAATTCCCCTCAATAAGTATTTTCCGAGTGAAAAACAGGAAATACTTTTGTGCGTTAATGGGCACACCCATCATCATCTTATCCCTGAGGACTCAATGACGCTGCTTAAAGGCCATCTTCGGAATACCGCTTCATTATCGCTTTTCACCTGCCGCGACTCTCTTTAAATGTTGCTGTTTCCTACTCTTCTTCTCATCGCTTTTTCATTTATCAGTCGAGTTAAAAAATATATTACACCAATGGGCGTAAAAATCAAGGGCACTTCTTCAAATGAGGGATCAGCTGCTGCTTAATGCCTGCGTCTGCTGAAAAGAAAAGTCAAAATCGCAAACAGAAGAATCGGATGGCCCTTGTGGCTCCTTGAACGGCGGGTCATTAGCCAGAGAAGGAACAAAACCAAAAGAATCAGAAAGAAAACTTTCATCAGGAACCTCTCCCTAAATGGACAGTATGTTTTTCAGCTGACAATTATTGGCATCTGATTTGATTCAGTACAATTTGAAAGATTAGGAGCGACTTATACCGGATTAAGAGCAACTTTTTACAAATTAGGAGCGACCTTAATACGATTAGGAGCAACTTGAAGATCCGGAGCCCTCTACTGTTTAGTAAAAGGCGCTTGTTTCTATTATAGCTTTATTTTAGAGCGGAACGGATTTAAGCGGATCCCAATTTTGGAGTTGAATCAATCCGTTGGCTGCCAGCACATGATTCTGATATAATCGGTCATTGACTGACCAACGTTTCATCAAGGAATCTGTATAGATGCGCAGGTGTCAGGTCATGCTGTGTTTACCGCATGATTTTTTTCTGCCTGAAAAACGTGCAATAATTAAAAAAGGAAGGATTTATGTTATGTTTTTAAAAGAGACGAAAGAGTACGGCCATCAGCTGAACATGAAGGGAAATTTTTTGAATATCTATCGTAGTAACAGAAGACACGAAACAGTACTCCAGTCGTTAAGAATTGCTTACCGTAATTATAAAATCATTCAGAAAGGCGGCGAGGACTGATTGGCGTCTTCCTGATCTGATTTAATCTATGTTTGATGAGGAGATTATTTCGATGAAAAAACGCTTGGGCGGGAAAACGGTTGAAGAATGGGTCGCAACGTTTCCGATTCTGAAGGAGATTGTGGGGATGAGGGAGGTCCTGTGGCTTAATCCGGGCTACGGCCAAGCGGTTCCAAATCTGGTCTCCGGAAGTGACGTCGCCGATGCGGAAGAAAGGCTGCACCGTTTCGCTCCGTACATTGAGGCTGCATTTCCAGAATCACGCCCGTCAGAAGGCATCATCGAATCTCCTTTGCGTGAAACATCAACAATGAAACAGTTTCTGCACCGGGCGTCAGGGGTAGACATTTTCGGGCGTTTAATGATGAAGGCGGACAGTGAATTGCCGATTTCCGGATCGATTAAAGCGCGGGGCGGTCTCTATGAAGTGCTGAAAACCGCCGAAGATCTGGCTGTCCGTCAGGGGCTCCTGAAGCTATCCGATGATTATTCTGAGTTGGCGAATGCATCGTTCAAAAAGTTTTTTTCGCGCTATTCCATTGCAGTTGGTTCGACGGGCAATCTCGGCCTGAGCATCGGCATTGTCGGAGCGAAACTCGGCTTCCGCACGACGGTGCACATGTCGCGTGATGCGCAGCAATGGAAAAAAGATCTGCTCCGTGAGAAAGGGGCGGAGGTTTGCGAATATGACGCGGACTACAGCGTGGCGGTGACTGAAGGGAGAAAGCTGGCCGAACAGGATCCCCGCTGCCATTTTATCGATGACGAGAATTCGAAGGATCTGTTTGTGGGCTATGCAACAGCCGGAAGCAGGCTGAAAGAACAGTTTCAGGAGCAAGGTATTGAGGTCGATGCTGATCATCCGCTGTTTGTTTATCTTCCATGCGGCGTCGGTGGCGGGCCAGGAGGCGTTACGTTTGGGCTGAAGCTGGCGTTCGGTGAAAATGTCCACGCGTTTTTCGTGGAGCCGACCCACTCGCCGAGTTTTTTGCTCGGATTGCTGACAGGACTGAATGATCAGGTTTCAGTGCAGGATTTTGGTCTCGACAACCGGACGGCAGCGGATGGGCTGGCTGTTCCGAAGCCGTCCGCATTTGTCGGGAGAGCGGCCGGCCATCTGATTTCCGGTTGTATCACAGTAGACGATGACCGGCTCTTTCAATTTCTCAGGGGGCTTAAGGATACGGAAAACGTGTGGGTCGAACCGTCAGCGGCCGCCGGACTGATCGGGCCACAGATGATTCTGGGTACGGCGGAAGGCCGCAGCTATTTGGAAGTCTGCCGGTTGACGGAAAAAATGCCAACCGCCACGCACCTTTTCTGGGCGACGGGCGGCGGCATGGTACCGGAAAAAATCCGCGAAGCCTATTATGAAAGGGCTGCGCGGATCTGAATCAGTGTTCTTCTTTGTTGGAAACATACTCATTCGGAACATTCTGATTGCCTGACTGGTTGTTCTTTTGCTGCGCCAGCCGTCCGTTACGATGCTCGCCGGTATTTTCTCGAGATTTGAACTGATGGGTAAATTCCTGCTCTTTGTTCATTGGATCATCCCTTATAGTGTTGTGCAGGATTTATTATGTGCAGGATGGCCTATTCTATTAAAAAACTTGAGCCCCGATTTTTAATCGGGGCTCAAGTGTCCGATTCAAGGCCAGAAGTGTCCGATTCAAGGCCAGAAGTGTCCGATTCAAGGCCAGAAGTGTCCGATTCAAGGCCAGAAGAATCGGGCCGCATTTTTTTAAATCTGAACGATCTCCAGCGTTTCCTCCACTTCGATCGCACCTTTGACCGACTGGGCTATGGTACAGTTCGTGTAAACGTGTGTGAACAATCTGCGGATCAGTTTTTCATCCAGATCAGCGCCCTTCAGTGTGACATGCACGCCGACTTTTTTGATCGGTTCGGGATCTTCTTTCGCACGCACTTGATCCGTTTCGATAATCATATCGCTGTAATTTATTTTCCGGTTGGCGAGCAGACGCTTGAAAACCAGACCGCTGCAGGCGCCGATTGAAGTTTCAAGCAGGTCGCCGGGCCTGAAATCACCGGCTTTATTTATCTTCATTGTTCCATGTTCATGGGTCAGCGTGAATCCCTGATCATCCGCTCTAAGTGTCATTCTTTTCTCCCCCTTTTCTTTAAAGCTAGCAAGCGGTGCCGCAAATGTCAAAATGTCTGCCTCTGCACTTTCTGAAAGGAAGAACGTGCGTAAAAAATCTGCGAAATGCTTACCAATATGCGCTATAATAAAAAAATAATATTAAGAGATTGTAAAGTTGGCTGGAAGAAATTTCGCTTAGAAGGGTGGATGACAGAGATGCTGAAAAACCGAAAAGCATTCTGGTTCTGGTTGGTGCTGATTGTTCTGATGATCGTATTGATTTACAGGGGCTCCGCCATGCCTTATTCACAGCAGGACATCCAGCCGTTCTTAAAAGCCCATTTCCAGTGGACCTCTGAAACATTTCCGCATATTCATTTTGATTACGGCGGGCAGCTTGTGACTTCGGATGATCCGTACGCCTTTTTTGAGTTTGTGGTTCGTAAAGCGAGCCATGTCTTTGAATACGCGCTGCTGACTTTCATGCTGATTAATCTGTTTATGACGACTGTGACTCCCCGGATTCTCTGCTATTTGTGCGGACCAGCCGTCGCCCTTTGCTACTCGATGTTTGATGAATGGCATCAGACCTTTATCCCGGGCCGAACAGGCCACCTGATTGACGCCCTTACTTTCGACCTTTCAGGAATGATTGCCGCGATGATCCTCGTGTTTTTACTGGATGTCTACGTGCGTTTGCTCTATACGGGGAGTGATCATCCGCGACATGCGAGAATAATGAGCGAGGCTGGAGAACAGAGATAATGACGGTTTCTCAGAATGCCTGGTGACGCGCCGCAGCAAGTCTGCGGCTTTTTTACGATCATCAGCCTTTTTCAGAATACTGCATTTTGTTATTTCATTATTAATAAAAAGACCGGACCGGCCGATAAAGAGGAATGAACAGGTCTGCGCAGGCAGACTCGAATGGACGGATTTTCCGAGCAGATTTTGAAGGGTGGATTCAGAATGGCATCTATAGAAAAAAGGGCAGGAGCTGCCGGTAAAAAGACCCGGTTTTTTTCACTTCAGAGCGTGCTTCTTGCCGCCTATCTGGTTGTGATTATCGCACTGGCTTTTTTATTTTATGAGTGCGGGAGTAAAGGCCTGGTTCTTCCGGCGGTTACCCTGCTCCTTGTGACATTGGTCGGAACGAGTATTGGTTTGATTCTGGTTTTTAATTCCTATAACAAAAGAATACACATCATCAAGCTTGCCGTGGAAAAAGCGGAAAAGGGTGACCTGAGCGTCCGCTGCGAGGTACGGGGCCATGACGAGTTGGCTGTTCTGGCCGAGGGGACGGATACGATGATCCGCATGAACCGGGAGATGCTGGAACATATCAAAGGCGTCTCGGAAAAAGTCGGCGATGCCGCACAGACGTTGGTTTCCAGTGTGGAAGAGCATACAGCGTCCTCGAATGAGATTGGTTCGACCATGTCGGAAATCGCTGCCGGCGCCTCCGACCAGGCCGGACTGATGGGTAAAAACAGAGACGCGGCCGATGTTTTTGATCAGCATATGAGCGATATTGCGGCACACACGGATCTGATGAAAGAAGGGGCTGAAGCGCTGTCGAAGGCGTCGGAAGGCAATCAGCACTCGGTGGTCCAGCTCCGAAACCACTCGGAGCGGACGATCAGCGCGACCGCCGATATTATTGATGCCATTTCATCGCTTGACGGCCGGTCAAAGAATATCGGGCAGATTATCGAGACCATTTCAGACATTGCCGGTCAAACGAATCTGCTCGCACTGAACGCGGCTATTGAGGCAGCGCGGGCCGGTGAACAGGGAAAGGGCTTTGCGGTTGTCGCTGATGAAATCCGTAAGTTGTCTGACCAGACGGACCGGGCGCTGAACGAAGTTTCCGGGCTGATCACCGGCATTCAGAAAGATACGGCGAGCACGGTGGCGTTTGCCGGAAATACGAGTAAAGTGCTGGAAGAACAATTCATTGTTGTGGCTGATTTTGAAAAAAATGCTGGTCTTATTGCTCAGGCGGTTGCTGAAAACGGCCGAAGGATCGAGGACATTACCGCATCGATCCGGGAAATGGTTGATCAGAACAGGCAGATTAAAGCGAATGTGAACGGTATGATGGAAATCAGTGAACAGACGGCGGCCGGGACTGAAGAAGTCACGGCTTCAATTGAAGAACAGACTGCCGGGATGGAGCAGCTGTCGCATCTTGCAAACGAGCTTGAAGGCGACGCTTCCGACCTGCGAAGGCAGCTTGAGGGTTATAAACTGGTCTGAGATTGCGGACTTCAGATTTTTTCTTAAATACATAATCTATAAAAGGTGAGGGTATTTGTCTATGAAGCAGGAAAAGCAGCAAAAGAACAAACAGGCCGGTGAAGAGGCGCCTGTAAAGGACGTCTCAAAAAAAAGCAAGGGATTCAAATGGGGAAAAACGTGGACATCCGTCACCCGTCCTTTGACGCGGCTCGCTGAGGCTCTGCGAAAATCTCCTTTGGGAAAATTTTTGCCGGGCCGGCTTCTGATGAACGTCAGCATCAGAAAACAGCTGCTGATTCCTTTTATAACATCCATTGTGGTTATCGGGCTCATCGGCGGGCTGTTCAGCTACTTTTACGGCGCAAAAATGACGCAGAATCAGCTGGTGCAGTCGACAATGGCGCAGATCAAGTTGACCGACCAGAATTTTGAAACCTATTTTCAAGATGCTGAGTCGGTTGTGCGCCAGTTTACGGGCAGCAAAGTATTAAACAATCCGTCAAAAAATCAGGATCAGATCAACCAGGCTTTTCAGAATGTGCTTGATGCAAATAAAAAATATCTGGCACTGACGTATGGGGCGGCGGATAAAACAGCTGTACGCGCACCGCTTTATTTCTTTCCGCAAGGATATGACCCGACGACGAGTTCGTGGTACAAGACGGGTGTGAGCGGCAATGGCCGTCCGGTGTGGACCAACCCTTATATGGATAACGTGATGAAAGAATATGTGGTCAGTGTGGCACAATCAGAGATTTCCGGCGGACAGGTTAAGGGCGTCGTGAAGCTCGATCTCTATATCCAGTCCATCATCAATCAGGTGAACAGCTCGCGATTCGGCAAATCAGGCTATGGCGTCGTTCTGGATCCGTCCGGCACGTATATCGCTGCGCCAAAAAATCAGCTGATCGGTACAAGCGTTGTGAAACAGCCGTTCTACCAGAAGCTGAAGACCATGGGGAACAGCGGAAGCTTTTATGCCGACATGAACGGTCAGAGTAAATTAATTTGCTTTGAACGGAATAAAACGACCGGTTGGATTCTTCTCGGTATTATTGACAAGAGCGAAATCTCTAACCAAGGGAACCTAATTGCGCTGCCTTCTGTCATCACCGTTCTGCTCATCCTACTGATTGCCATTTTTGTCACAAATTATCTGCTGAAAAAAGTGGTTGTCCGTCTGAGAACGATTCAGCACGCAGCGAAGCAGATCGAGCAGGGCGATCTGACGGTGTCGGTACCTCTCGCGGGCAATGATGAACTTTCGGAACTGACAAGAAGCATCAATGAGATGGCCAGGGCGAACCGGGAAGCGTTCAGAAAAATGACGGATGTCACGCAACAGATTGCGGGGGCATCCCAGACACTGGTCGCTAGTGCCGAAGAGAACGTGGCGTCAACGAATGAAATCAGCGCGACTGTAAACGAGATTGCTGCCGGCGCGTCCAACCAGTCGGCTGCTCTGGATGAAGGACAGACGTCGCTTCAGTCCCTTGTCGAGGAAATCAAGAAGATGGACGTCAAGAGCAAGGAAGTATTGGAAGGCGCCAATCAGATGAATGAAACGTCAAGGGGCGGGGAGAAAAAGATGAGTCATCTCTCCACACAGTCCAAAGCTTCCGCCGAAACGACAGGGCAGATTATCTCCGCCGTCACCTCGCTTGAAAAACACGCGAAGAATATTACTCAGATTATCGATGTTCTGGACAGCATCGCGCGGCGCACCAACCTGCTGTCGCTGAACGCCAGCATTGAAGCCGCACATGCCGGAGAACAGGGAAGAGGTTTCGCGGTCGTTGCAAGTGAAATCAGGAAACTGGCCCAGCAGACGGACCACTCCCTCAAGGAAGTCACATCGACGATCAGCGCCATGACTCGGGAAACCGCGCATGCCGTTGAACTCTGCGAGCAGACAAGCAGCACAGTCAAGGCGCAAGGTGAGGCAGTCGAGGAGACTGGTCAGGCATTCAAACAGATCGAAACAACGATTGAAGCGAATGTCGGCGGAATCCGTGTGATTGCCGATGCAATCCGCAAGACTCAGGAACATATCGAGCAAATCAGCCAGGGAACCCAGATGATCGCTTCGACCAGCGAAGAAACGGCGGCGAGCACGGAAGAAGTGAGCGCGTCCGTCGAAGAGCAGACGGCAGCCATGGAAGAGCTGAACAAACTTGCGGGCGATCTGGATCAGCAGGCACAGCTGATGAGGGACGCTATCAAACGTTACAAAATTTAAGCAATAACTTTTTAGAAGAGGGCTCTGCTAATTTTGTCTGTTGTTTTTCGCTCAATCAACAAAGGGGCAAGAGCAACATTGAACTTTAACATAGCCTAGAAGAAAAAAGCCTTGGGCGATCACCCAAGGCTTTTTTCTTTAGAATTTTTTTTAATCCACCCAATTGCCTTTGCGGAAAATCGGTTCCAGCCTGCCATCGGAAGTTTCGCCATCGATGTCCAGTTCACCGGAGCCGACCATGAAATCAACATGGGTCAGACTGGTGTTGGCACCCTTGGCGGAGAGCTCGTCCTCGGTCATCTCACGGCCGCCGCGATAATTGAAGGGGTACGAGGCGCCGATTGCCAGATGGCACGACGCGTTTTCATCAAACAATGTATTGTAAAAAATAAGGTTGGTCTCCGAAATTGGCGAGTGATGCGGCACAAGGGAAACTTCGCCGAGATAGTGAGAACCGTCATCCGTTTCGACGATCTGCTTCAAAGTTTCATAGCCCTGCTCGGCGCTGAAGTCTGTGATTCGGCCGTCTTTGAAAGTCACTGAAAAATGATCAATCAGATTGCCTCCGTAATTCAGCGGCTTTGTGCTGGCGACGGTGCCATTGACACCGGTTTTCAACGGCATGGTGAAGATTTCTTCGGTCGGTATGTTCGGACGGAAAGGAACACCCTGATCATTGGTCATTTCGCCGCTGATCCATAAATGTTCAGCAGGAAGCTCGATGGTCAGATCTGTTCCGGGTGCCCGGTAATGCAGCTTTTTAAAACGTTTTTCATTAAAATACGTGACCTTGTCCGTCAGCGTCTGAAGATGTTCTTTCCAGGCAAGTTCAGGATTGTCCCTGTCTGTACGGGTTATGGTGAAAATTTGTTTCCAAAGGGCGTCAATCCGTTCCTCCTCACCAAGATCCGGGAAAATCTTTGCCGACCAAGCTGCGGTGGGGACGGAAACGATCGTCCAGCTTACTTTGGCTCCGATCTTGGCATCAGAGAATTTTTTGTTGGCCTTCGCCGTGTTTTTCTGAGAAGCCGCGATCCGTTCGGGATCGATGCCTTTCAGCAAATCCGGATTCGGTGAATAGATGTATAGGAAGGCGGCATTTTCGTTGGTCAGGTCCTCATAACCCCGGGTTTTCCACGCCGGATAGCTCTGAAATGCTTCATCAGGTGCCAGATCGAAGCGGATGCGTGTCACATCTTCATCTGACCATTCGACGTACACGTTTTTGGCGCCGGCTTCATAGGCTTTTTTAACCGTTTTACGAACGAATGTGGGTGACTCGACAGGCGCGAAGATCAGGACGTCCTGCCCCTTCTGCACATTCAAGCCCACTTTCACCGTAATATCGGCATAATTTTCAAGCAATTGTTCAAAATTCTGCATACAAGAATCCCCCTGTCTGGATGTTCCACAAATTTTTGAATCCAGCATTTATTTTAACACACCTGTCCTGGAGTAATGCCCGGAAAATCCGGGCGGACAGTATCCGGGCGGCCGCATAGGATGATAAAGAAAACTATGTGGAGGTGATTGCGGTCATGGGTGCTCCGGCAGGATATGGAAATACCTCGGGATTCGCATTGGTGGTTGTTCTCTTCATCCTTCTGATTATCATTGGCGCAAGCTGGGTTTATTAATGTAAAAGGGACTTTTCACTTTTCGGTGAAAAGTCCCTCTTTTTGATAGGCTTTGCCAAACTTGCTGTTGTTTTTCGTTCCATGCGCTCGCTTTCCACGGGCGATCCGTGATCCTCCTGCGGGGTCCCACTTGGCTCACTGATCCCGAAGGAGTCTTGCACCTTCCGCTCCAAACAGCGGAGGGGCAAAAACAACAATTAGCCTTTTGATAAAAAATCAATTAACGACATGGCATTTCAGTGTAAAAAAATCATGGAGAAGTCAGAGTGGGTGCGGTGAATTTCGCACAGAATTCTCCTGATTTAAAAGTTTACCAGCCGAATTTCAGGATTTACCAGCCAGTTCCGGGATTTTACCAGCCAGATTGATGACTTTACCAGCCGCAATTGTCAATTTACCGGCCGGAAACCAATGTGATTGATGATTCGCAAGTTTCAGCTCGATCTTGATTCTAAAATGTCTTCCATACACGTCAATGTTTCTTCCACATGCTCATGTGAATCTTCTTCCAGCGCTCTTTTTCCTTCAGCATGGCCAGTTTGTCGGTTTTGCGTTTCAGGAAAGCCAGCTCACGCTGCAGCTTGACGTAGCTGTCAAAGCGCGCCTGTTCGAGCCGCCCGTCTGCAAGCGCTGCCTGAACAGCGCATCCGGGTTCGCCGCTGTGCGTGCAGTCGCGGAAGCGGCAGTCCGCGGCAAGGGTTTCGATATCTGCGAAGCTCTGGCCGACAGACTGGTCCGAAGCGGTCCATAGCTGCAGTTCGCGCATCCCCGGGGTGTCGATCACTACGCCGCCCGTCGGCAGGACGATCAGTTCACGGTTAGTCGTTGTGTGGCGGCCGCGGTCATCATCTTCGCGGACGTTGTTGACCGTCTGCAGTTCCCGGCCGTAGAGCCAGTTGGTGAGCGTCGATTTGCCGGCACCGGAAGATCCGAGAAACACGGCGGTTTTTCCTTTGCCGAGATAAGCTTCGAGCTGCTCTCTGCCGGTGTCATGAACGGCGCTGACTACGTGGATCGGAACACCGAACGCGACTTCCTCGACCTCCGCTACTTTTTCATCTACATGGTCGCAAAGGTCGGACTTGCTCAGGACAATGACCGGATTCGCGCCGCTGTCCCACGCCATGGTCAGGTAGCGTTCCAGCCGGCGCACGTTGAAATCGTGGTTCATCGCCATGACCAGAAATACGGTGTTGATATCGGTCGCGACAATTTGCTCTTCCGTTGTCAGCCCAGCCATGTTCCTGGAAAATTTACTGAAGCGTGGTAGTATTTTGTGGATGGTTGCTTTCCCGTCTGCCGGCCGTTCATCTACTGAAACCCAGTCGCCAACCGCGGGATAATCCTCACGTCCGAGGGCCAAGTGGCGCATTTTACCGGAGACTTCCGCAAGAAAAAAACCGTGCTCCGTGACAATCTTGTATTGCCCCTTATATTCAGAAACGACGCGGCCGACAGCCTTGTCGCCCTCAAATGCATTTTCTGCCTGTTTGGCTAATGTCTGATTCCATCCATAATCGGTTAAATTCAATGGTCTTCCTCCAGTTGATTTGATTTTCGGCAATAAAAAAAGACCGTCTCACACGGTCCTGTTTTCTGTCGTTGTTGAGAAATAAGCCCTGTGAATGGCCATCTGTCCCAAACAATTCAAATCAGTTGAAGAACGATCTAATAGAAGGGGACAGATGGCTGCCGTCAATGAGATTGTCTGAGGTCTTCCGATTGATGATGGCCATAAAACATGTCCCCTCTCCTTTTTTCGATAAAAACAGTTTAAACGAAAATCGCGTTCTTGTAAAGGCTGGCACAGCCCGGCATGGGAGGGACAGGCACGGCATAAGATGGAACAAGCGGCACAGGAGAAACGGGAGCGGAGGGACGGTGAATAATGAAAAAAATGATGGACAGTCTGCAGATTGCGGCGGCTTTCATCGGCACAGTCGTTGGCGCCGGATTCGCTTCCGGACGCGAGATCATCCAGTTTTTTACGCAATACCAGGCTTGGGGCACGGCTGGCGCAGTGCTTAGCGGTTTTCTGATGGCCTGGATCGGGACGAAAATGATGGTTTTTGCCCGGCGGATTGATGCATACTCTTTTAATGAACTGATCTCCGCGCTTTTTGGCCAGCGCTTTGCCGCCATGATTCAGGCGCTGATTTTTTTTATGATGTTCGGCACCACCGGGGTCATGCTTGCCGGAGCCGGAGCTGTTTTTCAAGAGCAGCTGGGGTGGCACAGGTTGACCGGAATGCTCCTCTCAGGTCTGATCGGTTTTTTCTTCCTGGTCAGAGGCACCCGCGGCCTGCTCTGGGTCAACGCTTTGGTTGTACCCTTTTTGATCGCATTCACACTGATCCTTTTTTGGGCCCATAAATCCGTACCTGTTTCCACGCTTGTTCCCTGGTCCTTCAGTTGGATTCCTTCGGCTATAGGTTATGCCGCATTCAATATGACGACAGCCCTTGTTGTCCTCGTTCCGCTCGCGCGGGATACTCCGGACGAGGGCGCCCTGAAAGTCGGCGGCCTGGTTGGCGGGGCGGGGCTCGCCATCCTGCTCCTGCTCGCCCATCTGATGATTTTGGGCCATCCTTCGGTGATGCTTTTCGAGATGCCGATGGCTGAACTGGTCCGGCCGCTTGGGCCAGTGATGCACCTTGTGTTCATCGCTATTATTTTTGGTGAGATTCTGACGACCTTCGTGGGAAACATCTTCGGCACCGCGCGTCAGATGCACAGTGCTTTTCCGGAATTTCTAACCTCTGGTAAGTCCATCCTTCTGTTGATCTTCGGTTCCTTCGCCATCGCTCAGGCAAGCTATGGCTCGCTGATCCGTATTCTTTATCCTCTGTTTGGTCTCTTATGCACCTTTCTTTTCATCTATCTTTTTTTTGTCAGAATGCCGAAAAAATAAACAGCTTTTTCAAGACAAATGATTAGGGTTTTTGTGAAAACGATTTATTGTAAAATTCATATGAAAATTGTTTTCTTCCGGTTGCATTTTATGGGTAAATGTCGTATCTTAATTGTAGTGAAGAAGTTGCGCACAGGAAACAAATATTCATAAAGCGAATAGGGGATGGTTGGATGCCTGGTCGGCAGGAGGATCGAATGCAGATGCAGCTGGTTGAGGGAGACGCTCTTGCCGGGAGTGTGACGCAGTTAAATGAAGTAGAGAGCGTGCATTCCCAGTCTTTTAAAAGCGCGATCGGGAAGGCCAAGGGATGGCGGCAGCTTGTACCGTTCATCGGACCTGCTTTTATCGCCGCTGTCGCGTATATCGACCCGGGCAACTATGCGACAAATATACAGGCCGGATCACAGTTCGGCTATATGTTGCTCTGGGTGGTTGTTATTTCGAACTTAATGGCTATATTGATCCAAATGCTTTCCGCAAAAATAGGAATTGCCACATCGCACAATTTACCGGAAATTGTGCGTCAGGAATGGCCGAAAAGCGTGACAATTTTTTACTGGCTGCAGGGTGAGGTCATGGTCATGGCGACTGATCTTGCTGAATTTATCGGCGCCGCGCTCGGTTTTCATCTCGTTTTCGGACTGCCGATGATTCCGGCGGCGATACTGACCGCCATCTGCGCGATGGTGATCCTTGCCTTCCAGGTCCGGGGATTCCGGCCGCTTGAAATGGTCATCGCGTCGATGGTTTTCATCGTTGTCATTGCGTTCAGTACTGAAATTTTATTCGCCATGCCCGCTTTTAAGCCGCTCATGAACGGCTTTGTGCCCAAGTTTCAGGGAACGGACAGTATTTTGCTTGCTGCCGGCATTTTGGGGGCGACAGTAATGCCCCACGCCATTTACATGCACTCAGGACTGACGTGCAGAAGAGTCATTGGCCAGACGCCGGAAGAAAGGAAAAAGATTTTCCGTTTTGAGCAAGTTGATATCCTGATCGCTATGATCATTGCCGGTATCATTAACATGATCATGCTGGCGGTCGCAGGTTCCACTTTTTTCGGGAAAGAAGTGATTTCTGATCTGACAGTCGCTTTTCACGGCTTTGGAACTTATATCATGCCCGGCGCCGCGCTTCTGTTCGGAATCGGCCTTCTTTCAGCGGGACTGTCGAGTTCATCAGTCGGCACGCTGGCCGGAGATATCATGATGCAGGGTTTCATCCACAGAAGTATTCCGGTCTTTCTGAGACGGATCTGTACGATGCTGCCACCGCTGATCATCATCATTTCCGGGATCAACGCCACGAAAGCGCTGGTGATGAGCCAGGTTATTCTCTCATTTGGGATCGCCCTGGCCATCATCCCACTGGTTATTTTTACAAGCAAGAAGAGAATCATGGGGGCGCTCGTCAATCATCGGCTGACGACAGCCACTGCCTGGGGTGTCGCCGCAGTCGTGATCTGCTTGAATGTCTTCCTTCTGTATCAGACATTTGCCGGTTGATCCTCTTTGGGACTTTTGATTTCAATAAAAAATATAAGATTAATAAAAACTGCGATCCTGAAAAGGGATCTTTTTTTTATTTCAAGTTGAACTAGGGTCCACACTGTGCCTGGAGGCTTGTTGTTCGCGCTCGATACCGCCATAAATTTGAAGAAATCATGTTACCAGAAGAATATAATAAAAGGATCAACAATAGAACCTCCATATGCACGGATCCGTGTGAAAATTAAACCGTATGAATGAAATGTGAACCGTAGGACAAATTTTGTAACCATCAGCAGAATCATGCCGCCGGTCGACCACTCATCAAAGGGGGATCGGTCAGCTTAATCCCAATCAATAATTTTGTTCACACATTTATTGGAATTGGCAAATTGACTTTGCGACGGAAAATGACGTAAAATGGAGTTTGTGAGAGAAAAGCGGCAGGCATCCCGAACGGAAATGATTGCTTCTATTTTTGCCGGATGTTTGCCGGTTGTATACGCGGTGCGTTGCCGCACCCAAAATTTTAGCTGTGGAGGAATAAATAATGGTTAAACTGCAAAAAGGCAAGTTTGAGTATCTCGAAAAGCTTTCCAACAGCGAAGGTATCATCGCTGCGCTCGCCATTGACCAGCGTGGTTCTTTGAAGAGAATGATCGGCGCTGCACAGGGCAAGGACGCAACGGATCAGGAACTGATCGATTTTAAATCTCTGGTATCTGAAGAACTTACAAAATATGCAAGCGCGATTCTACTTGATCCTGAATATGGCATTCCTGCCGGCAAGAAACGCGCTGCAACTTGCGGCCTGCTGACTTCTTATGAAAAGACCGGTTATGACGCTACGGAACCTGGCCGTATCCCTGACCTTCTTCCTAACTGGTCCGTTAAACGGATTAAGGAAAATGGCGGAACCGCCGTTAAATTGCTCGTTTACTTCGACCCGGATGAACCAGATGAAATCAACGATGTTAAAAAAGCATTTGTTGAACGTATCGGATCCGAATGTAAAGCTGAAGATATTCCGCTGTTCTTTGAAATCGTTACTTACGATGAAAAGATCACTGATAAGGCTGATTATGCAAAAGTTAAACCTCAGAAGGTTCTTGATTCGGTCAAGATCTTCACACAGCCTCGCTACGGCATCGACGTGCTGAAGCTGGAAGTTCCTGTTGACATGAGCCGTGTTGAAGGCGTTGGCGACAACGAACCTGTTTACACAGCTGAAGAAGCGAAGAAGTACTTCAAGGAAGTTGACGAAGCTACGACTGTTCCTTACATCTGGCTGAGCGCCGGCGTTTCAACCGAACTCTTCCAGAAGACTCTAGTATTTGCTCACGACGCTGGCTCCAAGTACAACGGCGTTCTTTGTGGCCGTGCGACATGGCGCGACGGCGTTGAAGCTTATGGCAAGGGCGGAGAAAAGGGCGCTATTGAATGGCTTCAGACTCAGGGCAAGAAGAACGTTGACGAACTGAATGCCATCCTTGCTGAAAATGCAACACCTTGGTATGAAAAATTCGGCGGCAAAGATAACATTGAAGTTGTCGGCTGATTAATAAACAAGAAGAACAGGTTCGACGGACAGTGTCTGCCGAACCTGTTTTTGTATACATAAAGCTTGCCTGAACACCCATTTTTATGGAGAAAGGGAAGAGACGATGAAAAAGAAAATTTTGCTGACTATAGGCAGTATCATCGTGGTTCTGTTCGCCGCAGGAGCAGGCTATGCGTGGTATCTGCTGCACTCGGTTCAGTCTGCCGCCGGACAGATGTATGAAACCACCGGCGGGAAGGGGAATACTCAGGCTCTTGCGCAGAAGAAGCCAATCAGCCTGCTGCTCCTTGGCGTCGACGAGCGTCAAAACGACCGGGGGCGTTCGGATACCATTATTGCTGCCACACTCAATCCGAAGACCAACACCATGCAAATGATCTCCATACCGCGTGACACGCGGACAGAGATCGTCGGAAGAGGGACCGTGGACAAGATTAATGCGGCTTACGCATACGGCGGAGTGAAAATGGCTGAGGATACCGTGAAAAATTTTCTCGGCGGCGTCCCGTTTGATTTTTATATCAAAATTAATATGCAGGGCATGAGTGCGTTGGTCGACGCGGTCGGAGGCGTGACCGTCAATAACAAGCTGGACTGGTACGATGAGGGTTATTATAAGAAGGGCTATCATTATGCGCGCGGGACGATAACCTTGGACACCGGTGCCAAAGCCATGGGATATGTCCGGATGCGCCACCTCGATCCACAGGGGGACTTCGGACGAAACCAGAGGCAGCGTGATGTCATTGCGGCCATCGTGAACAAAATGTCCAATGTGTCATCGATCTCCCATTTCTCTCAGATTCTCGCGGCGCTCGGCAGCAATGTAAAAACGAACCTGACCTACGATGACATGAAAAATATTGCTCTGAACTATCGAAATGCTAAGAAAAACACGATTAATTATGAAGTTAAAGGGCAGGGAACCATGATCAACAAGATTTACTATCTTGTTGTCGGCAATGCTGAAAAACAGCGGGTTCACGATATGATGGAGCAGCAGCTTGGCAATTGACAGGAATTCGGTGAGTGAATAACTTAGATCATTGGATAATAAAAGCGGAAATCTCCCAGTAGTCGGGAAATTTCCGCTTTTTGCTATTGCAGCAATCGTCAAACCCCTGTATCAGCCGTCGAGTCGATCGGAAAGCAATAGCGCAGATTGCCGATAAACTCGGTAAGGTTCGCGCTTGTAAGAACAGAGTGTGATGAACAGTCAGAGACGAGCCCCGCTTCCTTTCCGTGGACAAAAACAATCATTTCGGGGAAGTCGGATCGGACATGCTGTATCAGCTTACGGAGCTGGAAACTCTGGCTATCGTTCATCATTGGAAGAGCCAGGTACTGCGCTTTTTTTCTGCTGATCAGTTCAGAGATGATTTCATAGGATGTCGGTTCACCGAGGTAATATGTTTTCCATCCGTTGATTTTAAAGAGGTCGTTGACCATCCGCAGCCTGATTGGATCATGAGCGGGATCCAGATTTACCACGATCACTTTACCCATCACTGTCTGAAGATCCCGGGCAATCTTAAGTACTTTCCAACTGAGCAGTCTCATCAGAGACTGTACGGCAATCAGAAAATCAGATTTCAGATAGCACCCGGCTGAGAGACCGGTCTCAATTTCCACAAGCGCCTTTTCAAAAAGATCCGTAAAAATATCTTCGACTCTTTTGCTGTCCGAGAGAGTATCTAAGCATTCCATGGATTTGATGGGATTTCCGTCAACTAGGTAGCTGATAAAATCGCTCCATATCTGCTTCTTCTGTATCTCAATCTGGCTGTTATCCCATCCGGTCACTTTTTTGACTGTGACCGATAAGTCACTGGGCATCTGGATGACGGAGCCCGAATTCTGAAGTCGGACTTTTGGAAGAATATCCGACCCCTTGGGGTTGGGAACGATGATCCCCTGTTCTCCGTTTGTCAGCAGAACATGAGTCGCCGGCGGAAAAATATGTACAAAGTTAATAAACCCGAAGCAGGTCTGAAGATCAAACTGCTGGGGACGGACACACGAGGCAAGGATAATCTGAAGGGCTTTGATCGCAAGCATCGGTTCCCTATAGGATCTTTTCAGAGTCAGTGCCGAGTATACATCAGCGATCATCATAAATTTGAGTTCCGTTTCGCCCCTTTTAAGAACGCGTTTATCCGGATATCCCGATCCGTCCATCCGTTCGTGGTGCGAGCGGACAATTTTGCAGGCTTCTTCGGGAAAATCAAGTTTTTTCAGAAGAGCAAAACCGTCGGTGGTATGTTTTGTGATTCGGACATATTCCCGTTCGGTCAGCTTCCCGCTTTTTAAAAGAATGGATCTTGGTGTATATAATTTTCCAATATCGTGGAGAAGGGATCCGAGTATGAATCCGTCCGGGAAAGTCTGGCCGTATTTTCTGCTATACAGACTGCAGAATACAAAGACGTCAATGGAATGAGTATAGCAGACGGGATCCCACTGTTTCAGGCTGTCCATAAGAAGGAGAACAGAGGGATTAGCAAATAATTGTATGTACACGGAACGAAGCCACTGATAGGATGTCTCGGAATGAAGAATACGGCCGCAGCGCAGCTCATTGGCAATGGATTTCATATCGTTCTGAAATCGTTCGGTCAGAGCTCTCAGCTGGTGCGGGGTAATCTGCCGATTATGTGAGTCCCGGTAGGAGGCGGCGGAATCGTTTTTTACTGTGACTTCACTGACACCCCTGTCCAGGAGATCGGCGATGAGCGCAGGAGTGATGTATGTTCCGGACTGGTAAAGCACGCTTGAATTGATATATACATCTCTCGCGAGAATGTTTCCGTCTGCCAGTTTGTCTGTATTCACGACTTTCGCCATAAGTGTCGCTCACTCCCAGCTTGTTGGATCCGGCATAGCGCCGGATACGATATTTTCGGCTGAAAATAGAAAAGGGCAAGACCTGCTAACCAATCTGCCGTGAAATGAATCCAGCGAATGGATAACCGGACCTTGGAAAACGGGGTGCTGCGTCAAAAATCGACAAAGATCACAATCCTCATTTTACCAACTACGGTAAGAAAACGGAAGTAAAAAATTTTGTCGTCGCTGTCGATTTTATGGCAATTTTGTTGAAAGTCGTTTAGTAACGGATAAATCAAGAGGGAGCGGCACGAAAAATGATAGTATATAGGTATAAGGAACTATTTTCACTATGATCGGCAGTGGGCCTACCGGCTCTATTCTATTGGCTTTATTCAACATCTTTTTCAGAGAGCCGATAATATTAAAGTAGAGTACTAGAGCTGAAAGGGTTGACTTACATGGACGTTGCAACAGTTATCGGCTTGCTTCTCGGTGTTTTATCACTGGTGATCGGTTTTACGCTGGAGGGCGGGACACTCGGCGCGTTATTTCAGGTCACCGCACTGTTAATTGTGCTGGGTGGTACAGCGGGAGCCGTGGTCGTCAGCTTTCCGGGACACACATTGAAAAAATTGCCTTTTATTTTAAGATATGCGTTTGTAAAGCCGAAAGAGAATCCCGCAGAAACGATCCGGCAACTTGTTGATCTGGCCAATGTTTCAAGACGTGAAGGCTTGCTCGCGCTGGAAGGCCGGCAGAATGATTTCAGTCAGGACAAATTTATGTCTACCGGAATTCAGATGGTTGTCGATGGTGTAGACTCCGATGTGATCGATGATATACTGAACCGGGATATTGAGCTTTATGAACAGAAAATCCTTTCGATTGGCAAGATGTTTGAGGCGGCCGGAGGTTTTTCACCAACCATGGGCATTATCGGCACAGTCATGGGACTTGTTCATGTATTGGGCAACCTGAGCAGCCCGAATTCTTTGGGGCCGTCAATTGCCGTCGCTTTCATTGCCACTCTCTATGGTGTGGCCGGAGCAAACGTTGTCTACCTGCCGATCTTTAACAAAATCAAAGCCAATCTGCAGCAGGATGTGCTGATCAGGCAGATTAAGGCAGAAGGTATTCTTTCTGTTCAATACGGTGAGAACACGATGATTCTGCGCCAGAAGCTTTTTGCTTTTTTAAGCCCGGAAGAGCGCGTACAAGCCGAGAACACTCTGAACGGATCGGAAAACCAGAATGGCTCTGAATTCGCAGGGGACTATCAAGAGGTTGGCAGTCATGAATAATCTTCGAAAGAAGCGCCATCTGAAAAAGGTTGAGGATCATGACGACTCGGGCAGATGGTTGATCACCTATTCTGACCTGATTACTCTGCTCCTTGTTTTTTTTATTGTCATGTTTTCCATGAGCTCCATAGAAAATCAGCGCTTCAATGCGCTGGTTTCTTCACTCAAGTCTTCTTTTCAGGGAAACTCGATCCTACAGGGACTAGGTTACCCGACTGTAGACAAAGGACAGGCAGTGCCCGATGTCCCGTTGGTGAAACAAAGCAATCTGACAAACAAGCAGAAAAAAAATGACGCGAAAAATCTTGATACACTGTATGTCCGGCTTGACAAATACATAAAAGCGAATCATCTCAGTCCGGAAGTTTCTTTGGTCGAGACGCCAAGAGGGGTTCAACTGACTTTTCGCGAGAAAATCCTGTTTGATTTGGGGAAGGCGGACCTGAAACCCAACGCCGATCCGATACTGAAGAAAATTGGAGGCATGCTGAATGAGGTGCCGAATGATGTCAGTGTCGAAGGACATACGGACAACACGCCTTACCGCAATGGGAATGGAACAATCCGCTCAAACTGGGAACTCTCAGGCATGCGCGCTCAGAACGTGATGAATTTTCTAATTAAAAACGATCATCTTGCTCCCCAAAGGTTTCACTTTGTCGGGTATGGCGAATATCATCCGATTGTCAAAAATGATACCCCGGCCCATAAGGCGATGAATCGCCGCGTCAATATTATTATTCTCAGGGAAGACAGTAAAGTCCTGAACGAGTAAGATCAATTTATTTGCGCACGTTTCTTTGAAGAAAATTTATTTCTGAGCAGCACCTATTTACAGAATACTATGTTAAAATCATAATAATCAAGATTATCCTGAAGGGTGACGTCTGTGAAGAAGTTTTGGTTAATTGCTGTAATTATTTTGTGCATTGCAACAGTGCTAGGCGGAAAAATCTATTGGAATCACAAAATAGGACGGATTTCATCCTCAAACCTTCAGAGCGGCATTAACACCAGTTCCGGCGTCGCGTCCGACTTTTCCTTGGATGGATCAAGTGCGACGATCAATAAGCAAATCAGTGCGCTCCCTAAGTCACTGCAAAAAGCGGCTTCTTCGGCGCGTAAAAATAACGGACAGGTTCAAATCGCCATGGTCGGCAGTGAGAATGTCCAGGCACTTTCACTACTTCTGCAGCATCAGCTTGATCTGACATTTGGCGATCTCTTTTTCAAGGTCACCGCGATTGATCTGGGGCAGATCAATTCTCTGAATCTCAATCAGGCTAAAACCACAGATCTATTTAAAAACATGAGCGCGAGGCCCGACGCTGTTATTTTTACGCCTTTGCTTTACAATGATAATGGAAAAGTGGGAAGCGGAGATACGGAAACGGTCACGGGTCTTTTTGAAGAGAAAATCCGGCTTCAGTACCCGAAAGCGGCTTTCTTCATTTCTTTGCCTAATTATTCGTCCGATGCGCCTTATATCAATAGCCGCATTGACAGCCTGGAAGCCTATGTCACGGATCAAAAGTTTCAGAATCTGAATTATCTTTCCAAGTGGCCTAAGGGGAACACTCGTGCAAATCTGGTTAGTTCCGACGGACACACGATGAATAAAGCGGGGCAGACGGTCTGGATCAATTATGTGATCAGCCAATGGGGTCTTAAAAAATAATAGAATAAAAGAAGCAGGCAGTTTCGGAGATCAGTGGGATATCCGAACTGCCTGTTTTTTTATCCTTATTTTTGGGCGATGGACCAGACGCGCGCTACATTTTCACTGGTCCTGGTTAGATTTTCGCGGGCTGTCCGAAGCGCCACATCAAGGGTTACGGCGCCCGGAACGATTGAAAAAAACGCGTCAATGCCGTGATCATAAACAGCACCGCAGCCCTCGGCCAGTGAGCCGGCCAGTGCGATGACCGGAATCCCTTGTTTTTTGGCCGCCTTTGCGACGCCAATGGGTGTTTTGCCATAAATCGTTTGGCCGTCTATTTTTCCCTCCCCAGTGATCACCAGTGACGCGTCCTGCATTTTATCCTCAAGCTTTGCTTCCTTGATCACAAGATCAATTCCTGGAAGAATGGATCCTCCGAGAAAACAAAGTGCTCCGGCGCCGAGACCGCCCGCGGCCCCACCGCCCGGAACGCCGTCGATGGATGTCTTCAGATCGCGCGCTGCGATCTCGGCATAATGTTTCATTGCAAGATCAAGAAGCTGGACATCTTCGGGGGAAGCCCCCTTTTGGGGACCAAAGACAGCTGAGGCTCCAAGATTGCCGGTCAGAGGATTGGTGACATCCGTCGCGATGTCAAAAGTTGTTTCCGCAACCCTTGGATCCAGTTCTGAGACATCAATGGTTGCTAGTTGGGCCAGAGCCGCACCGCCGCGGACGATTGAGTGTCCCTTTTTGTCAAACAGCCGGGCGCCAAGTGCCTGCGCCATGCCGCAACCGCCATCATTGGTCGCGCTTCCGCCGAGACCCAGCAGAATGTGGCGAGCCCCCTGATCTAGTGCCGCCCGGATCAGTTCGCCGACGCCATAGGTCGTCGCTTTCAACGGATCGCGTTCCGCCGGCTTCAGATATTCAAGTCCAGCGGCTGCGGCCATCTCAATCACGGCTGTTTTTCCATCTCCTAAGAGACCGAAAAAGCCCGGAACCGGTTTCCCCAATGGACCGCAAACTTCTTGATTCACACGTATTCCGCCAGTCGCATCAATCAGTGATTGGACGGTTCCTTCACCGCCGTCTGCCATGGGAACCAGTTCATATTTCGCATGCGGCCAGACTCGTTTCAGACCTTCTTTGATCGCTTTTGCAGCTTCAAGCGCGCTCAGAGATTCTTTAAAAGAATCCGGCGCAATCACGATTTTCATTATTTCAGTACCCATGTTCATCCATCCTCAGTAGTGATTCTCTTTCCATTTTAGCGCATTTTCCATGTTCCATGGGGTGACCTAAATAAATTTCCCGGGGAATTATTGTCGAGTGATGCAGGACTATGACCTTTTTTGTAGAATAATAAATAAATGAACACTTATTCCAATCAACAAAGAGGTGAACGCGTGTTTATTAAACCATAGAAGTTTCATTTCATGTCAAACAGTTCGAATTTCTTTTTAACAGATTGGTGCCTTCCAGCCCGAACAAGCAGAGAATGGAATCCCAATTGGCAAGATACCTAGCAGGTTATAAGGGCGAAAAAATGCTCAGTTATCCTTTGAACTTTTTACCATCCAATGATTTTCTGATCTTTCATAATCTGCGGCTTCCGGATCGTCAGCATTAATTCCAGATCGACTTTCTTACTCTTTCGCACTCCTTTGTTCTCATACTTGAAGTCAAAAATCTTATGGGCAAAATTAATTTGACCGGTCATCAGATGATTCGAACTTTTGAAGATAAAGAGGAGGCGTTTCCAGATCCAGTCATCCAGGCGGAACGACATGAGGAACAATTGGCGTCCTGGCTCGCATCAAAGGGTTTTGACGGCATCCCCGTTCGATCTCTCATTGTATTTGGAGCAAAATCGATTTTAAACTTTGAAGATAAAAGCCGCATCGATCAATGCGTCACCCCTGACTTTTTGCCCTCTCATATTTCATCGCTTCAACAACAATTTTCCAGCAAAATCATTTCTGGAGAAGAATGCAGAACTATTTCCGACAAGCTCTTAAGTGAACACGAATCTCTTGAATTTAATCTGCTTAACTATGCAGGGGTGCAACCTGCCGAGATTATGAAAGGTGCGCGCTGTCCCCAGTGCAAGGCACTAGGCATGATCAGACATTTTGCAGTGTGGGTTTGCCTACGTTGCGGCTGCAGGTCAAAGAATGCAGCGATTCACGCCTTGATTGAGTATCGGCACCTTTATGGTCCTTCAATAACCAATCATCAGTTCCGAGAATTTCTCAACCTCGAATCGGAATCAGTGGTCAGAAAAATTTTAACCGCCAATCACCTTCCTCATAATGGAAAAATAAAGCACAGATCCTATTTTATTACCAATCAGATACTGGAGCAGCTCAAAAATAAACTAAACTGAATTCAAACAGGTAAAGTGGCTGGAAAGAGTGCCAAAGTGGCCGGTAAGCAGGGAAAAGTGGCTGGAAGGAGCACCAAAGTGGCCGGTAAGCGAAGCAAAGTGGCCGGATAAAAATGATCACAAAAAAGCTGCGACCCGGAAAATCGGATCGCAGCTTGGTTCATCTAACACTGATTATGCCAAAATGCCCTCAATACGGCCAAGCGTCTCCGGATCGAGTTCAAGGTCGGCGGCCTTGGCGTTGTCAACAATCTGTTCCGGTTTGCTGGCACCGACGACAGTGCTGGCGACGTTATCCTGGCGAAGGATCCAGGCGAGGGCGAGCTGCGCCATAGTAATGCCCAGATCATCAGCGATGCTCTTCAGCCTGGCGACCTTTTTCAGATTGGTTTCGGTCAGGAACCGTTGAACGCCGCCTTTTTGTTCCGCGGCGCGGCTTCCGGCAGGAACGTGGTCGACGGAGGTATATTTTCCGGTCAGAACACCCTGGGCAAGAGGGGACCAGCACACCTGGCTCACACCATGGGTGGCGCTGGCCGGGATCACTTCGTCCTCGATCCTGCGATAAAGCATACTGTACTGGGATTGATTAGCGACAAAATGATGGAGCAGTTTTTCATCAGCAATGTGCGCTGCTTCCGTAATCTGAGCCGCTGTCCATTCACTGACTCCGATATAGTTGACTTTGCCCTGGTGGATCAGATCGTCAAAGGCACGCAGCGTTTCTTCAATCGGCGTTTCGGGGTCGAAGCGGTGGCAGTAGTACAGATCGATATAGTCGACATCCAGCCGTTTCAGGCTTGCTTCAGCCTGCTCCATGATATGCTTTCTGGAGAGGCCGCGATCATTCGGGCCCTCGCCCATTGGGAAGAAGACTTTAGTCGACAGAACGATGGATTCACGCGGAAATGCCTTGATTGCTTTTCCGACGACTTTTTCTGCTTCTCCGCGCATATATACATTCGCGGTATCAAAGAAATTGATGCCGAGATCATAGGCTTTGAGGATGGTGTTCACCGCGTTTTCGTTCGCAACATAACCTCCGTACGTCAGCCAGCTTCCAAGGCTGACCGTACTGACTTTCACACCGGTGTCTCCAAGATGACGATACTTCATGAAACAAAACCTCCTTATTTTCTGACAACGCTTACTCAATTAACTATATAAAAAGCGGAGATCGACTCCGCCTTTCTTCATCATTTAAGATTCTTGTTATTTTCAGCCATATAGCTTTCAATTTCATCAGTCGTTCGAGGAAGCCCGGTCGTCAGCACTTCATAGCCGTTTTCTGTGACAAGGACATCGTCCTCGATGCGGATGCCAATACTCTCTTCAGGGATGTAGAGTCCGGGTTCATTTGTAATAACTTCACCGGGAACCAGATCGATATCCCGGTAGTTGCCGACATCATGGGTGTCAAGCCCAAGCGAGTGGCTGACATGGTGAAAATAATACTTGCTCAGCTCTTCAGGTGTCTGGATCAGACCAATTTTCAGCAGCTCCTCAGTGAAGAACTTGATTGTAAAATCATTCAGATCTTCAAATGCAACACCCGGCTTAACCATCTTGGTGACGGCCTGGTTGCAACGCAGAACAATATCATAGATCACTTTCTGCCGCGGCGTAAATTTTCCGTTGACAGGGAAGGTGTAGCTGATATCGCCGTTATAGTACTTGTACTGCGCGCCGAGATCAAGCAGAACCAGGCTGCCGTCCGAAGCGGTACCGGTATTCGCCGAATAGTGGAGTACTGTGCCGTTGTAGCCGCTTGCGAGAATCGTCGGGAAAGCGAACTCCGTAACGCCGCGGCTTTTCAGAATAAAATTGAAGTAAGCTTCAAGCTCATATTCTTTCATGCCGGGTTTCGCATTGGCCAGGACGTTTTTGATACCGTCCGCGGTAATCTTTCCCGCTTCACGGATCAGCTCGATTTCTTCAGACGACTTGATCACGCGGAAATTGCTGAGCAGGGGATAGAGGTTGTGGATGGCGAGATAGGGATAAGTGACAGCCGCCTCAGCTGCGAACTTGTTGGCCGGTTTTGCCGGGAATTCCCATGATTTGGCCTCCAAATCGGTGTATAGATGTTTATAAACGCGACCGTCGAACTGACCGCGGATGAAATTGTCCAGTTTGTCCAGAAGTTCAATATTTTCAACTCCGGAGGCATCCTGCGCTTCGTTTGGCGTGATCGTTTCGCCGTACCACCTGGCCATCCACGGATCAGCGCGCTGAATGAAGAGTGTTTCGTTCACTTCGCCGCCGAATTTCGTAGCGACAAAGACAACCTTTGGTTCCGTGATGCCCGTCAGATAATAAAAATTGCGGTTTGGATAAAATGGATAGCTCTCGTCAGCCGACTGGTGCGCCGCCTCGCCGGCGAACAGAATCGTCAGCGACTGATCTTCAAGCGTTTCATAGAGCTTATTACGATTGCGAATAAAAAAACTTTTATCCATAAAGGTCCTTCTTTCGTGATGGTGTCGTTCCTCTTTTATTCTAACATGATACGAACAGGAAGTCGCCGATTGTCACATAGAATGATAGATTTTCCGACACAGAGAACTTCAACGGTCGCACCCGCCCGCCAATTCATTTTCTCACGCTGATTTTCAGGCGGATAACGGTAATGAAAAATTGCAGATGGCCGACGACATTGCGTTTCCACATCCGTCTCGGCTCAAGAATCATCCGGAACAGCCACTCAAGGTTCATCTTCCGCATCACACGTGGTGCCCTCGGTTTCAGACCCGACGCGAAGTCGATATAGCCTCCTCCGGCAATTCGGAGCAACGGGGTCAGTTCCCGGCTATGGCTGTCAATGAATTTTTCCTGCAGCGGCATACCCATCCCGACAAGCAGCACTTTAGCGCCTGAGCGATTGATCGCCTCCACCATGTCCGCCCCCGATCTGAAATAGCCATGATGGTAACCGGCGACAGTGAGACCGACGAAATCCTTTCTGATGTGCTCCGCCGCAGCACTTACGGCCTGTTTCGAGGCACCAAGCAGAAAAACGGGCCAGCCCGTCTTTTCGCATTTTTTTAAAATTTGGGGGATCAGATCAGTGCCGTTCAGATTTTGCCGGATGTCAATACCCCATATTTTTGCACCCAGTTTAACGCCAATTCCATCATTTAGCAGATAATCCGCGCGGTTTAGAGCATCCAGATAGTCCGGATCTTTCTGAGCGATGTTAAACCCATGGTCGTTGAGAAAATATAGGTTGACTTTTTCGCCATTTTTTAGTCTCTTCGCACAGGTTTCGATCACCTCTTTCTGCGAATGAAAAACGTTCATATATATGTTGCCAATCAATTTTTTAACGTCTTCACCAGACAACAAAATCACTTCTTTCAGAGCTAGTCCCATCATTATAACATGTCCCGATCTCAAGTTCTCTTTCATAAAAAACCATCCGGAAAGTCAAAAATTTGCCATGATTCAAAGATGAGAATAAAAGTGTTGTAGACTCGTATTAATGTAAGATGAAAAAGATTGAGAAATTGTTAAGAAAACAGTGGCATCAAATTTACAATGTGTTATAATCTCCCTTGAGTATAGGGAAGTTTTATAGAAAACGAGAGTCATTGTTTTCAAAGGTCTGGTTCCGTAGTAACGGACGGCTATCATTAAGAAAGGGCGGGCTGACTGAATGGTCTATCTGACGTTTTTCATTTGTTTTCTTGCCGCGGCGGGACTGACGCCTCTGGTTAAAAAAATAGCCATCTATGTTGGTGCGACAGATGTTCCGAATGCCCGCAAAGTTCACACGCACATTATGCCGCGGTTAGGCGGTTTGGCTTTTTATCTGGCGTTCGTGATCGGCATGCTGATCCTTCGTCCGGATAGTAGCTATACGATGCCTTTGCTTATCGGCAGTGTCATCATTGTGATTACAGGAATACTTGACGATATTTTTACGCTTTCACCGAAAATAAAAATTACCGGCCACTTGCTGGCTGCGCTCGTGATTGTGCAGGGAGGCATCAGCGTCGCCTTCATCAATCTGCCGTTTAATGGTGTTCTCTATCTGCACTGGCTGAGCATACCACTGACAGTGCTCTGGATTATCGGCATCACGAATGCGATTAACCTGATTGACGGGTTGGACGGCCTTGCCGCCGGTGTTTCCAGTATTGTTCTCCTGACCATTGCCGGACTGGCGCTGACGGAAGGCAATTCTTTTGTATTTATTGTCAGCACACTGATGCTCGGCAGCACACTCGGATTCCTGCCGTATAACTTCCACCCCGCTAAAATTTTCATGGGTGATACCGGAAGCAATCTGCTCGGTTATGTCATTGCGGTGCTCGCTCTATTGGGTTTCAAAAATGTGACTCTGTTTTCACTTGTTGTCCCGATCATCATTCTGGCCGTGCCAATTTCGGACACACTGTTCGCGATCATCCGGAGACTGGTCAACAGGAAACCGCTGACCGCTCCAGACAAATCGCACCTCCATCACTGCCTGCTCCGATTCGGTTTCACGCAGGGGCAGACAGTGGTTCTGATCTATGGCATGAGCGCCCTGTTCGCTCTGGCGGCGATCCTGCTTTCAACTTCGACATTGCTCGGTTCGCTGCTGATTATTGTCGGTGTCATGCTGATCATTGAACTTGTTGTGGAGGGCGTCGGGCTCGTGAGCGCCAATTACAGACCGCTCCTGAATGCGTACAAGCGTATTGTCAGTCTCGGCGGCAAAGTGAAGTAAACGAGTAGAACAGTAGAATATGAAATGATAGATCCGTGATCTGAATTCAGATCACGGGTTTTTAAGTTTTGGTTGTTGTGAGGAGGGGCGTCCGGTCAGTGAAAATGGGACCTGTTCAATCGTAAGAAAAAAGGGCGTATCAACAAAATGGATGGGTTCGTCAGCGAAACCCATGATCCGACGGCAATGTTTGATCAGCAGGTATTGCGCATGTTTGAATTGCCGGCGGTTCCGTAACTGAGCGACTTTCTTATTGATTAGGTTCTTGTTAAACGTGTCTGTTGTTTTTCGCTCCACGCGCTCGCTTTCCGAGGGTGATCCGTGAGCCTCCTCACTGAGGGGTTTCACTTAATTCGCTGATCCCGCAGAAGTCTTGAGCATTCCGCTTCAATCAGCGGAGGGGCAAAATCAACATTGAATTTAAGCATAGCCGTTGGTTAAAAAAATGAGGCGCTCTTCCAGTGAATCTGGAAAGATGCCTCAGTACGCTCTTATAATTTTTAATGCGAATCACTGATTTCCTGCGGGGACAGATGCCCCGGTGACCTCCGAAGTGCCTGTTGAACTGCCCTCCGCGGAAGGCGCTGTAATGCCGAGCTGGCTCTTCAAATCGGTTTTTACCTGCTGCAGATAGCTCTGATCCAGATCAAAATAATAAACACCCGTACTCATATCATCCGTGCCTTTGAGCTGCATGGTGTTGATTCCGGACAGGGAAGAGGCAAACTGGCGAAGGCTGAGCAGTTGACCGAATGTCAGGTTGGTCTCAAAATTGCCATCCAACGAATCAATGACATTGCTGTATTTCGTAATAGAGGACAGCTGCGCGCTTTTGTGGACAAGCGCTTTAATAACGTCCATCTGCCGGAGCCCGCGTCCGAAGTCGCCGCCGGATCCAGGTGATTTGCGATTCCGGACAAGCGCGAGCGCCTGTTCGCCGTCCAGCGTCTGCCTTCCCGGTTCAAGCACGATGGCGTCTTTGCCCTTCTTGTCCTTGCTGTTAGAGGTCACAAGTTTGACCGGAACGTTCACATCAACACCGCCCAGGGCGTTTATTATTTTTACGAATGCTGCGAAGTCGACTTGGACATAATAATCAACCGGGACCTGGAACAGATTTTCAACGGTGGCGATTGTGTAATCCGCGCCGTGGCCATCGTTCGCGTCGCCATAGGCATGCGCGTGGGTAATTTTTGTGACGCCATAATCCCGGGTGTGCGTCGGATCGATGATTTGGACTTTGGAATCCCGAGGGATGCTGACCATTTCAACTTTACTGGTGCTGTGGTTAAATGTGGCGAGGACCATCGCATCCGATCGGCTCGGCTCATTTTTCCGTTTGTCGATACCCATGAACAAAATTGAGAAGTTATCCTTGACTGGATCGACTTTGAACGTGCGGAGTGCTGATTTGTTACCCCGTGCCAGCTTGCTCTGCGCATGGTTGGTCACATTTTCAGCCTTTTTCCACAAGTAGTATGCGTACGACGCGCCGCTTCCGGCGAAAATGAGCACGACGGAGAGTAGAACCAGCAGAATCGTTCTGCGCCTGTGACGCTTCTTAATTTTATAATTTTCCTGCCTGCTGCTTAACTGCACCTATAACCATGCCCCTTCTAATGATCCGGTCTCTTCACGGCGTTATCTTTCTTATATTAATCCATAATATTCTGTGAAATGTTAAAAAAGATCTTATAGATATATGACAATAGCTACATTTTACAGAAAGAAGAGCCTCACGGCAATGAAAAATTAGAGGAAACCGCTAATTTTCGAGTGAATCTGACGAAATATGCTGCTACTCCTTCAGCCTTCCCCGGGTTCCGGAGCTTTTTGTTGAAGATAGAGTTCCTCAAGTTTTTTAACGTCCGCGCGGCCATTAGCCAGATCATCGACCCAGCTCTGAAAAACGCCGCTTTCTTCCTGCTTTGTATAAACTTCATAAGAAACAGCGTCCGTATACTGAACATCCTTGATGATATAGTGTGACTCGCGTAGTTTGTTGTCTATAGCGCCGCTGAGGTGGTAATCCACAGAAATCCCCCAGAGGTCAGACGGAATCTGGTCAATGACTTCCGCCGCGGCGAGGCCCTGTCCTGTCGTGTGGGCGTATGCCCGTATCAGGCCGCCCGCGCCCAGTTTGATCCCCCCAAAGTAACGGGTCACGACAACGAGCGTGTCACAGACCATGCGCCGCCTTAAGACTTCCAGGATTGGCACGCCCGCCGTTCCGCTCGGTTCGCCATCATCACTGGCTTTCTGGATTTCCTGCTTTTTACCCAGTATGTATGCGAAGCAATTGTGATTTGCCTTCCAGTGCTCTTTGCGGATGGCCTGAATTTGGGCTTCTGCTTCTGCCTCATTCGTGACAGGATAGACATGGGCAATAAACCGAGATTTACGGATTTCAATCTCGGAAACACCGGATCGCCTGACCGTCCGATAGGGCATAAGTGTCATTGAAAATCAGTCCCTTCCTGAACATCAAATATTTTTTGGAAATTTATGGTTTCATTGCAAAAAAAGGGAGACAGCAACGAATATAATATATAACCTGAATTATTCATAGAACGAGTTTTTTCCGTTCCTGAGCGGAGATTTCTCGAAAAATCAAGCCATTTTTGACACGTCCAGATTCAAAATGAATCGGCTCATCAAAGTTTCGGCAATTGACATACGT
>NZ_SRJD01000014.1 GCF_004684935.1 Sporolactobacillus shoreae
AAAGGGAAAATCTTCAACTGGGATTAGATCCGTTTTAACTTTTGGATTTCAATTTCCCTGCTTAATCAAATATAAGGTGGGGGAATTTTTAATGACGATGTGGGGGATTTTTCAATTGACAATTACATTAATTACAGCTATATTAACAAATTCAAAGCAATGATATCTAATAATTCTTTGATTTCCTGATTTGATCTGTTTTTAAAAAGATCTACTCGAACTAATGGCTAATTGGCTATAGCAGGATATCAGAAAAAGACACAGTCTTGGGTATCAAACGACTAGCGTCTGCTTGGTTTTAGAATATTGATTTCAGTTGCGGTTGTTAATCATAGGTATATTATAGAGCAATAATAATTACTGATAATCGTCCATATGTTAAAATGATTGCCAAGTGGCCCTAGATTTACTTGGAGGTAATGCCATTGAAGAAAAAGTGGACGAATCAAATGACATTCCCAATCATCACAATGATTTTTGCTACTACGACAGTTTTTTTCTGTCTATCTTCTATCGGTGTGTTTTTCCCCCAACCGTGGATAGAAATAAATTTTGCAGAATTTTTTTACATAATGACCTTATTTTTTTCGCTCACAGGAATGATCACCTATGTGATCAGTATTGTTAGACTTTGGAAGAACTATAAACACCCATCACTAAAAATTGGCTTAAACGTCTGTCTGCTTACCTTCGTCCTTTGTTCTCTGTTTATTATCTTTTTAATCATGGCCAGCTATGCCGGCGTGTGAAGAACTCGAATCGTCATTGTACTACAATGACATTAGTTGGTTTTTGATAATGTTTTAACTTGAAGTCGTCCACCTGTGCAGAGGCTGATGATTTTTCTGTTTTTGGGGCTTCCCGCCGAAGTTTCAAATATATTCCTGTTTGCTGTGAAATCATGATTTTCTGCATGCTGCTTTTTCCATACTTTAAGATCACTGCTCTCGATGTTTTTCTCTAGATAGACTTTCGTATCTGTATCTTCAATGATGCGCGTAGTTTCTAGCCAGCAAAATTATAAAATGATCTAAAATTAAAATCCTCACAATCGCGTCATATCAACGATTTTGAGGATTCTAAAAAAGTTATAAAATGCTCCGAATGGAGACGGTGGGAGTCGAACCCACGTCCAGAAGCATCGTGATTTAAGTTTCTACGAGCGTAGTCGACATATTAGCATTTCGCCCCGGCGTCGGCCCGCCGACAGGCTTTCGCGGGACTATCCCGATTGATCTCTTCCCTGGCCTTCAGGATGCAGGCTTCCGGCGTATCCCACTAGAGTGAGTCCCTTACCCTACCACATGGGCGATGGAGGGAGGGACCGCTAAAAGCTGATTAGGCAGCTAAAGCGAGGTTGTTGTTTTCTTTGCCAGTTATGGCTTTGGCGTTTTTACGAGGCCGACCCCCTCGGCTCGCCGCTTAAACCCGACCTACCCCTGTCGAATCCGTAACGTCCCCGTTAAATAACGGGCGTGCTGGAAAATGAAAAAACTTCCATAACTGTTGTACTGCGTCATTCTTGCAGTGCAAAAATTGTAACACGAAATAAGAATTTGTGCAACTTTTTTCCATTAAGTGTGCGACGAAAGACTTGCCCATATTTTTCGCATGGTTTAATATCCTTGACCGTATTGGCTTTGATTTCGATATGAATCGTGTAAAATCTACTTCTGAAATCTTTACAGAAAGCGGATGAGTGTTACAATGTTCAAAAATAAACAAGGAGGAACCCCATTGATATTAGAAGAATTTGACCCGGCTGAAGGAATCATTACACCGTTTGATTCTGACATGACGTTAACAGTAGATCGATTGCCTGAGATATTAATTGCTCCTTTCTCTGGTGAGGTTATGGCTGAAATTATTGCAAGTGAAAACTGTATTTGGGTTGGCGAACAACACTCGATTAACCAATCATATCCTGTTTACCTATACAAAGACGGAGACAGAGACTACACCATAGCTCGTGCAGAACTCGGAGCGACAAATTGCATCGGAGCATTAGAGGAACTAATGGCGAACGGTGTTAAAAAGGTCATCCTATTTGGCTCATGTGGTGTGCTTGACAAGTCAATCCCAGCTCATCAAGTCATTGTTCCTACAAGTGCGATACGTGATGAGGGAACAAGTTACCACTATGCTCCATCTGCTGATGAAATTGAGATCAACCCGCAGAGCATTAAAAAACTTATTCGTGTTTTTGACCAGGCAAATGTCGATTATATGACAGCAAAAACGTGGACTACTGACGGATTTTTCAGGGAAACACCAAATAAAACAAAGCACCGTCTTGAGATGGGATGTCAAGTTGTTGACATGGAGTGTTCAGCGGTGGCGGCTTGGGCACAATATCGTCATACAGAGACTTATCACTTCTTTTATACGGCTGATCATGTCGACATTGAAGATAAGAAATGGAGGCCTAGACGTTTAGAAAGAACTGCAGCTCATCCAGTTTATTCTTTTTTTGAATTGGCTTTGTATCTTGCAAAAAATTTGTAGCGATTAAATACCAAAAAAGAGCGAGCCCTGAATAGGTTCACTCCCAATAAGATTGAACTTGAAGACAATTTACCGGTCAGTTGTTCTTCTTAAGTCTTCTGGTGATGAAGGTGATCAGCCCAGCGAATATGAACAGAGCCAGCCCGCTTAGCATCGCGAAGAAGTCACTGCCGTCTCCGGTAGTAGGCAGTATGTCTGATTTCGCCTGAAGTCTCTTCTTGTCGACGGTCTGAGCCGTTAATCCGGTGCGTTCCTGAGTCAGATTGGTTCGGGCATGATCGACCTGTTGCGTGCTACCCCCGTTACTTTCAAAATGTACCGTGTACGGATTGGCAGTCCACTTCGCATAGAGTGTTGTATCTGCAGTAATTTTCGTACCAAAATCAAAAACCTTAGTCAGACCGTTGTCTGCGTACCAGCCGGCAAATGTATAACCCGTTTGCGAGGGATCGGCAGGTTTGACGGCCGAATCGCCATAATTCAACTTCTGATCGCTGATTGCCGAACCTCCATTGCTGTCGAAACTGACAGTATAAGGATTAATCGTCCACTGGGCATATAACTGGACATTTGCAGATCCCAATGTAAAAGAGTCTCCAGGTGCATAGGCCGTCCCACTTCCATTTGATTCTGTATTCCATCCGGTAAATGTGTAGCCTATTTTACTTAAGTTACCTGTATTCCTGGCTAAAGTGACTGCGCTCTTATACTGATCGCTCTCATTGCTAGGCACGCTGCCACCATCATTACCATTCCCGTCATACATTATAGAGTATCTGCTGGCAGTCCATTTCGCATAGAGTGTCGTATCCCCTGCAACAGTATCCTTATTGAAATCCCAGGTCTCCGTCAAATTCTTGTCCGTGTACCATCCGGTAAAAGTATAGCCTTCTTTTGTCGGCACGGAGGGAACGCTGATTATTGCCCCATAATCAGCGTCAATAGCAGTGACTGCACTCCCTGCATTACTGTCGAAGCGAACGGTGTAGTGGTTGGGGTTCCATTTAGCATAAAGTGTCCTATTAGTGGTGATCACCGTGCTAAAATCGAATGCCTTTGTCAACCCGCTGTCCGCGTACCAGCCATCAAAAGTGTAACCTGTGCGGGCTGGCTCAGACGGCTCTGAGACTTTATCACCATAGTTCACCGTCTGATCATCGGCAGCCGACCCACCATTCCTCTCGAAACTGACCGAATAGCTGTTAATCTCCCACTGGGCGTACAGTGTGACACTTGACTCGCTGATCGTTAAAAGGTCATTAGCATGATAAGTCGTGCCGCTTCCATCTGATTCGGTGTTCCACCCCTCGAATGTATAGCCGGATCGGCTAAGTTCACCGAGATTTCCTTGTACAGTTACTGTATCACCTGATGCGGTAAGTACCGACTGAGGTGGAACAAAGCCTCCGTCATTGCCGTTTCCGTCATATGCTACGTGGTATTGCGCTATAGGAGCCCACTGGGCGTACATTGTCACGTTGAATGTACCTAAAGTGTATTTGTCGCCAGGTTGGTAAGTCGTGCCGCTTCCATCCGCTTTGGTATTCCATCCAGTAAAACTGTAACCAGATCGGGTAAATTGATTAGCCACAACGTCAAATTGTGTACCCGGTTCCGATAGGGGAGTGGTGTATGTTATATCGTCCTCGTTACTTCCGTTCCCGTTATACGTTATTAAGTAAAAGTTTTTTGTCCACTTGGCATATAGTGTTACATCGGATGTACCCATTGTTAACTGAGCACCTGGCGCATAAGTCGTTCCACTCCCGTCCGGCTTTGTATTCCAGCCATCGAAAGTGTACCCGTCTTTTCCTAGATTGCCAGTATTGTTCTGTACGGTAACGGTATCTTGTTCCTTATACGCATTATTGTCGGTCGGCACACTCCCTGCAGTACTGCCATTGTCATTATAGGTCACTAAATAGTGTGAAACAAAAAATGGATAGCCGCCGTTTACCGCCGAATTAATACCCCACGTATTGTCAAAATCCCAACCGGCATCTGTGTAGGTTGAGCTGGTCTTCATCTCTGCTGTTGTCTTCGGTGTCCCCCTGCCAGTATCGGATTGACCCGTTGTCTCAGTATTATAAAAGCTGTTCAGAATTGTGGATCCGGCATTAATGCCTACAAGGCCGCCGACAGAAGATGTGCCGTTCACACGACCCGTTGCGTAGGTATTATTGATGCCGCCTCCATATCCATAACCAACAAGTCCACCGGCGCCATCGCGGCCGTTTACATTTCCAGTCGCATAGGTGTTGGTAATATTGCCCAGGTTACGTCCCACCAGACCTCCTGTTCCACGATCACCATATACGATACATGAAGAATAGGAGTTAACAATACTTCCCCCATCGTTTGAGCCTGCCAATCCGCCAATGTGCATATTTCCACTGACACTGCCGCCCTCTATTCCGATATCCTCAACCTTTCCCCCAAGGCCGACATCACCAAACAGTCCAATAAAATTGCTCGAAGGACGATTGATCTGAAGTCCGATGATCTTGTGCCCCTGCCCATCAAATGTACCTGTGAAAGTGGTTGATTCATTTCCGATCGGTTCCCAGCCGGCACCGCCATGATAACCCGCACCGCTTGATGATACATACGATGACAAATCAATATCATTTACCAATTGATAGTGGGCAGATAAATCATTACGTACATTATCCAATTGCTGCGGTGTTGCGATCATCCATGGATCCTCTGCTGTTCCGTTACCCCCGGCGAAGCTCGAGGCAGCCGCAAGCCCTACTTGGGGATAGGTAAATAATTGAACAATTGGTGATAGCAACATTATAAAAGCAAGAAAAATAAAAGAGTATTTTTTCGAATGCATGTTTGTTGGATCATCTCCTTTCTTATAGAAAATTTCATAAATAGTGTTCATTGTGATATATGTCACATCACTCTTTCGTATAAAATTATATCTAAAAATGTCAAAAAAAAGATCCACCCTCGGGTAGAGACAGGGGTGGATCTTTCGTGAATAAATTCAAAGTCCCAATTCTTTTCCTTTTCGAATCGCTGCCAATCGGCTGTGAACGTCGAGTTTACTGTATACATTATTGATATGCGTTTTGACCGTGCCATAGCTGATATTCAGTTTTTCAGCAATTTCTTTGTTCTTCATTCCTCGTACAATTAATTGCAGCACGTTACTTTCCTGTTCCGTTAAAAGGTCAGTCAACGGATTGACCACGACAGAGGCCTGATCCTCCGTCAACTCACCTATCTTGTTTCTAAAACGAGACAGGAGTGAGCGAATATAATTCAGAGATGGCGCGCCTCCGGTTTGTATGCCCTTCGGCAACCGGACATACTGGGAAAGTAATTCTGCCATCGGCTTCCCTTCATCGACAAAGATGCGTATAAATTCTTCGGGTTCCGTTCGACTTAATACTGTTCTCAACTTTTCAAGAGCGAACTCTGTTTTTCCCATCTTCTGCAGAAGAATTGATTGTAAGATCATGACTTCCGTCCAATAGAAAACACGTTCTCCCTTATAGGAGACCGTTCTAAGCCTTTCAGAAAATGCCCACGCCTCCTCAAAGGAATTTTTAATAATTAAAATACGTAGCAAGAAAAGATATTCGAACAGCCGAGCGACTGATAATTCATCATTAATGGACAGCGAATAGTGCTTGATCCATTCATCCGCCGGTTCCATATTCCCCTTCTTTAGAGCAAGATCGGACAGCTCTGCATCGAAATAGATCAGTGCCGAGGGAACCCCTAGAACCATACAATTCCTCTTTGCCTGCAGCAAGATTTGCTCGGCTTCAACCAATAATCCTTGAGCTTTTTTGATGCGGGAATGCAATAGCCACGCGGGTACCAACGCTTCGGAAGCAACTGGATTATTAAAATCTGTTGATTCAAAAACGACATTTAATGTAGATTCAGCTTCGTCAAGGTCATCCCATTCATAAAGGAACTCAGAGAGTCCGACCCTTGCCGGAGATCCCAAATCCAGATCATCCACCGTTGCGATTATATTTTGGTAAAAAGGAGTCAGAAGTGAACGATGCAATTGACCTTCAGGCGGCGCAACATGATCTTTGACCATGGAAGGCGTGCCCATATTTTTCTGGGCGAAAACGAGTTTCGGTCCCGACGGATTAAATTGTCTGGAACGCTTCATATTCTGAACGACCAGATTCATGTCGTGTAATGCCTCCGCAGAAAAATATGCCTTTACAAAATAAAAACTGCCCCAAAAATTATTCTTTTCATCCGTCGTCCAACTGCCTGACAAACGATCAAACTGTTTCTCCGCTTCACTAAGCATTTTTTCGACTAAATTGTACCTTTTATCACCGTAAAGTAAGGAGAGTGCGTAGGAAAAGTAGAGTGATGGACATTCCAAAAGCATTGCCCTAGGTATCTTGGACAACCATGATTTTAATAGTGACCATTCCATACGCAACATTTTCGTTGTCATTTTTCCCAACAAACGTAAAGCAGGTTCAAAATGTTCTCCGGTTATGTAGTATTCTAATGCTTCTTCCTCAGAAAGCTGCTCTTCACACCATTCTCCTGCATTCAGATACAGTAATGAAATTCGATCAGGATTCGTTCGCTTCATCCTATGTTGTAGAAATTCAGAGAATAAATGATGGAACCGATACCAGCCATGCACTTCGTCCAATGGAGTCAGAAAGAGCTGGGCATGTTCCAGATCATCAAGCATTACCTGCCCATTGTCTTCGCCAGTAATCGCGTTGCATAGATGAGCATTCATTCGTTTAAGAACGGCACATTCCATCAGAAATTTCTGTACCGGTTCACTTTGCTGATGAAAAACCTCTTCAAGCAAATATTGCTCCAACAAACGAAAATTTCCGGAAAAGTTTTGAATATTAGTTAACGTTTGATCCGGATACTGCAATGCCATTCCAGCCAGTTTCAGAGCTGTCACCCAGCCCTCCGTTCGCTGCACCAAGTCCGCAATTACTTTCTGATCCAAATGCAGCTTCATGCAGCGAAGATAAAAATCAGCACCCTCCGCATTGGTAAATGATAGATCCTTTGCATCTATGCGGTGCAAAAGTTGATTGGTTTGCAGCTTCGCCGATAGAAAAGGAGGTTCCGTTCGGCTAGCAATAAAAAGATGGACGTGATCAGGCAAATGTTCTATAAAATAGGAAAAAGACGAGACTAAGCTTTTTTCTGTTATGAAGTGAAAATCATCCAAGATCAACACAAGTGTTTGTTCTGTCTTCTGCAGCTCGTTTAAAATCATGTTGAGGGCCTGCTCAAAATCGGTTGGATAGAGCATATTTAAGTAAGGCAGCGCTCTTTTTTCAAAACCAAAGTCTTGAACATCTATTGATGCAATCAAGTACCGCCAAAAACGAACAAGATTGTTATCTGCCTGTTCTAAAGAGAGCCAACCCGGACGATGATCCAGTCGATATGTCCACTCAGCAAGCAACGTCGATTTTCCATAGCCTGCCGGCGCGCTAATAAAAGTCAAATTTCTTTGTATCCCTTGATCTAACAGCGCAGCTAATCTTGGTCGGAGAAGCGTTTCTGTTTTTATTTTGGGAATGTGGCATTTTGTAACAAGAATTGATGTCATTAATGGAGTATCTATATTCTGACCAGGCAGCGGCATCTGCTTATCCCCCATTCACTTTATTATTCTCTTTATAAACTGATTAACGAGATGGATGCAAGCAATTCGCTTTCATTATTTTCCAATAATTAGTTCTATTCTCTAGAAACGCGTTGCGTCAACACTATGCCTCTGCCCTATCTATTGTTTTCATTACTCTCCAGGAACAGATTTACTTTGTGCATTGTTGCTGACTGCATAAAATTATGATTTATTGTGATACATTATTTTTTCTTTGCGGCACTAGTGAGAAGAGGAATGAAATACCAGACTAAGACCGTTGATCGCTTTGTGATATAATGGATCCAATCTTTCAAAAGAGGTGTGAAGCGGATGTTTCTCCGTATCATTCGAAGTATCTAAGTTTCGGGCTGGGTAAAAACGCGTGCCAGCCATCAAGGGTGGAGTTTGCCCTTTGGTCGTTATGAAACTTAGAACTTGAATGGGCGCCAAGCATTCATGGAAAAACCAGGCACTCTGCGTCTGGTGCCTGTTAATTTTGAAGGGTGGATATGAGGATGAAAGAATTTAATTATAAAGCGTTCTATGATCGAGTTGGTGTTGAGAACGGCTGGAATTTCAGCAAGGTAGTGTCTCTAACTGAGGGAAAGAGCGTAAACCTCTTTAGCCATGTTGTTGAAAAAGCCAAAGGATCTGAGATATTACTCGATATCGGCACTGGAGGCGGAGAAGCCGCATTATCTATAAGCAATTCTGTATTACTTCTGGTGGGTATCGATTGTTCCTCAGGAATGATTGCAACAGCCATGACAAATCTGGAGAAGCAAAAGAAAGAGAACGTCCGGTTTTTGCTAATGGACGCAACACGACTTGATTTTCCAGACCAATTCTTCGATTTGGTCACGTGCAGGCATTCCGACTTCAGTGCAAAAGAAGTGTCTCGGGTTCTGGCTCAAGATGGGATATTCTTGACGCAACAAGTAAGTGAGAATGACAAGTCGAATATCAAAGAATTTTTTGGCAGAGGTCAAGCTTACGGAATACCACAAGGAACATTGAGGAAAAAGTACATCAAGGCATTACAAAGCGCAGGATTCAGCAACATACAAACGTTTGAGTCCAATGTGACTGAGTACTATTCCCGTCCAGAAGACTTGATTTTTTTGTTAAAGCATACACCAATTGTGCCTGATTTTGGAGAACGCAAAGAAGATTTTAAATTTCTTGATGCGTTCATCCAAACTCATACAGCGGATAAGGGAATTGAAACAAATGCCTCAAGATTTATGCTTGTGGCACACAAATAATATTTAAGACCGAATATTATCAACAAGGGATGCCTTTCACGGGCATCCCTTGTTGACTAATAGGATTAAGTTGTTCCGAAATTTT
This sequence comes from Sporolactobacillus shoreae, assembly GCF_004684935.1. Classification (GTDB taxonomy): domain Bacteria; phylum Bacillota; class Bacilli; order Bacillales; family Sporolactobacillaceae; genus Sporolactobacillus; species Sporolactobacillus shoreae. Next base: position 9,479 of record NZ_SRJD01000014.1, read on the forward strand.
ATAAACTCAGGTTGCAATGAATAACGCCCATCTAAGCTCTGAACATCGATTTTATTTTTGTGAAAACCGATTTATTTACAGGAAGACCGATTTTTTCTCGTGAAGACCGATTTATCGGCATGAAGACCGATTTCTTCCCAGTGAAGACCGATTTATCGGCATGAAGACCGATTTCTTCCCAGTGAAGACCGATTTCCAAAGCTCTTCAAACAAAAAAAGACCCAGGCGCACAGCCTAAATCTCTTTTACCTTTTCAATTTATGCAAAAATTTTAGCCACGGCTTCATAGTCCGCATCGCTCAGCTGAACATCATAAGCCTTAACATTGCTCAATAATTGTTCAGGGGTACGCGCGCCGGGGATGACCGGGCCAATTTTCGGGTTCTTGAGATACCATGCCAGAACAAGCTGCGCAACCGTTGCATCGTAGCGAGCGGCAATCGGCTTCAGCTGATCGACCTTGGCCACATTCTTTTTCAATTGATCCGGTTCATACAGTTCAATCTTCAGACGATGGTCACCTTCCTCAAAGTGAGGCAGGTTTTCCAGTGAATACCGGCCGGTCAGGAGCGCAGCGGCAAACGGTTCGTATGGTACGAAGGATATATTTTTTTCATTCAGATAGGGAACCAGTTCGTTCGTGGCGTCCGGCTGCAATAAATTATATTGATTCTCCACGAGATCCACGTAGCCGTCTGCGTTCGCTTCTTTAACCTGCGCCAGAGAGAAGTTTGACACACCGATGGCGCGAAGTTTTCCGGCTTCTCTCAGTCGCTGCAGCGCACCGACCGCTTCGGCTTTAGGTGTCTCTTGATCTGGAAAATGAATGTAGAAGATATCCAGATAGTCGGTTTGCAGACGTTTCAGGGCTTCATCCACGGACTTGGTCAGGAACTCCGGTGTGTTATTCAGCGTGACCGTTCCGTCTTCTGCTACCTGCTGCGCCGCCTTGGATGCCAGAACCACTTTGTCGCGGTCATTATGCTGCAGCACTTCACCGATCAGTTCTTCCGAGTGGCCGAGACCATACATATACGCCGTATCGATCATTTCAACATCATGATCAATGGCCGTTTGCACGACTTTTTTGCCTGTTTCATCATCCAGATTTGGGAACAGGTTGTATCCACCGATTTTGTTGGTTCCGAGTCCTAAAGAACGGACCCGCAGATCCGTTTTCCCGATTTGAATCTTTTTCAAAAGAATCACCAGCTCCTCTACAGATTACTTTAATCGTAAATAAACAGGACAACCCGCGTCAAAGATTCTGCCCGATCCTTGCGACGCATGGCTGTCCCATTCAGATTTAAACGCTCACATCTTCTGCCGGGCGCGGAAGGCTTTTGCAATTTCACGCTCCGCTGACTGTTTCTTTAGCGTTTCCCGCTTATCAAACATTTTTTTGCCTCGTCCGAGACCGACAAGCACTTTTGCAAAGCCATTTTTCAAATAAACTTTAAGCGGAATCAGTGCGTAGCCCGGTTTATCCGCATCGGCGCCCAATCTCCTGATTTCTTTCTGATGCATCAGCAGCTTACGCGTTCTGAGCGGTTCATGATTATACCGGTTTCCCTGTTCATACTGGCTGATATGCATATTGTAAAGATACGCTTCACCGTTCTCGATGCGGGCAAAGGCATCCTGGATATTGACTTTTCCTTTGCGGATCGACTTGATTTCCGTTCCCTGCAAAACAATTCCGGATTCCACGGTCTGTTCGATAAAATAATCGTGATGTGCCTTGCGGTTCTGAGCAAGGACACGGCCCTCAACATTTACCATTTTCTCCACCTGCCTGACTGCTACCATCTAATCATTATAGGCTAAGCATACGGTGCGCCGCAAGCGCAGCCTTTTTTTAAAGGTTGCCAGTGGAGAAAACTCGTCCATTTTAATGACGAGATGAATCCGCGTCTTGGGCAACCCCATAGAGATAAGATCACCAACCTTGTTGTGTTAAAACGAGAACATGTGTGCTATAATCATCTCAGAAGGAGGTGAATCCCATGGTTACGAAGGGCTTAAAATTGAGAATCTATCCCAATAAACAGCAACGCCAGCAATTGGCTCAAAACTTTGGCTGTGTGCGTTTTGTTTGGAATCAGATGCTGGCAATGCTCAATGAGCGGCAAGAAAATAATCCCAAGGCTTCTTTTTTACACATCTATGAGCTGAACAACTTACTCCCTCAACTGAAAAAAGAACATCCATTCCTTAAGGATGCAGAGAGTACCAGTCTCCAGATGGTCAACAAATATTTAACGGATGCTTTTATTGCTTTCTTTAAGAAGGAGAAGAAGCATCCTAAGTTCAAAGCCAAACGATTCTTTCGGCAGAGCTATACCTCCAAGTGCGTGAATGGCAACATCCAGCCCGTCGGCCATCATGGGATTCGTCTACCGAAACTGGGGATCCTTCGCTTTAAAGCAGGACAACGGCCCCCTGAAACGATCAAACAGGTCTCCCTGAGCCGCACGCCGACAGGGAAATACTTTGCCGTCTTAACCGTGGAAGGCGAAAACCAAGCCTTCCCCAAAACCGGCCAAACCGTCGGCTATGATTTAGGCGTAAAAGACCTGCTCGTGGGTTCGGATGTTCAAAGACAGGGCACCTGCCGTCATGACAAGCTCTTGGCGCATAAGCTTCGCCTTTGGCAGCAAACATTAGCCCGGCGGCAACGGCTAGCGAAAAAGGCTATTGCCTGGGACCACCACCAAAAGGTGCCCGTACCCCGCACCTTGGCGGATTTTAAAAACGTAGCCAAAGCCCGCCTTCAAGTCGCTCTGATTCATGAAAAAATAGCGAACCAGCGGGCGGACAAGCTCCATAAATTGACGACCCAACTCGTGAAAACGTATGACCGGATCGCCCTGGAGAACTTGAAAACTAAAAATTTGCTTCGGAATCATACCCTCGCCCGGGCGATCGCCAACCAAGCGTGGGGCGAGCTCCGGCGGCAGCTCACCTATAAGTGTGCGTGGTACGGCAAAGAGCTCAAGCTTGTGAATCCGTACAAAACGTCACAGATCTGTTCCACGTGCGGGCATGACGATGGAAAGAAAGTCCTGGCTATCCGGGAATGGACGTGCCCGCAATGCGGCACGCACCACGACCGAGATGTCAACGCAGCGATCAATATCAAGCAGCTCGCTTTTGGCCGTTAAGCAGTGAGCCGGCGGGTTCGGGACGAACCATGGTAAAAAGCAGTGGCCTCTACTTCAGCATTTTCGAAGCAAGTGAGCTGTGTTCCCAGAAGCTTGGCTATTCATAGCCGAGTAGTTCACCTTCACCCTATCTTTTTTTGGGAACTAGGTCAAGTATAAACAGGATGAAAACAAAAACGAGAGAAGCGAGCAGCATGTTCAGCAAAGATTTATGTGTACCCGGGGTCACCATCGTATACCATATCCACTGGATCACAAAGCTGGCAGCAAAAAAAATCAGATACCTCAATGTTTTTTTCAAGTCAAATCATCCCCTATCAGATGAATCCCCGAGCTCTGGCCGCTTCAGGCCTTACTTTCTGTTCAGTTCCTCATAAATAGCATGTGCCACACCGTCTTCATTACAGTTCAGCGTCACCCGGTCACATTTGCTTTTGATCACATCATCGGCATTACCCATTGCGACTGAGACACCGGATACTTCGAACATGGAGAGGTCGTTATAATTATCGCCGATTGACATGACATCGCTGAGCGGTATGTCAAGGTAGCTAGCAAGTTGATAAAGTGCATTGCCTTTCGATACATTCTGAGCCATGATTTCAAAATTCCCCACACCGCTGGTCACAATACTATAGCGATGTTTCGCTTCATAAAAACTGCGCGCTTTCTGAAGTTTCGCATCATCATAGGAACAAATGATGATTTTAAAAATTTCGGACCCTCTAGCCTTGATTTCATGCCAGTCGCTGAAGAATCGATAAAAATCATCACGGGTAGCCCCCTGAAACCCTACCGAGCGGTCCTCGTGAATGTGCAAGCGTTTGAGTTCCTCATGCAGCCAGTCTGTTCCATCTTCAGGGACATAGATATGATGTTCTGAATAGACGCCGATATAATACTTTTGTTCCACCAAATGAGCGACAATGTCCAGAGCTTCTGGACGATCAAGGGAAGCCGCGCCCAGCAATTTGCCATCAATGGTATGGATCGTCGCCCCATTCGTTCCGATGATATGCGTTTCCATATCAATTTCACGCATTAGATTTTTAATATCAAAAAAAGCACGTCCTGAAGCAATGGCTAGTGTGACACCCTTTGATCTTGCAAAACGTAGCGCTTTCAAATTGTCCCAACTGATCGTTCGCTGATTGTTTAATAATGTCCCATCCATATCCATAGCCAAAAGTTTCATCATTGAGGGCCTCCTGGTCATCTATCGTTTGTTCCATCATTCCGAAGCTTCCACTACTCCCGGATCGCTAATAGAACACTTCGCGATTTATGCGCTTCCATCTCCTTTCATTATAACAAATCTTTACTTTGGGTACCTCCACAAGACCAAAAATTTATCATACACAAGCGAGTTTTGACACGCAAAAAAAAAGAGAATCGCATCGGATTCTCCTTTGATCATGTTTTATTTGCTTCTGCCTTTACTTTTGAAATGCGGCCTGTTCTTGACACCGGAATTCCGGTTACCGCCACCATTACTGTTCTGATAAGACTTTCGATGGTCCGGTCGTCCGGCGGAAGGCTTGTCGCCAAACCGCTTTTTCTTTCCGTCATCCGGGGCTTTTCCCTGAATGATGGTCGGACGTGATTTGTGCACTCTCGGTTTCTGCGGCTTCATGCCGACAACTTCGAAATCAACGGCGTGCTCTTCCATGTTGACGTCAAGCACCTTCACCTGTATCTCATCGCCGATTCTATACAGATGACCTGTCCGTTCGCCGATCAGCGCCATATTTTCTTCGCTGTAGCGATAGTAATCATCTGTCAGATAGCTGATGTGCACCAGACCCTCAATCGTATTCGGAAGTTCAACAAAGAGTCCGAAGTTCGTGACGCCGCTGATGACACCGTCGAAGGTCTGCCCGACTTTATCCTGCATAAATTCAGCTTTTTTCAGATCGTCCGTATCACGTTCCGCTTCCACCGCGCGCTGCTCGCTGGCAGATGTGCTTTTAGCAATTTCCGGAAGCTGTGCTTTCCAAAAAGCCTGCGTTTTGCCGTCCGTATGCCCATCAAACAAATACTTGCGAATCAGCCTGTGGACGGTAAGGTCCGGGTAGCGGCGGATCGGCGAGGTGAAGTGGGTATAGTATTCGGTTGAAAGCCCGAAGTGTCCGAGGCATTTATCGTCATACTTCGCTTTTGCCATCGACCGAAGCATTACCGTGCTGATGACAGCTTCTTCCGGCTGTCCCTTGACCTTTTCCAGCAGAGACTGGAGTGTACGGGGATGGACGTGCTCCGGCGAGTCTTTCAGTACATAACCGAAATTCACCGCAAAATCAAAGAACTTCTGAAGTTTCTCCGGATTGGGTTCCTCGTGGACACGATAGAGGAACGGCAGCTGACGTTTTTCAAAGTGTTCCGCGATCGTTTCATTGGCCGCGAGCATGAAGGATTCAATCAGCCGCTCCGCTTCCGTCCGCTCGCGGATGACCACGTCGGTCGGTTTACCTTCCTCATCGACAATGATTTTTGCTTCGGTGAAGTCGAAGTCAATCGCGCCGCGATCCTGTCGGTGCTTCTCGAGTACCTTCGCAAGCTCAGCCATCAGGTCAAAGAAAGGAATCAGATCATGATAGCGTTCGAGCACTTCCTCATCTTCGCGCTTCAGAATCTTTCTGACATTGTTGTACGTCATACGCTCCGTCGTGCGGATCACACTCGGGAAAATGTCGTGGGCGACCACAATGCCCTGAGGATCGATCTCCATCTCGCAGCTGATTGCCAGTCGATCGACCTGAGGATTCAGACTGCAGATGCCGTTCGAGAGCCGGTGCGGAATCATTGGAATCACACGGTCGACAAGATAGGCACTCGTGCCCCGCTCGTACGCTTCCGCGTCAAGAGCTGAACCCTCTGTCACATAGTAACTGACATCGGCGATATGTACGCCCAATTTATAATTTCCATTTTCAAGCTTAGCCACGGTCACTGCGTCATCAAGGTCCTTGGAATCTTCCCCGTCGATCGTCACAATCGTTTCGTCACGCAGATCACGCCGGCCGGCACGGTCCTTATCCGAGATCTCTTCCGGAATCGCTTCCGCTTCCGACATCACTTCCGGAGGGTATTCAAGCGGCAGGCCATGCTTATAAATGATCGACAGAATATCAACCCCGGGATCATTCTTGTGGCCGAGAATCTGGGTGACCATGCCCTCGGCATTTTTACGCCCTTCAGGGTATTTCGTGATTTCAGCGACGACCTTATGTCCTTCCATGGCGCCGTGTTCCGCATTCTCGGGAATAAAAATATCCCCATTAATCCGGTTATCGTCGGGTATAACAAAACCGAAGTGCTTGCCCGCGTTGAACGTGCCGACGACCTGCTTGATTGCCCGTTCCAGAATCCGGATGACTGTACCCTCAGCCCGATCCCCGCGGTCGGAGGTTTTATAGGAAACGCGGACAACAACGGTATCCCCATTCATCGCTCCGGCCAAATCATTTGGTCCGACGAAGACATCGTCCATCTTCTCGTCTTCTGGAATGATAAAAGCGAATCCCTTGGCGTGGCTCTGCACGCGGCCTTTCATCAGATTCATTTTTTCCGGCAATCCGTACCGGTCCGAGCGGGTTTTAATCACCAGACCCTGCTCGGTCATTTCGTTCAGTATTTTTACAAATTCAGTAAATCCTTCCGAATCACTGACGCTGAAAGCTTCTTCTAATTCCTCCAGTGTCATCGGCCGGTATGTTTCTTCCCGCATATAATCCAGAATTTTTGAAATGCGTTCTTCCGCCATATATAAACCTCCCTGTCCTTTAGGAAACAGACCAATCCAGGCTTTCAAGAAACGCATAAATATCCTCGTGCAGCTGCGCTTTCTCTGTTCCCAACGTAATTACGTGAGTGGACTGCCCGTACCACTTGAGCTGTCTGATTTTCGATTGTATTTCATGATAGATAATATCGGCGCTGTCCGGATTGATCATTTCATCAAGGGCAGCCTGAACAATAAACGCCGGGGCTGTAACACGGTGAAGATTCGAACGTACTTCACGGATCAGGACGCCGATCGCCGACAGAAGTTCGGGCATTTTTTCGCTCACAGCCGCCATTTCGGTATCAATCTGCGACCGGGGTTCCTCCTGATACATCTTATAATTCCGTGCATACCCGATGGCTCCGGCATAAAGTCTGCTTTCATTGCTGGTATCCGCCGGCGCGCACATTGGAACGATACCTCTTACAGGAAAAGTGTAGCCACATTTAAGGGAAAATACTCCGCCAATTGAAAGGCCGCAGACCGCAATTTCCCTGAAACCGGAATTTTCCAGAAACTGATAAGCCTCCTGCACATCCCACCACCAGTCATCCGGCGTCGTTTTAACCAGTTCTTCCGGCGGAACGCCGTGCCCGGAGTAATGCGGTCCGTAGCAAGTATAACCCCGCTTATTCAGGAACCTGCCAATCTGGCGGACATCCGCGGAATTTCCGGTGAACCCATGAAGCAGTAAAACGGCCCGCTTTCCCCCTTCAAACAGAAATGGCCTGGGCGGCCTGATTTTCGCCATAGAAGGACCTCCCTTTGCATCCCCTGTCTCCTGACGGACAGCGTGTAAGGAGGGGATTCGCCGCTTTCTGCCATTATCTGTTTCCATTATACGCCATCCGAGCGTTCAGGTCTAAAACCGGCCGGAAAATCATGGAACGCAGTCCGCATTTAATCATGAATGACAAAAACCGGAGCGGCAGCCTCGATGGCCGTCTTTCCGGTTGGATGCATCTTATTCGGTTATTTAAAAAAGTACCCAAGCAAAAAAGCACAAACAAAAAAGATGACGGCAAAAAAGATTGTCAACCGGTTCAGGCCAACTTCAATGCCTCTAGCTTTCTGTTTGCTGAAAAGCTGTTCCGCGCCTCCGGTAATCGCCTCGGACAGGCCGTCGCCGCGGCTCCTCTGCATCATAATCAGTACCACCATGATGACTGCAGCGGCAATCATCAGAATCAACAAAAATGTATGCATCAACTCGCCCCAATCTTCGGATCAACGTTCAAAATCCACTATTTTTAATTTAACATATGGGCTGTCCTGCCGCAACTAAATGCAGATATTTTATCCATATCCCTGCGGATCTGTTCAGAGAGTCACAGGCAGATCCTTTTCAGCCGCGGCCATCCTTTTCATTCTCCTTCTGTACGCGAACCCCGACAATGCCACACTGATTTCATAAAGCAAAAGAAGAGGGATCGCCACAAGCATATGGGAGATGAATTCCGGAGGAGAAATCATCGTTGCCAGAACGACCAGACAAAGATACGCTATTTTTCTCATCTTCTTCATCCGGGCCGGTGACAGGATGCCTAGATTGGTAAGGAATACGACGACCACCGGGATTTCAAAAAGGATCCCGAAAGGAACAACAATTTGCATTAAAAATTCGAAATATTTTTGTGTGGTGAACATGACTGTGAACATACCAGCATTGAGCGACACCAGAAAGCGAAGGATATTCGGAAAAACAACGAAATAACCAAAACAGATGCCGCAGATAAACAGAAGAAAGATAGCAGGAATATAAGACAATGCAATTCTCCGCTCTCTTTCTGTCAGTGCTGGCGAAACAAAGATCCAGAGCTGCCATGCGGTAATAGGTATCGTAACAGCCAGAGCGATGACACCGGCAAGCATAAAATAAACCCACATGATGTCTGTCGGTCCGAGAACGGTCAGTTTCCCATGGATCCCCAGATCATAGATCAGCCAGTAATAAAGTTTGCGTACAAAGATCAGAGAGATGCCGAAACTGACGATGAAAGCTGCCAGAATAATGATGAATCGCTTCCGAAGTTCATTCAGATGCTCCAGCAGTGTCATGCCTTGGCCGCTTTTTTTCATATCGATCCGGCTTCCTTCATCCTTTTTTTTCTTCGCTATTCGCCTGTTCCGTATGGGCTTCCGTCAGATTTTTTTTCTTTTCTGATGCTTCTTCCTCGTTATCTGATGCCAGGCCTGTTGTTGCTTTTTTAAACTCTCTCAGAGATTTTCCAAATGCTTTGCCGATTTCCGGAAGTTTTGACGGCCCAAAAATAATCAGAGCAATGACTAGTATCATAATTAATCCAGGAAAGCCAATATTACCAAGTCCCATTATTATTCACTCCTCACTTATGTCACTTAATTTTTTTGGTTTTGTTAAACTTGTCTGTTGTTTTTCGCTCCAGACGCTCGTTTTCCGCGGGCGATCCGTGAGCCTCCTCGCTCGGTGCCTTCGCTGCGGGGTCTCACCTGGCTCGCTGATCCCGCAGGAGTCTCGCGCCTTCCGCTCCAATTAACTGAGGGACAAAAACAAATGTACGATGTTTTAGCAAATCCTCGGAAGCATCATGCCCGAAAGGCGGTGAAGCCTTCTCTTACTGCCAAGCGGTGTTTCGAGCAGGAGATGTCCGATTCCCTTGCCCGTGACATGTCCGATGACCACAGCATTCTCTCCTTCAGGGAAACGATGCAGTGTATCCAGAACCTTTTCAGAATCCGAATGGGAAACGATCATAATCACTTTTCCTTCGTTTGCCAGATAAAGCGGATCAAATCCGAGAATATCGCAGGCTCCTCTGACTTCATTACGTATCGGAAGCGACTGTTCTTCGATCTCGAGAACGGAACTAAAATCTTCGGCGATTTCCACAAGTGTTGTCGCTACGCCCCCGCGTGTCGGATCACGCATCATTTTCACATCGCAGCCCTTTTCAATGACTGAATGGATCATTTTGTTCAGCGGGGCGCAGTCACTTTGAAGATCCGTCATCAGCCCGAGTTCGCCGCGGGCAGCGAGTATGGCAATGCCGTGATCACCGAGTGTTCCGCTGATAATGATATCGTCCCCCGCCTCGATTCTGGAAGGGTCAATGGCTCCTGAAACACGCTGCAGGCCAACTCCGGTTGTATTGATATAAACGCCGTCGGCCCCGCCTTTTTCCACAACCTTTGTATCGCCGGCGACTACACGGACACCCGCTTTTTCAGCTTCCTCAGCCAGTGATCGGACGATTTTTCTCAAATCGGCGAATGGAAAACCTTCTTCGATGATAAACCCCACAGTCATATAAAGGGGAATGGCTCCGGCAACCGCCAGATCATTAATCGTTCCGGAAACAGCGATCTTGCCAATGTCGCCTCCCGGAAAGAAAAGCGGTCGGACAACAAAGCTGTCAGTGGTGACCGCAATCTCTCCACTGTTCAGCGATAGAAATGCCGAGTCGAAGCGAGCGTCATTTCCGTTGCCGAACGCAGAAACAAAGATTTGCTGGATCAGCTTGTGGGCCAGTTCCCCGCCGTCTCCATGAGCCAGTGTCACTTTGCGTTCCATCGATCATCCTTCCTTTCTCATGTATGAATAATGAGCCGCGCAGCTGCCTTCTGTGGAAACCATGCAAGGCCCGATCGGATGAAGCGGTGTGCAGGCTTTTCCAAACAGTACGCACTCTTCGGGAGATGCCAAGCCGCAGATCATGTCGCCGCAACGGCAGAGCGTCTTCTTCGGCTCTCCGACCTTAATGTTAAACTTCTCTTTGGCATTAAAACGGCTGTATTTCTCGCGAATTTCAAGACCGCTCTGCGGAATGACGCCGATGCCTCGCCAAGCCTCGTCACAGGGCTGAAAGAATTCATTCATGATTTTCTGCGCCGTTTTGTTGCCCTCCAAACGAACGACGCTCTTATAATTGTTGAGGATTTCCGGGCGGTCTTCATAAACCATTTTCAACAATTTATAGATCGCACTCAGCATCTCTACGGGTTCAAACCCGCTGATCACGCCGGGCATCCGGAATTCATCAATCAGAAACTGATAGGCCTGTTCGCCAAGCACGATGGAAACGTGGCCCGGAAGCAGAAAACCGTTGATTTTGACTTTTTTGACAGAGAGCAGTGTTCGGAGCACGGGTTGAACGAGTTTTGTCGTCGCCCACATCGAAAAATTCTTCAGATTTTTCTGCGCGGCTAGTTGAATCGCAGCCGCGAGCACCGGGACCGTCGTCTCAAAGCCGACACCAAGAAAGACGACTTCTTTTTCCGGATTTTCTTCAGCAATCCGGACGGCATCAAGCGGCGAGTACACGATCCGGACATCACGCCCTTCCGTTTTCGCACTCTGCAGGCTCCGTTTCGAACCGGGGACGCGTATCATATCCCCGAATGTGCAAACAATCCGGTTGTTCGATTCAGCGACTTCAATCATTGCATCGATCTGTTTCTGATCTGTCACGCAAACCGGACAGCCAGGTCCCGAGATCAAATTGACATGTCCCTGGAGAATCAGTTTCACGCCGGTTTTTGCCAGTGCCATCGTATGCGATCCGCAGACTTCCATAAAAGCAGGCATCACGCCAAATTTTTCTTTGCAACGGTCGGCCAGTTCGATGACCTTCTGCGCAAGTTCCTTAGCTACTGCAGGATCCGCCGGTTCAAATAACGTCTGCACGGGCCATCTTCTCCCATTCGCTGATACTCTGATGCGCAAAGGTCTGGTCAATGATCGACATGCCCTGTCCGGCATGAACAATCACATATTCTCCGATTTCCACTTCCGGCACAAACAGAATGCCGACTTCCATTTTCGTGCCCATGACATCAACAAGTGCCGTATACTCTTTTTTTTCAATGACTTTAGCAGGAACGCCTACACACATGCTGCTCATCCTCCTATGTAATGCCTTTTTATTAATATATCACTTTATCAATTTTCAAAGGGAATCATTATTTACCAGATTGCATTTCCGCCGCCACGGCCAGCTGCCCCAGGCACAGGCCTCCGTCTCCGCACGGAATACGGTGATGGGTATAAACGTCAAAACCCGACGCGCTCAACCATTCGTTCAGACGCTCAGCCAGATAGGGATTATTAAGGCTCCCTCCGGACAGTGCGACACGTTTTCCAAATTCCGGATGCCGTGAATAGATCTTTCGGATCACACGGACGCAGGCCACCGCCACTGTTTCATGAAAACGAAGGCTGATCTGCGCGACCGGTAGACCATTCAGACGATCATCGGCAATTTGTTCCAGCATCGGAGAAAAATCAATTTCAATCAACTTTTCATCCGTCACCAAGTAGGGATAGGGCTCAATCTTCCCCCCATGACTGCCGATGCATTCAGACAGAAGAATCGCCGCTTCGCCGTCATAGGTCGAAACCTTGCAGATGCCGAGCATCGCGCTGACTGCGTCAAACAGGCGCCCACAGGTTCCCGCCAGAGGGGCGTTCAGCTTCATAGCCACCATTCGTTCAATCACGCGCAGCGCAGCGCCTTGGTTCGGAAAAAGCTGTGCCGCAATCCCCTTGCCCTTTTCCCCAAGCAGGCTGATCAGCATCGCCGCCGCGTTGCGCCACGGTTCGGTCACTGCCCGGTCACCGCCGGGAAGCGGCGTGTAGCGAAGATGTGCCAGCCGCTGATATCCGGACGCTCCGCCGTGCAGCACTTCAAAACCCCAAACGTTGCCGTCCTCGCCGTATCCGGTCCCGTCGAGAATTAGGCCAAGGCATTCACCCGTAAGCCCGTTGTCCTCCATGCAGGATACGAGGTGTGCGTGATGATGCTGCACTTCGATCACCTGTCGGTCCATCCGTTCCGCTATTTCCCGGGTGCTATAATCCGGGTGCCTGTCAATCGCAATGATCCGAGGATCAACCCCCATCCATTGGGTCAGATGAGCCAGCGTCTCCTCATAGTGGGCCATGCTTTCCACAGCCGCCAGATCACCAAGATGCGGGCTGACAAAAATCTGGCTGCCTCGCCCAAGGGCAAATGTATTTTTCATCTGACTGCCAAGCGCCGCGATGCCATCCACTTTCCGCTCCGTGCTGATCGGGTCGGGAACATAGCCTCTGGACCGTCTCAGAAAGAATGGAGTATGGCTTCCGATCCGCACCACTGAATCATCAATGGCGTGAAGAATCGGTCGATTGTGGGTCAGGATCTGATCCGCGATCCTGTTCAGATAGTGAACAGCGCGCTCATCCTGGTAGAGAATCGGAAGCCCGGACGGATTGGCACTCGTCATGACCAGAAATAAATAGTTTCCATCGTCAAAAAGTAAATGGTGCAATGGCGCGTAAGGCAGCATCACTCCGATTGTACGAACACCCGGAGCAAGGGCCTCCGGCAGCACATCCGAAAAAGAATCCTTTTTCTCAAGAAGAACAATCGGGGCTTCCGGCGACTGCAGCACATCCGCTTCCTCATCCGAAAGACTGGCAACCCTCTGCGTCACCTCAACGGATGCCGCCATTATAGCCAGCGGTTTATCCGGCCGGCCCTTGCGCTGCCTGAGCCTGGCTACAGCATCAGGATTGGCCGCGTCACAGGCCAGATGGAATCCGCCGATCCCTTTAATGGCAACAATTCCACCCTTTTCGAGCGTTCGGACAGCCCCCTTCAGCGCGTCTTCATGTTCGCCAAGAGTTTCTCCATCGGGTGAGAGCAGCGTCAGATGGGGTCCGCAGGCATCGCAAGCAATCGGCTGCGCGTGGTGGCGGCGGTTCAGCGGATTATTATATTCCTCCGCGCATTTGCCGCACATTCTAAAGCCCTTCATTGACGTGTACACCCGATCATAAGGCAATTCTTCAATAATGGTGTACCTCGGACCACATTGAGTACAATTGATGAACGGATAACGGTACCGAAAGTTTTTGGGATCACGCATTTCTCTGAGACAGTCATCGCAGACTGCCGAATCAACGGGTATCACCAATTCCGATTTTCCGGAGCGGTCACTGTCGATGATCTGAAAATCGCTCAATCCGGATAAACCAGCCGGATTGATGGCCACCTCGTCAATCCGAGACAGCCGGGGCTTTTCAGCTCTTAGCCTTTTCAAGGCCTGCTCGATTGCGTCCCCGTTGCCCTCCCAGACAATCCGCACACCGTCCATATTATTCTGAACGGTTCCGGCCAGGCCTTCCTCGTGAGAGATCCTGTAGACAAACGGCCGGAAGCCAACGCCCTGAACCCGACCGCGGACGGTGACCTTTACCGCTTCTGGCAAGCCTGATACGCTTCTTTCACCCAGTTAAGCCAATCGTCGAAGCCTTCACCCGTTCTCGCCGATAGCGGCATGATCCGTGACGAAGGATTGATCCCTCTCAGGTCCTCTTGCGCTTTTTCCAGATCGAACGAAGTATAGGATAGCAGATCAATTTTATTGATCAGCGCCAGTTCCGTAACATGAAACATCAGCGGATATTTTGGAATTTTGTCATTCCCTTCCGGTGTGCTGAGCACGACGATCCGGTGGTCCTGCCCAAGATCAAATTCGGATGGACAGACAAGATTGCCCACATTTTCGATAAAAAGGATATCGGTTTCTTCGAGATTAATATCCGGAAGCACTTTCGCGATCATCCTGGGATCAAGATGGCATTCTCCTTCAGTCGCAATCTGCACCGCTCGCACACCTGTCGCCCTGACTCTGTCCGCATCGCGCTCTGTGGCAATGTCGCCCTCAATCACCGCAATTCTGAACTGACCGGATAGAGCGGCAGCCGTTTTTTCCAGAATGGTCGTTTTGCCGGCGCCCGGCGAGCTCATGATATTAATAACCAGTGTCTTTGACTGTCTGAACAGCTGTCGATTGAATTCAGCGGCACGGTCGTTGTTTTCCATCACATCTTTTTCCAATGTAATCTTCATGGGTTTAGCTCCCTTCATATGATTCAATTTTAAACGTTTCTCCGGATTGAATCACGCCAAAGGGCATATCGCATTCCGGACACAGAGCCAGATATTCCGACGGTTCGTATTCTTTGCCACAAAGGGCGCATCGGGCCAGCCCTCTCTCCCTGATAATCTCTAACTGAGCACGCTCGCCAATCCGTGGTATTTCGCCTGTTTTGCAAAACGCATCAAAAGCGAAACGCAACGCGTCCGGCAAGACATTGCTCAGATCGCCGACTATCAGCGAAACTTTGTCAATCGTCTCCAAACCATGTTTTTCCGCGTCTTCAGAGACCATCTGAAGCGCCTCTTCCATGAGTCCCATTTCATGCATCCGTGGGCACCCCTTTGTCAGGAAGTGCTACCCACCATGATCCTTCTTCTTTCTTAACAGAAAAAGTATTCGGCCGAAGCGAATCTTCACTGTCTGAAAAAGTGTAGCTTCGCCCGCAGGCTGTACAAGTCAGCCGCCGGTCGTAGGCGATCCACTGCAATGTTTCATGGCAGTCGGGACATATTTTACTGCAAGCGATCAGGCGGTCAGCCGCAAGATAAAGGCTGATGATCCTGCCCGCGCAGATCTGTTCCTGATAACCCGGCTCAATGGATTCGAGGCGCATCCAGCTGACACCGGTCAGCACATCGGCCGCTCGCTCAAGTTTATCAATATCGTTCTCAAAAAGCGGGTACACGATTTCTTTTCCGGTATCCGTCAGACTTTGAACCAGTTCTTTCAGAAAAGAGCGCCGATCCATTACGCATCACGCCATTCGTCAATCTGTTGTCTGACTTTCTCAATCAAATACGGAACAGCCGCTTTTGCCGTTTCGCTGATTTCAGTGCCGAGCTCCAGTGACGCCGGCTGCATGCCGAACATGACCATTTTTTCCGGAAGGCGGTCGCGCAGCTGAGCCGCTGAAACAACTTCCTGAAATCCGATCTGATGCACCGACATTTTTATTCCATTAAACGAAGGGATCTCTTCTTTATACAGCGTCACCAGCGTTCCGGGTTCTTTTCCGGCATTGATCGCATCGATAATAATCAGCTTCTGAGTGTCTTCGACCGGTCCGAGTAACTGCATGCCTTCGGTCGTCCCATCGACAAATTCAAGATCGTTGATTCCTTTTAGCGCTTCCTGAAGGCGGGGAAGAACCGCGACGCCCAGCCCCTCATCTGTGTACAAGGCATTACCGATGCCGAGGATTGTAATCTTTTCTGCACTTTCAGGAGCGGCGGCCGGTGATTCCGTAGCTTGCGCTTTTTCTTCCGCCCGATGCGCCGGTTCAAATTTATAGCCGGTAAAAATGGATGACATGGTCCCGTTTTTAGCAAGCCAGTCTTCGCGGATCGACATATAAACATGAATGACAACAAACAGCATGAATCCCCAGGCTACGAGATGATGCCAGGAACGCACGGTATAGTCCGAGCCGCCAAATGGGAAGATGACCCATGCAAAAGCCTTGCCGAATATAGTGTCCGGCTGCGGCTGGAACAGCAGATAATAGCCGGTAAACACCATAATGACCGAACCAACACCGACGAAAATCCAGTAGCTGAGCTGAGCCAACGGATTATGCCCGATATAGTGCGGCTTGTGATTGGGTAAAAAAAGATAGCCCTTCACCGTTTCGATCAGCCCTGTCCAGAAAGTCTTCTGCAAAATCTGTGATTTGGCATAATGGTTGCCTCTGAAAGTCCAGTAGAGACGGAAAATCAGATTCGCCGTAAAGACAAAAGCTGTGAAAAAGTGGACTTCACGCACCCAGCCCATCAGGAAATTGTAATAGGCTTCGCCATTATTTGCCGGTGTGATAAAAGGATGGCCGATATAAATACCGGTAACCATCAAGATCATGATCGCAGCCGCATTCACCCAGTGAAAAATACGGATCGGAAATTCCCAGACATAGACCGAATTCTGTTCGCGCGCGGCGACTGACCGCTGATCGGCGAGGGATGTTGCCTTATTTTCAAGCCGTTCCTGAGCCAGTTTACGCCGGATCACCGGTTTGATATCTGTCAGAGTTTTCATCGCTTTTCCCTCCTCATTCCACGTGAACCGAGGTAAGCTTCTGATTCTCCAGATCCGTCAGATGAACAGCGCAGGCGAGACAGGGATCAAAGGAATGCACAACTCTCAGAATTTCAAGAGGCTGATTCATGTCGGCCACCGGAACATTTTTTAATGAAGATTCATAGGCGCCGATTTTTCCCGCATCGTCCCGCGGTGAAGCATTCCACGTGGTCGGAACAACAGCTTGATAGTTTGCCGTTTTTCCGTCTTTGATTTCAATCCAGTGTCCGAGCGCGCCGCGCGGAGCTTCAACCGTGCCAACCCCAAACGCATGCGCCGGCCACGTTTTCGGTTCCCATTTTGAATTGTCAAAAGTCGTCTGATCACCGTTTTTAATATTATTAATCAGGCTGTTAAAATCGTCGCGAAGCCAGCCTACAATCATCTGCGCGTCAAGGCCGCGGGCAACTGTGCGACCGAGCGCCGATTGCATCGTTGAGAGCGGAACACCCAGTTTTTTCAGTGCGTCGTCAACAACAGCGCGGTAGTCTCCGCGGTTCGCCGCATAGCCGACCAGAATCCGGGCGAGCGGGCCAGTTTCCATCGGATTACCCTTCCAGCGTGGAGATTTGACCCAGCTGTACTTTTCATTTGTGTTCAGATACTGGAACGGAGGCTTCGGACCTGAATAATTCATTGTCGTCTCGCCCTTCCACGGATGACGTCCACCTGATCCGCTACCGTCATAAGTGTACCAAGAGTGATCAATCAGCTCACTGACCTGATTCGGATCACGCGGATCGACATCAACGACCTCGTTCATGTTGCCACCTAGAATGATGCCTCTCGGCACACGGTAAAGCTGAGTGTCACGGATGTCTTTTGTCGAAAAGTCTCCGTAGCACAGATAATTGTTCAGACCGCCGCCGATCTTTCCCCAGTCCTTATAGAAAGAGCCAATCGCCATAAGATCTGGCAGATAGACCTGAGTGACAAAGTCATGAGCCTGGGAGATCAGCTGATCGATCTGAGCCAGCCGCTCCGAGTGAATCCCGTTGTCCATGTTAATATCCAACGGTGTTGCCATGCCACCGACCAGATAATGCGGATGCGGGTTTTTCCCTCCGAAGATGGTGTGAATTTTAACAATTTCCTTCTGCCAGTCCAGTGCTTCGAGATAATGAGCAACAGCCAGAAGATTGACTTCCGGAGGTAGTTTGTAGGCGGGATGTCCCCAGTAGCCATTGGCGAATACCCCAAGCTGCCCGCTGTCCGCAACTTTCTTAATTTTATCCTGGACACTCTTGAAGTAGCCCGGAGACGAGTTCGGCCAGGGTGAAATAGATTGGGCAATCCGGCTTGTTTCATTAGGATTGGCTTTCAGCGCGCTGAGCGCGTCGACCCAGTCAAACGCGTGCAGATGATAAAAATGGACCACGTGGTCATGAAGAATAATTGTCGCGTTCATAATATTCCGGATCAGGCTGGCGTTCGGCGGAATACGAATTCCGAGCGCATCTTCAGCGGACCGGATGCTTGCGAGCGCGTGAACCGTCGTACAGACGCCGCAGATACGCTGCGCATAAGCCCAGACATCACGCGGATCCCTGTTCTTAACAACCAGTTCAATACCGCGGATCGCGGTTCCTGAACTGAAAGCATCGGTAATTTTTCCGTTCTGCACATCTGCCTCGATCCGCAAATGTCCTTCTATTCTCGTTATCGGATCGACAACCACACGTTTACTCATTCTTGATCACCCTTATCCTGCTGCTTTTCTTTATGATGTTTCACTGCAGCTGTTATTCCCGCATGAGCACCGACACCGACCAGCGCCGCTCCGGTTATTCCGGCGCCCCACTTTTCAGGATCAATCGTCGTCTGTGTCAGAGGTAATTTAGCGAAATGCGTATAGAGAGGCCCGTTGTCCCAGAAATCAGCTTCGGAACAGCCAATGCATGGGTTCCCCGACTGGATCGGATAGCTGACGCCACCATTCCAGCGCAGCTCGGCGCAGGAATTGTAAGTGGTTGGTCCCTTGCACCCGAGTTTGTACAGGCAATACCCCGCTTTAAGATTCGGGTCGTCAAAGGATTCTGCAAATAGCCCGGCATCAAAATAAGCTCTGCGGTTGCATTTGTCATGGATGCGGTGACGGTAATAAGCTTTCGGGCGTCCGAGCATATCGGTTTCCGGAAGTTGATCAAATGTCACGAGGTTGGCAAGCACACCTGTCATGACTTCAGCGATCGGTGGACATCCGGGGACGCGGATAATCGGAATACCTTTCAGCACGGCTGATATTGGCTGAGCGCCTGTTGGATTCGGTTTGGCTTTGGCGATCCCGCCCCAGGAAGAGCACGTCCCGAACGCCATCACAGCCTTGGCATTCTGGGCCGCCTCCCTCAGAAGGTCTTCACCCGAACGGCCTCCGATGGTCAGATAGCCTGCCTCTTTCGGTACGCTGCCTTCTACTGCAAGAACATACTCTCCCTTGTACTTCTTCAGCACATTCTGTTCCGCGTCTTCAGTCTGGAAACCTGCGGCGGCAGTCAGCAGTTCCATATATTCCAGGGAAATCATATTAAAAATAACACTTTCGGTCTTCGGATATGAGGAACGAATGAATGATTCCGAACAACCGGTGCAATCCTGCATCTGCAGCCAGATTAGTGGAACCCTCTTTTTAGTCTCCAGCGCGTGGGCAACCGTTCCGGTCTGTGAATAATCCAGACCCATCGTAGCGGCCAGGGCCGCACAGATTTTTAAAAAAGTGCGTCGCGTATAGCCTTGCTGCAGCACGCTCTCGTAAATCGTCGGTTCTTCCTGTTTCAAATGATTCGCTTCCCCTCTGCAAATTGTATTTCATCAAAAATCTTTCAGGACATTTCGAACAAGAATGAATCAAAACATAAATGTCACATTTATGTTAATTTTAACCGTCTTTTACTGAGACCTGATATGATTAATATCACATACACGGATCGAGTTTTGTATTAAACTACCTTTTTTTCCAAAGGAATTCAGAGAGAAAAGAAATATTTTCTAATGTAGCAACCAAAGGCCAGTTAATAAAAGGCTTTGTTAAACTTATCTGTTGTTTTTCGCTCCAGGCGTTCGCTTCCCGCGGGCGATCCGCTCCAATCAACGAAGGGCAAAACAACATTGAATTTAAACATAGCCTAATGAAAAAAGAGAAAGTCCGAGGTCACGGACTTTCTCATAATTTCAATGCTCGCTATTACTTGCCAAACAATTCAGGGAACAATGCAACTGTTCCGCCTAAGTGCGAAGCAATGGAAATAATGACAATGCCGATAACTGCTCCGACGACAAAAACTGTTTTTCCCTTAACCAGACTGCTCACTTCAAACTTGAAGTGGAAGTATGAACGTACCGCGCTGAGCAGGATGAAGAAGATCATCGTGATCACGCCCCAGATTTCATGGACATGCAGAGCCGCCGGATCATATTTAACTGGTTTAACTGCAGCATGTGCCAATGCCGGCATTTCTGCTGCTCTCTGATAGCCTGTGATTACTGTAGCAATAATGGCGACCGTGCCGAGAATCAGGAAGGTATAGCCGATATCTTGAAGGCTTTTCGCCCATTGCTTTGTTTTCCAGATCAGAGCGCCGATATCAGCAAGGAATCCTGTGATGACTAACGGAACTGTGAATTGGAGAACGCCCCAGTGCGGGTAGCGATAAATTTTAAACAGTGTAAAGGACAGAATGGCACCGACAAGAGCGAAGATTAGATAGAGAAGGTTATCTCCGATGTCAATCTTTTTAACTTTTGCAAATACCAGTCTCACAATTGCGAGAAGCGTAACATAGATCGTAAACTCAATGCCCTTTGCGGCATGTGCGCCGATCGTTCCAAGCAGATGTAGCGAGGCTGCTGCAATCAGCCCTGCAAAGCAGGTAACGATGCCTGACAGCGCGCACAGAACCAGTGCGATGAATCCGGCTTTCTTAAGGGTGCCATTCCATTTTGATTTTTTAACGAATGATGCAACCAAGTCGCAGACAAAGCTGATTACAATCAAAGCAATCGGGAAATGAAGCACCAGAAAATGAAATGTGTTAAATACATTAGGACTTGCCACTGAACTCCCCCACTTTCCAAACTTTTGTATTGTAGTATAATAACAATTTGTTTTTACCTATCGAATGATAAGCCCTTTTTAGTGGAAAAACTGTGCGGATTTGCCGGGGGATTTTGCATATTTGCTTAAATTGCTATCAGAATGGGGCGATAATTTGAATGATGGGAAAAAAATAAATTTTCATAAGGCCAATGCTGATATTGATGTCGTATTTTGCGACTATTTGTCGGAGATTGTTTTCCTGTAGGATAGCGGGGAGACGCCTTCGATACGTTTGAAAGTCCGGTCAAAATTACTCAAGTCCTCGAATCCAACCCTCTGTGCAACGATGATAATTGTGTAGGCTGTGGATTCAAGCAGCTCTTTTGCCGCCTGAATGCGGACTTTATTCCTGTAGTCAATAAAAGAGGTGCCTGTCACTTTTTTAAAATTCATCGTGAATGCTGACTGGCTCATCCCGGACATCCCGCAAACCTGTTCGAGAGTGATTGGTTCCATGTAATGCTGCTTAATAAAAGAACAGACATTATTCAGCATTTCAATCTTTGCCGTGGCCGGGTTGACCGTCTCTTCACGGGTTTCCATCGACCACCTTCCAAGGTAAAGAAAGATCTCCATGAGCTGCATCCGGATCATGCAATGGTAGCCCCACGGCTTCTGCTGAAATTCTCCGTTCATACGGTCCAGAAGCAGTGTCAGTTCAATCTGCTCCTTGTTTGTTAAAGAGATATGAGAACTGAATTGCTTATTGCCGCTGTATGCAGGATCGATAAAAATCGGATCGATGTAAGATGAAGCATGATTTAAGGTCGACCACTCGCCGCTCAGGAGATGCTGATCAAACATGATTCGGTAGAGACGCAGACAGGATCCCCGATCTGCGCTGTAGCCGTGTACCATCCCAGGCTGGATGATAAAAAGATCCCCCTTTCGGATCTTCCTCGTGGTTTTATCATATTGGTGGGTGCCTTTTCCTCCGCCAACATAAATGATTTCCGAAAAATCATGATCATGTTCACCCGAAATTTCCCCGTTCCGATACTCGTCGATACTTATGTAAAAGGGGAATTGCTGATTTGTCATAAAATTTTCCACTGAATAATGGACCATGCGCTCATCCCTCTATTACAAAGTATTCATCCAACACTGCAACAACTGCACTATTTTCTTTATCGAGGATAACACGGATTGTCAGAACTGACAATAATTCTCTCCACAATCTACTGCCGTCGAAAATACATACGGAAATAAAAATGAACACGAATTGTCCGGCACTGCTGCAGAAATCGCGGCAGATTCCCAACCTGTTTTGCCTTGATTTTGATTTAAATACTTTCAGACATCATCCGGTGACTTTCGCGTTTTATCCAGCCACTTTTTTAAGTGTGGCGCAGCTTTCGTCAATCAAATTTTCTATATAAAACAAAAACGGAACGAAGCTCCTTTTACAGAGCCCGTTCCGTCTTGTCAGATTCGTTGAAGCTGAATCCGAGCTTATTATTTAATGTTGTAGAACGATTCGTTGCCCAGATACTTAGCTGATCCCTTGAGGCCGTCCTCAATTCTGATCAGCTGGTTGTACTTAGCAATACGATCTGTTCTTGCAAGTGAACCGGTCTTGATTTCACCAGCGTTCGTTGCAACAACGATGTCGGCAATCGAAGTATCTTCCGTTTCACCAGAACGGTGTGAAACGACAGCCGTATAGCCGGCCTTCTGAGCCATTTCAATCGCGTTCAGTGTTTCGGTAAGTGTACCGATCTGGTTAACCTTGATCAGGATCGAGTTAGCAACGCCAAGGTCGATCCCTTTCTTCAGGTAATCTGTGTTCGTAACGAACAGGTCATCGCCGACCAACTGAACTTTATCGCCGATGGCTTTGGTCAGTTTCTGCCAGCCTTCCCAGTCGTTTTCATCGAGGCCGTCTTCAATCGAGATGATCGGATACTTTTCAACCAAATGTGTGTAGTATTCGATCATTTCGTCAGTCGTTCTGACAACGCCTTCGCCTTTAAAGTTGTACTTGCCATCTTCGTACAATTCGGAAGAAGCCGGATCAATAGCCAGTTTAACGTCAACACCTGGTTTGTAGCCTGCTTTTTCGATTGCTTCAAGGATCGTGTCAAGCACTTCTTCGTTGTTCTTCAGGTTCGGAGCAAAACCGCCTTCGTCGCCGACAGCTGTCAGATGACCCTTGGCAGCAAGAACGGATTTCAAAGCGTGGTAAACTTCTGCACCGATGCGGACAGCTTCTTTCAAAGATTCCGCGCCGACAGGCATGATCATAAATTCCTGAAAGTCAACGCTGTTGTCTGCGTGCTTTCCACCGTTCAGAATGTTCATCATTGGTGTAGGGAGAACCTTTGCATTCACGCCGCCAAGATAGCGATACAGCGGAATACCAAGTTCATCGGCAGCAGCATTAGCAGCAGCCAGTGAAACACCGAGGATAGCATTGGCACCCAGTTTGCCTTTATTTTCCGTGCCGTCAAGGTCGATCATAGCTTGGTCAAGTGCAACCTGCTCGTCAACTTCCATACCGATAACCTTAGGAGCAATAATTTCATTGACGTTCTTGACAGCTTTCAGAACACCCTTGCCGCCGAAACGGCTCTTGTCGCCGTCACGAAGTTCAACGGCTTCGTGTTCGCCAGTTGACGCGCCGCTTGGCACAAGTGCACGGCCAAAGCCACCAAGATCGGTGTAAAGTTCAACTTCTACTGTAGGATTGCCGCGTGAGTCAAGGACTTCACGAGCATAAACATCTGTAATTTGAGACATTTGTATCTCTCCTTATTTTGTTTTCATATTTTAAGTACTGCAGCCGGAAACCGGCCAATGTCCGGACAAAGAACCGGTCCCGGAGCGAAAAATCTGATTCAGTTGTAATGCCAAGGATCTTCGACTACTAAGGTTCTTCGACTAAGAACGTGCACGTCCTGTGCACAACGTCGAAGTCACCGCATCCTGCGGTAGAACGTCCTGTGCACAACACCGAAGTCACCACATCCTGCGGAAGCTCAGGCTTTTGCACCGTCGAGCAGAGCAAGGAATGATTCAGGCTGGAGGCTTGCGCCGCCGACCAGAGCACCGTCGATATCCGACTGTGCCAGGAAGTTCGCGATATTAGCAGGTTTTACACTGCCGCCATACTGAATGCGGACTTTTTCAGCGGTAGCTTCACCGTAAAGCCCGGCTACCGTTTCACGGATGAAATGGCAGACTTCATTGGCATCATCTGAAGAAGCAGATTTGCCTGTGCCGATTGCCCAGATTGGTTCATAGGCAACGACAACAGCAGGTGCCTGATCAGCAGGTACACCGGCAAACGCCTTCGTTACCTGATTCTTGATCACTGCCTGCCATCTGCCGCCCTCGCGCTCATCCAGCGATTCGCCGACACAGAAGATCGGGAGCAGATGATGTTCGAGAGAAGCAAGAACCTTTTTGTTGACCGTGTCATCAGTTTCTGCGAAGTAAGCTCTTCTTTCAGAATGGCCAATAACAACGTAGTCAACGCCGAGGTCTTCCAGCATTACAGGGCTGACTTCGCCGGTATATGCACCGGAGTTTTCAAAATGTACGTTTTCAGCTGCGATTTTCAGATCGGAACCCTTTGCATCGGCAACGATACGATCAAGAGCAAGGAATGGAGCGGCAATTACTGAATCCACGAGTTCAGGTGAAGGAACCTTGTCCTTGACCGCCTCAACGAATTCATGCGCTTCCTTAACCGTCTTGTTCATCTTCCAGTTGCCGGCAATAATCGGTTTGCGTGACATGTAAGACACCCATCCTTTCTTGCGTTAAATTTCTTTTTCTTTTATTCAGCGTCGTCCAGTGCCGCTACACCCGGAAGTACTTTGCCTTCCATCAGTTCAAGAGATGCACCGCCGCCGGTTGAAATGTGGCTCATCTTGTCTGCAAGATGGAATTTCTCAACAGCTGCAGCGGAATCGCCACCGCCGATGATCGTTGTCGCGTCGGTTGCGTCAGCAAGCGCCTGAGCCACTGCTTCAGTTCCCTTAGCAAATGGTTCCATTTCAAAGACACCCATTGGTCCGTTCCAGACAACGAGCTTTGATTTTTTGATTGCGTCTGAATAGAGGGCAACCGTCTTTGGTCCGATATCCACACCAAGCCAGCCGTCCGGAATTTTGTCAATGTCGACCGTGTCAACATTGGCATCAGCTGCGAATTTGTCAGCGATAACCGTATCAACTGGAGTCAGGAAGTTGACACCTTTTTCTTTGGCTGTTTCAAGGAATTTCTTAGCCAAGTCAAGTTTTTCAGCATCCAGCAGTGAAGAACCGATGCCGTAGCCCTGAGCCTTGACGAACGTGTAGGAAAGTCCGCCGCCGACAATCAGTGTATCAACCTTGTCGAGCAGATTTTCAATAACGCCAATTTTGTCGGTAACTTTCGCGCCGCCGATGATTGCTGTAAAAGGATGCTTCGGATTTTCAAGTGAAGCGCCGAGAATCTTCAGTTCCTTTTCCATCAGGAATCCGGCGACAGCAGGTAAGTATTCAGCAATACCCGCGGTTGAAGCATGGGCACGGTGAGCCGATCCGAACGCGTCGTTGACATAAACGTCAGCGAGAGCGGCAAATGCTTTTGCAAGTTCAGGATCATTCTTCTTTTCGCCCTTTTCAAAGCGGACGTTTTCAAGAAGAAGAACGTCTCCGTCATTCAGCTTGGCAACTGCCGCTTCAACTTCAGGTCCGACTACTTCGTCCGTCTTCGCAACCGGCTTGCCGAGCAATTCACTCAGACGTGCCGCAACAGGGTTCATCCGAAGAGATTCCTTGTTTTCAGCTGTAGGACGGCCAAGGTGAGAAGCCAGAATCACTTTAGCACCATTTTCGATCAAATAGTTGATCGTTGGCAGTGCCGCGCGAATACGTGTGTCATCCGTTACGGTCGTGCCACTCAGCGGAACATTGAAATCAACACGGACAAAAACTTTTTTGTCCTTGACATCAATATCACGAATGGTTTTCTTTGCCATGTCAAAACCCTCTTTCCACTTTATTTCGATACAAACTCTGCCGGACGATTGTAGAAAAAACTTCTGACAACGTCTGAAAGCTAATTTTGCATCATGATAAAATAGCGGAAACAAAGCTGTTTCCGCTATTCAA
This sequence comes from Sporolactobacillus shoreae, assembly GCF_004684935.1. Classification (GTDB taxonomy): domain Bacteria; phylum Bacillota; class Bacilli; order Bacillales; family Sporolactobacillaceae; genus Sporolactobacillus; species Sporolactobacillus shoreae. The sequence continues at coordinate 35,600 of NZ_SRJD01000014.1, forward strand.
GTTCTATTCAAAAATTTCTCACTGAATTATTTTGCAAGTTTTGCAAAGTATTCCAGAGTTCTTACAAGCTGTGATGTATAGGACATTTCGTTGTCGTACCATGCAACGACCTGAACCAGCTGCTTGCCGTCAACGTCAAGAATCTTCGTCTGTGTTGCGTCAAACAGAGAGCCGTAAGTGATGCCGATAACGTCTGAAGAAACGATCGGGTCTTCATTGTAGCCGAGGGTCTCGTTGGCTGCTGCTTTCAAAGATTCGTTGATTTCTTCAACTGTAGTGTTCTTCGCAAGAGTTGCGTAGAGCAGCGTTACTGAACCCGATTTAACAGGGACACGCTGAGCAGAGCCGTCGAATTTGCCTTTCAGTTCAGGGATAACAAGGGCAACGGCCTGTGCAGCACCTGAAGAAGCAGGCACGATGTTTTCAGCAGCAGCACGTGCACGGCGAAGGTCGCCGCCTCTGTGCGGGCCGTCAAGAGTCATCTGGTCGCCAGTATAAGCGTGAACAGTTGTCATCAGGCCTTTTTCAATGCCGAACTTGTCATTCAGAACTTTAGCTACAGGAGCCAAAGAGTTCGTTGTGCAAGATGCACCGGAAATAACTGTTTCCGAGCCGTCCAGCGTATCATGGTTAACGTTGAATACGATCGTCTTCAGATCGCCCTTTGCAGGAGCGGAAATAACAACCTTCTTCGCGCCGCCTTTGATGTGAGCTTCTGCTTTGTCTTTCGAAGTGAAGAAGCCTGTGCATTCAAGAACAATATCAACACCCAGTTCGCCCCATGGCAATTCAGCTGGGTCACGCTGTGAGAGAACCTTAACTTTCTTGCCATTAACAACGAAGTAGCCTTCTTCAACCTTAACTTCGCCTTTGAAGCGTCCCTGAGTTGTATCGTATTTCAGCAGGTTTGCAAGCATTGCCGGATCTGTCAGGTCGTTAACCGCAACAACTTCCAATTCTGGAACATCCTGGATTCTTCTGAAAGCCAAACGACCGATACGTCCGAAACCATTAATACCAACTTTTACTGTCATAACGAAGATGACCTCCTAAATGGTTTAAAAATTTTTTAAAATCTCTTGCGCGGCTCCCTCATCTGTCACAAGTACGGAATCCGGACCCCTCTTGAAATAAGCCTTAATTGCCTCAGCCTTAGACTTGCCCCCGGCTACGGCAATCACGGACCGTGCGCCGAAAAGGTCTTCCCATTGGAGTCCAATTGTCTGAACCTTATGGATCACGCGGCCCGTCTGATCAAAGAAATAGCCAAAAGCCTCGGCCACAGCATGTTCCGTGTCGACCTGCCTGAGAACTTCCTCCCCGGAATGCCGGCGAATCGCCATGGTTCTTGCACTGCCTATCCCGTGAACGATAATCGATGCACTGTGGACAAGCTGCAGAACCCGGTGAATGCTGGGCTCTTCCATCAAGCTGTGATAGGATTCGTCGCTGAGCTGGTCGGGAACGTGGAGCAGATGATAGTGTCCTTCAGCCTTCTCGGCCATTTTCGCGCAGATCGTATTCGCTTGATTTTCAGCTTTCTCGCCAAGACCGCCCCTGGCAGACACAAAAAGAAGTTCCTGATGCGCCTTTTTCAGCGGATGCATCATTGCGGCAACGGAAGCAAGAGTAGAACCCCCTGTTACCGCAATAATGTTCTCCGCATCCAGACAACGTTCAATCTCCCTGACGCAAGCTAGCCCGATCTCATTTTTGACCAATGCGTACTGATCACTGTCGCCGGATACAATCACTGCTTTGGAAACGCCCAGGGCGTGTTCCAATTGTTTCTCCATCTCCTTCAATCCAGAGATATTCTTCATTACATTTCCCAGATCCTTGACAATGGCCTCTCCATTTTCCGTCAGATACATGCCGCTTGACGCCATCTGGATCAGCCCCTGCTGGCTGAGAAATGTCACCTCTCCACGTAGGACACGTTCGGTCATCCCAAGGTGGGATGACAGGCTGCGCCTGCCGATCGGCTGAAGAAAGTGCAAAGATTGAAGAATACGGAAGCGGCTGGACATTATGTCTAAGACATCAGGGATTAGCTTTTTTTGAAGATCAAGCAAGTGTTCCACAGCGTTCCCCTCGATCGACCCAAAGCGGTCTAAAAATGTCCCACATAAGTCATTTTATGTCCCATCTGCTCCACGTACATAATATCAACTTTCCGCCGCCTTTACAAGCGTAAACATGTAAATCTTTTGTATCAGCCTTTTTTTGACGCATTTTCGTCACATCTGCAAAAAAGTGTTGATATTAGGCGATTTCCATGGATTATCAACTGTCTGCAAATTTCGAAAAGTATCACTTTTTCTGACATCACCCGTTTCGTCAGCCGGAAGCTGAATGTGTCCGTTTCGCAAGTTGAGTATTCCCCGTAACGTGCAGAATAAAACATAACACAGGCACTTTGAGTCATATAAAGTTTATGTTAAGGGACAGTTAATGTCCCTTAAAGAAATATATGTAATCGTTTAACATGCATCATGCGCCTGAAACCTTTGTGAATTTGTTCTCATAAATGCCGTCACTACGCGCCGCAGTCCGCTTTTTTCTTTATCTCGACCGTCTCTGAACGGTCGAACCAATGCCGGATTCCCTGCGGTACTTGGCAACAGCCCTTCTCGAACAATGCAGTCCTTCATCCGACAGGAGTTGAACCAATTTCTGGTCGGAAAAAGGCGTGCTGCGGTCTTCGACACTGATCCAGTGTTTAATCCTGGAAAGGATCTGGAAAGAAGAAACTTCTTCCTGACCGGTTTTTATTGCGCGCACAAAAAATTTTTTCATCTGAAAAAGACCATAAGGTGTCTCAACATATTTATTTGCGACCGCCCGGCTGACTGTCGATTCATTGACCGAGAGCTGTTCCGCCGCGTGTTTCATGGGAAACGGTTTGAGCGCCTCATACCTTCCGCTTTCGAAATAAGCCTTCTGTACCTGCATCAGCAGTTCAGTCAGCTTCAGGAGTGTCTGTTTGCGTCTTGATATTCCTGCAATCAACCAGTCCGCCTCATCTTTTTTTTCACGCAGGTAGCGCTTTGTCTCGCTATCCGCCTTGTCCAGATAATTTTCATAACCCGTGCTGTCCAACGTTATTTTAGGGAGATATCGGTCTTCCATCTCGCAGCTTAAACCGCTGTCCGACTTTCTGATCGTCACATCCGGGATAATGTATTGAGGCGCTTCCTCCTGAATCGATGAAACTGGAGTTGGACTAAGCCCTCGTATTACTTCGATAGCAGCCCGTATGCTCTTTTCAGTGGTTCCAAGAATAGTGGCAAGTTCTCCCCAGTTTCCTGAGAGAAAGCAGTCGCTATAATCAGAAAGAATGCGTATGGGGAGAGGGTTCGCCGGAGCCATTCTCTTCAGTTGAAGCACCAGGCATTCAGTAAGGGTGCGGGCCCCGACACCAGCGGGTTCCAGCGATTGTACGGCTTCAAGCGCCTTCCCGGGAACTTCCGGGCTGAGTCCGTATCCTTCGAGCAAATCCTCAGGTTCCTCATCAAAGTATCCTTTTTCATTGAGATTATCAATCAAAAAATCAGCGGCGGCCAGACATATTTTATCAAGCTGAAGCTGATGGAGATCACGGTGTAGCAGATCGCGGTAATCGCTTGAAGAGGCGACGGTTTCTTCGATTACATCCGTCGCACTCTTCGCTTCGTCTCCATACTGTGCGAAAGAAGAAACGGCCCCGGGATCCGCAGACTGAAAATCATTTTTTTCTGCGTTCAGTAACGGATTTTCCATGGCCTTCTCCATGATATACTCCGACAACTGTTCATTGCTGAACTGAAGAAGGGTCACCGACTGAAACAATGCAGGTGTCATTTTTAATTTCAAAGCCTGTTTCTGAACCAGTGCCAGCGCCATCCGACTCACCTCTTACAGAGTATTATATCAATCAATCGGCGAAATGGCTACGCTTACATTATAGACTTCCGTCGATTTTACACAGATTTTGTTTTTTCCTGCGGCCTTTGAACTTTTCCGAATGCCGCGCCTACTATCGATTGTATGAGAATAGACTTCAGCTTTTGCATCGCATGGCAAAATAAAAGAGCGAAATCCCTTGATTTCGCTCCGCCATTGCTATAGATCGCATTATATTTAGAAATATTTCTTTTTCCAGAAAAAAAGTGCTGTGATTCCCGATAAAAGCAGCGCAATACCGAAAGGGATCCAGAATGAATGGGCCAGACCCTGATACGGAATTCCGTTGACATTCATGCCATAGAAACTTGCCACCATCGTCGGGATCGACAGGACAATCGTCACGGTCGTCAGAAATTTCATCACAACGTTCACGTTATTCGAGATGACCGAGGCATAAGCGTCCATCATTCCACTCAGGATGTTGCTGTGCACTTCAGACATTTCAATAGCCTGTTTGATCTCGATAATGACGTCTTCCAGAAGATCCTGATCATCTTCGTACATTCTCAGGAACCGCTGCTTCGTCATCTTTTCCATAACGATATTATTGGATTTCAGGGACGTTGTAAAATAGACCAGCGTCTTTTCCAGACTCAGCAAATTGAAAAGTTCCTTGTTACGCATGGATTCATGCAGTTCGCGTTCGATCACGGAGGTCCGCCGGTCAATCGTTTTAAGATACCTGAGATAATACCGGGCAATCGCGTATAATATTTGTAACGTAAAGCGTGTCTTTTTATAAGTAAAGAAATTTTTTATCTTATTATTGATAAAATCTTCAACAATCGGATTGCTCTGCAGGCAGACTGTAACAAAGTAAAACGGTGTCACAATAATACCAAGAGGAATCGTGTCATAGGGTGCGGAGTCCGATTCATCCTCTACCCGAACCGGAAAATCAACGATGATCAGAACCGTGTCGTCTTCTTTTTCAATACGGGAGCGTTCATCGTCGTCCAGAGAGTCACGGATAAAATCGGACGGGATACCAGTTCCCTCAACAACCTTTCCGACCTCAAACTCGGATGGCCGCGTCAGGTTGATCCAGCAACCCTTCACCAGCTCATCTTTTTTAATCAGGTTATCTTGTTCATCTGTCAAATAAATATCAATCATGATTCCACCTCCTCGTTTTATGGAGGAAGCTTATGCATATCAGTCAGGCAACGGCAGCCGTCCACTCATGAGCTGCCGATATCCGGACAATATGGAAACTTCCTCCTTACTATGCCCGGGACCAGGTTTCTGATTCGACGAACTATCGGAACTCATTAAGTGATCAACTCCTTTTGCCAGATTTGTGTCAGTCGGCTCAATCTGGCCAACATGTTCTATGATACATTGACTGAGCGGATAAAACAATTATTAAATGTATGGACTGATAAAAGTCTCCGGCAGATGAAAAAACCGGGAAAACCCGGTCCTCCATTGTTTAGAGGGAATTCTGAACAAAGCTGTCACGCAGCAAACATGGATCACGAAACTGTGATGTAGCGAAAAGATACAGCATTTAAGAGGACGGCTGGTAAATTTACGATTGCGGCTGGTAAAGTTCCGAATCCGGCCGGTAAATTTGCGATCGCGGCTGGTAAGCCGTTTCATTAGCTGTATTCAAGGCTGGATTTATCTTGATCCCCTGTGATTGATTAAGATTTCGGTGCAAATTGACTGCGACTCGTTCTTTGTGACTCAACTATTGGCCGTTCACTGTTCCTTTGATCACAACACCCTATCGTATTTTTTCCTCATGTTGTTGAGGAAAACTTATTGCCAAAAAGACCTTTTGCCTATTCGGCAAAAGGTCCGGATCACATGTGATCATGCTCAGCAATGCGGTTGCGGAAAGCACGGTTGACCGCACTGCACGTCATAGTGCCGTTCGTCGCAGCACTGCGAAACGGAATGCGGATAAAAGTGCTGATGTTCATAAACATAATGTGTCCTGATTTCCGTGTGCATCGGATGAATGTGCTGTACAATAACCGGTTTAAAAATATCCTGGACGTTGACACTTTGCGGATCATAGATCGCACCTGCCTGCTGCGGCGGGCAATTGAGTGTCTGGCTGGGCCCGCATGCCATGCCTTTTCCCTTGCCGCCCCACGGCGCTTTTCCATAAGGGCTCGCGATCGGGCCTTTTCCTTTTCCAGGCTGGACAGCAGCTGTAGGACTCCATGTTGGCAGCTTCGTTTCAGGCTTTATGCCGGGATAATTATTGGCCGGCGCGTATGGATTAACGGGTATCGGCTTATTTGAATAAGGTGAAACCTCCATATTTGTTCCTCCTCGCAATTTAAAGTACATTAATAACCTATGAACTGGGGAATAGCCTTGCCCTAATGAGAACACCTAATTTTTTTCATGTACTCGAATTTGGGCGGGTGAAAGCCATAGCCCCAGATTTACAAAATTGCCCTTGCAAAATGGACGGCAATCGCTTAAAATAGACAAATGTCAGCGAATTAATTAAATTAATTAAATAATGTGCGCTCGTAGCTCAGCCTGGATAGAGCAATGGTTTCCGGTACCATGTGGCGGGGGTTCGAATCCCTTCGAGCGCATCACAGATAAAAGATTAGCCGTTCGGGCTGATCTTTTTTGCTACGTTAAGGTTCAATGTTGCTCTTGCTCCTTTGTTGATTGAGTGGAAGGTGCGCGGGCTCCTGTGGGATCAACGAGGGTACCGAGCAAGGAGGCTCACAGATCGCCTGCGGAAAGCGAGCACATGGAGCGAAAAAGGGCAGACGAATTTAACAGAGCCTTATCTTCAGGAGATAAAATTTGACCTATATTGACCTTTAATGTATCATTGTCCTTGGTTAGATAAAAGTTATCCCTATACGAATAAAAGGAGGTATGTTCAATGCCTTTAATTCCTACAGTCATTGAGCAGACAAACCGCGGTGAACGCGCGTACGACATTTATTCCCGCTTGCTGAAAGACAGAATCATCATGCTGGGGACGGCAATCGACGATAATGTCGCCAACGCCGTTGTTGCACAGCTGCTCTTCCTCGCGGCGGAGGATTCCGAAAAAGATATTTCGCTTTATATCAACAGTCCCGGCGGTTCAATCACTGCCGGCATGGCGATCTACGATACGATGCAGTTTATCAAGCCGAAAGTTTCAACGATCTGCATCGGCATGGCTGCCTCAATGGGGAGTTTCCTGCTGACAGCCGGAGAAATCGGCAAGCGCTACGCATTGCCGAACAGTGAAATCATGATCCACCAGCCGCTCGGCGGCATGCAGGGCCAGGCCTCCGACATGGAAATTCATGCAAAACGGATTCTCAAGATCCGTGAAAAGCTGAATCACATCTATGCCGAAAGAACCGGCCAGCCATACGATGTCATCTCAAAGGACACCGACCGCGACAATTTCATGTCCGCGGAAGAAGCCAAAGCGTACGGTCTGATCGATGATATTATGACCGCACCGAAAAAAGCTTAACAATGTGTTATGAAAGCATCCCGGAGTGAAAAATGCTCCGGGATGTTTTTGTTGTGGTACGAATCTGGCTCAGTTGAAAAGTGTGCTCGGTTAAAGCGGACTACGCAGCGACTCAGTTCCTGTTGATCAAGACATGATTCACTCACAATAGTTTGACTGATACTCTGCCCGTTTCGTCTAGTACACTTTCTGGTGCCGCTGATAAGACACGACAAATAAACTGAGGAACCCGCTGGCTCCTTCCGATAACGAAAAAAATCGTCTTTATTGAAACTTCTCCTATTTTTATTGATAAATGATGAATTTTGATTGATGATACCCAAGTTTTTATTGATAATGATTCCGTATTCATTGATAAGGATCTCTGAATCGGCCGAATCGTAGTTTCAGCAGATCCAATTCCCAGGTTAAACCCATTTCTGTCTCCGAAAGAAGTACTGATGCTATTTTTTGCCGCGTATTATTCGCCTACTGTTCATTATAGATCACCCATTAATGATTATTTTTAACAATTGATTGTCCCTGTTCAGCAGTTTCCGGATTTCAGGCACCTTTTTTTGTAGTCAGTTCTGATAAAACTTTGCGATTACGGTTAAATCACTAAGTTTCATCAATAATAGCGCTTACAAAATAGGCGAATCAATCGGTTTTTTCAATCATCGCCGCGAGAACGGCGATGGCTTCATTTTCATCCGGCCCGTCGGCTTCAAGCACCAATTGATCACCGAAAGCCGGGGCAATGCCCATCACGCCCATGATACTTTTCACGTTCGCCACTTTTCCGCCTTTTTCCAGTGTGATATGCGACTGAAAAAGGCTGGCTTCCTGGACAAACAGAGCCGCGGGGCGGGCTCGAAGACCTGACTTCATCCGAACGGTCACTTTTTTATGAATCATTTTCCGTCACCTCTCTTTTCCAATCTATTAAATTTATTGTCCCTGACGAATGCGGCTCGCAATCAGATCAATTTTCCGAAACCGGTGATTAATGCCTGATTTGCTGATTGGCTCTCCACTCACCAGTTCCCCGAGCTCCTTAAGCGTGATATCGGGATGTTTCAGTCTCAGCTCGGCAATCTCACGCAATTTTACCGGAAGTTCGTCCAGTCCAATGGTTTTTTCAATCAGACGGATATTCTCCACCTGATGCATAGCGGCGCCGACTGTTTTGTTCAGATTAGCCGTCTCACAGTTGACCAGCCGGTTCACTGAGTTGCGCATGTCCTTGACAATTCGGATATCTTCAAAATAAAAGAGGGCCTTGTTCGCGCCGATAATGCTTAGAAAATCGGTGATCTTCTCGCCTTCTTTCATGTAAATGATATACCCGTTTTTTCGGGACAGCACTTTGACATTCAGATCAAAGCTATTCATCAGTTTAGCCAAAGAATACGTATGTTCTTCATAATTCGAAAAAATTTCGAGATGGTATGAGGATTCCGGATGGTTCAGAGATCCTCCGGCGAGAAACGCACCGCGCAGGTAGGACCGGCGGCAGCATTTTTTCTTAACCAGTTCCGGCGCTATTTCGCGTGTAAACTGGCTCATTTCATCGATGATCTTTAAATCACGCAAAAAAGGGCCCGCTGTTTCTTTCAGCCGGACAATATACACATTATTTTTCTTCAGACGCATTTTCCTGCGCACAAGAATCTCAATCTGATAATGGTAAACCTGCTTGATCAACCGATAGATCCGCCGCGAAATGGCTGCGTTTTCAGTCGCTATATCCAGTTCGATGCGTTTGTTCCTGATCGACACAAACCCGTTCATCCGTGTCAGCGCCGCAAGCTCCGCGTGCGCGCAACAGTCGTCGACTTCCAGCATCGTCAGTTCTCTTTTGGTATCAGCGGCGAATGACATCGCAAGACCTCCCGGACTTCAGACTTTTTTTTCTGTAAACTTTGTTAAACTTGTCTGTTGTTTTTCGCTTCAGGCGCTCGCTTTCCGCAGGCGATCCGTGAGCCTCCTCGCTCGGTGCCCTCGTTGATCCCACAGGAGTCTCGCGCCTTCCGCTCAAATCAATAGAGCACTAAAATCAACATTCAGTATTAACATAGCCTTTCTGTAAACATGGTCATCAGCAGCTTCGCGATCGCTGCTTCGTTGTGGCGGATGACGCCTCCCGCCGTTTTAATCAGCGGAGCCGAAATCACGCTCAGCCCCTGTGCCTCGAGTTTCGGACGATCGACAGACACGGGTTCCGCTCCTTCCCTCGCATAGCGTTCAATAATGGATGGAGCGATCGGCTGGTTGTTCGCAATTATTGTATCTATAAAAGAGCATCCGACGTGGCGGTTCATCGCAAGAATATGGTCTGAAGCAGAAAATCCGTCTGTTTCCCCCTTTTGGGTCATGGCGTTGCAGACATAGACTTTCCTTGCTTTGGAACGAATCACCTCTTCCGCCAGTTCCGGTACCAGCAGATTCGGAATTACACTGGTATAGAGGCTTCCGGGTCCGAGCGTGATCAGATCCGCTTCCCTGATAGCTGTAATACTTTCCGGAAGCGGCTGAATATCAGACGGTTTCAGAAAAACATGCTCAATTTTTTTATTCGCTTCGGGGATGCTTGATTCGCCTTCAACAATACTTCCGTCACTCATAACAGCGCAAAGTACGATGCTCTGATCGGCGGCTGGGAGCACCTGCCCATGCACATTAAGAATATGGCTCAGTTCCCTGACTCCCTTGACGAAGTCGCCGGTGATCGACGTCAGCGCCGCGATGAGCAGGTTACCGAGTGAATGGCCGTTCAGGCCACTGTCTGTTTTGAAGCGATGCTGTAGCAGTTTTTCAAATACAGGTTCGACATCGGACAAAGAAACGAGCACATTACGAATATCCCCCGGCGGAGGTATTTGAAGTTCATTTCTCAGCATGCCGCTGCTCCCACCGTCATCCGCTACAGTCACAATTGCAGTTATATCCACTGAATATTTTTTCAGTCCACGGAGCACGGCGGGAAGTCCCGTTCCTCCTCCAATGGCGACAACTTTTTTCCGATCTGTCATTTTATTAAGCTATCCTCTCTCTATGTCCCGGTGCGATACACTTATCGGGTAATCAGCCGACAACTTCTTGCTGATCCATTCTGTCAGCGCGACAGAACGGTGCTTTCCGCCCGTGCAGCCGATCGCGATCACGAGCTGCCCCTTGCCTTCGCGTTTATATTGCGGAAGCATGAACTTCAGGAGATCCATCAGCTTCTGCAGAAATTGCTGTGTCTCTGTCCATTTAAGCACGTATTCGGAAATATCGGCGTCGAGACCGGTCCGCTCGCGCATATGCTTGATATAGTAAGGGTTGGGAAGAAAACGCACATCAAAAACGAGATCAGCGTCAATTGGAAGCCCGTATTTGAAGCCGAATGAGAGTACATTAACGCGGAACGTTTCACTCTCAATCCCGAAATCACTGATGATCTGGTCTCGGAGCTGACGAGGCGAAAGGTCGGATGTATCAATGTAATATTGGGCCAGGCCCTTGACCTCCTCCAGCTTTTTCCGTTCTAGCCGGATCCCTTCTACCGGACGTCCTTTGGGCGAAAGCGGGTGTGAACGTCGCGTTTCTTTATAGCGCCGGACAAGTGTCTGGTCGCTCGCATCCAAGAACAATATTTTTGGCCTGATTTTCTCCGCTTTGCTGAAGGCATCCAGCGACTTAAAAAGCGAGTCAAAGAATTCCCTTCCGCGAAGATCCATCACTAATGCCAGTTTATTCAATTTATCCGATTCAGAGTCTTCAATCAGGTCAATGAATTTCGGCATCAGGGTCGGGGGAAGATTGTCTATGCAGAAGTAGCCCATATCTTCAAAAATGCGGGTCGCAACCGTCTTCCCTGCACCTGACATCCCGGTAATGATCACTACTTGAATGTCTTTCATCCTTCTCCCGTCCCGTCACCTTAAAATTCTGTACAGCCAGTTTCATACTTTAACGGAAAACCGTTACTCTTTACAGTATACTCGAAAACTGTCTGATCAGAAAGTGATTCAGAAACGGAGCCGCAGTATCTTCCTATAAATCGCGGATAAAAAAAAACGACACGTTATTTCCATCGTGTCGTCCCAATGATTTATATCTAAAAAAGGGGGGTCAATTTCTATTTTAGTATACCTTTATTTCATTGCAGATCGGTTACACACAGGTTAAGGGTGGATAAAAATGGATTCAAACAGTGACCTAATATCTGCGACCGAAGTGCCACACGTTTTTTTGAAGTTCAACCTACGGCAGATGCATCCTTCAGCTTTTCAACATATTTCTGCGCGTTGTCCGCAGCAATGCTTCCATCACCCGTCGCAGTCACAATCTGACGAAGTTCCTTCTGGCGGACGTCACCGGCTGCAAAAATGCCGGGAATACTGGTCTCCATCTTCTCATTTGTGACAATATAGCCCTGTTCGTCAGTGATGCCGAGAGCTTGAACCGCTTGTGAGAGAGGATTCATGCCAACATAAATAAACACACCGTCAGCTAGAAAGTCTGTTTCTTCGCCGGTTTTTTTATTCTTAAGCGTCAGGCTGGAAACCTTACCGTCCGTGCCATTGATTTTCGTGCAAACCGTATCCCAGACGAAGTCTACTTTTTCATTATTGAACGCGCGTGTCTGGAGTATTTTCTGAGCGCGGAGCTGATCACGGCGGTGAATGATCGTCACTTGGGAAGCGAAGCGCGTCAGATAAGTCCCCTCTTCAACGGCTGAATCGCCACCGCCAATCACGGCAAGTTTTTTTTCTTTGAAAAAAGCGCCGTCGCATACTGCGCAATAAGACACGCCTCGTCCGGCCAGTTCCTTTTCTCCCGGAACGCCTAGCTTACGATACTCCGCACCTGTCGTTACGATCACCGTGCGTGCTTTATATTCCTTGCTTCCGCATACAACCGTCTTAAATTCCTTGCCGTCCTTAATTTCCTTGATGTCGCCATAGGCATAAACCGTACCAAATTTTTTGGCGTGCTCGAACATCTTGTTTGAGAGTTCCGGGCCCAGTATTGATTCAAATCCCGGATAATTCTCAACTGCTTCTGTGTTTGCCATTTGTCCGCCGGGTATCCCGCGTTCAATCATCAGTGTATCCATATTTGCGCGTGCTGCGTAAACCGCCGCTGTCATCCCAGCGGGTCCTGCCCCAGCGATGATTACGTCATAAATTTTATCTTCCTCTGCCACTTTTCATCCCATTCCTTCCATGCCTGCATTAATTATAATAATTATTATCTGCTTAATTGATACTTCTATGCTAAAGAAAGGGAGGTGCAAAGTCCAGAAAACTGCTCATCGGACACAAATAGGGGTGGCGGTCCATCAGTTCATCAGTTTTTCTTCCCATTTGCTGTCAAGCGCCCGCGTCAGTTCCCCTACATGTTTGCGTATCCGATAAACGGTGGTACCTGCTTTATCGGCGATCGCCTTCTGGGACGCATGCATACCGAACTCCTTTTTCCATAAATAATAGAGTGCAGCCGCCCAGCCGCTGCAGTCCGTGTTTTCTGACGCTCCGGCGACTGAATCGACGACAAGCCAGAAGCTGTAAAGTTCAGGGTGTTTCATAGCCTCTTTTTCTCCACCAGACAGGCTTTCAACAATTCTCATGATCTGAATTCTGTCATCCGTCTCTCCGGACTGCCGCTCGTTCAGCAAACGGGCCGCAATCCCTCTGATCTCGGCATCCGGTCCTTTTTTCGACGCCTCTTCAATTAAGGATCCTTCTTCCGTTCTGGCGAGATAAAACAGTGAGAACAGCTGATAAGCGCGTCCGCCATCCCATATCTCTTTTCTGAGCAGATCCCCGATCATAAAGTTTTCTCGCGCTTCAGGCTCGAACATCATGTCCTGAATCTTGCTGTACTTGAATGGATGAAAGGGTTTGCTGCTGAAATAATCAACCATCCCCCAGTATTTCTCAGCAAGTTTCCGATGATTCATATGATAAGCGGCAAGCGCCATCCAGAAACAAAAAACCTGATCACGGTGGACACCCCTCTGTTCGGCAATTTTCAGCCAGTAAAAAGCTTTTTTATAGTCACCAACGAAAAGATACGTTGATCCGATTTTACCGCAGTGTTCAGGGAGGATCGGAAAAATTCCATCCAGTCGTTTCATCACTTTCCGGAGATTTTCCTGTTCCCCAAGCTGACTGAAAAAAGTCGCCAGATTACACAATGCGTGGATGTTTCCCGGATCTTTGGCCAGAACGGCTTCAGCTACTGCCATGGCTTTTTCTGTGGCGCCTGTTGAAAAATAGGCGATCATTAGATTATTCTGAGCCGCAAGATAATCCGGTTCTTCCCGGATCACTTTTTTAAATAAATAAATGGATTCTTCAAAACGTCCATGCTCCAGAGCCGCTCTCCCCCGCTCGTGCAAGCTGATATAAGGCGGCTCTTCATCCTCATCCATATCCTGTGTTTCTGAAGTAAGCATCTCTAATAATTCCCGGGCTTCGTGGGCAAAAGCGCCATGCGGTTCAAGTGCCATATATGTCCTTACTTCGGTGAGCGCCTCCTCAAAATCACCGAGATAGGCATAATTGTTAGCCATAAAAAAATAACATTCGGTCATTTGCGCATCAAGCTCGTGAACAATCTTTTTCAGCAGGTCTATCGATGCGGTATAATTCTCCAACTCGGACAGAATCGCCGCCTGCTGGGCAAGATACTCGACCTCATTGGGTTTTATCTTCAGAGCGCGTTCAAGATACCTGCTTGCGCGCTCCAGATCGCCTTTCTGGTAACTGGTCATCCCCTTCTGATAGAAAAAATCTCCGTCATGATGCAGGGATATGACCCGCTTCTTCTGCGACTGATCTCCTTTACTCATACAATCCTTCTGCCTCCGTACACCTTTAATCTCCTCTGTAAATTCAGTATAGCATATTTAATTCGGCCTTAGAAAAGATTGAAGGATCCTAACGTGCGGAAAGTGTACTTCGGCGCGACATGAAAAAAGGCTCAAGATCTGTCTCTTGAGCCTCTGCACCTTAAATTTGACTCTTTGTCACGCAGCCTCATCTCTGGACGCCGACTTTCCAAACCAGCCACCCACCGTTTTACGGATCCAAGGGATGACCCAAAAATCGCCGCCAAGCTTACCCGCGTTAAAGCCAGCAAAGAGAATAATGACTCCGATCAAGACGTAAAGAGGGTTTGTTGAAACCGTACCCGCGAACATATACATAAAATTCATGAGCAGGCCAAAGAAAATGGCTGCGGTCGTCAGTGTCCCGAGAATCAGACCGATACCAACCAGCAGTTCGCCCCACTTCACAAGGAAACTGAAAAATGGTGATGCGGGCAGTGCGATATGCTGAAGAAACGCGTTGAATGGACCGTAAAGAATGTTACCTGTTGGTCCGGTGACCGGATGAGCGATTGCACCATGCATAAAGCCTGATGCATCGAAAGGCTTAGCTCCGAAAACTTTGTGAAATCCATCCATTGTCCATTGCCAACCGAGCCATAAGCGCAGAAGAAGTAAGATAACTGAAGACGTTTTACTGGTTCTTAACCAATTAACCATAATGCCGGCCCCCATTCATTATTAAGCGCTTTCATTTTTACTGGTCAATCAAAGTGATTTTCATCACCTAACTATTTTATACCCCCTTTCATTAAATAATTATGTGATTTGAATCACATAAATAACCCTCTTTTAAAAAATTCCATGTCATCTAAGTGGGCACACACCGATTTCATAAAGTGGCGCTGTCCGCTGTCCGGACCAGTTTCAGCAAGTCGTTCATACTGTCGATCAAATAATCCGGATGCAATTTTTCCAGAACAGAGCGGCCTTTCATTGACCAGCCGACCGCTGCTGTGCGGACATGTGCGCCCGAGCCCGCGAGAATATCGGAGGGACTGTCTCCTACCATCAGAGTGGATTCCGGCTGCGCCGCCAATTGCACCATCGCTTTTTCAACCGGTTCCGGATCCGGCTTCAGACGTGCTACGTCATCACTCGTCACGACAGTATCGAAATATCCGGCAATGTGGGTAAATTCAAGACCGCGGTTGACCATGTCCCTCTTTTTTGTTGAAACGACACCCATTTTGCATCCCTCTGAGGAAAGCTTTTCCAGTGTTTCATGAACATGGGGAAATTCAGTCACCAGTCGGTCATGAAATTTGCTGTTATGTGCCCGGTACACTTCGATCATTTCATCCCTCTGTGCAGGATCGACATGGTCAAAACTCAGTTCAAGCGGCTCTCCTATAAAAGGAATCAGATCCTTTTTTGTATATTTACCCGGAAAATAGCGGTCAAGTGTGTATTGGAATGATGCCAGGATGAGATTATTCGTATTAATTAGCGTCCCGTCTAGATCAAATAAAACCGTTCGAATCAAGCTAAATCCCCCAAGCGTTTTAAAAGTAAAGGCTCAGTTAAACGTGTCTGCTCTTTTTCGCTCCAGATGTTCGCTTTCCGCGGGCGTTGCGCACCTTCAGCCTACTCAACAAAGGAGCGAAATCAACATTGAACTTTAACAGAACCAAAGTAAAAAGAACGCCGCCCCGTATTTACGGCACGGCACAGTAGAGTCAGGTGTCCAGATAATGTGGACGCTTCTCTTTTTTCAGTCTCCAGAACAGGATCAGGCCTACCCCGAAAATAACCAATATCACAGCGAGCCATTGAGAGACACGTAGCGGTCCCAACATCAGGCTGTCGGTACGAAGTCCTTCGATGTATGAGCGGCCGAGTGAATACCAGATGACATAGGACAGAAAAAGTTCACCGCGGCGCAAATTCACCCGTCTCAGAATAAGCAGAAGGATGAAGCCCGCAAAATCCCACACCGACTCGTACAAAAAGGTTGGGATGTAGTAGACACCATTGATCAGCATTTGATTGACAATAAAATTCGGCAGATGCATACTTTCAAGCGCGGCCCGTGTCGTGGGACCACCGTGCGCTTCCTGATTCATAAAGTTGCCCCAGCGTCCGATCGCTTGGCCAAGAATCACGCTGGGTGCCGCGACATCGGCCACCTTCCAGAAGGGAAGATGGCGAACGAGGCAAAAAACAATAGCGGTCACTACGGAACCAATCAAGGCTCCATAGATAGCGATACCGCCGTTCCAGACCGCGATGATCTGTGCAGGATGCTGAGAATAGTAGGGCCATTCAAAAGCGACATAGTAGATTCGCGCCGAAATCACCGCAATCGGAGCTGCAAACATGATTAAGTCAATATATGTATCATGAGGAAGGCCTCGTTTTTTCCCTTCACGCATCGCCAGAAGCAAACCGAGCAAAGCGCCACCCGCAATGATGATGCCGTACCAGTAAATATGAATCGGGCCCAGCTGAAGGGCGACCCGGTTCAAAGGTTCAATCGACTGATCCATTCTTTTTTCCACCATGCCTTTCATAGATGTAAAAGGGAGTTCTGATCAATAAGATAAAGACTCACGAAAAGAGTGAATCAAGATTCCGTTCAGCGTTCATTCAATGTATCGTTCAAGCGGTCGGAAAACTGCTGCGCGGCGTGATAGCCCATATTTTTCAGGCGGAAATTCATCGCTGCCACCTCAATAATCACGGCCAGGTTACGGCCAGGGCGCACCGGAAGCACAAGACGCGGCACTTCCGTATCAATTAACTTTATTTTTTCTTCATCAAGACCGAGCCGATCATAGACTTTATTCTGATCCCAGAGTTCGAGATGAATGACGAGTGATACTCGCTTGTAGTTTCGGACAGCTCCCGCTCCGAACAGAGTCATCACATTGATGATGCCGAGTCCGCGGATTTCCAGCAAATGCTGAATCAGTTCAGGCGCGTTTCCGACTAGTTCGGATTCACCTTCCTGCCGGATCTCCACCGAATCGTCCGCTACCAGACGGTGCCCGCGTTTAACCAGTTCAAGCGCCGTTTCACTTTTGCCGACCCCGCTCTCCCCCGTGATCAGCACGCCGACACCATAGACATCGACAAGGACACCATGAACCGCCGTCATTGGCGCAAGCCGCGATTCAAGATAATTGGTAATCATACTGCTCAAGCGAGTCGTTTTCATCTTGGACTGCAGGATCGGAACATCACGCTTATTGGAAGAAATAATAAATTCCTGAGGAACTTCAATTCCGCGCGAAATGACGATACAGGGTGTCTGGGCCGTGCACAGCTGTGATGTACGTTTGTAACGTTCATCCGTGCTCAGCTCATTAAAAAAAGACAATTCAGTCCGCCCGAGCAGCTGCAGCCGCCTTCTCGGATAGTAGGTAAAATAACCGGCAATTTCCAGCCCGGGCCGCGAAATATCACTAACAATAATTTCCCGGCCGGTCCCTTTCTCACCGCTGACCAGTGTTAAATCGAAATGTTCAATCAGTTCACTGACGCGCACTTTGTTCATAAGCGATAGCCGCTGCCCGGACCGACTTCGTCCGTTCTCTCTTCATCGTGCATCTGCTGCTGCAGTCCGGCACGCACTCCGAAAGCTTAAATTCCGCCGCAGCGCGGCGTACATACCCCCGGGAGAGCTTCCCCTCCGAATTCTCTCTGAAATTGCGCCGCGCCGCCACACCCGGCGTTCCCGGAAGCCTGATTCTCGTTCACAATTAACATTCTGATCAGAAATGCGATCTACCTGGCGCATCCGATCTTTTTTTCATTTTACCATAGATTGTTGGAATTGATGCTCCTTCTTCACTATGAGAAATAGCCGGGCATCTGGTTACCTTTTTTTCAATGGTCGGATAATAAATGTCTGGATAATCATCTGAAAAAGCGCCATGATAATAGCCACGATCAGCGCGCTGCCAAAGCCTTCAAGTTTGAAAGCCGGCCCCATAATGGCTGAGGTCAGAAGAAGCATCAGCGCATTGATCACAAAAATAAAAAACCCGAGTGAGAGAATGGTCGCCGGAAGTGAAAAAAGAAGCAGAACCGGCCGGACAAATACATTAAGTATGGATAATACCACACTGGCTAGGAAAGCCGCCCCAACACCTGACAATTGAACCATTGTGTGTAGATAACCCGCCAGCGTCATAAGAATAATCATGTTGATGACGATATTAAGCAAAGAATTGGCAATCCAGCTTCGAAACAACCCATTCACTCCCCTTGTTCGGGAATGATAAAGTAGGCCAGAAAATAGCCGACGGTACATGGAAAAAAGAAGCTGGCGACCAGCAGAACGATAAAGATGACACGGACAAGCGTCGGGTCGATATCAAAATATTCTCCGATGCCCCCGAGAATTCCCGCCAAAACACGGTTATTACGGGATCGAACAAGTCTCTTCTTCATGGTTTGCCTCCCGAATACGAATCTCTTTCAACTATACCCTGTTCACGGCCAGATTAACAAGCCGGATGTCTATCTGATTTTAATGGACTTGCTGAAAAAAAATTCCCAGGTCTTGTTTATTCCGCTTTCCCTGCTGCCAGCTCTTGATCCTCAAGCAGTGAATCCATCCGTTTCCGGTCACGCTCAAGTATCGGTTTCAGATATTTTCCAGTGTAGGATCCCGATGTTTCTGCGATCACTTCCGGAGTGCCAGTACCAACAATCGTTCCGCCGCCGTCTCCGCCTTCAGGTCCGAGATCGACCAGGTAATCGGCGCATTTTATGACGTCAAGATTGTGTTCAATGATCAACACGCTGTCCCCGCTGTCGACGAGTGCCTGGAGTACCCGGAGCAGGCGGGCGATATCATCGGTGTGCAGGCCGGTTGTCGGCTCGTCCAGAATATAAAGTGCGCGCCCTTTCGTTCTCCGGAACAGCTGTGAAGCCAGCTTGACACGCTGCGCTTCGCCGCCCGACAAAGTTGTCGCTGGCTGTCCGAGACGAATATATCCTAGGCCGACATCAAACAGGGGTTCCAGCCTCCTTCTGATCCGCGGCACATTTTTAAAAAACTCAAGGCCCTCCTCCACAGTCATATCAAGTACATCAGCAATCGTCTTTCCTTTATAGGTAACGTCCAGAGTTTCTCTGTTGTAACGCTTTCCGTGGCAAACTTCACACGGGACATAAACATCCGGCAGGAAGTGCATCTCGATTTTTATGATTCCGTCACCGGTGCAGGCCTCGCAGCGTCCGCCCTTAACGTTAAAACTAAAACGCCCCTTTTTGTAACCGCGGATTTTGGCTTCATTTGTCGCGGCGAATACATCCCGGATCATGTCGAAAACACCGGTATAGGTTGCCGGGTTGGATCGCGGAGTACGCCCGATCGGCGACTGGTCGATCTGAATGACGCGGTCAAGTTCCTTGATCCCCTTGATCTGTTTGAATTCTCCCGGAGCGTCTTTTCTGCCATGCAGTTTCTGGGCAAGGGCTTTGAAGAGCACTTCATTGACCAGCGTACTCTTTCCCGAGCCGGAAACACCCGTCACAACGGTCATCACGCCAAGCGGAAAGCTGACACTGATATTCTTCAGATTATTCGCCTTCGCCCCGACAATCTTGATCGCCCGATTTGTTATTTTTCTGCGTTTCGCCGGTATTGGAATAAATTTCTTACCCGACAAGTACTGGCCGGTCAGCGAGTGTTCATCCTTCATGATCTCCCGCGGGGTACCCTGGGCGGTAATCCGCCCACCGTGCTCGCCGGCGCCCGGGCCAACGTCAATAATATAATCCGAAGCAAGCATCGTGTCTTCGTCGTGTTCGACGATAATCAGTGTGTTGCCGAGATCACGCATATTGAGCAGCGTATGGATCAGTCGGTCATTATCCCGCTGATGGAGGCCGATGGACGGCTCGTCCAGAATATAAAGCACCCCCATCAGCTGCGAGCCAATCTGAGTCGCCAGCCGGATACGCTGCGCCTCACCGCCGGAAAGTGTTCCTGCCGCCCGGCTCAGCGTCAGATAATCCAGACCGACGTCAATCAGAAATTCTGTTCTCTGTTTGATTTCGCGCAGGATCAGTCGGGCAATCGTCTGTTCCTTCGGTGTCAGTTCCAGACCGTTGAAAAACTGAAGCATCAGCCTGATCGGCATCTCCGTCACTTCACTGATATGCTTCCCACTGATTTTAACGGCCAGCGCTTCGGGCCGAAGCCGATAGCCGTGGCACGTTGGGCAAGGCTTCTGCATCATATACTCCGACATCTGTTCACGGATGTAATCCGAAGTCGTTTCTTTATAACGCCTGCTGATGTTCGGCAGGACACCTTCATAATACATGTCCTTATCGCGGACATCGCCGAATTCATTTTCATAATGGAAATGGATCCGCTCAGTTCCTGAACCATGCAGAAGCATGTGCAACTGATCTTTAGGCAGCTTTTCAACAGGCACATTCATGTCAATGCCAAAATGTGCGCAGGCCGCCTTCAGCAGCTGTGGGTAGTACTGCGAGCTGGTTGGTTCCCAAGCGGCTATTGCGCCGTCCGCCAGAGTCTTTGTCCGGTCAGGAATCACCAGATCGGGATCCACTTCCATCCGCGAGCCGAGCCCGTCACAGTCCGGGCAGGCGCCGAATGGGCTATTGAATGAAAAGAGGCGCGGCTCCAGTTCGCCGATGGAAAAACCGCAATAGGGGCAAGCGTGCTGTTCGGAAAAAAGCAGCTCTTCTCCGCCGATCACGTCGACAAGGGCATGTCCTTCCGTCAGTTTGCAGGCCGCTTCGAGGGAATCGGCCAGCCGGCCCTCAATCTCCGGTTTGATAACGATCCGGTCGATGATCACATCTATATCATGCTTCTTATTCTTTTCAAGTTTAATTTCCTCGCTGACTTCACGAAGCTCCCCGTCAACGCGGACACGGACATACCCTTTTTTCTTAATCTCTTCAAGAACTTTAGCCTGTGTCCCCTTCCTTCCGGAAACGAGCGGTGCGAGGATCTGAATCTTTGTCCGCTCCGGATAGGCGAGCACGCGATCCACCATCTGTTCCACCGTCTGGGACGTGATTTCAATCCCATGATTTGGGCAGAACGGATGGCCCACACGTGCATAGAGTAGCCGCAGATAGTCATAGATCTCCGTTACTGTACCGACGGTCGAACGCGGGTTATGGCTTGTCGTTTTCTGGTCAATCGAGATCGCCGGAGAGAGCCCCTCAATGGCGTCGACATCCGGTTTGTTTGTCTGGCCGAGGAACTGGCGTGCATAGGCCGACAGTGATTCCACATAACGGCGCTGACCTTCGGCATAGATGGTGTCAAACGCCAGTGAAGACTTGCCGGAGCCGGAAAGTCCGGTGACAACGACCATTTTGTCACGCGGTATGGTCACACTGACATTTTTCAGATTATGTTCGCGAGCGCCTTTAACGACGATGTTTTCCAGTACCATAGACTCGTTATCCCTCCGCCTTCAGTTCATAGATAATATCTCTGAGTTCTGCCGCGCGCTCAAAATCAAGCGATTTCGCAGCCTTTTTCATTTCGCTTTCCATGCTGACCAACGCTTTTTGACGTTCACTCTTCGTGAGTTTGCGTTTCTTCTTCTTGCCGGCTTTCGCCTCATCTTCGACCTCGTAAGTCGCTTTGATCAGTTCCGGTATCGCCTTATTAATTGTTTTCGGCGTGATATGATGTTCTTCATTGAACTCATTCTGAATGGTGCGTCGGCGCGTCGTTTCATCCATAGCCACTCGCATTGAATCCGTCACCCGGTCGGCGTACATAACCACCTTGCCGTTTTCATTTCGTGCGGCGCGTCCCATCGTCTGAATCAATGAGCGTTCAGAGCGAAGGAAACCTTCCTTGTCAGCGTCAAGAATTGCGACCAGCGACACTTCCGGGATATCAAGACCCTCACGCAACAGGTTAATACCAACCAGCACATCAAACTCGCCGCGGCGCAGGTCGCGAATAATCTCGATCCTCTCCAGTGTCTTGATTTCCGAATGCAGATAACGGACCTTGACACCCATGCCCTTGAGATAATCCGTCAAATTTTCCGCCATCTTCTTTGTTAGTGTGGTAACAAGCACCCTTTCCCGGCGCTTCACCCTGAGGTTGATTTCATCAAACAGATCGTCAATCTGTCCTTTGATCGGCCGAATTTCAATCAGCGGATCAAGCAGTCCTGTCGGCCGGATAATCTGTTCCACCGGTTTTCCGGAGTGCTCCAATTCATAATCACCCGGTGTCGCCGAAACGAAAACGACCTGATTAACTTTTTCTTCGAACTCCTCGAATTTCAGCGGCCGGTTATCCTTCGCCGACGGAAGCCGGAACCCGTTGTCTACGAGCACATTTTTTCTCGCCTGGTCGCCATTATACATAGCCCGCACCTGAGGCAGAGTGGCATGGGATTCATCCACCATAATCAGAAAATCCTTCGGAAAGTAATCCATCAGCGTATAAGGTGACTCCCCGGCTTTACGGAACGTCAGATGGCGGGAATAGTTTTCAATGCCAGAGCAGTACCCGACTTCCTCCATCATTTCCAGATCATAGCGGGTACGCTGCTCCAGACGCTGCGCCTCCAGAAGCTTGTTGTTGTCCTTCAGCATTTTCAGCTGACCGTCAAGTTCCTCTTTAATATTGACTATTGCCTTTTTCATCTTTTCCTGGCCGGTGACGAAGTGGGAAGCCGGGTAAATGGCAACATGATCGCGTTCACCGACAATTTCCCCCGTCATCGGATCCATCTCCGTCAGCCGCTCAATCTCGTCGCCGAAAAATTCGACGCGTATGCAGTGGTCGTCGCGGGACGCCGGGAAAATTTCGACGACATCCCCGTGCACGCGGAACGTGCCGCGGGTGAAATTAATGTCATTGCGGCTATACTGGATATCCACCAGCTGACGCAGCATCGCGTCCCGATCTTTTTCCATCCCCGGCCTCAAGGATACAACGAGCGATTTGTATTCTTCCGGAGAACCCAAACCGTAGATACAGGAAACACTCGCCACGATAATCACGTCACGTCGCTCGAACAGCGAGCTGGTCGCCGAATGCCGCAGCTTATCAATCTCGTCATTGATGCTCGAATCTTTTTCAATATAAGTATCCGTCTGTGGAATGTACGCTTCAGGCTGATAATAATCATAGTAGCTGACAAAATACCCGACGGCGTTATTCGGGAAAAAGTCCTTAAACTCACTGTAGAGCTGTCCCGCCAGCGTTTTATTATGCGCAATCACAAGCGTCGGCTTTTTCACTTGCGCAATCACATTGGACATCGTGAATGTCTTGCCCGTTCCGGTCGCGCCAAGCAAAGTCTGGTGCTTTTTCCCGGTTTCAATGCCATTGACCAGTTCACGAATCGCTTCAGGCTGATCGCCCTGCGGTTGATAATTGGAAACAAGCTGAAAATCCATTCATCCGCCCTCCAAATCATAAGAATCGTTAAGTATGATTATAACACATGTCATAATAAAAAAGGCAGAAAAAGCGAACAGATATTCTCAGTTGACTGCCAGCAAAAATCTGGATTCGTCTTCTCAAAAATCTGTTAGACTATGAATAAGAAGATGCCGATTTTTCAGACAAACATAGTGATTGAAATCCGGAGATGAAGCACATGGATCAGGAGCATGGATTTATTATTTTCGGTTATATCGTTTTAGCTGCAGCCATTGCTGCCAAGTCTGTTTGGGTCATTGTCAGATGGTCCGGAGCCGATCATAAGGACCGGGTTAAGCTGTTTGTTAACCACATCATCGGTCTTTTGATCAGTCTGATTACTCTGGCCGTACTAACCTACAGCATTTTCTGGAGAAATTGATTTATCTCATAAAATCATTTCACTTTTTGCTGTGCGGTAAACCTAAAAAGGGATTTTTTCTCAACGCACGCATTTATCCAGGCTTTGTGAAAAACTTTTGTGATAAGCGATTGATTTTGGCTGATGGGTGGTCAATCTTTACTGATAGAAAACCTTAGATAAAAAAAATCAGCGATTCCGATCATCTTCGATCCGAATCGCTGATTACCTTGCCAAATAAGATATTTACCTCTGAGCTTAACCCGCCGCCAAGCGGCAAAAATTACGAATGTGCGTCTTCGCCAATATATTTTTCAATTTCATCAACAACTTCTTTGGCTGCTTTCCGGCTCAGAATCAGCTTGCCATTCGCCAGAACCAGGTTGTCCGGTGAAACTTCGTTAGTAATCTGGCAGGCCATACTCGGAATATATTTTTTAAAGATAATGCGGTCATCTTCTGTAAATATTTCCAGCGGATCGCCTTCTTTGATATTCATCGTCCGTCTCAGTTCGATCGGAATAACAACACGGCCCAGTTCATCTACTTTTCGTACAATCCCTGTTGATTTCATATCCTTATATTTACTCCTTTCCTAATTTGTCTCAAATCTTAAATTCAGCATAACACAAAAAATAAAAACCACGAAAAATTAACTCTTTTTTTACATACTTCCTTTTATCCAAATTAAAAATGGAACATCCGGAGAACAAAACAGTCCGGTCCTCGCTTTCAGAACCGGCGGGCAGCGCACTTCTCAAAGCTGGATTCCATACTTTTCATAAGCTGGAAAAAGCATCGGACAGTCTATTAATACCGGATCAAGTTCCAAAAATAGTATTCGTGATACCAGTCACGATTTTGTCTTTAGATTTCCATTCCATTGATCTGATTCCAGAAAAAGCAGGCCAATTTTATGCCCGTCTTCTTCATGAACCGGCCCCTTGGCGAACCGCGGCTCCCCAAACCGGTCAATCACTTCCAGTTTGCAGTAGGCTACATGTTTCTGTAGCGCCTGGTAAAAATCGTACTCACTGACGACATCTATGTCATTGACACGCATGATCTCTTCACCTGGAAGAATACCCATTTTGGCACCGAGTGAGTGCGGAATGACACCGATCACGCGGATTCCCTTATTCGGCCTGATATAATAGAATGGTTTGTTCTCACGAAGCACGTGCTGATGCCAGATCAATGCCAGGCGGCTGACCAGTGCCAGCGCCCCGCCGGTAACGGCAAAAAGCGGCATTCGTAATACAGCGGCCAGTGCGATAAAAACGGCGAAGCCTCCTGCCGTGATGAGCAGCCAGTGCCCCGTTTTCCGGACAGCCTCTTTGGGAAGCGAATAAGTGATCAGCTGCGCCATGCCTACCCCAAGCGGGAAAAGAGCCAATCCAAACGAATTTCTCGTACCCGGAATCAAAGGCCAGAACCCGATGTGGCCAATGGGCCCTGAAAGAGGGACAAGGAAAAACAGCGGAATGATCCAGAGCTCGCTTGCTTCCTGGGCCCCAACCATGCCGCCTCTGCGGCTGTTAATCAGGCGAGGCGACGGCTGATTCGCCCCCCACAGGTAAACAAGAACCGATTCCGCAAGCATGCCGACAGCGATGAAAACACCCAATGACAAAAAACTCGTGTGCCGTATACCGGCAATCCACTGATTGACAAGTGGGTAAGAAGTGTGAACATCCGGCATAAAATAGACGACAATCAGGCTCAGCCCTCCAGCAATTGCGGGTGAAAGGAAGCGCAACTGGGTAGTCAGCATAATGGCGAGATAGGCGCACGAAATCAGCACTATCGTTCCTGCCGGCAGAGCGGTTCCCGAGATCAGCAAGAGAGCGGAACCGGCGGCACCAATGATCAGACTTGGCGCGATACTTCTGAAAATCGTGTTGAACATCCCATAGGCCTTGACGCGGAAAGATCGCCGCTCACGCCTCACCCGCTGCGCGCTGAACAGAAAAAGGCCGACCACCAGAAGATAAAAAACCGGATTAATAAAAAAAGCCGCGATACCAAGCAAAATTGAACGAATGACGTCCGCCATATGCTGTTCCCCCAAGTCCATGAGCTGATAAAAGTTTCGATAACTTAAGAATACAGCAAACAGGCTACATCTGTGAACCGCTTAGATACAAAATATGAGACTCGCCAGGAATTTTTACCCTATTCCATCCATTCAGGAGGCCCGATTATCCGAACTAGCGGAGATTTATCGGGACTTATGGGGTTTTATCGGAACTCAGGGAAATATATCAGAACTCGGAGAAATATATCGGAACTCAGGGGTTTGAACCCGCTCGTCGATTAAGTAAAAAGAAGCCGGAGCGCGAACGCCCCGGCTTCCCAACATAATTCCTTTATTTAATCGATTTTTCAATAATGTTAATCGCTTCATTCAGCTGCTTGTCATTCTTAGGGTTGGCTATGGCTTTCAGCGTCGCTGCCTGCAGCGCGTCGGCTGTCTTTTGATCGATGGCGCCCGTAGCGCTCAAATGAGCTGACTTCTGGAATGCCAAGACCGCTTGTCGCGTCGTCTGGCTGAAATAACCGTCCGTGCGTTTCGGATCAAAACCGGCAGCAATCAGCATCTTCTGCGCGTCTCCGATGGATGAACCCGTCTGGTCATATTTAAGTGTCTGGCCTTTTTTCAATGTCAGAGGAGCGGCATAGAAGTAGGATGGCTGGAGTACTTTGTAGGTCGGCTGGATGCCTTTCTTGTGAATCCAGTCGCCATCCGGCGTCAGCCATTTGTCTGTCGTTAGCTTCAATTCACTCTTATCCGACAGCTCAATGCCCTGCTGAACCGTTCCTTTGCCAAACGACTTTACACCGACCAGAGGATAACCGGCGGCCTGATTCAAGGCGCCCGCCATAATCTCGGCCGCAGAAGCGCTCCCGCCGTCAATCAGGCCGACAACTGGATAGCTTTTCTTCTCTTTAAGTGTTGAGTAGAATGGCGTTTTTTTACCGGACCGGTCTTGAACCTGAACAATTGGCTTACTGTCAGGAACAAGCAGATTGGCCATTTTTTCCACTGCCTGAAGATAACCACCCGGATTGCCGCGAACATCAATGATCAGGCCTTTCATTTTCTGATCCTGTAAAGAGGTCAATGCTTTGGAGAATTCCTGATCCGTATTTTCATTAAACTGTGTGATCGCAATATATCCGATCGGTTGGCCGTTCTGGTGAATCATCCGGCTGTTGACCGTCTGGATCGGTATATCATCACGTTTGATCGAGAAAGTCAGAATATTACTGACGCCGGGTCGCTTAATTTTTATCTGGACCGTCGTCCCTTTTTTCCCGCGGATCCGATTAACTGCCGTATTAATATCAAGGCCTTCGGTCGATTTGCCATTGATAGCGACAATCTGGTCGTTGGGCTTGAGCCCCGCTTTTTCAGCTGGAGAGCCCTTGATCGGCGCAACGATGCTGATCGTATTTCCGACCATCTGTACCTCAGCGCCGATCCCCTGGAACGAGGAAGACAGCGACTGGGTGAAGTCTGAAGCCGTCTGGGCATTCATATAGCTGGAAAAAGGATCACCCAAGGCATTAATCATGCCCTGAATCGCGCCGTCATACAGCTTACTGCTGCTGACCTTTTGAAAATAATCTTTTTCAATCAGATCATGAATGGTTTTCAGCTTGGCCGTTTCGCCTGAGGCCGCCGCACTCGTTTCAACGGCGGGAGCCGGTGTAGCCTGGCGATGCTGCACGGCACTGAAAACTGCAAATGAACCCAGCGCCCCCACAATCAGGGAAAGCGCCATGAGCAGCACAACTGCTTTGCTGCTGAATTTTTTCATAGAAAACTGCCTCCTCCATTAGTGTCACCAAGAGCCTTGGACACCAGTGGCATCTTGAAACGAACTTTAGTGATATGATACCGCACTTTAATCGGTTTGTCTCTCCCAAGGGACGCGGGCCATGCCTTGACGATCAGGGAGCGGGAATAAAACCCTTGCGCGTCCGTACCGGTGCAAGGGCTCTTTAAAGTTTTCCCAAACTTCAGGATAAAAAACAAGGTTCTCCGAATCCGGAGAACCTCAGATTTTCAGGAATTTGCGGATGGAACTTAAACTGCCCCAGACTCCGATCACCGCTCCGATTCCAACCAGGAGCAAGCTCAGGTTTGTCGTCATTGTCTGATACGGTATCAGGCTGATGAACATTGAGGATAAGTTTCCGCCAAGGTTATAGTAAGCGAAATGATAGACCACAATGACCAGAAAAACCGGTATAACGGAACCAAGCACGCCCATGATCAGACCTTCTATAAAATAGGGCCATCGGACAAAGGCGTTGGTCGCTCCGACCAGTTTCATAATTTCAATTTCACGGCGCCTCGCTACAATCGTAAGCTTAATTGTATTAGCGATCAGGAAGACAGAGGTGAACAGCAGCCCCAGGATCAGAACAATGCCGACATTTCTCGCAATATTGATGACGTGAAACAGTTTTTCAACGGTGCCCTGCCCATACCGGACATCTGAAACGTGCGGCAGAGTCTTCGCCTGAGAAGCCACACTCGCGGTTTGTTCCGGTTGCTTCGTTTTCAATATATAAGCATTCGGAAGCGGATTGTCACTCTTCACATCCGCAAACACATTTTTGTCATTTCCGAGGCTTTTCATCAGGCTGTTCAGTCCCTGTGTTTTCGACTGGAACGTTACCGACTGAACATTTTTAAGCTGCTTCAAGCTGCTTGCCAGCTGAGTCTGATCAGCCTTTGTTGCCGACTGATCGACATAGACGCGCACTTCAACATCGCTTTCAATGTCGCCGGCTATTTTATTCAGATTGAAAAGCACCATCATGAAGAGTCCGACCAGGACAAGTGCCACAGTCACCGCGCTGACCGACGCGAAAGTCATCCAGCCGTTACGTCCGAGGCTCTTGAAACTCTCTTTGACATGCCTTTGCAGAGTCCTAAGCTTCATAACCATATGCACCTTCCTCTTCATCACGCACGATCATGCCGCCTTCAAGCGCAATGACTCTGTGCTTCACCGTGTTGACAATATCTCGGTTGTGTGTCGCCATGACGATCGTTGTGCCCTGCTCGTTGATCCTTTTGAAAACATCCATAATCTGCCATGATGTTTCCGGGTCAAGATTGCCCGTTGGTTCATCGGCAATCAGCACTGGAGGCCTGTTGCAGATCGAACGCGCGATTGAGACTCTCTGCTGCTCGCCGCCGGACAGCTGATCAGGGAAAGAACGCATCTTATGTTTCAGCCCGACCAGATCCAGCACTTCCATGACACGCCGCTTGATCATGCGCGGCGGCTCTTCAATCACCTCAAGGGCGAACGCAACATTCTCATAAACGGTCAGTTTCGGCAGCAGACGAAAATCCTGAAAAACGATTCCGATTTTACGCCTGAAGTACGGAACCTGCCGTTCTCTCAGATTCGCAATATTTTTATGATTAACGAAGATTTTTCCCCTCGTTGGCTTCAGTTCTCTGAAAATCATCTTGATGAACGTCGATTTCCCGGCACCGCTCGGCCCGACGACATAAATGAATTCGCCCTCTTTGACCGACAGGTCGACGCCGTTCAGTGCCATGACACCATTTGGATAGGCCTTCCAGACATTCTGCATCACAATCATGTCATCCATAATGTACTTTCCTCTGCTCCTTTTGCACTGAATTTGATAAAAACAACAAAATTCACGACAGCTAAACCATTATCTGAAATCATTCGCGTTAAGTCAGAATATGCGTCGGTTCCGGTCATCCGGAACGCATCTGCACTGTAAGTAAACAAACGTTTAAAACTTTTTCGCTCGACTGGCGCGGGCGTTTCAAAATGTCGCATTATGTATCTGCTCTCCGCTCATCAAGCTTCGAACAAGTTTTATTATACCATTCTCGCCACGGCCATTCCGTATGAAAAATATTACATTTAAATTTCAAAATGCGACATGAAACGATTTTTTAAAAGAAAACTAGATTAAAACCGTTTTCAAGAAGCAGAGAAGTACTTGATTTACGTTCGGGTATAAAATCCCTTGCCGAATACTTCGGTCGCATTGGTAATAATGAAAAAAGACTCCGGATCAATCGCCTTGACCAGCTGCTTCAGATGAGTTAATTCCCCCTGAGACACAACAGTCATCAGCATCGGCCGGTCGTCGCCGGTATACCCGCCCTGACTGGTGATCCGCGTCACGCCGCGGTCAATTTCATCCAAAATTGCCTGGCGCATCGCTTCCTCTTTATCAGAAATGATCAGCGCCATTTTTTCAGTGTTGAAACCAAGCTGAACCACATCAATCATTTTTGCCTGCAGGTAGATGCAAATCAGCGCGTATAGGGCCGACTCAAGCGATAGAGTGAAGGCGGAAGTGACGACGATCATACCGTCGATCACTGAGACGCATAATCCAAGCGAAAGGCCGGTAAATTTCTGAATCACCTGCCCGGCTAGAGCTGTTCCGCCGGTGGAGCCCCGGCCGCGGAACACAATGCCCAATCCCAGCCCGACACCGATCCCACCGTAGAGTGCGCCGAGCAGCGGATTGTTGGTCGCCGCCGGCCAGTCGGACGTCAGATAAACGGTTAACGGTAAAAAGAGCGTCCCCACCAACGTTTTCAGCGCATAGTCAAAGTAGCCGAAGCTGCGTCCCAGAATTAGTACACCACCGATAAAAAGCGGAATATTCAGCCCCCAGAGCACAAAAGCCGGCTCCCATCCCAATGTATAGTGCAAAATGATACTGATTCCGCTGACACCGCCGCCAGCAATCTTATTCGGCAACTGAAAGACATTAAACGAAATCCCCAGAATGACCGAACCGATCACAATGTAAACATAATCAAGCACGACCGCTCGCCACCCGCGCGGTGCAGTGGCATGCTTGTCCCTCTTCCATAACAAAGCCATATTCATTCTCCTCTGTAACACGTTCAAAATGGAATGCAATGTGACCATTTTATAGCATGAGATGGCGGCGGTCAAACCGATCCGGCATATTCCTGCAGTCTCAGAGTTTCTCAGAATAATGATGTTCCTTATAATGGTAATAAACCGAGAGGACGTGATTCATTGTTCTATATCATTGGCATTATCATCGTCATGTTCTGTATTTTATTTAGCGTTGACAGAGTACTGCGAAAAAAGTTGCAAATTCCAAAGGTGGAAGGGTTTATTTATCAGCCCGTCAATAAAATGCAAGCTTGGGTCGAAACCAGCCTTTTCATTTTAATGATCATTTTAATGTTTTTCTTTATGGACTATGTCTTTATCTACCCTTTGTTTTTCCTCTTTTTTGAGGGAATACGCGCTTTCTTTGAGTGGAAGTATTCCAGAGAAAAGAAACAATATCTGATCACCATGCTTTGGGGAATAGGTTATTTACTCGCTTTGACCCCCTTCTGGCTCTTTAAATGATTATTCAATGACAGGCCGTTGATTTTTAGGATTGAGAGACGATTGTGCTTGTTATATTTATCAATCATTGTCAGCGCCCTGATCACTTTATTCGTAGCGTCTATCTTAAAATCAATTTAAGCACCAATTAGCTCAGCCGTTCCACCCCGCTGAAAAATTTTTCACAAAAAAAGATCCGCTCAGGGATCTTAGATTTCTTTGCCATCATATTCGAGGTTGCTAAGAAGATAATCTTTGACTACGGATAATGCGCTTTCTAGATCTCTTACATTGTAATTATTCTGAACTTGGTGCCTGTTTCCAGGGACATAGTGATGATGATGCGGATTCGTTTGTAATCCATCATGATCATGCTCGTTTTCCCATGCGCTGATATGACCCGGATGACTATTATTTCTCTCCCAGCAATAGCGATATCTGATTTTTTTATCATCAGAATCAAACCATTCTCTGACACGCAACTGCGTCTCACCGTAAAAACTTGTGATAAAGTATAAGGTTATTTTTAACTCATTTTCATTCAGAATCAAGGATGGTGGCTGACGGAAAATCGTCGAATATCTGGAAATGATTGCACCATAATCACTCAGACTTGGCATTATCTCTATCCTGTTTAATTTTATATAGCACGTCTTTTTTCTCCATAATCAGTTCTTTCCAATCACTAATATCAACCGCTTCATCACGGCCGTCGAGTTCATCTTCTGTAAATGAGCCATAAATATTTTCAAAAGTATCTCCGTATTTTTTTTCAAAGGCAGCTATTTCACTTTGAATCCTGTCATACTTATCTTCATGGGTTTGTTTTCTTAACTGGTTTTGTTGATATACCCACTGTATTTCAAATGCAGTCCTCGGATCCTTCCATAACTCAACGGTTGATCTCGGTATTTTCGCTACATTGTTCACTGTCTGAAACTCAAGTCCTCTTTTCAGATAGTTGTAAACAGATTGTTTACTGCAACTTAGCAAATGTGCCGTTTCATCAACAGACAACAACTCAGAAGTCTGGTAATCAAAGTCGATAAATCCTTCATCCGTGTTGTTCAAGAAAAATTTATTAAATTCAAGTTTAACGTTACCCAAATCCTTGCTTTTGTTTCCCATTTTTGTTGTCAGGAGTTCCAGAAATTTAAGATATTCTGTCTCATATTTAGGAAGAAAATTTTTTTGTATTTTATATACGGGCCGTCGAACAGCAACATAACGAACATAATCAGAGAAAATGTTAGGTATGCTTGTTGCTAGGGTATTGATCAAAAAGACAGCCTCTTTTTGAAGAGCGGCGGAATCTTTTTCTTTAAAGGCATGGGCAATGTACTCCTTAGACTTATCAAATACTAAGGTTGGCATATCAATCGCTCCCCCCATAATGCTTACCTCTATTATAAGTTATTTTGACTTTATTTCAATATTTTACATTTAATTTAAATCCATTATTTAAATTAAATACCTCATTAATAAAATTTATAAGTTTAACCCTGTTCTAAGATGAATCATTGATATTCGACAAACAAAGTGAAATATTTCTCCTGCTCGTAAAAAAAGAAGCCCTCATCAGGCTTCTTTTCACTCAAATTATAGATTCAATCTCAGATACGCATCAATAAACGGATCGAGATCGCCGTCCATGACGCGGTTGACGTCGCCGACTTCCACATTGGTCCGGTGATCTTTGACCATCGAGTACGGATGGAAAACGTAGGAGCGAATCTGGCTGCCCCAGCCGATTTCCTTCTGCTCGCCATGGAGCGCCGCTTTTTCCGCCTCGCGTTTTTCTTCTTCCAATTGATAAAGACGCGATTTCAGCATCTTCATTGCTTGGTCGCGGTTCTGGAACTGTGAGCGTTCCGACTGGCAACTGACAACAATCCCTGTCGGAATGTGTGTCAAGCGGACCGCCGACGATGTTTTGTTAATGTGCTGCCCGCCGGCGCCGCTCGAACGGAAGACATCCATTTTCACATCCTCCGGCCGGACTTCAATGTCAATATCGTCGTCCAGCTCAGGCGTCACTTCGCAGGAAACGAAAGACGTGTGGCGGCGTCCAGCCGCGTCAAACGGCGAAATCCGGACGAGCCGGTGAATGCCTTTTTCCGCCTTCAGATAGCCGTATGCATCCAGCCCCTTAATTAGCAGCGTGACACTTTTAACACCTGCTTCATCACCGGGAAGATAGTCCAGCGTTTCAACCGCGAAACCCTTGCTTTCCGCCCAGCGTGTGTACATGCGCAGCAGCATTGAAGCCCAGTCCTGGGCTTCCGTGCCGCCCGCCCCCGGATGCAATTCAAGAATGGCGTTGCTCTTGTCATGCGGACCGCTGAGGAGAAGACGTGTTTCATATTGGCGGAATGCCTGACCTGCCTCGGTGAGCGACTCTTCTAGCTCATCCTTAAGCTCCGCATCGTCATCTTCCTTAACCAGCTCGTACGCCACCTGCAAATCTTCAAACCTGGATTCCAGTTCGCCAAGATTATCAACCTTGGCTTTCAGATCGTTTGACTCATCAATCACTTTCTGGGCTTTTTCGTTGTCATCCCAGAAACCCGGCATCGTCATTCTTTCCTCAAGCTCGGCGATCCGGGCCTTTTTGTTATCTAAGTCAAAGAGACCCCCTAAATTTTTGGAGACTGGTCTCCATTTCGTCAATCTCGTGCTTCATTTCAGGTAAATCCATCATTCATCCTACTTTCCAATATACCCGGCTCATTTGCCGTGGCAGTTTTTATATTTTTTCCCGCTGCCGCACGGGCAAGGATCGTTCCGTCCGACATGCACTTTGCGGACGAATGGTTTTGCCTTTTGCGGCTCATCATCCTGCCCACCGGAAATGACTCTCAGACCGTGTGTGACACGTTCGCGCTGAACCGGTTCTTCGCGAATTTCCGCTTTCATCAGAAAGCTTGCGACTTCGTTTTCGATGCTGGCGACCATTTCTTCGAACATCTTGAATCCTTCGATCTGATAGGCACGGTAAGGATCCACCTGACCGTATGCGCGCAGGTAAATACCTTCGCGCAACTGTTCCATCGCGTCAATGTGATCCATCCATTTCGTGTCAACCGTACGGAGCATGATCACACGCTCAAACTCACGCATCCGTTCCGGAGTGAACTGTTCTTCTTTTTCATCGTATTTCGCGATCGCTTTTTCTTCAAGAGATTCAATCATTTCTTCCGGATCTTTGCCATCAAGGTCGCTGACAGCGAGCACTCCTGTGTCAAACAGCTGCCCGTTCAGGTAATCGATCACCGCGTTCAGGTCCCACTCCTCCGGCACTTCATTGTCCGGAGTATGCGCCTTGACTTCATTTTCGATCACCGCGTTTATCATATTCTCGATATCCGGGCGGACGTTCTTCGATTCCATCACTTCATTGCGCTGTTTGTAAATAATTTCACGCTGCTGGCGCATGACATCGTCAAATTTAAGCAATTGTTTACGAGCGTCAAAGTTGTTTCCTTCGACGCGTTTCTGCGCCGCTTCGACGGACTTGCTGACAATTTTACTTTCGATCGGCTGATCATCTTCCATGCCAAGCCGTTCCATCCAGCTCTTCATTTTATCCGAGCCGAAACGGCGCATCAAGTCGTCTTCAAGAGAAAGATAGAACCTCGATTCACCGGGATCACCCTGACGGCCTGAACGACCGCGCAGCTGGTTATCAATACGGCGGGATTCGTGGCGCTCGGTGCCGAGAATAAACAACCCGCCGAGCTCTTCCACACCTTCGCCGAGCTTGATATCCGTACCACGGCCGGCCATGTTCGTCGCAATCGTAACTGAACCGACCTGTCCAGCATTTTCAATGATTTCGGCTTCACGCGCGTGGTTCTTCGCGTTCAGTACATTGTGCGGAATGCCTTTCCTCTTCAACAGTTTCGAAATCAGTTCCGATGTTTCAACAGCAACCGTACCGACAAGCACCGGTTGGCCGCGATGATACAATTCGGAAATTTCCTCGACTACCGCCTTGAACTTGCCGTCCTTCGATTTGTAGATCAGATCCGGATTATCCAGACGGATCATCGGCTTATTCGTTGGGATGACGATAACGTCCATATTATAGATACTTTGGAATTCTTCTTCTTCGGTCTTCGCCGTACCGGTCATACCTGAAAGTTTGCCGTACATACGGAAGAAATTCTGCAGTGTGATCGTCGCCAACGTCTTGCTTTCGCTCTGCACCTCGAGGCCTTCCTTGGCTTCAATCGCCTGGTGCAACCCTTCGCTATAGCGGCGACCCTGCATGAGTCGGCCGGTAAACGGATCGACAATGATGATCTGGCCGTCCTGAACCACGTAATCCGTGTCGCGGTGCATGATCGCGTGGGCTTTCAATGCCTCGCTGACATGATGGTTCAATTCAACATTCGAGTAGTCAAACAGGTTTTTGATGTGGAAGAAATTTTCCGCCTTAGTCATTCCTTCTTCAGTCAGCTGGACGGTTTTCGTTTTCAGGTCCACCGTGTAGTCCTGCTTTTCGGTCAGCAGCCTGGCAAACTGGTTCGCCCGTACATACAGATCCGTCGATTTCTCCGCATTTCCGGAAATGATCAGCGGTGTCCGCGCCTCATCAATCAGGATGGAGTCGACTTCATCGACAATCGCGAAGTTAAGCGGACGCTGAACTTTTTCCTCTTTATAAAGCACCATGTTGTCACGCAGATAATCGAAACCGAATTCTGCGTTTGTGCCATACGTAATATCCGCTTCATAGGAAACCTTTTTCTCTTCCGGAGGCATGCCGGCCGAGTTCAGCCCGACAGACATTCCGAGAAAATTATAGAGAGGGCCGAGTGCGTTCGCGTCACGAGAAGCCAGATAATCGTTGACCGTAATCAAGTGGACGCCCTTGCCTTCAAGCGCGTTCAGGTAAAGAGGCATCGTCGCAACAAGCGTTTTACCTTCACCGGTTTTCATCTCGGCCACGTTGCCCTCATGCAGGGCGATGGCGCCAACCAGCTGAACATAAAAAGGAGTCATACCAAGAATACGCGTCGACGCCTCGCGGACAACCGCGAAAGCTTCCGGAAGCAAATCGTCCAGAGTCTCGCCATCTTCCAGACGTTTCTTAAACTCCGGTGTTTTCGCCTGCAGCTCATCATCACTCAGCGCCTTCATCTCATCGGCAAGCGCTTCAATCCCGTGAGCCATCTTCTCCATTCGGCTGAGTTTGCGAAGGCTCGTATCTCCCAATACCTTTTTAAGCATTCCTATCATGCCTGCATACACCTCATTTTAGACTTCCGCGCCGTGCCTTGTCAGGCAGGCGGGCTATTTGTATCTTTCCAATCTTCAATCAGCAGTTTTTCTCATCAAAACAGGACACAAAAATCCGCTTTGCCTGAAAAAAAGCAGACAAGCATGTCCCCTAATTGTAGCAATGATCCGGCCAGGTGACAATGTCATTCACGTCTCTGTAAAAGGTCATCTTTACTTAACAAGACCCGTTATAGAACCTATTTCGTCCAAAGTGTTCGCACGCATAACCGGCATTGCGGGGCAAAGTATCCGTTCTTCCAAAATCAGGTTAAAAACAAACAATTATCATTATACGCCAAAATGGCAGGCTTGAAAATAGATGTGGGGAACCCTTGATGCTGCACAGCGCACATTTTTTTTAGCCATAGCACCCCTTGTACCGCGTTGAAATAAAACGAAATTTAAAGGGAGACTCGCAAAGTACGAATCCCCCCGATCATCATTTATTCATTACAAAACTTATTCCTGGTCGATCAGCCCGTAGCGTCCATCCTTGCGTTGATAAACAACGTTGATTTCCCCACTGTCGGCATTGTTGAAAACAAAGAACGAGTGGCCCAGCATATCCATCTGAAGGATCGCTTCTTCCGCCGTCATCGGCTTCAGAACGAAGCTCTTTCTCCGGACGATTTCCGGCGAATCCTCGACTGCCTCAGTTGCAGCCGGCCTTGTCAGCGTACTGCTGCCCGCAACCTCGATGACCTGACGCGCATCCTGGCGGGTTTTACGGTTCAGCTTTGTTTTATACTTCTTGATCTGGCGTTCGAGCTTCGAAACAACCAAATCGATCGCCGTATACATGTCTTCCTGCCCTACTTCTGCTCTCAGGAGGAGCCCCTGAACCGGAATCGTGACTTCAATCACCTGCTCTTTGTTGTGTACCCGCATATTCACACGGGCCCCTGTTGTCAGCGGCGAACTAAAATACTTCTCCAGCTTGCCAATCCTTTTCTCCGCGTATTCCTGCAGAGACGGTGTTACAGCAATGTTTTCTCCTCGAATGTTCAATTCCATGAGAAAGCCTCCCTTCGATATTATATATCTTCGCCATTCCCGTCCTGATTCCTTCCCAAACTTCAAAATATTTTTACAAATAGCGCTTTCATTTTCAATGATTCGACACAAATGCCTAACACACAGACTTTTTTAAATTCATGCAAAAAATGTACCAATCACATGCAAAACTTCAATTGAAACACGGGCTTTTAAAGCGCCAAATCCTATTGACCATGTCTTGAATAGCACATATAATAAATTACGCAGTGAGGGAAAACCTCAGTAAGTGATCGTTTTCACAGGTTTTTATGGGACATCATAATAAGATTGAAGTTTGACTTTGTTAACAAGTTTGTGATAAATTTCACGAAGTTCGCGCTGAGACGGTGACAAAAACATCTCGAAAAGGGAGACTTCAGAATGTCTGTTAAAAAAGAAGAAATCGTTGAATTGTTCGAAAGGCTCAATGAAGACGAGAAAGAATCGACTTACAACTACCTGCAGTTCCTGACAAGTTTGAATGTGGAAGAAAATGAGACGGCGGCTGTAGCCGACTGACAGAACAAACAAGTGATAAATTGAGAGGCCCATCCGGCAGAATATGCGCGGGTGGGCTTTTTATTTATGAAAAAATCACCGTTCATTCAGACGGTGATTTTTACTCCCTCTTATCTAGAAACATGCCATCCTGTGAAGGTCCCTGGTAGGGATTGCGGTAACGGCTAATCGTTTTTTTTGTTTTTTTCAATTGCTGCATGTCTTTAATAATCTCTGTTCTTATTGATTCTAGAACAGGGTTTATTTTTTGGTTCATTGCATCAATCTTCCGTACGAGTACTTGATCTTCTTCTGAGCACGGTAACTCCAGTCGATCAATAAGTTCTCCTCTTTTATCAAGCAGTTCTTTAAGTTCACGGATCGTTACAACACGATCCTGCAGATGATAGTGATCAAGGAGCTGTTTCAGATTTTCCGTCAATTGATAAACCTGCTCCATTGTCATTTTTATATACGATCCTGTCTGGGTTTATTCTTCTGGACTTTCTCAACAACCTGTTTCCAGGTATCACGAAAATCAGCAACCAGCTTTTCAGCTTCATCAAGCATGTCCGGATCATTTTTAAGGTTAGCCTGAATCAGCCGCTGCCGGATATAATTATAGATTCTCGCGATGTCTTCGGAAATTGGCTGTTTTTCATCAAGGGTAACGGTTAATTCCAGAATAATTGACTGTGCCTTCTGCAGATAAGTATTCTTGGAACTCATATCTTTGTTGTTCATAGCCACTCTAGCCAAACGGATAAATTTAAGACATCCATTGTAAAGCGCCAGAATCAATTCCCCCTGACTCGCCGTCAGAATCGAATTTCGCTGATAGGTTTGATAGGCATTTGCAGGCAATGAGTTAACCACCTTCCAGAAATCACGAATTATTACTTAAGAAGCTCTGTAAGTAACTAGATTGTTGATTGGCCTGTTCAATAGCGATCTCCATAGCATTGAATTGGCTGTAATAATTGGTTTCAACACCATTAAGCTTTGTTTTTTCTTGAGAAATTTGTGTGTTCAAATTATTGATGTTTTGCCCCAGATAATATTGCTGATCCGCCATGGTTGTATTTCCGGCCTTCTGCTCAATCTGGTTCATGGTGCTTGTTATTGTAGCGCTCAACCGATCCATGATTCCCTGCTTCGAAGAATCTGTACTGGTTGTTCCGTCAGGATTGGTTACAGTGCCATTATTTGTGAATAACTCCATGACGGCCTGGGCATTTGTGTTGAGTGCATTCTGAAGCTTCGTCGGGTCTGTCACGATAAGCTGACCGTGCTGCGTGTAGTCCGTACTTACGGTAATTCCGATCTGTGCGAGCTGACTGATTGTTGAATCTCCAGTGCTGCTGACTGGTGCATACAAATCCTGACGCATTTGCGACAGCGCATTGCTGAGAATACTGTCGTTTGCCAGCATTCCCTGCTGCGCCTTCGCATTCCAGTTCGAAATATCCGTATCCGACATCTGCGACTGCTGAATACTGGAGAGCGGCTTATAATCAGGATTGGGTTGTTCATCAATTTTGCTGTTGATTTGACTGATTGTACTGTTGTATGTGCTGATAAAATTGTTGATGGCTGTTGTGACAGAATCTGTATTGTTGGTCACATTGAGAGAAGCAGAACCTGTGCCCTGTAAAGAAAATGTCGTGCCACCAATCGTAAAAGAATTACTGGAACGTGTGGTATTAAGCCCATTTATTGTAAATGAAGCATCCTTACCTACACCAAGGGTTCCGCCAAGATATTTGCTATCCGAACTGTTAGTATCTAGGCCTAATGTCTGGTTAAAAAAGTTTATGGATTGATCTGAAATATCCGATGAAGCAGGATTAGATGGGGTGATAGCTTCTATAGCCTGACCGGAACTAGAAACAAGATTTCCTGTATCAGTTCTTGTAATAGAAATTTGACCCTTTGTTGTATCGTAAAAAGCGTTCACACCTACGTTTGACTGCGATATTGTCGTTAACATATCGTTCAAAGATGTGCTTGGACTGAATGAAAAACTCTGGGGATTTTGATTCCCGCTTGAATCATAAGTCGCAATTGTCACATTAGCCATATCATAGCTGTAATTAGCAGTAATTGTTGAACCCTGACTAATAGAATGGCTAAAAGTTAGCTGTCCACTGTCTTTATTTACATAAACTTCGTTCTGTGCTGGATCTAAAGTTGTGCTACTGTCTGTGATCACAGAATAACTCGTCCCGTCAACTTGAACACTAAGTGGTTGAGAAGAATCAATGTATGCATGCTGTAACTGGAATGTAGATCCCGTCGCTGATACCGTAGTTTTTTCGTTATTAACCTGCTGTGGACTCCAGGCAACCCCATTGGCTAAATTTGACTGCATGCTCCATAGACTCTTTGAAGGATCAAAACTAGCGTTTGAAATTTTTCCTCCATTAATGTAAGCAGAAGTTGCCAAGTTGTTGACAACTAATGAATAAGTTGAATTTCCTGCCGTTGGTCCCGCCGTCGCCGTTGCAACAGCTGAGTTGCTGGAACTCACCGTCTTCGCCAAATAAGTCCCCTGCAGGCTCATCGTTTGAACATTTTGCTGAAAAGTCTGAAGCAGTGTATTCATTGAGCGATAGTCATCGCGCTGCCACTCCATCTGCTGCTGCGTCTGCTGCATCTTAATAAGCGGTGCAACGGCAGACTCCATCATTTTGGCAACAATACTGTCCGTATCAATGCCGCTGACCAGTCCACTGACTTGATTGCTGTTTGTATAGCCAATCAGGCTGTTAATCTGCTGGATTGTAACGGCTGAAGAACTATTTGAACTTGAAGTAGAATTTGACGAACTTGTCGTTAAACTGCCAATGCTTGTCACTGCATTTCACCCCTTCAGATCTTATGATTCGTAATCAATCCCATTTGTTGAGCAATTGCCGCGTAGAAATCAAGTTCTTTTTTTGGAGGTATTTCCCGGACAACCTCCCGTGTCCGCGTATTCACAACCTGAACATAATAACGATCTAATTTATCATAGAAAACGTAATGCAGTTCTGTCTGAACAGGCTGGAGCACTTTATTTGCCTCTTCAGCCATCTGCTTCATACGTCCTCTTGTCTTCTCATTTTCCTGTTGTGTTTCACCATCTGCCACACTTTTTGGACTGTCATCTTTATTCTGGAAAGAATATGTCTCTGGTACCTGAACCGTATTTTCTGGCCTGATTACTGACACATTCATGGCTTTCCCCCCATATCCGCTTGACTCTCTAACCTAATTATCGGATGGGGCATGAAAAGTGTTAAAGAAAACAGTGACAATAAGTCAAAAGTCACGCATTGATTTTGTCTCGTAATTCCTCCACCAGAGGGAAAATAACGCGATAATTCATGATACATTCATTTAAAAAAACAGTGATTTCTTTCAAAACCGTTTCGGTTTTCTCACCAGCGTCAACGATCGTGCGGATATGATTTCCGACCTTATTAAAATGTTCGACCTGAACGCGCATCATCGGTACGATCAGACTTTGGAAAAAATTATTCTTTTGCATTCTCCGAAGGAACTGATTGGCCTTCTCAATCTGCAAAGTTAGTTCCGTCGCTTTTGCATGCTGTTCCTTCAAATTCTTTAAGCGGCGCAGTGCTTTAACCACTTTACCGAAAAGTTCTTTGAGTTCTCTCCCCTGCCAGAGCAGGCGCGCCGCACTTTCAGAGGCAGCCGACGGATTATACCCGTTTCCGCGATCATACCAGCCCTTAACAACAATACCGGGTTTCAGTCCTTCTAGAACCCGATCCATGGGTTGATACGGCGTATGGGCAATTGCTGCCCCGCCACGTGTGGTATTGATCACTCGGCATTCTGGATGCTGACCGATGTACATTTCCATCTCCTTACGCATGGAATCGTAACCGCGGCTGGTCAGCACCTCATTACCGAGGACATCCTTCACTTTGATGGCAGATTTTAACTGATTCTCGCTCAGTTCATTCTTCACTCCATCATACGAAATACCTTGTGCGTAAAATTTGCTATTCAAATAGGCCAGATTCTGTCCAACAAGAATAATCGGATCCGCCTGCAACCGAAGCAGGATCTGCATCGTTATGATGGCAATTGAGGGCGCATCATACACTGCTTCCACCGGTTTCCCATCTTCCCGCTGAAGCAACAGCGGAGAAAGTGTATCCTGTATATTAACCACATGGCACATGGGACCCGGATAATCTTCCAAAGTCTCGAATCCGACCGTGCTGCCGAAAATCAGAGGCAGTTCAGACAGCCCACGATCCTTGACGAGCTGAGCAACCATCTGGTTCTTTTCCGTCGGATCATAGGAGAGAAAAGCATCCGGAATAATATCATGGCTGATGAGCGCATTAATGGCCGATCCCACGGCAAAAAGATAAGCCGAGCCTTCCGTTTTAATCTTCCTCAGATGATCCAGCTCATCGTTCAGCGATGGACCGGCCGCGATCAGAATAACCGGCTTTCTCTTGAAGACAGACGGATCCAGATCCATCAGAATATTAGGTGTCTTCATCACCCGCAGAAAATTCTTCACTGCATTTAAAATCCAGCGCTGCTGGAAGGAAAAATCCG
The DNA here is from genome assembly GCF_004684935.1 of Sporolactobacillus shoreae. Taxonomy (GTDB): domain Bacteria; phylum Bacillota; class Bacilli; order Bacillales; family Sporolactobacillaceae; genus Sporolactobacillus; species Sporolactobacillus shoreae. The sequence goes on from NZ_SRJD01000014.1 coordinate 78,428, forward strand.
TCACCAGGGCCGATTTTCTGTTAATCAGCCGCTCTTTGAGCGCCGTAAGCAGCTGATTGACTCCTTCTGTATTATTCCGTTCGTAAAAAGGCAGGACGCTGAAATAAAAGGGTTTCCCTGTTTCATCGAGCAACTGCCCAACGGTCTGCAAAATTTCATCGCTATTGTTGGTGATAGAGCGAATCCCTGCTGCCCAGGGTTCTGACAGATCCTGAATTTCCAGAAACGCATCGAGCACATCAAGTTCCGGTTCGTAGACATAAATTTTTTTATCCGGATAGGCCACTGAAAAAGCCTTGATTATGTAACCCAGCCCAGCACCGATGAAGAGTACCTGATCATAGTCCTGCACGTCACCCATTCCCGAGACAAAGCTCTCGGCCTCTCGAACCGGGTTATACTGGCTGTGCATGTAGTGATAGGTTGAACCTATTTTTTTCTTTAGTGTCGGGGCGCCATTTTTTGAGGTTTCCAGCACGATATCCGTTGAGGTCCGCGCGTCCGAATGAGACAGCCTTTCAAGCAGAGATTCATTTTTAAAGTGCAGAATATTACGGTTCTCACTCCGTATCATTAATTTTCCCCTTCCGCACCAATATGGATCCAATTGCATTCTTCAGTTCGAGTAACTGTGGCTGAAGTTCATACAGAATCGTGTCCGGGATAGTTACTGTATCTTTCACTGCTACAGCGTCCTCCAACACCTTTAATTGATTCCTCAGATTCCCATAAAGATCCAGAAATTGATCGGCATGTTTGCCATATATCCGTTTATTCTCCCGAATGGTTTCCACCAACTTTCCAATCCATTCCATGCCCTGCACAAAGTTAGAAAAACCTTGCCAGTCCGGCACTTTAGGACCGGCATAAAAGTGATCCGCGAGCAGCGGCAGATTTTCCATTGCCCGCTCCAGATAGTCTCTCGCCATAACCAGATTGTTGTACAACATCTGCTCCAGCGTTTGCGTCACAAGCTCCAGTTCATGAATATCATCCAAATGAGTGCTGATATAAGTGGCGTAGTCCCCATCAATAGGATGACCGTCCACGATCAAGCCGTTATAGTAGCAATCCGACTGCAACCGTGTGGCAATGAGATCAAGCACCTTCTGAACCGTTGGCTGCTTAATTTCACGCCGTTCTTCTTTTACGATGAACTTCACTTTTTTTGCCCCACTTTCCAATAAACGTTCCATATGTATTATATCGGAACAAAAGCATTCAAAGTGAAACTCTATGTCTCTTCATATGATTTTCAAGGCCCTGTTTACTCCAAATTAATTTAGGCCAAAATAAAACAGGCCCCCATTGGGAAGCCTGTCCTGTAAAGACTAACTATTACTGCAAGAGTTTCAGAACGTTCTGAGGAAGCTGGTTGGCCTGAGCCAGCATCGACTGAGCGGCCTGAGTAAGAATATTTTCTTTCGTAAAGTTAGACATTTCAGCAGCCATGTCGACATCGGTAATGCCGGATTTAGCAGCCGTCAGATTCTGTGAAGAAGTCGTCAGGTTGTTAACCGTAGAATCGAGACGGTTCTGGTAAGCACCAAGTACGGAACGCTGTGTCGAAACCATATCGATCGCACTCTGGATGGTCGTGACTGCCTTGGCAGCACCGCTTGCAGTGGTGATATCCAAGCCGTATTCAACACCCGTATTGTTTATGCCATTGGTAACACTCTTAGAAGATGATGTAAAGCCGTTGCCGCTTGCACCAGCAGTATTTGACGCAATGCCAAGAGAAACGGCATCTATTTTGCCAATGTTCAGGGAAAGCGTCTGATTTTGGTTCGCACCGATCTGGAAAGTTAAGGATTTTCCACTGCCAGCAGTTACACCCTGTGTTGCAACTTTGACTGTATTAGCATCAACGCCCGTACCCGCAATGCTAACCGTCAAAGAATTTTGTTTCTTCTGCTGAAGTACCAATACTGATCCACTTGCTTTTGCATTATAATTACCGCTTAAGCCGTGGTTCTTATTAATTGCAGCAGCCAATCCTGAAATACCACTAGATGCTTTGATCTGCCCACTCGCATAGTTACTGGTACCGCTGATGAAAGTAAACGACTGATTACCAACCAGTATTGTCCCACCACCTGAAGCATTTGCAAGCAGTTTGAAATTCAGTATTCCTGATACGCCTTTAGCTGCGTTCTGGCTGCCGTCGAGCAGGTTCTGTGTGTTGAACTGAGTCGTGTTGGAAATACCGTTGATTTCTGAAGTATACTGGTTGATTTCCTGCTGCAGCTGCTGACGGTCAGCAGATGTATTCGTGTCGTTGCCGGCTTGAACGGCAAGTTCACGCATATTCTGAAGAATCGACTGTGTTTCGCTCAGTGATCCATCAGCTGTCTGAATCAGCGAGTTAGCGTCCTGTGCATTTTGTGAAGCCTGATCCAAGCCATTGATCTGTCCCTGCATTTTCTGTGAAATGGCGAGTCCTGCCGGATCATCCGCTGCACTGTTGATCTTTAGACCAGAAGACAGACGTTGTAATGATTTGTTGACCGAATTATTGTTTTTGGCCAACTGGTTCAGCGTATTCAACGCCGGAATGTTGTCATTGATAATCATTTAAAATTTCCTCCCTGAAATTGATATTCATCCACGTCCCTATGGATATATTAAGAGAATCTGGAGGGCGCCCTCCTCATCTCCTGACAATTTATATATCGTCATCAATCGGAAATGTTTAATAGTTTCATGAAAAATTCCCGTGACTTTTTTAATCCGTGGATCATAGGTCTAAATTCCTGATTGTATTGCAAATATAACGGATTTGATCTTCTGTCAGACCCACTGAGCTGGGCAGATTCAGTCCAAATGTTGAGGTATGGACTGTGGCACTCATGTCCAATGAGGTACGACTGCCTGAATATGGCGGCATTTCATGTACCGGCTGAAAAAATGGCCGAGACTGAATGCCATTCTCACGCAAATGATCAATGAGTTGATCTCTGGAAATAGGGAAGTCATGCGTCACCAATACAGAGTAAAGCCAGTAGGCGTTCTGAAATCCCTCTTCATTTGCCGGCAATATCAGTCCGGGTATCTTATGAAGCAACTCATTATATAGTCTGGCATGATTTCTTTTCAATAAGCTGTATTCATCAATTTTCTCCAATTGTGCGCAGCCCATCGCCGCGAGAAGATTCGGCATTCGAAAATTGTAGCCCACTTCTTCATGAAAGAAAGATCCATTCTCACGAATTGTTTTTGTTTGTGTCGAAAGATATTTAGCGCGTTCCCCGATTTGCTCGTTATTGGTTACTAACATACCCCCTGCTCCAGTTGTCATCAGTTTATTACCATTAAAACTGAAACAGCCAATATCCCCGATCGTACCAACCTTTTGTCCATTCCAACTAGCACCCAGGCTTTCCGTTGCGTCCTCAATGACGTACAAATGATGTTTTTCAGCTATTTCCATTACCTTGGACATGTTCACCGGTTGCCCGTAAATATGGATCGGAAGAATGGCCTTTGTCCTTGGAGAAATAAGTGCCTCAATCTGCCGCTCATCGAGCACCCATGTGTCTTCCCGTACATCAGCAAATACCGGTTCCGCGCCAACATAACGAATCGCATTCACAGGTGAAATAAATGTCATTGAAGAAACGATGACTTCATCTCCGGAACCGATCCCTAGGGCGAGTAACGCTAATTGCAGAGCAACTGTACCATTCATGGTCACCACAGCGCGTTGGACATCCAAATATTGGGCAAAGTCTTTTTCAAAGCGATCAACATAGGATCCGGCTGAAGAGACCCAGTTCGTATCCAGGCAATCTTTAACGTACTTCCATTCATTACCCCTGATTTCCGGAACACATAAAGGAATCATCGACACTGCCCCCTCTTTTTTAGACATTGTAAATATCCGTTTTAAAATAGTGCAAGTTTTGCTTTATCCACTCTATAGTCTCCAATAATCCCTGATCGAGTGAATAACGCGGCCGCCAATTAGTTAGCTTTTTAATTTTCGTATTATCAGCCCACAAACGATTGACTTCACTATTTACAGGCCTCATTCTTTGATCATCGCAAACAATTTCCACGTCTGATCCCATTAAATGGACGATCTTGTTGACAGTGTCCCCAATAGATATCTCGTCGTTTGATCCGGCATTAACCACTTGGCCAATGGTTTGATTACTTATAGCTACTTCAATGAAGGCCTCCGCCGTGTCCTTAACATAATTAAAGTCCCGCGTCGGAGTCAGGCTGCCTAATTTTATTTCTTTCTTCCTTGAAAGGATCTGTGAGATGATCGTTGGAATCACTGCTCTTGCGGACTGTCTTGGTCCATATGTATTAAAAGGCCTGATAATCGCTACAGGAAGGTCGAAGCTTTTATAGAAACTTTCTGCCATCCTGTCCGCGCCCATTTTCGAAGCAGAATAAGGCGATTGTGCCTGCATCGGATGCTTCTCGTCGATAGGGACATAGAGGGCCGTTCCATAAGTCTCCGAAGTTGAGGTATGAATGACTTTCTCCACATTATAATTTCGGCAGGCTTCGAGAACATTCGTTGTACCTTCCACATTCGTCCGCACATAAGCCATAGGTGAAAGATAGGAATAAGGAATGGCTATTAATGCCGCGAGGTGAAAAACAATTTGTTGCCCTTTTATGATACGGCTCATACCGTCATACTCCCGGACATCACCCGTGACAATATGAATACTGTCCTTAACCTTTTTTTCAAAAGTATCAATCCAGCCCCAATTGTTGAAGGAATTATACTGCACAAGAGCCGTTACATCCGCGCCAAGTTCCACTAAACGTTCGGTTAAGTGACTGCCAATAAACCCTTCAGCCCCAGTCACCAGTACTTTCTTTCCCTGTAGATCCATTTATTTATTCTCCTTAAATTTGATGACTTTTGCAGGGACGCCTACTGCCACTGCATTATTCGGAATGTCATGAATGACCGCTGCTCCAGCTCCAACTGTTACATTCCGGCCAATCGTCAGTGATTGTATTGTCGAAGATCCGATACCCATATGTGTGTTGCGACCTATATGAACACCACCTGATAAGGCAGCATTTGGTGAAATATGAATGTTATCCTCTAAGAAGCAATCGTGTTCTACAATCGCAGCAGAGTTGACAATGCAATTAGGGCCGATCAAAGCCCCTGCATTCACGATCGCTTGCGGCATGATACAGGTCCCCTCTTCAATTCTGGCAAACTTGGAAACTGAGGAAGTATTATGTACGAGAATGGGCAGTGCATATCCCAATTGTTTTAAATTCCTGTAAATGACATTCCTCAAATTCATATTATTGAGTGCCCCTATGCATATAAATGCATGGTGAACGCCACTATTAAAAATTGAAGGTAACTTTTCATCATCACCAATGATTGGAACGCCTAAGAGCTGATCTTTTGATGGGCGACGATCTGTAATTCCGACTATTTCAAACTCATTTGCTGCTCTTATCAGATCAATAATGACTTTGCAGTGCCCTCCAGCGCCTATTAAAACGATCTTCTTCATCATGACCTCCATTTATTTAAAATGAAAGCTTTTTTAATAATAATGTTTTATCAATGGTTATTCCTTTTAATATGTGAATGATTTTATTGCTCGTCGTGCCATCACCATAAACATTGACTAGATTCTCTAGATTTCTTCTGTAATTACCGTCATAAATCGCTTGATATATTCCTTTATAAATCTCTTCCTCTGCATACCCCGTATCAATAATATTTATATTTTTTATTCTGCCTTTTTGTCTGTTTCCAATGTTCACACACGGAGTTTTAAATACCGGACTCTCTATTATTCCACTTGAAGAGTTTCCAATGACTACAGATGAATATTTCATCATGCTTAGGTATCGTTTCTGTCCCAAGTTTTTATAAACATGAGTGTTCTTATTTTCTCCAGCAAACTGTTTAATTTTATTAATAATAATTTCATTTCCGAAGTCAGCATTGGGATAAGTAATGACATATTCCGCATCGAATTGTTTAATGGCTGTTAATAAGTTAACAATCTGTACTTCAGTGCTTTCAGCTTCTAATGTTACCGGATGATAGGTAATTAAAAAAATGGGCTTATTAAAATGAATACCCAATTCTTTTTCCAGATTTTGCTTTGTCAACAGCTTGACTTTTTTGATATTTTCAATTCCTGCTTCTCCAACATTATGTACTCTCCAAGATTCCTCTCCCAGTTTCAGAATAACATTCTTATAATATTCAGAACCAGGGAAATGAATATGGGCCATTTTTGTTATCGCATGTCGTATTTGTTCATCTACAGCCCCTTCTGTGGATTCCCCTCCATTCATGTGAGCGATGGGAACATTCATCATCATGGCGCATGTCGCAGCCACAAAAGTTTCATACCTGTCGCCTAAGATCAAAAGCAGATCCGGTTTTAATCGATCAAATGATTGCGCCATTTGAATCAATTCCAGCCCCATTGACTTGGGAATGCTGCTTTTTTGAGGAGAATTGACCAGCATGTCGATTTCTTCATCTATAACAAAACCATCTTTTTTTATCGTTTCAACGGTGTATCCGTATTCTGGAACAAGATGGTTTCCAGTTACAATAAGCTGCAGTTTTAGCTCGCCATCTTCACTTATTCTCTTCATCGTCCAGTACAGCAGCCCGTATTCAGCTCTTGTTCCCGTTACAACAAGGATTTTCCTCATCCGTTCACCTTCTATTCTAATAAATCAAAAGTGATGCGCTCATCTTGTTTGATATCTCTGACTATTCTTCTATTAATCACTAAATTAATATAACGTGGACTGACACCAGACCCAGGCCTTTTAAAATCCAAATTCGACAGAGTTAATTTATCGCCCTTTTTAAGATCATATCTTGCAACAATACTTTTTCTGGCTACACTTTTCGTATTTTCTTCACTTGTCTGACAACTTTTTATACCGTCACCGAAAGACTGTTCAATATTCCTGATACTCTTGATCATTTTTTTTAATTCATTCGGCTCAAGGGATGCCTGATGATCGGGTCCCTCCATTTTCTTATCAAGCGTCAGATGCTTTTCAATAATTTCTGCTCCTAATGCAACGGCAGCAATTGGAACCTCTATTCCGAGCGTATGATCCGAATAGCCTATAGGCAGCATAAACGCATTTCGTAAAGTGATCATTGCGTTGAGATTGACATCTTCCATCGCTGTTGGATAATTTGATGTACAGTGTAATAGACTGATTTGATCATTACCTGTTTGTTTCATTGCCTCAACAGCTGATTCTACTTCACCCAAATTAGCCATACCTGTTGAAACAATCATGGGCTTACCCTGTTTTGCTATGTATGCGAGTAGCGGAGTATTCGTTAAATCTCCGGAACTTGTTTTGTAAAATTCAACGCCGATTTTTTCAAGAAGATCAACGCTCTCAAAATCAAACGGTGTGGATAAAAATTTGATCTTTTTTTCATCGCAGTAGTTTTCTAGAATTAGATGATCATTAAATGATAGTTCCAGTGCTTTTAACATATCAAACTGGTTTCCGCTCCCAGTCGTCGATTTTTGATACTTCGCTTTAGGTGCTTCACGTGTCACCAAATTCTCAGCTTTGAATGTCTGAAATTTGACAGCATCTGCCCCCGCCTCTTTTGCCGCATCAATCAATCGAATCGCCGTGTTAACGTCGCCATTGTGATTAACCCCTGCTTCTGCAATGATAAACGTATGATGAGGTTCTCTCATTTCCTCTTTCTCCCTTCAAGAAACTCAAAAAATTGCAGATCTGTCTGAGAGTCAATATCTAATGAACTGATTTCATCCATAATGTAAGGAAGGGTTTGCTTTGTATACCAGTTTTTATTTGTCCTTAATATCTCTTCCCTGGCCAAATACAATGCTCCATTTAGCTGATAAACAGTAGGGGCCTCTTGGCGTCTTGCATAAAAGGGGGCATTTGTTAGAAAGTCTGCCAAAACGCCCTCATTGATTCTCTTCATCCAAAAAGGTGATACCTTACTTTCACAAACACTTACTATTGAATCTGCTCCCTGATCAATAAGCTGTTTGATCGCTTCATCAATTTGGTTAACTGTTCGAAGCGGGCTAGTACATTGAAGGCACATAACATAATTATAAACAATTCCTCTTTGCCTGAACCAGTCCATTGCGTGCAGAATTGGATCAATTCCTGGTGTGGAATCCTGAGCCAGTGCCTGAGGCCTCATAAACGGAACTTCCGCTCCAAATTTTTCCCCAATTTTTGCTATTTCTTCATCTTCAGTCGAAATAATGAGCTTATCGATATAACTGCTTTTTTTGGCCTCATTAATGCTATAAGCGATCAAGGGCTGCCCACAGATTTCCACAATATTCTTATGTGGAATTCCCTTTGATCCGCCTCTTGCCGGAATAATTGCCAGAATGTTTTCCCCGTTATACATAATTAAGCCCCTCAAACTGTTCTTTCATATCTTCGTTTGCCTGATGATAATCCCCCATTTTGCCAATATCCATCCAATAATCTAGAATCGGGAAATTGCCTACTTTATTATGAGATGAGATTAACCCGTCAATTAATTGAGGGATATCATAGAATTCATTATCAGGAATATGTTCAATGACATTGGGGTTCAAAACATAAATGCCGCCACTTACGACATATCGTTCGGTTGGCTTCTCCTCCAACGAAATAATTTTTTCATTATCTACATTGAGAACACCATAAGGCACCTGCATCTCAAAGCTTCTTGAACCTATTGTCATAGAAAAATCGTTATTTTTATGATAGTCAAGCAGTCTATTAAAGTCCAGGTTAGTTAATATATCGCCATTCATAACAATGAAGGGTTCCTTTAAGTACTTTTCTGCAAGGCCAATGGCACCGGCAGTTCCCATCCTTTTCGTTTCTTTGATATATTTTATGGTGACACCAAAGGCCGATCCATCCATAAAATAGTTTTCTATAATATCGGCTTTGTAATTCACGGATAACAAAATATTTTTGAAACCAAGATCTCTAAAACGCTCAATAATCAGCTGCAGAATGGGTTTTTCGCCGACTTTAAGCATCGGTTTGGGGATTTCTTGTGTCAGTGGCCGTAGTCTTGTACCCAGTCCGCCTGCCATAATCAGTACCGCATTGGTCCGTGGATGGTTCTGTACTGAAAAGTCTTTGTCAGTCACTACGTCTATCACTGTACGATTATGATCGATCACCGGAATGATTTTAATGTATGTATTAAAAACTTCCTTAACCCGTTCTTCATCATAGCCATCATAAAAGAATATGCAATTGGATCGATATATGTTTTTTATGATCCCATTTAATGGAACGCTCTGAATCAGGGCCCGGCGAATATCACCGTCTGTCAATGTGCCAAGCAGCTTATCGTTCTCATCCACAATGATTGCCGTTCCCGTCGCATTGTTATTTATGTGCACTAATGCATCAATAATTGTCGTTTGTTCAGAAAGAAGGAATTTATCCAGTTTCTTCAAAACTGTCATCCCTTTCAGCTATTATTTTGGTAAGAGGAAAAAACGATGGAAAGGTAGTTCAACTCTCCCTATACTACTATAATTATCGGATATGTAACATGCATTATTAAGAGATTAGCTAGGCGTTTAATCTTTAATTTCGAAGTTAAGTGCAGAAAGTAATTGAGTTACTAAACGACCACCAGCTGAAGCAGGTGATCGTTTAGTCGGAACCAAGAATACGATCAAAAAGTGGGGGCTCTTATCAACTCCAGCAATAAATTGACAGACTACCCAACTATATCAAGGCTTACCTACTATAGCTAAGCTGCTAAAGTTATATATATTTGAACATTTTATTATACTGAGGATGATATCGTCCGATGAAGTAAACCTCTAACTTTTTTACATTATCTACTGCCACTCCATCATTTCCTACTATTAATACATAAGTGATAATTTCATCAATATGATCATTTATTGCTCTTCCGGAAGAATATATTCTGGCACTATTACTACCCCTTCTGTAGTCACTTAACCTTTTTCTAATTCCACCATTAAAAAGTTCAATTGCGCGCCCTACATATACAGTTGTCCCATTTATATCATGTCGATATAATCCAACAACATGATTAAAAGGCTCTAAGGTTGCATCCTTTAATGAACCAATACAAATCCATTGTCGATCCCACTGATCAAGTGTTTTTCCGCCTGTAAGGAGGCCGTTATTATCATTTAAATTACTTTGGGAAATTCCATATAGGGATTGTTCTTCAATTTTTTGACGTGCTCTGTCCAATTTTTCCCTAGCTTGTTTTATTTTTTGCATCTGTTCTATATTATTAGATGATAAATCTTCTGCCCTATTGATTTTTCGTTCATAATTATCTAATCTTCTTCCCAATGCTCTGTCTCTTCTTATTTTTGATTTTTGTGCACTTTCTAAAATATATTCTCCAACAGTAAATAAAATATCCAAAAAGCCCATTTTCTTCACCTCCAAAAAAATTATTCTTGTTCTGCTTATTATCGCTATCGGTTAATAATTGAGGCTATTACATAGAGAAGAAACGTTTGGAAACTAAATAATAAGCGAATGGTTAAAACTATTCTCAATAAGTATGTTTCTCTCCATTGAATTATATTAATGTATAAACTCGCGTATAGTATATAGTATATGTAAAACACTAAATTCTTGAAGGAAATGATAACGTTGTCCCAAATAGCTATTAAGGATATAGAAAACGCTAAACGACGAATTGATTGTCTAAATAAGTGTATTAATAGCTTTCAAAAAATTAACGACAGTGCAATGGTGGATAAATACAGTAAAGAGCTGGAAAATCTAAAATGGTCCATTCATGTTTATACTGGAAATATTAATGGCAAAGTAACTTCAGTAGATATTAATAGAATCCTAGAGGCGTCATCAAAATTTCAGGAAGCCTGTAAAAATGGGTTAGACTATACCAGCCGACTTATAATAGAAAGTGAAGAAATCTGAACGATATTTCATTACATCTCATTGCTTACCAAAGCCCAGGTATCCAATAGCGTAACAGAATAATCGTCTAATCAAAACCCCTGAGTTGGCTTTTAATTGTCCAGCTTCAAAGCGTCAGTTCAATAGTGATGGTTCTCAGTTTCGCAGGCGATGCGTGTTCAACGGACAAAAGTCCACAAATAAAGAGCCTCCTGAGTGTCTCGATTGAATTTAATTCCATTGTCCAATCACATGCTGATGTTTATGGTCAATATTTGGTTCGATGAAGTAATCTAAATAAAAGTTGTAATCCGCCTTACTAAAGTCATAAAGGCCACAGGTTGAATCATAAACACGCCATTGATGTTTTGAGGGAGTCCATACTTCAGTCCATACATGATTCATTAATCCATTAGATAGGGGTCTCGAAGACACTAATCTTACCTTAATCTTCAAATGGCTTAACATAACCACTGTCAAGTAAGAATGGTCTGTGCAGACACCTCGTCTCTGTTGGAATGCACGAATGGCGCCTCCTCCAACTTTTGGATGTCCATATTTTAAATGATTATGTGTCCATGTACTGACGGCTAATGCGGTAGCGCTCGTAACTCTTCTTTCCGAGTTTATCCGCTTGTCTATTAATCGAATTATTTGACATGGCAACATAATCCATATATCTACAAAATTGCCATTTGTCCAGCCTTTCGACGAATAAATGACTCGATGTGTTGTTGCTTAGGTAATTGAAGGATTCTCAACTGAAAAAACAAGTACAAAGGCTGCCAACAAAACGGCAAATAATTTATATGTTTTTTTCATGACATCTACTCATCCTCTCCCTTGCAACTCCATCACTTCTCTTATCAGAATATTATCTTATTATTAAAGAATTGTAAGAAGGACAGACCCTTGCTATTTACATCAACATATCTTTGAAATTCCCAGAAATGACAAGATGTTTTTTCTGAAAAGAATGGTACTCTCCCCCTAGCTGTATTTTAGGAATTTTTTTTAACTGGGCGAATAATTTGGCAGTTACTCCAAAGTCATTTTCTATTCCTATTTCAAATTCAAATGATTTTAGTTCATAACGCATTCTTTCTTGTGCGATATTTTTCCATTGTGGTTCATCATCATACCAATTCAAATCAACCGGAATATAAGGGGAATGTTTTGGTTCGTATGTACCATGAAATCTAAGTTTCAAATCTGAGTTTTTCGATGAATGGGTTTGTTGTCTATCATCTGCTAAACCAACAGTCGTATTTCTTTGGCTACTATTTTCTAATGCAACATTTATCTCGACTGCACCTAAGGACTGTAGTAAGTAAATAATTTCGTTCATCTTATGTTTTTCCATTTCATTATGAAAATTGTTAATATGGTAATATCTTTTTGGATCAACGGGATTACAAACATACAACATGTTCTTTTGAGGTGAACCTATGCCTGGAAACACGATACCACTTACTTGATCGGATGTTGCGAAATAAATATTTGCTTTTATTCTTTTTTCAATCTGTCTCAGTAATTCACTTGAAAGATAAACTAACAAAGTAGGGATTGGTCTAGCAATCAATGATGGAATAACAAAATATTTTTTAAGTTCTTTTAAGATTGATGCTTCTTCCTTTTGACTTTCAACAATTAATACGTATTTTCTTTTCTCATATGGTACATCTAATAAATCCAAATTGTTCATATTCTGTCACCCCAGGTTGATCAATTTTAAAGGTCGATCCAATAATCGTTTATTATTTAGTGGATGCATCTTTTAGTGCATTTCTTTGAGTAATTAAAACATTTATCTAACACTCCTTCTCTTAAGGAAATCTTCTTTATAGAAAAATAAGCAAGTCTATTTTCAAAATGTTTAACGAAGTCCCTCAAATATTTATCCTGAATTATTCATAGAACGAGTTTTTTCCGTTCCTGAGCGGAGATTTCTCGAAAAATCAAGCCATTTTTGACACGTCCAGATTCAAAATGAATCGGCTCATCAAAGTTTCGGCAATTGACATACGT
>NZ_SRJD01000015.1 GCF_004684935.1 Sporolactobacillus shoreae
TAATATCTGGTTGATTGACTGTCTTTTTTAAGACGGTCTTATTTTTTATGATCATCGGACAGTATCCTCGTCAAACTGTGGACAATAGCCGCCATCATTTTCTGGACATTAATGAATAGCAGTAACAATTAGTGTGCCCGGCATATGAGAAAGAGATTCAAACGCCTTGTCTGAGGGTACTGTCATGTTGTGCGAAAAGTTTCTTTTTACCACAGTTTTACGCATCCAATAACCGCCTTTTGTATATACTATGTATATACTATGGGAAGCGAAGGTGATATAATCATGTTGCACTGGAATCAAAAAAATGAGCAGAATGGAGGCATTCATGTGACAACCAAGGTCCAAAAGTGGGGAAACAGCCTAGCTGTTCGGATACCGAGCAACATCGCAGAAAGCACAGGTATCGAGAGAGGGACTGAACTGGTGTTGGAGGTAAAGGATCAATATATTGTTTTAAAAAAGAAAGAAGCAACACCAACTCTTGATGAACTCCTTTCCAAAATTACTCCGGACAATCGTCATGATGAGGTTTTCATGGGGCAAGAAGGGGATGAATTGCTGTAATGCCTTATTTGCCGGATCGTGGCGATCTCGTTTTTCTGGATTTTACTCCCCAGAAAGGACATGAACAGGCGGGACAGCGCCCAGCTATTGTCTTGTCATCCGAAGCTTTTAATAAGGCAACACATTTTGCCATCGTATGTCCGATAACTTCGCACATCAAAGGTTATCCATTCGAGGTGATTTTGCCGGATGATTTACACATTCATGGAGCGATACTAGCTGATCAGGTCAAGAGCTTAGACTGGCATGCTCGAAATTTTCAGTTTAAAGAGAAAGCACCCGAAAGCGTGTTGAATTCCTGTCTCACGTTAATCCATACAATCTTGTATACATAATGGAACTTTTCAAAAATGATTATTCCGTTAGCTCATAATCATCAATCATTGTCTGTGTCGTTGAAATGCCGGTTGAAATAGTTCCGCACCGCCTTAAGTTCAGAGTGAATCGCCCCTAAGCACGGAAGAATCATTCCGTACGCAAGGATTATCGGTGAAGGGCATAAAATCGGCTGAGTGTCGATATATTTTCGCGAAGGGCGATATAATCGGCTGAGCGTCGATATATTTTCGCGAAGGGCGATATAATCCACTGAGTGTCGATATATTCTTGCGAGGGGCGATATAATCCGCTGAACCTAGTGAAGTGGGAGAATTGCCCTAATCCAGAAATTATCGACCTTAGATACAAAAAAATGATTTTCAAAAATAATATATTCTACAGTTTATCCTATTTGCATGAGTTAAAGGGATAGTCATTTTTTCAAATTAAGCTTGATTACCATTTCCTTTATAAGCATTGTTTAAAAAAGTCCGGGAGTCTTGAATGATCAAGGTTCCGGGCTTTTTTGAATCGAGTACGGCGATCGTTCATGGTCTGCTAGCTATAATTGGAAATGTACAGCCATGAAACCGCCTGAATGATATCCAGTAAGTGTTATAATGGCTTCAGTTACTCTATGGGGAGATTCAGAGATGAAAAATAATCAATTTGCGCGGCTGGCAGTCGATCATGAGACGGTGAACAAAGAGTTACAACGGATTCATTTTATTGATGACCAAGTCCGTAGCGCAAGAACCGCTGCCGATACATACCGTTTGCTGTTACGAAAGGCTTTTTTGAAAGTCAGGACAGACAGTGAATTTGAGATGAAACTTAAAAACTACTTAGCGACGCCCGAAATGGATCTAAGAGATTACTTAGTTACCGGTCAGCCTATTACGCCGAAAGTCTTTTATTTGGTTGCCCTGCAGCTATTCAATTTCCTGGCTGATGTTGACTATGAGATTGATGATCCGCTGGCAGCAACGAAGAGAATGCAGTTACCTGTGACTTCGGGCGTGGGTATCTGGGACAAAGATCAGTTACTGGATGCCTGGTACCTGCTGCTGACAACCCACACGAAGGACGGTCAGACCTTCCTTGATCAGCTGACGAATCAGGGCTATTTTGTCCCGTTCTACGATTTGCCGTTCAGTGAGAAGCCGCTATTTTTTAATGGCAAAGCCCAAGCTGTTTTTGATACAACAAAACTGATTCGCGACGTCGTCTATGTGGAGTCGTCCGTTGATTCCGATCATGACGGCACACGTGATTTACTCAAAGTTGAGATTGTCCGCCCGGTGGATACTGAAAAAGGGTTAAAGGTACCCGTCCTCTATACAGCGAGTCCCTACAATCAGGGGATCAACGATGAAGCTGGGGAGAAGGCGACGCATAACGTTAATGTGCCGCTCGCGGAAAAGCAGCCCAATGATCTGAACTACGAGGACATTGCCTGGCATGACGGTGGAACGGTGCTGCCGGATCCCAGGCCGATTTCCGGGGAAACGAAACAAGCTACCGAAACGTTCAGCCGTGAGCTTTCCTATACCTTAAACGATTATTTCCTGGCGCGCGGATTTGCGGCCATCTACTCTGCCGGCATTGGCACCCTGGATTCTGACGGGATTCAAACCTGCGGCGATCCGCAGCAGACTGAAGCAACGGTCGACGTCATTGAATGGCTGAACGGCAAACGGCGGGCCTTCACTAACAGGACGGACAACATCGCCATCACTGCCTGGTGGTGTAATGGATCGGTTGGCATGACCGGACGCTCCTACCTCGGCACTCTCGCTACGGCCGCTGCCACGACTGGGGTTGAAGGATTAAAGACGATCATTTCTGAAGCGGCCATTTCATCTTGGTATGATTACTACCGTGACGGCGGCCTGACCATTGCTCCCGGCGGTTTTCCCGGCGAAGACGCCGACGTTCTGGCCATTGAAACGCTGAGCCGGATGAAGTCCGCCGCTGATTATCAGCTTCACATCAATGACTTTTTCGCTGGACAAATGAAACAAATGGCGCGTGACATGGATCGTGAATCGGGAAACTACAACACCTTCTGGGATGCCCGTAATTACCGAAAAGCGATTAAAAACATCAAATGCGATGTACTGATGATTCACGGCCTGAACGACTGGAACGTCAAGCCGCGTCAGGTGGAGAAGCTTTGGGAGGGATTACGTGATGTACCGGTCACCAAAAAGATCATCCTGCACCAGGGACAACACATCTACATCAATGCCTTCCGTTCCATCGATTACACGGACATGATCAACCTCTGGATCAGTCATGAACTTTACGGCATTGAAAACGGAGCTGAGGAAATCTTACCGAACGTGATTGTCCAGGACAATGTGATCCCGGAAACGTGGACGGCTTATCAGGACTGGTCCGAGCCGGATTTGCCCAGGACGGCCTATAACCTGACACCGGGAGAACTGGTTATGACTCCGGTCAGTCATGAGATAATGTCGTTCAAAGACAATCTTCCGGAAGATGTCTTTGAACGCTATGCGGCCCATATTGATCAGTGGGAACACGATATCCTGACCAATCAGAAGAGTGAGCTTTCCGAAAACCGGCTGTTGTTCCAATCCCGACCGCTGGACGAAGACAGGATCATCGACGGCCATGCGCGGGTCCATGTTAAGGTGGCCGTGAACCGCCCACTCGGGATGCTGAGTTTCCAACTGGTCGACTATGGTGAAACCAAACGCTTTAATGTCTCTCCATCCGCGATTCATGGAATGGACCTGGCTTACCGCTGGCGCGAAGATCGTCTCCGCGAATTCACTTTGGCCAAGTTTGCGACGCCATTCAAGATGATTACGAAGGGCCATATCAACTTGCAGAACCGGGAAAATCCCTGGAAGGTCAACGAATTGAAGCCTGAACAATTTTATGATGTCATGATTGAACTTCAGCCCACGTTCCACAAGTTAGTGGCTGGTCATCGGCTGGGACTCGTTGTTTACGCCACCGATTTTGGGATGACGGTGCGCGGCAATCAAGATCTGCGCTACTCGCTGGACCTTGGTGGCTGTCATCTGGAGGTACCATTTAAATAAGCCTTTTCCGTAATAATCCCTTTAAGGGGAATAAAAAAATTTACAGTCCACCCGGTTTTTAACGACAAAACTGGAATTCGATTAAAGAAGGTTTTTTACAATGTCAAAAACAAATCAAACAAGCTGTACCGCAGTACTCGTAGGGAAGGATGCTTCCTTTGACGGCTCAACGATGATTGCCCGTAATGAAGACGCGCACGGGGCGATTAATCCAAAGAGGTTCACAGCGGTGAAGGCTGAAGACCATCCGAGCAAGTATGTTTCAAAGGTTAATGAATTCACAATCGATTTGCCGGACAACCCGCTGCGCCATACTTTCACGCCAAGCGCTGATGAATCTGAGGGTGTCTGGGGCGAATCAGGGATCAATACGTCCAATGTGGCGATGAGCGCGACGGAAACCGAGTTCACCAATCCTCATGTGCTGGGTCTTGACCCTCTGGTTAAAGAAGGCATTGGCGAAGAAGCCATGGAATCCGTTGTTCTGCCCTACATCCATTCTGCACGTGAAGGCGTGGAGCGTCTCGGTAAAATTATTGAAAAATACGGGACTTTTGAAAGCAACGGCATCGCTTTCTCCGACGCGGATGAGGTCTGGTATTTTGAGACGGTCGGCGGCCATCACTGGGCGGCCCAAAGGATTCCCGATGATGCGTATGCGATCGCGCCTAACCAGACAGGCATTCAGAACATCGATTTTTCAAAGCCGGATGAATTCATGTGGGCGACCGATCTGCGGGAATTCGCTGAAAAGAATCATTTAAATCCGAGCAAAACAGAGTTTAACTTCAGAAACATTTTTGGGACGCATACCGAGGCGGACCGGCACTATAACACGCCGCGTGCCTGGTATGGGCAGAAATATCTCAATCCCGAAATGGAGCAGGATCCGATGAGCGATGAAATCCCGTTCATTCAGCGAGCCGATCATAAAATAAGCATTGAAGATATCCAATATATTCTGAGCTCGCATTATCAGGGAACGCCCTATGATTTGTTCGGGAATGGGACGGAAGAGGAGAAGCATCGATTTCGTCCGATTGGCATCGACCGAAATCAGGAATTCCATATTCTTCAGATTCGCAATGATGTCCCGGCCGAGTATGCGGCCATTCACTGGCTGACCTTCGGCGTCAACCTCTATAGCGCGCAGGTACCGTTTTATGCGAACGTAAACGACACTCCTGAAAATTATAAAAATACGACGAACACGGTCGATCTGAACAGTGCCTATTGGCTGAACAAAACGATTGCCGCACTAGCGGAGCCGCATTATCACCAGGTGATCAATGAAGTCAATACTTTTAAGGATGATGCGCAAAGCTATGCCTGCGGCCGGGTTGCAGCCATAGACTCATTAGCTGCGGAACTTTCTGGCAGTGACCTCATAGATTTTCTGACCAGACAAAATGAAACAACAGCTGCTGAAGTGACAAAGCGTACTTATGCCTTGTTTGACAGCCTGGTCAAGCATGCGAACAACCATATGCAACTCACTTTTGACAAGGGCCAGAATCTGTAAACAATAAAAAATACGCGCTGTGTGGGCTGTTGGGTCGATTTTAGAAATTGTCCCAACAGTCTTTTTTTACAGGATGAATACAAAAACGGGTAAAATGCAAAAGATTGTCAGTGATGTAGGATTTTCGTTATTTGAGGGAAACAACGCGATACGCTGAGCATTAAAAAAATCGAGGGGCGATTAATTTTGCTTGAATGAAGGTATTTGCAGCGTTTCTTTAAGCTCTTTTCAGGGACCTGATGTCTGCTTCCTGTTCCAGCGATCGCAAGGCCAGTGCTTCTAAAATTTTATCCTGTTTGGCCTGAACCTGAGAAAATAAGGTCAGTTGCTCAGAGTTTCTGACAACCTGTGCTGTGATTGTACTTAATTTGTTATTGGTTTCCTCTCTGAATCCAGTTAACTGCAGTTCCATCCTGTCCATACGATTTTCCAAAGTGTTTGAACGGCTTTCAAAATGACTTTCCAAGGCATTTAAATGGTTTTCAAAATGATCTTCCAAAGCGCTTGAACGGCTTTCAAAATGATTTTCCAGGGCATTTAAATGGTTTTCAAAATGATTTTCCAAGCCATTTAGACGGTTTTCAAATTGTTTCTCCAAAGCGTTTGAACGGCTTTCAAATTGTTCCGCCAAGGTGTTCAAACGGTTATCAAAATGACTCATACGTACGTCCAGTCCATCGAGCTTGTCAACAATTTGTTTTAAAAGGTCGTCGTTCACCCGTTTCAACTCCGATCATTGATTTAATTACATTTTACCCGAATGAAACAGACTTGGGAATAATTAAGTGGGACGACGCAGGTGAAATTTCATAATAGAATACCGCCTTGCTTCTTATTTTCTGAAAAAGTTGAAAAGACACCCAGCATGGATGCCTTTTTTCACGATTATAATAGTGATGCGGGTCAGCCGCAAATCTCTCGGATCAGTAACAGAAAGCCGTACCCACAATAATCAGGAGAATAAACAGAACAACGATCAAAGCGAATCCGCTGCCGTAACCTGCGCCGCCGACAGCTCCTCCATCACAAGGAGTTCCCATACAGAACACCTCCCCACCTTCGAATAATCCATTATATGTTTGGTCAGAGAAAGTGGTATAGGTATGTGCGGTGATGTGAATTAAAAAAGAAGGGCATAGCCCTCCTTCTTCTTACTCAGATCAGTGTGACGATGAAATTCCCGAAAGCGCGGCCTCTGCCTCATTGCTGTACCGGTTTTCTGTCGCCAGATCCCCCAAAGCGACGATTCCGACCACCCGGCCGTTGTCCACAACCGGGAGACGACGAATCTGATGGTCGGACATCAGTTGTGCCGCCTCGTGAACGTCCATCTCAGGTGTTCCTGAGATCATGCTGTTACTAGTCATACATTCATCGACGCGCACCTTGTCGTCATCTTTGCCCTTGGCAGTCGAACGCAAGGTGATATCCCGGTCGGTGATGATTCCTTCCAGACGGCCGTTATCGACAACCGGAATTGAGCCAATATTATGCTTGCTCATGAGCTCTGCAGCTTCTTTGAGTGTCTGATCCGGCGAACAGCATACAACGTCACTTGACATGACTTCCTTAAGTGTTTGAACCATTGAAAGATCTCCCCTTTCGACCTTTAAGTTACCCTGATCAGCGAAAATCATAAAAGCGAAAGGGAGGAATATTATGGAGTGCCTTTTGACACTCAAAGCACGATCCGGGACAGCCTCTCGCCTGATCTGCTAAAATAAAGAAAGAATCAACGGGGAGGGATAAGAAATGGCTGAAAAGAAAGTGCTGATGATCACAAAAACCGTTTGCCCATACTGTGAACGCGCCAAAGTTGTCCTTAACGAAGCGCTCCAGGGAAAATATAATGATCAGATTGAATTTTTTGTGCGTGAAGACGACGAAGCGCGTTTCGCTGAATTGCAGAAGAAATACCAGTTCATGACCGTGCCTACATTTATTGATAAAGAATCAGGCTCAGTCTTAAGCGACTCGCAGGAACCGACGATCACAGCTTTCATGAAACAGGCAATTGGCGCGTGAATTTAATGGTTAGGCTTTGCTAAACTTCACTGTTGTTTGCCGCTTCAGGTGTTCGTTGATCCCGCAGAATCTCGCACACTTTCCGCTCGAATCAACGGAGTGGCAAAATCATTATTGAATTGAAACAGAGCCAAAGGTTAAGTAAGGAATACGGGGACCGCGAAATTTTGTCGGTCCCTGTTTTGCAACGTAGGAAAATTTGTCGTCTCAGCAGATGATGCGTCATTTAACTTCCCGCTGATGCTGATGGCCGTGTCAAAAAATGATCTGTGGCTCTCTGTCTGATAAACGAATGGGCACAAGCGGAAGATCAAGCCGGAGATTTCTAAGTTCCGATAAAATCACCTGAGTTCCGATATATTTTGCTGAGTTCCGATAAAATCGCGTGAGTTCTGATATATTTCTCTGAGTTCCGATAAATCTGTCTGAGTTCTGATTTGTTTTCAGTTTTTTTTCAGAATGGGAAGGTACAATAAAAATTTGGATTAGGATTTACATAAACGGACTTTCATAATCATAAAAAGTTCGGTAGGATTATTATTGTTCTTGTATCTGACAACAGAACTGAAGGAGACAATTGGATGAGTACTCTATCTTGGATCATTGATGTTTTTCTCCATATTGACAAGCTTCTGATTCAAATTGTGAATCAATATGGCGCTTGGACTTATGGTCTTCTGTTCCTCGTGATTTTTATCGAAACAGGTCTGGTCATTTGCCCGTTTCTGCCTGGTGATTCGCTGCTATTTGCGGCAGGGGCCATTGCGGCTCACAATAGCTCGGGCATTAACTTGTTATTGCTGATTATTCTGATCGTTATTGCGGCTGTTCTGGGGGACACGGTGAATTACTGGATTGGTCGCGAAATTGGCCAGAGCTTGGAGAAACATCGGATTTTCAGCAAATTGATCAATAAAGAAAAAATGGGCAGGGCAGAGGCATTCTTTAATAAATACGGCGGATTTGCGGTTTTCCTCGGACGGTTTGTACCCTTTATCCGAACTTTTATACCGTTCATTGCCGGCGGCAGCAGAATGCGTTATCCTTTTTTCTTCCTGTATAACGTATTGGGCGGCACGGCCTGGACACTCGTGGGATTACTGGCAGGCTTTTTCTTCGGACGGATTCCTGTGATCCAAAATCATTTTTCTGTAATTATGTTGCTGATTATCTTTATTTCAGTCATCCCCATTTTGATCGTCTGGTTCAATCACACCTTTTTCAAAAAAAATGCGGATTGAATCCTCAGGTTTTCGCTGAGTAAATACTGGAGATCTTTATTTTATTATGTTATTTATTAAATTTTGCCTGGCATCACAGCGATTATGGTTGTGATGCCTTTTCTATGGCTATGTTTAAATTCAATGTTGCCGTTGATTGGGAGCGGAAGGGGCGAGACTCCTGCCGGATCGCCCGCGGAAAGCGAGCGAGTGGAGCGAAAAACAATAGAAAAAGTTTAACAAAGCCTTTCTCTATAATTAATATTCCTCTGGCATGGTTCAATGAGCAATCAGGCGACGGCTGCCTGATCCTCGAAAGAAAAATGGCTGAATTAAGTATAAAAGCCTGCAGAATTTTACACTCTGCAGGCTTTTGTAATTAATATGATTTTCAGAAAATCCAGAGTTTACGCGCCGAAAAACCACTTGAAGAAAAGTGCGGCACAGGCGGCGCCGATAAAAGGCGCGATGCCTGGTACGATGATTCCGTACTGCCAGTCATTATCCGCTTTACCTCCTGGAATAGGAAGAATCGCGTGCGCGATTCGCGGCCCCATGTCACGGGCGAGGTTCATCGCAAATCCTGTCGGACCGCCCATACCCATACCAATGCACCAGACAAGCAGGCCGACCGCAATCGGAACAATGCCCGGTGTGTGAACTGCAGAAATTGAAAGAATGGCGAGAATAAAAATAAACGTATCAATAAATTCGACGAAGAAGTTGCGCGGCAAATTGCGCACATTCGGATTGGTGGAAAAAATATTTCTGATTTTTACTCTGTCAATATCGACAGACGCTTTAAACTGATCCGCATAGGCAATATACACAACGATGGCTCCGAATACGCCTCCGAGCACTTCCGCGACACTCATAGGAATAACACTTGACCATGGAATATTGCCTAAAATCGCCTGTGCGACGACCATCGCAGGGTTGATGCACACATTACCAAAAATAAAGAGCGATACCGTGATGCCGAACCCCCAGGTCGTTATAGCGAAAATATGACCGGACCCCTGGTATTTGGATGTTTTCAGTACCTCGCAGCAGTGCACGCCGACACCAAAAATGATCATAAGCGCCGTTCCCAGGAATTCCGCGACTAATTGGTGCATTTCTCTAATTTCCCCCTGAATATTATTTTGACAGAAAAAGTATATCGGCAATGCGAGGGGGAGTCTTTTCCATTTTACCGATGAATTTTATCCGTTTTTAAGAGAATACGCTTTCAAAATGCATACTTCTTGACTTATATTATTTGAATGACCCAAATGTTGTAAATTGCTGAATGATAGCGCTTCATATCGCATCCTGTAACAACATCGTCACACAGCCAAATTCATTTTTTTGTTATACTCCATCTTGTGGGTTTTCCAATTTGACGAAGGACCCCGAAAAGAAAGTATGACTAATCGATATCAATAGAGGAGCCAACGCCGTGCGTAACATTTTTTTTACCTTAACATCTCTGGGTCAGGAAGAAAACGGACTGAATGAAACGCACGTTACATTGCTGATTCCCATTCAAGGGAATGTTGGGGTCATTACGGCGGACAGCAGGAAGATGGTGACCTGCTCGCAAATGTGCCTGCTTCCCGTCCATCACGCTTATGCTGTCTGCTCTTCAGGTTCAAACGAGAGCCTTGTTATTGAAATGCCCGAAGGCTTTGCCGATCTTTATATAAAAGACATTATGGATGAAAGAGAAGGCTTCGTCCTTGAAATAGACACCCTTCTCCAGCCTGTCAAGGATCTATTAATTCACGAAGTGATCCAGCATAACCATGAAGAATCCGAACTTCTTTTGAGTTATTTGCTCAGGAAAATGGCGGCGAATCCGGAGAGTCCGTCGCTTCGTTTCATACGGAAGCATTACGCTGAAAAAATTGATATCAAAGCACTTGCTGAAATGGAACATTATACGCCTTCCTATTACTGCGGCTGGTTCAAGAGAAAGACGCGGATGACGCCGCTCGAATATATTCATTTTTTGCGGATCCACCGGGCTAAGGAGCTTCTGCGCGATTCAAAGTTGAGCGTCCTGACTATTTCTTATCAGCTCGGCTATGAATACAATGCTTCATTTACGAAGATGTTTAAAAAATATGAGCGGCTTTCGCCTTCAGAATATCGCGCAGCACTGCAATCCTAACAGCATGTCCCGAGTTTTCAATGGCATCAGGTACACGGCCGGGACGGTGTGTGATAAACTAGTCTCCAGAAGAGAATTTCCGATATTCTGACTGATTAATGGGGGCTTTTTGAAATGATCACGACCAAACTTCCGGTCCGTTTTGTTGACTGCGATGCCATGGGGCATGTCAACAACGCGGTTTATTACACTTATTTTGAAGAGGGAAAACGCGAAATTTTCCGCTGGTTTACACCCAGCATGGATCTCGGCGATTGGAAAGTCATTGTGGCGTCCACTCACTGCGACTATATTCATGAAATCAATTACGATGAGATGATTACTGTCTACACATGGATCAGCACGATCTCACATTCGAGTTTTGACGTGGAACACGCGATTGCCGATGAGCACGGAAATTGGCACGCGCGTGGACGGGTGACACTGATTGGATACAATTATAAAACCAAAGAAGTCGAACCGCTCACTGATGAAATCAAAGCCATTCTGAGACAGCATCAGGACGGCCCTGAAAATGTGCCGGAGCTGCGCCAGATCCGGGGCGTCGGTGAAACGGCAAGGTGAAGAATAAAACAAGGCGGAGCATCTTAAGGGATGCTCCGCCTTGTTTTATCATAAAACCGGGGACAGCAGGCGGGAAATTGATTCCTTGAATTTAATCATCAGCGGCCTTTTTTCATAATCCTCCATGGTCAGTTCTTTTGAAAGCCTGATGTCCTCCTTGAATATGTCGGCGAGTCGTCTGGCTGTCTGCTGATGATAAATGAAAGCATTGACTTCAAAATTCAGGCCGAAGCTGCGAAAATCAAGGTTTGATGTCCCTACGGTAGCCAGACGCTTATCGACAACCACCGTTTTCGCGTGCAGGAAACCGTTCTGATAAAGGTAGACGCGCGCGCCAGCTTCAAGCAGTAACCCTATATTGGAAAATGTAGCCCAGTAAACAAACGGATGATCCGGTTTACTTGGAATCATGATCCGGACATCAACATGTGACAGTGACGCGATGGAAATCGCGTTGAGCAGGCTTTCATCGGGAATCAGATAGGGGGTCTGAATGTATACGTGTTTTTTGGCAGACAGAATCATCTTGATAAACGCGTTTTTAATCTGCTCCCATTTCTTGTCCGGTCCACTCGAGACAATCTGAATGCCGACTTCGCCATAATGGACGGACTGATCGAGCGTATAATAGTCATGAAAGGGCACCTGTTCGCCCGATGCCTGATTCCAGTCCAGCAGGAAACGAGACTGGATACTGTTGACCGCTTCGCCGACGATGCGCAGGTGGGTGTCGCGCCAGTACCCGAATCTTTCATTGAGGCCAAGGTATTCGTCGCCGACATTAAATCCACCGACATAGCCCGTGACACCGTCAATCACCACAAGCTTGCGGTGATTCCGGTAATTGATCCGCAGATTAAGGAGCGGAAGGCGGCCAGGAAAGAACGTCTGAAATTTTCCGCCGGCCTGAACCAGCAGCCGGACGAGTTTTTTTGAGAGCCGGCGGGAACCTTCGTCATCGACAAGCAGCCGGACGACAACCCCTTCTTCCGCTTTCTTTGCAAGTGCGTCAATGATCTCATGTCCGAGAAAATCGCTCCGGAAAATATAGTATTCAATATGAATGTGGTGCTTCGCCGCCCGTATATCCTCAAGCAGCCGGTGAAATTTTTCTTCTCCGTCCGTATATATGTCGAGACTGTTGTTCAGGGTGAGCGGGGCTTCATCATTATTCAGATTCATATAAATAAGTCCATGATACTCTTTGAGTATAGGTTCAGAAAAAGGGGACTCTTGATTAGCGATTTCCAGCATCTGTTTGCCGACCAGTTCTTTCGTGCGCTCGTGGACGTTATGATCCCACTTGAAGATTTTTCTGCGGCTAAGATTTTGACCGAAAATAAGATATAAAATAAAGCCGATGATCGGCAAAAAATTAAGGATCATCAGCCATGCCCAGGTTGAACTGACACTTTTCCGTTCAAGAAATACAACGGTTGCTCCGAGAAAAATATTAGAAATAATAATGAAAGCCAGTAATATCGAAGTAATGCCCATGGTGTACACATCCTTTCAGAGGCACCGGATCATGCTGTTAAAATTATACCTCTAAAACAGATCAGCGTACCAGCCGGCCATTTGCTGCAAAGTTTAAGACATGTATAAGTGTAAAAAATCGGAACCGATGTTTTCTTTGATTCGTCAATCTATGGCACGTTATAATAATAGAAAGCGGACTGAAAAACTTGGAAGTCTGTCGCGGGAAAGGGCGTGGCTGGAGGACATGATGAAAAAGCATTCAAACATCATTTTTTGGACTATTGAATTTCTTGCACTTGCGCTGCTCATTTTTATCCTGACAAAAATATCTTTTATTTTTATTCCCTTTGTCACCTTGATTACAACCCTCTTTTTTCCGGTTATTGTGGCAGGTTTTCTGTTCTTTCTGCTCAGTCCGTTTGTCGATGTGCTGCAAAGGTTCAGAATACCGAAAGTGCTCGGAATTTTACTGATTTATATCCTGCTTGCCGGTCTGATTGTCCTTGTTGTCGTTTCTGTGGGACCGCCGCTTGGCAATCAGGTGAAGGCGCTCTTCGCGCAGCTGCCGGACTATATCAGCAACTGGCGGAGAAGCTTCGATCAGCTGGCGTCCAGCCGCGGCTTTAAATGGCTGCTCCACCAGAATTATTATTCCATCGATCAGATTCAGAAAACACTCCTAAATATGGTGAAAAGTTATACCAGTAACGCAAGCTCGGGCGTATCAACCTTTTTCGGAGTCATTGTCAATGTGACGCTGACCGTTGTCACCGTTCCCTTTATCCTTTTTTACATGCTGAAGGACGGTAGCAAGCTTCCGGAAGCGGTGACACGGTTCTTTCCACATCAGTATCACTCGGAAGTGAACCATATCCTGGTGGATCTGAGCTCAACGCTGTCATCCTATATTCACGGCCTGATTATTGTGGCGACTTTCGTCGGTGTGACATCGAGTATGGGTTTTGCGATCATCGGGCTTCCTTACAGCCTGCTGCTCGGGCTGATCGTCGGCGTCACCAATATTATCCCGTACATGGGGCCGATCATCGGCGCAGTACCTGCGCTCATCGTCGCACTCATGGATTCCCCGACAAAAGCACTGCTTGTACTGGCGGTGATTGTCATCGTACAGCAGCTCGACGGCCATTTGATCTCGCCGCTGGTCATGGGCAAAAGGCTGAACACACATCCGCTGACCATTATTTTTCTATTGCTAGTGGCGGGAAAGTGGATCGGTCCGGTTGGGATGATTCTTGCCGTGCCTTCCTATGCGATGATCAAAACGATCATCATGCACGTTATCCGCCTGATCCGTCTGAGAAAGAAAAGCAAGGATGACAGCCTGATTAAAGATTAGGGATTATTCTGTTGTATCACGAATCCGCTGAGTCAGTGACGTGAATTGTTTGAGTGCCGGATTACCGTTCTTTTTTAAGTGGGCCATGGACAGCACTGCATGGAGCGGATGGCCTTCGATCTCCCGGTAGACGACTTCGAGATTGAACAGCTTTTCGGCGGTTGCGGGGACGACGCCGATACCGATGCCTGCAGAGACAAGCCCGACCACCATCTGGTATTCGGTCGCTTCCTGGACGATTTTTGGTGTAAAGTCAACGTTCTGAAAAAGCGAAAGAAATTCATCATACAAGCCTGGCCATATTTCACGAGAGACGACAATAAACGGCTTGTCCCGCAAATCCTCAATCCGGATTTTATCCTGACGCGCCAGCGGATCGTTTTTCGAAAGTGAAAGTGCTGCGAATCCCCGCTTTGCAGGTACCGTCTCAATGAGTGAACTGCTGACGGGAGGGTGGAGCAGACCGACATCAATCCGGCCGCCGATCAGCGCGCTGACTTGCGCCGGGGTCGACATTTCATGAAGGATGACGGCAACATTGGGAAAAACCCGCCGGTATTCTCTGATGAATTGGGGCAAAATATCATATGTTGCCGAACCGACAAATCCGATGACCAGGCGACCGAATTCACCGCGCTGGGCGCGTTGGGCGGTTTCGACGGCCTGGTCAATTTGAGCAATCACCTGTCTTGCTTCAGTCAGAAAAAATTCTCCCGCTGTCGTCAGCTCGACATGGCGCTTGTTGCGTTTGAAGAGTATCACGCCCATTTCCTCTTCGAGTTGCTGAATCTGTTTGCTTAGAGGCGGCTGGGTCATCTGAAGACGCTCGGCCGCTCGCCCAAAATGCAATTCTTCTGCTACTGTGATGAAATAGATCAAATGACGAAGTTCCATCCAGTCTCTCTCCTCCTGATTTTACCTAAACTAAATTATATTTGTTTCCGTTTTCAAATTCAATTAATATTTATCGTGTATTACATGACGTTCAATAATATATTTCACACTGAAAGATCTCTGCTGTAAAATAAATATAACAACAGAACTGAATGACATGAGCATCTGGATGCGCTGCCCGAAGTCGAAAATGCTTGTCCGGAGCAGGTTTTTCGGCGGTTAGGCCGCTCAAAATCCAGTCCTGCTTTTATTGATAATTCCAAAAGGAGTGAAAAAAATGAGTCGTATTGAGAAGGAATCTGAAGAAAAAGTGCTCTCGACCGGTGCGGAACTCGTTGTTGACTGTCTGATCAAGCAGGGTGTAAAGTACATCTTCGGAATCCCTGGCGCGAAAATCGACGCAATCTATGATGTTCTTAAAGACCGCGGTCCGGAACTGATTGTCTGCCGGCATGAACAGAATGCGGCGTTCATGGCCGCTGCTGTCGGAAGAATTACATGTAAACCGGGTGTTGTTCTGGTGACATCGGGCCCCGGCGCTTCAAATCTTGCAACCGGAATGGTCACCGCTAATGTTGAAAATGATCCGATTGTCGCGCTTGCAGGCGCGGTACCGCGTGCCGACAGGCTCAAACGTACCCATCAGTCAATGGATAACGCGGCGCTTTTTCAGCCGATCACAAAATTCAGCGCTGAAGTCGTTGACCCGAAAAACGTCGCAGAAGTCGTGACGAATGCCTTCCGTGCTGCGGAATCCACCCAGGCCGGTGCGGCGATTGTCAGCTTTCCGCAGGATGTGCTGGTTTCGAAGACTTCAGTCAGCGCACTTGGGCCTCTTGAAAGCCCGAAACTCGGCACTGCGTCGGAAGCGGCTGTCGATGAAGCGGTCGAAGCTTTGCGGAACGCGAAGATGCCGGTCATTCTGGCCGGCATGCGCGCCAATCGCTTCTCAGTCGTTTCCGCAGTCCGCTCACTGCTTAGAAAAATTTCATTCCCGGTCGTGGAAACATTCCAGGCCGCCGGTTTGATTCCGCGCGATATGGAGGAACATTTCTTCGGCCGAATCGGCCTGTTCCGGAATCAGCCGGGCGATCTTCTTCTTGAGAAGGCGGATGTGATCCTAACCATTGGATATGACGCCGTCGAATATGATCCGAAGTTCTGGAATAATGCGGGCAATCGCAAGATCATCCATCTGGACGAAGTGCGCGCGGATATCGACCAATATTATCAGCCGTCGATTGAGCTGGTTGGTGATATTGAGGCGACTGTAGGCAAAATCAAAGAAAAGCTGGCGGGTCTGAATATTACACCGGATAACCTTGATTTTCTTGATAAAATGAGAAAGAGACTCGATTCACGCGATGAGCCGCCGAAGGAAACCAAGGGGAATCTGGTTCATCCGCTCAGTCTGATCCATACTCTGCGTCATTTGCTCAGTGACGATACTACGGTAACCTGCGACGTTGGCTCACACTACATTTGGATGGCACGTCACTTCCGCTCTTATGAGCCGAAGACATTGCTTTTCAGCAACGGCATGCAGACGCTGGGTGTTGCTCTTCCATGGGCAATGGCTGCCAGTCTCGTCCACAACCATGCGAAAACCGTATCCATGTCCGGTGACGGCGGTTTCCTGTTCTCGGCGATGGAGCTTGAAACTGCTGTTCGCCTCAAACTGCCGATTGTTCACATCGTATGGAGAGACGGATCCTATGACATGGTCGCCTTTCAGCAGAAGATGAAATATAACCGCACATCCGGTGTCGATTTTGGCAAAATTGATATCGTAAAATATGCGGAAGCCTTCGGAGCAAAGGGTTTACGCGTCAATCATCCGGATGAACTGGAAGCAGTTTTGCGTGAAGCAATGGCCGTCAAGGACGGCCCGGTGATTGTCGATGTGCCGGTTGATTACAGCGATAACATTGAACTAGGCAAGAGCCTGATCCCGAACCAGTTGAACTGACCGATAATAATAAAAAGAATGGAAATACGGCAACTGAACCGAAATGAAGCAAGTACAGACAGGAACTGGATCGGTTTTGGAAACAGCAAGCTATTAAATAAACCGCTGCTCCGCAGTAAGAGGTTTTTACTTATAGGAAGGAGATCTTTTTAAGATGGCATTTGATGCAAATAAGGGTAAGGATACAGGAGCGGTCTTTCAGCTCTCGACGATGACCTCGCTTCTGGCGGGTGTGTATGACGGCGCGATGAATTTTGATCAGATTAAGGAGCATGGTGATTTTGGTATCGGCACCTTTGATCATCTCGATGGAGAAATGATTGGATTCGATAATCAGTTTTATCAGCTGTGCAGTGATGGAACAGCCACGCCTCTGACAAGCGAGGATCTGACACCATTTTGCTCGCTGACTTACTTCCAGCCTCAGATTACAAAGACGTTTCATGAGCCGCTTGATAAGGCGTCTTTTGAGAAAGAATTGCACAAACTGGTTCCAAGCGACAATCTCTTCTATGCCTACAGGATCGACGGAGTGTTCAAAGAAGTCAGCACAAGGACGGTCGCTTATCAGGAGAAGCCGATTCCGATGACTGAAGCGGTTAAAACTCAGCCTGTTTTCCATTTTGAAAACAAAAAGGGAACGATTGTCGGTTTCTGGACGCCTGCATTCGCGCAGGGCATTGCGGTTGCCGGTTTCCATTTCCATTTTATTGATGAAGACCGTACGGGCGGGGGACATGTGCTCGACTATGTCCTCGATCACGGGACATTGCAGATCGACCAAAAAACACATCAAAGCCTTTATACACCTGAAACAGATGCCTTTCTGAAAGCCGATCTGTCGCGTGGCGATCTCGAAAAGGAAATTAAAGTTACTGAGGGCTGACACTGAAAAAAACGTGGCAAAAAAGGAGCTGCCTTAAAGCCAAAGATCGGCTTACGGGCAGTTCTTTTTGTGTTTTTTACCTAAAGAAAAGGTGTCAAAATACTCCCATATTGCTCCTTAATAAGGGGCGCTAGCCCTATTATGAATGTATAGCAATTCCCTCATCTACGTGTCCGGCATCGCCGGACTATTTTTTTTTGAGACAAAAATACGGAGTCCCACCGAATCGCAGTAAATTTGCACCCAAATTTTAATCACTCACATTGAATCAAGAATAAAATGGACCGGGAGTTTGAAATTTGTGCAGATCAAGATAAATTCCGCCCCAAACGCAGCTAATGACATGGCTTACCGGCCGGATTCGGGGCTTTACCAGCCGTGATCGCAAATTTACCAGCCGGATTCGGGGCTTTACCAGCCGTGATCGCAAATTTACCAGCCAGATTCGATATTTTACCAGCCGACAGCTAAAATGCTGTATCTTTTCGCTAAATCACAAATTTTGCAATTCATCTTTGACGCATCACAGCTTAGTTGACGATTTCATCTAAATCAAAAAAAGCTGGACTTTTTTCGCCCAACTTTTCTTACGAATTAGAGAGAAGACGAGAGTATCGTGTAAATTCCGATGGCGATCAGCAGAAGAGAGGCTGTAAATTCGGAAATATGGCCGAGGGGCGTGCGGAGACTTTTCAGTCCGAGCCACTGACCGGCAGCGATGGACAAATAGGAAAGCAGGCTCACAAATACGGCGACCCAGACCGGTTCCATTCCACTTACTCCTGCCCCGAAAGCGGCCCCCATCGCGTTAAATGACAGAGCAAAGCTCAACCACAGAACTTCACGGAAGGTAATCAGATTATTATGATCCTTATCAACTGTGTCCGCGTCGGGAATCGTTTTTGACGCCTGTTTCCGATTCCTCAGTGTCTCAAATAATGTCCAGATTCCGATCAGGAGAATCAGAGCGCCGCCGCATAAACCTGTAAAAGCCTGCGGTATCGAATAACCGATCAGCCGTCCGGTCATCAGAGCGATATAAGAAACGACGAGCGCGATCAGGGCGATAAAAATATTAGCTGCGCGCGTGATCTGCTTTTCATGAGTTCCGTAGGTCAGGCCGACGGCAAAGTTGTCAATGCTTGAAGCGCATCCGATCAGTAAAATAATGAGCCAATGCATCTTGTTTCATCCTTCCTGTTTGAAGTATATGATGAGTTAATGGCTTTGAAAGACCCGGCTGAAAGGTATTGTATGTTAAAATGGGGAAGTGGTTCATGGACGGCACGGTCTCTGCCGTAGGAACAAACGCCCCGTCCATCGAAACAAGGAATGAACCGAAGCGTGAGAGAGGCCCTGCACTTTGGCTTACTCTGAAGAAAATGGGTGATTAAGTGAAAGATCTTCTTCATTTTCGTGAACGGTTTGACGGCACGGCTTATTATTATTTAAAGTACAGAGGACAGTACAGCAGCGAATTAATTAAAACGATTGCCGAAATTTGCGGGCTTGACGGGAAGGGGAGGCTGCTCGATCTCGGGTGCGGGACAGGCAAACTGACCTTTCCAATGGCCAATTACTTTGAGGAAGCGGTCGGCATCGATATCAGTTCGGATATGCTTCAGTCGGCGCAAAGCCAGACGGAGCTTCTGAATGCGAAAAAAATGAAGTGGGTCAGAATGGCTTCGGAGAATCTTGATCCCTCCCTTGGAACTTTCCGGCTGATCACGTCGGGGGATGCTTTCCACTGGATGGATCGTGAGAAGGTGCTGCAGCTCTGCTACGATCGTCTCGTCGAGGGCGGAGCGATTGCTTTGGTCGGACAGGGACATATGCTGGGTGACCGGTCACTGCCCTGGCAGAAAGCAGTTCAACGTGTGATCGACCGTTACTTCGGGCACTCCGCTGACGGAAATTTCGGGGCACCGCACGAAGTGCTGATCAGACAGTCGTCGTTCCAGAGTATGACAACGGGTAAGATTCATTCGGTCAGAAAGCGGGATATTCAATCAATCATCGGTTATCTCTACTCGACGTCAACCTGCAATAAAGCTCAGCTTGCGGGCCGGTCGCTGCAATTCGAGCGTGAGCTCCATGACACTCTCCAATCGGTTGATGCAGCCGGGATCTTTGAAGAGCCGGTCACAGATTACTACATCATTGCCTTTAAAAAGTGACTTTTCCCCTATATATTCGCCGAACCCCTTTTTCAAGTATAATGAGGGTATAAGTAGTAAACTGCCCCACAGGAGGATATTCCGCATGAATAATCATGACATTGATTACAAAATTGAAGGTCAGGAAATGCAGTTCGTCGAAGTGGAGCTTGATCCCGGAGAGACGATCGTCGCCGAAGCCGGCAGCTTCATGATGATGGATGACGGCATTGGCATGGAAACGATTTTCGGGGACGGAAGCGGCGAGAGTGGTGGCCTGATGGGCAAACTGTTTGGCGCCGGAAAAAGACTGCTGACAGGCGAAAGTTTGTTTATGACTGCTTTTACCAATCAGGCTTCAGGGAAAAAGCATGTTTCATTTGCAGCTCCATATCCTGGCAAGATTATTCCTCTTGATCTGAGTGTGCTTGGCGGTCGGATGATCTGCCAGAAAGACGCTTTTTTGTGTGCGGCGAAAGGGGTCTCGATCGGCATTGAATTCCAGAAAAAGCTCGGCACCGGTTTTTTCGGGGGTGAAGGGTTCATCATGCAGAAGCTCGAGGGCGACGGACTCGCCTTTGTCCATGCTGGCGGTATGATTAAAGAATTGGAACTGACGGCCGGTGAAACCTTAAGGATTGATACCGGCTGTCTTGTCGCCATGACAAGCAGCGTGGATTACGATATTGAATTTGTAAAGGGTATTAAAACGGCTCTGTTCGGCGGCGAAGGGCTCTTCTTCGCCACTCTGCGCGGTCCTGGAAAAGTGCTTGTGCAGTCTCTGCCGTTCAGCCGTCTTGCGAGCCGTGTCTTTAGTGCGATGCCGGGGAATCCAGTCGGCAGACGTCAGGATGAAGGCAGTATCACCGGAGGACTTTTCGATTTGTTTGACGGGAGATAAATATTGGAACAGACTGGCCGGTGCATACCGGCCTTTTTTCAAAAGATAAGAAAGTATAGAATGATCGATGGACTCAATCTGCTGAATATACATTCGGACTCAGACGCGGAGGTGCGAGACTCCTGCGGGACAGCGAGCCAAGTGAGACCCCACAGTGAGGGAACCGAACGAGGAGGCTCACGGATCGCCCGCGGCAAGCGAGCAACCGAAGCGTCGCCGGAAGAAGGCAAAACAATGCGTATCACGGGTTTTTAGGACTGGGCGTTTTTTGCCCAGTTTTTCTTTCATGGACTTTAGTCCGTTGAGTACGCGTAGCGTGCGAAACATAAAACCCCCCGCTATGCGGGGGGAGTACCAAGACCGTTATACAAAAAGCTCTTCCCTTCGCTAGAATATAGGTGTTCAGGCTATATTGCTAAAAGAAGGGAAGAGCAGAATGGCTAATCAAACAAACAGTTTAGCCCATACAAAGTGGTTGTGCAAATACCATATCGTATTCACACCGAAGTATAGACGAAAAATCATCTACAATCAATATCGGGCAAGTATTCAGGAGATCATCCGACACCTTTGCCGATACAAAGGTGTCGAAATCCTTGAGGGACACATGATGCCCGATCATATTCACCTGCTTTTAAGCATACCACCCAAGATGAGTGTGTCCAGTTTCATGGGCTATCTCAAAGGTAAAAGTGCTTTGATGATGTTTGACAAGCATGCAAACTTGAAGTACAAATTCGGGAATCGACATTTTTGGGCCGAAGGATACTACGTCAGTACTGTGCGACTCAATGAAGCAACGATTCGGAAGTATATTCAGGATCAAGAGAAACACGATATCGCACTGGATAAATTAAGCGTTCGGGAATATGAGGACCCCTTTAGAGGTCGCTGAGCAGTACAAACACCCATTTATGGGTCAGCAAAAGAGGCAAAGGCAATAGGGCCTGAACAAAGTGAAGGCCGGCGCCTTGAGACGCTGGCCGGTAATAAAGGCTTATAGCCTTAGAGCAAACCACCCTTTTGAAGGGCGGTTTTGATTATGGTTCATAGGAGTGTTCGAGTAGCTTTGATTTTTAATCTTCTCAAGGAACAGTTAAAATAGAAGCAATGGAGCAGGATCATTCAGAAGCGGAGTTGTATTCAACGATGGAAAATCAGGAAGATAAATTAAAGAAAGAAAACCACGGCAACGGATCGGACAAGAAAAGTTTTCAGCTGGTTTTCTGGCTGCTTGCCGCTAAAATCGGTTTTATACTCATCTTGGCAGGCCTTGCCGTCTGGCTGATTTATTCCGTGCATTCGGCCGGTGACAGGAATCAGGCAGCTGTCCGGTTCGGAAAAGTGCTGGGCAGTGGTTTTACTGAAACGGGTGACAGACTATGGATTGCTTCAGAATCGGGAATCGTCTCCTATCGTGGTGGAAGCTGGAAGAAAGAAATGGCGGCCCAAATACCTGCCGGCACCCAGATTGTACCGGTGAAAAACGGCTATCTCCAATTTGAGGGCAACGGAACGGCTGAGGAAAAGAATGATAATGGGAAGCTGATCCGCTCAATCTCCCTTTCGAAAAAATGGATCGGGGGTATCTGGGGAGCGGATGCTTCAGCGCATGCGTTTTATCATGTGAGCACGGATGGCGGAAATCTCATGCTGAACTACTCGGTTGACGGTGGAAAAAATTGGAGCACGTCAACTCTAAAGGCTGTGAAGGGAAACGTCCTCATGCTTGCGGTATACCCGGAGAAAGCGAATGTCTTTGCGATTGCGACAACAAAGGGACTGTTTGTGACACAGGATGGCGGCGCGCATTTTCAAGGTTATCTTAATGACCAAGCGGTCAGCTCTGTTTCTTTTGGGAGTGGTCCGAATCTGTCACTTTTAGCCGGAACGTATGGGAGTGACACAGCGCTCTACACGATTTTGCCCGCGCATCAAAAAACGATTAATCTTGAGATGGGGACGGTCGAAGGCGATCGCCTGGTCCAGATCTCCCAGAGCCTGAAGCATGCAGGGGAGGCTGCTGTCCTGACAGAAAGCGGGGACGTCTATCTGACCCGTAACAGCGGCGAGAATTGGATCATTCTCGCACAAAACGGGCGCGGCCTGTCCGGGGCAAAATAACAGGGAAAAAGTGCGGTTCTTATGTTAAACTGGTAAAAATGGCGAGGGGATCGGTGAAGTAATGTTAAAGACGATTTTGTTCGATGTGGACGGCGTTTTCCTAAGCGAGGAACGCTATTTTGACGCATCGGCGCTCACGGTATGGGAACTGCTGACAAGTGAAAACTATCTGGGCCTGGGAGGGGAAAAAGACTTCAGGACCGTCTACAGTGATCAGGAAATTGCTAACTTACGAGCAAAAGTTTTTCTTAATGACCAGGTCCTGAATTTCATGAAATCACGCGGAATGAACGCTAACTGGGATATGATCTATGTGACTTTTTCCGTTCAGCTGATCCATCTCGTCTCACAGCTGCCGGACAGCGTGAGGAAAGAGGCGGCGGATCTGCTGCAGGGAACAATTAGCCGGGAGACACTGGATGAGTTCAGAAGTTTGTTTCGGAAATATCCTGTCAAGCCTGATTTTGACCGTTTCCCGGATGATTTTTCTGAAACAGATGCGACGCGTCAGGGGCTGATCCTTTATTTGAATGAGTTGGCTGGAAAGCGTCTGGGCATTCAGACGGACCAATTCCGCCCGAAAAGTACCTTATGGCACATCGGCGAACATGCTTCCCAGGAGTGGTACATAGGGGATGAATATGTGCTTTCTTCAACGGGACTGCCTTCCGTGCAGACCGGTAAGAAGGGCTTTATGAATGAGGAAGTGACGCTTGCCGACCCGAAGCTGATCCGGAACATGTTCAGGGAACTGATTCAGAAGGGTGTAAACATAGGTATCGCGACCGGACGCCCACATCTTGAGACGTATAAACCGTTCGGCTATCTGAACTGGCTGGAGCTTCTTGATGAGAATCATATCGCGACGGCAGATGAAGTGCTGGCTGCCGAGAAAAAATACGATGCCGCACCGCTTGCAAAGCCGCATCCATTTACGTATCTGCTTTCCTATCACGGCAAAGACAGTGATGAGCGCCGCTGGACGTCGCGGGAGCCGGAAAAACTTCCGAATGGAAGCGAAACCCTGATTGTCGGCGATTCTCTAGCTGATCTGCTCTGCGCAAAGCAGCTGGGCTGCCGCTTTGCCGGCGTGCTCACGGGGCTATCGGGAAAAAAAGCGCGGGGAGAGCTGGAGGCTCACGGCGCGGATTTTATTCTTGATTCGATTGCTGACATTAAAGATCTGGCGCTGGAATTGATCGAAAAATAATTGATCGAGTTCTGATAAAAGTTCCGCGAGTTTTAATATTGCTTGATCCACATTAAAAAAGGTCATCCCGAAAGTTGAATCGGGATGGCCTTTTCACTCATTTTTGTACTTTGTCAGTTTTGTTCTTCCGGAACGTCAATCGCGACAAATTCGACATCCTGGAGATCCTCGATGGAAAGAATTTCTTTTCGGGCCGTTTCCGGTACCGGCTTGTCCACGGTCAGAATCATAATTGCTTGGCCGCCGACCGCCTGACGTCCGACGTACATGCTGCCGATGTTGATGCCGCTTTTTCCGAGTAAAGAGCCGACGTTGCCGATGATGCCGGGAACATCGACGTGGCTGATATAAAGCAGATACTTCTCCGGTTCCATGTCGAGCCGATAGCCGTTGATCGAAACAATGCGGCCGCCGAAACCGGGCAAGTAGGTGCAGGCGATCGTCGCTTTCTTATCACCGTGAGCGATTTCGAGCTCGATGAAGTTTGTAAAGCCCTTGTGCGCCGCATTCTTCTGCACGCTGTATGAAAGGCTGTGTGCCTTCAGCACCTGCATGACGTTGACAATGTTAATGGAACCATCCAGATAGAAGGAGAGCAGTGCCTTAATCATCTGGCGTGTGAGAAGGCCTGTGTCTTCGAGAAAAAGTTCGCCGTAATAATTAATCTTGATCTTCTCAGGAGCGTCTTTAAAAATCTGCATCAGCAGTTCCGCCATCTGTTCGCTCAAAGTGAGATAAGGTTTGATTTTCTGTTGCACGGTAGCGGATATATGTGGCAGGTTGATCGCATGCTGCACGCTGCCTGTTTCAAAAATGCCGACAATTTCTTCGCTGACCGACTGGGCGACTTTTTCCTGAGCCTCGGCTGTGGAAGCACCGAGGTGAGGGGTCACGATGATACTCGGATTCTGTGTCAGGCCGGTATTTTCCGGAGGTTCGTGTTCAAAGACATCAATCGCCGCTCCGGCGACGTGGCCGCTGTTCACTGCGTCAACTAGTGCTTGTTCGTCAATAATGCCGCCGCGCGCGCAGTTGATCAGCCGGACACCCTTTTTGGTTTTGGCGAGATAATCGGCGTCGATCAGTCCGCGCGTTTCCGCAGTCAGAGGAGTATGAACGGTGATGAAATCTGCCTGGGCGGCAATTTCGTCAAGACTGGCTTTGATAATCCCCATTTTTTTCGCTCTGTCTTCCGTCAGAAAAGGATCGTAGCCGAGAATATTCATCTCGAACCCTTTTGCGCGCTTGGCGACTTCAGTTCCTATACGTCCCATGCCGACGACACCGAGTGTTTTCTGGTAAAGTTCGACACCTTTATACAGCTTCCGGTCCCATCTGCCTGCGGTGAGTGATCCGTAGGCCTGCGGAATGTTGCGGGCAAGCGAGAGCATCATTGCCATGGTGTGTTCCGTTGCGGCAATTGTATTACCCGCCGGGGCGTTGATCACGATCACGCCTTTTTCCGTTGCGGCATCGATATCAATATTGTCAACGCCGACTCCCGCGCGGGCGATCACTTTCAGATGGTCCGCCGCCTGAATCACCTCACGGGTGACCTGCGTCTGGCTGCGGACAATCAGCGCGTCATAATCTTTTATCTTCTCAATCAGATCGGCCGGTGCAAGCCCCGTGGCCTGATCCACCTCAAAATTTGAATTGCTGAGAAGGGCGTGGAGCCCCGTTTCGCTGATCGCGTCTGTGACAATTACTTTATACATGCTGAACCCAGACCTCCTCGGCTTTTTTCACTGCGGCTCCAAGTTTTGGTTCTTCGCCGAATTTGGCAAGTGTTAATTCAAGAGCGGTGAGCACTTTGAGTATGTCAAAAGGTGTGCAATAACCCATGTGGCCGATACGGAATATTTTTCCTTTCAAGTCCTTCTGTCCGCCAGCGATGGTGATTGCGAAATCTTTTTTCAATGCTTTTTGAATATCCGGGGCGGGAATGTTACCGGATTTTACCGCGGTGACAGTAGGCGACGCATCTTCATCACTTGTCAGAAGGGGAAGACCCAGTTCCCGGATGCCGGCACGCAGCATATCCCTTAATAAATAGTGGCGCTTGATCACATTTTCCCAACCTTCTTCCTCAATCATTGAGCAGACTTCCTTTGCTCCGGCGATCAGGGAAACGGCAGGCGTGAACGGCGTTGACTTCTGTTCTTCATAGGCTTTGACATAACGGTTCAGATCAAGATAAAAGCGTTTGGCTGGGCATTCACGGATCGCTTTCAGGCCACGGTCGCTGAATGCAACGAAAGCGAGACCCGGTGGAAGCATGAGCGCTTTCTGAGAGCTGGTGACGAGGATATCAATATGATCCTTTTCCATGTCGACAGGAACACCGCCAATGCAGCTGACGCCGTCAACGACGAACAGCGCATCGCTTTTCCGGGCGACTACCTCGCCGAGCGCACCAATGGGATTCAGGACGCCGGTCGACGTTTCATTAAAAGTGGCAAATACAGCTTTAACTGAAGTACTTGCCAGTCCGTCGAGAAAAGCTTCGAGCTGTTCAGGCGTGCACGATTTTCCCCACTCAATATTCAGGCGGTGAACATTTACCCCATAGTTTTCCGCAATGGTTGCCAGCCGGTCGCCAAAGGATCCGGCAACAATTACAACCGCATCCTCGCCTTCGGATACGGTGTTGACGACCGCAGCTTCAAGGGCTGAAGTGCCGCTGCTGGTCAGCGCGAGAACAGGATGTTTTGTACCAAAAACAGGCTTAAGGCGATTAGCGACATCTTCAATCAGGACTGAGAAATCCGGGCTGCGGTGGCCAATCATCGGCTGAGCCATGGCCGCATTCACCCGGTTCGGAATGGGCGTGGGTCCGGGTGTAAACAAGTAAGTCTGGTCTAGAAACATGTGAATCATCCCTTCTGTTTTCTATATTTGTGAAAATAAAAACGCCCCTCACAGTATGTATGCCATACTGCGAGGGGCGTGGTAATCGCTGTGCCACCCTCATTCGCTGCCCGAAAATCACGGACAGCCTTCATTCAAGTCTTAACGGCCTGTGCCGGATCCGCCTACTCTTAATATTCAGCGAATCTGTTCCGAAGGGCTAAAGCTGAAGGAAGCGGGACCGGTTCTCAGCGAATACCGGCTCTCTGGGACCTGATTCCAACAGCCTGTTGTCTTCTTCATGACATTTAATATTGTGTCCAAATTGTAACAGCAATCCTGAATTTTGTAAAGAAAAATATTTTAATATTTTCTGACACAATTGGTGAATGGTATTTCATCGCGATCAGAGGCTAGGCTCGGCGGAGGTTTCTGAGATTGCCGATTCAAGGATGCCGAGCAATTCTTTCATATCGTTCATCTTTCCAATTGTAATGCGAACGCCCGTCTGAAATGGATTGATCAGGAATCCTTTCGTCTTACATTTTTCAGCTACAGCCTTTGGATTATCGACCTTTACGTAAATAAAATTAGCCTGTGTCGGGAAATAGGAAATCTTTTTTTCGTCAAGAAATACGGTTGTCATTTCCAGTACATCTTTATTTTTCTTGACGCAGTCCTTCATAAAGTCCTGATCTTGTAAAGCGGCGAATGCAGCAATCTGGCTGAGCCGCGGATTGTTGAAGGGCGGCCTGACTTTGTCAATTTCATCGATCAGACGCTGCTGTCCGACGGCGTAGCCGATCCGGAAAGAAGCAAGGCCGTATGATTTTGAGAAAGTCCGGAGAACAAGCAGGTTCGGATGATCTTTAAGCAGTTCAAGAGAGCGGGGGAAATCAGAGGCTGTTACGAAATCAATGTAGGCTTCGTCGAGTACAATGACAACATCATCGGGTATCTCGTCAACGAAATGGGCGAGCTCCTGATCGTTGACATAGGTTCCCGTAGGATTGTTCGGATTACAGATCCAGATCACTTTTGTTGCGGAATCGACAGCATCCCGCATGGCATCGAGGTCATGCCTTCCGTCTTTGCCGCACGGCACTTTTTTCGTTTCGGCGCCTTCAATCTGGGCATGACAGTAATATTCGTAAAAAGTGGGCCACGCCATAACAATATTAGTTCCCCGTTCGAGGAGGGCACGGCTGATCAAAACGATCATCTCATCAAGACCAAGGCCGAACAAGAACTGTTCTTCGCGGGTCCCAAGCCTTACAGCCAGTTCGCGGCGCAAGTCGCTGTCGCGGCAGTCAGGATATAGCTCGGGCAGAAGGGAGGCTTTGACGATGGCTTCTGATACTTTCGGAGAAGCACCGTACACATTTTCATTTGAATCAAGCTTGACGAGACGTTCAAGACCGTATCTTTTTTTGATCTCTTCAACTGAAGGACCCGGATCATAGGCTCTCAAATGGGCTAAAGTTTCTTTGAACATGCAAAACACTCCTTTGGCTGAATGATCGTGGTGGTTTGCCGGCCTTCCGGGGGACGGATTCCGGATTAAATGTAAAGCAGAATAACGACGCTCACCGGTTCCATAGTATATTCAAAAGTACGAAAAAAGCCCTGCCGAAGCAGAGCTGTCGTTTGTGCGGTACCACCCGGATTGCGAAAAAATATTCGCCGCTTTAACAGGAAAACGTCCGGTTTGTCTTTTCCCTTATGGCACTTGCCAGATAGGAAGAGACATTGATTTCTGCCTTAACCGAAGCAGGAAACCTTCTCGGGATCATACTTAGGCCGAAAGATCCGAGATTCCACTGGTAACGATTTTTTTGATACTGTCCGACGAGACCCTGTTCTTTACCTTTTAGCGTTTCTTTAATAGCTGATATTAAAACTGATTCAATTTAAACATGTAACGTTTGAATTGTAAAGTCCAATCTGTGACCTTAAATGCTCATCTGATTATTAGAGCGCTGTTTGCCTAGATGTAAGGAACGGTGCGGTTAATGTAAAAAGGAAAAATTGGAAGAAATTCCGACGGCCCGTTTAAACGTTCTTTATAAAAAGGAACCGTTTACAGAAAATTATTTTCAAATGTAAGCGTTTGATGTACAATGAAGCTGAGAGGGGGAGTGGTAAGTAATGGCAGAACATCAATGTATGATCCGGATTCAGTCGGCTTATCCACACTTAAGCGAGAAAGAGCGTAAAATAGCTGATTACATCCTGAGTTATCCGGAGGAAACTGTTCGAAGCAGCATTAATCAGGTATCCGCGCGTATCAAAGTGGCTGACGCCACTGTATTCAGGTTCTGCAGACGCCTGGAATTCAAGGGATTTCAGGAAATGAAAATTGTCCTTGCGGCTGACATCGCGAAAAATCGTCATATGGAGCTCGAAGAAAGCAAATATCAGGGCGATGAGACCATGAGTCTGGCGGAACGCGTCTTTCAGGATAACATCCGCACCCTGGAGAACACGTTCCAGATTCTGAGCAGCGAACCTTTTAAAAATGCTGTCGAGTTGATAAGCCGGTCGGAGCGGGTCGCTTTCTTTGGCAGCAGCGGGTCAGTGACCATGGCGCAGGAAGCGCACCGCAAATTTGTCCGCGCGGGGATTATGACCTATGCGCCCAGTGATGGAGAGTTCCAGATGCTGTCTGCCTCTCAGCTGACCGGCCGTGACGCCGCCGTCTTTATTTCGTATTCGGCCAGTGACAAGCATCTCCTGCAGGTGGCCAAAGCGGCAAAGTCGGCGGGATGCCCGACTATCGGACTGACCGGATTTATGAAATCCGGACTGGGCGACCTGATGGATATAT
The DNA here is from genome assembly GCF_004684935.1 of Sporolactobacillus shoreae. Classification (GTDB taxonomy): domain Bacteria; phylum Bacillota; class Bacilli; order Bacillales; family Sporolactobacillaceae; genus Sporolactobacillus; species Sporolactobacillus shoreae. The sequence continues at coordinate 30,102 of NZ_SRJD01000015.1, forward strand.
CTCTGCATACTGTTTCCGTCCCCACGGATTATCGATCGGAATCCTACGTTGCACGGGCGGCGCAAATAACATTGATTGACGCACTTTACGCGAACGTTATGAAGAGAAAGCAACATAATGCAAAACAACCGGAACATGATCTGGACCGTTTGGCAGCACATGGGTAATCTATTTTGAATCAGGATATGTGAAAGCGATTCCATATTAGGCACTTCGGGTGTTTATTTCACAACGAATGGATCACAAGAGAAAGCACATAGAGCACGCCGAAAAGAACGGCGAAAAAGCAAATAAAGCCCCAGCCTATTTTTATCTTCACACAGAAAACCTCCTCACTGGCCTTATTCTCGGCAAATGAAGAGGGTTTTATGTGTTATGAAATTTTTAACGGCAACCGTTATTGATCGGTGCCCCTGTATGCCGGTGATGAAACTTCCGTCTGAACGCCATGCGCGACCGGACGGAGCACGACACACTCATAATCAGGGAACGCTTCCTGCAAGCGTTCCCTGATTTGTGAACTGTCATCTTTCGAAGCCAGCGACATAACGGTTGGGCCCGCTCCGCTCAGAAAAGAACCGTACGCGCCCGAGTCCCTGGCGATTCGGGCGATTTTAGCCATGTCGGGAATCAATCCGGCACGGAAAGGCTGGTGAAACTGATCGCTCTCCATCATTTTTCCAGCCAACTCGCCGTCGTGGCTGAGCAGCGCGCAGATCAGAACATTGGCAATGCTGCTGCCTTCAACAGCTTTACGGAAAGAAAGAGAGGCGGGAAGGGCGCTGCGGGCGTCACTTGTTTTTAATTCAAAATCAGGGATTACCGTCACAAAATCAAAATCAGGAGCGGGAAGCCGCACACTGCTGACTTCGGACGTTGATTGAGTAGAAACGACGAGACCGCCATAGAGTGAGGCAGTCACATTATCCGGATGGCCTTCGGAACGACAGGCCATCCAGGACTTCTCACTTTCTGAAAGTCCGAGGCCGAGTGAAAAATCAGCCAGTTCAATGCCCGCGATGATCGCGGCGGCGCTGCTACCCAGACCACGCGCAATTGGAATGTCACTCCGCACCTCAACGGAATAAGGTGAGAGTGAGGCGTGACGGCTCTCGGCGGTTTGCTTCGCGGTTATATAGATTAGATTTTCATTCAGCGCCGGCTGAAAATCTGGCTGATCCGTATAGTTAAATTGCCAGTGATCCGAACGGACCGCATTCAGAAAGAGGTAGCGGCTGACCGCCATGCCGATCGAATCAAAGCCGGGTCCGAGATTGGCCGTACTGCCAGGCACTTTGATCTGAAATGCCGCGGGCACGGTCATTTTGCCACCTGCCGGAGGTGATCCACAACGGCTGATTCTTCAGCACCGATGATGGTCGGTTCGATGGACAGCGTGTCCATTGCGGTAGCGGGATCTTTAAGTCCATTTCCGGTCAGAATGCAGACGATTTTTGATCCTTTTTTGATCTTTCCGGCCTTGATATGTTTTAACAAACCGGCAATTGAAGCGCAGGACGCAGGCTCTGCAAAAATACCTTCCGTACGTGCAATCAGCTTGTACGCTTCAAGAATCTGTTCATCCGTGACATAATCAATTTCGCCGTGGGATTCTTTTTCTGCGGCAACTGCCAGTTTCCAGCTCGCTGGATTGCCGATACGAATGGCGGTTGCGATCGTTTCGGGATGCTCGATTACCTTATTTTTGGCAATGGCGGCCGCACCTTCAGCTTCGAAACCGTGAATTTCAGGCGGAGCGACCTTTTGGTTATCCCGCAGTTCCTTAAACCCTTTCCAGTAAGCGGAGATGTTGCCGGCATTTCCAACCGGGATGCAAAGCACATCAGGGGCTGAACCCAGCTGTTCGACAATTTCATAGGCGCCAGTCTTCTGGCCTTCAAGCCGGTAAGGATTGATTGAGTTGACAATCGTGTATTCGGAATTTGCGCCTGTATAGCGGACGATATCCAGAGCCTGGTCAAAATTTCCGTTGACTTCAAAAATTTTGGCACCGTACATCACTGACTGGGCCAGTTTGCCCAGTGCGATTTTGCCTTTTGGGATAACGATGATACAGTCGAGACCGGCGCGTGCGCTGTATGCCGCAGCGGAAGCTGAAGTATTCCCCGTTGAGGCGCAGATTACACCTTTGCTGCCGCTTTCCATTGCTTTGGCAACAGCAAGGAACATGCCGCGGTCTTTAAAGCTGCCGGTAGGATTCAGTCCCTCAAATTTGACACGGATGTCGCATTCCAGTTTCTCAGAAAGCTTATCGAGCGGAATCAGCGGCGTGTTTCCCTCGAGTAATGTCAGGCGAGGTGTCTTCTCCGTTACGGGTAAAACATCCTTGTATTTTTCCATAAGACCTTTCCAGACCATTTTTTTATCCCCTTTCAACTCTGAAATATTTGGCATTTAGAACAACATCAAGCTTTTTCATGATTTCAAAAGATTTTTCAAAAAGAACTTTATTTGTTCTGTGCGTCACAATCGAAACTTCTGCAGCATCCTGGCCCGTGATCGGTTCCTGATACAGCTTCTCCAGACTGATCCCCTGTTCCTTGAATAAGTCGGTCAACCTGGAGAAAGAGCCCGGTTCGTCCTTGATGTGCAGCCTGACAAAAAACTGGCTTTCGACAAGACTCTCCTTGCGTGTATGCATTTCTCTCTTTGGCAGAAAAATGTGGTTGCCTGTCACACCAAGCGCCATATTTCTGATGACGGAGAGGAGATCGGACATTACAGATACCGCGGTCGGACCTTCGCCGGCGCCGGGACCGTAATACATGGTTTCGCCCAGAGCCGTGCCATAAACGTAGATGGCATTATTTTCGTTTTCGACTGAAGCGAGCGGGTGTCCATCCGGGAGAAGGGTCGGTTCGACACGGACATCGATTGCCCCGTTGTTTACTTCTGAAATGCCAACCAGTTTGATCGTGTAGCCGAGCTTTCCGGCATAGATAATATCTTCCCGGGTGACATCGGTAATTCCGGTGATTTTCACATCATCCAGCTTCACCGGAATCGAGTAAGCGAGATGGCTGAGGATAACCATTTTTCTTGCTGCGTCCAATCCCTCAACATCCGATGTAGGGTCGGCTTCGGCAAAGCCGAGCGCCTGCGCCGAGGAGAGGGCTTTTTCATAGGAAAGGCCTTCATGGCTCATTTTGCTGAGAATGTAATTGGTAGTGCCATTGACAATACCGATCATTTTCTGAATCCGGTCTGCTGCCAGACTGTCGGTCAGTGTCCGAAGAATCGGGATGCCCCCGGCGACACTTGCTTCATAATAGAGGTCGCAATGATTTTTTTTTGCCTCCATAAGCAGCTCATCGCCATACGAAGCCATCAGGTCTTTGTTGGCCGTGATTACATGTTTCTTATGATTCAGCGCCCGAAGGATATACCGATATGCCTCATCAATGCCGCCCATCAATTCGATAATAATGTCAATTTCAGGATCGTCAAGAACTTCAGCGGCATTAGTCGTCAGATTACGGTTGTCAATCAGGACTTTTCTCGGCCTGTTTTTGTTGCGGACCAGCACTTTCTTCAGCTGGATCGTGCATCCGGTCCTGGCCTCCAGTCTTTCTCTTTCTTTGGTCAGCAGGCGAACCACTCCGGTGCCTACTGTCCCGAAACCCAGTAAGCCAATGGACACCTTCTCCAATTCCATCACTCCCCGTTCATCAATAATCAGACAGGCACATGTTCCAAAAAATTGACTTATTTATCAGCATTTTTCAATTTTTCGGTCAGCACGGAAAATACGAATCTCTATATGTATTTGCCATTATAACCCGAACAAAGAGCGACAACAAGGTTGTATTTGTCCATAAAAGAGCCATAATACGCGCCGGCAGGACTGGTAGCTCTGGTACGGGTAGGAAAGCGATGATGAAAAAACGTGGCATCGCACGAGGTGACCCCCTGATTTTGGTTACAAAATCGGGGGTCACCGCAAAAGTGGCTGGTAACCCCGCAAAAGTGGCTGGTAACCCCGCAAAAGTGGCTGGTAACCCCGCAAAAGTGGCTGGTAACCCCGCAAAAGTGGCTGGTAACCCCGCAAAAGTGGCTGGTAACCCCGCAAAAGTGGCTGGATTAAGAGCCAAACGTTCACCGTGGTTCGTCGTGCCCGTAATTTTTCATGACCTGGCCCGTGATCAGGTGCATCATGTCATCAAAGTAGGGCCGCACCTGCAGCTTATCGGGGTGAAAATTTTCAACAGCCGGAGATTTCTTCTGAACGCTGCTTCTGAATTCGGAAAACATCCGCCGATAGGCAGTATCGTCAAAGTCAGGCAGCACAGGAGATCCGGACGACCGCCGCGTCTGGTGCTTTTTATCAAGATCAATGATCCTGTAAATCAGAAGTGCCGCAACATGTGCGCAGGGTTCCGGCCCGAACCCGCATGTGCAGCTGTAATGCATCAGATCTCTCTGAGGGTGCTTGATTGGGAGCGCCGCCTTATTGCTGCCCGGTGCGCTGCCTTTCCAGATAATCTCTGCTTCATAAAATACGGACTGGCCGTCCTCCACCGTGGCATGGATGCGTGTTTCTGATGCATGATAGTCCCAGACCCGCCTGTTCCTGCAAAGAAACAGGCCTCTCTCAAAGCGTGTGGTTTCCATCATCCCGGCGAACGCTGTCAACCATCCGGCAAGCGCTGCGTCATGGATAAAAAAAGGGGTCATTTCAGATCACTCCTTCACGCAATTTAATCAGATCGAAAATTTCCTGATCGCTCATCTCTGTCAGCCAGCCGTCCCCTTGGCCGAGTATCTGCCTCTGGAGCTTTTTCTTACGCTCAATCAGAAGATCAATGCGCTCCTCCAGAGTGCCTTCACAAATGAGTTTATACACATGGACATTACGTTCCTGACCAATCCGGTAAGCTCTGTCCGTCGCCTGCTCCTCAACCGCCGGGTTCCACCAGCGGTCATAATGGAATACATAGCCTGCCGCCGTCAGATTTATGCCCACACCGCCTGCTTTCAGAGACAGGATAAACAGTGTCTTTTTTCTAACGCCTGACTGAAATCTTTGGATCAGTTTTTCCCGCTGTTCAGCGCTCAGGCTGCCGTGCAGAAAAAAGACATCGGCGTCCGGATGGCGCTTCCGGGTCTCCTGAAGAAGCTGCTGGCCCATTTGTACATATTGGGTGAAGACAAGAACTTTTTCATTACGGTCAAAGAGCGGTTCAAGAAGGTCGTAAAAAAGGTCCATTTTCCCTGATTTTTTCTGTTCGCCTTCCTTACCCAGTACAAGGGCAGGGTGGTCGCACACCTGTTTCAGCTTTGTGAGTGCGGAAAGGATCATGCCTTTGCGTTTTATGCCCGATGAAGTGCCGACGCTTTGCGTTAGGCGGTTGACAACTGTCTGATACAGGGAGGCCTGATCTTTACTGAGAAAACATGTTTTCTTTGTTTCAAATTTATCCGGAAGATCTTGGATAATCCGCCTGTCCGTTTTTTCACGGCGAAGGATGAAGGGCCGGATGATTTTTGTCAGTTCTCCTGTTTTTGACCGACTGCTTTTTTTCTCAACAGGGCCAATGAATTGCTTGCGGAATCTTTCGAGAGAGCCGAGATAGCCGGGGTTAAGAAAGTCCATGATGGACCAGAGCTCTTCCAGACGGTTTTCGATCGGTGTCCCGGTTAGGACGAGACGATGGGCGCTGCTGATCGTCCGTATCGCGCGCGTTTTTTGGGCATGAGGATTTTTGATGGCCTGAGCCTCATCAAGAATCACACTTTTCCAGTAAATTTGTTTTAAAGCTTCTGATTCTTTGGTGAAAATGGCATAGCTTGTGACCATCACATCTGAGCTTCTGAGCCGTTCTTCGAGGAGCTGTCCATGCAGGCGGGAAGCCCCGTGATGGGTGTAGATATCTAGTTCCGGTGAAAAGGTCCGGAATTCGTGATTCCAGTTGGCGACCAGTGAAGTCGGGCAGATGACCAGAGCAGGTCCCTGAAACATCCGTTCCGGGACTGGTTCGGCGGGCAGGGTTTTGCAATGATCCAGGTAGGCGATCGCCTGAACCGTTTTGCCGAGTCCCATGTCGTCAGCGAGGCATCCTCCGACCCGCTGGTGCCTTAGATTGGCGAGCCAGGTAAATCCCTTTTTCTGATAGGGCCGGAGCTGGCCTGAAAATCCCTCTGGTACCGGTATGATTTTCGACGGCTTATTAATAATATGGTTCAGATAGTCATCGAGACCGCGTTCCAGATGCACTTTAATCAATTTATTTCTTTTTTTATGAGTCAGCGCGTCCAGCCGAAGAGCGCCGGCAACACTTGGTTTTTTGTCAAAAATCTCCATGACGCCGCCCATTTCAGTAAAAGCTTTCACCATCCGTTTCATCGGAAGGTGGATCCACTCACCCTCGTGCCGGATAAACGACTGGTTTTCACTGACAAGTTGTCTGAATTCAGAGACGCTGAGCTGGATATCTCCGACAGCGATACGCCAGTCATAATTGATCAATGAGGAAAGGCTGAACAGTGATCGCTGATTTTCATCTTCCGACCTGATGTTAAGGTCAATGGCAACGAGGTCATCACTTTCTTTCACATCAAGATTATCAGGCAAACTTAAGGAGACAGAGACTGCTCCGAGCTCGTTCCTGTATTGAAAAAGATCGGAAAGTTCCTCGGAGGTTATGAGTCTGCCTGCTTTTCCAGCAAGAAAATTCAGAATATGATCTGGTACTTCTCCTGTCAACCGATTGATACGTTCCTCCAGCCAGCTGTTCCTGCCCAGTGGGGAACGGCTCTGCAGTTTTTCAAGAGACCATTCGGTCCGTCTGGCATTCTTCCAGCCTTCGACAACCGTTTCATACTCCCAGACCGCGTCCTTGGAGAACGGATCATCCGGATCTGCCGGGTCAAGAATTATTTTCATCTGTTCGGGTGAAAACTGCTGCTCCATCCGCGCTTTTCTGAAAGCCAGCAACGCGCTGGTTAACGCCTGCGGATTGTGTGAGGAGACGGGGTGGGTCCAGTCCCCTATTTCCCGCTCAAGCTGATTCATTTCTTGTACTTTCAGCGGATTGGCCGTAGTGACCCACGGCTCTCCAGATGAATGAAAAGGAATGTTTTTTTCAGGGACACTCCCGGATGGGTTATTCGCTTCGATCAGCCCGGCGGCGGGTTTGTTTTCAAGCTGGGGAATCACAGATAAAGCGGTATCATGTACAAGCGTATTGGTCCAGAAAATGATCAGTAAATAGAGCCACTGCCTGACTTTTTCATCCTGAAGATCGGAGATTGAAAAGGAGAGATGGGGCAGCGAGCCCAGCCAATCGGCGAAAAGACCGCTCTTGTCAAGCGTTTGTATGTCAGGCATCCACTCGCAGAAATAACAGTGTTCATGTTTTCCACGTTCAAGGTGGTAAAAGAACGGATAAAACTGTCCGTTTTCCAGCAGAACTTTCAGTGCATCGGCGATCCTGCCGAACCATTGAAAGGTCCGGCCCGCTCTGATGTCTCCGTCATCCAGGACCCGGTCACGCATCAGTTTAAAGGCACTGTTCATGGGCATAAGAGCACCGGAAACCGGAAAATCGCCGGCGTCTCCCGCAAACTGGGCGGAAGATCTGAAGTAGCGATAAGGAGAGAGGTCTCCAAGCCACTCCGGAATGGGACCTTTTCCCGAAACGTCACCCGGAAAAGGGAGATTATTTCCTTCTTCATCAGTCAGCCAGATATAGAAATTCCATCCTTTTTCTATATGAGGCACGAATGTGATCTGCAGATAGCGGTTCATCAGGAAAATCTCCTTTTCGGGCAAGGCTCTTAATTTGGGCATGCGGTCCTATTCGTCAAAAATAATCTATCCTATTAGTGTACCATATCGTCAGTGACAATGAAACGAACCTTGCTTTCTGAGCCGCGGGCTGCCGCGCTTTTTCCGCTTCAGAAAGAGTCGTTGATATTTCTCGCCTGGGCTTACTTTTGTGACGGTTTCTTGGTATGATAAAGACAACGCTTCAGAAAAGAAAACGGATCGGCCGGCGTGGGAGAGATCTGTCAAAGCCCGGTTGGCACTTTTGCGTCATCAAAAAATAATGGCAGCGCTGTCACAAAAAGGGTATTCGGAGGCAAGACAGAATGAACATTCAGTCATGGCTTTTTCTTGATTCAGGAGTACATACTCCGTCTTATAATATGGCTTTGGATGAATATCTGCTTCAGCAGGGAGCTGCTGGAAGAAAGGAACCGGTCCTCCGATTTTATCAGTGGGATCCGCCCGGGCTGTCCATCGGCTATTTCCAAAAGACAAGTGGAAGAATTGATCGGTACGGGGCGGGGCGGCGCGGCGTCCGGCCGGTAAGGAGACTAACAGGGGGGCAGGCTGTTCTGCATGATCACGAACTTACGTACAGCGTCATCCTTCCTGAAAATTATCCGGACATGCCGCGTTCAGTCGTCGGTGCCTACCGGGTGCTTTCGAAGGGGCTTCTTGAAGGATTCAGGGAACTGGGACTGCAGGCTGAGCTGGCGATTCCAGAAAAGAAAAAGGAAAGCTCCCATTCACCGGTCTGTTTTGAAGAGGCTTCCTGGTATGAACTGGTTGTGGAAGGGCGGAAAGCGGCCGGAAGTTCCCAGACCCGGCGTGAAGGGATGATTCTCCAGCATGGATCGATCCCTTTATCCGTTGATGAAAACAAGCTATTTGATTGTTTTGATTACCCGAACGAACGTGTTAAGGATCGGGCCAGGAAAGCGTTTGACGGGAAGGCAGTTTCACTAGACACGCTCACGGGCAGAAAGCTGACGATTGATGAGGTGAAGAGGGCTTTCTATACAGGTTTTGAAAAGGGTCTGGGAATCAAGCTTATTCCTGCGGATCTTACTCCTCAGGATGAGAAGGCTGTTTGGGAACTTGCGCATTCAAAATATGACACAGAAGCATGGAACTTTTCACGATAAGACACAAATCAATATTAAGGGGGAGAAGACGTTGGAGAATCACCGGGAATATCTGAGAAAACCGGAATGGCTGAAGATCAGGCTGGACACAAATCAGGATTATCGCGGTATTAAGACATTGATGCGCGAAGAGCGGCTCCATACGGTCTGCGAAGAGGCAAAATGCCCCAATATTCATGAGTGCTGGGCTACCAGAAGAACCGCAACTTTTATGATACTTGGAGACATCTGTACCCGTGGATGTCGCTTCTGCGCGGTAAAAACGGGACGTCCTACCGAACTCGATCTGCGCGAGCCGGAACGGGTGGCTGATTCAGTGAAAAAGATGAAGCTGCGCCATGTCGTCGTGACAGCTGTTGCCCGTGATGACTTAAACGATGGGGGCGCGGGTGTTTTTGCGGAGACAGTGCGAGCGATCCGAAGAAAAGTGCCGTACTGCACCATTGAAGTCCTTCCTTCTGACATGAAGGGAGACGATGAAAGCATTCTGACTCTGATGGATGCGAAGCCGGATATTTTTGACCATAATATTGAAACGGTCCGCAGATTGACAAAAAGCGTCCGCGCAATCGCAACCTATGACCGCTCTCTGGCTGTTCTGCGGAGGGTTAAAGAACTGAGTCCTAATACGCCGACGAAATCGAGTATCATGGTCGGACTTGGCGAAACCAAGGAAGAGATCCTTCAGGCAATGGATGATCTGCTTGAGAATCACGTGGATATTATGGTGATCGGCCAATACCTCCAGCCAACCCGAAAACACCTGGATGTTGTCCGCTATTACCAGCCTGCCGAGTTCGAGGAGCTGAAAAAGATTGCCATGGAAAAAGGTTTCAGGCATTGCGAGGCCGGACCGCTTGCCCGTTCTTCTTACCACGCCGATGAGCAGGTTGATCCGGAATCACGGCTCAGACATGATCGACTGATTGAAGAGGAAGATCATGAGGATCAAAGAATCTGACAGATTAAAAACGCCGCTTCCAGAGACTGAATCATCAGTCCGGTGGCGGCATTCTATTTAAGATATTAAAAAAAGTCTTTACTGGCCGAACTGGTAGAGCCTCTCATAAAAGTCTTCCGTGTACTTGGAAAAAAGTTGTTCCGAAGGGGCGAGTTCCCGGCTTCGCGGATAGATCATTCCGACGGATCGCGAGACCTCAGGCGAATGAAGCGGTGCGGTGACGATGCCCGCAGGAAGGTTGTAAGTAACGGCATTCTCCGGCATCAGCGCGATGCCGAAGTCCGCGGCCACCAGCCCTTTGATGGTATCCATATCCTCCCCTTCAAAAACAATGTCCGGTTCGAATCCCGCCTGTCCGCAGGCATCACGGAACAACTCCTGAAGTGAGAGCCTGCTGCGGAATGTAATGAACCTTTCGTTTTTCAGCTTTCCGAGAGGGATGGCTGTTTTTCCGGCAAACCGGTGATGTTTGGGCAGGAGTAGGACCATTTTTTCTGTATAAAGAATTTTGCTGTGCACGGCCTCATGATTTTTGGGTACGGGGGAAGCAAATGCCAGATCAATGTTCCCCTGTTCAATTAAATGGATGAGATAGGGGACTGTCCCCTGATGAAGCTGAAAACTGATTCCCGGATGAGTCTTATGGAAATTCTGCAGCATGATCGGGAGTGTGTGGACGGACAGGCTGGTTGAAATCCCCAGCCTGATCCGCCCGATCTCGGGATTCAGGTGCTCTTTGATTTTCTGCTCGGCTTTTTCAAATTCAAGAAGACCCCGTTCCGCGTGTTCCAGAAAAATTTTCCCGGCAGGCGTCAACTGGATATTGCGGCCTTTTCTCATAAAAAGTGAGACCCCCAGCTCGTCCTCAAGCAGGGCAATCTGCCTGCTGATCGCGGACTGCGCTACGTGGAGAGCCGTTGCGGCCTGTGTGATATGCTCCCTTTTTGCCGCTTCAATAAAGTATTCGATTTGCCGTAATTCCATGGTCCGCACTCCATTCATATCGAATCGAGATTAATCTGTTCTTAATTATATATTGAAAAGATTGATGATTAAAGTGTAAAATAAAATTACCAAACTTTTCGGAAAAAAGTAGATAGAGATACAAATATATTTTCTGAAAAGTTGGACAGATAAATGATGCGAGATTGCGAAGAGACAGAAGGAAGGATGACGTTTATGATTACAAAGGGAGAGACGAGAGCCAATGTCTCGGAAGGCTTGTATCGTCCGGAATTTGAACACGATTCCTGCGGCATTGGATTGTACGCGGATATCAAGGGGCGTGCATCCAATGATGTAGTTAAAACCGCACTTGAAATGCTTGCGAGGTTGGATCACCGCGCGGGCAAGGCGGCTGATGGAAAAACCGGTGATGGCGCGGGCATACTCGTTCAGATTCCCAACCAGTTTTTTCAGTCTGTATGCAATTTTTCGCTTCCGTCTGCCGGACATTATGGTGTCGGCATGTTTTTCATGCCTCAGGACCGCTCTGCCAGAATGGTTGCGATTGGAAAAATAAAAGCGTGTATCGCTGCGCGTAATCTACGGCTTTATGGTGAGCGCGATGTTCCTGTTGAAGAAAATGAGATCAGCCGGCTCGCCCGGAGCAAAGCGCCGTTTATGTACCAGATGTTTATCGGGACGGCGGGCCAAGACTCTGGACACGCGCTTGATATTGAGCTGTATCTCTTGAGAAAAGCGATTGAAGTAAAACTTAAAAATGAAGTTTATGTTGCGAGTCTGTCCAGTCAGACTCTGGTTTATAAAGGCATGCTGCGGGCGAAAGAAGTGTCCGCTTTTTATACCGATCTTCAGGATGAACATTTTGTTTCGGCACTCGCTTTAGTGCATTCCCGCTACAGCACGAATACGTTCCCAAGCTGGCAGCGGGCGCATCCTAACCGGATGATTGTTCATAACGGTGAAATTAATACGATCCGTGGAAACATGAGCTGGTTTAATGCCAAGGCGAAACGGCTGGAGGGAGGAAGGCTGCCGCAGATTATAGATCCAGACGGCAGTGATTCGGCCATTTTTGATAACGTGCTGGAGTTTCTGACCTATCATGGTTTTTCGCTGTCTCATGCCATAATGCTGATGGTTCCCGAACCATGGGAGAATCAGTCGGAACTGCCGGAATATCTCCGCGATTTCTACGAATTTCACAGCCGGATGATGGAACCGTGGGACGGACCGATGGCACTTGGTTTTTGCAACGGGAAACAAATCGGCGCGATTTTGGACCGGAACGGACTTCGTCCCGCCCGGTATTATATAACGAATGACGATAAGGTTGTCTTTTCTTCGGAGGTGGGTGTCGCAGATCTCGACGCGTCTAATATCCGTGAACGCTGCCATCTGAAACCCGGCCAGCTTCTGCTGATTGACACTGAAAAGGGCAGAATTGTTCCGAGCGATGAACTGAAGAAAGAAATCTGCCAGGCTGAAGACTATCATAAGCTACTTAAGGAATCAGTGATCAGGATAAAAGATGAGTCACCTGAACCTGAGAAAATATCAGACACGGTTCGGCTCTTTCAGCAGAAAGTGCAGGGATATACCTACGAGGATCTGACCAAAGCTATTGAGCCAATGGCAGAAACAGGCAAGGAACCGACCGGATCGATGGCGAATGACACGCCTCTCGCCGTACTTTCCAATAAGTCTCAGGTGCTCTTCGACTATTTCAAACAGTGGTTTTCCCAGGTAACAAATCCGCCGATTGATGCGATCCGTGAAGCCTGGGTTATGTCGAAAATTACCTGGCTCGGACCGCAAGTCGGCCTGCTGGATCCGGTTCGGCATGTTTCAACGCAGATCCGTCTGAACCATCCGGTCCTGGACAGAAAAACGTTCTGCTCCATTCAGCGTCAGGGTTTGAAAACTGCTGTAATTCAGACGCTGTTCTCGGCGGATAAGGGAAATGGAGGACTCTCCGAAGCTCTGGGCCAGCTGATCCTTAAAACGGATCAGCAGATTCATGACGGTGCTTCACTAATCATTCTTTCGGATCGCGCTTTGGATGAGAAAAAAGTGCCGATTCCGTCGCTTCTTGCTGTAAGTGCTGTTCACCATCATCTGATTGATCAGGGCACAAGGACACAGGTCAGCCTGATCGTTGACTCCGGGGAGCCGCATGACAGCCACCAGATTTCCCTGCTTCTCGGCTACGGCGCCGACGCGATTCATCCTTATCTGGCACTTGAATCTGTGAGTGAACTGAAACAGACCGGGCATCTTAGCGTCTCCGAAGAAGAAGCGGAACAGAATTATATCAAAGCTCTGGTTGGCGGGATTGTTAAAATCATGTCCAAAGTGGGTATTTCATCGATTCAGAGTTACCGCGGTGCACAGACCTTTGAAGCACTCGGCCTTTCCGATGAGCTGATTGAAAAATACTTTAAAGGAACGGTTTCCCAGATCGGTGGCATCGGCTTGAATGAAATTTCGGAAGAATCACTGCGCCGCCACCACAAAGCGACTGAGGAACTACTCCTTGGCGATCTGAAAACATTGGATGATGGAAGCACGCTGCAGTGGCGCCAGGGCGGTGAACAGCATAAGATTGAACCTTTGATCGTGCATATGCTTCAGCAGGCGACACGCAGAAATGAATATAAATTGTATAAGGACTATGCGGAGATGGTCGACGATGCGCCATTCTCTACAATCCGCAGCCTGCTGACTTTTGAGAAGGATCGCCAACCGATTCCTCTGGATGAAGTCGAGCCTGTGGAAGATATTCTGAAACGGTTCAAAACCGGCGCTATGTCTTACGGTTCGATCAGCAAGGAAGCGCATGAGGCACTGGCTATTGCCATGAACCGTATTGGCGGAAAAAGCAACAGCGGCGAGGGCGGCGAAGACGCGGACCGTTTCGTCCGGGACGAGAACGGCGATTGGCGCCGCAGTGCGATCAAACAGGTCGCATCGGCGAGATTCGGAGTCACGAGCTATTATCTGTCGGAAGCGGCCGAACTTCAGATTAAGATGGCGCAGGGAGCGAAACCTGGAGAAGGCGGAATGCTTCCTGCGGGAAAGGTTTATCCGTGGATCGCTCATACGCGTCGCGCAACAACCGGCGTCGCCTTGATCTCACCGCCGCCTCATCATGATATTTATTCTATCGAGGATCTTGCTCAACTCATTTATGACTTGAAGTCGAGCAATCCAAAGGCGCGGATCAGCGTCAAGCTGGTTGCCAAAGGCGGCGTCGGTACGATTGCCGCAGGCGTTGCTAAGGGTAAGGCGGATGTCATCCTGATCAGCGGTCATGATGGAGGGACCGGAGCGGCTTCCAAAACGAGCATCAAGCATGCCGGCCTGCCATGGGAACTGGGTCTGGCTGAAGCCCATCAGACTCTGATGAAAAATGGCCTGCGTGACCGTGTCAGGCTTGAAACCGACGGCAAGCTGATGACCGGCCGCGATGTTCTGATCGCAGCCTGCCTCGGTGCCGAAGAATATGGTTTTGCGACAGCACCTCTGGTCGTTCTTGGCTGTCTGATGATGCGGGCCTGCCACCTTGACTCATGCCCTGTAGGCATCGCGACTCAGAATCCGGAGCTGCGCAAACACTTCAACGGCAGCCCGGATTACATTGTTAATTTTATGACGTTTATCGCCCGGGATATTCGCGAACAGCTGGCGGGTCTTGGTTACCGATCGCTCGATGAAGTGATCGGCCAGGCTCATCTGCTTCGCATTAAGAAGGAAGTGCACAACCACTGGAAGGCGAAATATCTCGATTTGTCCGATTTACTGTATCAGGCGGAAAGCGATGTCTCCAAGCGCCATTTCGCCCGTGCTCAGGATCATCACATAGAAAGACGTTTCGATGAGCGAAATCTGATTTCTACCTGTCTGCCAACGATTGAAAATAAGCGGCCGGTACATTTATCCTACAAATTGAGAAACTCCGATCGGACTGTCGGAACGACACTCGGATACGTTATTTCGAAATCTACGGGTGGACGCGGCCTGCCGGAAGACACAATCAATCTTTCGTTTACAGGGAGCGCGGGACAAAGCTTCGCTTCATTCATTCCGAGAGGTGTCACCATGACCTTGACCGGAGATGCCAACGACTATGTGGGCAAAGGCCTGTCCGGTGGCAAGGTGATCATAAAATCTGAAGAAGTAGTCGGTGTTCCGATGGATTCACAGGCGATGATGGGCAATGTAGCCTTCTTCGGCGCGGCTGAGGGCGAGGCTTATATCCGCGGGACGGCAGGCGGCCGTTTCTGTGTACGCAACAGCGGCGCTTATGCCGTTGTTGAGGGTGTCGGTGAGAACGGCTGTGAGTATATGACCGGCGGCAAAGTAATCGTTCTGGGATCAATCGGCCGTAATTTTGCGGCAGGCATGTCTGGCGGAACGGCATATGTCCTTCCTGAAGGCCAGCCTTCCGAGGTTCTTGCTCATATCAACCATGAACTGGTGAACATTGAAAAACTCACGGATAAGAAAGAGCTTGAAGCTGTCTACGGACTGATCAGAAATCACCTGAATTATACAGGCAGTCCTAAGGCAGGGAATATTCTTGAAAACTGGGAAGAGTATGCCGAGCGCTTCATCAAAATTATTCCGCGTGATTATGAAGCGATACTTGCACAGATCGGGCACTATAAAGCTCAGGGTCTTAGTGAGGAACAGGCCAAGGAAGAAGCTTTCTATCTGAAAAAGCAGGGTAAACTTGCTGTTCCAAAATCGGATTATCAGCCGGTGTAATGCTGAGCGCTTCCGGATAAATTTTGAAAGGATGAAGCTGAAACAATGGGACAATTAATGGGTTTCCTGAATATAGAGAAGAAAAATCAGAAGGAGCGCGATCCCCGGAAGAGGATCGGGGATTGGAATGAATACCGGGAAGCAATGCCGGAAAAAGAGGTCAGGGAACAGGCGGCGCGCTGTATGGACTGCGGCACGCCTTACTGCCAGATCGGAACGGTTCTGAATAAAGGGACGAGCGGCTGCCCGATTCACAATCTGATTCCCGAATGGAATGATCTCGTATACCGCGGTTTGTGGAGAGAGGCATATGACCGTCTCGCAAAAACCAATAATTTTCCTGAATTCACTTCTAAAGCCTGCCCCGCTCCTTGCGAAGGGTCATGTACGGCCGGCTTTGTCAGTGATCCGGTATCGATCAAGTCTATTGAACGCTCGATTATTGATCGGGCGTTTGCGGAGGGATGGGTGGTTCCTAAACCGCCGCTCCGGCGTACAGATAAGAAAATTGCCGTGATTGGATCCGGTCCTGCGGGTATGGCCTGTGCTGACCAGCTTAATAAAATCGGCCACAATGTGACTGTATTCGAACGTTCGGACCGCGCTGGCGGATTGCTGATGTATGGCATTCCAAGTATGAAAATTGAAAAAGATGTGGTTGACCGTCGTGTTCATTTGCTGGAGGCGGAAGGTGTTGTGTTCAAAACTGGTGTAGACATCGGAAAAGACATCACTGAAGAAGAGATAAGGAAAGATTTCGATGCCGTTGTTCTCTGCACAGGCGCTGGCAAGCACCGTGACGTTTCGATTGAGGGACGCGATCTCGAGGGTATATCGCCTGCGATGGAGTATCTGACCGCAAGCAACCGGCATCTGCTCTACGGCGAACCGCTGAAACCCGACTTCGATGCCAAGGGTAAGCGTGTGATTGTTATCGGCGGTGGAGATACAGGCGAGGACTGTGTGGCAACGGCGATCCGTCAGGGCTGCAAAAGTGTCGTTCAGTTCGGCAAACACGGTCGGCTGCCCGAAAATCGTTCCGAGAGCAATCCATGGCCGGAAAATCCGCATGTTTTTTCAGTGGATTATGCCTATGAAGAAGCGGAAGAGCTGTTCGGTACAGATCCGCGGGAATATTATGTTGAAACGAAGAAGTTTACAGGTGATGCTTCCGGACATGTTAGATCTCTGCTGACTGGTTCATTTAAGTCGGAAGCAGAAGAGGAAAAAAAGTGGGATGCTGACTTGGTATTGATCGCGATTGGATTCCAGGGCGCGGAGGACCGCTTGTTTGAGGATTTCGGGATCGAAAAGGATCCGAGTGGACGCGTGATTCAGGCGGACGACCGAAGTTATCAGACAAGCAGTGAAGGCGTTTTTGCGGCGGGCGATGCGCGCCGCGGAGCGACACTCATTGTATGGGCCATTGAAGAGGGGCGGAAGGCCGCTGCCGCTGTTGACCTGTATCTGGATCGGAAACTCTCACTTCTGCAGAACTGATCAATTAAGTGATTTGATTGTAAATAGCAGGTAACGGGAAGCCTTTATGGCTTCCTTTTTCAAATGTATAAAATGATCGATGGACTCAATCTGCCGAATATACATTCGGACTCAGACGCGGGGGTGCGAGACGCCCGCGGCAAGCGAGCAGCCAAAGCGTCGCCGGAAGAAGGCAAAACAATGCGTATCACGGGTTTTTAGGACTGGGCGATTTTTGCCCGGTTTTTCTTATACCCGGTCGGAAAATTAAAAAATTAGGCACTGTTTAAATTCAATGTTGATTTTGCTCTTCTGTTGATTAGATAGCCCATGGAAAGCGAGCACCTGAAGCGAAATGGAGCGGACAAGTTTAACAAAGCCTATTAAAAATAGCGCTCGACGATGTAATTTTTTTGTAAATAATTTCTGAAAGGTTTTTAAGTACTGACAGTAATGCATTATAATAATTACTATTGAGTAATTTTCTGAAAAAAAGAGATAAAACTATTATTGTTCCGGAAAATGGGGTGAGGACGACGGGGAATCACAGACTCTTTGCGTCCATAACGATTGGGTTGCAGGTCATTGTATTGAAAATTGCTGATATGACAAATATTTCTGTTGTTGAGGATGTCAGCGCCGATGTGACGATTGGTGCCGATATTTACAATCACAGGATGATCGCTTTTCGGACGGTGGATCAGGCATGTCAGGCATTGGCGGGATTTGTGCAAATAATGAAGGATTATGGAGTGAAGGAATATCGTGCAGTGGCGGCGAGTTCTGTCCAGGAGGCGATGAACGCCGAATATGTCAAGGAACAGATCCGCATTAAGACAGGCCTTAATCTGGAGTGGCTCGCCAATGCCGAAGAACGATATCTTCATAATCAGGCGGTATCTTATAAAACCAAGGGTTTTGGCAAATTAATAGAAGAGGGTACGATGCTGATCGATATTGGATCGGGCAGTATGCAGCTGACCGTGTATGACGGCGGACATTTTGTTTTTTCAAGAAATATAAAACTGGGGCCGCTCCGAATCCGTGAAATGCTGGGTGATCTGGAGAACCATAAGGGAAATTACGTCGATATTATGGAAGATTATATTATGAGTAAAATCGACGGCTATCATCAGTTTGCGCCGAAAAACATCAGATACGAACATTGCGTTCTTGTCGGAACCGATTTGCTGGCGTTTAAACACGCTTTCATGAAATCAAGCAGTGATACCATTAACCGGGACCGCTTTGATGAACTCTACGGACATATTTTGGATATCCCGGTTCAGGTTCTGGCCAGACAGTACGGCGTACCCTATGACTCGGCAAGCCAGCTGCTCCCTTCAGCGATGATTCTGAAGATTATGCTCGAAATGACAGGTGCCAAAAGAATTCTACTTTCAGAGGCAGACCTTGCTGACGGGTTGCTGATTCATGACGAGCTCGATCACCACAAAAGAAGGATCGATCATTCATTCATTGAAGATATCATCATATCCGCGCGCAATATTGCGGAGCGCTATAACTGTGACCCGCGTCATATCAGCATTGTCGAGAACTATTCGCTTCATCTTTTCGACAGGCTTCGGCCACTGCACGGGCTGGACAAGCGGAGCCGGCTCCTTCTTCAGCTGGCCGCGATTCTGCAGGACTCCGGGAGCTATATTGATATGAATGCCCATTATATCCATTCATACTACATTATTCAATCATCGGAGATTATGGGCATCTCGGACAGCGAGCGGGATATTATCGCGAATATTGCTCGTTATCACAGTGCGGAGACACCGACGAGCGATTCAGCGGCATTCGAATCACTGCCTCAGGCCAGTCGCCTGATTGTTGCAAAATTATCAGCTATTCTTCGGATTGCCGACGCGCTGGATGACAGCCGCCAGCACAAGATAAAAAAAATTACCGTTTCACTGAGGCACGATCAGGTTGTTATCACCGCTAAGGCGGATGACGACCTGTCTCTTGAACGGCTGACTTTTGAGGAAAAAGCGGCTTATTTTGAAGAGGTATTTGGTTTAAAGCCGATATTACGAGGATAAGGTGAGTCAATTATGGAGGATTTTGGGAAAAAAGAATACTTCTATAATCGTGAATTAAGCTGGCTAAAGTTTAATGAGCGTGTTCTTGAAGAAGCGCGCGACAAGGACAATCCGCTTCTTGAGCGTGTCAAATTTCTGTCGATTACTGCCAGCAATCTGGATGAGTTTTTTATGGTGCGAGTGGCCTCCCTCAGCGATATGGTCAAGGTCGGCTACGAAAAGGCTGATCCTGCCGGGCTGAGACCGAGTCAGCAGCTGGCTCAGATCAGCGGTGCGGCCCATCAGATGATCAGCCAGCAGTATACCACATACAATCGTATTTTGAAAAAGCTGCTGAAAGAGCATAAAATCCGCATTTTTGAGCTCACTGAGCTGACACAGAAACAACTTGATTTTGTCGACCATTACTTCAGCCGCGAAGTTTATCCGGTGCTGACACCAATGGCCGTGGATTCCTCAAGGCCCTTTCCGCTGATTCTGAATAAAAGTATTAATATTGCCGCCCTCATCCACAAAAACGGCAGTGATCCGAAACAGCCGGAATTTGTGACTGTCCAGGTTCCCAATGTATTGCCACGTGTCGTTAAGGTTCCTTCACATGAGGGACAGACGGGCTTTGTTCTTCTGGAAAATATCATCCGTCGGCATCTGAAAACACTGTTTGTCGGCTATAAAATTGACGAAACCTCCTGCTACCGGGTCATGCGCGATATGGATCTTGAAGTGGATGAAGAGGATACGGAAGATCTGCTGAAAGAAATTGAGAAACAGCTCCGGCTGCGCGAGCGTGGCAATGTCATTCATCTCGATGTTGAAGCAGGAATCAGTGCGCGGCTGATCGAAAAACTGACGAAAAGGCTGGCAGTCAGCCCGGATAATGTCTATAACGTCAACGGTCCTATTGATCTGACGTTCCTTTCAAAACTGGTCGGAATGCTCGACGAATCGGAGGCTCTCCTTTTTCCCCCGCATCATCCCTTTGTTCATTATGAACTTATGGAGCATTCGATTTTTGATACGATTCGTGAAAAGGATGTTTTTCTCCACCATCCTTTTGACTCGTTTGACTCGGTTATTGAGCTTGTCAGGCAGGCCTCCGTCGATAAGAACGTCCTGGCGATCAAGATGACACTATACCGGGTTTCAGGAAATTCACCGATTATACGCTACCTGGAACGTGCTGCGGAAAATGGCAAGCAGGTCACTGTTCTTGTTGAGCTCAAGGCGAGGTTCGACGAAGAGAATAATATCAACTGGGCCCAAAAGCTGGAAAAAACAGGCTGCCACGTTATTTTCGGTCTAGTCGGTCTGAAAACGCACTGCAAAATGATGCTTGTCGTCCGGAGGGAATCAACCGGCATTAAGCGCTACATGCATTTTGGTACCGGAAATTATAATGATATAACGGCTAAATTTTACACAGACATGGGACTTCTGACAAGTAACGAACAGATGGGCATTGACGCTTCCAACGTCTTCAATATGCTCTCCGGCTATTCGGAACCCCCTTATTTTCATAAGCTAGTCATGGCGCCTCTCTGGCTGCGGGGCACGATGCTCAACTTGATCCGAGACGAAATCGCTCAGGCAAAAGCGGGGCGTCCGGCATTTATTTATGCGAAAATGAACGCTCTGTCGGATGAGGAAATGATTCGCGCATTGTATGAAGCATCCGCAGCGGGTGTGCGTATTAAACTGCTTGTGCGGGGCATTTGCTGCCTGCGTACCGGAATCCCAGGAGTCAGCGACAATATTGAGGTACATTCCATTGTGGGACGTTACCTGGAGCACAGCAGAATTTATATGTTTGGAAATGGTGGAGAAACGAAAATTTTCCTCGCCAGTGCGGATATGATGACACGGAATCTGAACAGGCGCGTTGAGCTGATGTTTCCCGTTGAGGATGAGCAGATTCAGTCAACGATAACGGACGTCTTCAACCTTCTGATGAATGATAATGTGAAAACTCGGGTGATGGGAACGGATGGGCATTATTTCAAACGTGACCGCCGGGGAAAAGTCCCAGTGAATGCGCAGGAGTATTTTGCCAGACTGGCCGAACAGCGGGCCATCAGCCGGCAAAAATTAATTCAGGAAAAAAGGACGTTTACTCCTGTTCTCGGGCATGAAGATCAGCCGGAAGGCGCTGAAAAGTAACACAGTATTTGTCCAGTCGTCTGGGACAGACGGACAAGAGGGCATTTCTCTCATTCCGAACTTTGCGGCGGAAACCGGGGAATGCCTTTTTCCTGTTTGCGGATCTGCTCCGGATCGAGACCTCAGGAGGGAATAACGAAAGTAAACCGCGATCGAACGATAGAATGAGTCTGAAAATTCGGGGATTTTTTTGAAAAAATTTTTTCCATAAAAAAGATTTCATCATATCACTGTATGCCATACAGAGTGATATACCTCACAATGCTTGAATTACCTCTCTTTTTCTGTCCGATCCGTGCGTTGATGCGGCAGATGATGTGTCCTATGATGAGAAAGTCAACACCAAAAGTATGAATAAAACTGCTTGTGATTCACAATATATTGTGGTAAATTATTAACCATAAACTATATATAGTGTTGAAAAGGCCGACGATCTGATGGAGCATCGAATCGTCGGACAGCAGTTTATATAGAATTAAACTTGGACAGGAGGGCCGCCGATGCTGATTTTATATGAAAGCATGACTGGGAATGTCAAACGTTTTTTGAGTAAAACCGGGCTGACTTATCAGCCGATCAGCAGTCTGGATCAGGCGGATCGCCCCTTTATATTAGTGACGAATACGATCGGTTTCGGCGACGCTCCGGACAGCGTCAAACAATTTTTAGCCAGAAGCGGACGTTTTCTCAGAGCCGTGGCGGCGAGCGGGAATCGTAACTGGGGAAGAAATTTCGCCCATGCGGCCGATGTTATTGCTGCAACATACCATGTTCCAATCTTGTACAAATTCGAACTTGGGGGAACAGTTTCTGATGTAATAAATTTCCGGGAAAGGGTGAGTGCATTTGCTGAACGAAGCGATCAAGCCAAAGTCCTACGTTGAACTGAACAACGAAGTACTGACACGTGGAGAGGACGGGTTTTACCAGCTGGAGAAGGACCAGGAGGCCATTCAAGCCTATATGGAGGAAGTCCGGGAGAAAACGGTCCATTTTGACAGTATACTGGACAGGCTCCATTATCTTGTAGATAATAATTTTTACTATGATGTATTCGCTGAATATGATGAAGCGGCGGTTGAATCCCTGCATCGGTCGGCGGCCGATTATCAATTTGAATTCAAGTCTTACATGGCCGTAAGTAAGTTTTATCGTGACTATGCGATGCGGACCAACGACAAATCACAGTATCTGGAGAGTTACGATGAGCGTGTTTCAATCGTCTCTCTGTTTCTCGCGAGAGGCGATTTCGACCGGGCTGTCCGGTTTATGCGCGCGATGATGGAGCAGCGTTATCAGCCGGCAACTCCGACATTTCTGAATGCCGGGAAGGCAAGACGCGGCGAAATGGTTTCCTGTTTCCTGATCGAAGCGGATGATTCGCTAAATTCAATCAACTATATCGAAAGCACGTCTCAGCAGCTGTCTAAAATCGGCGGCGGTGTCGCACTCAACCTTTCGAAAATCCGCGCGCGTGGTGAAGCGATCAAGGGAGTAGAAGGGGTGGCCAAGGGCGTGGTTCCGGTTGCCCGGAAACTCCAGCTCGGCTTTTCCTACGCGGATCAGCTCGGCCAGCGCCCAGGTGCCGGTGCGGCATATCTGAACATTTTCCACTGGGACGCGCCTGAATTTCTGGACACGAAGAAGGAAAATGCGGATGAAGATATCCGTCTGTCGACACTTTCGATCGGCCTGATTGTTCCAGGTAAATTTTTCGAACTTGCTGAGGCCGGGAAGTCTTTCTGCATGTTTGCCCCTTATACGGTGTACAAAGCGTATGGCACACATCTGGACGATATGGATATGGATAAAATGTATGATGAACTGGTTGCCAATCCCGCAGTTAAAAAGAAAAGTGCGGATGCCCGCGAGTTTCTCAATCTGATCGCGCAGATGCAGATGCAGTCCGGTTATCCTTACATTTTTTATAAGGACAATGCGAACAAAAATCATCCGCTGCACAAGCTTGGAGACATTAAGATGTCTAATCTCTGCACGGAAATCTTCCAGATGCAAGAAACCTCAACCATCAACGATTACGATGTGCCGGATGAAATACGCCGTGATGTTTCCTGTATTCTTGGATCCCTGAACATTGTCAACGTGATGGAAAGCGGCAAAGTCCGTGATTCCGTCCATAATGGCATCGAAGCACTGACCGAAGTCAGTGATATGACACATATTGCGAATGCACCGGGAGTTCGTCTCGCCAATTCTGAACTTCATTCTGTCGGGCTGGGCGCGATGAACCTGAACGGGTACCTTGCGAAAAATCAGATCGCTTACGAATCTACGGAAGCAAGAGATTTCGCACGTACCTTCTTCTCAATGGTTAATTTCTATTCGATTGAAAAATCGATGCTGATTGCCAAGGAAAGAGGAACAACATTCAAGGGATTTGATCAGACCGATTACGCTGACGGCTCTTATTTTGCGAAGTATGAAAAAGAATATTTCGGACCGAAAACTGAACGAGGCACGGAACTGTTTGAAGGTATCTATATTCCAACGATTCAGGACTGGACGGAGCTGAAAGAGAAAGTTCAGAAATACGGCCTGTTCAATGCTTATCGGCTGGCCGTTGCGCCGACACAGTCAATTAGCTATGTTCAGAACGCGACCAGCTCGGTGATGCCGGTAGTTAATGTGATTGAGCGCCGCAAATATGGAAACAGCGAAACGATTTATCCGATGCCTTTCCTGTCGCCTCAGTCGATGTGGTATTATAAATCTGCTTATCAGACAAACCAGTTCCGTGTGATCGATATGATCTCGGAAATCCAGCAACATGTGGATCAGGGTATTTCAACGATTCTTTACGTCGACAGCATGACAAGCACACGCCAGCTGGCGAGGCTCTATGTCTACGCCCACAAAATGGGATTAAAATCGCTGTACTACACAAGAACTCAGCTGCTTTCCCCAGAAGAATGCACAGCCTGCGCAGTCTGAACCGAAATAAAAAGATAGGTCCGGTGCAAATCATCAGCTAGTTGAAGGACGGTTGTAAAATGAAAGCTATTAACTGGAATAACAGCGACAATCAGATCGCTAAAATATATTGGAAACAGAATATCAATCAGTTCTGGACAGAAGAGGCATTTAAGGTGTCACGCGACCTCTCCGACTGGGGGGCGATGACGGATGACGAGCAGACGACTTATGTCGAGGTCCTGTCCGGACTGACGGGGCTTGACCGTGAGCAGGGCGACAATGGGATGCCGCTGATTTCAATTCATCACGACAACATGCATGAACAGGCTGTTTTCGCCTGGATGGGCATGATGGAACATGTCCACGCAAAATCCTATTCCCATATTTTTTCAACGCTGATTCCATCATCAAAGACGAACTATTATCTTGGGGAATGGGTCGATGATCAGCCGGAACTGCAGGAAAAATACCGGTTGATTTCCAACTGGTACAATCAGCTGTACGACAAACGGGAAAATGTCACGCCGTTCAAGCGATATATGGCTATGACGGCATCGGTATTTCTCGAAAGTTTTTCATTCTACAGCGGCTTTTTCTATCCGGTTTTTCTTTCAGGACAGGGTCATATGATTGCCAGCGGCGAAATTATCCGCAAGATCATTCAGGACGAATCGATTCACGGCAGTTTCACGGGTATGGTCGCACAGAGACTATACCGTGAAGACCTTACGGAGCAGGAGAGAAAGACGGCCGATCAGGAACTCTACGCGCTGCTTGATCGCCTGCTGGAAGTTGAGAAACGATATACTTCCAAAATCTATACCAAGATCGGCCTTGTCAAAGAGGTTAATGATTATGTGCTTTACAATGCCAACAGGGCGCTTCAGAATCTCGGGCGCGAAGACAAGTATGAGCATGATCCCGTCAGCCAGGTCGTGCTGAACGGTATTGATACGGGAACCATTAATCACGATTTCTTTTCAACTAAGGGCGACTATGTTGTTCCACTGAATATTGAGCCGCTGACTGATGAAGACTTTAAGTTTGATAATGTCTGATTGGCTGTGCTGAAAGAGCGGGTCAGTCTGATGAACGAGATCCGCTAAAGATTCAAACAAGTACATTCACATTCGAATATGAAATCATGACAAAACTGATCTGATTATTTTAAAACACCGTTGAACGTGATCCATCAACGGTGTTTTTGCGTGCATAGTGAATAATGAGGGCGGGAAACAGGCCAGGATCAACGGATCGATTATGATTCGTTATCACTTATCGGCGGCAAAAGGCTTCTGAATCCGCAGTTGGGGCATGTCACTTCACGCTTACCCTGCATATGAAAGGAACCCATAAACGTCGAAACAGATACTTTAAACGCACATCCACAGACCGGGCACTCAAAATGCGATATTTTTGCGCGCCGAGCGACAAGCAGCAGGACAACGGACGCAAGGATAAGTGTGATGATTGGCACGACTTGAGCGATCATTTTTATTCCCCCATTCCTACAGAATTCGGGATCAAGGACCGGGACGTTAGCGAACTGCTGGATTCCTTTCGAGGACTCTCTATTTCTCAATAAACGTATCCGAAACGATTAATCCACTTCTTTAAGTATGGTTTCAATACGCGTTAATCGGTCGTTTACATCCTGTATTTGTTTTTGCTGCAGAGCCGCGTTCTCTTTATCCAGTTTCAGGCGTTCTTCCGCACGACGTTCCATTCGATGAACGGTACGTACGACAAAGAGAATCAAGAGAATAAAAATCAACACCGGGACAAGAGGGAGAAATAATGATAGAAACATCATACTGACAGCACCTTTCTTCCTTTTTTAATACATTACAATGAATCGATCGTTACTCCTTTCTTCGCTTAATCATCAGATTGATTGCCGTTTGAGCGATGAATTGATCATTCAGTGGAATGCTGAAAGAATTAAGTTCGTAGTATTTCATCGCTTTGCCGCTTTCTGAAAGTTCCAGATGACCCTGAACGAGTCCCGCACCCTCCAGCTTGCGTAAATGCATGTAAAGCAGCGGCCGGCTGATGCCAAGCTCTCTGGCAAGCTCACTCACGTATTGCTTTTTTCCGTAAAGGATGGCGATGATTTTAAGCCGATACGGATTTGATAACGCCTCCAGGACCGTTAACAGTTCGTCACTAGTAATTGTCTCTTTCATATGTAATAATTATATTACACATGAAATAAAATAACAATAGACATACCCGTTCTGTATTGATGATGCGGAGTAGACGGACATGGTGCAATAAGCCTTGTTTTTTACTGATTCGGAAATATTCTTTCTATGTGTATCTTTCAAACTGACTGAAAATGAGTTGCGGTTCGAATCATTTATTGGTATAAATGACTTATACGGCTACATGATTGTGTATTCGATGAGAAAGGGGGTTCTGCCGTGGTTCCCAATTTCATAAAAAAGGGTCTGGTTGCTCTTGTCGCCATACTGACCTTCGGCACAGTGATTCCGGTTTTTCCGGCTCACTATGTCGATAAACAAAGCGATAAGGAGAGCATCCAGAAGGAAAAGAGCCATGAAGCGGCCCTGGGTCCTTATGGAGGCCTTACAGCGGTTGAGGATCGATCGGATACAGCGGTCCTCTGGGGAAAACAGATCGATGCGGATGCCCCGAAAGCGAAACTAATCGATGCTTTTTCATCCTATGCGCTGCTTGAAGCGGAGCAGCAAGGATTTTATAAATTCGGATCTCGTGTCTCAAAGAAAATCGGTGATCAGTACGCCCATGAAATTGCCCCCTCATTTGCTTTGGCCATTGAAAAAGTCAGTAATGGCCGTGACGAGAACTGGATTCGCAATCTGGCGGTGACACACTCGCCTTCATCCGGATTTGGTGAGCGGATTATGCACGTCTATCTGACGGATACGGGAAAAGAAGTCCTCAAATTGCATGTCCGTCGGGATCATCCGCCTAAGGACGGGTATTGGTTTGACTTCCACTACCACACCGCGCTGGACGGATTTCAGAAACATCATGAATTGAAAAAAATATACTGGGGCAAAAATATGCCGCCCAAATGGCAGGCATAAATTAAAGAAAAAAAAGCGGGGAATCATCTCCGCTTTTTTTTACATCCGGTCCCACTGGGTTACTTCAGGTTGGATCAACCGGATCAAATCCAAGTCCGGCTACAGTCTGAGCGATCACACGGTAGCCGATCGGATTGGGATGGGTGTGATCCAGACTTAGTAAAAAAGGTTCATGTCCCTTAAAAGCGTGATAAACATCCGCAACCCGAACAGACGGAAAACGCTCCAGGCTGATAAGGGATTGATTATAATATTCGAGCCACTTAACGGACTCAGGTATCTCAAACATGGGATTATACAAATTGAGGACACGGATCAGCATGGGTTCTTGGACATCTTTGTGCAGGCCGACCATCGTCTCAATAATCCGTTCCATGTTTTGGAGGCACATCTGGATTGCTCCAGTAACCATTTCGCTGTTTCCGGTTCTCAGCCAGCTTTTGCCCGCATGAAGCAGGTCATTCCCTCCGCCGGTCAGTGTGATAAAACTTGCGTCGTGGACGGCTTGTGCTACATCTGGGTGCCGGAGGCTCTCCAGAATGGCATCCGTCGTTGCCCCGTTTTTGGCAAAAACAAGCTTACTGATCGGCCGTTTAAAATGGTACTCAAGAATGTTATGATAATATTTGACAAAATTAGGCTGGAAAAAAGTTGATCCGATCCCGACAGTCAGTGAGTCACCGATTGCTACATAAAGAGGATTTCCATTCAAATGAATCATCTCCAGACTCTGAGATGTCTCATAACAGTTTATTCAAAGACCGGCTGACGTGTCCCCATATATTTCCTTATTTAGGCGGATAAAAAACTAGGCAAGCCTGGTCCCTTGTTCATTAGAGTAAATCCTAAACTTAGCTGTGACTCAGGCAAAGAAACATGGATTTCGAAATGGTGATGTAGCGAAAAGATACAGCTTTTTAGCTTTGGCTGGTAAAGTCTCAAATTCGGCTGGTAAATTCACGGTTGCGGCTGGTAAAGTACCGAATCCGGCTGGTAAATTTGCATTACGGCAGGTAAAGTACAGGATTCCTTTTAGGCCCCCTTATTCCTTTGTACACGAAATCAGTTGGCAAGGTAAACTGAGACTAAGAGATTTGTCCCAAGGGAGGCGGAGGGATCCGTAAGCCTCTTCGTTCGTTTCCCTCACTGCGATGCCAGAAAGCTCGCTCTTTCCCATCTGAATCAGAACGCATTGTTCCACAGGTTTTGACCCTATGTCCATGCGCAAAAAACGCGCCCTCAGGAATTAAGTATCCTAAGGGCGCTGTTTTTATATAGACTAAATGAATCGTTCACGTAATTTTTAATTGCCGATGAATTCCTGAGTCCAGTAGCTTCCATAAGAGCCACCGGAAACGTAACCGACACCGATTGTTGTGAAGCTGGCGTTCAGAATGTTGGCGCGGTGTCCCGGGCTGTTCATCCATCCCTGAACGACTTCTTCAGGTGTTTTCTGGCCAGCGGCGATATTCTCGCCGGCTGATCTGAAGCTGATACCATACTTCTTCATCATGTCGAACGGAGAACCATATGTCGGTGACTGGTGATCAAAGTAATTTTTATCACGCATATCCGCCGATTTGTCGCGCGCCATTTTTGATAGTGTCGCATTATCTGATTTCAGCGGCTTAAGACCCGCTTTTGTGCGCTCCTGATTGGTGAGATCGACAACTTTCTTCTCAAAAGCACTCATCTGGCTGCTTGAAGATGGTTTCGCAGACGAACCTGAGTTATTGTTTGCAGCAGGCTTTTTAGGTTGCGCCTGCTGCGCAGGTTTCTGAGACTGACCTGGTTTGCACGGCGACGGCTGAGCAGACACCTGCTTACCATTGGACTGTCCGGGAACGGACTGAGTAATAGAGTTTGGAAGCTGAGAAAGATCCAACTTGACACCAAGACGGTCAAGGGCAGCCTTTACATCTGGGCTCTGACTATCTTTCAATTTCCAAGGATCAAGTAAACCGTTGAAAGCGACAGTGACAGGTTTGGCCTCCGGTTTGGCAGCTGCGTCAGCATGCCCTCCGGAGATGAGTGGGAGCGCAAGCGCTCCGGCAAGTGTTAAAGCAAGAATTTTTTTAATCATATGTGTAACTCCCTCCTTGGTCATAGGTTTCGAGATTATGAGACTTTCGGAGGGGTTCAAATGGAATTGCATGATGTTACCAGATTTCTGGAAAGGTTAACCTGCGAGTGTTGGATGTTGTCTTTATTTCCCGGGTAATCGTTGTTTTTACCGGCCAGAGATGATGAAATTCTAAGAAAAACCAGGCAAGTCCGGTCTCTAGTCATTGACCCTGTATTATTAAGGTGATGATCAACGCTTTGGCTCTTCGCTTGCCGCGAGTGATCCGTGAGCCTCCTCGCTCGCTGTCCCGCAGGCGTCTCGCACCTCCGCTTTGAATTTCATCCAGGGCCCTGTTTTATTGGCCAGATTTATACTTCCTGATCTTTAAATTTAAAAAAAGCACCGCCCTGATTTCAGGAACGATACCTTTTTGATGTTGTTACGATAAAGAATTGACTGAACAGATAGTGAATCTTCGATAAAAAGGATCCTGTGCACAACGTCGAGGTCATAGCACTCTGTGGGAGCCCGTCCTGTGGAATGTCAGTAATTATCCATCCTGGCCATCGCAATTATGCTTCTGGCTGTATTTGAAGGACTGCCATTCGACAAGTTTTCTTTTTTGAGGCGTTTACTGAGGAAATTGCTGTTGTGCATACTGGCTGAACTGCTGGTGTGTCTGCTGGATTTTTTGAGGGTCCTGGGATTCCAGTTTGTACCATCCCTTGTTGAACATCAGGTTGAATAAATCGCGCTGATGATCACAGGATGCATCAAAAACGGTTTTAATGTCCTGATACAGGGTATGGTGACTTGCTTCTTGAAGGGCATGAACATAGGATATGCCCAGATACTTTTCTGTCAGAAGAAGGTCGTTCAGATAGTCACGGTCGTTCATCTGAGGTGTTTTCGGAACCTGTGTTTCTGTGTTCTGGATCGTCGTTGCCTGAGCAGGCTGCTTTGTCATCATTGCGCCATCCCTCCTGCCGTTGCTGTCGTCTGAACATGCTTTCCGAGATGATTGAGGATACTCTGATAGTTACGGATGTGGATCTGACACGTCCGGTTCATCGCCTGAATGACATCCTGATCCTGACACAGCGATGCGTAAGCATGTGCTTTTTTGATGACTTCCAGATTCCATGACAGCATGTCTTCAATGTAGAGAAAATCTTTTGTAGATAGAATTTCCGGCGGCTGAGCAAAATTCATCGGAGACTGCCCGCCCTGCTGTTGCATATTCATGTGTGATTCACACTCCTGTATTTTTGTGGTGACGGTGCTCCTTTGTATTATGTCCGTGTCCAGGAAAATCATTTGATAAGGAGGGAAATTGAACAATGTTTCATAAAAAATGCATATGTTTTTGTCGTAATGAAACATTGAGTATAATGATGAAGGAAGATCTAAAAAATAAGGTGGGGGTGCTATTGCTGACGGTGTATTGTTATCCGACTTGCGGTACGTGTAGAAAAGCGAAAAAATGGCTGAATGACAGGAAAATTCCATATCAGGAAATCCAAATTGCCGATAATCCGCCGTCAAAAGAAGAGATCAAAAATTTCCAGCAGAAAAGCGGACTTCCGCTAAAGAAATTTTTCAATACAAGTGGCAGCCATTATCGTGATCAGAATATTAAATCTAAAATGAAAGATGAGCCTGAAGAAAAATGGTTGGACTGGCTTTCGAATGACGGTATGTTGCTTAAACGTCCGATTATTACCGATCAGGAGAAAGTGACAGTAGGATTCAAAGAAGACACATTTGAAGAAATTTGGGGAATTTCCGCCGGAACGAAAAAATAATCTTTATTCCAGTCTATTTACGATATAATGAAAAGAGCATGGTGACAGAAGCGGTGGAAGTACCGCACAGTTGAAACGGAGGCCAAACAAACAATGAGCGTACCGAAAGATTTGCTGTATTCGAAAGATCATGAATGGGTCAAGAAGGAAGCTGACGGAAAGATCAAAGTAGGCATTACGGAATTTGCCCAGAAAGAATTGGGAGATATCGTTTTTGTTGAACTTCCGGAAACAGGCAGTGAAATTAATGTTGGGGATTCATTCGGCAGCGTGGAATCTGTCAAAACGGTTTCCGAACTTTACGCACCGGTTTCCGGCACAGTCGCCGAAATCAATGACGCCCTTGAAGATTCCCCGGAATTTGTCAACGAATCCCCTTATGAAAAGGCCTGGATGATTGAACTGGAAAATGTCGACAGCAATGGCTTGGAATCTTTGCTCGATGCGGATGCCTATGAAAAACTGATTGGCGCGGATGCCTGAACGAACTCGCGGCTTAAACCTCTGCAAATTTGTCAATGGTAAATTAATCATGTAAATTAACAGCCCTTGTCATCTTTTTGTTACCATAATGTTTCTTCCTTTCGGGAGGGGAAGCGTGGTATAAAGGATACAAGGGCATTCGTTTTTATTCGACAAAAAAAGATGTACCGACTTTAATAAAATTTTTGACAATATTTATGTAGCCCGATTGGACATGTTATGGTAATGACATGCTAAATTTACCAGACTAAAGCGAGAGGTGGAACCGTGATGAGCGCCAGCCAGCTTGCATTGAGCGGTACATACAGTATGCCGCTGGAAACCAACATTTTTAAAGTTCAGCAGGGCGATGAATCCCTGAGGAACAGAATCATCGAATCCTACCAACCTTTTATCAAGAAGGTTGTTTCTAAAGTATGCAATCGATTTATTGACCAGACGATGGACGAGTTCAGTGTCGGTCTGGTGGCTTTCAATGAAGCAATCAACCAGTACCAGAAGGGACAGGGCAGTAAATTCCTGACCTTCGCGGATATGGTGATTCGCCGCAGAATCATTGATTTCATCCGTAAGGAATCCAGACAGGTGCGCAATATCTATTTGAATCAGGTCAAACCGGATGATGAAAACGGAATGGAAGAGAGTTACGTGGAGCAGCAGGCGGCAATTGATTACTATGAGGAAAAGTGCCGAATCGATGAACGGAAGGAACAGATCGACGGCTACAGGAGTCTGCTGCTTGAATACGGGATTACTTTTGACGTATTGAGCAAACATTGCCCGAAACACGCCGATGCTCGTGAGAATGCGAAAATTTCTGCGAAAAAATTAGTGGAGCATAAAGAACTTGTCTCATTTCTTAAGAAAAAAAGACAGTTGCCGATAAAAGATTTGCTTCAATTTGTCTCATGCAGCCGCAAAACCATTGAAAGGAATCGAAAGTATATAATAGCGCTGGCATTGATTTATATCGGTGGATTCAGTGCACTGAAGTCGTATATTGAACCAGAGACCGAGCTGGTTCACTGACGCAGGGAAGGTGGGGAAGAAAACTGAACAATCGGGGAGTTCTAGTGTCCAGGCATGGACGCCGTGCGATCATCCTGACCAATGAAGGTGACTTTCAATCGGTCAGACTCAGACGTTCGGCAAAACTGTCGATCGGGCAAACCGTTCACTCAGAGCACCTTTCCCAGTTTCGGACTGTCAGGAGATTTTTACTTGCGCCGGTTATGGCAATCGGATTATCTGCTCTCTGCCTTGCGCCTCTGTCACAGAGTGCGATTGCGCCCGGAAGATCTGTTGCGGCGTATGTTAATTTTGATCTTGGACCGAGCATTGAAGCGGGCGTGGGGAAAGATTTCCGCATTATTTCTGTTCGCCCCATGGGCAAAGAGGCAAGCGAGATCGTCCCTGATCCATCCTCTTTCAATGGTATGACATTCAAGGAATTCAGCAGCGCACTGATTCACCGGATGAATCAGTGCGGGAAGCTTAGCCGCGGCTCTCATTTCCTGATATCCACAGCATTCACAAACCTGGTACCCGGGTACCAAAGGTTATCTTTTAGTGACGCTCTGTTTCACGCATTCACGAGCAGTTCATCAAGACTGCTCAATGAAGGCGGCATTGCGTCTCAGTGGATCCGCTCAACGATGTATGATCGTGCCATGGCCCAAAAGAAAGGTATTTCCACGGGTAAATACTTCCTTTATCTGCAGGCGAATGCTCGGGGCAGCGGGCTGACACTCAGCAAGGTGAAAAAACTTTCGGTTTCCGCAATTGAAGAGGCGACCCCGGCTTTAACCGTGCCATGGCGTACGATTATGAATGAGATTTCTCCAAATCGGAATCATCAATCGTTAATTGAAGGAGCTTCCTTTAACATTCGGAACAGCTCTCCTCTATTTCAGGATCCGTTTCAAAATTTGAAACAAAGCCGTTCGGATAATCGGAGCAGTTATCTTTTTCCAAAGGGAGCTTCGTTTCAAATGACAGCTGCTGAGCGGCGTGAAGCCTGACTCGGCATAGGTGAATAAAAGCGGCCTGAGCGAAGTTTATTGTTCAGGTCGCTTTTGCAATGAGTCGGCCGATCTTTTAGAGAGAATGGAAGGTTTGACGTTGCATTGATAGGAGAATGTCTGTCCTGAGAGAGTGCCCGTACGCCATTATTGATTCTCGTGCTTGGGATGATTTCGTCGCCCGGTGTGTCCGTTAAATCGGAATTTTACCTTTATTTTGTCTGTTTCCTGCTTCCGAAAAATGGATTGACAAGCCTAATACACAATGATAGATTAAGTGTACGCGAATTGAATAGTGAATGACTCTTATCCAGAGAGGCGGAGGGACTGGCCCGATGATGCCCGGCAACCCCCGGTTTTCTTTATGAAAACACGGGAAGGTGCTAATTCCTGCGGACGCTTTGGCGCCCGACAGATGAGAGAGGTGAGTCCGCCCCTTTCTCATTCAAAGGGGTTTTTTGCTGTTCCAAGAAATGCGGGAAGGGGGCGGAAAACGAGGGATCTGCGCAATTTGGGCAGATCAGTTCAAAATCCGGAAATAAACGTTTCAATGACCCACTAAAAACAGAGGAATACATATTTTTAGCCGGTCAGGTTTTTTTGAAAGTGAGGCATGAGGTTTTGATT
This sequence comes from Sporolactobacillus shoreae, assembly GCF_004684935.1. Classification (GTDB taxonomy): domain Bacteria; phylum Bacillota; class Bacilli; order Bacillales; family Sporolactobacillaceae; genus Sporolactobacillus; species Sporolactobacillus shoreae. The sequence goes on from NZ_SRJD01000015.1 coordinate 64,429, forward strand.
CAGTTAACGCATGCGAGAAAAATTTATCAAACAAGTACCGGACCTGTTGAAGCGTTAAGCGATGTCAGTCTGAAGGTCGAGCGGGGAGAAATTTTCGGAGTGATCGGTTATAGCGGGGCGGGAAAAAGCACCTTGATCCGGCTGATTAATTTACTGGAAAAACCGACATCCGGGAACATTGAAGTGGATGGACGTGTCTTGTCCGACCTGTCTGAAAAAGAATTACGCGGCGCGCGCAAGCAGATTGGGATGATTTTTCAGCATTTTAATCTGCTCTGGTCACGGACTGTGGCCGAGAATATTGCTTTTCCTCTCGAGTTGTCAGGATTGTCGCGGGAGAAAAAGAGACAGCGTGTGGATGAATTGATTCGAATGGTCGGGTTGGAAGGACGGGCGTCTTCTTATCCGGCGCAGCTCAGTGGGGGTCAGAAACAGCGTGTCGGAATTGCACGCGCTTTGGCTACCAATCCCAAAGTGCTGCTTTGTGACGAAGCCACTTCTGCGCTTGATCCGAAAACAACTGATTCAATCCTTCAGTTATTGAAGGAAATCAATCAATCTCTGGGGATTACGATTGTGCTAATTACACACGAAATGCATGTGATTCGGAAAATATGCAGCAGGGTGGCTGTCCTGGATCATGGCACAATTGTTGAAGAGGGCCGTTCAGAAGATGTGTTTGCGAATCCGCAACAGCCGATCACTCGTGAATTTGTTGGACGGACGGTTGCTTCAGCAAAAGATTCCGAGCGTGTACAACGTTTTCGTAAAGCTTTCCCGGACGGGAAAATTGTCCGGATCCGTTTCGATGGTTCAACCAGCCAGGAATCTGCACTTGATACTCTATTCCACGATCAGGCGATCCACGCCAGTATCATTGAAAGTGAATTTTCACCGACTGAAATAGGTAGCAAGGGAACCTTGATTTTACTTATCGACGGGTCAGAGGATGATATTCATGCAGCGCTTCAGAGCCTTGAAACGAAAAAAGTAAAGGCGGAGGTGCTGCCATCGTGACCGGTATTTTTCCAAATGTCGATTGGTCCGACATGCTTCTTGCAACCGGGCAGACACTGTATATGACGCTGATTTCCGGTATTTTCACCTTTATTTTAGGGCTTGTCCTTGGGTTGCTGCTTTTTCTTACAGCGGAAGGCGGGCTTTATGAAAAAAAATGGGTTTACAGGCTGACGTCATCATTCGTCAATGTATTTCGCTCGATACCTTTCATTATCTTGATTGTTTTATTGATTCCTCTGACACTCTTAATTATGAGGACAATGATCGGCGCTTCGGCTGCTCTTCCATCCATTATTATTGGGGCTGCTCCGTTTTATGGACGTCTGGTGGAGATCGGCCTGCGGGAAGTGGACAAGGGCGTAATCGAAGCATCCGAGGCGATGGGTGCCAGCAGGTGGCAGATTATTTATAAAGTCCTGCTGCCGGAATCCTGGCCATCAATGATCTCGGGTATGACGGTCACCTTAATCGCGTTGATCGGAAATACTGCCATGGCGGGCGTCATAGGCGCGGGAGGCCTCGGCTCAGTTGCTTATAATGAGGGCTTTGAGGCAAATAACAATGATGTTACGTTTGTTGCAACAATTATCATTCTTGTGATCGTTTTTATTATTCAGTTTGTCGGCGACCGGATTACCCGGTTGGTGGATAAAAGATAGAAAATGTCCTACAGATGGAATCCTAAAGTCAAACATTAACAATTGGGGGAAAATGCACATGAAGAAAATCCTTATCTTTTCATTAGTTCTGTCTCTGATCCTGGTTCTAGCAGCATGCGGCAAGGGGAGCGCGAATTCGGCCAATGGCCAGACTACACTGGTTGTCGGCGCTTCGGCAGTTCCGCACGCTGAAATCCTGAAAGAAGCAGCACCACTGTTAAAGAAAAAAGGTATTAATTTGAAGGTTAAAGTATTCAACGATTATGTCCTGCCTAATCAGGCGCTGGCTTCCAAACAGCTTGACGCGAACTATTTTCAGCACATTCCGTTTCTTGATCTTTATAACAAGCAGCACCACACAGATCTTGTCAGCGCAGGAAAAATCCATATTGAGCCATTCGGGATCTACTCGAAAAAGTATAAAAACGTCAGTGATATAAAAGATGGGGCAACCGTTCAGATCAGCAATAACAAGTCGGAACAGGGAAGAATTCTGCTCCTTTTGCAGTCAAAAGGGCTGGTTAAAATCAAACCGGGCGTTGACGGAGTTTCCGCTACTTTAAATGATATTGATAACTTCAAACATCTGAAATTCCTGCAGCCGATCGACCCGGCTTTGCTTCCTAAGGCTTATCTGAATAATTCGGCGGATCTCTTTGCGATTAATACCAATTTTGCCCTTCAGGCTAATCTGGACCCTGGGAAGGATGCGCTGATTCTCGAAGGCGCATCGTCACCGTATGCCAACATCATTGCTGTCCGTAAGGGTGATGAGAACAAAAAGGCGATCAAGGAGCTTGTCGATGTGCTCCACTCCAAGACAATCCAGGATTTTATCAATAAGAAATATAAAGGGGCTGTACTGCCGGTTTCCGAATAAATCCGGCATATGCATTCCCATTACCTATAAAAAATCCGTTTCCTAAAGTAATGCAGGAAACGGATTTTTGCTTTTATATAGAGAGATAATAAGAAGAAACGCCTTCAGAATGGCTGTTCAAAATACCAAAAGATGCTTCTTTTCCTTTTCCACTTTGCCTGAATCAGCGTTATAATGAGAAACAATAGCGATACATGATTTTTTTCTTTTCTGTATTGTTTATGTGGGTTTCTTCAGTTGATATCCTTTTACATCTGATATAAGATTGTAATGAGAATAGATTGAGAATGCATTTCAATGCGAAAAAAATCGTGAAGGATATGTCTGGAGAGTAGATAAGCTCTTTGAATGTCCTGTCAGATAGATTATTGGAGGTAATGAGATGACAGTACCAGAACTGAAAATACAAGATCTTCACGTCTCCGTAGAAGGCAAATCAATCGTGAAGGGCTTTGATCTGGATATCAAAGGCGGCGAAATTCACGCCCTAATGGGCCCCAATGGCACCGGAAAATCGACGGTTGCATCGGCAATCATGGGCCATCCGAAGTATGAAGTCACCGCGGGAAGTGTGTCGCTGGATGGAGAAAATCTTCTGGATATGGCGGTTGACGAGCGGGCGCGTGCCGGCATGTTCCTGGCGATGCAGTACCCGAGCGAAGTCAGCGGTGTCACTAATGCCGATTTTTTGAGAACGGCGATCAATGGCAGGCGGGGAGAGGGCAATGAGATACCATTGATGAAATTCATTAAAACCCTCGATAAAAAGATGGATCTGCTTGAAATGGATCAGGCTTTCGCCGAACGCTATGTTAATGAAGGCTTTTCAGGCGGTGAAAAAAAACGCAATGAGATCCTTCAGTTGATGATGCTTGAGCCGAAGTTCGCGATCCTTGATGAGATCGACTCAGGACTTGATATTGATGCCCTTAAATGGGTAGCTAAGGGTGTTAATTCCATGCGCTCGGAAAATTTCGGATGTCTGATTATCACTCATTATCAGCGCCTTCTCAATTACATTAAACCGGATAAAGTCCATGTCATGATGAACGGACACATTGTCAAGACCGGCGGACCTGAACTGGCTCTCCGCCTTGAAGAGGAAGGGTACGACGGGATGAAGGCTGAACTGGGCATCAAAGATGACGAACCGGTTGAAGCCTGATTAATCGTTTTCTCAGGAACAGGAGGGAGAATATGGCGACGCAAGTGCAAAGCCTTCCGTTTGATACGGAAGAACTGGTTCATTTTTCTGAAAAAAGAAATGAACCTGAATGGTTTACTGATATGCGTCTGAAAGCGCTCGGGCTGGCGGAAGAACTGCCGCTGCCAAAGCCGGAGAAGACGAGAATTGACGATTGGAATTTTACTGATTTTAATTATGATACGACAGGGGAGCCGGTTACAGATCCTGCTAAGTTTCCCGAAGCCATCGGGAAACTAGTCGGAGAGAAGGCTGAAAATGTCCTGATTCATCACAACAGTGACAGGATATACCGCAACCTCTCACCGGATCTCAGCCGGAAGGGTGTCATTTTCACAGATCTTGCCACCGCTCTTCGAGAAAATGGTGAACTGGTAAAAAAGTATTACTTTAAGACAGCTTCTCTTGATAAACATAAATTATCGGCGCTTCATGCGGCACTGATCAACGGCGGTTCATTTCTTTATGTACCAAAGAACGTGGTGATCGATACACCGATTCAGGCGATTTATTTTCAGGATGCGCCTTCTTCCGGACTCGTTGCCCATACCATTATCGCAGCCGAACCAAACAGCTCAGTGACTTACGTTGAAAGCTATTTGTCCGGAGATTCAGTGGGCGATGGCGCAGCAAATCTGATCAGTGAAGTGACGGTCGGGGAAAATGCCAGTGTCAAATATGGAGCCGTTGACAATTTTACAGATGGAATTGTGACCTATGTCAACAGGCAGGGCAATGTTGACCGGGATGGCAGCCTGCAATGGGCGCTTGGCCAGATGAATGACGGGAACACATTGTCTGAAAATGCGACGAATCTAGAAGGTGACGGATCTTCTGCGGATACAAAGGCTGTCAGTGTTGGGAGCGGATCACAGAAGCAGAACTTTGACAACTATATCCGTCATGTCGGGAAAGCGTCGGTTAGCCGCCTCCTCGTCCGTGGCGCTCAAAAGGATGCGTCGAACTCAATTTTTAATGCACGTACAAAAATTGAGCATGGCGCTTCCGGAGCCGACGGGGAACAGGCACAGCGTGTGCTGATGTTGAGCGATGATGCGCGAGGCGATGCCAATCCAATCCTGCTGATTGACGAGTATGACGTCATCGCGGGACATGCGGCGTCGGTCGGTCGTGTCGACCCGGACCAGCTCTATTATCTGATGAGCCGTGGCATTAAAAAAGAAACTGCTGAAAAGCTGATTGTTGAAGGATTCCTTGAACCGGTCGTAGACTTGCTCCCGATTGAAGGCGTCCGGAAACAACTGGCTGAGCTGATTGAAAGGAAGGTCGGCTAATGCTGGACATTCAATCGATTCGACAAGATTTTCCAATATTGAACCAGGAAGTGAACGGACACCCTCTGGTTTATCTGGACAACGCCGCGACATCTCAAAAACCTCAATCGGTGATTGATACGCTTGTCGAATATTACCAGAAATATAATTCAAATGTCCACCGCGGCGTGCATACACTCGGCACGATTGCGACGGATCGATATGAAGAAGCGCGCGATAAAATCAGGCGATTTATCAATGCAAAAAGTACGAAGGAAATTATCTATACTCGGGGCACAACCGATTCCCTGAATACGATCGCCTATGGATACGGAAGAGCTAATCTGTCAGAGGGCGACGAAATTGTGATTACTCCGATGGAACACCATGCCAATTTGATCCCCTGGCAGCAAGTGGCCCAAGCGACCGGCGCAGTGCTGAATTATTTTCCAATGCAGCCTGACGGTACCCTTACTCTTGAAGATGTCCGCAAAACAATTACTGACCGGACAAAAATTGTGTCTTGCACGGAAGTTTCCAATGTGCTTGGGACAGTCAATCCGATCAGACAGATTGCGGATATTGCCCATGAAAAAGGAGCCATTATGGTTGTCGACGGGGCGCAGAGCACGCCGCATATGCCCGTTGATGTACAGGCGCTTGATGCCGACTTCTTCGCTTTTTCAGGCCATAAAATGCTTGGGCCGACGGGAATCGGTGTCCTCTATGGCAAACAGAAATTTCTGGAAGCTATGGAACCTGTCCAAACGGGCGGAGAAATGATTGACGAGGTTGGTTTCCAGAGCGCGACTTGGGCAGAGCTTCCATGGAAGCTAGAAGCGGGCACACCGCATATCGCCGGAGCGATCGGACTGGGCGCGGCAGTGGATTATCTGGAAAATGTCGGTATGGAAGAAATCCGGCAACGGGAAATCGAGCTGACTGATCTGGCATATGATATTATTTCTGGCATCGAGGGTGTTACTGTATACGGTCCGCAAAAACGCGCCGGCATGGTCGCCTTTAACATTGATGGCATCCATCCCCATGATGTGTCCACTTCGCTTGACGCGGAAGGCATCGCCGTCCGCGCGGGCCACCACTGCGCGCAGCCGCTGATGCGCTGGCTGAAGTGCGAATCAACGGTGCGTGCAAGTTTTTACTTCTATAATTCGCCGGAAGAAATTGAGACACTGGCGAAGGGAATCAAAGAGACAAAGGAGTTCTTCGGACATGTCTTTTAATCACCTGGATCAGCTGTATCGCTCGGTGATCATGGATCATTATAAACGCCCGCGTAATCATGGCGATTTGGACGATCCGGACAGCATCACGGTCAGCATGAATAATCCTTCTTGCGGAGACAAGATCCATATCTCGCTGAAGCTTGACGGAGATAAAATTGTTGATGTCAAATACAGTGGCAGCGGCTGCGCCATCAGCCAGTCCTCCGCTTCGATGATGACTGAGGCCATCAAAGGGTTAAGCATAAAGGACGCTCATGAATTATCTTTCGATTTTTCGGAAATGGTCCAGGGCCGGGAGCATAACGATGACCTCGACCTTGGGGATGCCGAGGCGCTTCAAGGCGTTTCACAGTATCCGGCGCGGATCAAATGCGCGACGCTTCCTTGGAAAGCGATGGAAAAAGGGCTGCGTGAAGCAGTGAAAGAGCACTCTGAGCAGCAATAATTCGACAATTCTGTGAATCATGTTAAAATGAACATAATCATAAATGATGAAATTGACTGACTGCCGATATATTTTTCAATGACTAAACTTTGAAGGAGGTTTCCTAAATGGCCACACAGCAGCAGGTGCCGGAAATTGATGAATACAAGTACGGATTCAGGGAAAAAGATGTTTCCGTATTCCGAACAAAGCGTGGGCTGACTGAGGATATCGTCCGTGAGATCTCGAAGAAAAAAGATGAGCCTGAATGGATGCTGGAATACCGTCTGAAGGGTCTTCGCCATTTTTACAAAAGACCGATGCCTCAATGGGGTGCGGACCTGAGCGCGCTCAAGTTTGATGATCTGACTTATTATGTCAAACCGGTACAGAATCAGGGCCGCACGTGGGATGAAGTTCCGGGCGAAATCAAGGACACATTTGACAAACTGGGTATCCCTGAAGCGGAGCGTAAGTATCTGGCCGGGGTTTCGGCACAATATGAATCTGAAGTGGTTTACCACAGCATGAAGAAGGACCTTGAAAAAGAGGGCATTATCTTCCTGGACACAGATACCGCGCTTAAAAAGCATGAAAAATTGTTCCGTGAATACTTCGGTAAAGTTATTTCTTATGCCGACAATAAGTTTTCCGCACTTAACGCGGCTTGCTGGTCTGGCGGATCGTTTGTTTACGTGCCGAAGGGTGTTGTTTGCAAAACACCGCTTCAGGCCTATTTCCGGATCAACTCCGAGAGCATGGGCCAGTTCGAGCGGACATTGATCGTTGTTGATGAAGGTGCCTCCGTCCACTATGTGGAAGGCTGTACGGCGCCTGTCTACTCCAGCAGCTCGCTGCACAGCGGCATCGTGGAAATTTATGTCCGCAAGGATGCATACTGCCGCTACACAACCATTCAGAACTGGGCAAACAATGTTTATAACCTGGTTACCCAGCGTGCGATCTGTGAAGATCATGCGACGATGGAATGGGTGGACGGCAACATTGGATCCTGCATCACGATGAAATATCCTTCCGTCATTCTCAAAGGCGAAGGTGCGCGGGGCAACACCCTGACAATTGCCATTGGCGGAAAAGGTCAGAATCAGGACACCGGTTCAAAAATGGTGCATTTGGCTCCGAATACTTCATCAACGATCATTTCAAAGTCGATTGCCAAGAACGGCGGCAATGTCACCTATCGCGGGAAAGTTCATTTCAGCCCGAAGGCGGTCAATTCACGATCACATATTGAATGCGACACGCTGATTATGGATGACAAATCGACTTCTGACACGATTCCTTATAACGAGGTATTGAATAAGGACATTTCACTGGAACATGAGGCTAAGGTATCAAAGGTTTCTGAAGAGCAGCTGTTCTACCTGATGAGCCGGGGACTTACTGAACAGGAAGCAACGGAAATGATCGTCATGGGCTTCATTGAACCCTTTACCAAGGAACTTCCGATGGAATATGCGGTGGAGATGAACCGACTGATCAAGTACAACATGGAAGGGTCCATCGGCTGATCCAACCTGAAAAAAATGATAAAAAGCTTTCGATCCGTTTCAGCGGATTGAGAGCTTTTTTACGTGCTCAAAGAGTTCACTTGCAAAGAAGACGGATCCTTGAGTTGCTCCGAAATGCATGGAGGTCGCTCCCAATTCATTAAAAGTTGCTCCTAACTTATAAAAAGTCACTCCTAATCGGTTAAAAGCCGCTCCTAACTTACAAAAAGTTGCTCCTAATTCAGAAAAAGCTTTTTACTGGGCTGCTTAGATCGTTGATTGAGCAAGTTATTAATTGAGAGCACCTTTTCGTCTTTTTTCACATTCTTGACAGAACAGTCCTGGTAAGCGGTACAATATTAAATAAATGCGAAAGCGTTTTGCTTTTTGAACGAAATAGGAGGGTTAAGTTTGATTTCACTCCATTTTTTACATACGAATGACGTGCACAGCCACTTTGATCACTGGGGAAGCCTTGTCAGTTATCTGAATCATGAAAGAAAGCGTCTCGGAAATGAGGGGGATCCATATCTGACACTCGATCTGGGCGACCATATGGATCGCGTGAATCCGATGACTGAAGGCTTGCTTGGCGAAGGTAATATACGGCTGTTGAATGATGCCAGCTATGATTACGTAACGATCGGAAATAACGAGGGAATAACCTTTACAAAAGATAGATTGAACAGCGTTTATGAAAAAGGAAAATTTGGAGTAATTCTCGCCAACCTGTACGATGAGAATGGCGAACGTCCCTCCTGGTGCAAACCATATACGATTTGCGATATGAAGGGTGTTAAGGTCGCTCTGATCGGACTGACAGCAGCTTTTCCAAAATTCTATAGCCTGCTAGGATGGGACATCCACGACCCTCTTGAAGAACTGAAGCCCTTGGTGGAACAGCTTAAAAATAAGGCCGATCTGATTGTGTTGATGTCGCACGTCGGCCTTCCATTCGACAAGCATGTTGCTGAAGAAGTGGACGGGATCGACGTGATTATCGGAGCGCATACCCATCATGTCCTGGAGCAGGGGCTGACAATCGGCGAGACATTGATTGCCCAAGCTGGAAAATATGGCCGATATATCGGCCATATTGTCGTGGAATATGATGAAGCGGCCCGTAGAGTGGTCCACAAGGGCGCGGATCTTGTGACGCTGAGAGATCAGCCCGATCAGGAGGCAGCGGGTGAAGTTCGGGAGCTGACGGCGGAAGCTGTTGTAAAAATGCAGGATAGAGTGGCTTATCTGGATTATCCGATTGAAGTCAGCTGGTACAAAGAGACGGCCCTGCCGCTGATCACAGCGGATGCTCTAAGAAAATGGTGCCGCGCGGACATTGGACTTGTCAACGCAGGTGTCATACTCGAAGGACTCCCGGCGGGCATTGTCACGCGATATGATGTACATCATATCTGTCCCCATCCGATTAATCCGTGCAAGGTTACGGTGACCGGCGAAGAAATTGTCCAAATCATTAATATCGGCCTGAAAAAAGAATTCCAGACCTATGAGCTCAAAGGGTTTGGCTTTCGCGGGAAAGTGCTCGGCAAACTGGTTTTCAGCCGTTTGACCTATGCCACGCATCAGGAAGGGGGCAGAACTGAAGCAAATGATGTCCGCGTTGAAGGCGTTCCGATACGAATGGATGGCCACTACAGTCTGGGCACCATTGATGTTTTCACGCTGGGAACCTTTCTACCGCCTGTTGTGAAGGCGAAGCAGCAGTTCTTTCTTCCCGAAACGCTTAGGGATCTGCTGGTCTGGCGACTTAAGAAACTGGATGTAAAGCTCTAAGGAGGCATTTGTCACCTTATGCCATTCTCTTCATAGGATAAGGGATAAAGGAGGCGGCAGCATTGATTCATATGGAACCGATAGAGATCGGAGGTCACTTTTTTAAAGGAATCTCGGTGAAACTGCCAAAGACGACACTGTTGACCATTTCAAATGAAAAAGGATATATCATGTGCGGAGCACTGGATGTAGGCCTACTGAACAGCAAACTGTCCGAAAGGAAGATCGTCGCCGGAAAAGCGGTGGGTGTGCGGACACTTGAGGAATTGCTGAATGCACCGCTCTCGGAAGTGACACTTGAAGCGGGAAACCTTGGCATTCTGGCAGGAATGTCCGGCCGCGAGGCGCTTCTTAAGATGTAACCTGCCCTCCTCTTTCAAAATCCGGCGAAAAAGACTTGTATCCCCCCTTACATCAGCATATAGATGATGTGAAGGGGGTTTGTCATGTTTAAGCCCAGCAGACGATACAGACGAAGAACTATGCCGCTGAGACGTGTGTTTCTCCTGTCGCTTATCTTTTTTATCCTTTTTACATCTTTAGGCATGTGGACGGTCAATGAACAAATGAAGCCTGCGGTGATGGGAATTGCGGTGACGCAGGCTGAACAGCTTGGTAATTATGCGATTAATTACGGGATCGGAGAGAACGTCCTGTCCAACATATCCACAGCGAATGATCCGAATCAGCAGCCGGGAATCGATACAGGCAAACTAATTGTTACCCATCGCAATGCTCAGAATGAAGTCAGCGATTATGACCTGAATCCCGCGGAAGCCAGCCGGATTAAAGGTATTATCTCAAACCGGATCCTTTGGTTTCTGAGGTCGGCTGAGAAGGGAACTATTTCGATGACGAACGGACCCGGACCGGATCTTGAATATCAGGGAAGAGGGAAAAGTGAGGGAATTGTTGCTGATATTCCGCTGGGTCAGATCCTCAATAATGCGCTGCTCAGCAATTACGGGCCGAGAGTGCCCGTCAGAATGGATGTTGTCAGCAATGTTCAGTCCGACATTCGATGGGATTATAAAAATATAGGCATCAATAATATCATTTTTATGATTTATCTGGATGTTAATGTTAAAGTTGACATTATTGTTCCATTTGCCATCCAGACCAAGACTATAACGCAGCACATTCCGATCGGTTCAAAAGTGCTGCCTCAGGGCGTGCCGTACTATTACAGCTCAAATGGTGGTGGTGTTACACCTGCTTTGCCCATTCAGCCTCCGGGCGGAGGAGCGAAAAGCTCAGGTAACTGAAGCCTTTCTGAAAAGACAAGAAAGTAAAAATGATCGATGAACTCAATCTGCCGAATATACATTCGGACTCAGACGCGGAGGTGCGGATCGCCCACGGCAAGCGAGCAACCAAAGCGTCGCCGGAAGAAGGCAAAACAATGCGAATCACGGGTTTTTAGGACTGGGTGATTTTGCCCGGTTTTTCTTACTGAAAAAAATTTTCATCGCTTTCTTTGCTTTTCCTGTCTTTCCCACGAACGTAGGGAAGGATAGGGGTCAATTGAATATTCGGTTATTCCATTGTCGTGATAGAGCCCGTAATGAAGATGTGGAGGAAATTTTCCCATGGTTCCCTGCGGCCCATATCCTGTGCTGCCCACATAACCGATCGTCTGTCCGGGCTGTGTTACAGTTCCCTTGCGGATTCCTTTTGCGTAGCCATTCAGGTGTGCAAAGTAATGATAATTGCCCTGAAGGTCGCGTAGACCGATGCGCCATCCGCCGAATTTGTTCCAGCCCGTCATTTCAATCACACCATAGGCTGTCGCATGGACGGGTGTTCCATAATCCGCAAAGAGGTCGGTTCCTTCATGAATCCGCAGTCCGCCCCAACCGCGGCGTGCACCCCATGTCGGTTCATAGTCGTAGTTCGCTCCCAGAGGCAGCGGGAAATCATGCCCTGTAAGGCTGACTCTGTTGTATTTTTCAAAAACACGGGCAAAGTCTTCAATCAGCTCAACAGCTTTGCCCCTGTGAAAATAATTCCATATGGCGATTCTGTAATTCTGCTCCCCTGGTCCGTACGCCGCTATTTGATCGGCGAACGAGAGAATCCGGTCTTCCGGATCCCCAGGATCTGCCCTGCCGTCTCCATTCCCGTCTTTTCCCGATCCACCGAAAAAAGCGATGGTGACCGGGTCCCTGTCTTTAAGGTTCCGATTAAAAATGCCGACCCAGTCTCTGTCTGTATCCTTCAGGCTGATCAGAGTTTTTTCATCCGAAGCCCCTGCGATATTGCGCGCGTACTGGTCGCACCCGGCGATGACAGCCCATGGGACACCGGTCAGTGCGGCGGTTTTCAAATACAGAGCCTTGCGGTATTTTGACGGATCATCCGGATCCCTTACATTTGCACAGACAAGGTTTGCTGAAATGATAAAAGTAAGAAAAAAACTTCCGACGAATACGTAACATAATTTTTTCATGGATGATTTCCCTTCTGCACAGTGGTCGAAAACTGCTTGTTCTCTGGACTACGAATGTTGCGTGCCAAACAGGCTGTTTTTCGAATTTCTGCCGGATCTGTTATAATATTGATAAATATAGAATCCCGCAGGTGTCTGACACATGATCAGGACAAAAGGACAATCCCGATCCGCTGTTTTCGGGCGCGGGTAGTCCGGAAAATCAGAAAGAGGGGGAAGTACCATTGGTTGAAACTACGGTTTCCATCGATCATCACCGATACGAACTTATTGAGGAAGTGCGAAACGGCTGGAATGAAGAAGCCTTTATAAAAAGATACAGCGACATCCTGGATAAGTTTGACTATATCGTCGGAGACTGGGGCTACGATCAGCTCCGCCTCCGGGGCTTTTATGAAGATAACAATCAAAAGTCGACTTATGACACAAAAATCAGCACACTGGTCGATTACCTGGTTGAATATTGCGGCTTCGGGTGCGCCTATTTTGTGCTGAAAAAGGGGTCGGCGAAATAGGAAGTATCAAGAAAACTCCAGATCCATTCCTGTTTTTCTGAAATAGTTTGTCATCTGACGCTGCCTGTTAGTCGATAGTGTGTACCAAAAAAACAGATTGATGAATTTCATGAACAGGAATTGATAAAAAGAGGGGACAGGCATGTATTTTGTGGACCGCGGAAACATTCAGAGAATACTCGAGTATTTCAACAGGCTTCTCGGTATTTTTACAGATGAAAGTTGGGAAGAACCGGTCAAAGAACTTGCGCTGGAACGTATCGCGCAGAACCTGATCGAATCCATCATTGATGTGGGCAATCAGATGATCGACGGATTTATTATGCGCGATCCGGGCGGTTATGAGGATGTTATCGATATTCTCCAGGATGAATCGGTACTCCCCACTGAGGAAGCCGCCTCGGTCAGGGAGGTGGTCGGCCTGCGTAAAATGCTTGTTCAAGATTACACCGCGGTTGACCACCGTCAACTGATTCGTATTGTTGAAAAAAATGCTGGCGCTCTTAAACGTTTTCCGGAACGCATCACGGGCTATCTGGAGCAGGAACTGGGTCCCGTGTCGGCATTCACGCCGGATCATAGGAAAGAATAAACACCTTAGAAAATGAGTTGGAGGTTTATGAATGGTTAAGTCTTACGATGCTTTTTTGCTCGATTTGGATGGAACAGTTTATCGCGGAAAGGAGAGCATTCCCGAAGCCGTAGAATTTGTTAAGACACTGAAAGAAAAAGGGCTGCGTTATTTGTTTGTTACGAATAACTCGACACGTACCAAGGAAACGGTAGCAAAGCAGCTCAGCGGTTTCGGCATTCCATGCACAGCGAACGATGTACTGACGACAAGCATGGCGACCGCGAGTTACATAAAGGCTGAGAAACAGGATGCCTCCGTCTATTATATTGGTGAAGAGGGCCTGCGGCAGGCCATGGAATTTGAAAATCTGACATATGAAGAGGATCATCCGGATTATGTCGCCTTTGGCATGGATCGGCAGATTACGTATGATAAATATGCGAAGGCGTGCCTCGCTGTACGAAACGGTGCAAAATTTGTTTCGACCAATCCGGATGTCGCGCTTCCGAATGAGCACGGCCTGGTACCGGGAAATGGTTCACTGACTTCAGTGATCAGTGTATCTACGGGAGTGGCACCGATCTTTATCGGAAAGCCGGAGCCAATTATTATCGAACAGGCACTGGCGAAACTGGGCACGACAAAGGAACGGACGCTGATGATCGGGGATAATTACGATACGGATATTCTGGCTGGAATCCGTTCTGGTCTGGATTCACTGATCGTTCTGACAGGGGTAACTTCAGAACAGGCGCTGAAGACCAAACCGGTGCAGCCGACTTATGCCCTGCACTCACTGAGCGAGTGGCAGTTTTAAAATCAGGCTAAGTTTAAATTTAATGTTGATTTTGCCCCTCCGTTGATTGGAGTGAAAAACAATAGACAGGTTTAACATAGCCTAAAATTAAAAGTACTTCCATCTCTGTACCGTTCCTTTAAAAAAGGGACGGTATTTGTTTTGTGTCGCATAGATTTAAAATAAAGGCTATGTTTAAATTCAATGTTGATTTTGCCCCTCCGTCGATTGGAGCGAAAAACAACAGACAATTTTAACAAAGCCAAAATAAGCGGCACGGGGGCGGTTCATTATGCCAAATGAAACGAATTTTCAGGCGCTGGTCGATCATAATTATATTCTGGATGTGACGGAAACAGGGTCGCTCAAGCTGTTCTTCCAGCCCGTTGATCATTTTTACCATCGGAATTTTGAGGTGCTCGCGCAGGTTGCAGACTTTCTAAGCCAAAATACAAACCTGCCTTTTTACCGGATGATTCAAACGAAAACAGGCCAATACACTCTTGAAGTGAACGGCATACCCTCCATATTAATGGCTTTTCCGGAAGAAAGAAATGCGCCGGCTGTCCCGATCGGAACCATGCTTGCGGGATTTCATCGCAGATCGCAGGGGGCGGATATCCGCTATTTCCCCGAATCCCCTTTTTACAGCCGTGCGAACGTTCTGTCCGGCCGTATTGACGCGCTTGAGGCGAAGTATAAAGAGTTACAGAATAAAAAAGAACGGACCGCTTTTGAAAAAGGCTTTATCAGTAATTTCCTTTACTTTTCCGGCTGTGCGGAGAATGCCATTCAATACCTTGTGGACGTCTCAATAGACTATCCGAATCCAGAACCGATCGTGCTCAACCACTACCGTTTTTCCGGCGCGGATTCTCTGATTCCTGAGAATCCCGCATTATGGGTTGCTGATGACCGGTCCCGCGATCTGTCCGAGTGGCTGCGGCTTCTGGCATGGAATGGAGAGGCTCATGGAATAGATGCCGCAGCGGATGCGTTTCTGGACGATTATGAAAATCAGTTTCCGTTAAGCAGTCAGGCTGCAGCCAACCTTTTCGGCAAACTGCTATTCCCGCTTTCCTATGTTGAATGCTGCGAACGCTATTTTTTTAGCACAGGACGGGAAGACCGGCACTTATTGAATGAATTGATGCGTCTGAATGAGGAACGGGCAGCGAATCATGAACACATACTATATTATTTATCGCGCCGTTTTCAGGAGATCAAAGTGCCAGAGTGGATTGTTTCCCCGCAAGCCTGACGAGGCACACAAAAAACCGCCTGATTCATCCTCAGGCGGTATCGGCTGCTTTTTAGTTCCTGCTGCTCCATTATATTGAATCGGGATTAAAAGACCTGTTCCAGTTCTTTTATTCCGGGAACATTTTCGAGTAACGCGCGTTCAATACCCGCTTTTAATGTAAGTGTTGAACTCGGGCAATTTTCACATGCGCCAAGAAGGCGGACACGGACAATGCCATCTTCTACATCCAGAAGTTCAACATCACCGCCGTCGCGCAACAAAAAAGGACGAAGCTTTTCAAGCACTTCTTCAACCTGATTGTACATCGGACACACTCCTTTCTCATCGCTTACAAGTGCCATTATATCCTGTTTCAGAATTAAAATCTATTCTTATGATGCCTCAGTCCGGACCAGTGACGCGTTCCAAGCGGCATGTTATATTAATGGATAGAGATAACAACTTCTGAGGTGAATGCATTGGAGTTAACCATTTACGGGGCTGAGGCTGTATGCGCCAGCTGCGCTCAGGCGCCCCCTTCAAAAGCGACGGCTGAATGGCTGGAGGCGGCTTTGTTCCGCAAATTCGGAAACCAGGTCTCCGTCCGTTATATTGATATTGATCAGCCTGAAACAGAAGCTGACCGATATTTCTGCGATAAGATCAAATCCGATGCGTATTTTTTCCCACTTCTTGTTTCAGAGGAAGAAGTATTGGGAGAAGGTTTTATTTCTCTAAAGCCAGTACTGCTCCATCTTAAAAAAAGCGGGTTGGCAATAAAAGAAGCGGGGGCTGGGGAACCGTAACCCTTGCAGAAATCAGGATTCCGTTCATGACTAAAGAGCGTGGGCATGCTACAATAAGAAATCAAAAGCGGTTCTGCTGAAAGAAGGGAAAACCATGCTTGATTTCCACCACAGCTGGCCTTATGAACGCGTTGCGAATGATATTTATTTTGAGGAATGTCCGTTCTGCCATGAGTCACCGGTTCTGATCCCGATCAGAAAAAAAGCGGTTGACGCGGCGTTCGAGGGTATCAAAACACATATTGTAATGCCATGCTGTCACGAAAGTATTATCATTGAAAACATGGACAGCGATTATATTTGGGCAACGGATGCCCTGAGATAACATGACCGGGAAGTGAGAAATGATGAAGCAAGCTTATCCTTTTACGAAAATGCACGGGCTTGGCAACTGTTATATCTATCTGGACGGAATAACCAATGATCTTGAAATTCCTTCCTATGCCGAACTTTCGCGCCAGGTTTCAGATCCATACAAGGGGATCGGATCCGATGGATTGATTTTAATTTTACCGTCGGATCAGGCTGATGTGCGGATGAGAATTTTTAATAAAGATGGTTCCGAGGCCAAAAATTGTGGGAACGGACTGCGCTGTGTTGCCAAATATGTTTATGAGCACCAGCTGGTGGACTCCCGCTCGTTCACGATAGAAACCCTGTCGGGAAATAAAAATGCTGAAGTGAGGCTGAATGACGGTCTCGTGGATCGTGTCACGGTTGATATGGGCGAACCGATTCTCGAGCGGGGACGGATTCCGGTTGCCGGCGGGAATCCGGATCAAACGGTGATCCGCGAGCCTCTGGAAATCGATGGAGTGACCTATACGTTCACCGCGGTCTCGATGGGAAATCCGCATGCACTTTTCTTTGTCGACGATGTGGCTACGGCGCCGATCCATAAGCTTGGATCTCTACTTGCAGATACCTACCCGCTTTTTCCGAATGGTGTCAACGTTGGCTTTATTCACCCGCTTTCGGATCACGAAGCAGACTATCGCGTTTGGGAACGTGGTTCCGGCATCACTCAGGCCTGTGGCACCGGTGCTTGTGCCTCAGTCGTTGCAGCGATTCTTGAATCGAGGATCAAAAAGGATTGCCCTGTGACCGTTCATCTTGCAGGCGGTGACCTGTCAATCGAGTGGCAGGTAACAACCAATCATGTGTTGATGACCGGCGGTGCAGAGACGATTTGCGAAGGAATCGTTTATGCAGAAGGAGCAGGCGGCAAGTAATTAATTGTGATTAAAGTCACATCACGATATAATAAACTTAAAATGTAAAGGAGATGAACAGGATGAATATTATCTTGACTGAAGCGGCTAATTTTCGTGTCAAAGAAATGATAAATGAAGAACCCGGAGAAAACTTGTTCCTGCGTGTTGGTGTTGGCGGGGGAGGATGTTCCGGACTGACGTATGGCATGGGTTTTGATGATAAAATCATTGAAGGCGATCAGACGTTTGAAGATCACGGCCTTAAGGTTGTCGTTGACAAGAACAGTGCGCCTCTCTTGGACGGCGTCACGATTGATTTCAAGCAGAATCTGCAGGGCGGCGGGTTCACCATTGACAACCCGAATGCCATTTCCACCTGCGGCTGCGGCCACTCGTTCAAAACAGCGGAAAACGAAGGACAGCCTGCGAAACAGTGCGACTGCTAAAAAGATAATCATTAGTTTGTAAATGATCGTTGTTACGGGGATTTAGTCTTTAGCGGGTATCACAAGTTTTACGATGACTCTTGTACCGTCTAAAGATCCAAATAAGCTCAGAGAGCATATTAGTCGTTAAAAAAATTAAGAAGGGCATCATTCCATAATTGGCATGATGCCTTTCTTAATTGATTCTAAAAAAGCATTTACAATGCTCCAGTTAAGAATTGTGCTTCTCCTAAACCGAAACTCCAGTCTTCATAAGAACAGGTTACAACATTAACCATTATGTCTTGTGGATCAATGCCACATTCTTTCTCAAGTAGCTCGGACAGTATTCGATAGAAGTTCACTTTCTTCTCCTGATCGCGAGGTGTACTGCGAATGGTGATCAGCACAAAGTTTTTCGTCCTTTTATAGCCGAGACCCGTGTCATAAATCACCAATTCATTGGCTGCGTGTTGTGTCACAACCTGATAACGGTCGAGTTCAGGAACACCAAATGCCTTGACCATTGCACGATGGGCGGTATCCAATAATTTCTTTAATTCTTCATCGTTTCGTCCTTCAATTACATCAAATCGGATCAGTGGCATATAATTTCTCCTCTCTCATATCTTACATTCCATATTACAATAATTGAATCATTTTCTCATCGCGAATGAATCAATTTACATGAAAGTCATAGATTCGTGCCCCGGTCAACCATTTATAATTAGGATACGTGTTTAAATAAGTATTTTACACGTACAAAATACGTGTTATAATAAATTTGAGGTGATCACAATGAGCAAAGACCAATATGTTTATCCTGCTGTATTCACGAAACAAGAAGAGGGCGTGTCGGTTATATTTCCGGATCTGCCGGGCTGCGTGACATCGGCGCCAACTGTTGAAGAAGGCTTTATCACGGCAAAGGAAGCAATGGCTCAGCATCTTTACACATTGGAAGAGGACGGAGTGGAAATTCCCGAACCGTCTGATGTCACTGCGATTCATAAAGAAGAAAATCAATTTGTGACAGTTATTGAAGCCTGGATGCCCCCATTTCGCAAGAAGATGGAGAATCAGGCGGTCAAGAAAACCCTGACCATCCCCAAGTGGCTGGATGACGCGGCAAAGTCGGCAGGATTAAATTATTCCAGAATCCTGCAAGACGCGTTAAAAGATGAGTTGAATATCGATGAGAAAGATGGCTCGTTTTCAGTGCAGGAAACACTTAATAAACAGCTGAATAAGGTCAAAAAGAGCATCAAGGATTTGTCGAGGATCCGTGTTCACGTGAATATGGTGGACGACGAGGATCCGTCCAATCCGATCATAGCGGAAATAAATGCGGCAAAAAAGGACATTCAGGAAATGGCTGAAAAAATCAAAGATGTCTATCCATCTGAAAAAATGTCGCAGCTTTCGGAGAAACTCGATAAGCTGGCTGATCGAATTTCACGCAAACTCCATTAAAGTTCTGAGAGCCATTTGTTTTACCGCGGGTATGGATTAAGGGATGATTGCATCCCTTAATCCATACCCGTTTCTGCGTTTAAAAGTAATAATTCCTGTCAAGACGATATTAACGTAAAAAAAGGCGAATAATGAAGTTATATATATAATTAACGTTTATTTAGTCATTTTTTCTCACTTTAATTCGAATTTAATCCGTTTATTCACCAGATCACTGTTATCCACCTTCGTTCTCCTTGAATTGTTAACAAAAAAGACATATTATTAATAATGGAAGCGAACGCTTCTGTCTGCACTTTTTATTTTAAATAATGAGTGACCACAATAACAATAAGGTAAAGGTGGCTGTGAACATGGGCAAGCCCAAAATTCTAATCATTGGCGCGGGATATGGCGGAATGATCACAACAGTTAGACTGACAAAGGAACTGGAAGCGGAAGACGCGGATATTACGCTTGTAAATAAGCACAATTACCATTATCAGACAACATGGCTGCATGAAGCCGCCGCCGGAACAATTCATCATGACCGGACACGGATGCTGATCAAAAATGTGATTAATACAAAACGGGTCAATTTTGTTCAGGATTCCGTAAAGTCGATCGATAAAGAAAATAAAAAAGTAATCCTGAAAAACGGCGAGCTCGATTATGATTATCTCGTCATTGGTCTTGGCTTTGAATCAAATACCTTTGGTATTAAAGGGCTTGAAGAAAATGCGTTTGCCATTCGGAGCGTCAATACGGCGCGCCGGATTCGTGAACATATCGAATATAAATTTGCCAGTTTCAACAACGATCCCGATGCTAAAGACAGTGATCTGACGATTGTTGTCGGCGGTGCAGGGTTAAGCGGTGTCGAATTCCTTGGGGAACTCGTTGATCGTATTCCGGTTTTGTGCAAAGAATATGATATTAATCCTGATAAGGTAAAAATTGTCGATGTTGAAGGGCTTCCGCTGGTATTGCCTCCTTTTGAACGTGATCTGGCTGAATATGCCCAAAAATATCTTGAAGGCAAGGGCGTTGAATTTAAACTCGGCACATTTATCAAAGAGGCTACTCCAGAGGGTGTGCTGGTTCAGAAGAAAGACGCTGAGGAAATGGAAGAAATCAAGGCAGGCACCGTCGTATGGACCGGCGGCGTTAAAGCCAGCCACATCCCGGCGGATTCTGGATTTGAAACAAACCGGGGTAAGATTCAGGTCAACAAAGATCTGCGCGCGCCGGACGACGATCACGTCTTCGCTGTTGGCGATGTTGCTGTGTTCTTCCCGAAGGAAGGGGAACGTCCATATCCTCCGACAGCCCAGATCGCTGTTCAGGAAGGCGAGCTGGCTGCCAAAAACATTAAACATTTGATCAAAGGCGAAGAAACAGAGCCATTTGTATATAAGCAAAGAGGTACGGTTGCTTCTCTGGGAGAGAAGCAGGCTATTGGCGTCGTCTTTGATAAAAAACTCAAGGGCAAATCCGCTGCAGCAATGAAGAAAGTCATTGATGACCGTTATTTGCTTGAACTCGGCGGTGTAGGGCTGCTACTTAAGAAGGGAAAGCTAAACCTTCTGTAATCTGATGCAGGTCTGAGAAGAAGACAATGTGAACTACTCGGCTATGAATAGCCGAGCTTCTGGGAACACAGCTCACTTGCTTCGAAAATGCTGAAGTAGAGGCCACTGCTTTTTGACCAAGGCTCGTCCCGAACCCGCAGGCTCACTGCTTAACGACCAAAAGCGAGCTGCTTGATATTGATCGCTGCGTTGACGTCCCGGTCGTGGTGTGTGCCGCATTGCGGGCACGTCCATTCCCGGATCGCCAGAGCTTTCTTTCCATCGTCATGCCCGCACGTGGAACAGATCTGCGACGTTTTGTACGGATTCACAAGCACGAGCTCTTTGCCGTACCACGCACTCTTATAGATGAGCTGCCGCCGGAGCTCACCCCACGCCTGGTTGGCGATCGCCCGGGCGAGAGTATGATTCCGAAGCAGATTTTTGGTTTTCAAGTTCTCCAGGGCGATCCGGTCATACGTCTTCACGAGTTGGGTCGTCAATTTATGGAGCTTGTCCATCCGCTGGTTCGCTATTTTTTCATGAATTAGAGCGACTTGAAGGCGGGCTTTGGCTACGTTTTTAAAATCCACCAGGGTGCGGGGTACGGGCACCTTTTGGTGGTGGTCCCAGGCAATAGCTTTTTTTGCTAGCCGTTGCCGCCGGGCTAATGTTCGCTGCCACAGGCGGAGTTTATGCACCAAGAGCTTGTCATGACGGCAGGTGCCCTGTCTTTGAACATCCGAACCCACGAGCAGGTCTTTTAAGCCTAAATCATAGCCGACGGTTTTGCCGGTTTTTGGAAAGGCTTGGTTTTCGCCTTCCACGGTTAAGACGGCAAAGTATTTCCCTGTCGGCGTGCGGCTCAGGGTGACTTGTTTGATTGTTTCAGTGAGCCGTTGGCCGGCTTTAAAGCGAAGGATCCCCAGTTTCGGCAGGCGAATCCCATGATGGCCGACGGGCTGGATGTTGCCATTCACGCACTTGGAGGTATAGCTCTGCTTGAAGGCGTGTTTGGCTTTGAACTTGGGATATCCTTTTTCTTTTCTAAAGAACGCGTGAAAGGCTTCCATTAAGTGTTGATTGGTAACCTGCAGGCTGGTGCTCTCCGCTTCTTTAAGAAAGGGGTGTTCCTTTTTCAGCAAGGGAAGCAAGTGATTCAGAGCGTAAGCATTCAAAAAAGAAGCCCTGGGATTATTTTCTTGCCGCTCATTGAGCATCGCCAGCATCTGATTCCAGACAAAGCGGGTGCAGCCAAAGTTTTGAACCAATTGCTGGCGTTGCTGTTCGTTGGGATAGACTCTCAATTTTAAGCCCTTCGTGACCATGGGATCACCTCCTTCTGAGATAATTATAGCACACTTGTTCTCATTTCAACACGGATTGAGAGGTTGTCTCTTGTATGTACGGGGTTGTCCAAGACGCGGATTCATCTCGTCATTAAAATTGATGAGTTTTCTCCGCTGGCAACCTTTAATAAAAGAGGATCCGAAAAGCAGATAAAATCCTGCTTCGGATCCTTTTTTTAGTATTTAATTTTTGTTAAAATGGAAAAAATGTGGCGAAGTGAGGTTTGTAAATGGGCACCTTATCCTGATTAAGAATAAGGCGGATGAAAAAACCTTCATGAATTGGATCAAAAATGGGAAGATAAGAAGAGAGAAAAATTAATCATTCCGGATAATCGTCCAAATTTTCATCAGTTTTCCGGCCTTTTCCGGATGGGTGGCCAGATCCTGTATAAAGGGGTACATATCCGGCAGATGCCTGATCCTGTCCATAAGCTGCGCCTCGTCTTTACTAAAGTAAGAAGAGGGTGATTCCTGAACAGCAGGAACCCGGCCAAGAAGAAAATCGACCGAGACATTCAGATAATCTGCAATCTGGACAAGCATCTCAGGATCAGGTTTACGCGCGCCAGATTCGTACCGGTTAAGCTGGACATTTGAAATATTGAGTTGATCAGCCATTTCCACCTGCGACAAATTTTTTTCATCGCGGAGAAAACGAATTCTGAGACCGAGAATATTTCCCACGAAGGATGATCCTCCCGTCTGGTCCTTTGGTAACTCAGGAGCAATGATTGATTCCTGAATAAGAAAAAGTTTATCACGATCCTTTTTCATAGCCTCTAGATTTGCCAAATGGGAAATAAAAAGATGAAAACAATAGCTATTTATGGTATGATTTAAAAAAAATTACCGAAAAGGTAACTAAAGGGAGCCATTTATTTATGCTGACAGTCGACCTGAATAAGCTGAAAGAAATAAGAAAAAAACAGATGTCTTTGGAAAAAATGTCTTCGATGCTGGGGTACAGAAGCCCGAACGGGTACTATTATATGGAAAACGGCCGCAGTAAAATTACCGCGGAAACTCTTGCCAAAGCGGCTTCGATTCTAAATGTACCAATCCAGGAATTTTTTGTCGATGATGAAGGCAAGGAGCAAAATTAAAGGGCTGTTCCAAGTAAACCTAATAAATTTTTCATTAAGATTGTCCGAATACGTTTTCAGTACTTTGAATTTATTCCGGTGAATGATAAACTTAGTTATTGACATGGCCTACATGGATTAATGAGTGCCATCATTTGCTGGGAATGCAGGCAGGTACTGAAAGGGGACGTTTATAATGTGCGGATTTTGCGGTTATATTTCAAATAATATTGAGCTCGAACCTGGAAATAACGAACAGAATGAGATGACCGCACGCGCGGGTATTATTAATCATCGCGGTCCCGATGATGCCGGTTACTATACCGATGATCAGGTACAGCTCGCCTTCCGCAGACTGAGTATTATCGATCTGGCGGGCGGACATCAGCCGCTTCCATATGAGAACGAGCGTTATTATATCATCTTTAACGGTGAAGTTTATAATTATGTGGAACTCAGGAATGAGCTGATTAAAAAGGGGTACACGTTCAATACAACCTCAGACACCGAGGTCATCGTTGCCCTGTACGCGGACCGCGGGGAGGATTGCGTGAATTATTTCCGCGGTATGTATGCCTTCATTATCTGGGACAAACAGGAAAGAACTCTGTTTGCCGCCCGTGACCATTTCGGGATTAAGCCTTTTTACTATATGGAGCAGGAAGACGGCATATTCTTTGCGTCTGAAGAGAAAAGCCTTCTGATCGGTGAGGACAGGCACCCGGTGGCGGAGAAGGCTCTTCAATATTATCTTACTTTCCAGTTTGTTCCTGAGCCCCTGACTCTGGCGGATACAATCAAAAGTCTGGAGCCGGGGCACTATTTGCTTAAGAAAAACGGAGAGCCTCTGCAAAATAAAGCATATTGGGAACCTGCTTTTGCGCCAGTGAACCAGACTCTGGACGAAGCGAAGAAAAAGATTCAGAATGTGCTGATCGATTCTGTAAAAATGCATATGAGAAGCGATGTTCCGGTAGGCGCGTTCCTTTCGAGCGGCATCGATTCGACCAGCATTGTTGCACTCGCCAAACGCTTCAATGAGAATATCAAGACATTTACTGTCGGCTTTGCGAGCAAAGGCTACAACGAGATCGACATTGCCAGAGATTCGGCTGAAAAACTCGGGGTTGAAAATCACGCGCTTGAAATCTCGCCTGAGATGTGTATGGAGGAGTTGCCGAAAATCGTCTGGCATATGGACAACCCGGTTGCCGATCCTGCGGCCATTCCCAATTATTTTGTTGCCCGCGAGGCACGAAAACATGTGAAAGTCGTGCTTTCCGGAGAAGGCTCTGATGAACTGTTCGGCGGCTATAATATCTACCGCGAACCGATCTCACTGAAATGGTTTGATTCAGTTCCAAAACCGGGGAAAAACCTGCTCCATGCGCTGGCAACCAGAATGCCGGCTGGCATGAAAGGGCGGAGCTTCTTGCTGCGCGGAACAACGCCGTTGTCCGAGCGTTATGTCGGCAATGCGTTTATATTCAATGAGAAAGAGAAGAAATATGTACTGAAAACTTTCTCCGAGCAGACACCGTTTACAGATATCACGAATCCGATCTACAGACAGGCGTCAGAGAATAATAAGCTGGATCAGATGCAGCTTGTGGATATTGAAACCTGGCTGCGCGGGGATATACTCGTGGTAGCGGATCGTATGACAATGGCTCATTCTCTGGAACTGCGAGTCCCGTTCCTGGATAAGGAAGTTTTTGAAGTGGCCAGGACGCTTCCTGCCTCACTGAAGACAGGGGAAGGCACAACGAAATATGCGTTCCGTGAAGCCATGCGTGGCATCGTACCTGACTCGATTCTTTTCCGGAAAAAACTGGGTTTCCCGGTGCCAATCCGTATCTGGCTCAAGGATGAAATGTATGACTGGGCAAGGAAAATAATCAATGACAGCGAAACGGATCCGTTCATTAACAAATCCTATGCGCTTAAATTACTTGATGACCACCGTGAGGGGCTGATGGATAACAGCCGGAAAATATGGGCGGTTCTGATGTTCATGCTGTGGCACCAGATTTATATTGAAAAATCAGTCGTTATTGATCCGCAGCCGGCCTATCAGGCTTGATGGTAAAACAAACGGTTGAAACAAAAAGATCCCCACCCGGGGATCTTTTTTTCATGGTGCGCCCGGCATGGACGACAGCTTGGCGGTGAAAGTCCGCTACAGGCTTGGCAGTAGGAACTGTTAGCCAAGGGCAAGGGTGTCCATCGTGAGGTGGAATCTGAAGGAAGCCGGAGGCAAACTT
>NZ_SRJD01000016.1 GCF_004684935.1 Sporolactobacillus shoreae
TTGCCTCCGGCTTCCTTCAGATTCCACCTCACGATGGACACCCTTGCCCTTAGCTAACAGTTCCTACTGCCAAGCCTGTAGCGGACTTTCACCGCCAAGCTGTCGTCCATGCCGGGCGCACCAAAAAGAGCCGGGATTATTTGATCCCGGCTCTTTCTCATCACATGATCACTGATCTTTTCAGTGTTTCAGAATATAGGCTCCTGTCAGATCGACTGTCGGTCCGTAAATCGGATACTGCAAACCCTTCACATAAGGTTTCTGCACCCATACCTGACCGTCCTGATCAATAGGTATGATTCCGACATCTTGAATCAGAATTTTTTCCGCACTCTGGAGATCATCCCATCTCGTGGTCAGGTTGGTCTGAGTCTGGGCATCCGCAATGAGTTTGTCATAGGATTTGTTCGACCAGGCCGATGAATTTTCGGGCTGATCCGTTGTGAACATATCAAGATAGGTCATCGGATCCTGATAGTCCGGTGCCCAACCGCCATAGGAAAGATCAAAATTAAACCCTGTCTGAAGTTTAAGGAAATTGGCAAATGGCTGCTGATTGATCTTGATTTGTACACCTTTGAGCTTGCTTTCAATCTGTGAAACGAGGTACTGATCCCAGTTTTTCAGCTGATCGCCATCCTGTGTCAGCAAAGTTAAATTCAATGTTTTAATGCCAAGTTCCTTCTTGGCCGTATTCCAGTCACTCTGTGCCTGCTTTGTGCTCTCATCTATCAGATATCCCTTCGGAGCCACTGAGCGGAAGTCCTTCCCGTCCGGACCTTTGACGAAATCTTGAGGAACGGCAAAATGCGAAGCAACAGAACCATTGTTCATCAGTGTTTTCACGAAAGATTCACGGTCGATGGATTCATTCAGCGCTTTTCTTAAGCTGAGATTCCGCAAATATTTATTGGTCTTCTGATTGACATAGAGGAAGCGGGTCGTTGATGTTAGTCCGCTGTGAACCTCACCGGGATTTGTTTTTTTCAACTGATCCGTAAAATCACCCGATAAATTTTCGATGGCGTCGGAGGCTCCCGTCTTGTAGAGATTGATACGCGTCGCTTCCACCGTTATCACTTTAAAATTAACCTGAGTCAGGTGTATTTTTGATGCATTCCAGTAATCCTTGTTTTTCACGTAGGTCCAGCCGCTGCCTTTCGACCAGCTCTGCAGTTTAAATGGCCCATCATAGAGAAGGTTTTGCGGTCCCTGTGCGAAATTCGCTCCCTGCTTTGTTACAAAATCCTGACGCTGAGGAAAAAAGCCCGGCGTCGACAGAAGGCTCAGAAAAAACGGAGGCGCTGGCTGATCGAACGTGATCTGCACCTGATCTGTTCCAATCGCCTTTATACCTAGATTATTATATTTTCCGTACATCGGATCTTTCGGATTTTGTATTTTCGCGGCATTTTTGATACTTGCTGAAGCGTAGAGGAAATTATAGGCAGGTTTTGCCTTCGGATCATTTTCATAATGCCAGCCGAAAACAAAGTCCTGCGCCGTAACGGGTTTTCCATCCGACCATTTGATTCCCTTGCGCAGCGTAAAAGTATACGTTTTTTTGTCGGCGCTCACCTTTGGTGCACCGGCTGCAAGATCCCATTCCACTTTTCCGTCATGCATCCTTGTCAGGCCGCTGTTGACCATTTCCAGAGTGTTAGTCGACTGTGTGTCCGTTGCCTGAGTATAATTCAGTGTCGGAATGTCGGAAGTCGTTGTCAGATTCAGCTGCTGCTTGGCAGCCAGTTGAACGGAACCGGTATTCTTTGACGATGTGCTGGATCCGCAGGCAGACAGAATCAGTACCAGTGATAGAAACAACGATACTGAAAGCCTGAATTTTGTTTTTCTTGTCATCATACTTACGCCCCCTGAAATTTCCTGATTAACATTAACGGTTCGCTGCAGACTTGCTCGCCATGGGGAATATTATACATCAAATTTCAGATTTTTTATCGAAATGTGAATATAGTGTAAATTTTTTTAAAATCTGATGTGCATGGAGGTTGATGAGTCATCATTCGATTGAGTATTTGCTTTTATCAAACTGATTTTGTATAATTCTAGGTAATTATTTGGGGAATAGAATCCCCTGATCAGTGAATGTCATGAAAACAGTAAGAATTGCGATGAAAAAGAAGAGTAGGCACCGGAAAGTCTCGAGAGAGCCTGGATAAGATGGAAACCGGGTGGCGGAATGATGCTGAATGGGCTTTTGAGCTGCAAGCTGAATGTATCTGCGAAGTGATGCAGTTAGTAGGTTATGCCGTGTCCGCACGTTACAGCGGATCTGATCTTTCGCACAATTTTGTGAACGATTGGAGATGAGTTGTTTCCTTTTACAGGAAATAATAGGGTGGCACCGCGGTCTATTCGTCCCTTCAGGATGATGGGCTTTTTTTTATACATTTTTTTAGGATGACGAGGCAGCAATTTTACTTTCAACAATCAGGAGGATGAGCGATTTGCCAAAGATTTTTTCCGGTGTCCAGCCGACATCAATACCGACTCTGGGTAACTATCTGGGAGCCATGAAAAATTTTGTAACACTTCAGGAAGGAAATGACTGCATTTATTGCATCGTCGATGAACATGCGATAACCCTGCCTCAGGATCCGGTCGAAATTCAGAAAAACATTCACAATCTCGCCGCACTTTATTTGGCGATAGGCATTGATCCGAAACGTTCGATTCTGTTTATTCAATCCGAGGTTCCCTGCCACGCGCAGCTGGGATGGATTATGCAGTGCGTCAGCTATATGGGCGAATTGGAAAGAATGACCCAGTACAAAGATAAATCACAGGGAAAGAACGCTATTCCCGCCGGATTGCTGACTTATCCACCTTTAATGGCAGCCGATATCCTGCTCTATCACACGGACCTTGTTCCTGTCGGCGCGGACCAGAAACAACACCTTGAACTGACCCGCGATCTTGCCGAGCGGTTTAATAATAAATATGGAGAAGTCTTCACAATCCCCGAGCCCTATATTCCTCCGGTCG
Organism: Sporolactobacillus shoreae; assembly: GCF_004684935.1. Taxonomy (GTDB): domain Bacteria; phylum Bacillota; class Bacilli; order Bacillales; family Sporolactobacillaceae; genus Sporolactobacillus; species Sporolactobacillus shoreae. Next base: position 3,007 of record NZ_SRJD01000016.1, read on the forward strand.
GCGCGAGAATTATGTCCCTCGCAGAACCGACCAAGAAAATGAGCAAGTCGGACAAGAACAAAAAGGCAACTATTTTTACGCTGGATTCAGAGAAAGATATTATAAAGAAAATAAAAAGTGCAATCACGGACGACGAAGCGTCCATTCGATATGACAGAGAGCAAAAACCCGGTGTCTCAAATTTGCTGGATATATACTCGCTCTGTTCCGGGAGATCGGTCGACGATCTCGTATCCGCCTATCAAGGAAAGGGGTATGGAGAATTTAAAACGGATGTTGCGGAAGCCGTTGTCGGTATGCTTAAGCCGATTCAGGAGAAGTATAACAACCTGATTGAATCCTCAGAACTCGATGAAGTGCTTGATGAAGGGGCAGAAAAGGCATACGCGATTGCCAGAAAAACATTGAAGGATACTGAGCAGGCACTGGGTATCGGCAGAATCAACCGTCTGTGAAAGAAGAACTGTCGAACATTACAAGCTGCAACCTCATATAAAACAAGCCGGAGCAGTAAAAAATTGCTCCGGCTTGTTTTATCATTATTTAAATCTCTTTTCGTTAATATTGCGACTACTGGACCTTGGGTACGTGCTCGAGTTCCCAAAGTTTTTCGAAATACGACTGCCCTCTGATCATCCGCTCACAAATGTCCGCGTGCCTTTCCGACCAGCCATGCTTCATCCCTTCAACAAGATCGCAAAACGCGTCCTCCGCGCTCATTTCCCTGCTTTCTTTGTACTTTGTGGGGTACCATTCGGTGTGCCAGTAGCGGAGTTCCTCGACACTGCCGGTTGAATGCAGCTGATCAAGGGCCATAAAAAGAAGCTGTTTCATTTGCCGCTCTTTTCGGGTAAGACCAAGCATCAGATCCGGACTCAGAGAAAGCATATGATACTCTTTCGTTCTCAATCCTTCCGGCAGGTGATAGTGTTCAGCGGACATCTTGCCCACTTTATCCAGAATTATATTTTCCTGCCTTGGGATGAGTCTGCTCTTTCTTACAGGAACGGCGTATCCAAGCGTGTCAGCTGCGATGCAGCGTTCACCGTCCGTGGCAATGAAACAATATTCTATGACTTCTCTTTGGTTGTTTTTGCAGATCACACTCTTATTCCGGATATCTTTCAGAAGCTCCTCGGGAAGATCCAGCAAGTCGTTCTCAATATAATCCAGAAACGGCTTTTCCACTTTGACGAGCGGTACCTGATCAAGAAGCTCAATAAAATCATGCTTGCGCCATTCATAAAATTCGCAGACATTATAGCTGTTTTCTTCGCCTTCAAACCAATTGACCCAGATATCACTCAGTATCTCCATGAATATGTCGTCTCCTCTTTTTTTGATTTGAAAACATTATGGACATGAATGGGAAAATTTATTCTGCCTTGAATCGGCCTTTCAGAAGGATCGTTCATTCAGTTTCACTATGTCTATGACTGAACCTACTAGACTATAACCCTCGGCATTTTAGCAACGGATTTTATCAAAGACTTTGTTAAACTTGTCTGTTGCTTTTCGCTCCACGCGCTCGCTTTCCGCGGGCGATCCGCGCCAATCAACGGAGAGGCAAAATCAACACTGAATTTAAACATAGCCTATCAAAAAAGGCACCTGAGAGATTTCCTCAGGTGCCTCGTTCAATCACTTTATCAAGTTTAATCCTCAAATTTCCTGAATACCAGTGTTGCATTGTGTCCGCCAAATCCGAATGAATTACTCATGGCAACCGTTACATCCTTCTTAATCGCGCCATTTGTTACGTAGTTCAAATCACATTCCTCATCAGGCGTTTCATAATTAATGGTTGGCGGAACAATTCCGTCTTCAATGGCTTTTATTGAAAAAATAGCTTCAACGCCGCCGGAAGCACCAAGGAGATGCCCGGTCATCGATTTTGTCGAACTGATCGCTACTTGATAGGCATCATCACCAAAGACAGCTTTCACCGCCTTAGTTTCAGTTGAATCGTTTGCGGCCGTACTTGTTCCATGAGCGTTAATATAATCAACCTGGCCTGTGGTCAGACCCGCGTTTTCCAGAGCCATCTTCATCGAACGGACAGCACCTTTGCCATCCGGATCCGGTCGCGTCACATGAAAGGCATCGCTTGTGGCTCCATAGCCGACCACTTCCGCATAAATATGCGCACCACGCTTCAGAGCGGAATCAAGGGATTCCAGAAGGACTATCCCCGCGCCTTCTCCCATGACGAAGCCGTCGCGTTTCTTGTCAAACGGTCGGCATGCCGTCTTCGGGTCCGGATTGGTGGAAAGCGCCCGTGAGGAGCTGAATCCCGCAAAGGACATATTGGTCAGGGGTGCTTCACTGCCTCCGCAGATGACCGCGTCATTATCTCCACGGCTGATCACTTCATAGGCATCCCCGATCGAATTGGTCCCCGTGGCGCAGGCCGTGACTGTACAGGAGTTAATTCCTTTCGTCCCGAGAAGAATGGATACTTGGCCCGAAGCCATATCCGGTATCATCATTGGCACGAAGAAGGGGCTGACCCTTCGATATCCTTTTTCTATCGCGGTCCTGAGCTCATTCTCGAAGGTTTCCATGCCTCCGATACCCGAGCCGATCCAGACACCGATCCGTTCAGCATTCGTTTCATCAATCACATACCCTGCGTCGGCGACCGCCATCTTAGCCGCTGCGACAGCAAACTGAGTGAATCGGTCCATCCGGAGCGCGTCTTTGTGATCCATGAAATCTTCCGGATTGAAATCCTTCACTTCACCGGCCACTTTGGCCCGGAAATCATCAGGATTTACCCGTGTTACGATGTCGATACCGGATTTGCCGGCAATCGCATTTTTCCATGTTGATTCGACATCATTTCCAAGAGGTGTTACTGCACCTAACCCGGTAACAACGACTCTTCTTTTCATTCTGTTCTCTCCTTTATATTAAGTTGGCTGTGCCAGCGCTTTTGATCATGGCCTATCTTAAATAAGTTATCTGCCCCACCGCAGTGTCAGCGCACCCCATGTCAAGCCGCCGCCGAATCCGACCATGACAATCAGATCTCCGTCTTTAATCTGCCCGCTCTCAAGCGCATCGGTCAACGCCAGTGGGATTGATGAGGAAGAGGTATTCCCGTATTTCTGTATGGTTTTGATCATTTTGTCTTCGGGAATATCCAGTCTTTCTCTGGAGGCTTCCATAATCCGGATATTTGCCTGATGCGGGATTAGATAATTGATATCCTCTTTCTTCAGACCGGCTTTCTCTACGACGTCCACCGCGGATTCGCCCATCTGCCGCACGGCAAACTTGAAGACCTCACGGCCATTCATTTTAATAATGTCGCCATCCTGATACAGGCTCATGCCTCCGCTTCCGTCCGAGCCGAGATCAAACGAAAGGATTCCCTTGCCTTCCGAAACAGGTCCAACAACTGCGGCCGCAGCCCCATCCCCAAAGAGTACAGCGGTTGTCCGGTCTTCCCAGTTGGTGATTTTTGATAACTTTTCAACACCGACAACCAGAATGTTTTTGTAAACGGCAGTATCAATAAATTGTTTTGCCGTCACAACACCATAAATAAAGCCGGAGCATGCGGCGCTGATATCCATCGCCGGTATTTTACCCGCTCCCAGCCTGTCCTGTAACATACACGCAACAGAAGGAAAGGGCTGATCAGGCGTTACTGTTGCAACAATGATCATATCGATATCCGCGACGTTAAGTCCCGAGTTTGCAATCGCCTTTTTCGCAGCGATAAAAGCCATGTCCGATGTATCTGTATCTTTATCGGCGATCCGTCTTTCTTCGATTCCTGTTCTTGTGCGGATCCATTCATCAGATGTATCCATAATTTTCTCAAGATCAAAATTTGTTAGTACTTTTTCAGGAACAAACTTACCAATTCCTAGTATTCCTGCGGACATCCGCAATTCTCCTCTCAGATCATAACAGTATATATAATGACTTGGTAACAATATAATACAACAGAAAATATTTGTCCAACAGGCAAAAGATCATTGTCCCCATTAATAACATATCAGGCAACGTGACTACGGGCTGATGAACCTCACCTTTTAAAAGGATGAGCATAGAATAAAATATAACGATTCCAGGTACCCATTAAGAATCATTGACTTAAGCAGGGAGGAAAAATTATGGCACAGCCCGGTCAAAATCCGAGAGACAGTATCTATGATCCATTTACTTATATGATGTTCGGCCAACAAACGCCGCCCACTGCTCCGCCACAAGCATTCTATCAGAACGGTGCCCCTCAGGCAAGCGGTATGCAGCCACCCGCCCGTCCTCAGACTTCTTTTATGAAGCCTTTTACAGATCAGAACGGACATATAGATGTCGGCAAAATGATGAGCGGCGCGAATCAGCTCGTTACAGTCCTGAATCAGGCCGCTCCGGCGATCAAGCAGCTGTCTCCCCTTCTTAAATTTTTCAAGAGGCCTTAAACAGAGCATCTGTTTGATAATGATCTTTTGATCTCCGGGATCGGTTCCTTTCCCGGATTTTTTTCTTCATTATAATAAATGGTTTTCCTAATCCGGCTCATGGGATTGTTACATGTTTTCCTGCTCAGAGCCAGTCGAATTTTTCATGAAATAGGTCCTTTAACTTTTGGTTGCAGCCTTCTCCGGATTTGCTGCCGCCATCATAATTAAAAATCTGAAGTCCGATAAAAGGTGCGGCTATCAGTTCCGCCATCAAAAGTGCGGTATGTGAGCCTCTCGTCTTCATTTGAGAGAGATCCGTTCGGAAAATGGCCGCCTTGTTTCGTGCCCGGTCGCGGCATGCACTGCAAAAAAATTGCTCCATCTGCGCCGCTCTTTTTCCTGCATCAGTGATAGGACGCACCACCCTTTTCTCGCCGCGATAAACTGAATTTGGATCATAAACTTCAAGCGTTGAGAGAAAAATAGCGGGTTCCTTGGAGCTTCCGGCTACAGCATCCAACATTGGTTTCAGTTTCGCCTTTAACTGCCTGTTTGCCGATTCATCTCTTCTGAATGAGTCAGCAATACAAAATGCTTCGCGAATCGGATTTTTGGGATGATCCACTGTCCGAAAAAGGGCGTTTCTTCCCAAAAAGAGCGCCCGCTCATCCTCCTCCGCTTTTTCCTTCGAATTAAGAGCCGAGCTGATTGAGATAACTGTATTTCCCTTCTCGGCAAGGGCTTCAGAAATGGGAAAACCGTAAGCAGACAGACCGCCAAAAACGATGACCTGTTTCATTCATTAACCCTCCCGATGCTTCGGACACTAATGCCAGTCTATGCGGCAATAAAGAGTGTCATAACAAAACAAGCGCTCCGGGAAAGAGGAGCACTTGTTCAATCGGAAAGTCCGAGAGCGATTCTCGCATATCGCGACATGCGGTCCTTTGTCCAGGGCGGATCCCATACAAAATTAACTTCCACTTCTTTTATTTCTTCAATCTCACTAAGGACACGCTTCACTTCATATGAGAGCGATGCGGACAGCGGGCAGCCCATAAAGGTCAGCGTCATCGTAACTACAACATTGTTATCGTCATCTATATCAACGCCGTAAACCAGGCCAAGATTTACAATATCGATACCCAGCTCCGGGTCGAGCACATCCTCCAGAGCCTCAAGCACCCGATCTTTCAATTCCTCTGATTCTTGTTCAGCCACCAGGATTCCCCCCTTTCTTCATCTTGGATAGCTTAAGTATACCCGATTGTTTTGCAGATTTCATCTAGCAGGCCCTTCAAGCCTGACCCGATCCATTCTGAGAACTCGGAACAGGTTGCACAATACATGGGAACAAAAATTGAGCACCTTGCCATTTACTAAAGTAACCGCTTACATTATTATTGAGTTATCAAATTAAGGGTGTGATAAGAACATGGCAGAACTTTCACTGAAACATATTTATAAAGTATACGACAATAATGTAACGGCTGTCAGTGATTTTAATCTGGACATCAACGATAAGGAATTCATCGTTTTTGTCGGACCATCGGGATGTGGAAAGTCGACCACCCTTCGCATGATCGCCGGGCTGGAGGAAATTTCAAAAGGCGATCTTTACATTGACGGCAAAAAGATGAATGATGTGGCACCTAAGGATCGTGACATTGCCATGGTCTTCCAAAACTATGCCCTTTACCCGCATATGACCGTCTTCGAGAATATGGCGTTCGGTTTGAAACTGCGAAAGTTTCCGAAAACCGAGATCAGGAAGCGGGTGGAGCAAGCCGCGGAAATTTTGGGAATCAAGGATTATCTCGACAGAAAACCAAAAGCTCTTTCAGGCGGTCAAAGGCAGAGAGTCGCTCTCGGACGGGCAATAGTCCGTGACGCAAAAGTGTTCCTGATGGACGAGCCGCTGTCGAACCTGGATGCGAAACTTCGTGTCCAGATGCGTTCGGAAATCGGCAGACTGCATCAGAATCTTGAAGCAACAATGATCTATGTCACCCATGATCAGACCGAAGCGATGACCATGGCGACACGGATTGTTATCATGAAGGACGGAGTGATTCAGCAGGTCGGGACGCCTAAGGAGGTCTACGACAACCCGAAAAATTTGTTCGTCGGCGGTTTTATCGGTTCACCACCAATGAATTTCTTTCATGGAAAACTTGAGGGCAATCATTTCAAGGGAGACGCGATCGATCTTGAAGTTCCGGAAGGTAAGCTAAAAATTCTACGGGCAAAAAATTTTATTGATAAACCAATCATCATGGGCATCCGGCCGGAGGATATTCACGACGAGCCGGTGGTTATCGAATCAACCCCCGCAAGTGTTATCCACGCGAAAATTATCATCGCGGAACTGACCGGAGCAGAGTTTATGCTCCACTCTCAGGTCGGGAACCATCAGTTCATCGCGCGGGTCGATGCGCGTACCGAGTATCATGCGCAGGACAACGTTGACCTGGCATTCAACATCAGTAAAACTCACTTTTTTGACCCTGAAACAGAAACGGCGCTAACAGTCGAATGATATTCTGCAAATTAAAAGATTCCCGCTCTGCCAAATGAATGGCGGTGCGGGAATCTTTTTGGGCGAATCATTCAAGAGTGGATAGATAGGCAATGGTCAACCCGTCCATTCGCCTCAATGAAATACCGGTTTGTTCAAAAAATTTGTCCATGCGTGCTTGCAGCGTATTTCGATGCATGAAAAGTTGTTTCGCAGCCATGCTGATGTTCCCCTGATTTCCCCATAACGCTCTGATGATCGTCACCCACCCCGAATCATCAGCTACCATTGCCTTCACTTCACTGAGAATGGCTGATTTACTGATATGCGATCTGATCAATGAGAAAAAGCCATGTTCCACACTGCTCACTTCCTGAAGACCTGAATGGGCCAACTGATGTTGAAAGAGGCTGAGTTCCTCCAGATAAGCATCTCTGATTAGAGGTGTTAGGGGGTAACGCAGGCCAAGCTGAAAATGTGTCTTGACGGAAAAATCATTTTCAAGCGTATTGGCAATGGCTCGGAGTGCTTCCCCTTCCATCATCCCTTCCTCTTCAATAATCAATCCGTTTTGCGAGGAAAGATAAATGAAACAGGCCGTTTCTTCAAAAAAGGCTTCCAGCGCCGATCGCCACTCAATCAGGTTGCTTCGTGTAAGCGCTACGGCAGTGTGAAAGTGAATAAACCTAACCTTTTCATGCGTTTCTGTTTTTTCCACTGGCTGACCCTTTATCAATCGGTCATACCAGACTCTGGATTTTTCAGAAAAATACGGCGGGATCTCTTCGTTTAGCAGTATTTTCAACAATTGGCGTTCCCGGTCTGAAAGCCCCAGAGAGGGCACGCCTATATAATAAGGGCTTTCATAAAAATAAAGCATGTCTTCATCGGGATGAAACGGCACATTGTCTACAACTGTACCGGGATAACGCCTGATAAGGTTTTTAATGTCCATGTCCGCACTCCCCGCCGCCTTTTACTGATTTTTTCTACCATTATAATAAATAAGAATCCCGATTTATTAATGCCTGACGGCACAGCCTGCTGTCAGGTATTTGCCGGAAGTTGCTCTGATTCGCCCGCCGCTCTGTGAAAAATTGCCGCTTCATAAGGACGAAGCTGAATTTCTGACAAAGCTGACGGTGGATCCGGATAGTTGTATATAAGTGGCGACCATCCTTCCGTGCTGACTGTTGCCACCTCTTGACTTTCGCTAAGATTTGCGACAACAAGTAAATCTTCTTGTTCCGAATGCCGGGTGTACGCAAATATGTGTGGATGATCAGGGAGCAGCAGGCTGAAATCTCCATTTGTCAACACATCATGTGTATGCCGCAATTCAATCAGTTTCTGGTAATAATAATAGATCGAATCCGGATCATTTAGTGCCTGACTGACATTGATCTCTTTGTAATTGGAATTTACCTTCAGCCATGGTGTGCCTTCAGTGAACCCCGCATGCGATCCATTATTCCATTGCATCGGCGTACGGGCATTATCTCTGCCGACCTTTGCCACAGCATCGAGGAATACTTTTTCTGTCATTATTTTTTCCTCAATGACCAGTTCCCTGTAAGCATTGTGGATCTCCACATCGCGATAGTCATTAAGCTCATAATCACAGTTCACCATTCCGATCTCTTCGCCCTGGTAAACATAAGGAGTTCCCTTCAGTCCATGAAGGACCGTCGCAAAGGCTTTCGCGCACTGAACCCGATAGGCTGTGTCATTGCCATAACGCGAAATGACGCGGCCCTGGTCATGATTTTCAAAGTAGAGTGTGTTCCATCCATTTTCAGCAAGTTCAAGCTGCCAGTCCGACAACGTCTTCTTCAATTCAACGAGATCAAAAGGCTTGACCGCCCATTTGCCTGCCGGTGTTCCCCGTTTCTGATCGGCAGCCATGTGATCGAAGTTGAAAACCATATTGAGTTCATGGCGGCGCGGATCGGTATATTTTTTTGTTGCTTCAATATCCGATCCGTTCGCTTCACCGACCGTCACACAATCGTACTTTGAGAGTACTTCACGATTCATTTCCTGAACATATTCGTGCAGCCGAGGTCCATTTGCATGATATTTGCCCAATACATACTTCTGACCATTCGTCTCAGGATAATCGGGAAAATCCGTGTATTTGGAAATTCCTCCGATGACATCCATCCGCCATCCATCGACACCCTTATCCATCCAGAATCGCATCACATCATACACCGCCTGACGCACTTTCTCGTTTTCCCAATTAAGGTCCGGCTGCTGTTTTGTAAAGTAATGGAGATAATACTGGCCGGTCTCCTCATCGAATGTCCACGCGGATCCTGAAAAGTGTGACCCCCAATTGTTCGGCTCTGATCCGTCCGGTTTTGGATCGCGCCAGAAATAGTAATCGCGATAAGGGTTGTCTTTTGATTTCCGGCTTTCCTGAAACCAGTAATGCTGATCTGATGTATGGTTGACCACAAGATCCATGACAATTTTAATATTGCGGCGGTGCGCCTGATCGAGAAGACGATACATATCTTCATTTGTACCAAATCTCGGGTCAATTTTGCGATAGTCGCTGATGTCATAGCCATTGTCCTTTTGAGGGGACTGGTACACCGGGCTTAACCAGATAATGTCGACACCCAGATTCTTTAAATAGTCCAATTTTTCAATAATACCGCTCAAATCTCCGAATCCGTCCCCATTAGAATCTTTAAAGCTGCGCGGATAGATCTGATAAACGACTGCTTTCTTCCACCAATCTCCCATTTCGGTTCACTCCTGTATAAAAATACCGTTTTCAACGCCGTTTATTTTCGCTCCAGGTGCTCGCTTTCCGCTCCAATCAACGGAGGGGCAAAAACAACATTAAATTTAAACTTAGCCTTTTTCAATCCAATGTTTTCTCAGTGAATCCCATGTAAGTTCAAGCGTTGACGCTACACGCCAGTCAGGACGGGCATCTTCAGGAACGCCGACACCTACGGAAAACAGTCCGGCCGCGTTGATTGACTGAATTCCCGCCACGGCGTCCTCAATCCCTGCACACTCCCGGGGTTCAGCCCCGAGCTGAACAGCCGCTGTTGAAAAAATTTCCGGATCAGGCTTTCCTTTTTTTAATTTAGCCGGATCCACGATTGTGTCAAAATAGGAAGATATCTGTAGTGACTTCAGAATGAACGGTCCGTTTTTGCTCGCAGACGCCAGGCCGATCTTTATACCTGCGTTTCTCAATTCTTCCAGAAAATCCTGAATTCCCGGGAGTATATCATTAGGTGTCATGGCAGCGATCAAACGGCGGTAGTCTTCATTCTTTTGTTCAGCAAGCCTGCTTTTCTCTTCTTCTGAAAAATCAGGTGCACGCCCGCCAAATTTTAGAATCCGCTCCAGTGAATCCATCCTTCCTATGCCTTTCAGATGTTCATTAAAAGCTTCATCAATGTGAATGCCGATGGATTCGGCAAGATGCTTCCATGCTCTAAAATGATATTTTGCCGTATCGGTGATAACGCCATCCAGATCAAAAACAACCGCTTTCATTGCCCGCTCACCTCATCATTTTCAATCAACCTTCCTGTAAGGCTCTGCTCCAGCAAGAGCGGCTGATTGAACAGTTTAAGTTTCAGTGGATCTCCCGACAGTAATGTCAGGATCACTTTTTCCTTGTTAACGATCGCTTCGATCAGCCTTCCCCGATAATTCACTTTAAACGAATAGGACTGCCAATCCTCCGGCAAATAAGGATTGAAAGAAAGCGTTCCGTCAAAAGTCCTCATCCCGGCAAAGCCTTGAACAATGGCCAGCCAGCTGCCGGTCATTGAAGTGACATGGAGGCCGTCAACGGTATCATGATTATAGTCGTCCAGATCAAGCCTGGCTGTTCTTTTGTAGAGTTCCAGCGCTTTTCTTTTTTTTCTCAGTTCTGATGCCAGTATCGAGTGAACCGATGCCGAAAGGCTGGATTCATGCACGGTCAGCGGCTCATAAAATTCAAAGTTTCTCTTTTTCTCCTCCATTGTGAACTGGTTATTTAAGAAATAGATTCCTTGCAGCACATCTGCCTGCTTGATAAAACAGGAACGCAGAATTCTGTCCCACGACCAGTGCTGATTGATCGGCCTCTCCTCCTCAGGGATTTCAGAAACCGGCTTAATTTCTTTATCCAGAAAGGTGTCCTGCTGAACAAAAATACCGAGTTTTTGATCCAAAGGGTAGTACATCTTATCGACAATATCTCGCCAGTGAGCCACTTCATTCTCTGATAGCCCGAGTTCTTTATATTTTTCATCACCAATCAGATTGAGGACGCTGATCGTGTAATTCAAAGTCCACGCCGCCATTTGGTTCGTGTACCAATTGTTATTAACGTTATTTTCATACTCGTTCGGGCCGGTTACGCCGTGAATCATGAACTTTTGTTTTCTCTTTGAAAAATGGATGCGGTCTGTCCAGAAACGGCTGATTCCGACCAGTACATCAATCCCGTATTTTGCGATGTAGGATTCGTCTCCAGTATAATTCACGTAGTTGTAGATCGCATAAGCCACCGCGCCATTGCGATGAATTTCCTCAAAGGTAATTTCCCATTCATTATGACACTCAATTCCAGTGAAAGTGACCATCGGATAGAGCGCGCCCTTCAAGCCTTGCTGACGGGCATTATAATAAGCTCCTTCCAATTGATTATATCGGTACAAGAGCAGTTGTTTCGTAATCCGGGGATCTGCGACCGCCAGATAAAATGGAACAGCATAAGCCTCAGTATCCCAGTACGTCGCCCCGCCGTACTTTTCACCAGTGAATCCCTTGGGGCCAATATTCAGACGTGCATCCTCCCCGTAGTAAGTGGAGAAAAGCTGGAACAGATTAAACCTGATCCCTTGCTGAGCCTCGTCATCACCCTGAATGGTGACATCTGCTTTCCTCCAGCGTCTTTGCCAGGCAGCAGCATGCTCTTTTTTCAAATCTTCATAGCCGCTGTCCAGTGCCTGATCAAGCAGTTCATCGGATCTTTCCGCCAAATTCCCAGGTTCATAATCTCTGCTTGTTGTTACGGCGACCAACTTATCGAGAGTGATCGATTTCCCCGGGCCCAGAAAAATATCACAGGACTGAGCGACATATAATTTTCTTTGATGGGCCGAAACAGACGCACGCTCTTCGGTCCGTACACCCATTGATGCAGACACCGCAAACACCGGTGTTCCAAAAGAATTATCGATCAGCCGCACGGACAGGTTGGATCGCCTGTCGCCAGATCTTTTACCGGTTTCCTTCCAGAACATCTCGTCATAATTTGAATCCTCGTTCCGAACGTCTCCGTCGAGGAAGGGGATCAGGCGCACGGATACGCCTTCAGACAGATTCGTGACCCTAAAGCGAATGGCACAGATTTCTTTATTGATAATGCTGAAAAACCGCTCAGACTCAACCTTCACTCTCTTGCCACGTTTGACCACGACGTAGCTATGCTTTAAAAGCCCCTTGCGCAGATCCAGTTCGAGGTAAAAATCTTCAAGCTGATCCTTATAAAGATCCACCTCTTCACCATCCAAAAAAAGCTGTACACCGATCAGATTCATGGCATTGATCACTTTGCCAAAATATTCCGGATAACCATTTTTCCACCAGCCGACCCTTGTCTTGTCGGGATACCAGATCCCGGCTATATAGGTGCCCTGATGGTGATCCCCGGTATAAGTTTCTTCAAAATTGCCGCGCATGCCCATATATCCATTGCCGAGAGATGTCAAACTTTCCAGCAGCCTCATTTGATTCTTATGAAGTTGATGTGTCGCCAGTTTCCAAGGTTCTGTTTCAAACAACCGTGTACCCGTCATTTATTCTCATCTCCCACTGCCTGCAAGCGCCGATTTGTATTTTCCAGGCCCCGCTCATTTTGAAAATGTGTTCTCAAGAATACAAGAGCGATCATCAGAACGATACCAAAAGACTGAATCATGATCATTGTCCCAAAGTCAAACGAAATCAGGGAAAATCCACAAGCTGCAAGCGAAGGGAGCCCGGCAGCCAGAATTACTAGGGACAGGGCCTCTCGAAAAGAATGAATATCCGAGAGCTTTGAACGACCTGTGAGCCATATAATGAAGCTCATCATTCCCATAAGAAGGAAATTTGAAAAAAACAATCCTGCAAAGCAAAGTACAGAGAGCACCGTGATGAGTTCCAGTTTATACTGTCTGACCCATAGCTGTGAAACCATATTTTCCAGACTTTCTTTGCGGCCGCTTAATGAAATGGCCTGATCTTTAGGATAAGTGACAGAAAAACCAAAACCATTTTGATCACTGATGATCATTTTTTGTTTCTGAAAGATGATCACATTCTTAAAGTTCTGCACCTTTTGATGGTACTTTTGCCCAATCGTTCTCCACCGGTTCTCTGGATCAACGGCGAGCAGGTTTCTTCCGTGCCTCTGTTCATAGACGGTACCTGAAAGAACTCCACCCTTGATTGCATCTTTCTGAATCTGCGTCACAAAGTCAGAAGAGATCGCTCTGCTGACTGACGGTGCTAAGAAAGTGAACGGTACAGTTTTTAGGGCTGAGAGCCGCAGAGTCAGAGGCATCATGAGACTGGCACTGAGAAATAAAAATAGAAAGGCCAGTTTCCACCCATTCAGATTTCGCCTCTCGGTAAAAATCCGTTTCAAGGAGCACATATTAACAAAATAATTGACTGGAAACCGGTTTAAATTTGGTTTCATTGACTTCACACCCTAAGGAAATCGCTATGATGAATCAATCACACATGGATCATCGTTCAAAGTAAAATAAAAGGATTAGCCCTTTGTTCCACCGGCCGTCAGCCCACTTTGGAAATAGCGCTGCAAAAAGAAGAACAGAACAACGATAGGTATTGAAATCAGGAAAGACCCCGCTGCAAACAGGGAGATATTCTGATTCGTTGGATTTGCGATAAACTGCTGCAAACCGACAGCGACCGTCAGATTACTCGGTGTGCGCAGCAAAAAAGCCGCCAGAAGATAATCTCCGAAGGGACCCATAAACGCCCATAATGCCTGAACCGCTATCATCGGCATCGCCAGTGGGAGGTTAATTTGGCAAAGGATGCGGAGATGCCCCGCGCCATCGATGCGGGCCGATTCATCTAGATCGCGCGGAATCGTATCAAAATAACCCTTCATAAGCCACGTATTCATAGGTATCCCGCCACCGACATAAACCAAAGTCAGATACCAGTACTGGTCCAGTCCGTTAATAATTAATCCAAGGACAAAGAATGCTGTCAGTGCCGCCATTGTCGGCACCATTTGAATGATCAAGAAGAAAATCAATCCGTTTTTGCGCCCTTTGAACCGATAACGGCTATAGGTATAACCGGCCAGCGTCACGATAATGACCTGGATGATCATTGTTGAAATCGCAATAATGATCGTATTTTTGAACCAGGTTAAATAAAGGGTCTGTGAAAAAAGCTGGCGGAAATTATCAAGTGTCCACTGCATATGCCAATCCAGTGTGAACGCAGCAAGGTTGCTGACATTAAAGGCGGACTGGGCGGTGATGAACAGCGGATAAAGGATTATGATGCTGAGAACAATCAAAAATAAATACGTAAAGAATCGGCCGAAAAATTTATTTGATTTCTGATTACGCAGGAGACGCCTCATTTTACATCATCTCCTCGTTACTGAAGGCGTGTGTTTTCTTGAAAGCAAAGAGTGAAACGCTGATGACGATGATCGAGATGACAATGGTAACCGCTGAAGCCAACTGATATTGCGGTGACGTCCCCGTTGTCAGCTTGTAAATCCAGGACAGCAGGATATCCGTTGAACCTGCTCCGCCACCCACATCTCCTGGGCCGCCGGAATTGAACAGATAAATGATGGAAAAATTATTGAAGTTGAATGTATACTGCGTAATGAAAACCGGCGCCGTCGCGAATAAAATCATCGGAAGCGTGATCCGGGTAAATTTCTGAATGAAATTGGCACCATCAATATTTGCGGCCTCGTACAGATCCCCGGGAATGGACTGCAGTACTCCCGTAACCATCACAAAAATATAGGGGAATCCAAGCCAGGTCTGAATCATGATTAAGGCCGTTTTGGTCCAGAAGGGATCCGTTTTCCACGGTATATCCGGAATATGGACAAATGGAATATAATTCAGGACTGCCAGAACCTGCTGGTTAATGGCGCCTATGCTGTCGTTAAAAATATTGGAGAAACTCATGATCGTGACAAACGCTGGCACTGCCCACGGCAGCAGGAATATTATCCGGAATATTCGTTTACCGATAATGAAATCCTGATTGGCGACAACCGCGGTAATAATGCCCAGTGCAATCTGACATGTTGTTGCCAGCAAAGTCCAGGTAATGGTCCAACCGAGCACAGTCACAAACGTATCCCGGTAGGAACTGAGAAAGAACATGTCAAAAAAGTTCTGAAGCCCAACCCAGTTAATCAATCTGGCAGGCGGAATATGATAGAAATCATAATTCGTAAAAGCCATAAAGAGTGTTACAAGCACCGGAAACACAATAACAAAAAGCATAATGAAGTAGGCAGGAATCGTCAAAAGGTAGGGAAATCCCTTGTCCCACACATTTTTAACCATGGAACCGACACTTTTATTAATCATGCCCAATGTGTTCCACTGCCTTGCCACATGTCTGGCGTCATTGATACTGAGCAGCATCACCATCAGGAAGACAAAGGTTATAATGATTTGCAATGTGCCTTTAACAAGCAAGAAAAGGGAATGGTCCCGAATAGGAACCGTTCCCAGTGTGATAAAGCCTTGAAAAGCAGGGATCCCGATCGTGGCCAGCTCGATAATGAAAGCAATGGTTATAAGGAGAAATAAGACTCCTTTTGCCAATTGCCCGTTATAGAATTGCCCTAAACCGGGGATGAGGGACAACAATCCTGCTTTTCGGACACTTTTCTTGATTGGGTGATTGTTCATGTTGCTTCCCCCATTTCATTCCGCACTGAGCTTATTTGTCCTTATACTTTTGAGCGATCGTTTTATGCAAAGTCGACACAGCGTCGTCAAGGGTCTGCTTCGGCGTTTTCTTGCCGGATGCGGCGTTGAACATTGCCGGTTCCATTGTCGTCCATACTTCGGCCATTTCCGGAATGGATGGCATAGGGATCGAAGAGTCATACTGAGAAATGACGGCTATCGACAGCACATCACTCGAATTCTTCACCTTGTCCTGTGCCTGAGGATTGATCGGAATTTCGTTCGATTTCTGATAGAACACATAGGAGTTAGTCGCATTCGTTGCATAAGCCAGCCATTTTTTAGCCAGACTCGGATCCTTTGTATAAGCGGATGCTACCCACGCTTTACCACCGGCAAACGGCGCGTATTCTTTTCCGTTCGGAAGTGTCGGAATCTTTGCGACCCCATAATTTATTTTTGACTGTTTGTAGACTGCTGCCTGCCACGGACCGTCAATCACCGCCCCCGCTTTTCCTTTAACAAACTCGTTGGTCACAAAGTTGCCGGATGCCTTGACGTCCTGCATGCCTTTTGGCCAGACATTTTGGAACCATTTGGTGGCATAAGTTACGGCTTCAATTGATCCAGAATTATTCAAGCCAATATCCTTTGGGTTTGCATTGTTATTGCCGAATACATAACCACCGTACCCCGCGTACAGACCATAGGCATAGTAGAAGTCAGTCCATTTGGCCAGAAATCCGGTATTTTTCCCTGGTTCAGAAGGAAAGGCAAACCGTTTATCTTTTGCAAGTAGCTCCAGATCCTTGAAAGTCGTCGGCGCTTTCTTAACTAAATCTTTATTATAGAAGAGGACAAGTGCTTCGATGGTCAGTGGAACCCCATAATATTTACTGCCAACCTGTACCTGTCGCTGTGCCTTCTGGTTGAGGAAACCCAGAATGCTCTTGTCGACTTCGAGCAATTGTCCCTGCTGTCCCAGTGCGCCCACACGGTCATATGGGGCCAGCATGACATCCGGCGCTTTGCCCGCGGGCCCATCCAGTGAAAGGGCAGTCAATTGATCAAACATCGGTTTCTTTACAATTTTTACCGTCGCATTGTTCGCTTTTTCGAACTTACCTTTAATACTGTTCACAAAATTAGCATATGCCGCGTTTGATGAATCAACGGATACTGTCAGGACTTTTTTCCCTCCGGAATTCCCATTCGATGCACCTCCGGAACCGCAGGCCGCAAGTGCCATAATTAATCCAAAAATGGCTAACGCGGAAACAATCTTTCTAATAAACTTCATTTTTGTCCCTCCCTTTTATCCTTACAAAAATATTATAAAATCGTTTTGTAACCGTTTACAATTGTTTTATGTCTGTTACCGATAACACAATTTTAACTGTCATAGATCCGTTTCGAGTACGATGAATTGCATCGAAGATACAGAAACAGTGCCTGAAGTAAAGCTTTCTCCTGTCCAGACGTTAACAAAAGATATCTTGTAATCACTCAATGTGACGTGCTGCACTTTGCTGCTGTGATTGAAGATAAAAATCAAGGCTTTTCCCTCATAGGTTTTACGAAGGCACAATGTGTTCTTCTGATCGTCCACGATCGGCCAGTCAACGCTGCCATATGTGAGAACAAGTTGAAATTTTTTTCTCAGGCCAATAAGCTTCCTCGTGAACGCCAGCATATCCTGATCCTGACCTTTCTCGTCCCAGATCATACACTTACGGCACAGCGGATCATTTCCTCCGTCCATACCAATTTCTGTTCCATAATAAACACACGGCGATCCTGTCCACGAAAAGAGAAATAAAAGCGCCTGTTTTACTTTCTGCTTATCACCCTTCGCCTTTGTCAGAATTCGTGCAGTATCGTGGCTGTCGAGTAAATTGAAAGAGACTTCATTCACTGGCTGCGGCTCGTTCATCAGGTGCTCGTTCAGGGCACTGACAGCCTGAGCAGCCGAAATATGATCTTCGATAAAGTAGTCGATAATCGATTGCGTCAATGGATAATTCATGACGCTGTGAAATTCGTCGCCCCGGAGCCAGTTCCAGGCGTTGTGCCAGATCTCCCCGACAATATATACGTCCTGCTTCTCCGCAAGGACGGCTGTATGGAACTTTCTCCAGAAGGCATGATCCACTTCATTAGCGACATCCAGGCGCCAGCCGTCGATATCAAATTCTCTGATCCAGTATGTCGCAATGTCGAGCAGATATTTTTGAACCTCTGGATTTGCCGTATTCAGCTTCGGCATCTTCGGTGTGAAGGCGAAGGTATCATAAGAAAGCGTTGTTTTCCCTTCAAAATTACCGTTTTTTCCCTCTGATACGGGATAGGAACGGATATGGAACCAGTCTTTGTAAGCGGAATTTTTCCCGTTTTTCACCACATCCTGCCATTGCGCCGACTGACTACCGATATGATTAAATACCGCATCAAGCATGATCCGGATTCCTCTTTTGTGGGATTCCTGTACAAGTTTCCGAAACGTTTCCTTATCTCCGAAGTGTGGATCAATGGAGAAATAGTCCAAAGTATCATATTTATGGTTTGTCGGAGCGGCAAAAATCGGGTTCAGATAGATTCCGCCAATGCCCAGATCCTGAAGATAGTCAAGATGATCGATGATACCCTGAAGGTCTCCGCCAAAAAAATCATCCCGGCCCGGATCCTTGCTTCCCCACGGCAGCACGTGATCAGGTGAAATGGGCGGGTCGCCATTCGCAAAACGCTCCGGAAAAATTTGATACCAGACGGTTGATTTGACCCAGTCCGGCGCTTTGAAACGATCAACGTCATGAATGAATGGAAATTTAAAATAATTCTCCGGTGTATCATAGGCGCCTTTTTCCGCTGAAAAAAATCCGCGGTCTCCATAGAAGGCGGTCTCTCCATTTAAACCCTTCAGAATAAACCCGTATTGCAAGCGGTGAAAAGGCGGCCTGATTTCAATAAACCAGTAATCATGCAGACTGGTCTGTATGATTTTGACCATTTTATTTTCTGAGCTGACCCACTTGTATTCCCCGTTCCCATTCTTGACTGATTCAAACGGATCCCCGTAAATAACTGAGACTGAAAGAATGTCATCCTTTTTTGTCCGAATTCTAAGGTGCAGAGTATCTTTATCATAAGGGTAGGCGTACGCGCTGCAGGGCTGATGATAAATAGCTGCTTTTTCCATCGTTATTCCTCCAAATCTATCTTTTTTTCAAAACCAGACTTTCGTAAGGAGCAAGAGAAATTGTGTCACCTGGCATATCACGATTCCCAAGGTTATCCAGCAGCAGAGTCCACGAAGATATCCCCTCGTATAGAAACGATCTGGGCAGATCCGTAAAATTGCAAATGACCATTGCCGATTCACCATTATGTTTTCGCTGATAACTATAAAGGGCATCGTTTTTCAGATCAATCAATTCACAGGATCCTTCGGTAAAAACCGTTTCGCGTTTCCGCAGGCTAAAAAGTGCCTTGTAGTAGTTAAGGACTGAATCAGGGTCCTTCTCTTGTTCGGCAGCATTAACTGTTTTATATTCTTCATTAATTCCGAGCCATGGCCGCATATCGGAAAAACCGCCGAATTTCCCGTCATCCCATTGCATGGAACCCCGCGATGTATTTTTTGATCGCGCCTGCACCATTTTCAGAATCTTGTTCCTGCTGTAGCCGAGTTTCAGCGCCTGATCCTTAAAAGCTTCAAGTCCAGGCTCAGCATAGTCCTCAATATGGGGCATTTTCAGATTAATCATGCCCATTTCTTCTCCCTGAAAAATGAAGGGCATCCCCCACTGAAGGTACATCAGCGTCGCCATCATTTTCGCACATGCCACACGGTATCTTCCTTCAGTGCCAAACCGGGACAGGAGCCGGGGCATATCATGATTGTTCCAGTAGATCGCCATCCAGCCGTGCCCGTATAGATTCCTCTGCCACTCCTGCATCGTTTTTTTAAATGTACGGAAGTTTAATTTTTCAGGCTGCCAACCGTCCGGAAGTCTCGGATCTTTATGGATGATTTCCGTATCCAGATGTCTGAAAGAAATAACGCAGTCGCACTCCTTGCGCGATGGATCCGAATAAGTCCGCGCAAGCGCCATATCCGCCGAAGCGGCTTCACCGATCAGTAGAAAGTCAGGATGATCACCCTTCAGCTCGCGATGAAACTCATGAATAAAATCATGTACCCGGGGCAGGTTTGCGTAAAGGGGTTCAGCAATCACAAAGTCTGCATCGTCAGATCGATAAAAATCTGAAAAACGTGTATCCTTGGCAAGATGAATGACCGCGTCCAGCCTGAAACCATCGATGCCTTTATCCCTCCAGAACTTCGCTACCGCATAAATTCGTTTTCGAACCTCAGGATTTTCCCAATTCAGGTCGGGCATCCTTTTATCAAACAAATGAAAATAATACTGTCCTGTGACGGCATCGCAAGACCAGGCACTGCCTCCGAAAAAAGAGGCCCAGTTATTGGGTTCTTTTCCGTCCTGTCCATCACGCCAGATATAGAAATTTCTGAAAGGATTATCCCTGCTTTTTCGCGCTTCGAGGAACCAGTGGTGCTGATCGGATGTATGATTAAGAACCAGATCCAGAATGATCCTAAGTCCGCGTTTTTTTGCTTCTGAAATCAATTTTTCGATCGTCCGCATATTCCCGAATCGGGGATCAATCGAATAGTAATCGCTGACATCATAACCGTTATCCACCTGTGGTGATTTGAAAACAGGATTCAGCCACAGAACATTGACACCAAGAGACTGTAAATAGTCCAGTTTTTCAATAATACCCTGAATGTCTCCTTCTCCGTCTGAATTGGTATCCTTAAAACTTTTCGGATAGATTTGATAGACAATCGCCTGATGCCACCACGGGATATCCATTCTTTCCTCCTCCCTTCACTAGTTAAAATTAGCATGCAGTGATTTGGGAAACAATTGTCTTTAGCGCTGTTAACGGTAACAGATTAAAAAAAGCTTTGCTAAAACGTGTCTGTTATCTTTCGCTCCAATCACCGGAGTGACAAAATCATCATTGAAATGAAACAGTGCCCCAAAAAAGAAACAGGCATGCCGATTGTCAGGTCTGCCGGGTTCATTTCAATTTGTCCGTTTTGTGGAAGCCCGGATGATCAGTTCCGGCTGAAAAATGTGACTTCCCAGTCTCCCACCGTCCAGATCAATTTTTTTGAGCAGCATCCGGGCGCATTCCTGCCCCATTTCAATCACCGGCTGCCTTAGTGTCGTCAATTTGGGACTGCAAATCCGGTCGAGAAATACCCCGTCGAATCCCGTCACGGCAACATCCTCCGGAATCCGCAAGCCATATGACTGTGCTGCACGGACAACACCTAATGCCAACCTGTCAGAAGCACAGACCACTGCCACCCTCTCTCGGTTGTCCGCCAGTTGTCGTCCCATTATTTCCTGGGCGGCATGCGAACTGTTTTTCATGAAGAAAAGGTGCTCCGGCAAATAATGGAGACACATTGTTTTCTTATATCCTTTGACTCTGGTATACATAAATGGTTCATTCAGATCGATACCGAAAAAGAGGATCTTTTCAAAACCAAGATCAATGACGTGCCGCGTGGCCATTCGGATCCCGTTTTCATTATCCACATCAACGAAGTCATAGCCTCTTGTATTCTGGCCGAACAAAACGACTGGCCGCTCTAATTTGTCAATGATCGCCTCATAGTCTTCCCCGCGCATACCCGTCACGATCAGTCCGTCACAGGACCCGACCGTGTGCGAGTTTCGCGTCACGAGCTGAAGCGCGTAATGGTGTTTATCCAGTTCAATGGCTATTCCCGACAGTAAATTCATATAGTAGGGCTCAGTGGTATCCATTTCTTCAAGAATCAGCAATTTGATCACTTGCGTTTTGTTTTGCACCAAAGCGCGGGCAGCAAAGTTAGGGACATAATTCAGTTCCTCCATTGCTGCATAGACAAGATTCCTTAACTCATCCGATACCTTATCCGGATGATTAATGACCCGGGAGACTGTCATTTTTGAAACAACCGCTTTTCTGGCAACATCGGACAATGTGGCCATCAATTTCCCTCCTCCGGGCACAGATATTTTTCTGCACAGATGTTATCCGACTTGTTCCTCTTACCTTGTCTGAGCGTAAAAGATTCACATCGTGTAATACTTTTGAATTTCTAACCGTCCGGAACAGTTCATAACCATTGTTTTTATTCTATGGCTGAAGTAAAATGCATGAAGTTAGAATTTTTGTAAACGGTTCCAAAAAAAGAATGATTCAGTTAAAAGTGAGGTGAAAAGTCTGCCCTCTGACCCTGATCACAAATAAAAGAGATACATTTGCACAGGGATCGGGATCAGAGCAGACCTTTATTGAAGACAAAATCCGTTTCATCTCAGGAACTGACACTTTTCACCCTGACATGGCCGATCTTTATCGAAACCGGACTTCATATGTCAATGGGCATTATTGCAACCCTGATGCTCGGCCGTTACTCGGATTCCGCGGCTGCAGGAGTAGGGGTCGCCAATCAGATCATCAATCTTTTTATTCTTGTTTTCAACGTTACTTCAATTGGCGCTACGATCTTGATCAGCCAGAAACTCGGCGCAAGGAATGATAAACGTGCGGAGCAAATCGCGCATTCCGTTTTATTTTTGAATTTTTGGTTCGGCCTGATCATCTCTGCTATAGTTCTCTTTCTTGGAAAACAATTCCTGCTTTTATTCAACATACATGGACAGATTTTTTTTGACGGTCTCGTGTTTATTCAAATCTGCGGAGCATCTCTTTTTCTCGAATCCCTAACTCTTGCTTTGAGCGCCATTCTGCGTAGTCACGGGTTCACAAAAGATGCGATGATTGTTACTATTCTCATGGATATGATCAGTGTTTCCGGAAATATCCTCGCTACCTCAGGTATATTCGGCCTCCCCGTTACCGGAGTTCACGGAGTTGCCTGGGCCATGTTCGCCGCGCGAATTTTTGCGACTTGTGCCCTCGTTGTTTTTATCCGGCTCAGGCTGAAATTAAAATTCAGTCTGAAAGATTTGTATAAAGGTCGAAAAAATGATATCCACGCTCTGCTTTCAATCGGAATTCCTTCAGCGGGGGAAGGCCTGTCCTATCAACTCTCACAGCTGATCATCACGGCTGTTGTCGTCATGATTGGTACGGCCGCTCTTGCTGCCCGGGTTTATCTATTGAATATCACCATGCTCTGCTTTCTTTTTACTGTGGCTATTGCGCAAGGGACTCAGCTGTTAATCGGGCGCTATATTGGCGGATCGCAGTGGGAACGCGCTTATCAGAGAGGAATGCGGACGGTAAAAATCGCAACATGTGTATCCAGTCTTGCCTCCCTGGCCATCGCAACCTTCGGGGGACCTATTTTAGGACTTTTCACGGCTTCTTCCACGATTTTTGTTGTTGGGCTCCCAACGCTGTGGATTAATGTCCTCTCCGAACCGGGCAGAGCAATTAACATCGTTCTGATGGGGTCGCTGAAATCCGCCGGCGACGTCCGTTTCCCAGTACTTATCGGCATTGTATCCATGTGGACAATCGCCACAGGGTTCAGTTATTTATTCGGCGTTTATTATGGACTCGGCCTGTCCGGTGTATGGATCGCACAAGGGGCAGATGAATGGTTCCGAGCACTTTTCGCATTGAGAAGATGGCATTCCAGACCTTGGAAAAAGTTTCAGGAAATGAGTATTCAAGGCTGAGCGGATCCTTTTATTAAACGACCATCTGGTGAAGCACGCGATCGGTTTAATTGCTGGCTGGTAAAATCTCGAATTCGGCTGGTAAGTCGTTTCATTAGCAGTATTCAAGGCGGGATTTATCTTAAACTGCAAAAATTTCAAACTCCCGGTTCCATTTCATCTTGATTCAGTGGATTGATTAAAATTTCAGTGCAAATTTACCGTGATTCGTTGCGACTCGTTCTTTACTACTCAACTATTACGCCGTTCCCATCCCTTTTGATCATAACGACCCATCGTATTTTTGCCTCATGCAGTTGCATAAAATTTGTACTTGCTTAACGTGTAAAAAAGTGACTTTTATACTAAATAATTAGTGTCATTCAATTTCATCATTCTTTTTTCCCTATTATTTTACCTATTCGTTTCTTTTCAAGGAATAAAATGAATCAATTGTAAAAATACAGGGTAATTATTCCTATTTTTTACAAGGAATAATTACCCATTTAATACGTTTTCTTTCAGAATTTTCGAATTCTCATTACTTAACAGATTGGTTTTGATGGTTGTATGATTAATAATGTTTTTAATAGTTTTATTTTATAGTCATTTGTCAAAAAAAGAAGGTGATTTTTTTCTGAAATGACTGAAAGAAAGAGGTAATCAAACAGGAGAGGGGATTGCTAGAATTGCAAAAACATCTGAAACATGTGTCAGCAGTCATTTTGTCGTTATTCCTGATCTTCGCATCCGTTCCCGCCATCGCCGCAACTCCTTCTACGGGCAATGACTCGACTCTGGATCCAATCTCTCAGGGCACTGGCAGCGCCATTCTTGACAATGCAAGCTACTTCGGCGATTTACCGGATAGCACATCGATCACGGTTGATATCATTTTAAAAGCCTCAAATGAGGTACAGCTTCAGAAATATATTGACCAGACTGTAGATCCGGGCAGCAAAAACTACCATAAATATCTCACTGTCAAACAATTCAGGGATTCATTTGGCGCGTCCTCTCAATCTGTGAAGGACCTAACCGAATATCTGAAAAATTACCAGATTGATTCGAAAGTTTACCCTGACAATTTAGTTGTAACGGCAACAGGCACTGTCGGTGATTTTAACAAAGCTTTGAGTGTCAACGTGCAGAAAGCCAAATATAAGGGAAAAACATTCCACGCAACCAAAAAAGGTCCGAAAGCCCCGCGCTACATTGCCAGGCACGTTCTCGCTATTCTTGGATTAAGCGATTATTCAAGCCTGACCCCGAACGCTGTCAAACAGCCAATGAAACTGACTTCTAACGCAGGAACGGGTCCCCTTAATCTGGATCCCGCCGACTTAATTAAACAGTACAATGTCGGGCCGCTTTATGACAAAGGATACACAGGCAAGGGCCAGACGATCGACATTGTCACATTGGCCAATTTCAATCCTGAAGATGCCTATGAATTCTGGAAAGAGGAAGGAATTACCACAAAACCGGGCAGAATTAATGTCAAGCCAATAGACGGCGGCTCCGATTACAACGGCTATGAAGAAACTTCACTGGATGTTGAACAGTCGGGTGCCCTCGCCCCTCAGGCCGACATTAATGTTTATGTCGGGCCAAATACGGATCCAGGTTTTGTCGATGCCTTTGCATCAGCAATTAATGAAAACGAAGCGTCACAGATTTCTGTCAGCTGGGGCCTGAGCGAAACGGCGATCGCTGCCGGCGTTCAGCAGCAAATTGAAGATCCGGCTTATGCACAGGTTTTCAATCAATTATTTGAGCAGGCAGCCTCCCAGGGTATCTCCATGTTTGCTTCAGCAGGTGATGCTGGAGCTTATGATGCAACGCGAGATACAGGCACATATAATCTAGCTGTTGATAACCCTGCGGACAGCCCTTATATCACGGCTGCCGGCGGCACAACCCTGCCTTGGTCTTACACCACAAGAACAGGAGTTAACATTGATGTCACCAAAGAACGGGCCTGGGGGTGGGATTATCTCTACCCATACTTTGACTCACTCGGTCTGAATAATCCGGACGGCTGGTTAAATTATTACTTTGTTGGCGGAGGCGGAGGTTTCAGCACGATTTTCAAGACACCTGATTTTCAGAAAGGTGTATCCGGGGTCAACCGTTTCACCGCGGTCGAACAATGGCAGCCAAGTTCTGATTTCAGTTCTGTTACGAGACCGGCAACTCCGCAACTTGTCACGGGATCCGGAACAGGCCGCAATCTGCCGGATGTTTCTCTGAATGCGGACCCGTATACCGGATACAAAGTTTACCTATCGGATCCTGGTGAACCGGGAACAAATGCCGGATATGTGACTTTCGGCGGCACGAGTGTTGTCTCACCTCAGCTGGCCGGTCTAACGGCTCTGATGAACAGCGACCGGGAAGCTCCGATCGGTTTCTGGAACGATCAGATCTATCGTTTTGCCAAAGGATACAATTCTCCGTTCCATCCGCTGAATAGCGCAGGAAGCGACAATGACAACCTGTTCTTCACCGGAACACCAGGAACCATTTATAACCAGAGCACTGGTCTTGGAACCATTGATTTTACGAAATTGGATCAGGCGTTCAGCAATAGATAATCAGATTCTTAGAAAAAAAGAACGATCCGGTTGAAAATGCCGGATCGTTCTTTTTTTAAAAGACAAGAAAGTATAAAATGATCGATGGATTCAATCTGTCGAATATACATTCGGACTCAGACGCGGAGGTGCGAGACGCCTGCGGGACAGCGAGCCAAGTGAGACTCCACAGTGAGGGAACCGAGCGAGGAAGCTCACGGATCGCCCGCGGCAAGCGAAGAGCCGAAGCGTCGCCGAAAGAAGGCAAAACAATGCGTATCACGGGTTTTTAGGACTGGGCGATTTTTGCCCGGTTTTTCTTAATTTTCCACAATATCGACATTGTACGTTTCAAGCCACTCGTTAATCATCGCCAAGTGGGCAATCAGCTGAGGACCGCTCATGAGTTGGCCGAACCAGGGCACTTTAAATGAAGTGCCCTGAGAATCGATGATTGACTGTACCTTAGATTTATCAGTAAATTCAAGCAGCGGCGAACTTGGTTTGTCAATCACCTTCTGCAACCAGGAAGAAACAGCGGCCGTATAATTCGGATGATAGGTTTTTGGGTACGGGCTTTTCTTCCGGTAAAGTACATCATAGGGAAGATACCCTTCCAGCGCAGCCCTCAAAATGCCTTTTTCCCGCCCGCCGAGCATTTTCATTTCCCATGGCACGTTCCACAGATACTGGACAATCCGGTGATCGGCGAATGGGACCCGTACTTCAAGGCTTGCCCCCATGCTCATCCGGTCCTTGCGATCCAATAATGCGGTCATAAACCAGTTCATATTCAGATAAAACAGTTCCCGTCTTTTCGCATCGACCGCGGATTCACTTTCGAGTCTTGGTGTTTCGGCAACTGTCTCATTGAAACGCCTAAGCGCATATTCCTTCAGGTTCAGGCGGCTGCCCCATTTGTCATTAAGCAATTCTTGTCTTGCCTCAGTTGACCGCATCCACGGAAAGCCCTCCTTCGCCGAGGTCTCAGGGCTGTGGAACCAAGGGTATCCCCCGAAAATTTCGTCCGCACATTCTCCGGAAAGCGCCACTGTATAGTCTTTCCGGATGCCCTCGCAAAACCAGAGCAGGGAAGAGTCAACGTCGGCGTATCCCGGCATATCCCGGACCACAATCGCTTTTTTCAGATAATCAACGAGCTGTTCATTATCGATAACCAGGTTATGATGAACGGTCCCTAGATAATTTGAAACTTCTTCGATAAAGGGCCCGTCGCTGTTCGGTTGAAATTTGCTGGTGTGGAAATACTGATCATTACCTTTGTAGTCAATGGAATAAGTATGAAGCGGCGGCCTACCCGTTTTTTTAAAGTATTCAGATGCGATTGCAGAGATACCGCTTGAATCGAGCCCCCCGGAAAGGAATGTTGTCACCGGTACATCCGCATAGAGCTGGCGTTCGACCGCATCTTTCAGAAGATCACGTATATGGGCAACTGTATCCGGGAGACTGTCCGTGTGAACCGCGCTTTTCACATTCCAGTAGCGCCAGATATTAAGTCCGTCTTTCGTGTACTTAAAAGCGTGAGCGGGCCTGAGGTCTCTGATACCCCGATAAATACCATGACCCGGTGTCTTCGACGGCCCGAGCCCGAAGACTTCTGACAATCCTTCGCGGTCAATGGATGCCCTGACATCCGGATGAGCGAGAATCGCCTTCAACTCCGATCCGAACAGCAAGCGTCCCCCCTCTTCACTGTAGAAAAATGGTTTGACGCCCAGCCGGTCGCGAGCAGCAAACAGTGTTTTTTCCTTCTGATCCCAAATAGCGAATGCGAAAATACCATTAAAGTGCCTGAGGCATTCTTCTTTCCATTCGATATAAGCGGTCAGAAGTACCTCCGTATCCGAATGCCCCTTAAATGTATATCCTGCTTTCAGCAGATCTGTCCGAATGTCTTCCGTATTGTAGAGTTCACCGTTATAGACCAGAACATAATCATTGTCCCGTACTGTTTTTTTCATTGGCTGACGGCCACCCGCCGGGTCTACCACTACCAGACGGGCATGGCCGAGTGCCGCATGATCCGAAAGCCAGGTATTTAAATCATCCGGACCGCGATGTTCCATCGTCCGAGCCATTTTTTCAATTGTTTCTTCTTCGTTCCGCAGATCTCTGCGCCAGTCAATCCAGCCTGTGATTCCGCACATGTATGTCATCCCTTCTTATCATCATTCCGGTTGCACTACTCCCCATCTTATGCAGAGATCCTGGGCGCGTGAAAGAAGCCTGTGAGCGGCTATTATCTCTCCAAAAGTGGTATCGCAAAAATAGGGTACAGATTGAGTTCACCGAATTTTCTTTTCTGTTGCGAAAATTTCTGTTAAAGCTCAATGTTAGTTTTGCTCCTTTGTTGATTGAGTGGAAGGTGTGAGACTTCTGCGGAAAGTGAGCGTATGGAGCGAAAAAGAGCAGGCACGTTTAACAGAGGCCTTGTCACTCTAATCCACTTTTTGGCGTGTCTGTTTTGAAACAGACGGACCGAAAAAGACGATTGCCAGTGAATCTTTTAGTTATAAAGATTAAAAAGCAGAGGATGGAATCATGAAAAAAATTATCACCGTTGTATGCTCTCTGCTTGCTTTGATTGGTTTTTCCTATTTGATCCTTTTTGTTATTTCCAGTATGTACAGCCCTCAGGCGGATCATGTACCTTTTCTGAACGATAATCGGGTCATCAGCCAGGACGTGGAAAAATATCGTCCGATTTTCCAAAAATACGCAGAAGCGAACGGAATGGGGAATGACACCGATCTTCTTATGGCCATCGCCATGCAGGAATCAAAGGGCAAGCTTCCGGATATCATGCAATCTTCAGAAAGCCGAGGTCTTCCTAAAAATACAATCCGAAGCCCGGAAAAGAGCATCGAAGCGGGAGCCCGATATTTTAGTAAAACCCTTAAAAAATCAAAGGGGAATATCGCCATTGCCTTGCAGAGCTATAACTTCGGTGCCGGTTTTTCCAATTATGTTGCGCGGCACGGCGGCAGGTTTTCCCCGGAACTCGCCCAACAATTTTCCCGGCTGAAAGCCCGCGAACTGGGCTGGAAAACTTATGGGGATTCGAACTATGTAAGCCATGTGATGCGCTACTATAACAATGAAAAGTTAAAACAGAAATTAGCTAAAAAACAGAACTGAACAACCAGCCACTTCGTAATAACAGGCGGATTTCGCTGCTCTGCAGAGAAATCCGCCTGTTGTTTATCATACATTCATTTCATAGATTTTCGCTGTATCGCAACAATTGGCCGTTTTGCAGCCAGTAGATCTGATTGAAACACTTTTTCAGGAAATAACGGTCATGGCTGACGGCAAGAACGGTTCCTTTGAAATGCCGCACTGCCTCCTCAAGCACTTCTCGGGACTCAATGTCCAGATGGTTGGTCGGTTCATCAAGAATCAGCACGTTGATTTTTTTCATCATCAGGTCGGCCAGCCTGATTCGAACGCGTTCGCCCCCACTCAGTGTTCCAATTTTTTTAAAGACATCCGATCCATAAAAAAGGAAGTTTGCCAGTTCATGTCGCGCTTCACCCTCGGTCAGGCGGGCGTGCTCCCTGAAAACGTCTATGACCCGCCTACTCTGATCTTCCGGATTTTCAAATACATGCTGTGAGAGAATCCCGATATTCAGATTCGTCCCATGCCGGATTTCTCCACTTTGCGGTTCTATTCTGCCCAAAAGGCATCTAAGCAGTGTTGTCTTCCCTGATCCGTTCGGGCCGATAATCGCGAGGCGGTCTCTATAGCGAAGTTCCAGATCAACATCACTGAAGACGCTCCGCCCGTCAAAGCTTACGGACAGATCTTTGCAGCTCAGCACGCGATCTCCGGTACGCCGGCTTCCGCCAAAATCAAGTGCCATTTTATCTGCCTCCATCTTCGGACGTTTCAGACGTTCAATCCGGTCGAGCGCCTTTTCCATGCTTTTCGCCCGCCGGTGAAGGCCCGCATTGGGTGGTACCGCCTGATTCGCCCATTCTTTCAGTCTCTTGATCGTTTCCTTCATTTTTTTTATCTTTTTCTGCTGATCTTCATATGCGGCAAATGCAAGTAGCAGCCGTTCCTGTTTTTCTTTGACGAATACGGAGTAGTTTCCCTGATAAACCGTGATCTCTCCATCCTCAAGATCCAGGACTTTATCGATAGTCCTGTCCAGAAAGAAACGATCATGGGAAACGAGCAGAACGGTCCCCTTATACTGCCTGATAAACTGCTCTAGCCATTGCAGCGCGAGAATATCCAGGTGGTTTGTCGGCTCATCGAGGAGCAGCAGATCCGGCGCGGTCAGAAGCTGGAACCCCAGCCCTACTTTCGTTTTCTCGCCCCCGCTTAAGGAAGTAAAGACCTGGTCCATTAGCGGAGTAATACCGAGCCCATCTGCGACCTGATTGACGCGATAGTCCATGTCGTACCCACCGTCCTGCTGGAACTTTTCCTGAAGCCCGGCATAATCCGCCAGCAGTTTTTCCAGTTTCCCGGCAGGCACTGTTGAAAAAGAAGCTTCCAAATCCCGCATTTTTTGTTCCATTTTTTTTGTTTCTTTAAACGCGTTCTCCAGTACCTGATGGACCGTCCGGTTACCACCTTCGGGGAGTTGTCTGAGATAACCCACTGTCACTCCTTTTTTTACCGCGACTGTCCCACGATCGGGTGTTTCAATCCTTGTGATCACATTGAACAGTGTCGTTTTACCGCTCCCGTTGGCCCCGACTATAGCCACCTTTTCGCCATCATTGACTGAAAAACTGACATCGTGCAGAATTTCATTTCCCGCTATATTTTTTCCGATATGATCGGTCTGGCAGACTAACATTTGATCATCACTTCCATTAGCGTTTATTTTTAAATGCAAGGCTTTGTTAAACTTTTTTGTTGTTTTTCGCTCCAGGCGCTCGCTGATCCCGCAGGAGTCTCGCGCCTTCCGCTCCAATCAACGAAGGGCAAAAACGACATTGAATTTAAACATAGCCAAATACAAAAAAAATCCATAGGCCGTTCAACCCATGGAATCATCAATTCAATGTTGAATTTATTAAAGCTTCCTGCCGTATCTGAAAAATGCCGGAAAGTTTTTTGACCTGTGTGGGCTGTGTCATCTCACAAAGCTATGCTGTTTTTTCGAAAAAAGGGCAGACTGATCCCTTGACGAAAAAAACAGCAAAAATCGCGCGGACGAGATAGAGATACGACTCCAGCTTCGCGCGACACTCTGTGAATAATGACAACAGACCCACCTCCTTCACTCTCAAGTTACTTCATATTTTATCAGATCGCAGGTTGTTCAGCAATCAGTATATATGAATCAGATCGACTTCTCTTTCCTGAACAGGCCGAAAACCGCCGTGGTTTCAACAACGTTAGTAAATGCTCTGGAATCAACTTCAGTGATCACCCGTTTGAGATCATAGAGCTCGTACCGGGTGATGACAATCATCAGCACGTCTTTGTCCTGATTCGTAAATCCGCCTTTGGCCGGTATTTTGGTGATGCCCCGATTGAGCCGGGAATAGATTGCCTGCTGCACTTCTTTTGCCTTGCCCGTCACAATCCACGCCGTCAGTTTGACATATCTCGTGTGGATCGCGTCAATGACCCGTATGCTGACATAGAGCTGCAGCAGCGTATAGAGGGCGCGACGCCAGCCGAAGAAGAAGCCGGCTGATAAAATGATGATCGCATTAAGTGCGAACATGTAAAATCCGATCGGTCTGTCCTTGGCACGCGATAAAATCATGGCCACAATATCCATGCCTCCGGTTGACGCGCCGAACTTCAATGTCAGGCCAACACCGGTCGCTTGCACAACGCCGCCGAAAACGGCGTTCAGAAGAATATCGTTTGTCAGTGGACGAACTGGGATCAGCATCATAAAAAGAGTGGTGGCCACGACACTGATCAAGCTGTAAAACGTGAACCGGTGTCCGACCTTGATCCAACCGGCATAAGCCACAGGAATATTCAACAGGAGGAGAAGAATACCGGTGCTAAGGTGAAACGGTGTCGGTTCAAGCAAAGCCGATATCAACTGAGCAATACCGGTCACGCCTCCCGACAATACCCTGGCGGGAATTAAGAATAAGTTCAATGCCGCCGCGTTAAGAACAGCGCCGACAACGACAATTGTAAGTACTTTAACTTCCTGGTAGACAAACATTGCATTCTTCCTTTACAAAGCTTTTCTAAGCAATAGGTTATTTTATTTTGCCGCATTGGTTTAACTTTTTCAAGTCTGACCGTATAAGATATAAAAATTCAGCCATCCTATTCCTTGATTATTGTGATACAAGGGAGGATATTTTATGAAACTCTGGACATTTCTAGTATTGCCCATACTAGCCCTATCATTACTGCCCGCTTCACATGGACAGGCGGCGACATGTACAAACAGTGCACAACAAGTTGAACAGATTCAGTTGCCGTGCCTGGGGTTTGAGAATCAATGGCTGATCCGCACAATCAATGAATACGCCACGCCGGATCTGAAAGCGCAATTGGAGAAAGATTTCGCCGAACAGGAACAGCTGCGCAAAGAGTGGCGGCATTCATTGGCATTCAGAAAACACAAGGAGGCTTTGGAAAAGCAACATCCATCGCTTCATCAGGGAAACAGCGCGAAAGTCGGTGAGATTCTGAAGCAGGTGCAGGAAGGCAAACTTAATATCCCTCAGGCACAACAAAAACTCCAAGCGCTCCATCACCACCATCAGGGCATAAAACACGGCCTGCATCGGTCTTTGCGTCAATTAAAAGAGGCGGCCGCGAACAAAGATAGAACAGCCGTTCAGGCCGCTCTGAAAGATTTGGATCAGAAAATTAAAACATCCAATCAACGTCTGAAATCAAAAATTTCCAGTAACAGTTAAAGAGAACAAATCATTTTATCAACCTAAAACAAAAAAACCGTTTCAAAAAGGATCTCTCCTTTCGAAACGGTTTTTCATTGAAGCAGCTTATCCTGCGGTTTTTACCCTTTTTCTCGTGAGTCTTGCCTTCAGCTTCATCAAAAACTCATAGATAATCGGGACAATCAGCAGCGTCAGGATTGTTGAACTGGTGATACCGCCGATAACAGTAACCGCCAATCCCTTCGAGATCAGACCGCCGCTTCCTTCCATCCCAATCGCCAGAGGGATCAGCGCGCAAATCGTTGCGATCGCCGTCATCAGAATGGGCCGGATTCGGGTGCCGGCCGCCTCGAGCAGTGCCTCCCGTGTATCCATTCCTGACTTCTCTTTGTGAATCACGCGGTCAATGAGCACAACCGCGTTTGTGATGACAATACCGATCAGCATCAGCGCACCGATCATTGATGAAACACTGATCGTTTCCCCGCTGATCAGCAAGGCGACAAGACTACCGATGATAGCGAACGGCAGTGAGAAGAGAATAGCAAATGGTGCCAACCCGCCCCCAAATGTTACCACAAGGACAAAGTAAACGATGATAATTGCCGCCAGCATCGCAATGCCAAGCTGGCTGAACGAATCACTCATCTGCTGGGTGACTCCGGAGAAAGACACGCTTGCTCCGCTCGGGAGATTAAGCTTATTAATCTTCTTTTGAAGATCAGCCGTCGCACCGGATACATTTTTGGCTGTGACCTTCGCAGTCACCTGCGCGTACAAGTTACCGTCACGCTTTGTAATTGACTGCGGCGATGTCCCCTTATTGACAGTTGCCAGATCACTGATCTTGACCTGCTGGCCGGTCGGCGAAGCAACTGTTTTCTTTGTCAGATCCCCGACATTATTCAAGCCGGAGC
Source organism: Sporolactobacillus shoreae (assembly GCF_004684935.1). Classification (GTDB taxonomy): domain Bacteria; phylum Bacillota; class Bacilli; order Bacillales; family Sporolactobacillaceae; genus Sporolactobacillus; species Sporolactobacillus shoreae. Next base: position 36,968 of record NZ_SRJD01000016.1, read on the forward strand.
TTCCCGATGTTTTCAAGTAAACATTCAGGTCATCACCATTTCGTTTGATCGTCGTCAGAGCCTGGTTATTCACCATGCTGCTTGAAGCCATCAGCGTCTGTGCGATCTGTCCCGCCGTGAGGCCATATTGCCCCAGCTTTTTCTGGTCTGCAGTGATTGTATACTGATCATAGGATTGTGAGAGACTGGAATCTGCTTCTGTAAAATTACTATCTTTTTTTACAAGATCGAGAACATCGTTCACTACTGGCTGAAGCTGTTTCATTGAATTTCCATAGACGTAAAGTGTCAGAGTATTTGTGCTGGATCCCCCGGAACCGAAGTCCTGGATCGCCCATTTGCCCTGATCCGAAAGCTTATTGAGTCCTTTCAGAGTATCCTCCTGCACCTTACTGAAATTAGGTGTGCTGTCTTTATAAGATACGAAGAAAAGTGCCTGATTGTCCGATGATTGGAACATGGCGGATGAGTCCGATCCGCCGATCGAATACTGCATTTTTGTCATGTTTTTATTAGACTCAAGATACTTCTCAGCCTTCTGCGCCACTTTCTGTGAATCATCAACTGTCTGACCCGGATTCGGATTATAAGTGACAATCAGTTCCTTCTGCTGGTCTTCAGGAAGGAAGCTTGCGCCGATGTGTGGCACCAAGAAAAGACTCGCAACAAAGATAATCACCGCCGAACCGAAAACAATAAGTTTATGGTTCAGCGCGCCGTTCAATACTTTTCTGTAGAACAAGGCCAGTTTCCCGGGATTTTCCTCGCTGCGCGTTTTCTTCTTCAGCCCGTTTTTAAAAAGAGTGTTGGCAAGCATGGGCACAAGCGTGATTGCAACAAGCAGGGAAGCAAGCAAAGAGAATACGATGGTCAGCGCGAACGGCAGAAAAATCTGTCCGACGATACCGGTTACTGTCGCCATGGGCAGGAAAACCGCAATTGTGACAATCGTTGATGACATAATCGGGATGAACATTTCATGAGTGGCCTCTCTTACCAATTCGATACCGCTCAGTTTCTCAGTTGAAAGGGACATTCGCCGGTAAATATTCTCAATAACAACGATCGAGTCATCCACAACGCGCCCTATGGCAATGGTCATCGCTCCGAGTGTCATAATATTCAGCGTGACATTCATCTGTTTCAGCACGAGCAGTGCAATAAGCAGAGACAGGGGAATCGAGATAACAGAAATCAGTGTGGTACGGATATTTCTTAAGAAAAGAAGGATCACCAGCATTGCGAAGAGCGCGCCGAAAATGGCCTTTTCAACCATCGTCGCCACGGACTGTTGGATCGGTTGGCCCTGATCGTACATGGATACAGTCGTGACACCCGGATTACTTTTCTTGAACTGGGCTACTTTCTGTTTGACGCCGTTGACGACATCAACCGTATTCGCATCCTGGCCCTTAACCACTGAGAGGCCGATTGACTGTTCTCCGTTTGTCCTTGAAATGGATTCCGCTTTTTTCTCAAGCGTAACATTGGCTACATCTGAAAGCTGAACAGTCGGCAGCTTCATCGCCTGCACCTGTGAAAGAGTTCCCGAAGTCTGATTCTGTCCGGTACTCTGGGTCCGCTGGGCGGCCGCTCCGCCTGCCATTTGGCCTGAACCTGAACCCTGTGCTATACCGGATGCTCCCGCCCCGGTCCCCACCTGTCCCTGAGACTGGGCCGCTGACTGGGTCATAACAGGAATTCTGATCTTTTTAAGATCAGATATTGAACCGATATTGCCGCTGACAACGACCGACTTCTGGCTTTTATCGATTGTGTAGAGTCCAAGCGGCGTCGAGATGTTGTTACCCTTGATTAGATTGACTACCGTATTCTGGTCAAGGCCATATTTTTTAAGCTGGGCGTCTTTGAATTCAATCTGCACATCTTCGGTCTGCTGTCCTGACATTGTAACCGAGGAGACACCGTCAACACCTTCCACCGACGGCAGCAGATCATTTTTCACCTGGTTGCTAAGCTGGGCGAGCGAGAGGTTTTTCCCACTTACGCTCAGCGCATATACCGGCATGGCATCCATGCTGATTCTCATGACGTTCGGTTTCTGCGCCTGGTCAGGCAATGTCAGCTGGTCGACAGCCTGCTTGACGTCATTTACCGCTTTATCCATGTCCTGACTGTAATTGTATTCAATAACAATCGAAGACATCCCGGTCGCTGAAGTTGAGCTGACATTTTGAACACCAGGCAATGTCTGGACCTTCTGCTCAATCGGCTGAGTGATGCCGCTGTCCACCTCATCAGGAGTAGCACCCTGATAAAGCGTTGAAACGCTGACAACCGGAATCGTAAAATTCGGCATGGTCTCCATTTTCATGTTTGTTCCGGCATAAATACCGCCGACAATCACGACCAGTGTCAGCAGCCAGACCGCCAGCTTGTTTTTCATTGAAAATGAAATAATTTTCCGCACTTGATCCACTCCACTGTTTGTTTTTTATAACGACTTTATGTAATTCCATTGTCATTCATTAGTTTATCCTGGCACGCGATCATCAGGAACATGCTCCGGAATTAAGTTGCGATAGGACCTAAGACGTAATTGGCAGGCAACTATTAACTTTATTATAAATAATAAAGATGAACTTGAGATGAACACACTGAAAATTTTTTTACAAATATTCCATGCTTACCTGGCTTCCCCTTCCTGAGGGTTCAGCCGGCTCAACAACAAGCCTGCGCGGCAGTCTTTCCCGCATCTCAGGCACATGGCTGATTACCCCGATAAAAAGCTTACGCATATGAAGCCTTTCAAGTGCGGTTATCACTGTATCAAGCAGTTCGGGATCAAGCGTCCCGAATCCTTCGTCAAGGAAGAAAAATTGCAGCGGCACATTTCCGCGGAGCTGAATCTGTTCGGAAAGCGAAAGGGCGAGTGCCAGCGACGTCAGGAAAGTTTCACCGCCGGAAAGGGAAGATACCGGACGCAGGATACCGCCATTCCCATTATCACGAATGATGAACCCCCCTCCTTCATCTGTTTCCAAAGCGTAGCGGCCACTCGTCAGGTCTCCGAGACGTTTAGAAGCGGCCAGACAGACTGACTGCAGCTGCTCCTCAGCGACAAATTCCACGAATGCATTCCCTCGGAAGACCCGCTGCATTTTCTCAAACTGGCCTTCAGCTTTCTCAGCCGTCTTTCGGCCGGATTCCAGTTCTTCAAAAAGCGCATTCCGCTTTGTAATATCCTCAAGCGCTGTTGAAGATGCTCCGAGCCGTTCACTCAGCTGCTGAACAGATTTCTCCAACTGCGAATATCGTTCTTCTGCATCAGCCAACTGGTCTTTGGTTACCGACTGGCCGGCAAGTTTCTCAGAAAGCGTTCGCAAATCTGAAGCGAGCTGAACCGTGTCTTTTTCATAGGATTCGATCCGTTTTTCAGTTTCCCCGCGTTTTTCTTCCGTCATATGTGCGCTGAGTACGGCATTCCTTGTGGCAAAGCCTGATTGATTCATGCGTTCATCCCACTTAAGCTCCGCACTTTCCAGATTGGTTTTTGCCCTCTCGAGCCGTGCTGAGGCACCGCTTCTCAGCTTGTCGGCTTCATTGAATTCAGACAATGCCCCCTGCCACATCTGATAGTGCTGTTCCTTACTTTCTTTCAATGTCCTCAATTCATAGTCAAGTTCCTCAAGCATCGTTTTCACGGGGCTGTCCGGAGACAAATGCAGCAAAGAAAGTTCCTGCTCACAATTGGCCAGAGAAGAGCGGATATTTTCCAACTTGCCTCTGATTTCATTCCTTTTTGCTTCGATCCGTGCGTTTTCATCCTGATCACTTTTAAACTTTTGTTCCATTTCTGTCAGGGCAATCCTTGCCTCAACGATTTGTTTTCTGATTCGTTCAGCTTCTTGATCCGCGTTCTGAATCTTTTGATCAATTTCCGCGACATCGTCAGGTTTTGGAAAATTTTCCGGCCATTCCGCGATTAATTTTTCAAGTTCATGCTTCAGATTCAACGCTTCGTCTTCTATTTTCTGTTTTGATTCGTTGTATATTTTTAGATTTGCTTCGAGTGAAATACGTTTCTGATTGAGCTCGCGGGCCTGATCGATGTATTTTGCGAGTGTCTCCCCCAAAGCGATGATATCCTGTTTCTGTTCCCTGATATCCAGAGCGGCCTTATCCAGAGCTTCCTTTATGCCATGACTTTCCCATTCCGCGAAATTGACCTGATCAGATGATTCATCCTGATCTTCAGAGTGATTGCCTGTCACAGGACGATGTGGGAATATCGCAGAAAAATTTTTAGACTGCTCTTCCAATTGGAATCCGCATGTGTTGTTTTCCTGCTGAAAACGGATCAGAGCGTCTTCCGACTTGCGATAATATGCGATTTTTTTGTCCGGACCTTCCTGGTCTGGATGACTGATCCTGACGGCCGGATTTGGGTGATGTACCGCACCACAAACGGGACACGGTTCCCCGTCTTCCAGCCCGGAAGCGAGGTTCAGTGACAAAAGTTGCTTATAAGCCAAATCTCGCTCTTGTGCCGCCTCTTCCTGTTTCCTTCTGACAAATTCCAGCAGCAGGCGGATCGTGCTCCCGGCATTCTCTGTACGGTTGTAAATACGCCGGCACTGCTGAAACCACTGCTCCGCATGAATAACGGTTTCCTCTTGTCGGCTTATTTCCCCTTCAAGCGCCTGTTGATTATCCAGAAAATTTTTCTGGGCTTTCTTCCAATCGGCACGTTTTTCCTTCAGGCGATCCTCCATCGCATCGATTGCTTTTTTTCCGTCGCGGGCCTGATAAATCATCGTTCTTTGGCTGTTTGGTACTTCAATGTCCGACAGCGTCTTCTCCAGATTTTCCAAAGACAGGCCAAGCTCTGATTTGCGCTTAACTTCCAAATTGATTTTCTCGTTGACGGATTGTATCTGTTTCTCAAGTTCGTTAAAACTTGTCAACGCCGATAACCGTTCCTTTAACCCCGTATCGAGCTGCCGCCTGATCCCCTGGCCTTGGACAAGTTCCTGCCTCCGGGCTGAGAGAAGCGGTTCCTTCTCTTCGATCAGCTGTTTGGCCGTCGCATATTTCCCCCGCGTCTCCTCTTCAGAAGTCCTGGATTTTAGAAAAAGTGAATCTGCCCGGGCAAATTCAGTCCCCGCTTCCTGATTCTCCTTTTCAGCGGTGATCAAATGTTCAAGATATGGAATCATTTTATCGGCTTTGTCGTTCAACTTCAGAAGGCGCTTTTTATCCTCAATATCCGGCTGAAGTACCACCAATTCATGCTGAGCTTTAATTTTCCTGTCCTTTTCTTCCTGCAGCATCCAGACCTGCCTGATCTGATCGCGTTCTTGTCCGTAGTTCTCCATTCGAGTGCGTGTTTCGCTGAATTCTTTTTTTAGGAGCTGATACTCGCCGCGAAGCTTATCGACCGCTTGGCGCGAAGCGTCGCCAAGCAGGGCTTCCTTTTCCGAAATAATCTCGAGCCTGCGGGTCACCGCCTCGTAATGCATTTTAAGTTTAGCCAGCAGTTCATCTCCATACTTTTCGAGGTGAAACAGACGCTGAAGCATTTTCCGGCGTTCATTGCCTTTCAATGTCAGAAATTCGGAAAATTTTCCCTGCGGAAGAACGACGGCGCGGGTAAAATCATCATGCGTCAGGCCAAGAATGTCCTGAATTCTCCGCGTGACATCCTTTTCCTTGTCGGCCAGCACTTCTTTTTCACCGTTGAGTCTCAGCAGCCGGCAGGTTCCCAGTCTCAGTCCTCCGTCTTTTGTCCGCTTATAGGAGCGCTCGGCGCGGTATCGGTCAGTCTTTGCTCCGGCCAGTTCAAACGTAAACCCGACGGAGAGCTGATCTTCAAGCTGGTTGAGTATGCCCTGTGTATTATTTGAGGCACGCTCGACCGTCCCATAAAGCGCCAGTGTGATGGCGTCAAGGATTGTTGATTTTCCGCTCCCTGTTGGTCCGAAGATTCCGAAAATGCCATCCGCTGAGAGTGTTTCAAAATCAATGTGCTGCACTTCACGGAAGCTGTTCAATCCCTGAATCGTCAATTCAATCGGTTTCATGTCGGTCCCTCCCTGCAGCTGCTTCCTTTACCGAAGGATCTTCCTGAATCAGCTGAAGAAAAAGCCGTACAAGTTCCTCTCCCGGTTCGGCTCCTTGCACTTGATTTTTATAGAATCGGATAAAAAGCTGGTCGATGGGAAGGTCGGACCTTGAATTTACCTTAGTCTCTTCCTGATTTTTGCTATAAATTGGCCGAATGGTGACAATGTGATTGTTGGATTGACGCAAACTCTGTATATCATGCATGTTCAACGCCTCGTCCAACTGGATCTCAAGATCAATCCACGCGTTCTGATCACGTCCTTCTTCGAGCCAGCGGCGAACTTCTTCGAGCCCGTTCTCTGCATGCCAACGCACCAGGGGACGGCCGGAGGACAGAGGAATTTGTTTCACCTCTGCCCCTTTCCGCGGTTCAACATCTATGATTGTCACCGATTTCTGCTGTCCGGATTCGGAAAAACTGTAGGCCAATGGGGATCCCACATAACGCGCGGGTGACGGTGCCGCCTCAAGGGTCTGCGGTCTATGTAAATGCCCCAGCGCCACATACTGCGCTTCACCCGGGAATGATGAAGGGTATACGGTATATGCCCCGCCCACCTGTATCGGCCGTTCCGATTCGGATTCCTTTCCACCGGCTGTGAAAATATGCGTCATCAGAATATTGACTGTTTCTCTGGAAAAATGCTGTGCATGTTCCCGGAACAGTCTTTCCAGTCGAGAATTATAGGCTTCCTGAATGGCGGTTTCCTCATTCATTGTGCTCAGGCACTCGTTCAGCCTTGATTCCGAGGGATAGGGAATACAGCTGAGGACCAGTGTTTCATTCGTACGGCGGACATTAAGGGAGATCGGCGAAGTGACTGGTTTCCCGACAATGGTGATTCCACGGCGCCCGGCGAGAGGCCGCGAAGCCTCAAGACGTTCAGGGCTATCATGATTACCGGCGATTACAAGCAGGGGCCGCGCTCCTCCGCAGGCAAGCCGCTCTGCCGTTTCATAAAAGAGCGCCTCTGAGATGGCCGGAGGATTGACCGTATCAAATACATCTCCAGCCATCAATATCGCATCGACTTTTTCATCATCGGCAATCCGGCAGATCTCATCCATTACATCCTCCTGCTCATCTTCTCGCGAACGTCCCTCAAGTGTCCGCCCAAGATGCCAATCTGCAGTATGCATCAGCCTCAATTGAACCCCCCCTTTTGATCTGTCAGATCGACGAAATACCCACCGTCGAACGCATAAAGTCCGACCTGTGCCACCCTGCGTTTCCAAATCCTTTCAATCGCCAGTCGGTACAGACCCAGCTGTACACGGTAGCGTCGCTTTAACTCTTCAATTGCCGCCTTCTTTTCTGGAAAACGGTCTGAAAGCCGATCTGTTTTATAGTCGAGCAGAAGCAGCCCCTGCCTGTCCTCAATAATGCAGTCAATGACGCCCTGAACTAGTACCTTTTCACTATTTTCCGGATTTCCGCGACCCCAGGCAGGGTAGACATCTGCAGTATCCAGAACAAGGCTGAAGGGGCATTCGCGAGTGACCTGGATGGCTTCACGCATCCTTACGCCAACGAGTGACGATAAAAATTTGAGGACAGCTTGATAATCCAGGCTGTTTTCTTCATCAACAGTCAAAATCTCTTTTTCAACCAGCTCTAGTCCCTGCGCGCGGATGGATGCAGCATCAGTAACATGATTCAGATCCAGATGCTGCATCAGGATGTGCATCGATGTGCCTCTTTCCGTCGGCGAAAGCTCGCCCCTTTGCAGGAAGTTTGGCCTATCTCCGCCAATCGCAGAGAATTGACGGTCTAACAGGCGACCATCCTGTCCCTGACTGAAATATTCCTGATGCGCTTTGATCTCGGTCACCGTTTGTTTGGCCATAGTAAGGGTGGCCTGAGTATACGGGTAAATCCATTCCAGCCGCCTCCTGACCTCATCTTGATTGCCTGAATACGATGCAACAGCTTTCCATTGTTTCACCCGCTCAAGACGTGTATTTTCTTTAGGCGTCCGCTCCGGCTGCCCCACCTGAAGACTTCTTGCAGCGACGATACTCACATTCAGCGCTGCCGGGTCTTCCGAGATGGCTGTCCTGTCAGGCGATCCACCAACCAAATGGTGCAGTACTTCCGAAGATCGGTGACGGAGGACGGACGGTCCGATCCAGTCCAGAAATGATGTCGCCGAGGTCCGGAGATATTCGGGAAGTAGCCATTCCGGACAGCTCATCGCTGGCAGCCATTGACGGACTTGTTTTTCCGCATCGCGGACCGTTCCGACTAAAATAAGCTTTTCTCGCGCGCGGGTGACCGCCACATAAAGGATGCGCATCTCTTCGGCCACCGCATCTGCCCTCAACTGCTCTCGGATAGCGAGATAGGGCAATGTCGGTACACTGAGCCTTTTCTCCGGATCAATCCAGCGCGTCCCTATACCGAGTGTCTTATGCAGCAATGCCGGGGAGGCCAGATCCTTCATATTAAACTTTCTTCCTATACCCGACAGAAAAACGACAGGAAATTCAAGCCCCTTGCTTTTATGGATCGTCATGATCCGCACGACATCTTCCTGTTCACTCAGCGCCCGGGCTTCCCCGAGATCACCTCCGCTTTCCCTCATCCTTTCAATAAAGCGCAAAAAACGGAAGAGTCCTCTAAAGGATGTTTTTTCATATTGACGGGCGCGGTCATAAAACGCTTTAAGGTTTGCCTGACGCTGGGTACCTCCGGTCAGGCCTCCGGCGTAGTCAAAATAGCCGGTATCCCTATAAATTTGCCAGATGAGTTCCGACACCGGGCGGCTTTTTGAGAGACTGCGCCATTCACTGAGTTTCCCGAGAAAATCTGACAGCTTGTCCGCAAGCTCATCATGTCGGGTTTCCGCATATTTTTTCAATGCTTCATAATAGGAAGCATCACGATCCGACATCCGAATCAGTGAGAGAGAATCCCCGTTAAGGCCGATAAAAGGCGAACGAAGCACTGACGCAAGCGGAATATCCTGGAACGGGTTATCGATCACCTTCAATACAGCCAGCATGACCGATATCTCGATTGTGTCAAAATAACCCTTAGTCAGTTCTGCGTATGCGGGAATCCCATGTTGTGCAAGAACCTCTTTCATCATCGCCGCAGAGTTGCTGGATGAACGCATCAGAACGGCAATATCACGATAGCGTACTGACCTCATCTGGTGGGAATCTTTGTCAAGCACCTGAAAAGCCGGATTCTTCCCATTGCCGATCATCGCGGAAATACGGTCGCTGATTGCGGCAGCCTCGAGCTCTGTTGACTCATAATCATCCGTTCCGTCGGCATCTTCGTTGCCCTGATCCGCCCGGTCAATCAGTTCTACGTCCATGGGCAGACACTCATCCTGATAGTCCGCGCCAAACCGAAGTTCAGCGGCTCTGTCATAAGTCACACCGCCGGCCGTTTCATCCATTACCTGCCGAAACAGAAAGTTCGCGCCGTCAATCACTTCTTTACGACTGCGAAAATTACTGGAAAGGTCAATTTTCTGCGCTCTTGTTTCAGGATTTGAAAACATTTTGTACTTTTCTATGAAAAGCCTCGGTTCTGCCAGACGGAATCCATAGATGCTCTGTTTTACATCTCCGACCATAAATAGATTTCCGCCGTCACTCTCTTTAGTGATCAGCTGAATAACCGCTTCCTGCACCCGATTCGTGTCCTGATATTCGTCCACAAGAACTTCCTCAAACCTTGCCCGGTACTGTTTCGCAACGACAGAAGGTGCAACATGGTCTGGATCGGATCCATCCGCTCTGAGAACCGCCAGGCACTCATGTTCCAGGTCGGAAAAATCGAGCACCGCTTTTCTCCGTTTTTCCTGGCGGAATTGCCTCGTAAATTCCCTGACCAGCTCCACCAGCACAGAAATAGAGGGCGCCATGTCCCTTAGATCCTGAAGCAGTTCTTCCGGGGCGCGATCAAACCATTGCTGCTTGAGATCTGTGATTATTTTTTTGACTTTATCACGCGCTTTTTTGACCTGATCTTTTATTCCTTCATCCACATTTTTCGAAGACACGGATTTAAGCTTATCAAATGTGAAAGATAAAACTTGTGAGCGGATGGATTCCCATCCCGATTCTTTAAGCAAAAGCAGTTCATTCACTTTAGAGAGGTCCGAGGAAAGTGTCTCCGCATAGGCTTCAGGTCCGCCAGGTTCGCTGCACAGGCGGATGGCTTCTTCCAGCGAGCTTGCGGCGTCTGATAAATTGCGAAACAACACCCTTTTAAGGCCTTTTGTCCAGCTGAAATCATCAATCGACTGTCCTTCATACGGCTGATAGCTTTCCGGTAAATGATTCAGCCATTGATCCGGCCAGGGATTGCTGAGCGAAAAGTCATAGACTCTGAAGATCAGGCTCCGAAGTGCATCGTCGCTTCTGTCCCCCGAATACTGATCCACCAGTTTGAAAAAGGCGGGATCACCTGTTGTATAGTTTTTTTCCAGAACCCCGTCCAAAACTTCTTCCCGGAGCAGGCCCGCTTCTGTCTCATCAAGAAGACGGAATCCAGGATCAAGATCCAGATAATAATAATACTTTTTAATGACCGACATGCAGAACGCGTGAAGAGTCATGATTGAAGCTTTGCTGAGCAGTGCCTGCTGACGGCGCAAATAAAGGCTTTCAGGATGTTCGGCAATTTGCTTGTCCAGTGCGCGGCCGATCCTCTCCCGCATTTCAGCAGCTGCGGCATTTGTAAAAGTGACAACCAGGAGGTCATCAATCGTGATCCGATTTTCCTGATCCGTAACTTTTTTGATGATCCGTTCGACGAGTACCGCTGTTTTTCCGGAACCTGCCGCGGCAGCAACCAGAAGGTCATGTCCTTTTTCTGTGATCGCCTGCCACTGTTCTTCCGTCCATTTGCTCTTCTCAGGCTTTGCTCGTGTCATGAGTCCTTGCCTCCTTTCTCCGTTAATTCCTTCAGAATGTGCTCGTCAGGAATCTTTTTCAGCTGCCTGAATGCATTGCCAGGCTGCGACTGATCAAATTGGCAGACCGGTCTGTAAGGACAGAAGGTGCAGGGGATGCGCTCTTTCAGCTTGAAAGGGGCAATGCGGACATCGCCATCGGTAATTTTTTCTCCGATCTCAGTCATCCTATCTTTGGCGTAGTTCCGCAGGGCGCCGAATTGTTCCGGTGTGGCAAGAGAAGATCCTTTATAATAGCTGCCATCCCTTTTTATTCCGAATGGTGCGACCTCCGAGTGGCCGCCCGATGGCAAAAGATCGGTCAGTTTAAGAGCCTCTTCATCTTCAAGCAGCAGCCCTTTCATTTTGAATGTTTTATAGAGTTCGTCCTCAACCGCTTCAGATGAGATTTTTTTGTCCTGGATGAGTGAAGGATTATGCATATGAAAATATAAAACACCTGCCGGCTCTGCCTGAGTCCCCAGCCAATGTTTTGAATTCGTGATTGCGACATCAAGGTAAGCGAGCATCTGCAGAGCGAGTCCATAGTAGACATCATTCAGGTTCAGATCCTTCGCGCCCGACTTGTAATCAATGATTCTCAAAAGAAGCCGATGATTCGCGTCTTCCGCTTTATCCACACGGTCAATCCGGCCGACAATTTCCATTTTACATCCGTTATCCAACGAGAAGGCGAGCGGGGGAACGGGCTGTCCCGGTCCGAACGGGAGTTCCAGGCTTACCGGCGTAAAGCCGCTGACGCGCGCGTGACGGCTCATGACCCTGGCGACACGTGCGACTACCTGCTCCAGCTTGCGCTGCAGATAACGATACCGGCCGGAACTCGACAGGATCTGGCGCTGAAGTCTCGGGGCAATCGCGTCCACTGTTCTTGCGGCAAGCCTGTCGCAGTCTTCCGGTGAAAGTTCCCCCCAGTCCCCGTGATTTTTCATGATCTCCTCTGTCATTTTTTTGACAGCGAGATGAAAAAGCTGGCCTATATCCGGCGCCGCAAGCTGAAAAACTTCCCTTTCCCTGAGCCTCAGGCCATATGAAGCGAACTGTGAAAAGGGACAGGCGCTGAAAAGTTCCATTCGCGAAACGCTGGCCTGAATCGTGTTGCCGTAAAGATCACGTGCCATTGCCTTGCTCAGGTGTTCGTCATTTCGTGAAAACAACCCGGAAAGTATTTTTTTTGCTTTCGGTCCCCAATTTGTCTGAGGCGTAAACCAGTTATAGGCATCCCACCAGATGTCTGATATCCCATAGCCTCTCCGCCACTCCCTGATCTGAGTGGCAAGATAGCTGATCGTTTTTCGCGGTGAATTGATAAAACCGATCTGTTCGGATTCCGGCAATGAACGCGGCTCAGACAATGCGAGCCGGACGGGCAGATCCGGAAACAACCGGCGGAGTCGGCCGACCAGCGGCGAAGCTTTAAGCGCTTCACCGCCCTCCGAAGCAAGCGGGTATGAGAGGTACAGCCTTTCTTCAGGCATAGACAAAGCGCGGAATATCAATTCGTTTTCCCAGGCCATCTGCCCGTCATCATCGTCGGCGACATGCATCCCGCCTTCTTCAAGCGTCTTCCTGTCATCTCCTGAGAAAAGGCCCTGTTCCGATGGCTTGGAAGGAATCACACCTTCATTAACACCGAGGAGGAAAACAGCTCTTGGATTTGAAGATCTCATCCGGTCCATGCTGCCGACAAGAACCTGATCAAATGCCGGTGGAACCAGTGCAAATTCAAGACTGTCAAGGCCTGAACCAATAATTTGGGTAAAGAGCTCCCCACTTATCTTTGCATTGCCCGCCCCTTCCACGCACTGGTCGAACAAATCAATAACCGCCTTCCAGGCTTGTCCGTGTTCCCTGGACTCCTCCAGGCGTTGATCCTTTTCCGCTTTCTGAGCTAAATGTTCCAGTTTTGCGGGTACTGACAATCTGATCAGGAACTCATAAAGCGCTTCACATTTTCTGCGAACATCCTGAGCTTCTTTTAATTGCCCGGCTAACCAAGCGAGAGGTTCGGCCACTATTTTTCTCCAGTAATTAATCTTCTTCTGCGCGTCCTGTTCTCTGTCTGTCGACTCTACCTCGTTTTCTGAAAGGCCCCGATAAACGTGATAAGTCCATGGCTCCTTATCTGTCCACTTCTTTTCACCATAAATTCCGTAAGCCATAACATAATTTTCCAGTTGATCCATGGCCTCGCGGGCACCCTTGAGATCACTGCCTGCCGGGATCAAGAGGTCGGTCTTCACACAGCGGAAAACAGGCTCGTAATGCCAGTTCTGCTGGAGGGTTTCCAGAACAGAACGGATCAATTCAATAAGCGGATGATGTTTCATTGATTTTTTCCGGTCAATAAAAATAGGAATCCCATAATCGGTAAAGACAGTTTCAATCAAATCCCGGTAACTGTCCAGATCACGAACCAGCACTGTTATATCCCTGAAGTGGAGATTCCTGTCCCGGGCAAGCCCGATCAGATTTCTTGCGGCCTGTTCCACCTCTTCACGGCGGTTAACCGCTTCGGTAAGAACAATCCCTTCAGATGAAGTACCTTCTTTAACAGCATGATCCCCAAAGTTTAGATTTAGAGCTCTAAGCCCTGACGTTTTCGCTCGGACGACCTCATTCTTAGTTAAAATGGGCTCAACAGTGAGGTGCTGATTTTCAGCGGCTTCTTTCAACTGGAGATAAAGCAAAGCCGGATGCCTGAAAGCGGAAAATTCATCAGGAAGCCGGTCATAAGCTTTGTCGGAACCAAGAATCACCGTGACGCGCCGGCAGGCACCCATCAGTTGTGCCACGACGAGCTGTTCTTCAGGCGTCATGGTCTGAAAACCGTCAATCCATACTTCGGCCTCTCTCAAAAACTTTGTTTCGGCGATTTTCCCGGCCATCAGGTTTAAATAGTCGTCACTGTCCACATATTTCCCTTCAAGGGCTTCTTCGAACGATTGATAGACAACAGACAGATCGTGAAGTTTATCTTTCAGCAGCAAATCATCCGCCGGAGCAGATTCCGACTGCGTTGCAATTTGTTCTGGTGTCAGGCAATAGTGTTTGAATTCGGCGATTGTATCTCCCAGCAGGCTGTAAAAACCCGTTTGCTCCGAGGCTTTCCGGAACAAACGCAGTACCTTTTTATTTTCTTCCACAACCTTCCGCAGCAGCATCGCAAGTCCCACAGAATTCAGATGAATACGGGTCATTCCGCCTGACTGCTGGAGAACGCGGAGCGCCAGCCGTGGCATGCTGTAAACATTCAGCCGGGTCATTCCGCCTAATCCGGGTGTGCCGGCAAATGCGTATTCCATACCGAATGTCATATGCTCCGGAACGATATAGATCAGCGGAGACCCTGAAGGATTTTCACGAAGGCGTGTCCGGACTTCTTCCATGCACAATGCTGTTTTTCCAGTTCCGGGCCTTCCAAGAATAAAACGCACCGACATCTTCAATCCTCCCAATCAGACGACAATATTCATTCTCTAATTATACCATACTAAGAACATTTGTTCCTTTTGTTTTCTAAATAGAAAATCACCTGAAGAAAAACGTCAGCCAGTCGATCATCGGCTTCCACAGGCCAGGATATTCTTTCAGTATCAGTTTCCTGACCTGTACAGATGTCAGATCACTCAGATCTTTCGTATGGGTGACAATCCTGATGACACCGTGCGGCGATTGCCCGATTGCGATGTGTCCCTCCGCGTAGCCACCGATTGCGACATGCGAGGCAATAGCCGTCCCGCCAATCGAAAACACACCAACTGATAAACCGCCTAGGGACAAAACACCGATGGCGAGACCACCTATTGCGAGCGCTCCGATCGACAGTCCGCCCACAGCAAGAATTAGCCCTAAAACGATTCCGCCGAATCCAAGAAAACCGGCGGACAGACCTCCCAGACATAATCCACCCAAAGAAATGCCCCCGATAGAAAGAGCACCTATAGATACAGTGCCGATGGCTAAAATTCCTTTTGCCACACAAAATCCCGGACCAAGATTGATGTGAACAAGCGGAAGGCCGAAAAGCGTTCTTTTGCTTTTGAATTCATAGCGCCACGCATCGTAATAAGTGCCCGGATCATTTTCCTGATGCCTTTCAACCTCAATAGAAAGTTCATCTCTGATCAATTTGTCAGTTGATACACCAAATAAATCGCTGAAGACGATCAGCTTGTCCTTGTCAGGATCGGATTGACCGGATTCCCACTTCGAAACGGCCTGTCTTGAAACACCAACGATCTCGGCCAACTTCTCTTGAGACATGCCTTGCTTCTTTCTCAGTGACTGCATTTTTTCGTGAAAGTTCATGGTTGTCACCTCCCATTCAAGAGTATAAATTTCTATCGCACATGACTACCAACCGTTGCTGACAATCTGTCAACCGGCAGTTGCGTTAACAATTTCAGGGCTTTTTTTACATTATCACATGAAAAGCAGCCAAAAGAGAGCCGGAATATAATAAACATTCATTCGGCCTTTTTCATTTTGAACAAATTACCGAAACCATGTAACATTTACCGTGAATCAAACGTTGTTTTTGTGTACGCAGCGAAGGGGGAGCACAGGTGGAGAGGAATTTGGATGAATTATACCGCAATTTTGCAAAACCCCTCTACTTTTATTTGCTAAAACTGTCAGGCTCCCCACATTTGGCTGAAGATTTAACGCAAGAAACTTTTGTCAGAGCCACGATCTCTTTGTCGTCTGTTCAGCATCACGAAAACATCAGAGCATGGCTCTTAAAAACGGCTAGAAACGCTTATCTGGATGAATGGAGAAAACGCGAAAAGCGAAAATGGATTCCCTTTGCAGAATCACTGCTTAATCAAAGAGAAATGCTCAGCCCATATGGCTTGCCTGAAGATGAAGCGATAAAAGCGGAAAATCAAAAAGATGTCGAGCGACTGTTAAGCTGTCTTCCAGAAATTTATCGTTCCGCTATCTATTTGCGAGAAATAGAGGGACTGAGCTATACGGAAATTCAAAAAGCACTCGATTTAACGGAAGGTCAAGTAAAAGTCACCTTGCACCGAGCAAAAAAGAAATTAGCACATCTGATGGAAAGTAAAAGTTGGAGGAGTGAACTACTCACCATTGAAATGGTAAGCTTCTGGGAACACCGTTCGCTTACTTTGAGAAGACCAAAGCAGAGGCCACGGCTGTTAACCAGGGCTCATCCCGAGCCCACAGACGTCTTGCTCAGCCAAAAGCGAGACGTTCAATATTTTTAGCCGCATTGACATCCCGGTCGTGGTGCGTGCCACATTGTGGGCAGGTCCATTCTCTCACGTTGAGGGGTTTCTTCCCATCGTCATGCCCGCACGTGGAACAGATCTGTGACGTTTTGTACGGATTCACAAGCTTGAGCTCTTTGCCGTACCACGCACACTTATAGATGAGCAGCCGCCGGAGCTCCCCCCATGCCTGGTTGACGATTGCCCGGGCGAGTGCATGATTCCGAAGCAGATTTTTGGTTCTTAAGTTCTCTAGGGCGATCCGGTCATACGTCTTCACGAGTTCGGTCGTCAATTTATGAAGCTTGTCCATCCGCTGGTTCGCTATTTTTTCATGAATCAGAGCGACTTGAAGGCGGGCTTTGGTTACGTTTTTAAAATCCGCCAGGATGCGGGGTACGGGCACCTTTTGGTGGTGGTCCCAGGCAATGGCTTTTTTCGCCAATTGCTGCCGTCGAGCCAGTTTTCGCTGCCAGAGCCGGAGCTTACGGGCTAAGCCTTGATCAAAATGAGTGGTCGGCGATCGGAGATCCTCCACGGAACCAATGAGCAGGTCTTTCACGCCTAAATCACAACCGATGGTTTGGCCGGTTTTGGGGAAGGCTTGATTTTCGCCTTCCACGGTTAAGACGGCAAAGTATTTTCCTGTCGGCGTGCGGCTCAGGGTGACTTGTCTGATCGTTTCGGAGAGCCGCTGTCCTGCTTTAAAGCGAAGGATCCCCAGTTTCGGCAGGCGAATCCCATGATGGCCGACGGGCTGGATGTTGCCCTTCACAAATTTCGAGGTGTAGCTTTGCTTGAAGGCGTGTTTGGCTTTGAACTTGGGATGCCCTTTTTCTTTTTTAAAGAACGCGTGAAAGGCGTCTATTAAATGCTGATTGGTGACCTGCAGGCTGGTGCTCTCTGCTTCTTTAAGAAAGGGATGTTCCTTTTTCAGCAAAGGAAGCAGGTTGTTCAGCGCATACGCAGTCAAAAAAGAAGCCTTGGGATTATTTTCATGCCGCTCCTCGAGCATCGCCAGCATCTGATTCCAAACAAAACGCGCACAGCCAAAGTTTTGAGCCAATTGCTGGCGTTGCTGTTTGTTGGGATAGATTCTCAATTTCAAGCCCTTCGTAACCATGGTCTCACCTCCCTTCGGAAATGATTATAGCACATTCGTTCTCATTTCAACACGGGATTGAGAGGTTATCTCTTGTCAGTACGGGATTGCCCAAGACGCAGATAAAACTCGTCATTAAAATGACGGAGTTTTATCTGCTGGCAACCCTTAATAAAAATGACTGAATGGACCAAAGACAAGGAAAAGAGGATACTACTTAAATACCGGCTGACGTTAACTTTCCGTATCCTTCGTATACTACTCTTCTGCTTTCTGCTATATGCTGGTTATTCATTGATCACCAATTTTATCTTTCGGCAGACAAACATGTCTGACAAGCACGTATTCTATAGTGAACTTGCGCTCGATTGGACACAGCCAAATCTTCAGGCAGATCTGGGAGGCACCGTCAATAAAGAAATCACGCCGTTCTGGACACAAAAAATTTCGTACTCCGTGTATCGGGTTATTGGCACTAAATCATACTACGCCGGGGAGGTTTCGATTAACAAACCGGTTCTGACATCATTCGCAAACATGCAAATCAAACTTAATCCTCAAAATAATCAAGAGGACCGATACGTTTTTTCTTTGCCTGAAAACCCAAAAACCGGAAAAAAATATAATGTCCGCTTAACCGACCCATCAGTCTGGGATGTACTAAATAAGGTAGATCAAGGAACCGTCGCCGATATGTCCTTCTCAACAACTCGGTATCTTTCACCTGAGGAATTGATTAAACTGCTTAAGCCCTATGATCTTCATATTCTATGGATGCCGATTTATACGGGTGAATTGAAAAACTTTGATCCGGGCTATGCGGGTTCATCAGACACACTTTCTGTTCCAAACTTTGGCCTGGCGGGTGGTCGTGGAAAGGATGGAAGCGGACAGTGGAAAGATACCGATTTGAGAGAAGAAAGCCTTAAACAAAGTGAAGGATCAATGCTCAAGAATATGAAAAATTTATTAAAAAATGAATCGAAGACCTATTATGAGTCTTTTTTAGGCTTGTACTATTTGCCTGAACGCTATGGTTATCTGCAAAAGAACGGTTTTCAAGCTTATGGCGCCGTAGTTACGGGACCGGTTAAGGAGTTGCTGAAATTAAAAAATGTAAAAGAAATCCGCGATCCAAAGCTTGGCGATTTGGAGTTCTGGAATTGGGAAAACGAATGAAGTGTGAGGTTAAAAGATTACGACTGGATTTTTTCAGAGATTAGACCACTCGGGTTGAAAGTACTTTTAAACATTTGTCCGGAGTTAAGCGAAGACTGTTCTTGATGTAAAAAAAGCAGAATGAGAGCTTGCTTTTCATCCTGCTTCATTAATAGTCGGTGATGTCTAAATCCCCGACTGCCTTTTTTAATTTGTGTCTTTTGTTAATCTTCCCGATATTTACCGACCTTTTCTTCAATCGACGTTCCCTGCGGACGGAAATGGATCTTCACTTCTGCCGCAACTTCATCGGCGCCGGCTTCAACCGTCGCATAGATCGTCTGTTTCACAACTTCCAGCAAGTCATCCAGCTCACCCTCGAGTACGGTTTCCAGTGCGTCGACTTCGTACTTCACACCGGACTTCTGAATAGCTTCAATCGCTTTATCCACTAATGCATAAGTATCCTTATCCTTTGAAAATGGAAGAATCTGCAGCCCGACATTACTTTTTGGCATGACGTATGCTCCTCCCTGCTCTTTTACTCTTCGTCCCAAACTTTAACTTCGGTCATAATGTCGCCATTGTGCATCGCCAGAACGGTATCAAGACCTTCAGTGACTTGTCCAAAAACGGTGTGTACGCCGTCCAGATGTGGTTGAGGTGCGTGCACTATAAAAAACTGACAGGAACCAGTGTCGCGGCCTGCATGAGCCATCGAAAGTGCTCCTGCGACATGCTTATGCGGATTGCCATCCGTTTCACATTTTATTGTATAGCCTGCGTCACCCATTCCTGTGCCCGTCGGATCGCCGCCCTGGCTGACAAATCCGGGGATGACGCGGTGGAAAGTCAGACCGTTATAGAAGCCTGAATTGGCAAGTTTTTCAAAATTAGCTACTGTATTCGGCGCTTCGCCCGGGAAAAAATCAATTTTAATGACCGCACCGTCTTCCATTTTAATCGAACCTTTTTTCATATAAACTCCTCCTTATTCTTCCATATTAACGGCTATTCTTTCTGCGTTCAATAAAGATCATTGCTAATAGCGCCAAACCGACAACCAGTCCGCCCAAGGAATATCCGGCAAGAACATCCGTAAAAAAATGTACTCTGAGAAAAGGCCGGCTGAACCCGATCAGAAGGATCATTGCCAGGTTGATTCCAATCCATAGGACTTTGATCCATTTAATCCCGATCAGCGGCGTGATCAGGATGATCAGGAGTCCGTATACGGTCGACGCGTTCATTGCGTGCCCGCTTGGGAAACTGTATCCGCTCACGTCTACCAGATGAGGAAAATTCGGACGATGCCGCATGATCTGGTTTTTGAGCGCTTCATTCAGACAACGTTCAACGATAAAAGCGGTGGGCAATAAAATCAAAGCAAAAATTTTTCTTCTGAGCAGCAAATAAAGTGATGACAGGATAATAATGAGGATCAGCAGTTTTGAATCCCCGAAATCGGTCAGCTTGGAAAAAAAAGCGATCAGCGGCTTTGTTCGCAACGGATCAAGGTCCTGGATCAGTCGATTGTCCAGTCGGACGACTTCCGAGTTACGAATTGCCAGAGCAAAAGCAAGAAAAACAAGAGCACAAAGGATAACGATCCATGCTCGGTTCATGGCCATTCGTTTTGCTTTTTCTAATTTTTCCATTTATCACTCCCCCAATTCCCCCATAGTCATTTTTCCGGGAATGATTCAACCGTCTCTGTCTATTTATGCTGCCTGTCCGGAAACCATGAAGCCTTCACCCGCGTCCTGATAAAAAAATCATACATCCGATCATCGGCCAGAAAAACGTCCTTTTTGCGGCCTTAGCCGCCTGCGAATATAATTAAATAATAATACATTGATCATCGTTTTCAGCACAGAAAGGACGGATAAAATGGAAACATTTGTTTTTCAGCTTGAGGGAATGTGGAAGGGATCATGGGACGGAAACGGCCGGATTGAGACCAAAGGACTGAATTCGAGCATCTCCGTTGATCCCTCAATGCAGGGAAGCGGAATCGGAACCAATCCTGATGAATTGCTTCTCAGCGCTCTTTCGTCCTGTTTTCTAATCACACTTGGTATAAGGCTGAATAAAGAATCAATCAGCTATGACCACATCTCCATACGGTCTGAAGGTACCGTGACCAAACAGGGCGGCCTCCATTTTGAGAAAGTTGTCCATAAACCTGTGATTTACCTTAATGGAGCACTTTCCGATGAATTGCGCTCAAAACTTTTCGCTGCCATAAAAATGGCTGAGCGGGACTGCATGATAGCGAAAGCAGTCCGGGGTAATATCCGTGTTGATGTTGAACCGGTATTCCAACCTGCGGGCACAAACCTCATCAGCGAAAAAGCGTGAGAAGACGTCATCTTCTTCACGCTTTTTCCTTTTTCAGAGACATTTTTGTTTTATAAAAATTTTCCTGTGCTAGAACAACCACCTGCTGAACCTGCCGGGATACCGACCGAACTGTTTCCTTCTTTTTGACAAAATCGAGCTGAATTGAGGACATGTTCTGCGTCAACGTGTTTTTTTCCGCGCCAATTTTTTCGGCCTGACGCCGCATTTTCTCACTGGTTTTAGAGACTTTTGCCATCGTTCCGTTCATTCGTTTAAGCGTCGCCGCAGCCGAAAAGAAAAATCCGATGACAGCTGCTACAACGAGTCCCAGACTTAGGTAGACAATAATCATTCCGATCAGTCCTTCTCACTGTTATCAAATGACCCTATTCCGCTTTTATCATACCCCAAAGATGGTGAAAGATCATTTCTGAGCAGAAAATTCTTTGGGCAGCCGGTCGACTAACTTTCTGCGGAGCAACTTACGAGACGCGTTTCGCGGAAGCAGTCCGGTAAATTGGATGCCAACCGGCAACTGATAACGGGCAAGTTTTTTTTGGCAAAAATCCAGAATGTCTTTTTCACTGACTGTACGCTCCGGTTTCATATGAACAAAAGCGAAGGGCACCTCACCCCATTGTTCGTCTTTAACGCCGATGACCCCTGCTTCTTCGACGTCCGGAAAAGCGAGCAGTACGGATTCAATTTCAGCCGGGTATACATTCTCGCCCCCAGATATGATCAGATCATCTCTTCGGTCAAGTACGTAAAGGAAATCGTCCGTATCCAGATAGCCGATGTCGCCCGTTCGCAGCCAGCCGCCACTGAATGTTCTGTCCGCTGTTTCAGGATGGTTCCAGTAGCCCGGACTCACATTCATACCGCGGACCTGTATCTCACCCGCCTCTCCAGGATCTGCAACCCGATCTTCTTTAATAATCCGAATTTCTCCGTGGAAAAGCGGTTTTCCCGCCGATCCCAGTTTCGAGAACATAAATTCGGGGGGCAATGTCACCATCTGAGAAGCAGTTTCTGTCAGTCCGTATGTTTGATAAACAGGGATCTTTTTCTGCCGGCTACGCTGCAGGAGCGGAAGAGGCGCCGGCCCGCCGCCAAGCAGCATGCAGCGAAAAGCATCCGGATAGCTGGCAGTTCCCAGATCGTCAAGCATCCGCCTCAGCATGTTTGCGACAACAGAGATCATCGTCACGCCATTTTTACAGATCATTTGGTTTGCCTCGTGCGGATCAAACTTTTTCGCGAGAACAACCGGCATTCCATAAATGACATTTTTCATTAAAAGGGACAAGCCGCTGACATGAAAAAGCGGGACACAGCAATACCACTTGTCAGTTTCTGTCAAACCCAGATTTAAGGCTGATCCGGCCGCACTCCACCAGTGATTGCCAAAGGTCAGAACGACTCCCTTTGGTTTTCCCGTCGTTCCAGAAGTGTAGATCATCGTACAAGGGGCATCTAGGCTGAATTCCGCCTGCAGTTTCACCTCCGAATGAGACTGCCGCTTCACCTGACTGATAGAAATGCGATGAAACAAGCGGGGTTCATTTGCTGCAGAATTGAATAAATGATTTTTATCATCGAAAATGAGCCAGCTGGCTTTGCTGTCTTCGATCTCCCAGACCTGTTCCTCAATACTCAGCCGTGTATTAAGCGGTACCCCCACGGCTCCGATCGCCATCAGCGCGTGAAAAAAGCGAACAAGATCCAGACTGTTGCCGCTCAGAAGGGCAACATGATCATTTTTTCGAATCCCCAGTGACGCCAGCTTCCCGGCAAGTTCATAAACCTGCTCCCAAAGCATGCGAAACGAAATGATATCGCCATCAGTCTCAAAAGCCGGCCGTTCAGGTGTCAGATTTGCGCGCTGCATCAGCCAATTCGGCATCATCGCATTCTGCATGGGTGCATAATCTCCTCCTGTTACTTACGGGAACTTCGGATACTTACTGAAATCGGGATCACGTTTCTCTTTGAAAGCGTCCCGCCCCTCTTTCGCTTCATCAGTCGTATAATAAAGCATCGTCGCATCGCCACCCAATTGCTGAAGTCCGGCCAGACCGTCCGTGTCCGCATTGAAAGAAGCCTTCAGAAAGCGAAGTGCAGTCGCGCTCTTCGAAAGCATTTCCTTGGCCCACTCAACCGTTTCCTCTTCAAGCTGATCCAGCGGAACTACTGTATTGACGAGTCCCATATCGAGTGCCTGCTGCGCATTATACTGCCGGCACAGATACCAGATTTCACGCGCTTTCTTGTGCCCGACAATCCTGGCTAAATAGCCGGCACCATACCCGGCGTCAAAGCTGCCGACTTTCGGCCCTGTTTGTCCGAAAACAGCGTTGTCCGCAGCGATTGTCAGATCGCAGACGATCTGGAGCACATTGCCCCCGCCAATCGCATATCCGGCAACCATAGCGATCACCGGCTTCGGAATAATACGGATCAGATGCTGCAGATCAAGCACGTTCAGACGTGGGATATGATCGCTTCCGACATAGCCGCCGTTCCCTCTGATTTTCTGATCCCCGCCGGAGCAAAATGCCAGTGTCCCGGCACCAGTCAAAATAATAACGCCAATACTTGAATCATCACGGGCCCTTGAAAAAGCGTCGATCATTTCCATGACTGTTTTCGGTGTGAACGCATTGCGCACACGCGGACGGTTAATTGTAATCTTGGCGATGCCTTCATAACGCTCAAATAGAATTTCATCGTAGGGTTCGATCGTTTCCCACTCTATAGATGACATGATCATGACTTCCTTTCAGCTTCAAAGTATGTACAAGTTCTCTTGTGCCTTTTCACACGACTATCATTTTATCATATGAACCTTTGGATCGGATATTTTTTACTACCTGGAACACCGTTTTAGGAAACCCAGTTTTTTATATTTTAGCCCGATGAAAGCCTGCTTGCCCGATTTTCAGTGACTTTGCTATACTTGTACCATTGAAAAAAAAACGGGAAACAGCAAAAAGTACTGTCCGGCTTCGCGTTTTTTTAGCAAAGGTTCGAAGGGGGAACAGTCTTGGATAAAAAAGTTGCTCTGATTACCGGGGGAACCCGCGGTATAGGAAAAGCAATTGCAGAAAAATTTGCTCAGAACGGTTACAATCTTGTCCTGAATTACGCGCGGAAAGCAAGTAACGCCGAAGAGACAAAGCGCGACATTGAAGAAAGATATCCCGTCAAGGTAAAAATTGTCAAAGCAAACGTGGGCGAACTGGAACAGGTTAATCAAATGTTCGAAGCTGTGGATGAGGCTTTCGGAAGATTGGACGTGTTTATCAATAACGCGGCCTCCGGTGTTCAGCGCCCGCTCATGGATATTCAGGAAAAGCACTGGGACTGGACGCAGGATATTAATGCCAAGGCTTATTTATTTGCCGCCCAGCAGGCAGCAAAGCGGATGCAGCAGACCGGAGGCGGGCATATCGTTGCTCTTTCCAGTCTGGGCGCTGTCCGCGCGCTCCCGAATTATGTTGTGGTCGGTGTTTCAAAAGCGGCGGTTGAAGCGATCACGCGCTATCTCGCTGTTGAACTTGCGCCGATGAAAATAACCGTAAATACCGTTTCCGGAGGCGCCGTGGACACAGACGCACTGAAACATTTTCCGAACCGTGAAGAACTTCTCCAGCAGGCGGCGAAGCACAATCCGGCTGGCCGGATTGTTGAACCTGAAGATCTTGCGGAAACCGTCTATTTTCTCTGTACACCTGCGGCTTTTATGATCCGCGGGCAAACGATCACTGTAGACGGCGGCCTGTCGCTTCTCGCTGAATAACACAGAATCAAAAAAGCTGTTTCATTGCCGAAAATCCGACTAAAGAAACAGCTTTTTTGATTACGTCGTCACTTGATTACGCCGCAAAGCACCCGTTTCCCCGAATTGCTTGAAGGATCCGTTTCCTGATCGTCACCGAACTCTTCGATAATCAGTGCCGATCCGTCGGCATCCCGAAGCGAGTTCTCTTTTTCTTTCTGCAGTGTCACCCGAGGATTATAGATGACTGTTTTGACATTTCCATGGCTGTCGGCAAAAACATTAGGCATATCGCCTGCGTGCGGCCCCTTGGGGTTTTTCAGACCGTGCTGCCTGTGCGCTGGATTAAAGTGATTGCCGGAGGACATAAAATCAGGAGGCGTGCAGCTCCCGATTTCATGAAAGTGAATCGCGTGGATTCCCGGCTTCAGCCCTTCGGCGCGCAGTGAAATCCGGACACCCTTCACTGTTTCGGTCAGAACCGCTTCACCGACCTCTTCATTGTCGGCATTGATCAGCGGAACGACCAGCCTTTCGACATTATTTTCTTTTGCGCTTACTTTTGCTCCCGGATGATGCTCATAGACCACCACTGCGAGTGCCAGAGCAAAGCACGCCAGATAGATTATTTTTCTGAAATTCAAATGGATCATCTCCCGCCGTTAGGATGCGCATCCGCGCATTTTCTACTCAGCACCGTTCTGACCCATCCGCTCTTTCTATTTTTTCGATGACATGTTATGCTTTTCCCCATATGGAACTTAATTAAAATAGCGGGATTACGGAGGTGCAGCAGTTGAAAACATTAACGGAATTTAAGAAATTTCTTTCCCGAGGCAATGTGATGGATCTCGCGATTGCGGTCATTATCGGTGCTGCCTTCGGACAGATCGTCAACTCACTGGTCAAGGATATTGTCACGCCACCGATCGGCCTTTTGCTCGGAAAAGTAGATTTCAGCAGTCTTTACATTAACTTATCTGGCCATCCGTACAGCAGTTTGTCGGCAGCTCAGAAAGCTGGCGCTCCGACCATTAACTACGGAAATTTTCTTAATTCTGTTGTAAATTTTCTGATTATCTCTCTTGTCATCTTCTTCGCTGTCAAATTAGTCAATAAAGCGTCGCGCAAAAAGCCTGCCGAACAGACAACAAAAAATTGCCCCTACTGCCTTTCTTCAATTCCCCTCAAAGCGACAAAGTGCCCGCACTGCACAGGTGATCTTCCCTTAGAGGAATCCGTTCAGTTGAATCCGCAACAATAACTGATTTTTTTAAAGGCTAAGTTTTAATTCAATGTTGTTTTTGCCCCTCCGTTAATTGGAGCGGAAAACAACAGACAAGTTTAACAAAGCCTTTTATAAAAAGCCCGGCTAAGCGAGCCGGGCTTTTGAGTATTTCTCTAACTTTTGAGTCGATCTTTCTATTTGCCATTTTTCCTTTACCTGATTTTCACAGGCAGCGGCCTAACTTCTGTTTCGATGATCCGGTTATGGTCGAAAGTGCAGTGATAATCGGCAGGACGGTGGCCATCAATATCAAGAACGGCTTTCATAAAAACACGGAGAGTGGGTACGGTTCCGTAGTTACTCTCAGACAGGACCCATTCCTCACTCTTCCACTCGAGGATCCCTTCCCGTGTACCCATGGGGGTGCTAAGACCATTCATGTTTCTAATATCCGCGACAAACACATACATTCCCTGCACCGGTTCACTATCAGGATTCCAGGTTACGATTCCCCTGAAAACAGGCCTCTTGATACTGACTCCTGTCTCTTCTCCGATCTCACGAACGACGCATTCCTCGGGTGACTCGCCGGGTTCAAGTTTTCCGCCGACGCCATTCCAGGCGCCCTGCCACGGATTCTTCTCCCGGTTTATCATCAGTATTTTCCCATCGTGTCTGATAAATGCCAGTGTATAGCGAAGCATCTGCGTCCCCCATTTATCCGCTCAAAATTCTGAAATAGAACGGATACTAGCTTCATTATAACAAAATTGTGTCGAATCAACGGACATCACACAGTTTTTTTTAAGATCATTGAAAGTTTTATTGACAGAACGTTTGTTCGTTTGATAACATATTATCAGAACATTTGTTCAAAACAAAACATGAGGTGATTTTATGGCAGAAGCAAAAACAGAAATCCGTTTTAGCGTGATTCAACATTTTGGGGTGATCGCACAAGAGCCCGGAGGTTGGACCAAAGAACTGAACCTTGTCAGCTGGAATGACAGGGACGCTAAGTATGACATTCGAAGCTGGGCCCCGGACAAGAAAAAGATGCGACGTGGAATCACATTGACCGGCGTCGAATGCGCTATGCTCCGAACTTTGCTCAACACACGCTTTCCGCAGACTTCATTGGCACTCCAATCTGAGACCCCTCCGGCTGTCCAATCCTAATTCACTTTACTTATTCATCAATTCGCTAATATCACGGATATTGACCATCGTTTTAACCTGTCTTCACTTCTTTTCACCCCAACCATATGTTGCCTTCTCCCGGCCCTCAATCAGACTTTCTATGCCACTGAGCTCACGGTATTGACAGCTTTCGCTCATTTCCATACACTGAGAATGATAAATCTTGTCGATTAAGTGTCTGTAGAGCTGACAGCTCAAATGTAATTTCTATGAAACAGATAATCTATTAATACTGGGAGAGGTTATTAAATGGGTGATAGGGTACTTGAAAAGAATACCGGCTTCAAAAAATGGTGGAAAATGATCAGGCCTCACACCCTGACTGCGTCTTTTGTCCCGGTAGCACTCGGTACCGCTCTCGTTCTTCCGATGAAAAAACCAGATATTCCTCTTTTTATCGCCATGCTGGCTGCTTCAATGCTGATCCAGATCGCGACGAATCTGTTTAATGAATACTTCGACTATAAAAGAGGTCTCGATACATCGGAATCTGTGGGAATTGGAGGAAGCATTGTCCGCGACGGGTTCCGTCCGAAAACGATTCTGAACCTTGCGCTCATGCTCTGCTTGATCTCCATCCTCATCGGAGTTTATATCTGCATCGAGAGCAGCTGGTGGATTGCTCTTGCGGGAATCGTCTGCATGCTAACCGGGTATCTCTATTCCGGCGGACCCTATCCGATTGCGTATACGCCATTCGGGGAACTCGCCTCGGGCCTGTTTATGGGTGTATTTATTATCTGGATCTCTTTCTTTATTCAGGCGGAAACACTGACACTGAGCACCATATTGATTTCTGTACCGATCGGTATTCTGGTCGGGGGAATCAATATGGCCAACAACATCCGTGATCTGTCAGGCGATCAGGAAAAAGGGCGTAAAACACTCCCTATTCTTCTCGGACGCACTCGGGCTATTAATCTTCTGGCCGCACTTTTTGCCTTCTCTTACCTGTGGATTATCGGTCTGATGATCTTTCATGTCGAATCCGCGTGGCTGTTGATCGTATTTGCAAGCTTGCCGAAAGCGATACAAGCCACAAAGCTTTTCCATGGAAAGACGAAATCGATTCAACTGATGCCGGCCATGAAGGCTACAGCCCAGATGACGACATTGTTTGGTCTTTTGCTTTCCATCGGTTTGGTACTTGACCATTTCATTTAAATAGTATGCTGGGAACAGGTGCGGCCTTTATCATTGGTCGCCCCTTTTTCCAAGGATAAGAAAATTGTGAATGGACTGGGCTCAGCATTAAAATCTGAAGCACAATACATTCTGCTTCAGCCTGAAGCATCATCGTACATGCGACTGATGCAAAACAGTCTCAGGAGCGGGCGATTTTTGACCAACTTTTCTTACAACGATTTAAAGGGAGGATTAGTGAGAACCAAACAGGCCGCCACAACATAGGCTCAGCCTGCACTAAAAGCTTGGCTTCACCAAATTCTTTTTATAATGACTTCTCGTTTCGAGTAAAATGTATTGCTGAAAAAAAGAAAAACGTGTAAGATGTATTTGTTAATTGAATAACAGTTTCCTTCAGGGCAGGGTGAAATTCCCGATCGGCGGTGTTGGATGTAATACTCCAGAGTCCGCGAGCCATATGGCTGATCCGGTAAAAAGCCGGAACCGACAGTAAAGTCTGGATGAAAGAAGGATGATGTCATGGCGCTTTTTAAACGCCTTCTGTTTTGCGATGAGTGAATCAGATTGCGGTTTTGTTTCACCGTGCAGTCAGTCCATCTGAAAATAAGCCCGAGGGGAAAAGATTCCCCTGGGCTTTTATTTTTGAGTGGAACAACGAACCCATACTTAGAGAAAGCTCTCTCATCTGGGCAACCTGAAACAGAACTACTGAAGCGCAAGGCACCGTCCCCAAAAAAAATTTTATGGGGTGGTTTTTGATGATGCAGTCATCGCTTAAGAAAATGATTTTAGTCTCCTTATTATCGGCAATCGGATTTCTAATCATGTTGATCGCCTTTCCGGTACCCATGATTCCCGGGTTTCTGACACTCGATTTCAGTGACCTGCCGGCGCTGATCGGAGCAATGATTCTGGGTCCAATTGCCGGAATCGCCATAGAACTCATTAAAAATATTCTTCACGTTCTTTTGACCGGATCGCTGACTGTCGTGCCGGTTGGAGAAATGGCTAACTTTTCGGCCGGATCCATACTCATTCTGGTTTCATGGCTTTTCTACCGCAAAAAGCGCTCATTATCGGCGCTCGCAACGGGAATGATTATTGGGACACTGGCAATGACGATCATTATGTCGGTGGCAAATTATTATCTCATTTTCCCGGGGTATGCCCTGTTCCTTGGATTCAGTATCAATGCGGCGGTTTCGGTGGCGCAAAGCGCCAATCACAGTATCCAGAACCTCCTCACACTTATCGTCTACGGTGTCGCTCCGTTTAATTTGCTGAAAGGCATCGCACTCACGATTCTGATCATCCCGGTATTCGCACGTCTCCGCGGCTTTATCAGCCGTAAAAGAACAGTTAGCTGACCTGTTGTTTCACTGATTAAATGATTCAATTAATAACAGCCAAATCACAAAAATACCCGTTGACAGCTTCAAACTGTCGGCGGGTATTTTTGACATGTCCTGATTTTTCAGATCCTCAACACATTAATAAACGTAGGCAGTGCCCACAATAATCAGCAAAATGAACAGAACAACGACTAATGCAAATCCGCTTCCGGATCCTCCGTATGTTGCACCCATATCGTCACCCGCCCCTTTAACCATTGATTTTGAGCAGTTTACACGGCTCAACACTTTATTGTATTCGCTTGGACGTTATTGGTGCGGACTTTGAATAGCGGGCAGATTTGCTATTAAGAGACCCAGATTAGCTCATTGCGATTTTTCTGCTTCCTCATCGTTCCCAGGGTTTATTTAGCGTCAGTTTTGAGACAAACGCCTTTGTTTCGCTTCTCCTCTCTTTTCGATGAAGATAACGCTTTTCAGCTGTATCATACAGCATTTTTTCTTCCTCGCTCTCTGGGATCACTTTTGGGACCGGCACCACTTTGCCGTCCGGGCCGAGCGCGACAAAAGTTAGGAAAGAGGTTGTGCAAAGCGTCCGTTCTCCTGTCATCAGATCTTCGGTAATAATTTTCACGAAAACTTCCATGGAAGTATGATGGGTCCAAGTGACAGTCGCTTCCAGACAAACCGAGGATCCAGCTTTAATTGGATGAAGGAAGTCAACGGAATCGATTGAAGCTGTGACGACAAGCTGACGGGCATGTCTCATTGCGGCAATCGCTCCGATATTGTCCACATACATCATTAATTTTCCGCCAAAAAAAGTACCATGGTTATTTGTATCGTTCGGCATGACATGGATTGATGTCACGGATCGTGATTCTCTAGCCTTTTTAGCCTCCATTTTTTTCTCCTCCGCGGCATTTGCCACATATTTGAAAGTCTTACTTTATCATAAATCAAAACGGGACGGGCGGCCAAATGCAAGGTCAGGAATTTTATTCGACACGAGATTGGCCTTCCCGTCATTTCTCTACATTTTAACGTTTTTTAAACAAACATGTGGGAAATTTTACATCGAATAAAGTGCAAAAAACGCTGAAATGCTCTTGACAAATTCATTTTTTCCTATCTCAATGTTACAGAACTGTAATGTGGCTAAAACATGCCTGAGATATTCAACGCTTACAATTACCGTTGGGTGCAAAACAAGTGCAAATCTTGTTTTGCACATTAAGGAGGTTTTTCTTATATGAATATCATTAAAAGGCTGACGGCGGTAACAAGCCTGACGGTGTGTGTCGGAATTCTTGCACCGACGACCATCGTTTTGGCCAAGACGAACAGTACAAATGATAGTCACATGATCAAAAAAAATCCTGAACTCACATCGGACGCGGTCGGCTTCAGTTTGTTGGATCCGGCCGGGCAAACAGACACCAATGATAACAACAGCATATTCGGAAACAGTTTGCTTCAGCAGGGGGATACCGGTCCTTCTGTTGTAGAGCTTCAGGATGCACTTCACGCGCTGGGCTATTACAGCGGCAACATTGACGGAATATTCGATACACTTACGTCAGACGCTGCCCGATCATTCCAGTCCGATCAGAAGATTGCGGATAACGGTATTGTCGGCGCCGCTACAAAAACGGCCCTTTACGATGTGTACCGCAACACGGAAGAAGCCAAAGCATTCCAGAAAAAAGCAGAAGAAATAAAAAAACAGGATCAAAAGGCTGAAGAAGAGAAAGCAAAAAAAGCGGCTGAAGAAAAGGCTCAGAAGGCCCGCGCCGAGAAAGCCAGAAAAGCCGCGGAAATAGTGGCAAGACTCAAACAGGCGCGTGAGAACCAGCATCCGGTTGTTAAAGCTGTTGTTTACAAACCTGAGAGCCGGAAAAGCTCGGTCGTTCGTTCACAGTCATCAAGGTCACTGACTGTGGTGGCAACAAGCTACGCGCTTGGCGGAAGGACAGCCACCGGAATTGATTTCAGCGGAAACCCGGACGCTAAAGTGATCGCCGTGGATCCCGATGTCATTCCACTCGGATCCCGCGTTTTGATTCCGGGCTACGGCATTTATCTGGCAGCTGATACAGGAGGAAGCATTCAGGGCAATCGGATTGATATTCATTTCCCAAGCAAGACAGCGGCACTGAACTTCGGAGTAAGAACTCTGACAATCCAGATTCTTCACTAACGACCATAAAAATATATGGAAAAGCCGATGAACATGACGTTCATCGGCTTTTTACATGGTTGCATGAATCAAAAAACAAACACATTAATTATTTATCGATCCGGTACTGGATTTTTTGCTTATCATTATATCTTTCAATACCCAGATCAATTAGCCTTTCAATAAGCTGCTGATAGGGCAACCCTGTGTGCTTCCAAAGCAACGGAAACATGCTGAATTGTGTAAATCCGGGCATCGTATTCACTTCATTGACAACGACACGCTGGTCTTTTTCTCGGACAAAAACATCAACACGGGCAAGACCGGATAAGCTCAGTGCCCTGAAAGCGCGCTTCGCCACATCCTCCAGCTCCGCTTTGACTTTCTCAGGCAAGTCGGCAGGTATAACCAATGAACTTTTACCCTCTACATATTTTGACTGATAATCATAAAATGCGGCACCTTGGGTAATGATCTCACCCGGAACTGAAACTGAAAGATGATGGTTGCCGATGACACCGACTTCTACCTCGCGCCCGATAATTTTTTCTTCAATGATGACCTTGGTGTCAAAGCGGAAGGCGTCTGTAACAGACGCCGAAAGTTCGGTTTCACTGAGACACTGGCTGATACCGACACTGGAACCGCAATTTGCTGGTTTGATAAAGCACGGATATCCAATTGTATTCTTTACATTAAGAATCACTTCAGGCGCGTCCGTTTCCCATTCAAAACGTGAGACTGACAAGTAACCCGGACCCGGAATGTGATGCGCAGTAAAGATATCCTTCATGAGCACCTTATCCATGCCTGCAGCTGAACCGGCAACACCAGAGCCGACATAGGCGATATTCAGTAATTCAAAAAGTCCCTGAACGGTTCCGTCCTCCCCGTTCGGCCCGTGCAGAAGCGGAAAAACGATATCCGGACGGTTATTCCCAAGAACGGGCGAAGAAGGAGCGAGCCAATGCTCCGCCTGAGATTCGAGAGAGGCATTTTCATTAAGAAGCAGCTGATCCTTGTATTCAAGCTTCTTCGTGATTTCAGGGCCGGCAATCCAGCGTCCGTCCTGTTGGATGTGAACTGGCTGAACCCGGTAATGTTCCAGATTCATCGCATTAATTACAGAAAATGCGGTCAGCAGCGAAATTTCGTACTCCGTTGATTTTCCGCCATAAAGCACGGCGACCGTTTTTTTCTTATTCGTCATGATCAATTCCTCTATTCTCTTTCCGATTTCAATAACAGATGGCAGGATTGGAACCATGATTGCTCTGAGGATGCCCCGATCCGGACGCCAATTATTAGTTTAGCACAAACCGATTAAGAAAAATGAAGTAATTAAGCTAATTTTTCATCGCAGCTTATCGCGCCGTTGGGCCGTTTTTACTTTTTTAATGTTACATGTTCAAAATAATCTATTCGTTCCAGCATGGTCGGGTGATCATACTGGATCCATTTGACCAGAGCCGGCGGATTAATTTCGCCGAGACTTGCCGATGACAATTTCTGGAAGGAAGAAATGGCTGCGCTCCGGTTCTGTGTCATGTGGATCGCATAAGTGTCCGCCGCGTGCTCGAACTGACGGGAAACCACATTCTGCGCAGGTTCGCCGGCAAATGACAATGTGGCCAGCAGCAGAAGGACGAGGGGCAGCGCGGCCAGATCACCAGGATGGGCAAGGTTCAGGCGCGGCCCCCACCTTTCAACAATCCACAGCAGCAATTTCGCCGCCAGAAACAGTCCGATCAGAAGCCCTGTGAGTGCCGCCGCCATCCCCCAGAGTATATGGTGCATAACGTAATGCCCCATCTCATGAGCCATAATAAACAATACTTCCGGTCGGCTGAGCTGATGGACCGTCGTATCCCAGAGGACAATCCGCAGATTCGAACCGACGCCATTCACATAGGCATTCATCGCGTTCGTCTGCTTCGACATGTCCACTTCATACACATTATGAGCAGGGATTCCGGCTTCTGAGGCCATATTCAGGATTTCCTGTTTCAGCTGCCCGTTCGGCAGACTTTGAAAATGATTATACAGTGGATCAATCACGACCGGCTGAAGGTACATTAAAAAAACGATAAATGGTATAGCCAGCAGCCAGACCGGCAGCCACCAGTTTCTCGGATTTCTGCGGATGAAAAAAAACACGGTTGCGAGCCCGATAAAGCCGATCAGGCTGTCGACAACAAAACCGATTCCCTGATCCCTCAGCCAGCTCTGAAGCGGCTGAACCGATATCCCGTAATGAAGCGACAACCTGTATGAAATATAGTCAACAGGTAGAAAAACAGCTGCGGAAATAAGGGATAGAGCGGCAAAGCAGAACAGCATCTGCACAAGATAGAGACCCGACATGTGTTCCGAACAATTTCTCAGCCATCGGGAAAATCCGGAAATCAGTATAAACAGATAAACGCCCCACTCCAAAGGAATCGAGGCAAATGATATGAAATGGCGCCACGAATTGTACCGGGCGCTTTCAGCCAGCTGATGCTGTGACATGAACAAAGAAGGATCTGCCGGAGTTCCCTTCGCTTGCGGCGGAACACCCGCTTTCACCCAGATAAAAAAATAGGCAGCCATGATCACAAGATAGATGCCATATGCCGCCATGAAACTCCAGCCAATTTTCTTCAAAAAGAACTCCCCCTCCCCGTCCCCGGGAAAACTCAGCCATTCAAAGACCGGACTTGACTACTCTAAATTTAATCTTCCCGTAAGACGTTTAGAACAAGCCCTTGCCCAAGGATCATGTTTCAGAACAGGATGTTCAGAAGATCCTCGAGGCCTATTTTCCCGAAATACCGATGCGCGTCCACAGTTTTAAGCTTTGAAGCGACATCATCCGGTTCATATTTTGTGCCAGTCAGCAGGTTTTCAATATCCGAAATATCTTCAACACCAAAAAAATCTCCAAAAATCGAAGCCTGTTCGATGACACCTTTTTTTACATCCAGACGGATGTCAATCCGGCCGCCGGGAAAACGGTGCGCCTTTCGGACATTAAACTGAGGAGATTTTCCGTAAACCCAGTCCCAGTCACGGTAGCGGTGCTGTGCAATAGCGACAATGTTGGTCCAGTCCTCATCCGTGATGTCATATTCGGGGATTTCCCCATCATCAAAAATATAATGAAGCAGCGTTTCCCGGAACTGCTGAATATCCATGTCCTCTGAGAGATGTCCCCGGATATTCGTCACCCTGCTCCGAACAGACTTTATGCCCTTGGACTCGTATTTTTCAGCATCCGGGTGCAGAGCCTTTGAAACATTGTCAAGATTGACATCAAAAAGAAGCGTGCCGTGGCTGAAAATCCTGCCGCCCGTTACAAACTGAGCGTTGCCGGAAATTTTTTTACCCTCTACGGTTAGGTCATTGCGACCTTCCAGCTTTGCTTCGACTCCCATAGCTTTCAACGCCCGGATCACCGGCTCCGTAAATTTCCTGTAATTATTGAAACTGTCCCCGTCATCTTTTGAAATAAAGCTGAAGCTCAGGTTACCGGGGTCATTGTAGACGGCCCCACCGCCGGAAAGCCTCCGGGTCACCGTTACTTTGTGCGACCGGATATAATCCATGTTCACTTCTTCAACCGTATTTTGATTCCGTCCGACAATCACCGTCGGCGTCATCCGATAAAACATCAAGTAGGTCTCATTAATATCCAGATGTTTCAGGGCATATTCTTCCATCGCAAAGTTAAGCGTCTGGTCCAGAATGTCCCGGTTATTGATATATTTCATTCATTTTCCTCCCCCTTCGCAAAACAGTAAATCCTTCTCTATCTTAAAACGGTTTCAGACGGTCGTCCAGATTGTTGCGTGATTAGCATGATCCACATGATTGGAATCATCATCCCTTTTTTTCTTTACAAGATAGCCGAATTTACGCTAAGCTAATTTTGTCGGCTGCTAAACGGTACGGATTTATTATTGCAGTGAGCAGCCATTAACAAAAGTCGGGAGGAAGCGCGGATGACAACCATTTATCTGGTCAGACATGGACGGACACTTTTTAATTTACTGAATAAAGTTCAGGGGATCTCTGATACGCCGCTCCTGAAAGAAGGCGAACGGAAAGCTGAAGAGCTCGGTGAACGATTCAAACAGGAGGGTATCACTTTCGACGCGGCATACTCAAGCGATCTGAGCCGCGCCGTAAAGACCGCGCACCTGTTGCTTTCCCATTCAGCGAATCCGGATCTTCCTGTGATTGAAACGGCGGACCTTCGTGAGACAAGCTTTGGCATGTTTGAAGGTGAACCGAACGACGATGTTTGGGCAAGGGCAGGAGAGGAATCGGGTAACCCTGAATTGAATGGTGGTGCGCCGGATGAAATAAGGATCGAAGGCCTTTCAGCCCTGAAAAGGCTGGATACAACCGGCTACGGCGAAAGCTATGAAGATGTCCGTGACAGGCTGGAGCATATACTGGATCGCCTCGCCTCGTCTGGAAAAACCAGTATCCTCGCCGTCAGCCATGGGATGTTTATCAATTGTGCCGTCTATACACTGGCCAAACAGAGAAAACACCTGCCGCCTATTCCGAATACAAGCGTAACCAAGCTTATTTACAAGGATGGCCGATTTGAGATTGCGTATGTCGGCCGGACTGAAGATCTATGATTTGATCCATTCTTTAAGCTCGTGCGTAGCATCGTGCAATCACTCAAATACTTTAAAAATCGCTCAATGACAATTCGGGCGATTTTTTTAATATGTATAAAAAATAGGGACGATGAAACAACATTGGGCCACGCAAATCAGCGGGAAGATCATTGGTTGGTTAAACCGTTTTTTGTTTCAGTGCCAAGCAGTTCTTTTTTAAAAGGAAAGTAAAGTGTCATTCCCGAGCCGGCGACAATTAGTCCGAAACAGACAAGAATCCAATGAACCGGTAGTTGGCCGACCAGAAATGAGCCGAAAAGTGTGCCCAAAGGAACGGTACTGGAGCTCAACATCGCACCGAAACTATTGACCCGTCCCCTTTTATCATCTTCGGTAATTAATTGAGACGTCGTTCCAATACCGATACTTGCGAAACTGACCCCCAGGCCGAGTAATCCGAAAAAAACAGCCATCGAAATAAAATCTGGCAATAGTCCCGCTAACATTAATGCAACGCCTTCCATGACGAGACCAATCATTGCCATCCTGATTAAATGACCCGTTTTACCGAAAAAAATGGTAAGAGCCCCCAACAAAGCGCCAATGGATATCGCCGCATCAATCCAGCCCAACCCTGCTGATCCGAATTTCAATTGATGACTGATAACAACAAGGAAAATTTCAACCGGTGCCAGGAAAAAGTTAATAATGACGCCCCCTACCAAAGTGAGGCATAAAAGACGTTTCATTCGAAGTGTATAGAAGAACCCCTCTTTAAACCTCGTTAAAAATGATTCACTATGCTCCGGCTGACTGACTGCAGGAACCTTCAGAAAAAGTGAGAAGAAAAAAGAAATGATAAATGATAGACCATTTAAAGCAAATACTGAACTGATTGACAAAAATGAAATCAATATACCTCCGATGACCGGCCCACAAATCGTTGAAAAGCGGCGAATAAATTCAAAAACTGCGTTTCCTTTTGATAGATTGTTCTTATCCAAAATAAGCGGAATTGTCGAAGAAAGGGCCGGCGAGAAAAAAGCATTCATCGCTGAAATCAAGGCGAGAAACAAATTAATGGCGATTAGTGAGAAATGCCCTTCCAAAGTCAGAAAAGCGATCACAAACATTATCAAACCTCTGAAAAAATCTGAAATAATCAATATTTGTTTTTTTATATTCCGATCAGCAAAAACACCTGCCCAAGGCATGACGAGGATTGAGGGAAGCGTCATGCAGAAAACGCTCATTCCGAGGGACATGGCTGAGCCTGTCTGTTTCATAATCGTCCACATTAGACCGATATAATAAATTTGATCGCCTAAGATAGAAATCCCCTGTCCTCCAAGCAGAAGTACAAATTGACGATTTTTCACTAATTGGTTCATCCTGTTCGCCTCACATTTAATATACATAGAATTAATTATTTGATTTTCATCGAATAACAAGGCAAAAAAAGGCCCAGTCGGCGCCGGACCGCGTCTGATCAGTCCTGATCTTTAACTAAAGATTGAAGCATTTGACTCATTAATTTTTTAATTTGCTTATCCCTGACCTCGTAATAAATTCGATTTTCTTTCCGGACAGGTCTGACCAAACCATAGTGCGCCAGTGAAGATAAATGATGAGAGATTGTTGAATTGGAAAGATGCAGTCGCTGGCCTAACTCATAACCGTAAAGCGGACTCTGATTCAGCAGGCGAATTATGCTGATACGTTTTTCATCAGCCAGTACTCTGAATGCCTGATCCACTTTGTCTCTGTCAGCAGAATACCCCGATTCTTCAAAGGGAAGCTGCTTGATACCAAATAAAAAGAGGCAGAAATTTTCAGTGCTGGTAGTGAAAGACCAGTCATCATAGAACACAGAAGGGGCAAGAACAACCTCATCCATCTGATCCACAGGCATCTGATATTTCTTTGAAATAAGTTGTAAAAACTTTTCTTCTCCATATGCTTCGGCAAAACTCTTCACTCTATTGATTGTAATTCGTTGTTTTTCCATGAATCCGCTTAATTCATCTTCTATTATTTGGGAAAAATCATGCAAAAGCTTAACCAGGCGTTCTTTGGTTTCCTCTTTATGAACATACAGATAGAGCAATTTCCACTTTTCCTGTTCCGGAAGGTTACTCGAATCAATATTTGCTGTCGTTGATTCCAGATTTAAGGGGTTAATAGTGCCCTCCGGTCCATAACCTGTGTGAAGAAAATAGGAGAATAATTTTTGACTGGGGAATTGTTTCAGCGACTCTAAGAAGGAATCAATATCGTGATAGTTTTTTTCATCCCACGCAAAACGAATCAACGTTAAACCCAGGTAGCTCTCATAATTGAAAAACACATCCAGTTCGTCTTTTACATTCTGAGGCAAAATCGCTCTCTTCTGCTCCACCCACTGCTTCAATTCAAACGGTTTTCCCTTAAAATTCCGGGAATCGTCTAATTCGATTCGTTCATGTGTTGTTACACGAAACATCGCTGCCAGCAGTTCAAATACGGGAGAAGTCAGATAATGAATTTCAGGCATTGTATTTGCCA
Source organism: Sporolactobacillus shoreae (assembly GCF_004684935.1). Lineage (GTDB taxonomy): Bacteria > Bacillota > Bacilli > Bacillales > Sporolactobacillaceae > Sporolactobacillus > Sporolactobacillus shoreae. Next base: position 75,875 of record NZ_SRJD01000016.1, read on the forward strand.
ATCAAATCGCTCCAATAGTTAGTACAATTTCGATTTAGATAAAATTGTTATTTTTATATTAGTGAAATTATAACGCATATTCAGTGTTTATTGAACCAATAGAAAAGAAAAATTTTCACTGTACTATTGAAATGCGCTCCCTCCTTTTTACTATGCTCCAAAATTCGCAAAAGAAAAAAACACCTTTAGGTGAGCCTATCAGACTCATAAAGGTGTTTTTAGTGCTTAGCTTAGGATTCCAGGGACGATGTTGAAGCGCCAGTTCTGCTCATAGATCTGGTTTCGTTCTTGCTCCAATGAAATTTGATCGAGAACGTGATAATGCTTAGTGTCAGACCAATGACCACAAACAGGATAAGCGCCGTGACGTTCTGAAGGAACATCTGATGCTGATGTCCGTCGATGATATTTCTGAAGCCATTAACGCTGTATGTCATCGGCAGAACATGTGAAACAGCCTGAAGCCACTTCGGAATCAGCTGGATCGCGTATGCGCCGCCGCTCGTCACAAGCTGAAAAATCAGAATGACGATGCAGGCAAACCGGCCCTCATTGTTGAAGGAGCCCGCGAGCCACTGAATGATTGCCATATAGCTCATGCTCGTCAGTATCGTGAAACCGATAAATACTGCCGGATTATTAACCTGGAGGCCAAGCCCTTTCAGCACAACGACATCAATCAGCAGCGCCTGCCCGATTGACATCAGGATCGTGATAAAGAATTTGCTGAGTGCGATATTCCATCCTGCCGTCGCCAGTCCCGCCGGTTTTCCAAGATCATAAATGATCGTCAGCAGCAGGGCTCCGACATAAAGCCCCAGGGAAATAAAGTATGGCGCAAAGCCTGATCCAAACGTATTGACCGCCTGATGAGATCCGTCAATGGTCGTAACCGGCTGAGCAAATTGAGTCGCGTGTGCATTGTTCGTCGGCGTCTTGGCCAGCTGACTGTGTGCATCGGAAAGACTGTTTCCGAGTTTCGTATTGCCGTCATAAATCTTCTGAGCGCCGGACGAGAGCTGGTTCGCGCCGCCGGACAGTTGATGGGTGCCATTCGTCAACTGGTGAGCGCCGTTGTTGAGCGATTGCGCTCCACTCGCCAATGCTCCCGTACTGCTTGCCAAGGTCGACGCTCCGCTTGCAAGGCTTCCAGAATTACTGTTCAGCTGATTCAGTCCGCTGTTTAACGACTGTGCCCCCTGAGCAGCCTGATTAACACTGGAAATGATCAATGGGATTCCACTGCTTCCAGCCAATTGGGATGTTCCGGAAGCTAACTGCTGAGCAGCTGAATTCAGAGTCAAGCCGGTTGTCGGATCCTTCTGCTGCAGGCTGCTGACAACTCCACTTTTAATCTGAGAGGCTGTGTTTGAAGCTGTCTGTTGAGCGATTTGTTGCGCTGTACCAAAAGCAGTTTGCTTAATCGTGTTTGTTGCAGATTGCTGCAAGCTGCTTGAAATTGTTGGTGCATTTCCAGAGATTGCAGAATTAATAGTAGTTATCGTTTGATTTGCCACATCATCCGATGTTTTGCTTAACTGTGACACCACGTCTGGGTTACTTAGAATTCCCTCTGCTATTTGTGTTGCCGTGTTTTCAGGCGTATTATTATTTGTCGCCTTTTCAACTGCAGCAATGAGTAGGGGCTCAATATTGGTCGGTAAATTCGAACTTAGGGATTTACTGATTGTCGCCTGTGACTGTGTCACGGATTGAGTAATGCCGCCCGTAATTTGCTCCGCTGCCGCATCTGATTGTGCCTTAAGATTGCTAGCCTGAGCTACAGCACCGTTCTCGATCTGTGATTCATTTCTAATAATCTGCTGTTTTGCTGCTTCTCCGATCACCGTGGGATTAATAGAGTTATTAATCTGTCCCGGCAGCCCTTGAATAATGGAGTAAAATTCCTGCATCCCGTTATTCAAGCTGCTGACATTTGCGCCGAGGTTTTGCTGCTGTATGCCGCTGTTCAGCTGATTCAAGCCGGAAATCAGCTGACCGGATCCGGGAACAATCTGATGGCTTACGGCGCCCGTGTATTGCTGAACACCATTGCTCAGCGTCTTGGCACCGTTATTCAACTGTGACGCCCCGCTCGCCAGCTTTCCGGTTCCATCTGCCAACTGTGTCGTGCCGCTCATCATGGTTTTGAATCCGCTTTTGAGCTTGTTCAGTCCGTCCACTTCTTTTTTGCTTCCACTTGCGAGTGATTTTGAACCGCTCGCTGCGTCACTCAGGCCGCGGGTCAGTTGATCAATCTGAGCGTACATTGACTGGGCATAGGTTTTCGTTATCTCATTGGATATGCGTGTTTTCAGCTGCTGCAGTCCCAGATCAGCCATTCTGGAGGAAATAAAATTGTAATCGGCGTTAATCCGATAATCCATGCTGGCCGGTTTCAGTTTCTGATCCATCAGCGTCGTCGCGTTCTTCGAAAAAGATGCCGGAATCCGGACAGTCATGAAATAGCGATTGTTATTAAAACCATCCTGAGCTTCTTTTTCGCTGACAAACTGCCAGTCAAAACTGTTGTTCTTCTTCAGATTCTTAACCAGATCATTACCGGCATTAATCTGTTTTCCGGCGATCTCTGCCCCCTGATCCTGATTAACGACAGCAACAGGAAGATTACCCGTTTTGCCAAAAGCATCCCAGAACCCGTAAAGGAACATGCCTGCGTACAGCAGCGGGACACACATGACCGCAACCATGACGACGATGTTATGCGGCTTTGCGACGATCGCCTTCAATTCCGCAACAATCAAATGAATAAAGTTCATAAATAGATACACCCTTTTCTATAAATCTCAACTCTCTGCTGTCCACGCGGTTAATTTCTAACCTATGACAAAATATTTTCTAAATGACTATTTTGGTCATTTAGTCATTTCAGTTTAAAAAAATAGGGGGATCACCAATCACTATTTTTTTAAACCTCTGACAAGATACAACTCGAACAGATCGGCAATTTCTTTACTGGACAGCGGTTCATGGCGCTGTTCCCAGTCAAAGACGAGCGCAATGTACAGTTTCAGGATAACAAATGCTGTCACCTTCGGATCACAGTGTTTGATGTCACCCTTCTTCTCCGCTTCCTTGATGATGTCCACGAGAAAATCGAGAATCGCGTCTTCAACATCGCCCAATGCCTGTTTCGCCTGCATGGTACCGATTTCTCTGATTTCCTGAGTCAGTTTAATCGTCAGCTGATGCTCTTTTCTGAATTCCAGCACACTGAACAATGCCCGGTGAAGATTTTCGAAGAAAGTATCTTCCGGGCTGATCGCGCCAGTCGCCACTTTTTTCACCTTTTGGATGAACTGGTTCATGATTTCATAGAACAATTCCTCCTTATTCTTAAAAAAAGTGTAAATCGTCCCCTTGCCGACGCTCGCCACACGCGCCACAAGATCCATCGTCGTCGCTTTGTAACCGAATGAGGCAAAAGTCTCTTCCGCAGCCTTTGTAATACTTTCCTTCCGATCAACAACCATTTTTCATCACCATATTCTGACCGAATGAACATTTTAGTCATTTTGTTTCGTAAAAAATAATACCACATCACACGTTGAGGTGCAAGAAAATTTATTTAAGGGTTGCCAGCGGAGAAAACTCGTCCATTTTAATGACGAGATGAATCCGCGTCTTGGGCAACCCCATAGAGGTAAAATAACCGTACCCTCTTGTGTTAAAAAAGGGAACGTGCGTTCTATAATCATTTCAAAAGGAGGTGAATTCCATGGTGATGAGGGGCATAAAATTGAGAATCTATCCCAACCAACAGCAACGCCAGCAATTGGCTCAAAACTTTGGCTGCACCCGCTTTGTTTGGAATCAGATGCTGGCGATGCTCAATGAGCGGCATGAAAATAATCCCAAGGCTTCTTTTTTGACTGCTTATGCTCTGAATAACTTGCTTCCTCTGCTGAAAAAGGAACATCCCTTTCTTAAAGAAGCGGAGAGCACCAGCCTACAAGTCACCAATCAACATTTAATAGAAGCCTTTCACGCGTTCTTTAGAAAAGAAAAAGGGCATCCCAAGTTCAAAACCAAACACGCCTTCAAGCAAAGCTATACCTCCAAGTGCGTGAATGGCAACATCCAGCCCGTCGGCGATCATGGGATTCGCCTGCCGAAACTGGGGATTCTTCGCTTTAAAGCCGGACAACGACTCCCGGAAACGATCAAACAAGTCACCCTGAACCGCACGCCGACAGGGAAATACTTTGCCGTCTTAACCGTGGAAGGCGAAAACCAAGCCTTCCCGAAAACCGGCAAAACCGTCGGCTATGACTTAGGTGTAAAAGACCTGCTCGTGGGTTCCGTGGAGGGTCTCCGACATCCCACCACTCGTTTTGATCAGAGCTTAGCCCGTAAGCTTCGCCTGTGGCAGCAAACATTAGCCCGGCGGCAACGGCTGGCGAAAAAAGCTATTGCCTGGGACCACCACCAAAAGCTGCCCGTACCCCGCACCTTGGCGGACTTTAAAAACGTAGCCAAAGCTCGCCTTCAAGTCGCTCTAATTCATGAAAAAATAGCGAACCAGCGGGCGGACAAGCTCCATAAATTGACGACCCAACTCGTGAAAACGTATGATCGGATCGCCTTGGAGAACTTGAAAGCCCAAAATCTTCTTCGGAATCAAAAAAATCGGCCTCTGTGGCCGATAATTGGAGCCTCTTTCAGATTGGCTTTGTTAAAACTTGTCTGTTGTTTTTCGCTCCAATCAATGGGGTAACAAAAATCAACATTGACTATTAACACAGCCTTCAGATTAACAAATCTTTCACTCGGTTCAGTAGTTTCTCAATTTCGCTTTTGTCCACTTTATAATAAGACTTGTTTTCTTTTCTCACAGATTTGACATTGCCTATATCAACGAGAATCAGTACACTGGCAAAGATAAATAAGGACACCTTGCGTCGTCTACTCATGGCATTCATCTCCTGATTGAAATCAGGAGGTTTCTGCCTAACTTTTAACTAAAGTTGTCCTCTGCCGTAGAACTAAAACCACTTGGCATCAACCTTTGGGGAAGCCTGCCCCTGCCTTCCAGTTTGCGGATTATAAGGAACCACGTAATAAGCAGCTTTCGACAGCGGGTTGACAAAATCGATCCGGAACTCGTTTTTCCCGGTAACCGTGCCCCTATATGTCGCTTGCCCGTTCTCCTCCGAATAGATTTTGTACACGATCCGCTTGTCGGAGGATCCGTTCCAGCTCAGATTGAGAGCAGGCAAAGCATATTTTCCAAGCGTGCCCTGGGCATTCAGATTGGTCACCTTCGCAAGACGCACGGGCTGATCCAAGTCTGAGACACCGGCTGGCTTTTTAAAAGCGAGCTGCGCTTGGCCAGGGATACTGTTAATCACCGATTTAAACAGCCTGACGGCATCGTCGCTTGACCCGGAGAGATACTGGTTCTTGTTTGTTTGATCATATCCAATCCAGACCGAACCGACCGCGTTGGGTGTGTAGCCGACAAACCATTCATCACGTTGCCCATTTTTTGTAAAAGCCGTGGACCCGGTTTTTCCGGCAATAGAAATCGGGCTGTATCCGGCACTCGCTGTCCCGCTCTTCACAACCGATTGAAGCATCCGTGTCATGTACCATGCTGTTTGAGGTGAGAAAATTTTATTTTTCTTTGGCTGGGCCGTGCCGATTTTCTGGCCTTGATAGTTATAAATGGACTGAATAAAATACGGTTCGGTCTGCACGCCCTGGTTGTCAAACACTGTATAGGCCGATGCCATCTGAAGCGGAGTCACCCCCTTCTGCAGGCCTCCTAGAGCGATGGCGAGTCCGTTGTCCGGAATCTTGATATCCATCTTTGATAAATAGCTTTTGCTCTTGCTGATGCCAATTTGATTCAGAAGCCAGACAGCTGGGGCGTTCTCCGAAACCGTGATCGCGTCATACATGGTTATTTCTCCCCTGTAGACACCATTGTAGTTTGTCGGCGTGTAGTTCCCATAGCTGACTTTCTTGTCCTGCAGCATCGAATAGGGCTGGTAGGAGCCGGAATCAAGCGCCGGTCCGTAAACAGCCAGCGGCTTGAACGAAGATCCGGGCTGCCTCTGATCATTCACATGGTTGTAGCTTCCACTTACGTAATCCCGGCCGCCCTGAACCGCCATCACTCCTCCGTTTTTATTCATCAGAGTGAATGCCCCCTGCGGTGAAACTCTCGGATTCGTTCCGCGGAAATAACTGTTCTGTTTAAAGGCGTTGTAGGACGCCCTCTGGGCTGCCACGTTCATTGGAACGACGATCTTATACCCGCCGCGGATCAGGTCATCCGGACTGATATGATAGCGCTGTTCTGCTTCATCTTTCACCATGTCGATGTAAGTGTCATACTCCGGATGAGTCTGGATCTTATGGACATCGAGTCCGAGTGTCTTGCCCTTATCACGCACAGACTCCTCCGCTGAGATATAGCCGTACTTCTGAAGCAGGCCCAGAACAAGATTTCTCCGTTCCAGTGCCTTCTGCGGATGAAGGATCGGAGAATAACCGTTCGGGCCCTTAGGCAGCGCAGCAAGCAATGCGGCCTGATCCTCCGTCAGCTGGCTGACATCCTTATTAAAAAAGAAACGCGAAGCCATCTGCACACCGTAAATCCCGTGGCCGAAGTAAAGCTGATTCAGATACATCTCCAGGATCTGTTGCTTACTGTATTTTCGTTCCAGGCTGACAGCAATGGCCGCCTCTTTCGCTTTGCGGAACCAGGTTTTCTGGTCAGATAGATAAGCATTTCTGGCGAGCTGCTGTGTGATCGTACTTCCGCCTTCCTCTTTAGAACCTGAAAGAATATCTGTTACGATCGCTCTCATTGTCCCGCGCAGATCAATGCCCGAGTGCTGGTAAAAGCGAACGTCTTCCGTTGCAATAAATGCATCCTGCACCCTTTTCGGAATCTGCTTCAGTGTTACCGGATCCCTGTTTTCCGCGTAAAGTCTGGAAATCTCATGGCCCTGTTCGTCAACGATGACCGAAGTCCGGCTCATGACTAGCTTTTCATCATCCGTATAGTGATTGCCAGTGAGGAGAATCACAAAATAGAACAGCAGCCCGACGATGACCGCTCCAAGCACGAAATAAGCGACATGAAATAAGTGCAACGCCACCGCTCTTCTGTCCATCTGTTCCGTCCAGCTCTTCAAGGCCTTCCACCAATTCCAATTCATATTTGCATCCTCTTATAGTCTTTGCTGTTTTCTTATTCCACATTACCAAAAAAAAAGAAAGACGCAACTGATTACAAAAATTTTTGACAGGTTGAGACAATAATTTCCAATTATTTATCCTCTTTCAATTCAATGTTGGGGCCGATGGGTGACCTTTTATCATTGATGGGACCTTTTTATATTTTTTCTCCCTTGATTTCTTTTTATCTCAGTTAGCTCATATATTGTAAAAAAAGGCCCTTCCGCTTGAATGACGGAAAGGCTTTCTTCTTCATTTCAATGATCAATGGAAATGTAACAGGTCCTGATTAAGAAGCTTGTCCTTTACTCCCGGTTTTTTCACTTAGATAGAGCTCGCTGTGTGTCCGGCTGTAAGCAAAATAGACAATCAACCCGAGTACAAACCAGACAACAAATCGGATCCAAGTCGCGGGCTTAAGCCCTGTAATTAAATACGCGCAGGAGATGATGCCCAGGATCGGAACCCAAGGGAAAAGAGGCGCTTTGAACGAACGCTTCAAATCTTTGCGTTTATACCGGAGAACAATTACCCCAGCACAGACAATGATGAAGGCGAACAGCGTGCCGATGCTGACAAGTTCGGAAACAAGACCAATTGGGAAAAGTCCGGCTGTAATGGCGCAGGCAACTGCAACAATAATCGTAGAAATCTTTGGTGTCTGATGTTTCTGGTCGACACTCCCAAGAAATTTAGGAATTAACCCGTCTCTGGCCATGGCAAAGAAAATTCTTGATTGCCCGTACATCAACACAAGACATACGGAAGTAATTCCGCAAATCGCACCAACAGACACAAGTGCCGAGCCCCAGTGGATACCGATTTGATCCAAAGCATAGGCTACGGGGGCTGCCTTTCCAGCAGGTGTATTGTACGCTGTGTATTTCACAATACCGGTCAGAATTCCCGAAACAATGATATAGAGAACAGTACAGATTAAGAGTGAATAAATAATGCCTTTTGGCATATTCTTCTGTGGATTCCGTGTTTCCTCGGCCGCTGTTGATACAGCATCAAAGCCGATATAGGAAAAGAACACAACTGCGGCACCGGAAACAACGCCATTAAAGCCGAAAGGCATAAAAGGAACCCAATTGCCCGGCTTAACATGCCAAACAGCAAGAACGATAAACAGCAGAACGACAGCAACTTTAATAATGACGATGACACTGTTCAGACCGGAAGTATTTTTGACTCCACTGATCAGCAGCCAGGCGATCAAACCAATAATCAGCATCGCCGGGATATTAATAATACCGCCCTTGTCGAATGGAGACAGTGTGAGCGCCGTTGGCAGATGAATCCCGACATTATTCAGGAGGTTAACGACGTATCCTGACCAGCCGATTGCAACGGTAGCAATCCCGACTGCATACTCAAGAATCAAATCCCAGCCGATAATCCAGCCCCAGATTTCTCCTAGCCCTGCATAACCATATGTATAGGCACTACCAGCTACAGGAACCATTGAAGCAAATTCCGCGTAACACAAAGCTGCAAAGACACAGGCAAGCCCAGATAGAACAAAAGAAATGACCAGTGCCGGACCTGATAGCGTTGCTGCAGCAACCCCTGTCAGTACAAAAATTCCCGTCCCAATGATACAGCCAATGCCCAGCAAGGTCAGATCAAAAGCTCCTAAAGCTTTTTTTAGCCCCTGATTGCCCTTGGTTTCATCCAAAAGCATGCTGATTGGCTTTGTACGAAAAATACCATTCATAAACCAAGCCTCCCAAAAAGTTATTGTAAAATAGTTGCAAGATTGAATTGATAAAAAATTAATTCTTTTTTATTATAAATGAGTCAAAAAATATTTCAATATTTCATGTCATGTTTTCTAACATAAAACTTGAAATTACTCAATTTAGCCTATAAAATATTTGCGCTTCTGTTATGCATTGACGATCACCGCTATTTCTGCTAATATATTTTCGTTGATCATTTTAGTTTGTTCCTGGGGCATTAGCTCAGCTGGGAGAGCGTTGCCTTCGCATGGCAGAGGTCAGGGGTTCGATCCCCCTATGCTCCATTAAAAGAATAATGTTTGAGAAGCCGCATAGTGTTGCGGCTCTTCTTGCAGAATACAGTTTTCAAAAGCAGGTGTTATTGTGGCTGAACGATCCATTGTCGAAAAATTGAAATTGGACAAGTATCAAAATACGGTGATCCTTAATCTTCCTGAATCCGAATTCAGCCACTTTAGCGGAATTAAGGACTTTGATCAGACATTCATGAAAGAAAAATACGATCTGATTTTCGCCTTTACCTTCACCTTTGATGAGCTGAAAGAAACGGTTCTTGAAACCATCAGACGGAACAGACTACAAAAAAACGGTTATTTGTATCTAGCTTATCCCAAAAAGGGAAATAAAATCTATAGTAGCTTTGTGCACCGGGATGAACTATTTCCGGGACTAGATGTTAATCCGGACGGATATATCGGAAAAAGTGATATTAAGTTTGCCCGTATGGTCAGCCTTGATGAAGTCTTCACCATTGTGGGTCTTAAAGAAGCCGGATCAGGAAGAAAAAGGAAGAGTACGTCAAACAGCCAGTGCGTGGACGACTATATCAGCTACATTCCCAGGATTGAGTCATATCTCTCGGAAAAAGCGGCCGCAGCCGCCTTTTATCAAAGCCTGACTCCCGGGTACCGGAAAGACTGGGCAAGATACGTATTCAGTGCCAAACAGGAAACAACACGGGATAAGCGGCTTTCGGAGATGGAAATGATCCTCGGCAAGGGTTTCAAGTCGAAGGATCTATACCGCCAGTCTCAGCAGAAATAATGAAACGGATCCGCTCAAAACGGATCCGTTTTTTTTATGATCATTTTTTTGCACAAAACTTATTTAAGCCGCAATACAGCTAAAATTTTCTGAAGGCCAAATCCAATGGCGCTATAGACAATCAGAGCGAAAACCGCTGAGAGATCCAGGCTGTGACCATTAAAGACAACCGGGTGAAAAATGCCTGTAAACGGTTGAAGGATCGGCTCACTCAATCCATTGAGCAAACTCACAAACGGTGTATCATTGGCTCCAAAAAATTTAAGAAGTATATATAAAACGATAATAATCTGTATAAAAGTCAGAAGGATGCTGATCAGTTTCGGAAGCACGCCTGAATTTTTCCCTTTCACCTTTCTTCTTCCTTTCAAATAAATAGTGATCTTAAAAACTTATCGCCTGCTCTTTTCCATGTTAAGGGATAACGATGTTCCAGTCAAATGATCTTCTGGAGCTCCTTCGAGCGAAGTATTGAGCGAGAAGACTCGCGGATCGCCCGCGAAAGCGGGTATCTGGAGCGAAAGCGGGTATCTGGAGCGAAAAAGAACAGACAATTTTTGTCAAAGCAAAAAAAGAGGTCCGCCAAAAGGCAGAACCTCTCTTTATTTCCTGAAAATACTTTTTATCTGTCAGTGATTCAGACGTTTTTCGAGTGCGGCTTTTTCATCTTCATAACCTGGCTTGCCAAGCAATGCGAACATGTTCTTCTTGTATGCTTCAACCCCAGGCTGGTTAAATGCGTTGACACCCAGCAGGAATCCACTCACGGCAACCGCTTTTTCAAAGAAATACATCAGGTAGCCGAGATGATACTCGGTCAATTCAGGAATCGTTACCACAAGCTGAGGAACCTGACCGTCTGTGTGAGCCAGTCGAACCCCTTCGGCAGCCTTTTTATTGACATAGTCCATCGTTTTTCCCGAAAGGAAATTCAGGTTGTCAAGATTTTCCGCCTCAGGCTTGATCGTAATATTCTCGCGCGGCTCGTCAACAAGGACAGCCGTCTCGAACATGACGCGGCTCCCTTCCTGAACAAACTGGCCAAGTGAATGAAGATCCGTGCTGAAGTCAGCGGACGAAGGATAGAGTCCCTTGAAATCCTTGCCTTCACTCTCTCCAAATAACTGCTTCCACCATTCAGCGAAATAGTGGAGATGCGGTTCAAAGTTAACCAGCATTTCAACAGATTTACCTTTGTTATAAAGAATATTGCGGATCGCCGCATACTGATAGGCCTGGTTCTTGCTCAGCTCCGGCTCGCTGAAATCATTCTGTGCGTCGCGCGCGCCTTCCATCAGGCTGCTGATATCCAAACCTGATGCAGCAATTGGCAGAAGGCCGACAGCGGTCAGAACAGAGAAACGTCCGCCAACATCGTCCGGAATGACAAAGCTTTCATACCCTTCCTTGTCCGCGAGTGTCTTCAGCGCGCCTTTCGCTTTATCAGTCGTCGCATAAATGCGTCCCTTCGCTTCTTCTTTGCCGTATTTATTTTCAAGAAATTCACGGAAAACACGGAATGCGATAGCCGGTTCTGTCGTTGTACCGGATTTGGAAATCACATTAACGGAAACGTCTTTGTCTTTAAGCACATCAAACAGTTCATTCAGATAAGTTGAGCTGATGCTGTTCCCGGCAAAGAAAATCTGCGGCGCTTTCCGTTCGCCTTTTTCCAGTTCGTTATAAAAAGAATGATTCAGTGTCTGAATCGCCGCACGAGCACCCAGATAGGATCCGCCGATTCCAATGACGACAAGGACATCAGAATCATTCTTGATTTTTTCAGCAGCTTTCTGAATCCGCGCAAATTCTTCTTTGTCATAATCTGTCGGAAGAGTCAGCCAACCAAGAAAATCATTTCCTGCAATTGTTTTTTCATGGATTGCTTTATGGGCAGCTGAGACCTGCGCCGATAAATAATCCAATTCATGTTCCGCGAAAAACGACAACGCGTTGCTATAATCAAAAGCAATTTTCTTACCCATTGTTCTGCCTCCAATAATCGAACGAAATTATCACACTTTTAATGGTACAAGACAACCCCTATAAATTCAAGTCGTGAATACCTGATATTCCTGGTCTGGAACCGATTTCACAATTATGTCACCAAACGATGAATGATGCGCCGAATGAACACTGAGAAGAAAAATGTATAATTAGGGACAGATCAGGCACCCTAAGTCTGCACCGACATCTAAGCACGTGTAAAAAGGAGGAAAGATTATGAGCGGTTTGCAGAGAACATGCCTGGCCTTTCTCGTTATCGGAGGCATTAACTGGGGACTGATCGGCTTCTTTCGATTCGATCTTATCGCAGCGATATTCGGCGGTTCTTATACAGCGCTTGCCCGAATCATTTATGGCATCGTTGGTCTTTGCGCGCTGTATTCCCTCACATTACTGTTTAAACCCAGTGAAGAACTGGAACGCCGGCGTGAACCGGAAATCCGCTGATCAACGGCAGCCGAATCGAGTAGGAGGAGATAATTTCTCCGACCTCTCACACCACCGTACGTACGGTTCCGTATACGGCAGTTCAATAGTTTAAGTGTGCACGCTCGAACAGACAGGTAAGATTTTTAAGACCTGTCTGTTCGAGTATTTTATTAGTTATTGCCCGATGTAGGATGTAGCTACAGGCGATACGCCAGTAGCCTTTTCGTGTATTTGCCCATTCCCACGCTTTTTGTTTGGGCACGTTAAGTTGAACAAGGCTTTTGTATTTCGTCCTGGTCCTCTTCCAACGTTTCCAAATGATCTGTCGAATTCTGCGCCGGAGCCATTCGTCTAAGTGGTGGATGTAACTTTTCATATAGCTAATGCCA
>NZ_SRJD01000017.1 GCF_004684935.1 Sporolactobacillus shoreae
ATAAGGGATCAGCAGGTAGTGATGGGATGACTGTTGAGGAGTTATTCCCCTACCTTATACGGAACAGGGATGAACTCATCAAACAGATGAGGAATGGCTCATACGAGCCACAGCCCGTAAGGCGTGTAGAAATTCCGAAACCCGATGGATCAAAGCGAAAACTCGGTGTTCCGACCGTGAGCGATCGACTGGTCCAACAAGCGATCCTCCAAGTGATGGAACGGATCTTTGATCCGACATTCTCAGACAACAGTTTTGGATTTCGACCTAATCGTAGTGCCCATGACGCAATGAAACGCGCCAAGATGTACTACGAGGAAGGCTACAGATACGTGGTGGATCTTGATCTGAAATCCTACTTTGACACGGTAAATCACGATAAGCTGATGCATGGTGTGGAACAACAGATCAAGGACAAAATCGTTCTCCGACTCATTCGTAAGTTCCTGCGCAGTGGCGTACTCATTAACGGAACGGTCGTGCCTACTGAAAAAGGCGTTCCACAAGGAGGAAATCTCTCCCCTATCCTAGGTAATATCTACCTCGACCCACTGGATAAGGAACTGGAACGAAGAGGGCACAAATTTGTCCGGTATGCCGATGACTGTAACATCTATGTCAAAAGCAGAAAAGCAGGAGAACGAGTCATGAAAAGTATCACTGTATTTCTGGAAAAGAAACTAAAACTGACGGTCAATCACGACAAGACCAAGGTGGGTAGTCCAACGAAACTTAAATTTCTTGGATTCTGCTTGCATACGACCTGGCAAGGGGTCGGATTTCGCCCACATCAAAAGTCGAAAAAATCCTTTGAGCGTAAGCTCAAACAACTGACCAAAAGAAGTCAAAGCAGTAACATCCGTGAGATCATCAAAGAAATAAATAAAGTAACCACGGGTTGGATCAATTACTATGGCATTAGCTATATGAAAAGTTACATCCATCACTTAGACGAATGGCTCCGGCGTAGAATTCGACAGATCATTTGGAAACGTTGGAAGAAGATCAGGACGAAATACAAAAGCCTTGTTCAACTTAACGTGCCCAAACAAAAAGCGTGGGAATGGGCAAATACACGAAAAGGCTACTGGCGTATCGCCTGTAGCTACATCCTACATCGGGCAATAACTAATAAAATACTCGAACAGACAGGCCTTAAAAATCTTACCTGTCTGTTCGAGCGTGCACACTTAAACTATTGAACCGCCGTATACGGAACCGTACGTACGGTGGTGTGAGAGGTCGGAGAAATTATCTCCTCCTACTCGATTTGTGAAGATGAAGCATATTACAGCACTCTCGTAAATCGTTCATAATACTGTCTTTGCGACTCCGCGATTCTGCTGTCGGTGATCAGCGCATCAATGTTTTTCAAGTTATAGAAAGTGTACAGAGCGCTGATCTCTAATTTTGAGAAGTCGGAAACAATATAGCGATGCTCTGCGTTATTTAAAACTAATTGATTCCCCTGGCCCTCATCCTCATAGGTTGTCGTGACATTGACGCCGGCGATCCCGTTCGTTCCGATAAAAGCTTTGGCTACTTTGATCTTATCGATCATCTCATTTGAGAATACACCATAAAACGTATCGGTGCTGTGGCGGTATCTTCCCCCGATCAGAATCGTTGATCGAAAATTGAGACCCTGCAGACGATTAAAGATAGAAAGCGAGTTTGTAATAATAGTGAGATCAATTGCCGGTAAAATATCGACAATATATTCAATGGTTGTTCCGCTTCCGAGAAAAATGATATCATTCTCCTCAATTAAGCCCACACATTTGCGCGCAATTTCTTTCTTTTCCTCAGTATGGATCTTTGCCTTTTTCTCATGGCTGATCACCGTGTAGGATGAGAAGCCGGCTTTTTTAGCCCCACCATGAACACGCACGAGTTGTCCATCATCTTCCAGTTCTTTCAAGTCACGCCTGATCGTCATCTCTGTGACCCTGAGATCTTTCGCAAGCTGTACCACTTCTACAACTTTGGTCGCTTCCAGCATCGAGAGAATGGCTTCCTGCCGTTTCGTTTTTAACATTCCTGTTCATTCCTTTCTGCTGACCAGTCGGTATATATATTGTTACTGATATCGGATAAAATGACAAAATAGTTGTTTTTGAAAGCGTTGACAATATTATTATACACGATTATTATTAACATAATAGAACATTACAAAACATATGTAAACAAAACGAGGTGTTCTTTTTTGATTATTACAATCACATTAAATCCTTCCATTGATATGAACTATCAGCTGAATACGCTCAAAATCAATGAAGTGAACCGCAGCAGCAATCCAATCCTGACAGCAGGAGGCAAGGGACTGAATGTCACCCGTGTGATCCACCAGAATGACGCGCCAGTCATCGCAACCGGTTTTCTCGGTGGACTGACAGGAACTTTTATCCAGCAGCAGCTAGATCAACAAGGAATAGAGCATCATTTCGTGCCGATTAAACAGAGCACCCGTCATTGCCTTGCATTGATGCACGATGGCAATCAGACGGAGGTGCTGGAAAACGGTCCGGAAATCTCACCGGAGGAAAAATCTGCCTTTCTTCAACAATATGAAAAATTGCTAAAACAGGCAGATGTGGTCACCGCTTCGGGCAGTATTCCCAAGGGATTAGGCACAGATTTTTATCGTCAACTGATTGAATTGGCCAACAAAAATGGGAAAAAGTTCATCCTCGATTCTAGTGGTGAAGCTCTGAAAGAGGGAATCAAGGCAAAGCCTTTTCTGATCAAACCCAATCAGTACGAGATTGAAGCCCTGATCGGAAGGACAGTTGATTCTCAAAAGGAGCTAGTTGAAGCCATAAAAGAATTAACGTCGAATGGTCCGAAAAATATCGTTGTTTCACTGGGCAGCAAAGGAGCTTTGGCCTATCTTAACCGGACGTTTTATCGGATCCATGCAGCTAAAATCAGTGCTGTCAGTGCGGTTGGATCAGGCGATTCGATGCTTGCAGGACTGGCTCTGGGCACAGACCGCGGATACAACGCAGAAAAAATTCTTGCGCTTGGAAGCACGTTCGGGACCTTAAATGCATTGGAATCGGCGACCGGATTGATTAACATGGAGCGGATCGACGAGTTTATGAAAAAGGTTTCGGTCACTGGATTGGGGGAGAAGAATCTTAAGAAGAATAATTAAAAAAAATTGATCGGCAGCTAGGCGGAAATACCCGGCTTTGGTGTCTGGAACAGATCCTTCAAAGCTAGAGTATTTCCCATTGATTTCAATCAAAAAATGACCAAAGGAATCACTCGATTAACATTCGGTGATTCCTTTGGTTTTCACCTGTTCCAATGCCTTAACTGCCTTTGATCGTTCATTACCACTTATCAATAAGATGGTGACTTTACAGGCAAAAATTTTTGAAGTGGTCTGCTAAACTAAGGTCGTGGAGGGGGTTCAATTTTAAGAACAATCGGTATGAATGAGGGGTTGCTCTAACTGGACGAGGGGACTGGCCTCTTTGTTACATGAGACTGTAGATTTGAATCATGATCAAGCAATCGTGATAGCTGATAGTTTTATTAATGGGATAGCCGGTTAAACATCTTTTCCAAAATGCTTATATTCAAACTATAGATGACGAATTTTTTATCTCCACTGATTTCTGGAATGGAACAATGAATGCAGACGATGTTCCTGACAAGTAATAATAAAGCTGCTCAAAACCGCGTATCATTTTCTTACCCTTAGCGCATAAAGAATACGTTATTCTATAAAAACTTTATAAAAAAAGAAAGCCGAGACAAATGGGTTTTGTACCGGCTTTCTTAGACAGTTTTTTAATCAGTAGAATCAGCCATTTGCCTTGGCATCGGCATAGGCACGATTCCGTTTTTTCATCTGGAACGCGTACCATACAAAGAGCAGGATATAACCGGCGATGGCGAGCAGGGCATAGACAATGTACATGCCGGCCTGAGAGGTGGCATGACCAACCAGATAGGCCAAGAACTTCTCAATCGGGCCTTCCATGGTAGTCTGCGAGATCAGCTGGCCCTTCGGAACGCCCGTCGGGAATGCGCCGACCAATTTAGCCGTATGTGTCACAAATGGTGCAGCCAGCGTGCCAGCCCAGAGGAAGATCGGCAGTTCCAAAGCACCGATAACGATCATGCGGATAATCTTACCTCGAGTGACCACCAGCAGGGCAGGTGTGACGCCCATGGCGATGATACCGCCAAGTGGAAGCAGATGGTTGCCAGGCAATATCAGCGCTTCGCCAAGCATAATCGGTGCAAGGACATTAGCCGCCGCCCAGATTTCCGCACGGCCTGCGAGGAAGGGCCAATCCAATCCGATATTAAATTTACGACCTTTCAGATACTTCGTCGCCACATTGGAGATACCTTGAGAAAGGGGTTCCACCGCTTTAATAAACCAGTTTCCGATTTGCGAGAAGAGCTCCAGGCAAGTGCCTGCTGTAAACGCCAGAACGAAAATGGCTTTCATATCCTGATGGGACATTAAGCCGATAAAGACGCCAAGATAAATGCCGATCGAGAAATTGCTGCCCCAGAAACCAATTTTACTATTCAGCTTTGCAGCGTCGAAATCGAATTTATCCAGCCAAGGGAACACAACATCAAATATTTTATTCAAAACCATGATGGCCGGATTCATCATATAGTTCATATGAGTGGTGGTCATCGGGTTATTGTCATTATGCAGCAGGTCGTTGAACGTCGGTTTCATCAGATCGGAATTGATGATCTTCATGACACCAATCATCACAACTAGCAAGGTAGCGATAAAAAGGTTCGCACCACTGAAAATACACAGCAAGCCGACAAATGCCGAATGCCAGACATCAAAGATATCGACATCAAGTGTATTCGTTCTTTTCAGTAAAATCATAGCGATATTGAGAACGACAAGAACGAGCAGGAAGAACAGGGTGTATGGAGAACCCCATGTAATCGTTGCCAAAGGTGCCCAACCAACATCGGTGATACTCAACTGGATACCCGTTGAATTAACAAAACCCGTGAGAGCAGCTGAAAAAGCGGTTGTCAGCAATCCGATGACTGCAGAAATACCGGTCAGGGCGATCGCCAGCCGAATGCCGCCTTCCAGAGCTTTTGTAAATTTGACACGGAAGAGAAGGGCGATGACGGTCAGAACGATAAGCATGACAGGAGCAGCGCCTAACGCGATAATCGGATTAAAAATGCTGTTTGCAAAGTGAATAATTGAACCCATGACTTTTCACCTCTGTTTAGTTTTAGCACGCCGGAATATGTTTATTTTTTATTCAAAGTTCTGATTGTTTCTTCCATTTGATCGTATACTGGCTGAGCCATCACCGGAATCCGATAGAGGATCGGTCCGCAGTCGACAGTCGGAATAGTGACCTTAAAACCCAAATCCGGCTTTACAATCGGTGCGAAGATGTCGAATTTCGAAACCATTTCTTCGGTCACATCCTTGATCATGACCGCTTCACAGCTCACATCAAAGCCACGATTTTTCATTTCTTCTTCGAGCGCATCCTTGATCTGATGGCTTGAATTCACACCGGCACCGCAGGCAGTTAAAATTTTAATCATTGTAAATTCCTCCCAGATTTTAATTGATTAAGCGCATACAACATTGGCATATTGTTTTAAAACATCATAAACATCATTAGAATTCGCGGCTTTTCCTAACTTCTCTAGGAAATGGTCGCTCTTAAACAAGTCCATCAGACTTGCCAGTATATTTGTCTGGGTCGACGGATCATTATTCAGAATCGCAAACAGGTACTGAACCGGCAGATTCTGCTTTGGATTGATCATATTATAGAAGTCAATAGGTTGGCTGAGTCTGACAACGACCACCTTTCGACTCTTACAATACCTCGGTTCGGTGTGCGGAATGGCGATATTTGGTCCACCTGCGAACACCGGCTGCATATCCAGAGCTGTAGGATATTGTTTTTCACGGTTATAGACGGCTTCAGAGAATGTTTCAACTACGTCGCCGCGCTTTACCAGTTCTTCACCCAGAAGATTAAAAAGTTCTTGTTGATTAGCTGCGGACAGTGAATAAATGTCGCTGCTTTGAAAGCCTATCTGAATAGTCATTGTTATACCTCCTTGGTTCTAATATGTTCCTTTGTGTTCTTTTTGACATGTTTAATGTAAAACTTATTGTAAGCGTTGTCAATATATATTTTTTTAAAAAGTGTGTTTCCTAATGATAAAATACTTTATATATAGGTAATTATCAGGAATACTGACAGTAATCATCTATTTGTGGGTCTGACAGGTTTGTTATAAATGTGCGAATCATGTATTAAATATATTAATAATGTAAGCGTTGACACAAAAGATATATGGTGATACATTGTTCATGTAAACAGAAACAAACATTATAAAACATTAATGGGCATTCAGTTTTCTATCATAAGGAGGTAAGTTCGGTGAAAGTCATTATTGGGGCAGACAAAGATGGAGCACAGGCAAAGGATGAACTGGTCAGGGAACTAAAGGAAGAAGGCTACGAAATTCTTGATCTTTCAAAAGAAGGACAGGATTTCGTAGATGTCGCCGTTGCGGTGGCGAAAGAAACTCTGAAGGAAACGGACAACGGAAAAGATAAGAGTGAAAACGCACCGCGCGGCATTGTCATTGATAAATGGGGAACCGACGCATTTATGGCGGCAAATAAACTGAAATATGTCATTTGCGCCAATGTATCTGATGAACATTCTGCCCGAATGACGCGGCGCCACAACGGAGCACTGCTGATTACTCTTGGAACGGCTGTTGTCGGTCCTGCGCTGCTGAAAAGCTGCGCAAAGGCATATCTGGAGGCACCGTTTGACGGCGGCCGCCACATGGTGCGTATCGATATGGTAAATAAAATGGCCTGACCGCCTGAAAGACAATAACTAGTGAACAGGTGAAGGAGTGAAAGAAAATGGCAAAGACGGTTATTTCAATTGGTAATGATCATATTGTGACAGACATTAAGGAACGGATTACGGAGCATCTGAAAGAGGAAGGCTACGAAGTCATCGATAACGGCACGTATGACAAATTGAGGACGCATTACCCGATATACGGAAAGAAAACTGCAGAGAAAGTCGTCAGCGGAGAAGCGAAACTTGGCGTTGTCCTGTGTGGGACCGGCGTCGGCATCAGTTCATCAGCGGATAAAGTTCCCGGAGCCCGCGTCGCTCTGGTCCGTGACGTCGCGGAAGCGGAATACGCGCGCAAGGCGCTAAACGCGAACGTTGTCGCGGTAGGTGGCCACATCACAGGGGTTGACCTGATTAAAGCGATCGTTGACAAATTTCTGACGACTGAATATGAAGAGACACCCGAACATGAAGCGCTGATTAAGAAAATTGATGCGCTTGAAGGACCAAAACCTGAACAAACCGGTAACGAACATTTCTTCGATGAATTTGAAAAGAAATGGGAAGAGGGCTATTATCACGATTGATGGCTCTGAGAGCTAAGCTTAAAACACAGCGATGACAGGAAAAAGATAACGAAATGGGGATGCGGACAACATGCCGAAATTTTTATCAAACACATTGAAAGTGATCTTTGTAGGGGCCTGTCTGGTATTCATTTACTGGGGAATTGAAGCGTTCCTTGTGAACGGCAGCATCTATACAGTGTTTGGCTGGTGTTACCTGATGCTCGGCACAGTCGCTCCTTCGGTCGTCCTTCTTGGTCACAGCGAGTGGCGCAGAGAAGGCAAATATCTGTCCGAACGAACGCGATTAAGGCTTGAAACAATGGTGCTGATCGGTATCATTATCCTGCTCTCAGGGGTGATTGCCCCGATCGGATTCATCGGGCAGCTCATATTCAGCCTCGTTGGATTCATGATGGCCGTTCCTTCCTCATTCGTTTATCTCTACCTGTCTCCGCCAAGATCTTCAAAAGTAGGCAATGCTAAAAAATGAATGAACGTTTTCAAGCAGTCCTTCGCAATATGAAGGATTGTTTTTATGTCGTTCATTTGCAAGCCCACTCAATTCATGCAAAGGAAGTCAAAAGGCAGATGTTTTATTTTTCCAAGTTTTCCTTCAATAAAGCCTGAAATTGTTTTTGTCCTGGCCTGACCCTGGATAATTCTTTCATGACATCTATCCACGCTTCCTGATGATTGCCCCCCAAAGAAGTAAAAATGTTCTTCATTTGTTCGTGTTGAACATGGCTTAACTCGCTTTCCAGCAGCTTTCCTTTTTCAGTCAGGTACAGTTGCTTATAGCGTTTATCATAGTCTGCCTGAACCATCGTAATCAGGCCTTTCTCATACAATTGTCGGAGGGGAGCGTTCAACGCCTGTTTCGAGACTTCAATAATTGAGAGCAGGTCATTCACCGTAATACCCGGAATGCGAGCAATAAAAAACAAGATGCGGTGATGCACACGCTGAATGCCATATTTTTCGATCATCTGATCGGGCTTCTCTGTAAAGGTTCGGTAACCGAAATAAAACAACATTAAAACTTCATTCAATTTTTGTTCTTCCTCATTCAAGACCGTTCGACTCCCTTCGTCATGGAACTGTAGTATATCACAAATTATAGATATCTTCCTCACTGTTTATAGGTCAATTTTGTTGACCTAATTATTTTTCCGCGCTATACTTGCCATATAGGTCAATATGGTTGACCTAATTAACTGGGCCATGTGAATCTATTAAATTTATAAACAAAGTGAGGCGGCTTCAAACAATGAGCGAATCTTACACAATTGGAAGATATCTGATTGACAGGCTTGCAGAACTTGGCATCCGTCATATTTTCGGCGTGCCTGGTGATTACAACCTTTCTTTTCTGGATCAGATTATCGAACATCCGGCACTTGAATGGGTAGGAAATTGCAACGAACTGAACGCTGCGTATGCGGCGGACGGTTATGCGCGCATTCATGGTATTTCCGCGTTAGTAACAACCTTTGGTGTTGGAGAACTTAGCGCCATTAACGGAATTGCCGGCTCTCGTGCCGAACAGGTACCGGTTGTCAAGATCACGGGTTCCCCGACGACCAAGGTCGCAGAAGAAGGGCGCCTGGTGCATCACACGCTGGGTGACGGCGAATTTGATCACTTTTCTAAAATGTACAAGGAAGTCACTGTCGCGCAGGCTTTGTTGACTCAAGATAACGCGACTGAAGAAATTGATCGCGTGTTGAGGGCCTGCTGGCAGGAGAAGGGGCCGGTCTACATTAATCTGCCGGTTGATGTTCATAGCCTGCCAGCTGCGCCGCCTTCCGAACCACTGCTTAGTGAAACATCTGCCGCTTCCGAAGAAGCTCTTGGCGAAATGCTTGAAGCGCTGGTTCCGGTCATCGAACATGCGAAGTCGCCGGTCATTCTGTCAGACTATCAGGTCAACCGGTTCCACGCAGAAAAAGAATTAGCACGGTTCGCTGAGCAGACCGGTTTTCCGGTTGCGACACTAAGCATGGGTAAAAGTGTTTTTAACGAAGAACATCCTCAATTTATCGGTGTCTACAGTGGAAAAACAAGCCCTGATTACCTGAGAAAGCGAATCGATGAAGCGGACTGCATCATCAGTGTTGGTGTTAAACTCACCGACTCGATCACAAGCGGATTTTCTCAGGATTTTAAGGAACATGCAGTCATTCATATCAATCCGGAAGATGTGCGCTACCAGAATCAATCTTTTTCAGATATATCGATGGCAGAAGCCCTGACCCATCTTGCTGGAAAACTTTCCACGCGGCAACCGGAATCTCTGAATATCATCCCACTGGTAAGCCAGCAAAAAGAAAATCCATTTTACGTGGAATCCGACCATCCTCTGAACCAGAAACGGTTTTGGAAAATGATGCAGCTCTTTATTCAGAAGAATGATGTGGTCATTGCTGATCAGGGAACTTCATTCTTTGGCGCCCAGACGGTTCCATTGAAAAATAAAGTTACCTACGTTGGCCAACCGTTGTGGGGATCTATCGGATATACGCTGCCAGCTCTACTTGGCACACAGCTTGCCGACTTGTCGAGACGCAACATCCTGCTGATCGGTGATGGAGCTTTCCAGCTCACGTTCCAGGAAATCTCGACAATGATGCGCGAAGATCTTCACCCAATCATTTTTGTCATCAATAACGATGGCTACACGGTCGAGCGATCGATTCACGGTCCGAACCAGGCCTACAATGATATTAAAATGTGGAACTATGAGGCTATCCCCGCAGTACTTGGCGGAAACAAGAACTTCAAAAGCTATAAAACGACAACGGAGGGGGAACTTGCGGATGCCCTCAAAGATATGATTGCTCATCCGGATGCACTAAGATTTATCGAAGTTGTCATGGAGAAAATGGATATGCCCGAATTACTGACCGTTCTCGGCAAAGTATTTGCTGCTCAGAACGACTAAGCTGAACACAAAAATTAAAGATTGCAAGCACCTGACACCTTTGTAGGGTGGCAGGTGCTTTTACTTGGGCATAAATCATTCTTGTTGACTCGAACACGCATCAATAATTAATAAAGCCGCTATCGAGACAATCGTTTTGCAGTGGTTATCATGTAAAACTAGAAATCATGTTTGTCGCTAACCATGAAAATTTACGTTATTAGTCTTTTACCAATCCCGTTCTGAGGTCAGTCACACCGGATTCGAGATAAGCCTTCAAACACGTCAGCATGAATACCCAGCCCTCTTTATCATCAACCAGGTGATTGATCAGCTGATCGCCATTTTCATCGAAGCCCTCTTCATTAATTTCAATGATTGTTTTCGAGTGCTCCAGCTCTTTCAGAGTGATCGTCACGATAAAATTTTCAATCGCCGGACCCCATTTGAAAACAATCTTTCTGTTTTTCTCTATTTCGATCACATGAAGATCCAGCTGCGCTTTGTATTCATCAAACTTCAGGGTGATCGTCTTTCCTTGTTCCCATCGTGCTGAACTGGAAGAAAACCAGAAGTTTCCTATTTTTAAAGGATCTACGAAAGCTTCAAAAATTTCGCTCGCAGGTTTCAATATTTTCATTTTTGTCAGATTGTTCATGTGCCGGATCGTCCCTTTATCCATTATTCGATACTCCATTATTATAAACCCGTTAATGGAACAATTCATTTTAAACAGTTATGGCAGCTGCCTCAAGTTAAATGCTCCAAATGTCTCCTGAAATAACTACGTGGACATTGAATATAGATGTAAGGAGGACAATGCTCCATTTATATTTGACTATTTTGTGACACCACTGTGACAAATATTGCTTTTTTGTGCTACATACTTTAATTAGACGTTCTGATTTGGTATTTTTAAGAAAGCGGCTAAACATGAGTAAGCTCGTGCCGGGCTGTTCGATAAAGCTTCATTACTTATACGAGAGAGAAAGGAGGGAGTCGTTTTATGCACATCCTGACTATTGGAGTCAATTATAAAAATACACCAGTGCAAATAAGAGAAAAACTGGCTTTTGAACCTTCAGCTCTGGAACAAGCACTTACTGATTTAAGAAATACGAAAAGCATTTTTGAGGATGTAATCCTGTCAACGTGCAACCGGACAGAAATCTACGTTGTATGCGATCAGCTGCACACGGGTCGTTATTATAGTAAGAAGTTCTTTGCCGACTGGTTTCGCAGTACACCGGAGACCCTTGAGTCTTTTCTTATCATTAAAGAAGATCAGGAAGCGATTCGTCATCTATTTCGTGTTACCTGCGGACTCGATTCAATGATCCTTGGTGAGACGCAGATTCTCGGGCAAGTACGGACAAGCTTTCTGACTGCCCAGCAAGTCGGGACAACCGGAACATTCTTCAATGAACTGTTCAAAGAAGCCCTCACCGTTGCGAAGCGTGCGCAGGATGAAACACAGATCAATGATCATCCGGTATCAGTCAGTTATGCAGCGGTTAAACTGCTTCAGGACACGATCGGTGTACTTAAAGACCAATCGGTTCTTGTGATCGGGGCTGGCGATATGAGCAGGCTCGCGCTGAAGCATTTGACCAGCAGCGGTGTCCGCAATCTGACGGTGATGAACCGAACGAAAAACAAAGCCGAACTGCTGGCGCAGCAATTTCGCGGAAAGGTGGCCCCGCTTAGCGATTTGAATACTTGGATTGACAGAAGCGATATTATCTTTGCATCAACCTCAGCTCCTGACTTTCTGATTACGAAGAAAAGACTTGCACCGCTTCTTGCGGCACGCGGAATCCGTCCGCTGATTTTGATCGATATCGGCGTTCCGCGAAATATTGATCCGGAAATTGCTGTGATGGATCGGGTTCATCTGTTTGATATTGACGACTTGGAACGAATTGTCGATGAAAATCTGGAAGCGCGCCGCAAAGCAGCACTTCGGATTGAACCACTGATTGATTCGCAGATCGCGAGATACTCAGAATGGCTGGACACACTTGGTGTCGTCCCAGTGATTTCGTCGATGCGAAGAAAAGCATTATCGATTCATTCGGAAATGATGAAACGAATTGAAAATAAACTGCCTGAAATGACCGAACAGGAGCGCAAGGTGATCAGCAAGCAGGCTAAGAGCATGATCAATCAGCTGCTGCGCGATCCGATCAACAAAATTAAAGAATTGGCCGGAAGTGAGCATGGCAAACACGCAATTGATCATTTCGCTGAAATTTTTAATATCGCAGACGAAGCGAAACTTTCAGGCGATCCTATAAAGGGGGAGAAGGCGAAAGTACTTCCAGATGGACAGTTTGAGGAGGACACTCGTCAATAGTCGACTTGCCTCATGATCACTTTCAGAGATACCTGTCAAGAGAGAAACGGGGATATAGAATGAGAACAATTCGTGTTGGATCAAGAAAGAGCACGCTGGCTCTGACTCAGAGTGGCCTAGTCATCGAAAGTCTGTCGAACAAATCGGATCGCTTTTCTTTTGCTGTCCAGCATATCGTAACGAAGGGCGACCGGATCCTGGATGTGACGTTGTCAAAGGTCGGCGGAAAAGGATTGTTCGTGAAAGAAATTGAGCGTGCGCTGCTGGATGGCGAGATTGACTTTGCGGTTCACAGTATGAAGGACATGCCTGCTGAACTGCCTGAGGGTCTGGAGATTGCATCAATCCCTTTGCGTGAAGATCCGCATGATGTCCTGCTGTCACAAGGACACAAAAGGCTGGAGGAGCTTACACCGGGTGCCGTTGTCGGGACAAGCAGTCTTCGCCGTGCTGCTCAGATTCTGAATGTCCGTCCAGATCTTAACATCCGCTCGCTGCGTGGGAATGTAGATACGCGGATTGGCCGCTTGAAATCGGGTGACTTTGATGCCATCGTGCTGGCAGCGGCCGGAATGAAACGGCTGGGTGTCAGCGAAAAAGGTGAAAACTTGCCCTTCAATCGTGTGCTACCCGCAGTCGGACAAGGTGCGCTGGCAATTGAGTGCCGGTCTTCGGATGATGAGTTAAAAGCGCTTCTGAACACAATCAATCATGATGAAACAGCGGTCACTGTGCGCGCGGAGCGTTCTTTTCTGAAACGCTTGAATGGTGGCTGTCAGGTACCAATCGCCGCTTTCTGCGAGCGCGGGAACGATGGCATACTGACACTGAGCGGCCTCGTCGCTTCAGTGGACGGGACGAAGATACTGAAAACCGTTCGCTCAGGTAACCAGCCTGATGCGCTCGGGACTCTGGCCGCAGAAGATTTACTAGCTCAAGGTGCAGGCGAAATTCTGTCTGACCTTGGAATAGAAAGTGATCCCGATGCCAGGTGAACTCCTGCCGGCACCCCTGAAAGGAAAACGGGTGCTGGTTACGCGAGCGCCGCATCAGTCTGCAGCCATGTCTGCCAGAATCCGCAAGTATGGAGGTGAGGCAGTTCATGTGCCGCTGATTGATTACTGTCAGGCTCCGCTTTCCCCTGAAGAGCGAAGAAACTGGCTTGAGGCTGTTCAACAGGCAGACTGGGTCATCTTGACAAGCCAGAACAGCCTGGATTTTTTTATGCAAGTTTTGGATCGCCGTGAGCGGTTACATGCCTCAAAAATCGCCGTAGTCGGCAAAAAGACCGGTGAGTATCTCAAAAGTTATGGATTACGTGCCGATTTTATCCCTGAAACGTTTAGTGCTCAGGGTTTGCTGGACGCCTTTTCCAGTAAACAACTCCATGCCGAGCGTATTGTCGCTCCACTGGGTTCTTTATCAGACGGATTATGGCTTGAGAAGCTCAAAGACCTGGGGATCAAGGTCACAAGCTGTGTTCTCTATCAGACTGTGCCGAACACCTTGAGTAAGGTTCCTCTCGAAGAAATTGTTGCATCAAGCGAGTTGTCAGCAATTACTTTTGCGAGCCCATCAGCTGTACGCTTTTTTACAGAACTTTTGCCTGAGAGCGTATGGCGCGGAGCAATGAAAAGGTGTGCGATTGCAGTAATTGGACCGACCACTGCGCAGGTACTAAAAGCACTTGGATATCCGCCGGACGTTATTCCGGCACGATTTACAGCCTCCGAAATGATTGACGCGCTGGCAAACTACTACTCTAACAACGAAGGAAGTCATCGTAATGAACAGCAATCTTAAATTTGACCGTCACCGCCGGCTAAGACGCACCCCTGCCATCAGAAAAATGGTGCGGGAAACTTTTATTCAGCCATCGGACTTCATCTATCCTATTTTTGTGACAGAAGAGGGCAGCAACATCAAGTCGGAAATCAAATCAATGCCGAACGTGTATCGGTATTCGCTTGACCGTCTTGATGAGGAATTGAAAGAAGTGACCTCGCTCGGTATCCCATCAATTATGTTTTTTGGTGTTCCGAAAGAAAAGGATGCCGTTGGTTCAGGTGCCTATGATGATCAGGGTATCGTCCAGCGGGCAATTCGCCAGACCAAGAAAGATTATCCGGACCTGGTTGTTATTGCCGATACCTGTATGTGCGAATACACGGATCACGGTCACTGCGGCATCATTCACGATGGTGATGTCGACAATGATGAAAGCTTGACCTATCTTGCGAAAACGGCCGTGTCACAGGCGAAAGCCGGTGCCGACATCATCGCTCCTTCCAATATGATGGACGGATTTGTTGCTGCGATCCGCGAGGCCCTTGATGAATCGGGCTTCTCGCAGATTCCGATCATGTCCTACGCGGTAAAATATGCATCGGCTTACTTTGGCCCATTCCGCGACGCCGCCGAGAGCGCGCCGAAGTTCGGTAACCGGAAAACGTATCAGATGGATCCAGCCAACCGTCTGGAGGCACTCAGAGAAGCCGAATCCGATGTCCAGGAAGGTGCTGATATGATTATTGTCAAACCGGCGCTTCCTTATCTTGATGTGCTCCGTGACGTGCGCAATGAGGTGAAACTTCCACTTGTCGCTTATAATGTGAGCGGAGAGTATGCGATGGTTAAAGCCGCCGCCCTGAACGGCTGGATCGATGAGAAGGCGGTTGTTTTGGAGTCACTGACCGCAATGAAACGTGCCGGTGCCGATATGATTATTACGTATCATGCCAAAGATGCCTGTCGCTGGCTCCTGGAAGAAGGATGAATGATGGACTTCAGCAAATCCGCCGCCGCATATAAGGAAGCAAGGCTCTCGATGCCGGGTGGTGTCAATAGTCCGGTCCGCTCTTTCCCGGCCGTCGACCTGAATCCGATTTATATGGATCATGGCAAAGGTTCGAAGGTCTACGATCTGGATGGAAATGAATATATCGATTACGTGCTGGAGTGGGGGCCTCTGATTCTGGGCCATGCCGATGAGAGGGTTCTGGAATTTGTTAAGCAGACGGCTGACAAAGGGTTCGGTTTTGGCGCCCCTCATGTGCTCGAGACACAACTGGCAGAATTGGTGAAGAATCGCGTGCCATCGATTGAAATGATCCGGATGGTTAATTCCGGAACAGAAGCCACGATGAGCGCGATACGACTTGCTCGTGGTTACACAGGCCGTGACGTGATTCTAAAATTTGAGGGCTGCTACCATGGAAGTTCCGATTCGTTGCTGATCAAAGCTGGTTCCGGGGTGGCAACGCTTGGTTTGCCGGATAGCCCGGGAGTACCGGCCCAACTGGCAAAGGATACTCTCACAGTTCCCTATAATGACCCGGAGAGTGTTGCTGAAGTTTTCAAACGGTTTGGACAGGACATCGCTTGTGTCATCGTTGAGCCTGTGGGAGGCAACATGGGTGTGGTTCCTCCGATGCCGGGTTTTCTGGAGTCTCTCAGAAAGATCACGAAAGAATACGGGTCACTTCTTATTTTTGATGAAGTAATGACCGGATTCCGTGTGGATTACCATTGCGCGCAAGGCTATTTAGGCGTCATCCCCGACCTGACGACGCTTGGAAAAGTGATTGGCGGCGGCCTGCCGGTCGGCGCATACGGTGGAAAAAGTGAAATCATGAAGATGGTAGCGCCGGAGGGACCTGTCTATCAAGCTGGCACACTGTCAGGAAATCCCTTGGCCATGGCTGCCGGTTATATGACGCTGTCACAACTGAAACCGGAAGACTATACCGTTTTCCACGAGCAGGCGAAGATCCTCACTGAGGGATTCAAGGCAGCGGCCTCAAAGTATGGTATTGCTTTATCGATTAACCAGGTAGGTGCTATGATGTCCTTCTTCTTCACGGATCAGAAGGTGACGGATTACAAATCGGCCAAATCATCGGATCTGGACCGCTTCAAAACATATTTTGCAGCGATGATCGAGCAGGGCATCTCGCTACCGCCTTCGCAATTTGAATCAGTTTTCCTTTCAACAAGACATTCAATGAATGACGTCGAGAAAACAATTGATGCCGCCGAACATGCATTTCGCAAAATTGCCGAGTCCTGAAGGGATCCTCATGTCAGGCAAATTCAATGACTATCGATTAAAAGAGGCTGTCTCAAAAGCCCTGTTAAAGAACCGGAGAGAAAATTTGTAAAAAAATTTCTCTCCGGTTCTTCTTTGTGCGAAAATGAGGGCCTCCTTCCTGGGTGAAATCCCTTCGGACTTTCTTCATGAGGTTGTGGGCCAACGCTAACAGGCCGAATTCAATCGAGACTTTGTCCAGTCCTCTCAGATGAAATCGGCGGAAATCCATATTCTGTTTCAGATTGCCAAAGACCGGTTCGACTTCCAGTTTTCGTTGCCGGTACTTCGCTCGGCCTTCTTCCGAATAGAGGGCCTGTCTTGCTTTGGCTTTGACTTCTTCATAAACCGGATTGTAGTGAACCTGACGATTTCCTTTGGCCTTGGTACACTTCGCCTTGAATGGACAGCCGGAACAGTCCTCGCATTCATAGATCTTGAAGTCCCTTTTATAGCCATAATGATCGGTGCGTGTCATGTATTTCCTGAAAAGGACCCTCTGTTTGTTGGGACAGATAAACCGATCGTTTTTCTCATCGTAATCCCAGTTCTGAACTTTACTGAGATCCTTCTTGAACTTGCGCTGTTCCTCTTTCCTCAGCTGATTATAGGGGATGAGTGCCTGGTACTGTTCTTCCAAGAGATGCACATAGTTTTCCTCACTGCCGTATCCCGCGTCGGCGATGATGCTTTCGGGATGGCCGACAGGTGAATCCGCCAGCTGCTTCAAATGGGAAATCAGCGTTCGTGTATCCGTTGGATTCTGATGCAGGGTGTAGAACAGAATCATCTGGTTCTCTGTCCCCATCTGCACGTTGTATCCAGCTTTGAGCTGGCCGTTCTTCATGTGATCCTCTTTCATCCGCATGAAGGTGGCGTCCGGATCGGTTTTGGCATAACTGTTGCGCTCACCGCAGGTAGCCAGTTGTTTTTCATACTTTTTTTCACGAGGGATGAGGTCGGTTTTCAGTGCTTTGAGTTGCTTTTTCAGCTGTCGTTTCGAAGAGGAATCGTTTGGTTCGGCTTGTTTCTCGTTCATTTGTTCCTCAACTTTTTCCGTCCAGTTTTCCATTTCTTGGGCTGAGACCTTTTTCTTTGGATCCCCGGCAAAGTCTTGAAGCGATTGATCATCTAGGGTCATCTGCTCCTGGATCTCACGAAAAATTGTGCGGACCTTTTCCTGAACTCCGGTCTGATAGTGTCTGACCGATTTCTTCCAGACGAAGGTGTACCGATTCGCGTTCGCCTCCATTTTTGTGCCATCGATAAAGTAGTCTTCACCGGTGACATAGCCATCGTTCAGCAGCTGACTGACAAAGGATTCAAAAACATCCTGCAGCACGGTTTTCATGTGATGGGCACGGAAGCGCTGGATCGTACGAAAATCCGGCATCTGTCGGGCAGCCAGCCACATCATCGGCAGGTTTTCACGTAGGGCGCGTGCGATTTGTCGGCAGGAATACCATTTCTGCGTATAGGCGTAGAGGAGCACTTTGGTCATCAGACGCGGATCATAAGCCGGACGGCCGCCGCCTTTATAGGCCTGCACAAAGACCTGGTGATCCACGCGATTCACGAAGTCGTTGACAGCCCGTGACACGTGGTCTTCAGGGATGGAGTCGTTCAAATCCATTGGTAGAACGAGCTGATTCATGTTATACTCTTTAAAGAAAATGTCAATCAAAAAAATCGCCTCCGTATAATGGGAACTGGTCCTTTTCATTATATAAAAAGAGGCGATTTTTTTCTGTGATCTTTCAAGGATGAGCGAAAAACGAGAGGGAAAAAATGTCCCTCTCGTTTTTCACTACAGACTGACCTTTTGAGACAGCCTCTTTTGCATCTCTTATAGGTAAGATTTCATTCACTACATTTTCATTACTCTTATTTTTTTGAATAGGTATGCACGAAATCCGTCAGCGCTTTTAATGTCTCTTCCCGGACTTCAGGGAAAACGCCATGTCCAAGATTAAAAATATAGCCCGACCGATCACCTATTTGATCTAAAAGAGATTTAGCACGGGCCTCTAGCACCGATTGTGGTGCAAGAAGCAGCGAAGGATCAAGGTTTCCTTGTACGGCCTTCGTGATTTCCAGTCCTTCAAGATCGCTCGCAGAGGTCCGCCAATCGAATGACAGGACATCGACAGGGAGTTTATTCCATTCTCTTAGCAGATGTCCAGCCCCGGCCGCAAAATACAGGCTCACAGCTCCGGTTTTTTGCAGTTCGGAAAAGATTTTTTCCATTGTTGGCGCAATGTAGATCTGATAATCTTCTTCGCTGAGTGCGCCTACCCAGGAATCAAAGATTTGCACTGC
Organism: Sporolactobacillus shoreae; assembly: GCF_004684935.1. Lineage (GTDB taxonomy): Bacteria > Bacillota > Bacilli > Bacillales > Sporolactobacillaceae > Sporolactobacillus > Sporolactobacillus shoreae. Next base: position 19,115 of record NZ_SRJD01000017.1, read on the forward strand.
CTGGGCACCGGCACGGATTTGTGCCCGTAAATAATTTAGTGTCATCTCGGCCAAGTCATCCATCAGTGCCATCCAGTCATCGGGATGTGCGTACATAAATCCCTTTGTCTGATGATAGTTCCTTGAGGGACCGCCTTCAATCAGGTAACTAGCCAAGGTGAAAGGAGCCCCCGCAAAACCAATCAACGGCACATTCAGCTGCTGATGCAGCAATTCGACTGAATCCAGGACAAAGGACAGATCTCGGGCAGGATCGAGTTGCCTCCAGTGAGCAAAGTCTGCTCCCGAACGAACCGGGTGATTCAATACGGGTCCGACGCCCTCAACCAGCTCAACGTCAATTCCTCTTGCTTTGATTGGTGTCATGATATCAGCAAAAAGAATAGCCGCGTCAACACCCAGTTTCTCAACCGGAAGCCGTGTCACCTCTGCGCAAACCTCCGGATGATGGCTTATTTCAAAAAAAGAATAGCGTTCACGAATCGCTCTGTACTCCGCCTGATAGCGCCCGGCCTGTCTCATGAACCAGACCGGCGTGTAAGGAACAGTCTCTTTTCGGCACGCTTTTAGAAAAACATCATTAAACAGCAGACTCATCCCCATTTCAAAGAAACATATGTATTCTTTTTGATTCAATAGAGGCCAGGAGACAAAGCAGGATATCTCCATCATTGACGATTTTCTCGTACGCCTTACCTCATCATTTATTTTACGTGAAAATTTTCTTTATTTCACCTAAAAAAATAGTGATTTGGATGGTTCAATGGACTCTGTGACACCAGGAGATTGCTTTAATATTTAACCACGAAAAATAAGATTAATGACTTATTGAAAAAATTATTGATTAATTCTAAACAAGTATCTACTGGCAATAGGTAAAGTCTGCTTTACTTGACATGACAGAATGATTAATTTAAATTTATTATAATGTGATAATAAATATATTATTTATGGAAATTGGAATTTGGAATATATCTTTGCATTTGGGGAGTGAAATTTTTCTTGTGGAAAATAAAACGATAGGACTGCTTGTCATGGCTTATGGGACTCCGGAAAATCCGGAGCAGATAGAGGCCTATTACACACACATCCGACATGGAAGAAAGCCGTCGGAAGCTTTGCTGCATGACTTGAAGGATCGCTACCAGACAATAGGCGGTGTTTCTCCTCTTGCCCGGATTACCCGTGAGCAAGGAGAGAAGTTAACCGATTTGCTGAAACAAAAGACCAATGGCGTGACTTTCAAATTATATATTGGATTAAAACATACAGCACCTTTCATCGAGGACGCGGTGGCACAAATGGCGGAAGACGGGATTGAAGAGGCGGTCAGCCTCATTCTCGCACCGCACTATTCAGTGTTCAGCGTCAAGATTTACAATGATCGGGCACTGGCAGCGTCTCAGAAATCGGGCGGACCGAAAATTCATGCCATCAATTCTTGGTACGATGAACCAAAATTTATCTCTTTCTGGTCGGAACAAGTGAATCAAGTGATAGCAAAGGTAGAAGATGTTACAAAAACAGTGGTTATTTTCTCCGCACACAGTCTGCCGGAGAAAATTCTGGCTAACGGTGATCCTTATCCAGATCAAGTCGGAAAAACAGCGCAGTTAATTGCGGATCAGGCACAGCTTAAAGACTTCGCGATCGGCTGGCAAAGCGCCGGAAAGACCGGCGAACCATGGATTGGACCGGATGTACAGGATCTAACGCGGCGTCTTTATCAAGAAAAGGGCTATGAATCCTATATTTATTGCCCGATCGGTTTCGTTGCTGAACACTTGGAAGTGCTTTACGATAACGATCAGACATGTAAGCATCTAACCGCTAAACTCGGCGTTCACTACTACCGTCCGGAAATGCCCAACGCTAATCCGAAGTTCATTGAGAGCCTTGCTGACGTGGTGGCTAAGAAAATGGCTGAACTGGATCAAATCAATGCATAAGTAATTGCACATTTTAACATTAATTTTTTCTGGAGGATGAACAGTATATGGCAGAAGCAGCAGAAACGCTGGATGGCTGGTATTGCCTGCATGACTTTCGATCAATCAACTGGTCAAAATGGAAGGCTCTTTCCGGTACGGAACAACAGGCAGCCATGCAGGAGTTCACAGAGTTCGTGGATCAATTAAATCAAAATGAAGAAAAAAAAGAAGGAAGTTACGCCTTTTACTCCATTGTCGGTCAAAAAGCGGACTTTGCCCTGATGTGGTTAAGGCCGACCATGGATGAGCTTAATGAACTGAAAACACGGTTCAACAAAACGAAGTTTGCGGAAGTAACCAAACCGGCTTATTCCTACGTTTCAGTGATTGAATTAAGTAATTATCTGGGCAAAGACGCCGGGGATCCATACGCTAATCCACGCTTTCGGGCACGGCTGTATCCGACCCTTCCGAAGACGGACTATTTTTGTTTCTACCCGATGAACAAAAAGCGGGATCAGCAGGACAACTGGTACATGCTTTCGATGGACGAGCGCCGAGAGATGATGAAAAGCCATGGTCGGATCGGCCGAAGCTATGCCGGTAAAATTAAACAGGTGATTACCGGATCCGTCGGTCTTGATGACTGGGAGTGGGGAGTCACCCTGTTTTCTGATGACGCGCTGCAGTTCAAGAAACTCGTCTATGAAATGCGTTTCGATGAAGTCAGTGCCCGTTTTGGAGAATTTGGTTCGTTCTATGTCGGCACGCGTTTAGACGAGGATCGATTCGCGAAGCTGTTGGAGTAACCATTTCAGTAGCGTGATGGCATGCGAATGCGCTGCACATATGTGGCGTTTCTCTTATCCTGCGTATCTTGCTAACACAAAAGTTCGTTTATCCCATCCTTCTTCTGCTTAATACCAAAACGAGAGCTATCATCTTTTCGATGATGGCTCTTTTTCCTTACTGAATAACTCCTATCCGCTCCTCTTCGATATTTATCCGTCAATCAGAATGCTTTATGAATCGTCATTAGTGAAAAAAATAAAATCCAAAAGCATTAATGTTCACAAAACAGACACATAAAGTTACACTATAGGTGATCAAAATAATAGCGCTTACAAAACTATGTTGGAGGCCTTCTAAATGTTCAAAACAATTTCTGTAATTGGTTCGGGTGTGATGGGAAGCGGAATTGCACAATCCTTTGCTGTCGGTGGTTATAGCGTGATTGTCAATGATATCAAACAGGAGTTTCTGAACAAAGCAAAGAAAAATATCGGCGAGAATCTTGATCTGCTATCCAAATCCGGTGAATTATCTTCCGAAGAGCGAGACGCAGCCGGTGAACGCATTCATTTTACAACCGATCTCAAAAGTGCAGCAGAAAACGCAGATTTGATCATTGAAGCGATTCCGGAAGTGATTGAGTTGAAATGGGATCTGTATAATGAACTGGCAAGATGTAAAAAGAAGGATGCTATTGTTTCATCAAATACCTCAACTTTCCCTATCTCAAAGTTGACCGCCCATGAGTCATTTGAAGGGAAGTTTATCATCACGCATTTCTTTAATCCTGCAAATCTGGTACCATTGGTAGAAATTGTGAAAAAGAAGGATACCAATCCGAAACTCGTTCAGTCAATCAAGGACTTACTTCTGAGCATCGGGAAGTCACCGGTTGTTCTGAAAAAAGAGATCAATGGATTTATTGCCAATCGGCTGCAGACGGCTTTGATGCGCGAAGCTTTCTCACTTGTTGGGCAGGGAGTTGCTGATGCTGAGGATGTCGATAAAGCGATCACTGCCGGACCGGGATTCCGCTGGGCGTTTGTTGGTCCTACGCGGATTGCTGATTTCGGCGGACTGGATACATGGAAGCGAGTCTTTGATAATATTGCCCCTGACCTGGACAAGAGCGAAGGCGCACCTGAACTGATCAATCAGCTGGTCAAAACAAATAAACTTGGAACGAAGACTGGCGAAGGGCTGTTTAAATATTCAGGAGACGAAGTCCAGTCGCAACTGAAAACACGGGATAATTATTTTCTGAAACTTGGACGGATAAAAAAGGTGAATGAATAATAGAAAAGATTCATGAAAGGGAGCGGTGCACTTGCCGCCCCCTTTTTTTCATAGATATTTCATTCATGCCCTTTGGATTCTTTAAGATATAAGCAGATAATACCAAAATCGCTGCAAGAAAAGAGACCGGTTCGATCATATCGGAAAGTAGTGACTCTTTTAAAAATAAGTGTATAACTATAAATGTATGTATTAGATAAGAGAGGGCAACCAACGATTTTTTAAACTAACGATAAATGACGAATATTTGAGCACCTGTTTTTGAAGAGAAGAAGGTACCATGAGACGAAATGCAACACCGAAAAAATGGATGTGGAGCAAATAATTGAAAAACTGACAGATCAAAACCTCTAATGCTCGGTGCGCAGACACCTTTCAGGCATCAGTGAACCATTTAGTTTTCAATAAAGGAGCAAACCATGAATTATAAATTGATCATTCAATATGATGGTGGACGTTATAAAGGCTGGCAACGGCTTGGAAATAGTGAAGATACGATTCAAGGGAAAATAGAACATGTTTTATCGCAGTTGGAAGGGGAAAAGGTTGAGATTATCGGGAGCAGTCGAACAGACGCCGGGGTTCATGCATTGGCTCAGGTTGCTAATGTTAAGCTGAAAAAGAATGTGACTGATTCTGAAATCAAAAGTTATTTAAATAGATCTTTGCCTCAGGATATTAGCATTACCGAAGTAGTGCCTGTTTCGGAACGTTTTCATGCACGCTATAATGCTAAGGGGAAGACCTATTTGTATCAGATATGGAATAAGGACTATTCGCATCCATTCATGCGAAAGTATAGTATGCATGTTGAGAAAGAGCTGGATATTAACCAGATGAAAAAAGCATGTCAATACTTTATCGGTGAACATGATTTTACGGCTTATTCAAACGCCAAATCCAAGAAAAAGACTTCGGTGCGCAAAATATATGTTATGAATATCGAAGAAAATGCTGGCTTCATCCAAATCAGAGTCAGCGGTAATGGATTCCTTTATAACATGGTCAGAAAAATTGTCGGAACGTTAATCGAAGTTGGGTTGAATGAAATAGATGCCGAGAATATTCCTGGCATCTTAGATTCAAAAGAACGAATTCAAACAGGGCGAATGGCGGATGCATGCGGACTGTATCTAGAAAAAATAGATTTTTAAAACATTTTTTATGACGTCTAAATTATTAATTGTAGCTCTGGCTGATCGTAGAAAAAATTTTTATAATTTTTTACAGTAGAAAAAAGGAACTGCCAGATTTCAGCAGTTCCTAAAGTTTTAAATGAATCAGTTAAAATCAACAGGCACTTTTTCACCATTTAGCATGATTTTTGTCTCAGCTGGCTTCGTTTCCGCCATCACTTTACCTTTGTGCACTGAATAGCAAACCGGCGCCAGTTTGCGGATCACATTATAGCTGTCAGGTTCCGACATGATCAGGAAATTGGCCGGTTTGCCTTCTTCGATGCCGTATTGTTCTGAAACGTGCAGCGCTTTGGCGCTATTGACGGTAATCAGATCCAGGGCTTCTGTGATTTCCTTGTAACCCATCAGCTGGCAGACGTGCAGACCCATGAAAAGGACCTGAAGCATATTTCCGGTGCCGAGCGGATACCACGGATCAAAAATATCGTCATGTCCGAAGCAGACGTTGATGCCTGCCTGAAGCAGTTCCTTGACTCTCGTGACACCGCGACGCTTCGGATAGGTATCGAAGCGTCCCTGCAGATGTGTGTTGACAAGCGGGTTGGAGACAAAGTTGATTCCGGACATTTTAAGTACTCGGAACAGCTTCGCAGCGTAGGCTCCGTTGTAGGAATGCATCGCGGTCGTATGACTGGCCGTCACCCGTTCACCGATTCCCCGTTTATAAGCTTCAGCAGCGATCACTTCGACAAACCGCGACTGTTCGTCGTCAATTTCATCGCAGTGCACGTCGATCAGACGGTCATATTTCTCGGCCAGATCAAAAACAATTTTCATTGAGTCGACGCCGTCTTCGCGTGTCAGTTCATAATGTGGAATGCCGCCGACTGCATCCGCGCCGAGTTTCATTGCTTCCTCAATGAGCTCTTTTCCTTTCGGATAGCCTAGGATACTCTCCTGAGGAAAAGCAACGATCTGAATGTCCATCCAATCGGACACAGCTTCTTTAAGCTCAAGAAGGGCTTTCAACGCCGTCAATTCAGGATCGTCGACATCGACATGTGTGCGGACGAACTGGATGCCCTGGGCCGCCTGCCATGTGAGTGCTGTTTTCGCACGCGTAAGCACATCTTCATGCGATAGTACTTTCTTCCTTAGAGCCCATGTCTCAATCCCTTCAAAAAGCGTGCCACTGATATTCCATTTCGGTTCGCCGGCGGTTAGCACAGTATCGAGATGAACATGCGGCTCGACAAACGGAGGGACGACGAGCCCGCCAGCCGCGTCGATCACTTCTCCTGAATAAGCGGACTCCGTTTCCTTAATGGGCTCAATCTTTTTGATCAGCCCGTCTTCGGCAAGTATCTGCCATAACCCTTCATGGTTCCTTAACTTCGCATTGCGTACAAGCATATTCAAGACCTCATTATTTATGGATTCGCGTGAACAGCCAATAAAGAAGTCCGGACAAGATCAGGACCGGATACGTTGCGCCCACACTGACTTTTAAGAATTCAGCATTGTGCAGGAAGTAATAGGCGACAACACCGATCGCCCAGGCTATCAGACCGGCCCAGTAGAAACCGCCTGAATACCAGTACTTCCCATTTACCTCTTCAAAGGCAGGCGCGTCATAGTGCCGTTTTCTCACAATGAAAAAGTCGGTAACCATAATACCGATCAGCGGCCCAAGTACCATGCCGAGATAATCCAGGAATGAGATGAACGAATCAAGAAATGTGCCGAAAAACAGCGGTACAAAGGTTAGCAGAACGGCACCGATCGTTGATACCCACAAAGCAACCATTGGCTTGATCTTTTTGGACAGGTTGGTCAGGGTAATACCTGCGGCCATGAGATTGACGGCGTTGGCGGTAGTACTGGTCAGAATGATCACAAGCATGGCCAGCCAGCCAAGGCCAAGCTTGCTGGCGATCGTGCTCGGATCCGAGGTATTCGGATCAAACACGCCGCTGGCAACAGCGCTCGCGATCGTCGCGATGATGCCGACAAAAGCGAACCAGAAAAGGCCAACATTAGCGCCGATCATCGGCGCAACAGTGGCACTTGACTTCCGTTTTGTATAACGAGTGAATTCAGCGATTGCCGGGATCCAGGCCAGACTGAATGCGGCCATGGTGTCCATGGCGACGCCGAAAGGAAGTGAGGCGGAGGCAGCCGGATGCCAGCTGAGAATCTGGCTAAAGGAGACATGCTGCAGAACAACGATCGTTTCCCAGATGCCGAGGACGGCAATCAGGATCATGCCGACCCGCTCGATCATTTTGACCGATCTGTGGCCGAGTGAAATTGACACAAGATGGAGCACGCTCATAATCAGAATGCCAACAGCCATCGATTTCACGCTGCCTTTTTCACCGAAAGCAGGCCAGCCAAGTACGTCTTTTAGCAGAAAACTGATTGAGATGGCAGCGATAAAGGTATTGACAGCTGTCCAACCAACGAAGGACGTCAAGTTGATCACGCTTGGCAGCTTGCTACCGCGAATGCCGAAGGACGGACGTGTCAGTGCCATCGTTGACGTTCCGGCTTTGTACCCCATGTAGCCGACCAGAGCCATAAAGATATAAGCAATCGGGTTCGCGATCAGCGTCACAGCGATCGCCCCGCCGAACGCGAGGCCAGCCATCACGCCGCCTATGTACCATGTGCCGTTGTTGGCGTTAGCGCCGACCCAGGTGGCCAACATGTCCCAGAAGGACATGTTGCGCGCGGCTGAATGAGGCACGCTTTCTGTAGCCCCGTACTCCTTTTTTGATGCCGCTGCCGGTTCAGTGGAGATGGAGCCCAAGTTGCTTGAAAGATCTTTTGACACAGATAACCCTCCTAATTCAATATGATGTAATAAAAAATAACATTACTTGTTTAATATATAACTTTTAGATGATGAAGGGAATATAAATATGGATAAAATATGGACGTTCAGAAGAGGGGAAAAAATATCATTCGCGTGTCGTTCTTTTGAGTTTAGGGATGGAAAAGTTGACTGACCAGTGTTCTCTAACATTTCTTTCAGAGCTGCTTCACGACGAATTGATCGTGCCAATTCTATTATTTTGTAGTAATCTGATTCTAAAGAAAAGATCAGTAATTCATCGATGACACCCAAAGAAATGATGATTTGAACGCGGAACAAGACTCACTAGGAAGGAATCCAATTAAGTGAAAAAATCTGTCTTTCTCTCACCGTACTTTCTTTTACTCATCGGCGTGCTTTCGGTTTCTTTTTCCGCTATATTCGTTAAATGGTCAGCGGCCCCGGCATCGGTCATAGCAATGTATCGCATGCTGCTGACCGTGCTGCTGCTATTGCCCATTGAGTTGATATATTTTTTTAAACACACGAGTCTAAACGTGTCAGAATGGATTCGCCTGCTTCTTTCCGGATTATTCCTGGCGCTTCATTTTTTGCTTTGGATGGAATCCTTAAAGCTGACCTCAGTAGCGAGTTCAACGGTCATTTTAACACTGCAGCCCGCGTTTACGATGGCAGGTATGCTTTTGTTTTATCATTCACGGACGAATCTCGGACAGATGATCAGCCTGCTGATCGCCGTTATCGGTTCACTAATTATCGCTTGGGGTGATATCGGTATTTCAGGCAGTGCGCTTCTCGGTGATTCTTTCTCGCTCCTCGGAGCGGCAGCATATGCGACCCATCTGCTTCTCGGGCAAGCTTTGGTGAAAAAGATACCTGGGGAATTCTATAGCTTTCTCGTTTTTCTGATCGCGGGACTGGTGCTGATGGGGTATAATTCAGCTGCTGGAACTGATATGAGTCATTATTCCTTGAAGGAGTGGGGGATCTTTCTTCTGCTCGCGCTTGTTTCGACGGTATTTGGGCATACGATGCTGAATATTTGCCTGAAGTATATTGACGCAACGCGAATCACAATGTCTGTTGTGGCAGAGCCGGTGATCGCTTCTTTACTCGCGATCTTGCTCCTGGGTGAAGGGGTCAGCCTGTGGCAGGTGATTGGGGGCGTTGTCACATTAGCCGGTATTGCTCTATATTTTATTAACCCGAGAAAAAGATCTGATATGATAAGAAGAAATCCATCATTCAACATAAAAAATCTGGTCAAATAGGACATCATAAAATGATCCTTTTTGGGTACGCCATCTAAATAACATCGTTTATGCTGGAACACGCGCTTGTTTTTAAAATTCTAAGGCCATTCGGAGGGCTTACCCATGATCTGGAAAACACACGGTAATAAGGAAACAAAAAAGGAATGCGATTACAAAAATATTCAGGGGCCTTACGTTGACCTGAATGATGAGAGTCTGGAAAGGATTGATCGGCTCGTTGACCGTTATGAATCGGACGTTGTCAGGCAGCTGAATTCGGAATACAAAAAAGAAACGAAGCGAAGCGATCGGCTTGCGGATCATATCGCTCATTTTGGCGGCAGCTGGCGCTTTATTATTATTTTTTCCGTTTTTTTGATTACTTGGATTGTCTGGAATACGATCTCTCTGACGCATGGCGTGCAATTTGATCGACCGCCATACATTCTGCTTAACCTGTGCCTGTCGTTTATTGCAGCCTTCCAAGCTCCCATTATCATGATGAGCCAGAATCGTGCCGCGGCGCGCGACAAGCATGAATCGGTCATTGATTTTGCGATCAATTATAAAGACGGGCAGGAAATTGATGACATTCAGGCGCGGCTACAAAATCTGGAGACCAAAATCACGAAAATCATGCAGCTGCTTGAAGAGAAACAGGGAATGGATTAATCTACCGGGAAGCGACTTAAAAAGCGGTTAGATTGATGGTGTGTTAGGCTATTCATTCTTTTATGTCGCGCAATCTTTCACAAGGAGGAGGATGGATGATGTATTTTGAACTTGTCGTATTCCTAATCGCCCTTTTTCTTATTCTTTTTTCAACACTGAATCATTTTCTTATTCTGAATCGTAAACTGCTGAGTCTGGAAATCGGCTGGCGGCTGGGAAAAGAAGCACGGCATCACGCTTTGGAATGGCCAGTCAGAAAGGTGAGCTTATTAGAAAATCTATTTTTTTCGGTCGGGTTTGTCATTTACATGGTTTTCTGGAAATTAGACAAAGGATGGATCGCCATGCTTATTATGCTCTTGATCGCGATGGGGCTCCCCCTTAGCCGCCATTTTACATTAGATCGAATCAGGAAGACTTGGTAATGGCCGGGAAATCCGCCGAGTCACTAATAAATGCGTAAATTAAAAAACCGGGCCTTCATTAAAAAACAGCTCTCCATTGGGTCAAACTGAGAAGCCGTATGCCAAAGCATGAAGAGGGAAATACTTCCGTTAATATATATTGAAGCATAACGGAGGATGGCTATGGCGGTGCATCTGAGTAGTAATCATCATTGGCGGGAACTTTTTTCAAAATCCATATTCTCCTTGATAGGCGTGGCGATTCTTGCGATAGGGGCCACGCTGTGCAAACAGGGCCACATAGGCCTTGACCCCTTCACGGCTCTTAATATCGGGCTCTCCAATAAGCTGCACATGAGTCTGGGGATTTATCAGCTACTCGTGAATGTGCTGATTATCGTCCTCGTATTTTTTTTAGACCGAAAGAAGATCGGGATTGGAACAGTGATCAATATGGTATTTGCCGGTTTTATGATTGAATGGTTTTCCCGATTTTACATTTCCGTTTTTCATTATCATCCATCAATACTGACGATGATGGTCAATGGCATTTTAGGATTGCTGTTATTCACATTGGGCACTTCCTTGTATATGTCGGCCAATCTTGGAGTTGCTCCCTATGATGCCATCGCCCCAATCGCTTCGGCCAGGCTGCACATCAAGTATCGATTTTGCCGGATCGCTCAGGATCTTGCGTTTATGATCGGAGCACTGATCGCAAGCGGTCCGATCGGTCTCGCAACCATCATCATCGCATTCTTTGCCGGTCCGTTAATCACGTTTTATGACAAGTATGTAAGCAGCCGTCTTGTCTCGAAAGTGGTTGAATTCAGTGCGCATCCATCCGGAAGGAGCATTGGACATGGTTTCACCGGAGCCGGCCGATACACCTATCACCTGGTCAAGCAATGCTATGAACAAACCATGGAAGTGCAAAAGAAGCTGTCGCATTATTCTGATGAGCAGTTGCAGCAGAAGCAGGAGCAGGCACGACTGACAATAAAGGATGCAAAAGCAGTGATCCATCACACGACACTTCAATACGGACTATTGAAAGAAGAAGAGCAGCGTAGGGAAAATTTGGAGAAAAAAGAGGAGCATCACCCAGAGTAATTGAGGAATTAAGCGAACAAAAATTTGCACTCTGGAAATCCATGCTCCAGATATGAATACCGTAAAAAAGATACTGACATAATAAAAACGCAATTCTTGTGACTCTAAAAATTTCTCACTGCCGTTTTTCTGACTTCTCGCCTATTAGAAGTGGTCAACCATTAGCCTCCGCGCACGATCTGCGTTGAGTACTCAATACCTCCTCATAATCGTTAAGCAATTTCTCGAATATCCGATCCCAGCTTTGCGCCAGTGCATAATGTCTGGCTGCGAAACTCATTTCCTGCCATTTCGATTCGTTTCCGAGTAAGTATGAAATAGCTGAAACAAACTCATCAACGCATTTTGGTGTGCAGAGTACTCCTGTCTTATTATTGTGGATGATGTTTTTTACGCCGCCGGCATTCGCTCCAACAACCGGTGTACCGCAGGCCAGTGACTCCAGCACGACATTGCCAAAGGTTTCCGTCGGAGAAGGGAACACCATCAGATCTGAAGCTGCGAAAACCTGAGCCAGCATATTCGCACTCAAGTAACCGGTGAATGTGACCTGTTTACCGGCATTCGCTCTGAATTCAGAATAAAGGGGGCCGTCGCCAGCAATCAGCCAGTGAACATTGTCTCCCATCTGCTCATCTATTTTTTTCATCACTCGCTGCAGGGTCTCAATATCCTTTTCCGGAGCCAACCGTCCCGCAAAAGTGAGAATATGTCTGGCCCTGATCGCATAGTTTTTCCGGATCGTATTTTCATCAAAATCCGGGTGAAACAACCTGCAGTCCACGCCCCTGCTCCAGATGCTCAGATCGTGAAATCCTTTGCTTTTCAGCTGAATGAGTGTTTCGTTTGAAGGAACAAATGTTTTCTGCAGGGAGTGGTGAAACCATCGAAGATAGTTCCAGAGAACAGGAGATAAAAGATCCATCTTGTAGTAGGCAAGGTAGGCGTCGAAGTCAGTATGATACGAGCCTACTAAGGGAATACCCCATTTTCTGGCATAATACTTTCCCAGCAATCCCATATTGAACGGTGTCGCGACGTGAATCAGATCAGGCTGGAAACGCAGGAGCTTTTTCTTAACATAATAAGGATTAGGTACGGCAAGTCGGCATTCCGGATAGACAGCGAAGGGAATGCTTTTCACTTTCTGAACATTCATGTTCTTTTTTTCTTCTTTTACATTTTGCGGTGCGAATAAAAGATAATCAATCCCTTCCTTATTTAAGTACCGGGTCAAACGTTCCAGGGTTTTCGCGACGCCATTGATCTGAGGTGTAAAGGTGTCTGTGAAAATAGCAATTCTCATGAAAGTACCTCCCGCTTGAATGGCGTTTAATCAAGTAAAAGTCAATAGTCAGAGTTACAAGCGAATAAGGTGAGCAAATTTCGGCAGGTGTCATCCCAACGTTTGCGATCCTGCAGGAAGAGATTTTCAAATTGAGGATTATTCCTTCTGAAAGTACGTCGTTCTATCAGGTAAAGCTGATCTGATGATCTGATTAAAATTCTGCACCTCTTTGATGAAAATATATTTTGATCCAACACATCCATTTTAATAAGAAATTTTTAATTTTGTATTGGGAAACGTAAAGCCCAGGAAAAAGATGTGTTAAGATTGATTCTCAATTAACAGGATACCCCGGTGTGAGTCAGTCCGTTGAGGGAGAACCTTTCGATAGTCACGTCCGTTGCCGGCACGTCGAAGTTTTTTTAGGAAGAATGTCTGCCATATTACTTCCCTATGCTGTTTGTTCGTAATAGACTGTAAGTAAAGGCGATGTTTTTGTGAAAACATTCCGGCAAACTTTTTCCGGATTCATGCGGGGTGAACAGATTGGAAACTATGACACCTGAAGTACAGTCCAAAGAAAACAAGACACCAAGAGTCAAAAGGTTTATAAAGAAAGAGATCATCATTTCATCTGTAGTTCTGACCAGTACGGCCGCTTTTTTAAAAGTCGCCGCTGACGCCGTTGGCCGACACTTCTATAAACTGGCGATTGCGCGCAATGATAAGGAGCAGCTGACGGGTGTATTGAGTTCAGGCGAGAAGAAGGTACCACTGCCTGAGTCTGTGAAGCAGACACTAAAAAAACAGACGGAGATGAAAAATGATTTTATTAATCAAAATTCTCCAAAGGATCTGTTTCTCGAGTCAAGGGACCGGCTGAAACTTCACGCTTATCTTTTTGAGACACACCCTGACAGCCACAAGTGGGTTATTCCGCTGCATGGCTACATGAACCAGGGCTCGGACATGTTTTTCTTTGCGGCGATGTTTTCTCAGCAAGGCTTTAATGCGCTTGTGCCGGATCTACGCGGCGCGGGGAAGAGCGAAGGGGATTACATTGGCATGGGCTGGGACGACCGCTTGGACGTCGTGAGTTGGATTAATCGAATCATAGAGCATGATGAGCAGGCAAAAATAGTTGTCTATGGAATTTCAATGGGGGCCGCAACGGCGATGATGACTGCCGGTGAGGATCTGCCGAAAAATGTGACCGCAATTGTCGAAGATTGCGGGTATACCTCGGTCGCCGACGAGTTCTCCTATGAACTTCACAATCTCTATTCACTGCCGGCTTTCCCGGTTCTTCCGCTGGCTGACAAGGCGATAAGAGGTAAAGCCGGCTTTAGTATCTACCAGGCTTCGTCGGTGGAACAGTTGAAAAAGGCGAAAGTGCCGATGCTTTTTATTCATGGCGATAAAGATACCTATGTGCCTACAGAAATGGTTTATAAAGTATACGAGGCCGCTCCAGTGGAAAAAGAACTGCTGATTGTTAAGGATGCGCCGCACGCCTCATCATCCTTCGTAAACCCTGAACTCTACTTTTCAAAGATTTTTGAGTTTGTCAACAAACGCCTGGATACACAAACGGCCCAGTGACATGAAAGACAGGCGGCTGGAGCGGAATAGCCATCTTTGATCACGGTATGATAGAACATTGCAGAATCCCCTATAACATAGAGAGAGCGGGATTTTTTTTAGTTATTTTATTTTAGAGCAGACCAATGTGATGGGTGAGAAAGCAAGCGCGGTAGTTTCGTGTGTGCATCGCCCTTCGCCGAGTCAATCTGAGCTTGGGTGAGAAAGATACTCTCAGTGAGATCAGCTCCACTAAGATCGGCGTCGCGTAAATCAGCGCCAATAAAATCAGCTGCTCTCAAATCGGCGTCTCGGAGGTTAGCAGCAATAAGGTATGCTCCTCTTAAGTTGGCTCCGCTGAGATCAGTTCCTCTAAGATTTGCGCCCATAAGATCAGCACCTCGACGGTTGATTCTCTTGCTTTTTTTCATACCCTTATGCTGCAGATGTGACTCTATCCACACAAGTTCACTTGTCCTTAAGAGCAGTGCATTTACATTTGTGCGATGTGATGGAACGTCCAGTTTCAGTAGTGAGTCCGGACTAAGTTGTGACAAACGTTCCGTCTCATGAAGCGCGAGATAGAGCTCTCTGTGGATCGGATGAGACGCTTTCAACGTAAGAGCTTCAGTCAAATACCAGAGTATCTCATGGAGTTGAAGCATAATTGGGAACACATGGTACATTTTCGTGGCCGTTGCTGGACCTTCATGCCAGTCGATTCCCCCGAAAGTGATTTGAGAAACCTTTTGCCCTGCACCAAAGCAGTCAAAAGCGATACACCCTTTAAATCCCTGCTGTCTGAGATTTTTGTGAATGCTGCAACGAAAGTCTGATTGCAGATTTGGGCAGGGCTTGCCAGCATTTTTTTCAACTGCAAAATCTGCTGAAACTGCGAAGGGCAGTGCAACACAACACAAACCGAAGCATTTCTCGCAGTCAGGACGCAGACTGTTGTGACTTATATCGTGTTTTGGATTTGGATAATCATGGTTCTCAAACAATACGTGTTTCTCCCTGTATCATCCATACATTGATTAATGTATGGGTAAGTATTATAGCATTATTGATTGGTTTGTTACTTCACTTGCGCTACAACCGCTTTTCAATTCGCTAATGCTAATATTAACATTGATAACTTCACAGTCAATTAGTGGTCATATATTTCAAGGGAACGTTGATTTTGTCGATAACCATCTAGATACCCCAGCAAGATGACCCTATAAACTAAAAATCGGTCTGCCTGAACTTAGGGAAACCGATTTTTGTATTCATATGATTATCCGAAAAATGTTGCAGCAATAGCTACCACGAACATAAAACCGGCAACAGAAAAGTCTAAGATCATCTGCTGCCTTTTTTTCTTTTTCTGACGGTCGGAGATGCCTGAAACGAGCATCATGAAACCCAGGAAAACAAACATCAGATTCACAAATCTGCCAGTGATCATTGCATAGATGGCGAAGATCAGGGTCAGGATCGAAAAAGCAACGCTCAGCGCTCTTAACAAATGGTTCACACTCCAGTCGGCATTTTCGGTAAATATAACAAGAGCTGCCTTTCATATCTGAAAGACAGCCTCTCAGTCAAATCAACCATCAGAATGGCATCATATAAGAGAAAACGATCATACCAGTTACGGTTCCGAGGAAAATCCCGGCCAGCACATCGCTCGGATAATGGAGACCGAGGAAGATCCGTGATACGGCAACGCTTAATGCGAGCGGCATAAGGAAGATACCCAGGAACGGGTGATACATAATCAGCGGAATAACCACTGAAAATACAGCTGTCGAGTGGCCGGACGGAAACGAGTGGTCAGCCAGCGGGTGCTCCGGAACTTTAATTCCCTCCAAAGCAAGATAGGGACGCACGCGCGGGAAAACCTTTTTCAACACTTGGACGATCATATGGCTGATCGTCAGCGACACAGCGCAGGCGACTGCAGTCTGATGCAGGCGCCCGTGAGAAAAAGCGAGGAGGAACAACACGGCAAGAATCTCTGCCACAGCCCCTCCGATATTTGTTATCGTCCGAAAATAGACGTTCAGCGCTCTTTTTTCAAAGTAACGGTTGATCCCCTTAGATATTTGGCACTCAATCTGATGGAATCCATCTATTGATTTCGAGAACATTCCAAGTTACCCCCAATAATAAATAAATTCGGTTCATACATATAGTTTAATAGGGTAATATTAATCTAGATATTGTTATTGTAAATCGGGGACAAGGTGTTTGTAAAGTATTGTGGGACAATACCAGCTATTCTCAGTAATGAATATCCCTGCATCTTTTGAGTATCCAGCAACTGACTATCTCCCGAATTCTGCTAAAAGCCCATTGAGAGTCGCGACAAATATGAGATAATAAACTATCACTTGAATAATATTCACTGAGTCATTTTAATGATCCATTGTAGCATCTGTAATCATATAAGCTTAGGAATGGGGGGATGGTCCAATGCTTCGCGCTTCTCTGGAAATCCTGAGACTTATTTTTATTATTGTAATTCTGAGCATTTTGTTCGGCTCAGGGGTGCTCTGGATCTATCATTTACTGGATATGACTGTTGACCGATTAGGTTATTTTATGATCTCCACAGCCGATTTGATTCTTATTTTTATTCTCTATCGCAACAGATTTCAATTTCATGGTTTTTACAAAGGGAAGGACAGAAGAAAGCTCTCAGGAAGTGCCTATTACTTTCTCCTGGCTACGGCTCTGATTATTCTGCTGGCTGTTCCTTTCTTTAACTGACAAGAGGCAGAGGCCTAATTTCTCATGAGGAGCAGAAGTGAAAAAAGGAAACGACGTGAAGGATGATAAAAATATACAGGGCTTTGACAACGACCTGAATGACGAAAGCCTGAACCGGATTGACAGACTGGTAACGAATATGAATCGGAAATCGTCCGGCAGCTGAATTCGGAATATGTCCGGCAGACGAAGACGAAAGATTATATCGCCAGGTTTGGCGGCAGTTAGCGGTTTATCATATCTTTTGGCATTTTTCTTGCGCTCTGGATCATTTGGAATGTCATCGGTCTGACCGGTGTGCTTAAATTTGATAGGCCGCCTTTTATTCTGCTGAATCTTTGCCTCTCTTTTATCGCTGCGTTCCAGGCGCCATTCGTTATGATGAGCCAGAACCGTCCCACAGCCCGCGACAAGCAAGCATGAATCAATCATTGATTTCTCGATTAACTATAAGGCTGATGCAGAAATCGACGATATGCAAAGCCGCCTGGAACATATCGAAAATGATATCGGAGAAATTAAAAAACTGCTGAATGAGCAAAAGAAAGATTAAGAAAACGAATTGCCATAAAACACATTTAGAGAAATACTATCAATTTTGAAAGAATATATGTGAAATAAGTATATAATTAACGTAATAATATTTATGTAAACAAAATAATTATCGGATCAAAGTCATAAAAATTTAAGCAGGGAGAGACGGTCACCAGTATAAGAGCTCGCCCTAGAAGCGAAGTAC
This sequence comes from Sporolactobacillus shoreae, assembly GCF_004684935.1. Lineage (GTDB taxonomy): Bacteria > Bacillota > Bacilli > Bacillales > Sporolactobacillaceae > Sporolactobacillus > Sporolactobacillus shoreae. Next base: position 36,919 of record NZ_SRJD01000017.1, read on the forward strand.
CCGACACCACTGCTCCAAGTCAGCGAGGCCTATCGATTTTTGTAGAATCATGCAGATACGTATAATCTGAATATGAATAAAGTCGCTTTTGCAGGAGATTTGGCGGGTTCGCAGATTGTCAGCCAGTATTATAATGCACAGACAACTCCCTTATTTTCAAAAGCCATGAATATGGAGACAGTAATCCGCGTGAAATAGCAGGCAAACTGGGGTATGGATGTCATTTGCCATGTATATCAAACCGGCGCAGCAGGCCGATCAGGAGGCCCAATAAAAAAATTGAACCAGTGACAGGAAAAGAAGGGCTGCACGTCTAACTATATAAGTAGCCTATACTTATATGGAAACGGGGCATGGCGATGCGATCCAGGCGAGAAAATATCGGTTACTTTACCAAGACGGTCTCTGACAAATTGCAAATCACTCTGAGCAAACTGAGGCGGCTGACGCAGGCTCTTGAGAAACAAGGGTATACATTTACACGCAACAAAAGCAATCAGCGAATCTATTTCGGATCGGACATCCAAACCTTGCAGCAAATGATTACCCAGATACGGAAGGGACGCACGGTTGAAGCGGCTGCAGGCGAAGTGTTGAGCCAGAATAGCGACATGCCCCAGACGACAACTGAAGAAAACCCGTCCGTTTTCGAATGGGACGAGCCCGAAATCACAGGGAGCGGCATCTCACTTTCCGCCTCCCAGTTCCGGTTAATGGTGGAACAGGTTGCCGCGACAGCCGCGGAGAAAACAGCTGAAGAAGTTGTCAGAAAGTACGATCATGAAATGGAGCGGCGCATTGAGTTGAGGGACCGGGAACTGATGACCCGGCTTAGGGAAATGAGCGAAGCGGGTAGAAAGAAGAAGGGCTGGCTATCCCGCGTGATCCGGCATTGATCGATCTGTTGTCTGATCACTGAATGAAAAAAAGAGAACCTGGGACTTCTCAGGTTCATTTTTTAATTGTGACCCATATACTCCAATTTTTGATACTCTTTCACCCGGTCAAATTGCGCACGGGCGTAGGAGCAGGAAGGGATGACTTTTTTATCTTCTCTAATGGCCTTGTCAATGACCGCTTGAATCAGCTGCTGCGCCAATTTCTGACCCCTGTATTTAGGATCGACAAATGTATGGTCGATGCTTAGAACAGAATCGGACGGCCAGGTAAAGGTCACCTCAGCAATCTCGGAGCCCTCATCATCTGTAATAAAGTACCTGTCTTTGCCTTCAAGCATTTCCATGATCTTGTCCTCCTATATGTGCTGCTTACCTTGTATTATTATTTCGACCTTGAGTTATTAAAAACCTGCACAAAATAAGGAAAATCATGTCAAAAAAGCCCCCCTGAATATCATTTTTCATGGATCGTGATTGTTTCCGTGGTTTGTCCGGAAACGATGCGGCTGGTATAATGGCTGTATCATAAGGGATGTCGGATGATTTGGGAGGAAAGCGCATGATTGTCTACGAAAATAACGAGAAAAGTCTGAGCGCTTTTGCTCTGGATTCGGAACACTGGGATGATTTCGTCACACTTTTTGGCGAAAAAGGAGCCTGTGGCGGTTGCTGGTGCATGAGTTGGAGACTAAAAAAATCCGATTTCGATGCTAATAAAGGGGAAAACAATAAACAGAGCATAAAAAGCCTTGTCGATGCAGGACGGCCTGTCGGCGTGCTACTCTACCAAGGAAAAGAGCCAATCGGCTGGTGTGCTGCGGCGCCCAGGGAAGAATACCTCAGACTTGAGAAATCAAGAATTTTTAGGAGACTGGATGAGCTGCCAGTCTGGTCGGTCAGTTGTTTTTTTATTGCCAAACCCTTCAGAAGACAGGGATTGTCGCTCGAGCTGATTTATGCCGCAGTTAATTTTTGCAAGCTTCACGGTGCGGAAACGGTCGAAGCTTACCCTGAACTCCCGTATGGGGATAAAGTTCCCGGCGCTTTTCTATGGACAGGAATCCCCGCTTCTTTTGAGAAAGCGGGATTCGTGGAAACGGTACACCGATCCAAATGGAAGCGGATGATGAGGTTTCAGGTAAACTAACGAAATAAAATAAGGCAGGCATCGGATCACTAGATGTCTGCCCTATTTTTGTTGTGTGATTTGTTATTAAAGATTACCGCTTATTTGCCTGAATGGTTGAGGAAACAATATAATTCTGGATCCCCACGCCCGGAATCCAATCTTTAATAAATTCTTTCGACGCATCTTTAGGCCGGATGTCAATGTCTTTAAAGCCTGCATCCGCGAGCATCTTCTCCAGATCAGCGATTGAGGAGGCACCCGAGACACATCCGGAATAGGAGACGTCCAGATCGTTTTTAATTTCCACTGGCAATTCTGCAGTAAGGACGACATCAGAAATGGCGAGGCGCCCGCCGTTTTTTAAGACACGATAAGCCTCTTTAAAAACCTGCTGTTTATCCGGTGACAGATTGATAACACAATTAGAGATAATGGCGTCAATTACCTGATCGGCAACTGGTAAATGTTCAATTTCACCTAAACGGAAATCAACCTGATGATAATTACCGCTTTCTGCGTTCCAGCGCGCCTTGCTAACCATTTCAGGGGTCATATCCACTCCGATTACTTGGCCTTCGGAGCCGACCTGACGGGCAGCGAGGAAACAATCAAACCCTGCTCCGCTGCCGAGATCCAGTACATGTTCCCCGGACTTTAAAGAAGCGATCACCTGCGGATTGCCGCAGCCTAGACCAAGATTGGCGCCTTTGGGTACGGCTGCAAGCTCTTCATCGGAATAGCCGAGTTTGGACGAGACGCTTTGGGAATCATTTGACGTGCACAGACATCCTTTGCTGGTAGAACAGCAGTCTGAGCCTGAACTGACATCCTGCAAGGCAATTTGCTTATAACGATGGCGCACATTCTGTCTAATCTGATCGTTGGAAATACTCAAGTTGGAACACTCCTTTATTAGTTTACTGAGTGGTAATATATTCGTATATGCTTATATAACATTATATTTATATTATCATTCATTTATACAAGGATCAATTATTGTCATGGAATATTCAGGTATTTTTTCATAAATTGACAGCATTGCAAGTTCCCCGATATAACTGTAAGATAGTAGATAATTTTAATAAACATTCTCTTTTCAAACGATGAATTCATCCAACGGAGTGAGCAATATGTCCAAAAAAAAGAAGTTTGCATGGGCCGCCGCGTTAACAGGAGCGACAGCCGCCGCGTTGACAGCCGGCATGTACCTGAGGCAGGAAGTTGTTAAACGAAGGCCTTTCATGATCGAAGAAGCGACGATTTCTGAAATGCAGAAGGCGATGAAAACAGGACAGGTCACATCAAAAGATCTCGTCCAGATGTACCTGGACCGGATTGAGAATTTTGACAAGAGCGGTCCGAAGTTAAATTCAATTCTCGAAATCAACCCTGAAGCGCTTCATGAAGCGGAAGCAAGCGACGTGAAACGGTCGGTTAATCCAGATGTCGGTCCGCTATTTGGCGTACCCCTTATTATCAAGGATAACATCGAAACTGAAAGCCCGATGCATACGACAGCAGGCTCCGTCGCCCTTGCCGGGAATCAGCCGGAAAAAGATGCTTTTGTGGTCAGTCAGCTTAGAAAAGCCGGAGCGATCATTCTGGGTAAAGCCAATCTGACCGAGTTCGCCAACTTTATTGCTGAAGATATGCCGAATGGTTACAGTTCGCTTGGCGGACAGGTACTTAATCCATACGGCGCTTCGTTTGATGTCGGCGGTTCAAGCGCAGGGACCGGTGCCGCGGTCGCCGCAAACCTTGCGGCTGCAGGCGTCGGAACAGAAACTTCCGGTTCTATTCTCAGTCCGGCATCTTCAAATTCACTAGTGGGCATCAAACCAACAGTGGGCGCTGCCAGCCGCAGTGGTATTATTCCGCTCGCCCACAGCCAGGATACCCCAGGACCGATGGCGCGCACTGTAAGGGATGCTGTGCTCCTGTTCAATGGCATGACCGGCGTCGATGAAGATGATGAAGAAACGGTCTGGAGCCAGGGCGATGTACAAAAAGATTACACTGTTTATCTCAAGCACGGAGGATTAAAGGGTGCTCGTCTGGGAATTGACCGAAATTATCTGGAATCTCTGAGCGACGAGCAAGTGAAATTAATCAATCAGGCTTTGGACGTGATGAAGGAGAAAGGGGCAACTATTCTGGATCCTGTGGTCATCTCATCAACGGAAACTCTGGAAAATCGTGAGTCATCGGTCATGTACCGTGAATTTAAATTTGACATCAACCGGTATCTTAAGAAATTGCCTGCGGATTCCCCAGTTCACAGTCTGTCAGATGTCATTAAGTACAACAAAGAACACGCGGATACCGCTTTACACTATGGACAGGCCATACTGGAAAAATCAGAAGCGCTGAGCGCCGATCTGGGAGAGCGCCAATATCTTGCCGACCGGGCGGATGATATCCGCCTTTCGCGCAAAGAAGGTATTGATGCCGTACTGAAGGCACGCCATCTGGATGCATTGATTTTCGCCAACTATCTTGGCTGTGATATTGCGGCAAAAGCGGGATATCCGTCGATTACAGTTCCCGCCGGCTACACAAGTGAAGGAGAACCTGTCGGCGTGACCTTCACCGGACTCGCTTTCAGTGAACCGAAGTTGATTGAATTGGCCTATGCGTTTGAACAGGCGACAAATCATCGGAAACCTCCTGTTCTATAAGCTTTTTAGTAAACTTTTACAAACTTCATCTACTTAATCTGGGCACCTTTCTCATTCATCCTGCATACACTGGAAAACGAGATGAATGAGGAGGTTAAGAACATGATGGAGGGATTCAGGCCCGCTGACCCGGGGATGAACGGCCAGTTGATTGAACGGCTCAGGACTGCGATCACAGGTGAATATAATGCGATTCACTGTTATGAAGTACTGATGAATCAAGCTCGGACGGATCATGAACGGCGGCGGATCAGCGAGATTCGCGGCGACGAGATGCACCATTTCCAAGTGTTTTCCTCTCTGTATCAGCAAATGACGGGGGAAACTTATCAACCTCAGCAGACTGAGGCTTGTCCGAACACCTATATGGAAGGACTTCGCCACGCGATTGAAGATGAACAGAATACCGTGGATTTTTATATGGAAACTGGCGATATGGCAACCAATGAGCAGATCAAATCCATTTTTTACCGGATTGCCAAAGATGAGCAGAATCACGCTGTATGGTTCTTATACTTTTACGCGCTGAGCAGACGATGAAAAATAAGCAGACAGGAAACTGAAGTCAGTTTTCCTGTCTGCCTTCTTTTAGAAATGAAAATTATCGACGCTCAGAACGAACAGCGCTGTTTACTTGAAGCGAACGTTTTCTGAAATTCAGCCCCGACAATGAGAAGACTAAAAGCCCGAGCCAGATAAATGAGAACGAGACAACCTGGACTAGCGTAAAGGGTTCTCTGTAAATTGTAATTCCGATAATCAGGGAAAGCGTAGGCGTAATATACTGAAAAAAACCGATCATGGTCAGGGAAATGCGCTGCGCCCCTTCGGCAAAAAAGAGCAGGGGTACAGCCGTGACAATGCCAGTTCCAATAAGTAGTATCGTTTTCAGGACAGAACCGTTTGCAAAGGCGGCCGTCCCGGAAATCTGGACATGAATCAGATAAAAGAGGGCGACAGGCGTTACAAAAAGGGTTTCAAAGGTCAGTTCAACCGAAGGATCAAGTGTAATCAGCTTCTTGGTCAGTCCGTAGAAACCAAAAGAGAAGGCGAGCGAGAGAGCAATCAGCGGAAGCTGGCCGAATTCAAAAGTCTGAACGAGAACACCGGCTGCCGCAAGGGAAACCGCCACAACCTGCCAGACGGTCAGTTTTTCCTTCAAAATCAAAATGCCCAGCATGATGCTGACAAGCGGATTAATGTAATAGCCCATGCTTGATTCAACAATATGTCCATTGGTCACAGCCCAGATATACATAAACCAGTTCAGACTGATCAGTACTGCTGCAGCAATAACAAGAAGAAGATTGCGCGGGCTGAGAAATAAATCTTTCAATTTTTTCAGAGAGGCGTTCAATTTTCCGGTAACCCAGAGAAGGCCGATCATAAATATCAACGCCCAGAAAATCCGGTGCGTAAGAATTTCAAAAGCCGGCACCTTGTTCAGAGGAATCCAGTACAGGGGAAAAAGCCCCCAGAGCAGATAGGCTAAAATCGCATAGATCGCGCCTGTTTTCTTATTATTGTTCACTGATTTTAGTTCAGCTGATGATGGTAAATCACTGTTCACTGCATATCCACAACCTCTCTGAATTGTTTACCCCGGAATGGTTCGAGTATACTTAAAAAGCAATATTTAGTATTGTAATTGAAATGCGGCGTAATGAAAAGAAATAAAGACTTCGAATCTTTGAAAGAAGGATCATTTATTGGTTTCTAAAAGAAAAGCGGGAATTGACGTGGGCGGGACATTGATTAAAGCCGCTATCCTAGATAAGAACGGGTTGAACTTTCAAAGCTTCTTGGAATCAGAGCTAACGCAATGCGCGGCCTGGCTGAAAGAGAGCTTGGCGGATGCCGAAGTGTGTCTGACAGGCGGCGGCGCATCTCGGCTAAGAGAAAAACTTCTTCCGAACAATGTCAGGATCATTTCGGAATTTGAAGCGACATGTATCGGAGTACGCGATCTTCTCGATAAGGAACCCGGAGAGACGCCCGATCGATTTATTCTGACCAATTGTGGAACAGGAACCTCCATTCATTTTGTGAATGGATTAAACCATAGGCGAATCGGTGGCTCAGGCATTGGCGGAGGGACTTTAGTCGGCCTGTCGGAACTTCTGACGGAAGACCATGGATTCGACGCGCTGATACATACTGCGGAAAACGGCAGGAGGGATCATGTCGATCTGACTGTGGCCCGAATCTACGAAGGTGACGTACCGCCAATCGCAGGCGATTTGACTGCCAGTAATTTCGGTCTGGCTGCCCGGGAAGTTAAGGGGATCACTGATGCGGACAAGGTGGCATCGGTCATTGGCCTTGTTGCCGAAACTGTGACAACGCTCAGTCTGTTTGCGGCGGAAAAAGAAAACGTTCAAACAGTTGTGTACATTGGCAGCTCATTTGCCGGAAATCCGGCCATGAGGGAAATTGTGATGGCTTACAGCAAACTGCGCGGCATTGTGCCAATAATCCCTAAAAGCGGACAATTCAGCGGAGCCATTGGTGCACTACTGTCACTTGAGAAAAATGATCGATAATAAAAGCTATGTTTAAATTCAATGTTGAGTTTGCCTCTCCTTTGATTGGAGCGGAAAACAACAGACAAGTTAGCAAAGCCAAATGTAAAAAAGCCCTGACAAAAATCAGGGCGTGGACTGTTGATCTGTCAGTCTTGTGCTTTGTCCAGTTTATTAGGAGAAGATTTTGGATATGAGAATCCTTCGCCAAATACTTCATGGACATCATTGACTGTCACAAAGGCGTCCGGATCGATATCCTTAATTAGATTCTTCAACCGGAACACTTCATTATGGCTGACAACACAGTACAGGACGTTCATTTCGCGGCGCGTGAAACCGCCTTTTCCGTCGATCAGAGTCACGCTCCTGTTCAGTGAGCTCATAATTTTTTCGGCGATCTCATCACTCTTTCTTGAAAAGATCATGAGTGCCTTCCCCGCATAGGCACCTTTCTGAATAATGTCAATCATTCTCGAACCGACATAGACCCCAACCAGCGTGTACATCATCTGACGATAATCCAGATAAATAATGGATATGATGATGACCGCAGCGTCAATGATCAGCATCGTCTTGCTCATCGCCCACCCGTATTTCTTGTGTGTGATACGGGCAACGATATCCGAACCACCCGTTGTTCCGCCATACCGGAAGATGATGCCGAGTCCGCCGCCGATGAAAACACCCGCGAACAAAGCAGCGAGAAACAAATCATGCGACAGGGAGAAGTTGAAAGTGATCACATGCTGAAAGATGTATAAGAAGAAGGACAGGGAAAAAGTTCCGATGAGCGTGTAAATAAACTCGTTTCTTCTGAAGAACCGCCACCCTGCAAGGAAAAGTGGAATGTTCAGGACAATGTTGCTGATCGCCGGATCAAAATGAGGAGGTAGGTTATACAGAATCAGTGTCAGGCCTGTCACTCCACCTTCAGCCAATTGGTTCTTCATGTTAAAATTAACCAGTCCGAAAGCATAGATAGCTGCTCCGATCAGGATAAAAAGAATGTTTCTTGCTTTTAAATCAAGTTTCACTGTGCCACATCCTTTAGAACGTATACGCAATCTATATCATAAGCGTATGATCAGAATCCTTCAATAAGGTAATTTGCAGACTGTTGTGGTTTATGCCGGATAACAGCGTTTTCACCTCTGTCAAACAGTGGTATGATATTTTTGTGTCTGGTTTTTACAAAGTATTTGTTATGTTTCTTAAACAGTATTGACAAAATCTGAACAGAGATCATGGCCTTACCGGATTGGAGAATTTAAATTGAGCGAAAAAACAATGGAAAAGATGCAGAAGGACGTTGATGATTACATCGGCCAGTTTAAAGAAGGTTATTTTTCCCCACTGGCTCTGACCGCACGGCTGACAGAGGAACTTGGGGAACTAGCCAGAGAAATCAACCATTATTATGGGGAGAAGAAAAAGAAGTCTACAGAATCCGCAAAAACGGTTGAAGAGGAAATGGGGGATCTACTGTTTGTTGTGATCTGCATGGCAAACAGTTTACATATTGATCTGGGATCGGCGCTTGACCGCGTATTGGACAAGTTCAGTACGCGTGACAAAGACCGCTGGACAAAAAAGGATGAAGGAGAAAGATAAATATGGACGAAACGAAAAAAATCAGGATTGTGGTTGCAGGCCCTAGGGGCAGAATGGGAGCTGAGACCATCCGCATGATTCACAGGACACCTGAATTTTCTCTGTCCGCAGCAGTCGATGACGGCAACGACAGCGCAAATGTCGGCGACCTGCTCGGTATTTCCGGACTGAATGCGCGCGTCTATTCAGACATTGAAGATTGCCTGTCCGCAGAACAGCCGGATGTGCTGATTGACTTTACAAATCCCGAAGCCGGTAAAAAGAATCTTCAGGCTGCCATTGACTTCGGTGTCCGTCCTGTCATCGGAACTTCCGGTTTCTCAAACGAAGAAGTTGCAGATTATCAGAAACAGATGGGTGAAAAAAAATTGGGCGGCATCATCGCACCTAATTTCGCTATTGGTGCCGTCCTCGTGATGAAATTCAGCCAGATGGCAGCTAAATACTTTCCGGATGTCGAAATTATTGAAATGCATCATGATGGGAAAAAGGATGCGCCATCCGGAACTGCGGTCAAGACGGCCGAACTGATTGAAAAAACAAGAAAGCCGAAAAAACAGGGTGCACCTGATGAAAAAGAAACCCTGCAGGGGGCGCGAGGAGCAGATTTCGACGGAATGCGTATCCACAGCGTACGACTGCCAGGCCTTGTTGCCCATCAAGAAGTCCTTTTCGGGAGCAAGGGCGAATTGCTGACGTTACGGCATGATTCTATGGACCGCGCGTCTTTCATGACGGGCGTCGCCTACTCAGTGCGCACAGCGATGTCTCTTGAGACACTGGTTTACGGTCTGGAGAATATTCTGGATTAACCGCTTCAAAGCAATCACTTTTTTGAAAAGAGGGATGGCCAGTGAAGATTGCATTGATCGCTCATGATAAGAAAAAACCTGAGATGGTTCAGTTTGCGACGGCGTATCAATCTGTTCTTGCAAAGCACGAGCTTTATGCGACAGGGACAACCGGGTTGAAAGTTTCGGAAGCCACCGGATTAAAAGTGCACCGGTTTCAATCCGGTCCGCTCGGGGGTGATCAGCAGATCGGAGCGATGATCGCCTCAAATGAGATGGATCTCGTGATTTTTCTCCGCGATCCGTTGACGGCACAGCCGCACGAACCGGATGTCAATGCGCTTTTGAGGCTCGGCGATGTATACCGGATTCCGCTCGCAACCAACCTGGCGTCGGCTGAAATCATGATGCATGCTTTGAAGCGCGGTGAATTTCACTGGCGCGAGCTGATCCGCTCCAACAAGAATGAGCGGCGATAAACGATCAGGTAATCTTGCGGTTATTAATGAGGTGTCATGCATGAGATTTCCTTTTGATAAAGCAACCCCTATTCTGGACAGGCTGAATGAAAATGGCTTCGAAGCCTACGTTGTTGGCGGAGCGGTCCGTGATTATTTACTCGGGCGACCTATTCATGATATAGATATTACCACCTCAGCACATCCGGATGAGGTCGTTACGCTCTTTCAGCGAACCATACCGGTCGGCCTGCAGCATGGAACCGTAGCTGTCCTTTTAAACGGCAGAAGTTTTGAGGTGACTACATTCCGGTCCGAGAATGGCTATGATGATTTTCGCCACCCGAATCAGGTGACATTTGAAACGTCACTTGATAAGGATTTGATGCGCCGTGATTTTACGATCAACGCGCTAGCAATGGATCGGACAGGCAAAGTGATTGATCTGTTCGGCGGGCAAGACGACATGAAATTGAAGCACCTGCGGACGGTGGGCATTGCAGAGGAACGGATTACTGAGGATCCGCTCCGGATGATGCGAGGCATCCGATTTGTTTCTGAACTCGGCTTCTCACTCGGTGAAGATGAACGGGAAGCGTTCAGCAAGAAATCTGTATTGCTAAAAAAAATCTCCGTTGAACGGATTGATCAGGAAATGAACAAGCTGCTTGCCGGTGCCACGGTCAGTGATGCTCTCCGGTTACTCTTCAACACGGGATGCAGCAGGGCGCTCCCGCTGCTGGACAAAACTGTCGCACGTGAGGAGCTTTTTTCGGTCCGCTTTGACCTGCTGAAATCCGAAGGGGAGCGCTGGGCGGCTTTTCTTAGAACACTCGGCATGACGGATATCTCCACTTTTTCCAGTGCATGGAAGTGGCCGGTCTCACGAAAAAAAAGCGTCGGTCTGCTCTTAAAATATGAGGGTAATTACAAGCTTTTAAACTGGGATAAGTTTTCTGTCTACTCTTCTGGTCCTGAGCTTGCCCATTCCGTTGAGCGTCTGGAGGCCGCACTCGGTAAAACGTCCGTTGAAGGGCTGGAGCGAAAAGAACGGCTGATCGACCGTCTGTGGCAAGACTGTCCGATACGTAGCAGAAGTGAACTGCCCGTTTCCGGACACAACCTGATCCGGTGGTCTGGCAAAGAACCGGGTCCGTGGCTGTCAGCGGCTATCGAACAACTTGAAAAAGAAGTGGTGACCGGCAAAGTTCCTAATGAGCAGGAGGGAATTAAAAGGTGGTTCATGGCTTGGCAGGAAAAACAAAAAAATCAATTTTAAAAATGCTTTACGAAAACAGGGACTCTTTTCTTTCAGGACAGAAGATTTCTGAAACATTAGGCTGTTCGCGAACGGCGGTCTGGAAACATATCCGTGAACTACAAGATCAAGGTTTTCTTATCGAAGCGGTTCAGAAAAGCGGCTATAGACTGACCGCCGCGCCTTCGGGATTAAACGAGGCAGCTCTATCATCAGGGCTGGAGACAAAATCAGTCGGACGACACATCTGTTTCTACGATACAATCGGTTCGACCCAGAAGGAAGCGCTCCGGCTTGCGGATGAAGGCGCGGAAGATGGAACACTGGTCATCACGAATCAGCAGATTGCCGGCCGCGGGCGTCTGGGGCATACTTGGCAGTCAGAGCGCGGAGTGAACATCGCCATGAGTATGATTCTGAGGCCCAGTCTCCCTATTGAAAAAACACCTCAGATGACGCTGCTGACCGCAGTCGCCGCTGTGAAAGTTATCGAGGATACCACAGGCCTGTCCTGTGGTATCAAATGGCCCAATGATATTTTATATGAAGGCCGGAAACTTGTCGGAATCCTTACGGAACTTCAGGCGGAGGCAACCTTCGTCAAGGCCGTTGTGATCGGTATCGGGATGAATGTCAATACTGAGGAAAGTAGCTTCCCTGAAGAATTGAAATCTAAAGCTTCTTCACTCCGGGCAATCACCGGAGTGAAATATAACCTCGCAGAATTCGTTCAGTCTTTTCTGCAAACGTTTGAAAGACTCTATGAACTTTTTCTTGAGGAAGGCTTCTCAGCGATTAAACCCTTGTGGGAAATGCATGCGATCAGCCTTGGGAAACAAATCAGGGTGCGCCAGCCGGGCGGGAAAGTGCTTGAAGGGACCGCGCTTGGGATCAATGATGAGGGTGTACTTTTGCTCAAAGACGGCAAAGGACACGTTTCCAGGGTATACTCGGCAGACATCGAATGGTCCTGAAACAGCAATAGACGAGATTCCAACAATAGAGAGTTTGTATACAGCGAAATCTACCGCTTCTTTTGCTATAATAATAGTTGCTTTATGGTCAGACTTTTATAGACGGGCCGCATTTCTTTCTGAGAAAGCGGCACCCGTAAAGTTTACGGCCTGATGGCGACGATAAAACTGAAGTCCGCTATGATCCTCGCAAGGGACATAGACGGAGGATCGGCGACGCTGCAAGCTGTGCGCCGGACCGGACCTTCTCCGGACCATAAATTGGAGGAGCACAAATGGATAAGATGACGGCCAAGGGGATAAAACGCATTTCATCTCCAGCGGAAATGACCCGGTACGTGGTGGAGCAAAAGCAAGAAGGAAAAACAGTCGGTTATGTGCCGACGATGGGTTCCCTTCACGAAGGGCATTTATCGCTTTTTAAGAAGGCAAGGGAAAATTCGGATTGTGTCATTGCCAGCGTTTTTGTCAATCCAACACAATTTGGTGAGAGGGACGACTACATCAACTATCCGAAAAATATTGAAAGGGATGCCGGCCTCGCTGAAAGCGCGGGAGTTGACGCTCTATTTATTCCCGAAGAATCAGCAATTTATCCGAATGGGTCGGATATTACGGTTAAAGTTCATTCAAAAACCGATGTGCTCTGCGGCAAAAGCAGACCTGGCCATTTTGACGGCGTGGCGACCGTGTTGATAAAATTATTTAACATTGTCAAGCCGGATACTGCCTATTTCGGAATGAAGGATGCCCAGCAGGTAGCCATTGTTACAAGCCTTGTTCGATCCTTTCACTTCCCAGTAAAACTGGTCGCCTGCCCGATTGTCAGAGAAGCCGACGGACTCGCGAAAAGCTCACGGAATGTCCGTCTCTCCGTTGAAGAAAGAAAAGAGGCGCCTGAACTTTTTAAAGGCCTTCAAGCCGGCCTGAGAGGAGCAAAGCTGGGCGAAACACGCTTCGATCAGCTTATTGCTACTGTCAAAGCCTATTATGCGAAACATCTGACACTTGGGAAAATTGATTATGTCGATGTGCTGAATTATCCCGATCTTAGAAGATCAGGTACTTTGCTGAGCGGACGTTTCATCATAGCCTGTGCGGTCAGATATCAAAACGCCCGACTGATTGACAACATCACTTCAGACACTGAACTGTTCACCACTGTATCGGAGGCGGATGAGTCATGCTAAGACCTTTTCTGAGGTGTAAAATCCACCGTGCCACTGTGACGGATGCCAATTTAAACTACGTCGGCAGTATTACGATTGATGAAGCTATTCTAAAATCGGTTGATCTGCTGCCCTATGAAAAAGTGCAGATCGTCAATAATAACAACGGTGCAAGGCTAGAAACGTACATCATTCCGGGACCAGCCGAGTCCGGTGTCATTTGCCTGAATGGTGCCGCGGCACGGTTAGCACAAAAAGGCGATGTCGTGATTATCATGGCTTACGCGCTGATGGATGATGAAGAGCGGGCGAATCTCGTGCCCAGAGTTGCGCTGCTTGATGACCGGAATCACATCGTAAAGCTGTTAAATGGTGAAAAACCTTTTACCGTTCTGTAATTCAATAGATTCGGCCTTGCTTTTATTGGCCTTTATGTTTACGATTAGTTTGCTCGGAATATGTGGGAAGCGCGGGTATCAGAGAGTTCGCCTCGCCACCCTGCATGTACATAAAAATGAGTTTTAGGGTGATCACTTGAAAAATTGGATTATCGCGGGCGTTCTTACCGTGCTCGTGTTGGCCGGCTTCGGATCCTGGTATCTGTACAAGAGCAATATGGATTTAAGCAACCGCGCTGCCCAGGCAGCTGCCGCGAAAGCGAGACAGCATTATCAGATTCAGAAAGTGGATACAGTGGCTTCTTATTCCGGGACAGAGTCTTATGAAGTGGTTAAAGGCGTCAGAAATGGCATTCAGATGTACATATGGGTGCCTGACCGACCTAATAAAGCAAAATATATTGTCCGTGCTGTTAAAAACGGGATTACGGGCAGTCAGGCGCTCCAGAAACTCGCCGGACTCAATCTTGATGTGAACAAGATTATTTCGGTTCGTCTGGGAGCCATTCAGAACAATCCGGTCTGGGAAATCACTTTTACCAATAAACAAAACAATTACAATTATGTCTCTTTTTATTTTGACAATGGGAAGGAAGCTCAGCGGATCCTCAATATCTAAATCCAAGGTTGAGAAATTTATTTCAGTGATTCATTCAAAGGGGGAATAATGATGCAGTTAGCAGAACGAGTGTCAACAATCACGCCTTCGAGTACATTAGCGATTACTGCGAAGGCCGGTGAGCTGGCGGCTCAGGGCTTCGACGTGATCGGACTCGGAGCCGGGCAGCCCGATTTCAACACACCTGACTTTATTATTGAAGCAGCCCTGAAAGCCGTTAAGGCTGGCCATACAAAATATACTCCGACTGCCGGACTACCCGAACTAAAACAGGCGATTATTGCCAAGCTGAAACGTGACCAAGGTTTTGATTACACACCTTCGGAAATTATCGTTGGAAATGGAGCAAAACATGTTCTTTACTTGCTCTTCCAGGCACTTCTTAATCCCGGCGATGAAGTCATCATACCGGCTCCTTATTGGGTCAGCTATCCGGAACAGGTGAAGCTGGCCGGGGGCGTGCCCGTGTCCATTGCAACAACTCAAGAGCAGCAGTTTAAAATTACAGCCGCCGATCTGGAAAAAGCTGCGACTTCTAGAACAAAAGCGCTGATCCTTAACTCACCCAGCAATCCGACGGGGATGATTTATAAAAAAGAAGACCTTGTTCCGATTGCTGACTTCTGCCTGAAGCATGATATTCTGATCATTTCAGATGAAATTTATGAAAAATTGATTTATAACGGTCATTCATTTTTCTCGATCGCCCAGCTGTCAGATGAAGTAAAAGAACAGACAATTATTATAAACGGTGTTTCAAAATCACACGCTATGACTGGTTGGCGGATCGGGTATGCGGCCGGAAATGCAAGGCTGATTCAGGCGATGACCAATGTCGCTAGCCACAGCACGTCCAATCCGGCATCCGTCTCTCAGTATGCTGCGATAGCAGCGTACAATGGCCCGCAGGAAAGTGTTGAAGAGATGCGGGAGGCTTTTGAAAAAAGGCTGAATACAGTCTACACCCGTCTTGTGACTCTTCCCGGTGTCAGCTGTGTCAAGCCTCAGGGTGCCTTTTACCTCTTCCCGAACATTCAGAGAGCAAGCGATGCCTGCGGATTCAGTGATGTTTCCGCGTGGGTCGCAGCGCTTCTCGATGAAGAAAAGGTGGCTGTCGTTCCGGGAGCGGGCTTCGGCGCGCCGGAACACATTCGGCTGTCCTACGCGACTTCATTGGAAAAATTTGAGGGTGCACTCGACCGAATTGAGCATTTTATTAAAAAACATACAAATTAAGTAGCTTTACGTTCAGAATCAGGGGGTCATTGAAGCATGAAAGCAACAATTTCGGAAGTGAGCAAGCACGTCGGTGGCGAAGTAACCATTGGCGCATGGCTGGCAAATAAGCGGTCAAGTGGAAAGATTCAGTTTTTGGAACTGCGCGATGGAACGGGATTTATCCAGGGCGTTGTCCTGAAAAACGAAGTCAATGAGAAAGACTGGGAGGAAGCAAAGGAACTGACGCAGGAAAGTTCTCTCTATGTCACCGGAACGGTCAGGGAGGATAAACGCGCCCCATCAGGCTATGAGCTTACTGTTTCTTCTGTAGAAACTATCCAACTGGCTCATGACTATCCGATCACACCAAAAGAGCATGGGGTGGAATTTCTGATGGATCACCGTCACCTCTGGCTCAGATCCAGTCGCCAGCACGCGATCCTCAGAATTCGTAATGAAGTGATCAAAGCGACTTATGACTTTTTTAATGACCATGATTTCATCAAAGTAGATCCTCCGATACTGACCGGCAGTTCTGCTGAAGGAACCACTGATCTTTTTCACACAAAATATTTTGACCGCGATGCCTATCTCTCACAGAGCGGGCAGCTTTATATGGAAGCAGCTGCCATGGCCTTTGGCAAAGTATTCTCGTTTGGTCCGGCTTTTCGGGCGGAAAAATCTAAGACAAGGCGCCATCTGATCGAGTTTTGGATGATTGAACCGGAGATGGCTTTCTGCGATCATGAAGAGAGTCTTAAAATTCAGGAGAACTATATTTCCTATCTTGTCCAGCGAGTACTGGAAAACTGCGGATCCGAGCTTAAGGCGATTGGCAGGGACACATCCAGACTGGAGAAAATTAAAGCACCTTTCCCGAGAATCAGCTATGATCAGGCAATTGAATTTTTAAAGGAACAGGGTTTTGATGATATCGAATGGGGCGACGATTTCGGGTCTCCGCATGAGACGGCCATTGCCGAGCATTTCGATGTACCTGTATTTGTGACAGAATACCCGACAAAAGTAAAAGCATTTTATATGAAACCCGTTCCTGGAAGAGAGGAAGTCGTCCTATGCGCCGATCTTCTCGCCCCGGAAGGATACGGGGAAATTATTGGCGGAAGTCAGAGAATCGATGATCTGGATCTGATGAAAGAACGCTATGAACAGTATCATCTGACTGATCCGTCCTATGAGTGGTATTTGGAGCTGCGCCGATATGGATCCGTCCCGCATTCTGGATTTGGGCTTGGCCTTGAAAGAGCGATTGCGTGGATTTGCGGACTGGAGCACATTCGTGAAGCGATTCCGTTCCCAAGACTTCTGAACCGCATCTATCCGTGATTTTGTGATCCCAATGAAACCAGCGTTAATGATTTTCTGCAGCGAGTCGGGTGAGTCCCGGCTTTTTGTATCTCTATATCTTGGAACACTTGTTCCTTTTTTTAATCATTAATGGCTCTTTAAACTTTTATAGTCCGAAGTCATGTTATAATAACGAAGAGGTGTCGGACCATGGATACAAAGTTTATTCTGAAACTGATGACTGACGGAAACATCAGCATTCCGTCACTATTGATCGAAAATTATCACGCTATCGGCCTTAACGAACAGGAGTGCATGCTCCTGATTGAGATTCATTCGTTTATTATCAGGGGTGATCATTTCCCCACATTTGATAATCTTTCTAACCGCATGACACTCGATGAAACTGCCTGCGCGGATATGTTGCGCAGCCTTGTCCAGCATGGATTCCTTTCGATTGTACAGAAAACGGACAATGATATATATTCTGAAAGCTACTCGCTTCAGCCGCTTTGGGAAAAATTGATTCGGTTTGCCTTCAGAAATGAAACGTCCGCCGCTCAAAGTGAAACTGAAGACGCATTGTATACTTTATTTGAGAATGAGTTCGGAAGGCCTCTGTCACCTATAGAGTGCGAAACGCTCGCGATGTGGACAGATGAGGATCATCATTCTCCGAGTCTGGTTAAAGCCGCTCTGCGGGAAGCTGTCGTCTCGGGAAAACTTAATTTCCGATATATTGACCGAATCTTATTTGAATGGAAGAAAAGTGGAATTAAAACTCTTGATCAGGCAAAGGAACACGGAGATAAGATTCGTCACCGTCAGCCGTCAAAGCGAACCGCGCGAGCCGGTGACAGTGATCAGGCGCCGAAAAAACCTTCCTATGACTGGCTGGACCAGAACTGAGGGGAGTTGTCTGAAATACTAAATCAGAAACAAATTGATGATGTCATGGCTACCATTGCAGACATGTTCCCGAATGCGCACTGTGAACTGAACCATAGAAACCCTTTTGAACTGGCCATTGCCGTGATGCTTTCTGCCCAGTGCACGGACGCCCTTGTCAATCGGGTAACGCCAGCACTATTCGAAAAGTATCATGAACCCGAGGATTACTTGGCCGTATCTGAGGAAGAGCTTCAGAAGGACATTCGCTCCATCGGGCTCTATCGTAATAAAGCCAAACATATCAGGCAAATGTGCCAATGCCTGATCGACGATTATGGAGGCAGACTGCCGGAAACTCGTGATGAGCTTGTCAAGCTTCCGGGAATTGGCAGAAAAACGGCAAATGTGATCGCTTCAGTGGCATTCGGGGAACCGGCGCTCGCCGTCGACACACATGTCGAACGTGTCACAAAAAGGCTGGGCATTTGCCGCTGGAAGGACAGTGTCCTTGAAGTGGAAAAGACACTGACAAAACGTGTGCCCAGGAATAAGTGGTCCGAAACCCATCACCGTCTGATTTTTTTTGGACGCTACCACTGCAAAGCACAGAATCCGAATTGCCCGGAATGTCCGTTGCTTGATCTGTGCCGGGAAGGGAAGAAGAGAATGAAGGGTGAAGGTGTGCCTGTTGGAAAATAATGTAGCATGTATCCAGGTTCCCGAATCCTTCTGTTTTCCTCCCTTTTATGGGGAAGAGGCTTCTCTCATAAAACAGGGTCCTTCTTCGGAGGTAACCCAGTATCCTTTCTATTACGACATTATGTACCACATTGATCCATCGTCGTGTGCACCATGGCCATGGGAAACTGAAACGGATTACCTGAGAGCCTCATGGGAGAAAAGACGACCGGCCATTCGCGATACTTTCCACAGGCGTTCAGCAAATGAAGCGCGAACACCAATGATCCTGTCACTGGCTGAATTCATTGATCAGATGTTCTGGGTATCCGGCCAGCCGGTGCGTTCGCTTTCTCCGGATCAATTGATCACAGGCCTTCAGTCCTTCGCATACGCTCCGCTGAACCTCAAGGAGCGGCTCGGTTACATTATAGATCAACCTGACCGTTATCTTTCGTTTATTCAATTAAATGAACTTCAGGATGAACTCAAGAAGAAACTCTCAGTTTACCGTAAACAGAGGCAATAAAAAATACCGGTTCTGCAAATATTGCAGAACCGGTATTTTTTATTGTATTGAAGTGCTCTCTATCCGTTACGGTTTTTACGGTGCCGCAGCCGGAGGTGCCGAAGTAATCGGAGCCGAACCACTTGCTGGTGGTAATCCAGACGATGATGACGTACTAGGACTGCTGCTACCGACGGAAGCAGGCGCCGAGCTACTTGATGAACTGGAGCTACTGCTGGAAACAGGTGCCGAGCTACTTGATGAACTGGAGCTACTGCTGGAAGCGGGCGTCGAGCTGCTGGATGAACTGGAACTGCTCGTCGCTGAAAAATGATTGCTGACTGTTGAATTTCTCACACCCAGTTCACCGCCGCTCAGACTGACCACTGAATCCGGTCTGATAAAATCAGGAGCACCAGGCATAAAACCGCTCATTATGTCTCTAAAGATTAATGAAGCATAGCCCTGCTCATTCGGAGCAAGATAGGAACCATACAATTTACTGTTTTTCAAGCTTAAACCGACATTGGTATAACCTGTCCAGACCGAAGTTGTCAGTCGGCTGGTATAACCGACAAACCAGGAATCCGTCGCACCATAGTTGACACCGGATTGCGAAATATGATATTGCTGTGCATATTTGGAATCGATGTTCTGAGTTCCTGTTTTTCCGGCAAGTGCCACGCCAGGTATATCGGCGTGTATACCTGTTCCTTTTGTCATAACATCTTCCAGCATATTTGTGATCATATAAGCCGTATAATCATGCATCGCAATATGACGGGTATGATCGAAATTGATGACTTCACCGTCCGGCTTAACAATCTTTCTGATCGCATAAGGCTGATTATAAACACCATTGTTGCCGAAGGCGGCATAAGCTCCGGCCATCTGAAGCGGTGATGAACCGAAAGACCCGATCGCATATGTTTCATTAAAAGCATTGGGTCCGGTCGTCGGCCAATGGAAACCAAGCTGTCCGGCAAAAGAAAGGACATCATTTGTAGAGCCTGTCTGCTGATTGATCGTCTGAAGGGTTTTGACAGCCGGAACGTTACGGGAAAGATAAAGAGCTTTCCGCATCGTCATTTTCCCCAGGAACCTTCCATCCCAGTCATTGACTGTCGGTCCGTTGGTATAAGTTGTTCCCTTCTTGTCGTCGACCGTATAATCCGTCGGCCACTTTAAATATTCAATGGCCGGCCCGTAATCAACAATCGGCTTTGCCGTTGATCCAATGCTTCGCGAGGAGCGGTCTGCCCAGTTAAAATCACTGTAATAATAATCCCTGCCGCCGCCCAACGCACGGATGGCACCTGTCTGAGTGTCAATGACTGAGACACCCGCCTGAAAGTTCTTCTGGACTGTCGGAAAATTTTTCTTGTTGTTCAGGATATTCTGCGTCTTTTGCTGGATCGCCGGATCAAGTGTTGTATAAATTTTCAACCCGCCCGAGCTAAAATCCTTGTCCGTAATGCCAAGACTCTTATCAGCCAGGATGGTTCTTCGAACATAGTCCACGAACGCACCGTATTTCCGGTTGCTCACCGGAAGGTTTTTGTGACCCTTAGTCATCTCTTTCATACTTACGGCTTTAGCCTGAGCCGCCTGTGCAGGCGTAATTGCTTTATTCTGTACCATCAGGTCGAGAACGAGGTCGCGCCTCGCTTTCGCCTCCGTGGGGTGCAGAATAGGATCATAGTAACCTGGGTTGCGCGTCATCGCTGCCAGCATCGCTGCCTGGGGAAGGGTGACGTTCTTGATGTTCGTTCCAAAGTATTTTTCTGAGGCAGCTGCCACACCATAGACCGGTCCCCCGCCAAGATAGATCTGGTTCAGATACATCTCAAGAATCTGTTTTTTTGTATATTTTTTTTCAAGCTGAATGGCCAGATACATTTCCTGGATTTTTCGGGTAAACGTTTTATTCTGTGTCAGCATCGCATTGCGGACAACCTGCTGCGTGATTGTACTGGCACCTTCCGATTTGTAACCTCTCGTGAATTGTGCCACTCCGGCGCCTAGAATACGATACGGGTCAATCCCGAAGTGCTGGTAAAAACGGACGTCTTCAGTTGATATGTAGGCATCCTGAACAACCATTGGAATGTCATTAATACTTGTGTAAGACCTGTGCTGCCCCGGATCAACAGAAGTTGCCAGATGATTATTTTCATCATAGATAACAGACGAAACCGGATTGCGGAGCGCATTCTCGTTCAGAGGAGGAGCATTCCTGATAATTGCGAATACTGTTACGGCTCCTGCAAGAATAAAAAATAGAACCAACAAAAAGAAGATGATCAGAATGCGTTTAAACCATCCGCGCTTTTTCTTTCCGCCTCCGGAAGATTTCTTCTTTGTATGAGCGCCGCCCTTAACCCCCTGGTTCTCGAGTTCGGTCGCCCGGCGTCTTTCCATTCTGGAGTGATATTCGACCATGCTAAAATCCTACCTTTCTGAAAAACCAGTCCATGGATTGCATCGGTAGATACAACGTAAATTATTCGTAACCTTCCATGAAATATGACTAGCTTAAAAGTATACATCATTTACAACGCAAAGATAATCGATGCGTGGTAAGTATTTCTGTGGAATCAGGTGGCCTTTATCCTGAAACAACTGCTTCGGAATTGACTTTCTCCCGCCGCTTTCAAGTGACCTCGACCAGCATTCGGACAGATAGACGGCATCCAGCAAAAAAACTTCATCGGATTTCGTAAATTTAACGATAATAAATCCAATTCCTCCGTGCCGCCGGATCCGATCCATATGTTCCACCTGATGACGGTGGAAATTTTTCAGAGGAATATAATTCTCATGCGTCGTTTCCTTTGCCTCGAAGTCAATATATTTACCTCTGTAGACTCCATTATAATCCGTCGTCGACGCTTTTCTGAAATAAGCTTCGGTAATTTTGGCAGCACTGCGTTTCGGGTAATCCACATGGACGATTTGGACAGGTGTAGGTTTCTTATAAATGACCGCCTGATCCGTCTGAATATAATAGGAATTCGTCACATTGAGATCTTCTTCGAGTGTCATCCCCCGATGGCCGTAATCGACCGCCGACTGCAGCATGCTTTCCTTCCGGATACCTGTATCTCTATATGGCTGTCCATTAGGGTAAAAGAGTGTCACGTTTCCCGTACTCCTTTCATAGGAAAAGCCATTGCTATTCTCCAGTATACCAAAATCACCGGTTTACAGGTAATATATAAATTCATCGGTTACGGATGCGGCTGGAAGAGGCATTATAGGCTAAGCGATACACAAATTGTCCCCTCACGACTAGTTTTGTCCCCCAGGCACTGTTTTTGTCAGACATGAAGGGGATCTTGAACTGGAAGGAGAAGAATTATTTAAACCACTAAAGAGGAAGGGACAGACAATGCAAACTCCGGATTATGGCGGCCTTTCGATCAGAGAAGTGAACGATAAAATGGATCTCATGTTCCTCGAAATTGACCAACTCGAGAATAAAGTGACACGTAGAGTAGAAGACCAAATTGATTTTCACTGCTCCGAGTGCCGGATTCCGATGCTGGCTTCAGCAAAACAACTGATGATCGTCGAGCAGGCGATATGGAGGCTGAAAAAACCAAAAGCCGGAAACCAAAACGCCGAATGGAAAGCCGGCAGGATATCTGCATGGAAAAAGAAGGCGGTTTTCCCAGTCTGAGATCTACTTCAACGCCCATAAAATTAGCTGTGATCACTATTCCATGCTACACTTAACACGCAATCCATATTTTGGTGCCTGAGGTGAACAGCAATGGAAAATCAGATGGCCAGGCTCGAACACCTGACCCACGAACTTAAAGACGGGAACATGAAGGCCTATGACCAATACATGAATCATACACGATCAGAAGGCTATCAGGTAGATTTTCAAAATAAAGTCAAGCCTTTTGCGGACCGCTATCAGGTGCTGATTGATGAATGGAAGCCGCTTGTAACAGACTGGGTAATGAGCCAAAAGCCGAACTACGTATATCCGATTCAGATTAAAGATACCTGTGAGAATCTTTCAATTGTTATTGTGACCGCCTTTCAGAAGGATACGCGGAGACGCCGGTTTATCGAAACCATTAAAGCGATCGATTATGTCCTGGATAATGTGCTTGAACAGTTGAAAGAGAACATCGCCAGCAATAAATCAGCCGGCTGTCATCCTGATAAATGAGAAGAGGACGTAAATAAAATAGGGGATTCCCAAAAACAAGATCATCCGGTACATGATGACTGTCAGCATTTCAAAGCAGGCCTCAGGTGAGAGATGTTCCATTTTACCCGCAAAGTTTCTGAACCGTTCAGATAGAGTGGCGCGTTTCTTTTTCAAATTCAGGGCAATGTATTTTTCCATGTTTTTTTCCTCCTGTCACTTATCTATCAAATGATATGGCCTGTCTCTCTTTTTTATTCCAAAAAAAGAGAGACAGGCCATTTTGCCCGAATCAGGATTCAGCGGGAGATCAGTGCCGCGATTTCAGCCTCCGTTTTTCCGCCAAATTCGGTGAATCCTTCTTCAAGTGCTATTGTTTTCCCATCTATAAGAGGATAAACGGCGCTGAACCCGCCATTGAGCGTATAATAGGGTTTCTCGGAAAATGCTTTAAGAAACAGCAAGAAATCCCCGTCCGCAAGAGGACCGGTATAGAGACTGTTTAATGGGTCACCAGGTTTGGGGAGCGGGTCGACACCGGTAGTCAGAAGATAGAGTGGAGGAGAGGAGCTGCCCTTCAAGACACGTCGCACAGAGAGCCTTTGCCTGGCATTGACAAGCCTCTGACGAGCAGAAATCCTTTTCATCGTCGGCCATTTTTCACTGTAAGTCCCAATATGGGCAACAACGATCATATCTGAAGTGCGTACCAATTCCACGCGATCCGCAATGCGATGCGCTTCGACCACCTGGCGGGGTGAGGGAAGCTGGGCGCCTGCCGGTACAGACTTTAAATATACAGAAAAAAAGGCAATAATAATCAATAATGCGACCCGCGCAGTTGTCGAATGTGGCATCTCATGACTCCTTTTTAGATTGATTTTGCTGTTAGGATGATCCTTCCTTGAAAAATTATCCGTTTGATTTAAAGGTCTCTTCCTTGAACAATAACCGCAGATGTAGTAAATTAAAAATGTAAAAAGAATAGTTGTAAGTCCACTAGGGGTGCTTTTGGCTGAGAGGAGCTACGGCTCTGACCCTTAGACCTGATCTGGATAATACCAGCGTAGGAAAGTGGTTTTCGAGTTGTCAGACAGTCAAGTCAACCGCTTTCTTGTTCCATACAGGAAAGCGGTTTATTTGTGCCATTTTTTCTTATGCTCATGCCTCCGCATGCGGCCCAGTGGACACAAACAAATTGGGGGAGAATCACTTGGAAACAAAGAAAAACTATGTTTTAAATCTTACTGATATTCTGGTCACCATTGTCGTATCATTGGTTTTCGGCCTGATTTTCAGACTGATGGGACCTGTTTATGATCTGCTTCAGTCGTTCGGCATTCAGCTGGACGCACTGATTTACGGGATCTGGTTTATTGCCGGACCATTCACAGCGCTACTGATCCGGAAGCCTGGTGTCGCTTTTCTGGCAGAAACAGCTGCCGCTCTGGCGGAAGTTCTGTTTGGCGGATCCGGTGGTATTGTCAATCTGTACTACGGACTGATTCAGGGTGCTTTTTCTGAATTGATTTTTGCGGTATTCCTTTACAAACGATTTAACATAGGGACAGCGATGCTGTCGGGATTGACAGCTTCAGCCGGATCGCTGATCCTTGATTTCCCATTAAACGCCTTTTATCAAATGCCAGGTTGGGTTATCACGCTGAATATCATTTTTCGGTTTATCGGCGCCCTGATCCTTTCAGGAGTACTTCCATTTCTTCTGGTCAAAGCACTGGAGAAAACAGGAGTCACGCAGCTGGTCCGTCCGGTGACAAAGGAAGACTACGATGTCCTCAACAAATGAAGTTGAGGCTTGGGGTGTATCAAGTTTACGGCTTGCTTTTCCCGAAAAGCAGGAGATGTTCTTTAAGGATTTAAATTTCCACTATCATAAGGGTGAGAAAATTCTCTTTCTCGGACCTTCAGGATGCGGAAAGTCTACATTGCTCCAGGTTTTGTCGGGTCTGATTCCGAAAAGTGTCCGGCTTCCGATGAAAGCGGAGGCGATTTCTATTCCGGAGAGCTGGGGTTATATTTTTCAGGATCCCGATACTCAGTTCTGTATGCCCTACGTGGATGAAGAAATCGCTTTTGTGCTTGAAAATAGGAAAATCAGTACGACAAAAATGCCGGAGCTAATTCAAAAGTATCTGACAATGGTCGGACTTGATTTAGCTGATCCACACCAGTTGATCCATTCACTTTCCGGTGGTATGAAGCAGCGCCTCGCGATCGCTGGCGTTCTCGCGCTAGAACCGGAAGTTCTTTTCCTAGATGAGCCGACCGCGCTGCTTGATCCGGAAGGCACCGAGCAACTTTGGCAGACCGTCCGGAAGATTGGAATGAACCGGACACTGATTATCGTCGAACATAAAATCAGCCATATCATGAATTTAGTGGATCGGGTCGTCCTTTTTGACAATAAAGGGCACATCATCGCGGACGGCCCAACGTCAGATATCATCCGGCATCACCGGCGTGAATTGGATGCTTACGGAATTTGGCATCCGGACGCTTGGGCTTCTTATGAAAATAGATACTCCGGGGATTCAATGGCAAAAACGGCAGGGAAACCGATCCTCAAACTTAAGAACTTCTCCGTTTTTCGCGACAAAACAGTTAAATTTTCCGTGCCGGATCTGACCATCCGTGAGGGGGAATGGATCGCGATCATTGGGGAAAACGGGGCTGGAAAAAGCACCATGATTGAAGGCATCATGAATCTGATCCGCCACCGTGGTTCGTGTCACTGGTTTCTGAAGCATCCCGAAAAAGATGCAGCCTTTGTCTTCCAAAATCCGGAATATCAGTTTGTCACGGACCGTGTCGAAGAAGAACTGGCATTCAGCCTTGTTCAGGAGAAAATGGCTCATGATCAAATTGCCAGTCGTGTAGAGCAGGAACTCGTCAGATATTCTCTGGAGGCTCAGCGCGACCAGAATCCATTCCAGCTTTCTGTAGGACAGAAGAGAAGGCTTAGTGTTGCCTCCTCTCTGATTGATCAACCTGAAGCGGTCATTCTCGATGAACCGACTTTCGGGCAGGATGCTCGGAACACTTTTTCACTTCTGGATCTGTTCAGAAAGCTCGTAGAGAACGGGACCGCAGTCATCATGGTGACCCATGAAATGGAGATTGTCCGCCGTTTCGCAACCCGAGTCCTTACGATTAAGCAGGGCAGGCTGATCGGTGATTCACGGGTCGCGGATCAAAATTCAGGCAGGGAGGGAGAGCCTGATGGACAACTTGTGGAAGAACACAGATAAACTTTTTTTCAAAGTTAATCCCTCACTGAAATTTTTATGCTTCGCGCTCCTGTTTATTGTTTACCTGTTCGTTCATAATCTGAACACGATAATCTGGGCAGCAGTTGCTTTTACGTTTCTTTATACATGGGCAGCGGGAATCTCAAATAAGATCTCTTTCTGGTTTTTTCTGACCACTTTTATTGTTTCTTTTTTCAGCGCCTCTGCCATGATTCTGTATGGAAAAGGGACACATATCCTTTTTCATTGGTATCTGATTCAGATATCCGAGGAGAGCCTGGCGCGCGGCATCCTGCTTGGACTGAGAACTTTTGTTTTCGGGTTGATCAGCATGCTGTTCGCGTCCACAACCCCGCCGGTTCCCTTTTTCTACTCTCTGATGCAGCAGCTGAAGATACCTGTACGTTACGCCTACGGCTGCCTGGCAGCGTTCCGTATGCTTCCAATCATGGCCGAGGAATTAGTGCACATTCGCCAGGCGATGAAAGTACGCGGATTGACACGAAAAAAAGGATTCGGGGCTTTCTATGAGCAGTTCAAACGCTACAGTCTGGGTATGCTCGTACAGTCTATCCGCCGCGCTCAGAGAACGGCGGTCGCCATGGAGGCCAAACGGTTCTCTATGAATAGTGAACGGACTTTTTACTATCAGATCGGATGGAGTCGTTCTGATTTGATATTTTTGCTGATCGTATCTGTCACAGTGGTGTCGGGTTTTCTGTTATCCCGATGGATTCCGCTGACACCCTTTTCAAATGTCATCGACGGATATTAAAAAGCGCTTCTCCTGATGGAGAAGCGCTTTTTATCTCGCGAGTTTACACGGTCAATCCATTTTCCCGTGCGCGACGGACTTCAAGGTCGCGAAGAGCCGATCTCTTGATTTTGCCTGAAATTGTCTTCGGAAGATCTGTAACAAACTCAATTTCCCGCGGATATTTATAGGGTGCCGTTTCATTTTTTACAAACGTCTGGAGATTCTTAACCAGTTCAGGACTGCCGGTGTAACCATCCTTGAGAATCACAAAAGCTTTGACAATATTCCCACGGATAACGTGCGGCTTTCCGACGACAGCGCAGTCTTTGACCGCATCATCCTTGAGCAGTGCGTCTTCAACTTCAACCGGTCCAATGGTGTACCCGGAGCTGATGATCACATCGTCGCGCCTACCATGAAACCAGAAATAATTATCCTTATCTCTGGAAGCACGGTCGCCTGTCAGAAAATAGTCACCGATGACTGCCGCTTCATAACGGTCCGGCTGATGGTAATACGTGCGGAATAGAGCTGGAAAATCGCGTCTGACAGCGATATTGCCGACAACACCAACAGGAACGGGATTTCCATCCTCATCTATGATAGTGATAAATTCATCCAGAATCGGTTTTCCCATTGAACCCTGGCGGACTTCCGTATCAACCATCGTTCCGATCAGCAGAGTGCTTTCCGTCTGTCCATATCCATCTTTAAGCGTAATATCAAAAGTGTTTTTAAATGTGTCGATCACACCGCGGTTCAGTGCCTCGCCAGCGGAGCAGGCGTTTCGGAGGTGGGACAGGTCGTATTTCCCAAGCCCATCAACTTTTGCCATCAGTCTGTATTCGGTAGGAGTGCAGCAAAGAACGTTGACTTTGTAATCCTGAAGCAGCTGAAGCTGTTTTTCAGGATGGAAGCGGCCGCAGTAAACAAGTCCGGTGACACCCTTGCCGAGCACTGAAAGGAAGGGGCTCCAGATCCATTTCTGCCAGCCGGGGCCGGCCGTAGCCCAGAACGTATCGCCATCACGGATGTCCAACCAGCGCGGCGCGGCAATCCTCAGATGAGCGTAAGCCCAGGCGTGGCTGTGCACGACTCCCTTCGGCGTTCCTGACGTCCCTGATGTGTAAGTCAGAAAAGCCATATCATTCTTATTTGTCTCAACCGTTGTAAATTCCGCGGATGCTTCATTAATCAGTTTATTCATGGACATCCAACCGTCCGTTTCACCGTCCACCGATATTTTGTACTTCAGCGATGGCAGTTCCTCTTTGATTTCATCCACCTGGCCACTGTATTCATGGTAGGCAATAATGGCTTTCGCTTCTCCCTGATTGATCCGCAAAGCGATGTCTGTGGCGCGGAGCATTTCAGATCCCGGAATAACTGCGATACCGGCTCTTAGCGCACCAAGATAGATCACATAGGCGTCAATGATCCGGGGGACAATCGTCATAATTCGATCGCCTTTTTTAATTCCCAGTTCAGTCAGTACGTTGGCAAACTTTTTCCCTCTCTGAATCAGATCATGGTAGGTAACCGTCTTTTTTTCTCCTGTTTCATTTTCCCAGCGCAGCGCCACTCTGTCAGAATCGAAGCGGTCAATTTCACTGGTCAGATTATAAGTTTCAGGAGCAATCAGATCTTTCAGTTCCATAGATGAACACCTCTGCTTTTGAATGCATGCGGTCAATCAATTTAAGTGAATCCTCGTTGACTGAACGTTCGCTTATAACTACATATTAATACCTGGTACTAATTATTACAACTGTTTTTTAAGGATTTGTTTTCTGGATATATGTGGCCAGTGCCTCACCGAACGCCTTTGAGCTGCGGTCCACTTCATCCAATGTATTGTCCACACCGCCAATCTCAATAAGCAATGCATTTTTTGAAAGATCCTGATTATAGACACCATTGCCATCAAATTTAGTTTTGCCGACAATTCCGCGTACGAGTCCGGGATATTGCTTGTCCATAATACTTTTTATCTGCTTTGCCATATAAAGGTTAGCAGAATAATTGGGATTATCCTCTCCAATTATAAAACTGATCCGCGCATAAGAGGTATTACCCAGTTTCATCGTCGTCACACTTCTGCCTGAAGAATCTCGATGGATGTCAATGAGATAGAGGAGACTTGGATTTTCCTTCAGTAAATTCTGTACAAGAACTCTTGAATTCTGATAAGCGACATTATAACCCCAGTTGCGTATCCCTGTATTGATAAAACCAATTCTGTGGTCGGCGAGAACATTCCCGACAACTAATCCGTCCTGCACCACACCGTGATCGGGATTCAGGCTGGTAACCTGGCCGTTATTGAATGGTTTATAGGCCTCCCAGTAGTGCGTATGATAGAGCAATACAGTCTTTTTCAGTTTGCCGTTAATGGCTGGTGGCGCTGCCGGATTTTTCTTCGGCGTAGTCTGCTTCGGTGTCTCCAGATCTATTTGGGGCGGGGGAGGGTTATCTTTTGGCAGATTCGTATAATTCAATCCCTCGCCTGCCACGAAAATTTTCGTATTATATATGGTAAAACCGGGGAGCTCAGAGCCAAACAGGCTGCGGATGTCATCAGAGCGCAGATCGGTCATTGCCTCGAATATCAGATGATAGATACTCTTTGGCCGGTCCTTCGCGCGTATGATGTGGTTAAAAGCCGAATTTTCATTGCCGAATGTTTCGGACAACAGTGTTTCCGCCGGCCAATTCGCTTTCTGAAGAGCATCCTCTACCGGGCTGATCCTGACCTGGGCGGCGGCAATCAATGCAGCCAGCCCGTAAGCGGCAATCAGGAGTATGAGGAAGCGTGAGATGAGTTGTACTGGAAAGGATGAGTGTGACAGATTATCTTTTTTCAAGCTTGTCCCTCCTGGCCTTCTGGAAGTTTCGTGCTGACTAATTAACTCTATGTTCGAAAGGGGAAAAGATAGACTTGATTTCAAATAAAAATATCATTTGATCATTGATCAGAAAGTCGAGGGATCACGTTTGATAGATGTATTTGTAAAAATTGATTTACAATAACTTTACAATTTCCTACTTGAAGCACTTCATCATTGGCTAAATACTGAAGAAGGTACTTTTACTTGATTCGTATTTACTAGGAGGGCGACATGCAGCTTAGATTACGGGACCGTTTTCAATGGCAAAATTTAAAAATTCATCAGAAATACCTCATGAGTCTTCTGGTCGTATTGGTTATGACCTTGGCTTCTGTTGTTCTCGCGACGAGTCTGCTCATGCAGGCGATGCAGAAAGTGGACGGGGCCGGAACTGAAGGAAATCGTGTGGTTCAGATCACAGAGATCGGATCGTTGTTCCGGTCTAAGGACTCCAGAGTTGTCGACTATCTGCTGAATCCGGGAGACGCTGCGGTCAGCAAATATACCGCGGATCAGCAAACCCTGACCCGTATGGAACGTCAGGTTCAGCCTTATATGAAAACGCAGAGCCAGGTCGATCTTTTCAATCGGATAATGAGAAATGATTCAATGACCTATAACCTTTTTCAAAATGAACTGGTTCCGGCCGTTACGATGAATGATATGAAAAAAGCGAGAAGCATCCGTATCGAACAGAATCAGATTCAGGATGATACGATGAAACGTATCCAAAGTCTTAGGATCGAAGTTCTTAACCAAGAACGGTCGGCGGTCGAATCCGCTCGTGCACAAATCAGATGGTCCATTATCTTTCTGATACTCAGCCTGGTAGTGTCGGTAGCCGTCAGTGGATGCATCACCTATTTAATCCATAGAAAAATCAGACAGTCTTTTGATCGTGTTCTGAAGATGACGGATCGCATTGCTTCAGGGGATCTCAGAGATTCTGAGAATACGATTCGCGGGAGGGATGAGATCGGACTGATCGCTCAGGCCATCGTTCATATGAAAAAAAATCTTCTGAGCATGACTCTAACAATTGCGAGGCTCTCAAACACTTCTAGAGAGAACAGTCATCAGCTGACCCAATCTGTACAAAAAGTAACTTCAAACAGCAGCAGTGTTAAGGAGTCCATGGCCGAGCTTTCGGCCGGAACCGAAGATCAGGCAAAAAATGCCTCAAAGATCAGTGACATGGCCAGCAGTTTCATGAACAGCGTTTTCAATGAAGCCGCGCATGCACGGTCAATCAATGAGCTGTCCACTTCTGCGTTAGAAGCGACGCTTAAGGGCAGAACGATCATTGAAAGTTCAATCAGTCACATGGACAAGATTAACATCAGCGTACAAAATAGTATGGATAAAATGACACGGCTTGACGACAGGATGAAAAACATTTCGACCCTGATCAGCCTGATTGAGGGAATTGCCGGTGAGACTAATCTGCTTGCTTTGAATGCTTCCATTGAGGCTGCGAGAGCCGGGGAAAAAGGCAAGGGATTCACAGTCATTGCTGATTCCATACGGAAGTTATCTGATCAAACCGCGCAATCAGTAAAACAGATTGCGGGAATGATGAAAGAAATCCGAACAGAGTCCGGTGACGTTCATAACGCACTTGTCAACAGCTTTGATCAGGTTAAGAGCGGATCGGAGCAGATCACGATCACCGGACGGCAATTCACCCATATCGACACTCAGATGAAGCAGGTCGGTGAAAAAATAAAGAGCATGTCTGCCAGGCTTCAAGAGATCAGCGGAATTGGGCAGAACATGATCCATTCAATTGAGAGTATTGCCGCTGTTTCAGAAGAGTCTGCGGCGACTGTCAATGACGTGACAGAGTCTATGGAGAATGTAAATGAGACAATGCTCAGTTTTTCCAATGAAGCCGAATCTATGGCTCAGGAATCGAAGAAGTTGGACGAAATGATGAAACAGTTTAAACTGAATGATTCTCCGGCTGTCTAACTTAAATACATTCAGATTGAAACAGGCTGGTCCGCAGCCTGTTTTTTATTGGGCCGTATAGCCGCCATCAAGAACAACAGCCTGACCGGTCACACCGCGCGCCTGTTCACCGGCAAGAAAGAGCGCATAATCCGCTATTTCTTTCACATCCAGCAACCTTTTCTGAGGAATCAGCGGATAGAAAACTTCTTCTAGAACCGTCTCGACAGGTACATTTCGCGATTTTGCGACATCCTTAAGCTGCCCGCGCACGAGCGCTGTATCGACATAACCCGGACAAAGTGCGTTTACGGTGACCCCATAGGGTGCGCTTTCAAGTGCCGCGACTTTGGTCAGCCCAATGACCCCGTGCTTCGCGCTGTTATAAGCCGCTTTATTAGCAAAACCGATCAGTCCATTTATCGACGCAATGTTAATAATTCTACCGTACCGCTGACTCTTCATAATAGGGAGAACATGTTTGATTGCAAGAAATGGCGCAATCAGCATCACGCGGATCATTTGTTCAAACTTTTCTGCCGGAAAGTCATCAATCGGGGAAATATGCTGAAGGCCAGCGTTGTTCACAAAAATATCAACGTTTCCAAAAGCACTCACTGCCTGATCGATCAGATTTCGGATGTCATCCTCCTTTGTCACATCAGCGCTGATCGCTCGTACCGTTTCACCGCTGCCGTCCAGGATCACCGCAGCTTCTTCAACCCCGGATACGTTAATATCTGATAGAACCACGTTTGCTCCATTTTCTGAAAAAGCTTTGCCAATTTCAAAACCGATCCCTCGTGCTGATCCGGTAATCACGACTGTTTTTCCTTTGACCAATCCGTATTCCTCCCCGTATGCATTTACAAATGACTTTCTCCCGATCAATGCATTCTGTAAATTAAAATATGCCTCGACTATTTCAGAATGGACAGAAGGCAAGGAACGGCTTAATAAATGTATAGGAATAAAAAAAAGAATTAGAACAACTGAATTGTCACATAATCGTTGGAACTCATAAATACAATAAAATGTCCCAAAAGAGCCACCTATTAAGGTGGCGATTTAAGGTGGCGATACTTTTTGAGCAAGGAATTGATCTGAGTGTCGTCCGTGTAGTGACACTGCAAAAAAAGGGGGAGGTCTGATGACAGAAGTAGTGATCGTCGGCGCGGCGAGAACTCCTGTCGGGTCATTTGGAGGAGTGATTTCGGAGTTGTCCGCTGTTGAACTTGGTACCGCCGCGGCAAAAGAAGCAATCAAAAGATCAGGAATATCGGCTGACCTGATCGACGAAGCGATTGTCGGAAATATTCTCTCTGCCGGTCTTGGACAGAATATCGCTCGGCAAATTGCGATTTATTCAGGTATTTCCGAAAAATCTTCAGCTATCACTGTAAACATGCTGTGCGGTTCCGGTCTGCGTACGGTGATACTCGCCGCCCAGTCGATCGCGCTCGGCGACTCAGACTTCGTGCTGTCCGGAGGTACGGAAAGCATGAGCCGTGCGCCCTATCTTCTTCAGGATTACCGTTGGGGAAAGCGGATGGGAGGGGGTAAGGTCGAGGATTCAATGATCAAGGATGCACTGATCGATGCTTTTTATCAATACCACATGGGTATTACTGCCGAAAACATTGCTGAAAAGTGGCGGATCAGCCGGGATCGTCAGGATCAATTTGCCCTGAAAAGTCAGCATAAAGCTGAAAAAGCGCAGCTCCTCGGTTATTTCGATGAGGAAATCATCCCGGTATCCCTGACAAAAAAAGGGGAACAACTGGTCATTGATCAGGATGAACACCCGCGTCACGGAATGACTGTCGAAACGCTTGCCAAGTTAAAACCCGCATTCAAGGAAAACGGAACTGTGACCGTGGGTAATGCATCTGGGATCAATGACGGCGCAGCCATGCTTATACTTACCTCGAGGGAAAAAGCAGAAAAGCATGGTTTGCATATTATGGCGAGCATCAAATCATATGCCAATGTCGGACTGGACCCGAAGATTATGGGCTACGGACCTGTTCCCGCAGCACGAAGGGCACTTCAGAAGGCAAATCTCAGAACAGGTGATATAGACCTTTTTGAAATTAACGAGGCTTTTGCCGCTCAGTCTGTCGCGGTCCTCGACGATCTTGAACTTGATCCTGAGAAGGTCAATATCAGTGGCGGTGCCATTGCACTCGGCCATCCGGTCGGTGCGTCCGGAGCGCGGATTCTTTGCACCTTGCTGTACAACATGAAACGGACAGGAGCAAAGAAGGGGCTTGCGGCTTTATGCGTCGGTGGAGGACAGGGAACGGCCATCATTGTTGAAAACGAACATGAAGAATAATGTAAGCGTTTCCTTTCTGCAATTAATTTCAATGGAAATGGGGAGATGATTGATGGCGTTACAAATTTTTGCGATTGTTCTGGCACTTGGCCTTCTGATGTTTCTCGCTTATCGCGGCTATCCGGTCATTATCATTGCACCGGCAGTCACGTTGCTCGCGGTGCTGCTGTCCGGCGGGCATTTATTGCCCAGCTATACAGAAGTCTTCATGACTAATGCGGCAACCTATGTCAAGAATTTCTTCCCAATCTTCCTGCTCGGTGCCATCTTTGGCAAAGTCATGGAGATGAGTGGGGCTGCAGCCTCAATCGCCCACACAATTGTTAAAGGATTGGGATCCAAGCGGGCGATTCTGTCAGTCGTCCTTGCCTGCGCCATTCTCACTTACGGGGGCGTCTCGCTTTTTGTCGTCGCTTTTGCCGTCTATCCCTTCGCGGCAGCTATTTTTAAAGAGGCGGATATCCCAAAACGTTTGATTCCGGGCGCCATTGCGCTTGGTGCATTCACGTTCACCATGGATGCCCTCCCGGGAACGCCCCAGATCCAAAACATCATTCCGACAAACTATTTCGGAACAGACACTTATGCAGCGCCGCTTGTCGGCATTATCGGATCAATCATCGTTCTCGCCGGTGGACTGCTCTGGCTGGAACATCGGCGCAGACAGGCAATCCGAAAACAGGAAGGGTATGGGACCGGCCATATTAATGAACCGGAACTTGACACAAAAGCTAAGTTGCCAAATTTCTGGTTGGCTATACTGCCGCTAATCGTTGTTATCGTCTTTAATTTCGTTTTCAGTCGCACTGGCCTGTCCGCAAGAGGGTGGTACAACGCAGAAACTCTGAAGAAAGTGTTCAACATCCCTGATGTGAGTACACTCGTCTCTTCATGGTCGTTGATTGCGGCTCTGACATTGGGTATTCTCACCGCAATGTTTCTCAGCTTCAAACGTGTGAAAGTCAAATTAGCTTCGAGCTTGACTCTTGCAGCATCCGGTGCACTTCTCGCTATTTTTAACACAGCTTCCGAAGTCGGGTTTGGTAATGTAGTCAAAACATTGCCCGGTTTCTCGGCAATCCAACATCATGTTTTCAATGCGAGCAGTAACCCGCTCGTATCGGAAGCCGTATCAGTCAATGTGCTCTCGGGAATCACAGGTTCCGCTTCAGGAGGTCTTTCAATCGCTCTTGAAGTGATGAGCAAGCAGTACCTTCAGACGGCGCACGCTTTGGGCATCAGTCCGGAACTGCTGCACCGGATCGCGTCGATGGCGTCGGGAGGCATGGATACATTGCCGCATAATGGTGCAGTCATAACACTGCTGGCAATCACCGGGCTGACACACCGGCAGTCCTACAAGGATATTTTTGCGATTACCATTCTGAAGACGGCAACGGTGTTCCTGATCGCGATCGGAAGCTCATTTTTCGTCTGATGGGGAAGGAAGCATATTATGGAAAAAATCGTACCTGCTATTGAGGAACTGATTCAACAAATTTCTGACGGATCGACTTTAGTTGTCGGAGGGTTTGGCCTCTGTGGTATTCCGGAAAAGTTGATCAGGGGTTTACGTGAAAGCGGCGTAAAAGACCTCACTGTGGTCAGCAACAACTGCGGCGTGGATGACTGGGGACTTGGCTTGCTATTGGAAAACAGGCAGATTAAAAAGATGATTTCATCATATGTCGGTGAAAATAAGTTGTTTGAACAACAGTTCCTGAGCGGCGAACTGGAAGTCGAGCTTGTTCCTCAAGGGACACTTGCCGAACGTCTGAGGGCGGGCGGGGCAGGCATTCCTGCATTTTTCACAGCAACCGGTGTCGGTACGGATATTGCGAAGGGCAAAGAGGAGAAAGTATTTGACGGACGGACTTACATTTTGGAGAAAGGAATCATCGGTGACTTTGCACTTGTCAAAGCGTGGAAGGCGGATCTTGGCGGCAATCTGGTTTATCGGAAAACAGCACGCAACTTCAATCCACTCGCTGCAAAGGCTGGAAAAGTGACGTTTGCTGAAGTTGAGGAACTGGTTGGTCAAGGAGAACTGGACCCGGATTATATCCATACGCCGGGAATCTATGTGCAGAAAGTATTTTTGGGTGAAAACTATGAAAAACGCATCGAGCGGCTGACCGTTGCCAAAGTGTAACAGGAGGGAGGTTGATCATTTGGGAAACAGACAACTGATTCTGGATCGCGCGTTAAAAGAAATCAGTGAAGGGATGTATGTCAATCTCGGAATCGGCATGCCCACACTGATCGCCGACCGGATTCCCCAGGACAGCCACGTCATGCTTCAGTCAGAGAACGGGCTGCTTGGTATTGGCGCATACCCTCATGAAAAAGAGGTTGATCCTGACCTGATCAATGCCGGTAAAGAAACAGTCACCACCGTTCCAGGTGCTTCTTATTTCGATAGTGCCGAATCTTTTGCTATGATCCGCGGCGGCCATATTGACCTGGCCGTTCTCGGCGGGATGGAGGTTTCCGAAGAAGGGGATCTGGCAAATTGGATGATTCCGGGAAAAATGATCAAGGGCATGGGGGGAGCAATGGATCTTGTCCAGGGTGCTAAAAGGACCGTTGTGATTATGGATCATGTAAATAAGCATGGTGAGTCAAAAGTTAGAAGACGTTGTTCACTTCCACTCACAGGGAAAGGTGTAGTTGATTGCCTGATTACGGATTTAGCCGTTTTTCATCTTGATCACGGGCAGCTGAAGCTTACTGAACTTCAACCGGGATCAACGCTTGATGAGGTCTTAAGCAAAACAGAAGCGGATATCCGAATTGATGAACGACTGCTTTCAAACCAATAAGCATGATAAAAAGCCGGATGCACCCGGCTTTTTATCATCAATAAATTGACTCGATAATTTTTCGTAAACAGAGAACGTTTGTTGGACACCTTATTCATATATAAGGTACATTGAACTTACATAGAGCAGATGAATGATTTTTAACACTTTAGGAGGAGTTTTCATGTCGCCATTTCACAGTTATCCGAACACTTACGTTAGCCAGGTACATCTTTTAGTGAGCGATCTCGAACGTTCCAAAAATTTTTATCGAAAGATACTTGGTTTGCATTTTTTGAAGGATTCAGAACGAACGGTCATTTTATCAGCAAACGGAGCTGATCCGTTGGTGACCCTCGAACAGCCGGATCAGGCAGCCGGGCATAATTTCAGGCAGGCGGGGCTTTATCATTTTGCACTTCTTCTGCCATCCCGTAAAGATCTGGCAAGCATGCTGGCTCATCTGCTTAAATTACACTATCCCTTGCAGGGCGGATCCGACCATGCAGTGAGCGAAGCCGTTTATCTGGCGGATCCGGACGGAAACGGAATCGAGCTCTACCGTGACAGGCCTTCGGACAAATGGCGCTGGAACAATGGGAGAGTATTTATGCCGACTGAGGCTATAAGCGAGGATATTCTTGACGAACTTGAGGACGGGGATTGGAAGGGGATGCCTGAAAAAACAATCATGGGCCATATCCACTTGCAGGTCGCTGATCTGAAAGCGTCTGAAGATTTTTACTGCAAAGGACTCGGATTTGATCTTGTGGCGCAGTACGATGATCAGGCAGATTTTATATCGACAGGCGGGTATCATCATCACATTGGACTCAACGTCTGGCGCAGCAAGGGCTCACCTGCGGGGGACGAAATTTCTGCAGGCATGAAACATTTTATTTTGGAATATCCAAGTCTGAAAGCAAGGGGAGAGGCAGTCAGCCGATTGAAGGGGATGGAAGTACCGGTTACTGAAAAAGGAGCTATTATCACCGTCAGAGACCCTTCAAATATTAAAATAGTGCTGCACGTCAGCAAAACAAATTAAAAAAAGCGGCAGCCGGTTAAATTTTCCGGTAGCCGCTCTTTTTAATAGTTGATAATTACTGCTCAGAAACGGATTCAGCGCTTTCAGCCTGCTGATAGTCAGACAATTCATTATAGAAAACGGCAAGAGAAGTGAAGAAATAAGGAGCCAGCCAAAGCAGTCCGATAAACAATGTCACTACAGACAATAGTGCCCATCCAATGAAACTTAACTCCAGGACAAAAAATTTCCATTTGTAGCCGCCCATCAATTCGCGGCTCTCGGTAATTGCCTCAGTTGCAGAATATTCCGGGTGATCTTTAATGATAAAATATGTCTGCGAATACGAGAGGGTCTTGATAATGCCTGGGACGACGAGCAAGAGTGTCCACATCAGAATGAAGAAACCCAAAACAAATGATACCCAGAAAAGTTTCACAGCTTTTTTGAAGTCCGAATAAACAGCAAATACCTGACCAATCTGAGGGTTCTCGGATCTAGTGAGCCCAAGGAAATACCAGTAAAATGTAACTGTGATCGGCGTTACAATAAGTGAATAAACGATCTCAGCAATCTGAACGGATAACGGTAGATCAATGTGATGCTGATAATTATAAATCCAGTTGCTCAGGCCTCCGGAAATCTTTATTTCATATAGATACTCTAGACCAGTAATCACAAGGAAAGTAAAGAAGGTCAAAAGTGACGCAACGGCCCAATTATTTGCCAGCGATTGTCTGGCTTTCTTTTTAATTTCAGAGATGTGCATTAAAAAAATCCTCCTGAGTCAGACAATGATTGATTGACGGAAATTATGTATATATTAAATTTTAACATAAGATTCAAGCTGGAAAAAAGTTAAATCAAATTCATCACCATAAGAGAGAATGAAAAGCAGAAAAAATCTGAACGGATTTTAAATCCAGAGAGGCGTCAACCATACTGAACATTACTACGTAAAATATAATTTTGACGAAGTAATCTCCAGGTGTTAGAATAAGAGCATCCTTTCTGATGTTTTTTAAGCTTTTCATACATTTATTAATTTTTTGTTTTGGGGGTTCTTCTCAATGACTGATGAACGCAAAAATCATATTTACGATCTGATTGACGAAAAAACCGCAGAGCTCCCTTGGTATGTCCGCGAGTATGTGGATAAAAAAATGCGGACGATGTCGCCGAGATCATTGCTTAATTACTCCCATGATTTTCTGATTTTCTTTGACTGGCTGCTCACCGAAGGCTTTTTTCCAGGAAAACGCACAGATATTCCTCTGGACTGTCTGGAAAAACTTACACCTCAGTCCATTGAAAACTTTCTTACGTACTTACAGTTCCGGCTCAATAACGACCGTTTTACCATTAATCGCAAGCTTTCATCCCTTAAGTCACTGTTCAATTACTTGCAGAATGTCGCTGAAACGGACGATCTCAAGCCTTACCTTGTCCGTAATGTAATGGCCAAGATTGCGTTTAATAAAATAAAAGAAGATCAGGAAACGGTCGCTCAGAAAATGGCCGGAAAAATACTCTGGAAAGATGAATATGAGCAGTTCCGGCAGTTTGTCGCCCAGGATTACTGTACTACGGTCAAAGACGATGTTAAACTTCTGAACTTCCACAAACAGAACGCGGAACGCGATACCGCCATTGTCTCATTGATTCTCGGCTCCGGACTGCGTCTTTCAGAAGTAGTCGGACTGGATCTGTCGGATATCGATTTTAAGAAACGAATGGTTCGCGTCATACGCAAAGGAAATAAGGAACAATACGTCTACTTCAGCGAACAGGCAGGACTAGATCTGGAAGATTATCTGCAGGTACGATCCGGAAAATATCACTTGATGGCTTCAAATAAGGCCCTCTTCGTTTCCGCGCCAATGGGTCCTAAAGGGACAACGCGGAGGCTGAGCCCAAGAGCCATAGAAAACCTAGTAAAAAAATATGCCGTCGCTTTTGGGAAACCCTCCCTCTCCGTCCACAAGCTGCGTCATTCATTTGCGACACGTTACCAGGCTGAAAACAACGATATTCCTAAACTCCGCCGTCAGCTTGGGCACTCATCGATCCAGACAACAATGATCTATACCCATCTGTCGAACGAAGAGCTTAAAAGAGCGGTCGACAATATGGACGACCATTTTGACGAACCTGATGACTAAATCCTGTCACATGAAATGGTCCAGCAAATAACTGGTTATAAATGCTTCAATAAATGCTGCAACAGCTATCCCCGGAATAATGATTAAGACAAATTGCTCAAACGTTTGTTTATAGTAAATCCATAAACGATCCACGGGCTTCTTCTTTAGCTTCGATCTAAAAATATTTTTAATCTTATCAATCCAAAGTCGCTGAATTTTAATCGTGAAACACGCACACAAGATGAACATCGAAATTTCTATGACTCCGTGCGGAAGCAGCCCCAAAAGAATCATTTTAAAAAGATTTTTATGTATCGCGACGATAAGATAAGCAACAACTCCGATTACAGCGCCATTAAATATGATTGAGATCCATGGAAAAAACAAAATGGGTATTAACGAGAAAATCAGTATTTGCAGACAAGTCTTTATGTTATTTAAAAAGATTCCTATGAAAGAAGAAAACTGAGAATGATAAGAAGGAAAATTATTGTTCAAATCTTTAAGGATACTTATTAGATCAACATGCAGCATGCCACAAACAATAGCAGTCACTACCGCTGTAAAAATAAAGATGATCCATCCCACTAAAAATACTTTTACATTTTGCAGATAAGTATCCTGATAGATACTCTTTATTCTGTCAATCATTGCTTTTGACCTTTCTCCGATTATTAAAAGCTGAATTTTAGTTTACATAACTTTGTTTATGTATTATTATCTTTCGATAAATGTCACTTGGCCGTTTTCAAGGGACGCGATCCTTGCCAGTGAGAATACCGGATAGCCCGCATGATCCAATCTCTTTCTTCCGTCCTGGAATGATTTTTCAATGACAATCCCGATGCCTACCACAACCGCTCCGGCCATTTCTATTATTTTTGTTAAACCAAGCGAGGCCTCTCCATTTGCCAAAAAATCATCAATAATTAGAACATGATCATCCGCTGTCAGCATGCCTTTTTCAATATATACGGTATTCGAAACTTGTTTAGTAAACGAAAATATTTCAGTGGACAGACTCCCTTCATCCAATGTCACAGGCTTCTTTTTACGGGCAAAAATCACCGGAACCTTTAAAGCAAGTCCGGTCATCAGAGCAGGAGCAATCCCCGAAGATTCAATCGTAATGACTTTACTTACTTCTTTA
This sequence comes from Sporolactobacillus shoreae, assembly GCF_004684935.1. Lineage (GTDB taxonomy): Bacteria > Bacillota > Bacilli > Bacillales > Sporolactobacillaceae > Sporolactobacillus > Sporolactobacillus shoreae. Next base: position 78,520 of record NZ_SRJD01000017.1, read on the forward strand.
TTTTCAAAAATATCGGCAAACTTTTCACCGATTTTAAACATTAATACTGGGTCAATCTGATGGTTCAGAAAGTGATCCACTTTAAGAATCTCCGAACCAATCACTTTTCCCTCTTCCCGAATTCGCTTTTTCAGCTCTTTCATTCTTTCTCATAGCCCTCCTAAAAGCACGATTTATAAACCTTTTCTAAAAAAGTATACACTTGAATTAAAGAGGAGACTAGAGCATAGCTCGATTCTCGTCTATCAGATTTGCCGGCGGTACCAGCCAAAGTGTTGAGAAATTCAGTGAACTCGCTCCAGATCGCGTGAAAAAGAAATAAGGACACAATTGCTGTGCCCCTCCTATCGAGAAGAAGAAATATAATCTCTTCAATCGCATACATTCTGTTTACCGACTTAAAATGTGATTGCGATGCCATGTGCAAGTTCAGAAACGATATCAGTGTGCAGAAACCGATTGCCAAACCCTTTTAAGATCATGGAGGTATTCCCTTATTAACTCTCCAGGTGTTTTTTTACATTCACGAGAGCAGCAGTTTCAACCTGCATTTGTTTCGTGATCATGGGATCCATAAGCTTGGCCAGTCCGGTTGGTTTATATGATAAAGTAAACGTTATTTTTGTTTCTCCCTCGTCCTCTTCGAAAGCGTAGTTCCCAGTTGGTCTTGCCGGTCCGGATACGACCCTAAAAGAAATAGTCTTATCGGCATCACAGCCAGTAATCTCGTAATCACCGCTAATGCTTTTTCCAAACGGCCCCTTCATTGTCTGGGAGAACTTTGTACCAACGCCTGTATCCCCTTTTGACTCTTTTTTCACTGCAATGACGGAGGGCCTCCAGACTTTATTATTTTCGCCATTCAATATAAAATCAAAAATTTCGTGAACCGGTTTCTGAATCGAAACGGAAAATTCCGCAAACGCCATAGTAAATCCCCCACAAGTTTTTTTCTATCAATATTACAATGTTATCCATCTTTTTATTTCAAAGTCAATGATTAGAAAAAAAATATGCGCCGTTGTAGAATAAAATTAATATCCGATTGGAGGTTCCTAAATAATGGCTTCATTAGTTGAAGAAATTGACGCCTACAAAGCATCCTTTAAGAAAAACGCATCACCGGAAAAACAGCGGCTCTACGCGCAGGCATTAAAAGAATTGGAGGAGTCCGGTGTAGCACAGGGCCTGAGGGTCGGCGACCTTGCCCCCGACTTTTCGCTTCCTGATGCCACTGGGAAAACAGTGACACTCTCAGAAGAACTCGGCAAGGGTCCTGTGATCCTCGATTTTTATCGCGGCGGCTGGTGCCCCTATTGCAATCTGGAATTGAGGGCCTACCAGCGCCTACTGCCGGATATACAAAATGCAGGTGCCCGTCTAATCGCTATCAGTCCCCAGACACCCGATTCATCCTTGTCCACAAAGGAAAAAGATGAGCTCGAATTCGCAGTGCTCAGCGACAAAGATGGAAAAGTTGCGAATCAATATCAATTGGTTTTTAAGCTTCAGGATTACCTCATAGAACTATACAGACAATCAGGAATTGACCTTGAAGCCCGGAATGGCAATAAAAAATGGGAACTGCCGAAACCCGCAACCTTTGTCTTGGATCAGAAGGGAACGGTTGCATTCGCCCATGTCAGTTCAGACTATAAAGTGAGGACCGACCCCACCGAAGTCATAAAGATCGTAAAAAGCCTCGACAAATAAAAATGTTCGATAAATAAAGCTGCCGTTTCTTCGGCAGCTTTATTTATCGAACCATCCTTTTTTTCGGAACCAAAAATACATACTGATCGCGATCCCCATCATCAGACCAAGAACAAGAAAGTACCCTGCGTGCCAGTTAAGCTCAGGCATATATTTGAAATTCATTCCGTATATTCCGGCGATGAAGGTTAGTGGCATAAAAATGGTCGTAATGACCGTTAGTGTCTGCATAATACTGTTTGTCCGATATGATGTCAGTGAAAGATAACTGTCACGAATATCGGAGGTAATTTCCATGTTTGATTCAATCATGTGCGTCAGCCTGGCCAAATTCTCGCTGATATTCCTCAGATAGATGTTATCCGCGTCGCTGGTGGGCACGTAAGTTGAGCCGACCATCCGCTGAAAGATATCCTGAAGCGGCGTAACGGCCCTGCGGAAGCTCAGCAATTCACTTCTGATCTGAAACACCCGATCATTCAGTTTATGAATGGATTCATGCTTTGAATTCAGATCCAAAGCGTCAATCTTGTCTTCAAGCAAGTTGGCGACCATAAAATACTGTTCAACAAGCCTATCTAATAAGCGGTGCAGTATCTCCTTTGGTGTTTCTTCCTCAGAGATATTCTCATCCGAACGGCATTCATGCCAGACATCATTGACCGCTTTCAGGTTATCTATGTGCAATGAAAAAAAATAATTTTTTCCAATATACATCTGAAGTTCATGCGGTTTCAAAGTGCTCGGACTTACAGCCTGAATGGAAAGGAAATAATAGTCATCAAAAAGCTTCAGCTGCGGACGTTTGGTATAACGGTGGTCATTTTTTACATGCGCCCTGAAGAACGGAAAATGGTGTGAGAATGCATCATTTTCTGCATCATTCGGCTCATTGATATCCACCCAATGCCATTTCGTCGCCTCTGTATTCAGTGATGACAAAGTCATGGTATCAGTCATTTCCCCCGCTACTGATTTAGCCAAGATACGAATCATCGTCCAATCTCCTTTTCCATTGAGGCATATTTCTCATTAGACACCACTATCAGATATCAAGAAATTCGCCGTCTCTGATCTCGTGCAAGGTTCTGAACAAGTCCCCGGGGATATGACCGGTTAGCGAATCAAGTGAATTATAGATTTCAAGTCGGCGCACATCGGGCACTTCTTCTTCCTTCCCATATTGTACACTGTTCTTAAAATCTCCCGAAATCCTTTCCATGATTCTTCTTTCCAGTTCACGCTCAATCGATTGCTCCAGAGGCATTTTTTTCTCTTCCGTAATAAAAATAGCAAAGTGTCCGTGGACGGTCTCATAAACTGTGTAACTGGTGGTTCGCGATAATTTATCGTCGGTCACACACGCAGAAGCCAATTCTCTTCCGATAAATCGTTTCCGTTTATAAAATCCATTTTCACCTTCAGAGATTTCAACGTATTCAAATCCTTTTCCCTCGCCGATTTTGATGAAGTATCTCAATGCCTGAACGATAGTCGCCGATAAATTTTTCCCGGACACATTTTGTGCATGATCGAAAACCTGAAGGTCGGAATCTGGTACATAAATAGTTTTATTAGGCATTGAAATCTCCTCCTCGCTTTGAATGGCACATGAACTATTCAGATTATACATATAAATATACACGATATATACGTAGAAATAAAGTATTATCTATTTAGTTTATAAGTATGCATCAGTGTATAATATACGTACATTTCTGATTAGTCTCTTTTGAAAAAATGATAAAGTGTCATTTAAGAAGTAAACTTGGAATAAACGGATGTCGATGATTGTGAAACAACTTTCATGTGTTAACGCCCTTATTTTAGATTTGGATGCCCAATATTGAATTCAGCTAAAAAATGATCCAATCATAAAAAAAGAGTCTCAAAAGTAAGGGGTAAATAGGAGTTATGTCGTGGAAGGGGAACATCGTGTGGAAAAAGTCATGGGTTTTGGAGACAACATGAATGGGCAAAGTATAAGAACAGTGAGAAGATGAATGCCCCACCTGAATTAAAAAATACAGGGTGACCGCCTATTATTAGGTATATAAATGCGAACATTTAATTAAAACAAACGTTTAATTAATACATATCAAAAAATTTTTTCCATGATGTATCACTAGCATTTCTCTTCATTCACTTTTCAAAATTCAGCTCCTCATCATAAATCTTTTGCAGCAGTTTTACCAGTTCTTTCTGCTCCTTTTTTGTTAAGCCCTCAAATCTGAGAGTAAAATAACTTTCCTCTTCGGGCAATAAATTCTTATAAAGCGTCAGGCCTTTTTCCGTCAGAGAGAGATATTTTGTTTTCCATTCCTGATCACGGTGGATATAACCCAGGTTTTCCATTTTTGTAATTAATTGTGTGACATTTCCCTTTGAGACAAAAAGTTTCTCAGCAAGATCCTTCTGTGAAATTCTTTCCTGCTCAGCAATTCTCTTCAGCACTTCATACTGAGCAACGGTAAGGCCCCATTTTTTTAGAAAAAGGCCGAATTGACGCAACTGAAGGTGGTAGGTTCTGGATAATAAAAACCAAATCTGCCGGTTTCTTTTTTTCACTTTATCAGGCGCATTTTCTTTAGCAAGTTTTTTCAAATTATTTCACCTTTTTTGACTTATAGTCAGTTTAGCGTTAAACTAATCTTAAATCATAAGAGTAACCTTTTATCATGTTCATCTCACCCGTTTAGCTGTCCTCGCAGTCAGATGATGTACTTATTTTACTTCCACACATGCACGTGTTCACTGCTTTTTTTTCGTTGATCCTTTTTAAATTTAGCTTACAAAAGCGTGGTCTAAACCCACCGTCTTTAGACGGTATCCGCTTTTAGCCTTATCTTTTCGTGTCCATACTTTTCCAAGAGGTGAAAAGTATGGACGGCTATCAAAAAAGCGGTCA
>NZ_SRJD01000018.1 GCF_004684935.1 Sporolactobacillus shoreae
CGGTGAAGGGATACCCTTTTCCTTTCGCAAAATAAATGCCAGCTATAAAGTCCTACGGACATTATAGCTGGCACTTATTGGACAGGCAATCCCGTCAACTTTCGGCTAAAATCAGGCATCAATAACACTAATAAAAAGCATCCGATTCGGACATTCGTCCAGATCAGATGCTCTTTCTTTCATCTCTTAAGATTAACGTTGGCTCTTACTTCTCCTCAGCCTCTATGTACGACGTTTTTGATGATTCCTGCATGCGCCAGTAGACAATCAGGCTGACAAAGATACAGGCGGCAACATAGAAGAAAAATAAGGTCTCAATACCGATGCTCTTGAACCACAACGCGATGAATTCAGCGGTACCACCGAATATGGCTACGGTCAGGCCATAGGGAAGACCGACACCGAGCGCCCGGATTTCGGTAGGGAACAATTCGGCTTTGACGATCGCGTTGATCGACGTATATCCGGTGACAATCACTAGTCCAAGCATCATTAGCAGGAATGCGGCGATCACGCTGTGCGATGAGCGCATGATCAGGAACAGCGGCACGGTCAGGACCGTACCGAAGATACCGAAGAAAAACAGCAATGGACGGCGGCCAATATGATCAGACAAAAGGCCGGCAAGCGGCTGCAGGATCAGGAAGATCAGCAGCGCAAAGAAGTTAATCAACGTAACCACTTCCTTGTCAAGCCCGACAGAATTGATCATGAATTTCTGCAGATACGTGGTGTATGTGTAAAAAGCGACGGTTCCGCCGAGTGTCAGGCCGACAACCGTCAGGACTGCCCGTGGATACTGCATCAGCGCTTTCAGTGTTCCTGCTTTCTTCTTGGAACTGCCGGACATCTTCTTGAACTGGTCCGATTCATCCATAGTCAAACGCAGCCAGAGAACGGCGAGTGCCCCGAGGGCGCCGATCACAAACGGAATACGCCAGCCCCACGCGTTGAGCTGTGCCTCATTGAGCGTCAGCTGAAGGATAATCTGAACACCCAGCGCGACCAGCTGGCCGCCGACCAGCGTGACATATTGGAAGCTGGAATAGAAACCGCGCCGGCCTTTATTTGCCATTTCAGAAAGATAGGTTGCGGATGTGCCGTACTCGCCGCCGAGCGACAAGCCTTGAAACAGCCGGGCCAGGACGAGAATAATCGGTGCGAAAATGCCAATCGTGTGGAAACTAGGTGTTGCTGCGATGACGAGCGAGCCACTCGCCATGATCATTATTGAAAGTGTCAAAGCCGCGCGGCGGCCGTGACGATCCGCATAACGTCCCATGATCAAGCTGCCAATCGGACGCATCAAAAAGCCGATCGCAAAGACGGCGGCCGTGTTCAGCAGCTGTGATGTTGTGTTCTCTGACGGAAAGAAATCTGTCGAGAAATAAACGGCAAATGCCGCGTACACGTACCAGTCATACCACTCAATCATATTTCCCAGCGAACCTTTTAGAATATTACTGGCAATATGGCGCGACTTCGCGCGTTCTGTAACCTTAGCATCAGTCACTTGACCATCTCCTTTTTATGAACATTACCGTAATCCACATCAATCAATCTTGAAAGAACAAATGCAAGAATATCGACCATAATAAGTGAACATTGTAAGTTAATATACACGAGCTTCCCTATAAAGGTCGAATCATCTGCCTTGACGACATCCTATCGTTCAGCCACGGATGGCCGATATCCTCTTCTCTATGATTACGTAACTATTCATTTTTGTTATCATTATAATAACATATTGATCATAATCTATCATTGCATTTCTTCAATTTGTAAAATTTATTTGTTTTTTATTAATTCAGCAAAAAATATATTTTCTTTTTTCCTGCATCGATTAAGTAATAGTCCCCGACTGGAGCAGCTTTACCTCCATCGTCCAACAGCATTAATAAACAGGAGGAGCCATCCGATGACAGGCTCCTCCACTATATTTACCCACTCTAAGCATAACCAGATTCGTCCGCTCTTTTTTAAAACTGCACACCAATGCCGTATCTGATCCCCTTCTTATACTCTTTCAAAACAAGTGGGGCATACAGGTTTTGATCAAAATAAATTTTGGGCCTCTCACCTTTATGGTTTGGCTTAACTGAAAATCTTAGAATGACCGTCGTTGAATGGGAAGGTTGTAATTGCAACAGTTCACTTTTGTTAAAGTTTCCTGACATCGTTTGATAGTAATCCAAACCATAAGCGAGCTTCGCCTCAACGATTTTCAATATAGAAATGTTTTTAGTTGAGGTATTTCGAATTTGCATCGTCACCGTCGCAGGGATCGTCTTAAATCCATGGTTATTGGTCAACCGGCCATAGGTCAGACTCTTGACATTGAGCGTCGCGTTTCCAAACGGAACATTTTGGCCGACTTGATAAGTTCTGATCTGATATTTTTTCGCAACCCCTTCATTCACTTGATAGACACGGACCAGCCACACCGCGGCAGCGACAATGAGAACGGCCAAGATAGCTATTTTCATCTTGCTCATGGCTCTGCAGCCTCCTTGATCTCGTGACCGATAATTTTGCCACTCTCCATCTGGAAGATTTCATCGGACAGATAATCCAGATCCTCCTTGTCATGGCTGGCAATGAGGATACACTTTTTCTTATCTTTCAACTCGAGCAGTAACTTCTTCAGTTCTTCAATGCCATCCGTATCCAGCGCATTGGTCGGTTCATCTAAAATAATCAGATCCGGATCCTCCATGATGGCCTGGGCAATGCCAAGGCGCTGCTTCATGCCTAATGAATATTTTCGATATCTCCGCTTATCCTCAGGGTCCAATCCGACCAGACGAATTGATTCTTTTATTTGTTCATCGTCAATCAGGCCCTTAATTCCGGCCAACATTTTTAAGTTTTTGAAACCCGTAAACCCGTTTAAAAATCCAGGATATTCGATAAGCACGCCGACGCTCGGCGGGAAGGATGCCTCTTTCCCAAGAGTGATTCCACCTGCTTCAACGGTTCCCTCGGTGGGCAGGATCAGTCCGCTCAATGCTCTGAAAAGCATTGTTTTCCCGGATCCGTTTTTCCCTCTGAAACCGTAGATGAAACCGCGCGCCAGAGTCAGGTTGATGTCTTTAAGCACCATTTGATTTTTTATGGTTTTGGATAAGTGTTCCGCTTTCAAATAGATCTCGTTTGCCATCCTGAACCCTCCTATAATAATTCGCGTTGCTTGCAGATATATAAGGTGACTGTACTGACCGCCAGAAAGAGACAGGCAGAATACGCTAAAGAAAAGCCAAGCGTCAGATGATGTTCCAGATCAAAAATGTCCTGTTTCAGGATCATCGAGTGTATGGCCGGCAGCCATTTGCTGTCCAGAAAGGTTGACAGTGTACAGAGAACAACCACACAGAAAAAAGCGATGATTGGTTGCAGCCAATGAATCAGAAGCAGCAGAAGGCTTGACAATACAGTACTTGTCGCGATAAAGCCGATGAGCAGCCGCGTCACTAATAGCCCGGAAGATACTTTGGATTGCATCATCGGTTCAATAAACTGATGGAAATATGAAGAAGCGTTCAGCGAAAAATCGTGGGTCACGCTGCCGGAAGCCAGATAGACCGCCGCAAACAAACAGAGATACAGCGCGAGATTCTGAATGATCAGCCACACAATTTTTGACATAATATACTGCCGCTTCGATTGGCATCTGAGCAGCACATACAGTTGATTTTGCCGGAAATCATGAATGAGATAGTCCGCTGTTAAAAAGAGCGCGAAGAATTGAGTGAAGTCCCAATAATAGGGAATCACATAATCCGTGAGCGTTTTTATGTAACCATTGTCGCGCATCAGTAAAAAGAATGTATCCAAACCATTCGTTCCGATCGATTGATTCCGAAGACTGATTGCATACGCCAGAGCAGCCATATAGGCCAGAAAAATCAAGTACTTATATTTTCCATAGGAAAAGCTGTATGTGACATCACGCCAAAAAAGCCTGAAGAAGGAATAGATCATGAGAGAAAGTCCCTTCTTTCATAAATCATTCCAGTTATCCCATACAAAGCAAGAGAAACGATAAATAAATAGGCGCAATGAAACAGGATGCTGATCGGATTGATCCAGTTTTCGAGCACCAGCACTGCTGGTGTAATAAAAAATGATATAGGAAAAGGACCAAACATTTCAATACCGGCAAGGATTACAAGCACAATCAGGATCAACCCATCGTTCTTAATCCAGCATTTCAAGAAAAGGGTCAGAAAAGCAATCATCAAGAATCCTAAAAACTTAGTCACAAATAGAGCTGCCACTACTTTGTATGTCGCAAGATGGGGCAAAACACTTTGAAAACGCTGCGGATTATGGATCAGCCAGCTGACTGATCCGTCCGCACGTAACCATGTATTACCAAAGCCAGCAATTAATCCGCCTACTGCCCAAGAAAACAATAAAATCAGGACAGTAAATACGATTGAATAGACGATTGCCGCGATGACGTAAAGATGAAAAATCTGAAAACGCGATTTCATCTTGGTCAGAAAGGATCCACGATCCTTGAATTTCATTAATTGTGTCATCGTAATCACAATCATCGGGATACCGACCGAGACAAACATTAATTGATTCGTGCTACCATGGAGGCCATACAGATCAGCTATCAGGTCGAACAGCCCTCGAGGACCGGGACCCTGCTTGTCCAGTGCCATTAAGCATGTCAAGATAAACGCGCAGTAGATGCCTCCTCCGAGCCAAACGTTTCTAAGTGAGAACAATGCACCAACCGAAATCCGGAAAAGCCTAGATGGTCTCATGTCGATCACCAACAATATAATACCAGAGGAAGGTACCAATAGTCCCTACAATTAAATAGGTTGGAATGCCCCAGTTTGCCGGACCATTTTCAAGAAACAGCCCTGAGATTGAATATTGGCCCAAAAAGGTATAAGTAAAAAGATCAAATCCCATAAAGGCCAGAAAAGGAACCACAAGGACAATATAGCGATTTTTCAAAACGGTGGAAAAAGCGAGCCCGATTGAAGCCAGTATTCCGCCCAGCAGGAAGAACAAAAAGAGACGTAGCAGTATGTAAAGCACAGGATGTTGATAGTTCAAATCCGGCAAAAAGTTGCCATTGGGCACCAAAATCATACCAAAGTAATAGTTATTTTCAATTAAGGGGAATGATGTCATCTGGCCTAAAAAATTGAGAACCAGTGGAAAAACGACAACAGTCCCTCCCAAACAGTAATTTACGGCATAACGGATCATCAAATACTTCTTCTTGCTCACCTTAGTCACAATATTTTTGATATACCCTGAGTTAAAATCTTCCGCGTACGCATCGGCATAGGCTAATGAGGCAAGCAACGGTAAAATTAAGATAAAAATATTATACGTATCACCGATATTATAAGGCATCCACATCACATACGGGCTGCCCGGATAGAACGCATAATCTTCACTGCTTGATATTTGCGGCCATACCTGAACAACCGGCCATATCGCCAGAAGGGCACCAACTAAAATCAGGAACCAGAAAATCGGCCTGCGGGTCACCCGCTGTATTTCCATTCGTAGCATTCTGTCCACCGCCTTCAACTGATTAGTGATAAAATTCTTTGTATTTGTAAAACCTGACGCTTAAGAAATAGAAAATTGTAACACCCAAAAGAAAATAAATAACCTGAAACAACTGGTCGGTTGTCGACAGCCAGGTATCCAGTGTTATTCGTACCCGCTCCAAGAGTAGCGGAAATCTTTCTGAGATCAGGCCCTCGCCAGCAAAGATCAATAAAGACAAGAAAAACACATAGACATTTTTCTTAAGCACGATTTTCAGGAAAAGAATGAAAACCGCTATAAATAAAATAGCCATAAACCGTGTGCTGAGTAGATAGATCCAGATCTTTAAGCTGGTTACATGAGAGATGTAGAGAGGAAAGTAGGCTTTATTTTCAAGCAGAAAATAGATCGTGCCTTCCCGTGATCCCCAAAGATTGACCAGATGGCCTGTCGCAAGCAGCGAAACGATTATCCCTGTTGCCGCCGTGATCAATGTTAAGAGGGCAGCAAAACAAACGGACAAAACAACCAGTTGATTTAATACTTTACCTTTATCCCGAATACGGACCACCATAAGATGGTTCTCAAACCGATCCGTAAGCTGAGGCAGGACAAGAGCAAAGAACGGAAGGATTCCCAGTAGCAGCACCTCAACGCTCATACTGCCGCCCCACTGGACATTGGCCACATAATCGAAGAGCGAATTCCCCGCCCACTTTGGTGCCGTCAAGGTGCTGGATACATCCACAGCCAGAAAATAGATAAAGGCTAACACAGTCATTTTCACAGGTAAATATCTGATCGCCATCATGGTGTGTTCACCCCACCGGACGGCTTAGGAGCACTTGTACTGTTTACACTTCGGTCGATATATTCCTTAAAGGAAACTTGTTTGTTACCGGAGATGTCTAAATGAAAAACTTTAGGATCAACCCCTTTATTAATCCGGATCCCTCCAATAGTCACAAAGAAAATCACACGATTTTTTTGACCATAGCATTTCAAGTCAAGCAGGGCACCTGTATTTTTAGATACCACCATCGTAAACGATCCTTGTAAATCTTCAGAAACGTTGCTCGGAATTGTCCCTTTGATTTGATAAACAGGCATACCAAACTGTGTTCCCTCTTTATAGTTCCAATTTGTGTAATTACTGAACAGTAGACTCCACCATTCACTGCTGGTAACCATTTGATTAAACATGCCAATGTATTGATCTTCGAAATCACCGACGCTTTGTCCTCTTATTCTCTTGGGTGTATCCTTTGTATATATTTTCTGTTCAGGCCTCTTAAGAAGAGCTGAATCGCGATTGAAGAGAACATCCGTTGTTTCTACAACCTTCCCATTCTCATACTGCTTGTTGGTGGCTCGGTTTTTGTGATGATCAAAGTCTACATAAAAGTTGATCTGATTCATTTCGTCTTTAGAATGCCCCCATTGATAACTTCCCTGTGCATTATGAATATAGTCCCAAGCGTAATACATCTTATTTACGATGCTAAACTTATCGGGATATTTCTTCGCGAGTTGCTTATCACTCTCCGTATTAAAAGGAAAGGTACTTCCTTTCGACGAATCCCTGTGTTTGCTCTTAGTTACAGTTCCCTTGTTGATGCTGCTGGGACTATTCGTTCCTTCGTTGTTATGAAACAGCGAAGTTACCGCTTCAGGATAAGTGGAATAAATCTTAATGCCTGCTAAAATAAGGGCAAGTAAAGTAATCACTACGATTGGAATCCATTTCTTCATAGGATCGCCTCCTAAAGCACTTCTACTAAAACTTGCCCTTGTGCTTTACCTTTCTCCATGGATTATCATTATTTTCAGTATAGACACTCAATTATATATATTCGCTTTTTTCTATATATTTGTTACAAATTATAGCACATGAAATAGAAACTTGGCGTAAGCAAGAAAATTATTCTTACAATAGAAATCTTACGATTTTCAAGGGTATGTCACTTCGACCAATTTTGTCTCACCAACATTATTATCCTTTACAGAGTTGTAGAAGCTTTTAGATAAATCACAGTTGACATAATCTAATAAACATTATCTATTATTGGCATAAATAGGAGGCCCCCCTTAGTTCCAATCTTATATGGCAATAGGAACAAGGAGAACCCCTCTTTTTTAATAATTGCAATAAAGATTTAACAAGAATGCATCTTTTAATTCATTTTATATTGAATCTGGGCTCCAAACGCCGTATGCCCCAAACCCATGTACAGAATTTGCCGTTCCTTTAATTCGGACATAAACCTCACCCGCGTCTTCAAAGGCGTAATTTGAAAGGTATCTTCCTTGGTTGATATTCGCACGGTTGAAAGTATAGTACCAGGTTTTCGAAAAATTAGAATAGCTACTTTTAACTACTGAGGCAGTATATGATGGATTCGGATCAGATCCACTTATCGATTCCAATTTCATATAAGCTGAAGTATTGTTCGTTTTTAACCTGTCACCAGTGTATTGAGTTGTGCTACCTGGCCCAAATCCGTAACTAAAAGAAGTATCAGTATAATTACTGGCAAATGCAGTCAATGAACTCACAGACAAAATCACTACTACAGCAAGTACAGTCACATACAATTTTCTCTTAACCATTACCACATTATCGCTTCCTTTAATTTAATATTTTTAACATATTTAGTATATATTTCATTTTTAAACATATCAAACAATAAATTTCTACAAAAACCGACATTATTTATGATATATATTATAAAATCCCAACAGCAGGAACATCACAGTCGATGCATGAGTAAACTTACCCGAAGTGCTGATATATTCGCAACCCTTGGTTTCTACAACTCGGCGGAGTTACGGAAGCGTCTTATTGCTTAAAATCTTTCCCTCGCTTTCCAATCAGTGTCAAGTGTGTGGCGTGAAACAAGCCAGTACCTGTACCCATTCCGAGCACAAATATAAAGCGACCTATAGGGCATTGGAATTGATTTCATTAGCTGCACTTTATGGCGTTCATGTGTTCTATAGTTCGTTCTACTTCTGGTTGTGCTTGTTGGAGCCAAGATTCCGGTCGCTGCTATCACTAAGGTGAATAGAGAAACAATTAAAATCGAGAACCAGAAGATTCGCCAATCGGGGCAAAACTGATGTAAAAGTTATAAATCGTTTAAAAGTTAACGCATGCGTACTCATATTGCCCACTATCAAATTAGCCACAGAATCAAGTGATCTCCGATTCATCGAGTACTGGAATGATAGTAAAGATACTCACAATCAAAAAGATAAAACCACACAAACTCAATCTCACAGGTGAACATCTTATCACCATCATGGTGTGTTCACCCCGCCGGATTTAGATCCGTCCACATTATTCACGCTGGTCTGTCCAAACTCCTTAGTCGAGACCTGTTTACTACCAGTTAAATTCAGGTGAAAAACTTTAGGATCAAGCCCTTTATTAATCTCTATACTCTTGCAAGTCACAAAGAAGATCACACGATCTTTTTGACCATAACATTTCAAATCGAGCAAAGCGCCCGTACTTTTGGATACCACCATGGTAAAAGGGCCTAGCAAATCTTCTGATATATTGCTTGGGATGGTCCCTTTGATTTTATAAACGGGCATGCCAAACTGTGTTCCTTCTTCATAACTCCAGTTTGGATAATTATTAGAGAGTAGAGTAAACCATTCACTACTGGTAACCATTTGATTATACGAACCAATGTAGTTATTTTTGAATTCTTCGTCACTATGCCATACTTTTCTCTCGGGTGTATCCTTCGCATATATCTTTTGCTCCGGCCTCTCAATGATCGCTGCATTTTTATCGAATAAGAGATTCGTTGTTTCAACAATTTTCCCGCTCGCATATTGCTCATTGGTGACACGATTTTCGTTCTTATCAAAATCTACATAAAATTTAGCTTGTGACATATCTTCCTGGGAATGACCCCATCGATAACTACCCTGTGCATTATGAATATAGTCCCAGGAATAATACATTTTATTGACGATGCTAAATTTATCAGGGTATTTCTTCGCGAGTTGCTTATCACTCTCCGTATTAAAGGGAAAGGTACTCTCTTTCGATGAGTCCCTGTGTTTACTCATTGTTACAGTTCCTTTGTTGGTCCCATTGCTGACGCTGCTGGGACTATTAGCTCCTTCATCGATATGAAACAATGAAGTTACCGCTTCAGGATAAGTGGAATAAATCTTAATGCCCGCTAAAACAAGAACAAGTAAAGTAATCACTACGATTGGAATCCACTTCTTCATAGATTGCCTCCTAAAGCACTCCTAATAAAATTTACCCTCGTGCTTTACTCTTTTTGGACTCTCAATATTTTCAGTATAGATATTAAATTTCATATTTTCAGATATTTATAGATTTTTTCTCACAGATTCATTATGGTTTTCCTGCGAATCCACTTCACTTAACTTAACTTCGTCCCATAAAACCTGTTTACATTGTGTTGATCAAATTTCTTCCTTAAAATCCATTACGGGAAATAGAAAGATCTCAGTGAGCAGGGTGTTTATATAGTTAATATAATTCACAATATTTACTTTTAAAAGTATTTTTATCGATATATTTTTCGACAAAGAGATTATTCGAACGTAATATTGCCCTCAATATTGAATGATCCGCAACCGTTAAGTATTCTCACTTTAAGTCTCTTCTATTTGGTCCGAAGCATCTATTACCGATTTATAGATTGGAACAGAATACAGTTCTTTTGTTCCGCAATGAGCCGTATTGAATCCGATGGAGATAAGATCGCCGTCAATATTGCTCAACCAAATATTCATGTCCCTTTCGAATTCCGGTGGACTGATATGAGTAATAAGCTTAACCTTCATCATTCAATTCTCTTCATTCAAATCATGTTGTGAATTGCCGTTATATTTTTAACCATCCAATATAGCATTAATAATATCACGCCCAATCATTCAAATAAATTATCAATATTTTAGCTGATATAATGAAGTAAGTTATTCTGCTTAGTAAAAAAGAGATAGTTTTATTAACTTAATAGAATATTAGAAACTTGTCACCCTCTATTCGACAGACTTTGCATCATCATGATGCTATTGTTATTTCTATAATTTGTTCCCCCAGGAACAGATTAAATCAATTAACTCGCGAGGAGGAAAAAGATGAAACTATTTTTCAGGAAATTTGGAGTCATGATCCTAGCCGTTTCTCTGTCTCTGTTTGCCGCGACACCTATTTTAGCGAGTGCGAAAACAGCACCATCACCTTCATTACCCAGCGGATGGACCGCCCATCATCCATTGCATTTTAAGCACATTTCATCGGGCATAAAGCCAAGAGTGGTTTCTAATGTTTACTCTCCATCGCAGATCAAAAGTGCTTATGGCATTAATTTATTAAACGGAACAGGAGCGGGACAAACAATTGCGGTTGTCGATGCCTATGGGAGTCCGACGATCCAGGCTGATTTGAATACCTTTGATCAGCAGTTTGGCCTGCCAAGCGCAAACATCGAAGTCGCATATCCGCAGGGAAAACCAAGCACCAATGGCGGATGGGCCCTCGAAACATCACTGGATGCCGAATGGGCTCACGCGCTTGCTCCAGATGCAAAAATATTAGTGGTCGCGACAAAATCAGCATCCCTGACTAATTTGCTCGCAGGTATTGATTATGCAACGGCCAACGGTGCAACCGTTGTCTCAAACAGCTGGGGAGGATCCGAATTTTCTTCTGAAGCCTCCTATGACAGTCATTTTAACCACAGTGGCATCGCTTATTTGGCCTCTTCAGGCGACAACGGTGAAGGCAGTTCCTGGCCTGCTGCCTCGCCCAATGTCGTCTCCGTCGGAGGAACATCTTTATATCTCGGAACTAACGGGGCCTACAGCAGTGAATCTGCATGGTCCGGGTCCGGAGGTGCAGCAAGTACTTATGAAAGCATTCCAAGCTTTCAGGCACTTTGGTCAACCGTGGTTGGATCTCATAGAGGGATTCCGGACGTGGCCTTCGACGCTGATCCAAATACCGGGGTCTATGTTTATACAAGCACACCGGATCAGGGGCAGTCGGGATGGTTTCAAGTTGGAGGAACGAGTTTCAGTGCTCCGGCATGGGGCGCATTAATCGCATTAGCAGATGAGGGACGCCTGCAGCCTTTGTCGAGTGCACAAGCATTAAGCGCTATTTATAGCATCGCCGGATCAACAGGAAGCAGCGGCTATTCAACCGACTTTCACGATATTACGACGGGAAGCAACGGTTACAGTGCCGGACCTGGTTACGATGAAGTAACAGGGATTGGTAGCCCGACCGCAAATCAATTAATCCCTCTTTTAAGCACTTATTAAAAAACTGTTAGTGACAAGTGTTAATCTCTCATTGTGCTAGTGCCAATTTTGTTCGAGAAAAATTAAAGAACCGGATAAAAAAATCTCCGGTTCTTTAATCTGCTAAAAAGAATCATGGCCTTTAAACTAATGTATCAAAAGAATCAATGATCAGCTATTAACTCGCTATCAATTGAATAAATCTTATTCTGCCCTTCCAATTGAGAACCCAACGCCTCATCTACCGTCTTATAAGCGTCAGAACTGTTACCTTTTTTAGAGAGAATCATTCCTTTCAGCTTAAGGCATTTTCCCTGCCAATAGGGATCGCTGTCCAGTAAAATATAAGCCTTATCAATAATACCCTCTGCAGTTTTCAGATCATTTTGACGGTAATAAATTAAAGCCCCAACATAATTCAGTTTTCCATCCATTGAATCTTCATCGGTTAGGAGATCTAATCCCTCCCCAATCAAATCCTGTGCCTCATCGTATTTTCCAAGGTAACACAAGGTTAAGGATAGTTCAAAAATGACATTTTTTAAGGAAGCCGGAGACTGATCCTTTTCCATCATTCTGTAGCTTCTGATAAGTACTGTGTAAGACTGGTGAAACCTTCTCAATGAACGGTAGGCAATCCCCATATTGACGAGGCATCCGATGATTCGTTGATGACTCACTTCATCTTCATTTCCCTGAAAAAGTGTAAGAGCCGCCTCATCCGATTTTAATGCCGCTTCATGGTTTCCCAAATACATCTCCGACAATCCTTTAAGCATATAGAATTCCCCGCTGAGAAGGGCAGCTCTGGTGTCTTTCATTATTTTTATTGCCTGATCAATCACATCGAGCGCCCTGCCAAACTCTTTTCTTCGGGAATAACAATAAGCCAGATTAAAGTACAGTCGAAGTTGAAGCAAGGGATCTATTTTCAATTGTTTCGTCTGAGTCAAAATTTCCCCGTATAAGGCATTTTCAATAGCCTGTACATAATTTTTAGTATAACGATAGGCTTCGGCGAGTTGACAATGCGTTTCTATCAGCTCCTGCATATAGTCAGGTGTTAAATATAACAAGGCCTCTTCGAGGGATTGAATGGCGTTAGTAAAGTCCTCCCGTTCGAGAGCGATCGCACCTTGTTCCTTTAGAACAAGTCCGCGGGAGAAAACATTGTTCTCCGTTAACTTAGCCGTCTCTGATAAAAGTTTCTCTGCCTCATTCAGCTTCTTCGCCTCAAGAAGTGCATGACAAACCGATATTCTTTTCTTGATGATTTCATCACTGATTATCACTTTTTCTTCATGCTTATTACTCGAATCATCATCTACTAGGTTCTTAACGGGGACGCCTAGTTTATCCGCAATTAACTGCAGCGTTTTTAGTGATGGAACGCTCCTCCCACTTTCGATCAAACTAATCATGCTTCTGCTTAAACCCGGTCCAGCCAATTCCTGTTGTGTTAACCCTAATCCTTTTCGGATACGTTTAATATTTTGGATATACTCCATGTCTCTAACTCCTATTCTGTGTTCAATGTTTTATTATATATTTTTTAATATTTACTTAGCATCTTATCTATAATCTATTATTGACATAATAGTAAAATGTGAGTACAGTCAATTATATCAAATATAGTTAACAAATAAGGAGAGATTGTTTTGAAAAAATTAATTTTTTCCCTATTGTTACTCTTACTCGTTGCTGTTAGTGTTATAAGCGTAACTGATCAAGCATCGGTAGCAGATCCTGTGTGGCCTGGTGGTCCCGCAATCAGTTCTTTGTAATGAGTCAAAGCCGACAAAAAGCAAATTTGTACCGCACACATCAGTATTATTCATAGAAGTTGATCAATATATTTTTACCAATTTTTTGACACCTCAAAGTTTGAAGGTGTCTTTTTGTTTGATCAATATAAATTTCCAACACTGATATGGATGATTAAATCTATCATTATTATAGACTTTTCTCTGTTACATCCTGCTGTTCTAAAACAACACAATTTACGAAAACATCCAAATCATTTTTTAAATCTGTACAGATCATTGTAACATTCCCTGAAAGATATTAGAAAAAAATGAATTAAAATTCATACTGGCTTAGTCAGCATAAGTCAAAAAATTGCATGGACCACTTTTCGTTTCCTTATCCACCTCGGATCACGGAAGCAATAGCCGGAATCAGTTTGATTATTCCAACCGGTAAGAAAATAGGTGACTTAAAAAAAGTATTGACACGCACGGTATGGTTGCTTATTATTAATAGCAACAATTGAATCAGCAGAATTTCTTATCCAGAGTGGCGGAGGGACTGGCCCTATGAAGCCCGACAACCAGCACTTTTCAATGTGTATGGTGTCAATTCCAGGAGCGCAGCGATGCGCTCAAAAGATGAGAAGAAACAGGAACGGGCCTCTCATCTTCTGCGGCTTGTTTTTTTTTCGTTCCATAATCAAAAGGAGGGTGAACGGAAAATACACCAAAAAAGAAATCGGTTTTCAGATTTTCAATTAAATGATCGATAGGTCAGTAGGAAAGACATCGGAGGAACTTGTTAAAACCTCCCATGAAAAAAGAATCAAAACGATCCGAATTGAAAAAAATAAAAAACCAGCTGAGCTGGCCGTTTTCGTTAGGCTCTCTTTAAATTCATTGTTGATTTTGCCACTCCGTTGATTGGAGCGGAAGGCGCGAGACTCCTGCTGGATCAGCGAACCAAGTGAGACCCCGCAGCGAGGGTCCCGAGCGAGGAGGCTCACGGATTGCCCGCGGAAAGCGAGCGCCTGGAGCTGAAAAACAACGGACAAGTTTAACAAAGCCTTTCGTTAAAAAACAGCCTGACAGGAATGGCGGATTTATTTATTAGGCAAATCATATTAAAATTATATGTATAACAGGGTATTATACATAATCGAAGGGGAGTATCGTATATGTCAAAAGTTTCCGCATTTCTAAGGAAGAAACCTTTAATTGCATCTTTGATGATTCTTTTGTTAGTGCTTACCGCAGGATGTTCCGGATCAAATAATGCCTCTCAAAACACAGGCAAGAATCAAGTGGTAAAAGGGGGAACGTTCGTTTACGGCCGCCCCGCTCCCGTCACTTCGTTTGACGAGTACAGTGAGATTACGTCAAACAATGCCTTTGCGATCGACAAAGTTTTTGAACCACTGGTCGCATTTAACAAGGATGGAAAAATCGGCAATTGGCTGGCAAAGTCGCACAGTATAAGCAAGGATGGATTAACTTATACGTTTGTTTTACGCGATGGACTGAAGTTCTCAAATGGGACTGATGTGACTGCCAAGGATGCGGCTTTTTCAATTCAGCAACATTTAATTGATAAAGGGCCGCTCGCCATATCGGCACAGGTCGCTTCCATTAAGGCCAAAGATAATAAAACCCTTGTGATTACACTTAAAGAGCCCTATACGCCATTTCTTTCAGAGCTCGCAAACTTTTCCAACGGCATACTTCCAAATAATTTTGGCGGCGTCTCTGAGAAGCAATTCTTTAAAAAACCTATTGGCACAGGTCCCTTCGTTGTTCAAAAATGGGATCCGGCCGGTGATCTTACCTTCGTTAAAAACAAATACTACTGGCAGAAAGGCAAGCCCTATATCGACAAACTCGTCTACAAATTGATCGAAGATGACAGCCAGGCGATTAACCAGCTCAAAGCGGGTGAGGTTAATGCGATTGAATCATTGCCTCTCGAAAATGCCAATGAATTAAAGCAAAACGCTGGTACTGGTGTGTTAACCAGCGGCAGTTGGTCTATAGAGCAGTTGTTCTTTAATACTCTAGATAAGCATTTTTCCGACGTACATGTTCGCCGTGCACTCGCGCTTGCAATTGACCGCCCGGCACTGACAAAGGCGCTTACCTTTGGTTATGCAGAGCCTGCAAATTCGCTATTGCCACCTGCCATTCTCTACAATACAAATAAGACAATCAAAGCACTCAACTTTGATACGAACGCGGCCAAAAAAGAACTTGCAAAATCAGCGTATCCTCATGGATTCTCAACGAATTTGTTGATTGCGTCCGGAAACAGCACAACCGCGCATCTGGCACAGATTCTTCAACAAGCTGGGAAAACGATTGGCATCAACATCAATATTGAATCGATAGAGCTGGCCTCGTTCCGTGACCGTTTCTTTGCCTATAACTTCTCAACAATGATCAACGGTGGACAGGCGGATTATCCGGACGCGGATTCGATTCTCGCTTTTCAAACAGACCCGAAAGGTTTCAGCAAGTCATACTGGACCCACTACACCAATAATAATGTGACGAAGCTCCTGTATGAAGGTCAAAAAACGCCAGATGGACCAGCGCGCGCAAAAATTTACGCCAATCTCCAGCAAATTCTTGCGGACGAAGTACCCTATATACCTCTTTATTATCCTGATGTTCTGATCGGTGTCCGTTCATCAGTCAAGGGCTTGGTTGTACTTCCCAATGGCAGTGTTCGCTTCGATAGCGTTCAAATCACAAAATGATTAAATTATCAGCAACGGGCGGACGATTTAAAAAGCTTTCCGGATTATCTGCCAAAATAGCACCATCACACAGATGGCTTGTACGCGCACTCATCAGGGCGGTATCAGTCGTCTTCTGTGTGGTTGTGGCGGTCTTTTTCATCATCCGGATCGTACCTGGAGACCCTGCCAAAATGATTTTGGGGCAATACGCTACGCCTCAAGCCATTGAAAGTATGCATCATCGACTCGGGCTCGATCTTCCTATTTGGGAGCAGTTTATTCGTTTTGTGCAAAATCTCGTGACCCACGGAGATACCGGCACTTCGATTGTTCTAGGGACTTCCACAAGAACACTGATTGCGGAACGTGCCCCCGTCACGCTGCTGCTCATCGCAATGGCCAGTCTTCTTGCAATCATCGTCTCGATTGTGCTGGCCACTGTTGCGGCGACACATAAAAACGGGGTGCTCGATCACTTGATACGCATCTTACCTACTGTTACCCTTGGCATGCCGATCTTTTGGGTTGGTTTGTTGCTGATTATTTTTCTCAGCGTGCGGCTACGGTGGTTTCCCGTCGGAGGAGTCGGTCAGGGCTTGGGGGGTATGTTATACAGTCTCATGCTGCCTGCAATCACGGTCGCATTTGCGCACATCCCTACCCTCGTCCGTTCTTTAAGGACGCAGATGTTGGAAGTACTGGAGTCGGACTTTGTAGTTACCTTGAAAGCTGCGGGAATCCCTAATCGGGTGATACTGGTGAAGCATGTATTGCGCAATTCCGCACTTCCCGCTCTGATGCTTCTTGGCGTCAACATCTCCTACCTGATTGGCGGCACATTGGTCGTAGAACAGGTTTTTGGCATCGAAGGTATCGGAAGCCTGCTTTTTTCAGCCATTTCCAATCGGGATTTCCCGATTATCCAGGGCATTGCTCTTTATTGCGCGATATCTGTGGAAATTATAAGCTTCCTGGTTGAGATTGCTTCCAGGTTCCTCGATCCAAGGACGAAGGGGGAACTATGAAAAGCATACAATTAGACACTCAGCTTCAAGAGAACAGGAAAGGCAAAAGCTTGCTGAAAAAGGTACTTAACACACCACCTCTTCTATGGGGAGGCATGATGTTTGCCCTTCTCATCGGGGTGGCCGTGTTTGCACCGGTAATCAGCCCTTATCAGCCTTCTCACCAAAATCTGTTCGCTATTTTGCAGCCCCCGTCAACCAAGCACTGGCTGGGAACGGATCAGCTGGGGCGTGATTTGTTTACACGGGTGATCTATGCCGCCCGAACCGATTTGTCGATCATGGTTTTGGCTGAAGTGATCCCTTTTTGTACCGGCGTGTTTCTCGGAATGCTGGCAGGCTATTACGGCAAATGGATCGACACGTTGATCACACTAATAACAGATACTCTGATTGCCTTCCCCTTCTATTTAATTGTCATTATCGTGGCATTTGCAAGTGGTGCGGGGCAAAAGGGCATCTACATTACATTTATCTTAGTGGGCTGGATTGTCTATGCGCGTGTCATCAAAGGCCTGAGCGCGTCGTTTCGCAAGCAAGAGTGGATCGCCGCCGCCCAAACCCTTGGGATCCCCGGGGTGAAAATCATCCTGCGGCACCTTTTGCCGAACGTGTTGCCGCAGGCAGTGGTCGTGCTTATGACGGATATGGTTGGGCTGCTTGTCGCCATTGTAACGCTGGGCTATCTCGGGATCGGCATTGCGCCGCCAACTCCGGATTGGGGAACGATGATATCTGACGGGCAGTCCTTCATTGCCACAGCGTGGTGGCTTTCGGCAGTTCCAGGATGTGCTGTTGTATACACGGGGATCGCTTTATCCCTTGTGGGTGACGGTTTAGCGGACATATGGAGGAGAAAATGATGGCACCCATTTTAGAAGTGGAAAAGCTATCGCTTGCGACGCGATCTAAAAAAAAATTAGTTTCAAATGTGAGCTTTACAATCGGCAGAGGCGAAAGTATGGGGCTGGTAGGCGAATCCGGATCCGGAAAATCGCTCACCTTGCGCTCCATCATCGGTCTGCTGCCACCCGGGATTGAACAAGTCAGTGCAAACATCCGTTGCAGTGGCAGATGCGCCATGATTTTTCAAGACCCCATAGGTGCCCTTGATCCGCTTTGTCCGGTCGTCGGACAGCTTGCCGAGGTTGTAGCTTACAATCAGAAAGTGAGTCGGAAGGCTTCGCGCAAAATAGCTTTTGAGTTGCTTGACATGCTCGGTCTTCCCGCTTCCTTAAAGCAAAAGGACCGTTACCCCCACCAGCTTTCCGGGGGCCAGTGCCAGCGTATTGTTATTGCTATGGCTTTAGCGTGCAAGCCGGATATACTCCTTTGTGATGAACCAACCACAGCGCTTGACGTTACGGTTCAACATCAAATACTGGAAATCATCACACGCCTTCAAAAGGAACTGGGATTTGCCATGGTGTTTGTCACGCACAATCTTGCCATTGTTTCGTCAATGTGTTCCAGACTTTGTGTGATGAAAGAGGGACAGATCATCGAACGGGGTGACACTTTAACCCTTTTACAAAATCCGCAAAATCCGTATACCCAGAGGCTTATAAGTTCTGTTCTTCCTGTCCCGGATTTTGAAAGAAGGCCCGTCTTATGAAAACATCACTGCAGATCGAAGATATAACGGTGACCTATGGAAATTTTACCGCACTGGACCATGTTAGCCTGGAACTGAAGCAAAACACCACACTCGGTCTTGTCGGAGAGTCCGGTTCCGGCAAGTCGACTCTTGCGAGAGTCATAGCGGGGTTGATTACTCCCGATGAGGGGCGGATTGTGCTGGATTCCCAGGTATTGGGCAAGAGACGAAGCCGGGAGCAGCATAAAATGATCCAATTGATTTTTCAAAATCCCGACTCGTCACTCAATCCAAGACATACGATCAGGCAAATACTCGCCGAACCGCTGCTTTTTCATAAAATCGTCAACCGTTCTCAAGTGGACAAGAGATGCAAGGAACTTCTTGCGCGTGTCCAGATTGACGAAAACTCCCTTGTCAGGTACCCTCATGAATTTTCCGGCGGACAGCTCCAGCGGATCGCCATTGCACGCGCATTAAGCGTTGAACCAAGCATCCTGATCGCGGATGAACCAACGAGCGCTTTGGACGTTTCGGTTCAGCTCAGTATTCTCGAGCTCTTAAATGCGCTCAAATCTGAGCTTAAGCTGACCATGCTTTTCATCTCTCATGATATGGGCGTGATCAACGCGATAAGCGATACGGTTGCTGTCATGCGGCAGGGAAAAATCGTCGAGATCAACCAAAAGGAGAAATTCTTTTCTCATCCGGAGACGGCGTATAGCTATGAGCTTTTGTCCGCCGTTCCAAAGATGGACACAATCCCGTCCGACAGGAGGTTTTTATGAGACAAAATAATGAAAACTTCTCACCTCTCACAAGACCAGAATTTGATACGCTCACAGGCTCGCTCTCCAGACTCCTGTCCACAACAAACCGTCCGGTCATCATACCTAGCGAGGCCATTTTGGGAATCGAGGCAATCGCAGCGGGCGTATCCGCGCCCGGTCGGACAATTTTAAACATTGTGACCGGTCCGTACGGGGCTATCTTCGGGAAATGGCTGGCACGCGGTGGAGCAGAGGTTGTCACTATCAGTACATCTTTTGATGAAGTGGTCATTGCAGATGAAGTGGCCGCGGCGGTTGATCGCTATCACCCGTGCGCGCTTGCTTTCGTTCAGGCGGAAGCGGTCACAGGTGGCTCCAACCCGGCCAGCAGCATCCTGCAGATTGCACGCCAATCAAACATCATCACCATTATGGATTCTGTTTCGGCAATTGGGGCAGAACCGGTACTCATGGACAAGTGGGGCATCGACTTTGTGGCAATAGGCGCGCAAAAAGCACTCTCCGGTCCCAATGGAATCAGCGCCGTGGGCGTTTCTGAACGCGGCTGGACGTTCCTGGCTGCTAATGGGAAAGCTCCGCGCGATTCAATTCTTTCGTTGCTTGATTTAAACCCGCATCATCGCGTGGCACGAGAACAGGTTCCGGCAAACATCCCTATTCTTGAAGCCAGGGCTCTTATAAAAACATTAGAACGTGTTGAACAAGAAGGTTTAGAAGCGATTAACCAGCGCCACGAATTAGCATCATCTGCTGCTATTGCCGGCATCGAAGCCTTGGGCCTCGAGCCATGGCAACGGAACAAAAAATGGTACTCACCGCTTGTTACGACTGTCCGGATCCCTCAAGGGAGCAATCTTAATATCGAACGCCCCGAAGGCATTGTCGCTCCCGGAGACGGGGAATTGCGTGATAAACTCTTGCGTATCAATCATTTCGGTGCGAACGCCAATCAGGAAAGCGTTGAGGAAGCCACGATCACGCTTGCAAAGCTGGCACATCGGGACCCTCATGATGCGCTTCTTGCAGAAAGATCAGTCTGGGAGAATGAAGATGGAGAATAAATTTCAAAAGAAGCGGACATTTAAAAATCTATTTATAGCAGGAATAGCTGAGCAACGATTTGATATAGAAATAAGCAATGGTCGTTTTTCATCCATCGCGGAGTCCACAGAACCGCACACGCAACATGATCATCCAAATGAGGATCTATGGATTAGCCCGGGTTTGATCGATCTTCATACGCATTTGGCATGGACCGATTTTGATCAGGCGGACCAGTTAAAGCGCGATAAACGCGAAATAGAAGTCTTGCAGGCGCAGGCCTTTGAGGCGACTTTTCAGGCCGGATTTACAACCGTGCGCGACGCGGGCGGACTGTTGCCAGATACTGCCCGGCGTATCAATCAGCACCTCAGACAGCCTTTAAGTGTTTATGCCTGCGGCGATATGCTTGGCGTTAAAAACGCCAAAGGTCCTGAACACCTGGAGCGGCTGGTCAGTGAGATAATAAATACCGGAGCAAAATGGATCAAGATACTTGCAACCGGGGGGCTTGGATCACCGACGGAAAAAGTGCTTGAACCGATTTTTACACAAGAAGAATTCTTCACCATCGTACGCAGTGCCCATGCACGAAACACGAAAGTAATGGTTCATACATGGGGTGGACCTACTTTGGACTGGGCGATTGACGCCGGTGCTGACTCCGTAGAGCACGGAATCTATTTGACTGAGGAGCAGGCGAGCCGGTTGGCGCAATCAGGGATATCTTTTATTCCAACCGCAACGATTTATCGAATTGTCGCAGACGCGTCCGACGTGCTTTCACTGGGCAAAGAAATTCGCGAGCGGGCAGCCCGCGCCGCCGAAGCGCATCCAAATGCTATTCGCTATGCCAAAGAAGCAGGTGTCCGGATCGCATTAGGTACGGATTTTTCCACGCCTGTCCTGCATGGACGCAACCTTGAAGAAATAGACACATTAATCGACTGTGGACTGACCCGCAAAGGGGCATGGCAATCCGCTACGGAGTCCGCCGCAGAGATTTTAGGATACGGGGATAAACTGGGGCGTATCGAAGAAGGCTTCACTGCTGACGCGGTCATTTTCAATACTGATCCCTATAAATCTCAAAACGCAAAAGCATTGCACCAAAGTATCGTATCCGTTATTAAAGGAGGGGCTGAATCAGATCTATCCTCGTGTTGATTGGCAATAACGATGTTTAACTACAAATAAAGTCATTTCAAAATTACAATAAAGTTGTTCCATCTTGCTGTTACGCTGTAAATATGAACTGCGAAACAGTGAATGATGTCTGGAACTCTAGATTATGCTAAAGCTTCGATCATTCGTGTTGAACTTCTTAAATTAGGTTGAACTTTAATCTGATTCGGTTGAACTTTCTCTTAATTAGGTTGAATTCGAATTTTGACCTTCAATTTTCTATTGCACTGTTTTCGTCAACTGTTCATTATGTGCCAATTGTTATCGATATTTTGAACAACTTTATCTCAAAATGGAACAGATTTACAACGTAGAAATGCGACTTCACGGCTTCATGATTAAACAACTTTATTGTTACTGCACACCTCGTCCGAGCAATTATAACCTGAACGGAGAGTTCAATCTCCGTAAGGCCTTTTGGTATTCCATAAACAGCATTTATAAGTGGGAAGGCTACCTTAGCTCCCCACTTTAAATTACTCTATTATGCCGGACTTCTGTGCTCAGGAATGCACCCTCTCCTCTCATATGTGACAGGCAGGAGGACATAACTCTGAGCCCTTCACACAAAACTCAGTCAATTTTCACGAATCCCTTCCGCAGGACTGATTCTCTCGGCAAGAAGATCGCCGATGATTCAGAGATTTATGATCCGAACATTTTACTCCGGTGTTGTGTTACCTGTGGTTCCCAGCAGGGCTTTTTTTACGTAACAATATAAGACCGGCTGCCGGGATTAAAGAGGTGCCATAGCCGCACTTGCTTTTGCACAACCCTCAAGCACCTCTAGCATTTGATGTTATGTCTTTCAAACAATGTCCATACTTGCTCTGCCATATATTGAGGTGAGTGCGGCATCTGATTCAGAATCCACCATTCCAAGGTCCCGACGAAGGCTGAGGCGATAAACTGTGTCGTAATTTGTTTATCCTGACCTTGATTGATGCCTTGCCTGTCCAGCTTCTTCTGAATGGCGGAAGTAAAGATCTGCAACATGCGATCCCGGAAAGCAGACGTTTTATGGCAGGCAAGCATCGATGAGAAGAAGAGGGCATGCTCTTCGAAATAAATAAATAGTGACTTCAGTGCTTCAATTGACTCATTCACATCCGCTTTGTTCTCGATAAAATTGAATACACTTGAATAAATCATGTGATCGATGGTATCCAGATTACCTGCGATACATTGATCCAGAAGATCATATTTATCCGTGTAGTGCAGATAAATGGTGCCCCGGTTGACATCAGCTCTTTCAGCAATATCATTGATCGTAATTTGATTGAATGATTTCTCTTGTAACAGCTCCAGAAATGCCCGATTTATGGCCGCTTTTGTTCTCCGGATCCGTCTGTCCGTGTTGGTTTGTGTCCCCATTTTTTAATCTTTCCTTTCACTAATGAACATTTTTCATGAAATTGTTGACTATCCAACACTCGCCTCGATATTGACGATTGCATCCCCTTTGTTTCCTCCTATAATGATAATCAACGACGGTTTAATAATCAACAAATGTTCAATAAATATCCGATGAAAACTGTTAAATCAAAGGAATCAAAAGAATTATCGATAAGAAAGGACAACCTGAAAATGAAAATACTTGATATCGTCGTTCATCCTCATTTGACCGAGTCAGTGGTCAACAAAGCATGGATGAATCGTTTAAAACAAGAAGAGAACATCACTGTTCACGATCTGTACGGCACGTATCCGGATGGAATCATTGACGTGGAAAAAGAGCAACAGCTTCTGCTCGCTCATGACCGGATTGTTTTCCAGTTCCCCATGTACTGGTACAGCAGCCCTTCGCTTCTCAAGCAATGGGAGGACGATGTTCTGACATATGGCTGGGCATACGGATCTAGAGGAACCCAATTGAGAGGAAAAGATTTCATTTTAGCGATATCCATAGGCGGGCCGGAATCGCAATATCAAGCAGGTGGATCCCATCATTTTACAATCAGTGAACTCACCAGGCCCTTCCAAGCGACTTCCAATCTAATAGGCACCCGCTTCCTCCCAATCTTTAAAAGATATGGTGTTCGTCTGCTTTCAGATGTGGGGCTTCAGAAAAGTGCGGAAGATCTAGTCACCTATCTTAATGCGGAACATTAATTTATAACGATCCTGGAGAAAAAAGAACAAACAAAAAGCTGTCGGTTCTTCCGGCAGTTTTTGTTTGTTCTTTGATAAAAGGGTCCCAAGAGGAAGGTAAGCTAAATTCTTTTACTTGCTCTCAAACTTCACCTGGATGTGGTCAGTGTATCTAAATAAGCAATGTCCTGTTCTGAAATCGTAAAATCAATGTCCGCATTATTGCGAATGTGCGCTTCACTGGTCGCTTTAGGCAATGGCAAGACACCTTTTTGCAGGCAGTAACGAATGGACAATTGTGCCACGGAAACAGAGTACTTCTCGGCGATTTTTTGTAACTCAGAATTGTTTAAGATCTTCCCGGTCGCGAGCGGCGAGTAAGCTTCGACAAGCAAATCGTTGTCCTCGGCATATTTTGTAATATCCGGTTCCGTGAAGCCAATGAAATAGCGGATCTGATTGACCATCGGCTTGACCGTACAATGCTCAAAGATATTTTTCATATCAGACACATTGAAATTAGAAATACCGATTGCTTTGACTTTCCCGGACTGATAGACCTCTTCCATTAATCGCCATACTTCAAGATTTTCCTTTGAATAATCCGTACCCCATTCTGCCCATGGCCATGGCGCGTGAATCAAATAAAGATCCAGATAGTCGATATCTAGGTTTTCCATTGTTTCTTCAAAGCGCTTTTTTGCAGAAGCATAACTTTTTGCTTCAGCAGGGCATTTGGATGTCACAAAGATTTCGCTTCGATCAAGACCGGAATCACGTACAGCCTCCCCGACACTCTTCTCATTGTGATAAGCCCAGGCTGTATCAATATGGCGATAACCTAATTTGAGCGCATTTGTTACCGCTTCGTAAGTAACCTTTCCTGCCGGGATTTGCCAGGTACCAAAACCAATTTTTGGTATTTTAATGCCATTGCTTAACGTGTAAGCATCCGTTAAAACAGTCATTTTTAAGCCCCCTGATTGTGGATCAGCACTTTAATCGCTGGTTCATTGAATTTGTGACACTGCCCTTCAATTTAAAAGTATAAATGCTGAAGTGGACTCCATGTCAAACAAAAAGCCTGCTCATCCCTTCAGGTGCCGAGCTGAAAATCAGTTTTTGCATGAACAATCAAAAGGTCTGTCCTGAAATTTAGCATAATGGTGGAGAAGTGCTTAGTCCTCAGCATAAATTTCCTTAGCCAGATTAAAGGCAGACCAAGCCTTAGGCCATCCGGCATAAAAGGATAAATGCGTAATGACCTCCGCCATTTCTTCCTTGGTTACGCCATTTTCCTTAGCCTTGTTCATATGGTATTTCAATTGTTCAAACATGCCGGAAGTAATCAAAGATGTCACGGTGATTAAACTGCGATCACGAGCAGACAGTTCTTTTTCACGCGACCAGACTTCACCAAAAAGTACATCATCGTTCAGTTCTGCAAATTTGGGGGCAAAATCTCCAAGTAATTGATGCCCCGCGGTTTGTTTTTCTGCCATTTAAAAACACCCTTTCGCTGCAAAAATATTAACTCACTAAATACGAGCTGGACTCGATTCATCCTTGTTACAAAAATCGATTAAATGGATTGCTTCGTTGGACGGATCAGCAGCTCATTAATCGCAACATTTTCCGGAGTCCCAATGGCATAGGCCACAGCATCAGCAATTTGTTCCGAGGTAAGTCCCAGTCCGGGTGTTCGCTGGTTATTCTTCACCCATTCGCTGGCCTTTGGATCATTAATCGTTGTGTACAGTTCGGTATCTACGGCACCAGGTGAAACAAGGGTCGTCCGGATATTGTTTTCTCTTTCTTCTTGACGCAGCCCCTCCATAATAGCCCGAACAGCAAACTTGGTCCCGCAATAAACGGCAGATCCCGGATAAACAACGTGTCCGGCTACGGAATCAGTCGCAATAATGTGACCCGATTGTTGCTCTTTCATGATGGGCAAAACAGCGGCAATACCATTAAGGACACCCATAATATTGATGTCGAGCATTTGCTGCCATTCATGACGACGAATTTCGCTCAAGTTAGCCGTCGGCATGACCCCCGCGTTGTTAAACATAACGTCAATGCGCCCATACTTGTCTCGCGCCAATTTGGCTAGGCTTTCTAGATCTTCCGGTTGGGTCACATCCGTGACTTGATAATTGATCTCAGCATTCGGTAAGGATTCAACTAATTGCTTCAACCGTTCCTCGCGGCGGGCGCCAATCACCAGTCTAGCTCCTTCATTGGCTAAACGACGAGCTGTGGCTTCACCAATACCGCTTGAAGCACCTGCAATAATTACAACTTTATCTTTCAATGATGTCATTTGATTTCCTCCTAATAAATTAGTACATTCTCGGCTTATCGATATGTTTCAATCGTTTGGCTCGGCGCAGATACAACGTTAAATCATGATTGGTTTCAGACAGCAGCCGATCCGTTACAATTCGAGCGATATGACCGTTGGCACCTAAAACGAGAACTCGTTTCACGATTGTACCATCCTTTTCTCATTCGTTTGACTTCGACTTATGACCATTTGCCGGTCAATACTTCTGTTCGATCCGTCGCGGGCGCCGGTGTTCGTGATAAATCGGCTATCTCAGCGTACATGTCTTTTGTCATGTTAAAATCAGCAGCCGCAAGCGAATCTTCCAACTGTGCGAGATTCCGGGCACCGATGATGGGTGCAGTAACAGCTGGATTCGCCTTAGCCCAGGCAACGGCCAAGGTTGCCGGCGCTACATTGTGTTCCTTGGCATATGCGGTAAATCGATCGGCAGCCTCATAATTTTCCGCACCGGCATACCGATCTGAATAGCGCGCTTCATCAACTAGCCGACCGCTCGTCGGGCGTTTGCCTATTCCATACTTACCGGTCAATAATCCGCCGCCAAGTGGACTATAAGCGATAACCCCCATTTGTTCCGCCTGCGCCATAGGCAGAATTTCCACTTCCGCCTGCCGTTTCACCAGACTGTACATCGGTTCGATGATCTCGAATCGTCCGAGTAATTCTTTAGCCGCAATACCCTGAGCTTTCATGATTTGCCAAGCCGCCCAGTTGCTGACACCCGCATGAAGAATCTTGCCCTGGTGCTGAAGGTCATCCAGTGCCCGCATCGTCTCTTCCATAGGTGTATTTTCATCAAAATCATGAACAATGTAGAAATCAATATAGTCTGTCTGGAGTCTTCGCAGGCTTGCTTCAACACCGCGCATGATATGTCGACGGGAGAGGCCTCGCGCATTAATATCCTGACCGGTCGGCCAGAAAACTTTCGACGTAATGACCACGTCATCGCGCGAGTCTTTAATGAAACTGCCTAAGATTTCTTCGGAATGGCCGCTGGCATAAACGTCAGCTGAGTCAAAGAAGTTAATGCCTGCTTCTCGGCAGCGATCAAACATAGCTTTGGAAGTCGCTTCATCCGCGGTACTGCCGAAAGACATGGTACCGAAGGCTAAGCTGGAAACTTTAATTCCGGTTTTACCAACCGTACGATAATCCATATTCACGCACTCCTTTTGTTGATGTCTTTACCAGTGCAGTATATCCCCTTCGAGTTGTTAGAAGGCAAGTCTTTTGACCACTTTTTTGTAGAATGTTCGATTTTTATTTATATACCAAGGGATTCCCCAGTTACTTTTTCGCTTAGCAATATTTTAAATGTTGTTCCGTTCGTGAAAAAAGCACCAATGGTTAGCAGTGTTATAAGGAAAGGCTGATTATGCTGAAAAGAAAGCCATCATTTCTTGTACTGTATCAGCTTTCGTGATAATATCCTCTTTATGAATATCCAGTCAGGGTTAGTATGTACTAACTTAAGCTTTTCTAAGGGAGGGGGAATATTAATGTACACCATCCAAGAAGTTTCGCAAAAAGTTCATGTATCAACGTACAGCATTCGCTATTATGACGATCATGGCTTACTACCGACAGTCAAACGTGATGAAAATAATAGTCGGGTATTTGATGACGTTGATATCGAATGGGTAGAAATCGTGACTTGTTTGCGGGCAACCGGAATGCCGCTCGCCAAAATCAAGCATTACATTGAATTATGTCTCGAAGGTGACCAAACGGTCCCTGAACGTTACCGAATTATGGTGGAGCAGCAACGGGAAACAATGGCGCAGGCTGAAAAAATCCAGGCTCATTTGCGATTGATCAATAAAAAGGTCGATCACTATGCCAACGTATTGATTAACAATAAACCCGATACACTCATGCCAAATAAACACTTAGAAAAAATATACACTCAGGACTACTAAGGCGCGAACAGAATCAAGTAAATCTATTTGAATGCAATATATAATAACAAAGGCTGTCCCAAGAGGACCGCCTCCAAGTTATTAAAAATGAGGCTCATCTATATCAATCTTAGGTTAGACAATTATATCCTTAGACAAACGGATATATTTATTTCGTTAATTTAACATATTGAATTCCCACGCTTATCATCAACAAGGACATCACGAAATCCTTATTAAATAGAGACGAAAAACCCAATTGAGTTTTCGTCTCTATAAAAACAGTTGATCTAAATTTTTTTCAGGTCAATGATGATGCCCATTACCTTTCTTCATCATCGCCGGCATCATAAACAGATGCATCAACGGGCAAATCAGCACAGCAGCTAGTATGAGCAAACTATTTGATCCTGAAAATCCCCCTGTGAAAAACAGACCAATGATCACAGTTATTGGGACAATGAGGCAGACCGCCATCATCAAATTATGGCTGTGTTGATGCGTTCCATGAGCACTATTATTTTCATTTCCCTGACTATGATTTGCATGACTCTGAATGTCATGATCATGGTTTCCGCAGCAATTCATAAAACATTCCTCCTCGTAAATTTTGAAGATTAACCCTTGTTTTTAAGCTGCTGAAGTTGTTCCTGCAAGAGTTTGTTCTGTTCTTTCAGGTCATCTAATTCAGTTGAGCCATTCTGATGTCCGGAATGGTTTGTGTCTGAATGATTCCCCTTCATCATCATAAACAACATCGGGAGCATCATCAGGGGACAAGCAAGTAATGCTAACCAGCTCAAATCCATTGATTCCTTCCTCCTCTCATTCTTTAATCATGATTTTAGACAAGAATTGTGTGGAATCTGTGTGGAAAACATGTGGAAAGTGAATCGTTTCTGAAAAAAACAGCATCACCCTTTGTTCCGGTAATGGAACCATAGATACAGGCTGCCAACGAGGACACCCGGACAGGCGGCCCACATGCAGACTTTGAAAAGAATCCTCCCAAATGCAAAAAAACTCTCATGACCAAATGCGTTGGCAGAGAAGAGCAGGCAGGTCAGCCCCATGATGATTAAAAAAATGGAAAAGAACCAGTCTATTTTCTTCATCAGCTCATCCCGCCCCTTTTCTGCTTTTTTTCATGAGTAAAGATTAATGTAAAAGTAGTCCCGACGCCTATTTGGCTATCGATACGAACCGTTCCGCCCTGCATTTCAACAAATTTTTTGACGATGGACAAACCTAAACCCGTCCCGCCGTATTCACGCGCACGCGATTTCTCCACTCGATAAAACCGTTCAAAAATGTAGGGCAACTCTTCTTCAGAAATGCCAATGCCTGTGTCTGATACAGACAGTACCGTTGCTTCTTTTGTCGTAGTCAGTCGTACAAGAACGCTGCCCTTCTCCGTATAGCGGATCGCATTCTCAAGTAAATTTAACAATACCTGTTCCATCCGTTTGTGGTCTCCTCGAATAAGAGGAACATGATCGTGTAAATCCAGCTGTAAACTTAACCGTTTCTCTTCTGCTTTAAGTTTAACCTTCTGAACAGCTGTTTTAATTGTAGTTTTCAGATCCATCCATTCCATATTGAGTTTGATCTGTCCTTCCTCGATTTTCGAGAGGGCAAACAGGTCATTAATCAAATGCTCGAGACGGATGGATTCTTGATAAATAATGGAGAGGTACTGTTTTTTTTCTTTATCAGAATCAACTAATCCATCTTTCAGAACTTTAGCATAACCCTGTAGATAAGTGACAGGTGTTCGGAGTTCATGTGAAATGTTTGAGAAAAACGCTCGCCGTGTATCTCGATATCTTTGCAAACTTGCAGCCAGATCATTAATGGAGTGCCCAAGCATCCCGATTTCATCCCGGCTTCTGACCTGAAGCCGTGTCTCCCAGTTACCTTTTGCCATCTTATTGGTCATTTGCTGCATTTGAAGCAGTGGACGCGAAAGCAATTTACTCATGATCAGAATCATCCCTAAGGCGAGAAGAAACGCGCCCAGTCCAGAAAGCATCAGCAAGTTTCGAAGTCGTTGTAAAGAATCATCTATTTTTTTCATGGAAGAGACAATATAGATCGCAGACCTAGTGTTTTTTCCTATTCGAACAGGTTTGCCAATAACATAAAATCGGTTTCCATGACGATCATAGTTTTGAAAAGCTATAGAACGGCCGGAATGCAGTCGCTCGGTATCACGTGCCCGTATAAAAGATAGATCCGGCTGTTTTTCCCCTGGAAACGTCAAAATCTTTCCTTCATCAGTCAGCCAAAAGACTCTCACACTGGAAAATTTGGCAAAAGCCCGAATCATGGATTGTGAAGAGGTATCATTGGATTCTGCCATGGTCACAAAGTGTGCTGCGACTTCCTGTGTATTGTCCTTCATTTGAGCATCATAGAAATTGGTGAACAATCGATCTACTGCAAGGCCAGAAGACACGAGAACCACAATCATCAGCACGAGAACAGCCGCACCCAATTTCAATCCAATTCGATTGATCGTCATGATTTTCCGACCTCTGCCTCAAATTTGTAGCCGACTCCCCAACTTGTCTGAATCGGGTTATAAGCTAAACCGGATCTCTTTAATTTCTCTCTGATATTTTTAACGTGGATATCAACAACCCGCGCATCACCTTCGAAATCATAGCCCCATATTTGCTCGATCAACTGTTCCCGGGACAGAACACGTCCTTTATTTTTAGCTAGCGTAGCAAAAAGATCGAATTCTTTTGGCGTTAGATCCAACGATTGATCATGAACAAAAACCTGACGCCCATCCCTATCTATCATCAGCGCGGGAAAATGCAGCACATCATTATTTGTTTGTTGGGTAGAGTTAGAAGATGCACGGCGAATCAACGCATGAACGCGGGCGATCAATTCCTCAGGATCAAAGGGTTTGGTCAGATAATCATCCGCCCCGAGTTCCAGCCCCTGGACTTTTTCTTTTGTCTCACCGAGAGCCGTCAACATCAGAATAGGAACGGATTGTGTCTTCCGAATCGACTGGCAGACCTGCCAGCCATCCATATTGGGCATCATCACGTCAAGGATGACCAGATCAAAGGACTGATTTTTAATTTTCAGCATCGCTTCATGGCCATCCGCTGCCTCAACAGTATCAAAGCCTTCTTTGGACAAATAGATCCGCAACAAATTGCGTAGCTTCCAGTCATCATCCACCATTAAGACTTGTAATTTCTTCACACTCATCACCTTCTTTCATCATACAGTAACTATTTTCCGAATGACATATAGTAACAAATTCAGATTGCATGATAAATATGTAGAAACAATGTATAAGTAATTGTTCACCAAAAAAGATCTGAGCACCTCAACAGAGCCATTATTATAAAAAAAAGCCTCTGACCTTTTTCAGGCGAGGCACTTCATTACCATTCATCTTGTCCGAAACCATCGTATCCTTGCTTCAAAAGCTTCCCTCACCTTTTTGATCTGAATCCTTGATTGCTTTATCGTATTCAACTGAGGTTTTACCCTCTTCCAGGTCTTCTGAAATATACCGCATCTAATCATATCAAATGAGTAATCGATACCAATTCAGTGCTGTCCGACAACATCGTATCCTTGCTCTTCAACAGCTTCCTTCATCTTGTCATATTGTACTTTCGTATCATCATAGTCGACAGCAGCTTCACCCGTTTTCAAATCTACAGATACAGCAGATACCCCATCAAGACCCTTCAGTGTATTAGTCACCAGATTCTTGCAGTGATCGCCCATCATACCTCTAACATCAAGCGTTGTTTTTGCCATAAGTCGTCAATCTCCTTTTCATTTTTTTGATGCTCTATAGCTTCTCGGTCAAAAACCTTTCAAATTCAGACTTTAACTCGTTTCAGACGCAAACTGTTCGTCACGACGGATACAGAACTGAAGGCCATGGCGGTACCAGCTACCCACGGTGCAAGCAAGCCAAGTGCGGCCACCGGAATGCCGACAATATTATAGAACAGTGCCCAGAACAAGTTCTGACGAATGTTCCGCATCGTTTTCCGGCTTAGATCAATCGCTTTTGGGATATGAAGCAGATCACCACCGACCAGTGTGATATCAGCTGCCTCAATGGCCACATCTGTTCCGGTACCAATCGCCATGCCGATATCTGCTGTCGCTAACGCCGGTGCGTCATTGATGCCATCGCCGACCATAGCTACCTTCAGTCCCTTTTCTTGAAGAATTTTCACTTTAGCCGCTTTTTCTTCGGGAAGGACTTCGGAAAACACATGGTCAATGCCGGCCTGTCTGGCAATCGCCTGAGCCGTTCGCTCATTATCACCCGTAATCATATACACCGAGAGACCGCGTGCTTTCAATTCTTCAATGGCTTGCTTCGAAGATTTCTTGATGGTGTCTGCAACAGCAATGATCCCCTGAAGTTTGCCATCGTAGGCAACAAACATTGCCGTTTTCCCTTCAGATTCAAGCTTATTCATTCGTTCCTCAGTCTCAGCAAAAGAAATGCCTTCATCTTTCATTAGCCGCCGTGTGCCGATCGCTATTTCCTTTCCTGAAACCGTTGCTTTAATACCATAGCCGGCAAGAGCCTTAAACTGATCCGGTGAAGGGAGATCCGGGCTGCTCTGCTTTCCATAGGTAACGATCGCCTGCGCCAGCGGATGTTCACTGGCTGATTCTGCTGAAGCAGCAAGCGTTAGGAGCTCTTCTTTTTCTGCGCCATTCAGTGCAATCATGTCCGTAACTTCCGGTTTACCATTAGTAATGGTGCCCGTCTTATCAAACAGAATAGCCTGCAGACTTTGGGTCGTTTCGAGAAATTCACCTCCTTTAAAGAGAATGCCGTTCTCAGCCCCCTTGCCAGTCCCAACCATAATAGATGTCGGCGTTGCCAAGCCTAAAGCGCAAGGGCAGGCAATCACAAGGACACTAATGGCCGCAACCAGTGCCGGAGCAAACTGACCGGGAGTGACAAATACAATCCAGACAAGAAATGCCAACACCGATATACCGATCACAATCGGTACAAAGATACCCGAGATACTGTCGGCAAGCCGCTGGATCGGCGCTTTTGATCCCTGGGCTTCCTCAACAATCTTGACAATTCCGGCAATTGCCGTATCCTTACCTACTTTTTCAGCCTTCATGGTCAGCGTTCCATTAGCGTTCACCGTGGCCCCGATGACTTTGTCATCCATTCCTTTTTCGACAGGAATCGATTCACCGGTAATCATCGATTCGTCAACGGAAGAATGGCCGGTGACAACGATACCATCTACAGGTATTTTTTCTCCAGGTTTGACACGTAGCAAATCACCGACAGCAACCTGATCAATAGGTACTTTTCGTTCCTTCCCATCCTCAATGATTGTTGCCTCTTTGGCCTGCAGTCCCATCAGTTCAGTAATCGCCGCAGTCGTCCGCCTTTTTGCACGTGATTCAAAATATTTACCTAACAGGACAAGCGTAATTAGAATCGCACTTGTTTCATAATACAGCTCTGGATTGGCGAGTCCGCCGAACTGATAACGGAATGTCTCGAATGCGCTGTAAAAGTAAGCAGCACTCGTACCCAGCGCAACCAGAACATCCATATTGGCACTCTTATTTAATAGAGCTTTTGTACCACTGACATAAAACTGGCCGCCAATGTAAAACTGTACAATACCTGCCACGACTAGCTGGAACCATGGATTCATCAGCAAGTGGGGGATCGGAAGGCCTGTATTAAAGGGCAAGTGTGCAATCATTGTGTAAAGCAGCGGCAGCGAAAGAACAGCGGATAAGATCAGTTTCTGCAACTTTCTTCTGAGCTCCTTCTCTTTTTCGTCCGTCGCCTGTTCTTGTTTCGGAACAGCCTTGTATCCAAGCTTTTTGACTTGATTGTAAATGGCATTCGGTTCAGTAATCCCCGGCTGAAAGATCACAGTTCCAGATTCAGTCGCCAGATTAACCTGAGCTGATACGACACCAGCCATACGGCTCAATCCTTTTTCAATGCGCGCGGCACAGGAGGCACAGGTCATTCCGAGAATATCCGCATCCAACCTTTGCGTCCGCACACCGTAACCCAGCTTTTCAATTTTTTGTACAATGTCCGTGGGTCTTGCCTTCTCCTCATTGATGGTCACCTTCGCTTTTTCCAGTGCGAGGTTGACATTCGCTTCGACGCCATCCATTTTATTAAGCGATTTTTCAATCCTTGTAGAGCAGGAAGCACAGGTCATCCCCGTGATCCCGATCTGCATCGCCTTTGAACTCATTCATCTCATCCCCTTATATCCGTTCATCCAGAAGTCAATATGAACATCCAGAATAAATGATTTGTATTTGTTCAAACTAAAGATTCAGTTTGACGGCTCTTTTCATCTCCTTTCAGCCTCATTATACCCATGGGGGTATATACGTCAAATGAAACAATCTGTTTGCTACAGGTCATATGGTCTTTCGCATGAATGAGAACCTATACTTGTCCTTTGGTCTCATATATGCATTTTATTGAGAAGTTGTGTAGATTCTGTTAGGGTATGAAATTGTCATATCTTTTTTCAAATCGTTCTCGAATTAGCACGGACAAAAAAGGAAAATCCGTGAAGCATCGGGTAGCCTCTTATATTTTCGCTATAAGGTCATAGAATTTATGCGGAGGTATGCCAGTTGGCCAGTAGAGAAATTGATAAAATTGTTGAGGAATACATACAAGATACGGAATCTGTTTATCATACCTGGTTTCAATAACGATGAACGCCTTAAAGGATTTCGTACCACAAAGAAGGGCGTTAATCAGGTGGTGACTGAAATTGAAAACGTACCTTTGGAAATGATTTTAAGGGGTCCATCTTGGAGACTGTTGTCACTGCCATATCGGAGCAAAAACAAATCTTTGAGGGTGCGACTGACCCGTTTTTTGCGTATTTAAAATTAAACGAAAATGTGCTGTCTTTAGGGATTTAAATATCGCTAATCAGGCTGCGGGATCAACCAAGCCAATTGCCGCAATGGCGGTACCATTTATAACAAAAACTGCCGATTCTACGGCAGTTTTTGTTAACGCCCTATAAGGGCTCATCACCCAAAATGCCCGTATCCTATTTCATGGGTTACTTGAAAGGAAAAAGTAGTC
Source organism: Sporolactobacillus shoreae (assembly GCF_004684935.1). Taxonomy (GTDB): domain Bacteria; phylum Bacillota; class Bacilli; order Bacillales; family Sporolactobacillaceae; genus Sporolactobacillus; species Sporolactobacillus shoreae. Next base: position 35,423 of record NZ_SRJD01000018.1, read on the forward strand.
TGATGATCCATGAGGCGTGGGATTTTTTTGTATGATCGTTTCCCGCCATCAATCCTAAATTGACTTCGAGGCAAGTAACGAGTAGACATGGGTATCGTGAGGGAGCCCACCTTGATACATATAATTTCTTAAAAGGCCTTCTTTTTCAAAGCCGAGTTTGCTTAACAATCGATCAGATGCGTTGTTCTCAGTAAATACAACTGCCCCGATACGTGTTAACTCGAGTTCGTTAAATCCGTAAGCGATAATTTTCGAAGCCGCCTCATAGGCATAGCCCTTTCGCCAGTGTTGCGGATGAAGTTCATATCCTATTTCAGCCCTTTTATGTTTGCGAGACCAGGCGTTTAAACCAATCGTCCCTATAATGCCTTCCTGTCCTTTTATTTGAATGCCCCATCTGATGCCGCGCTTTTCTTTATAGATGCCTGCAAAATAATCAACAAATTCTCTCGCATCCTCAAGACTTGTTAAAGTTTCTTGTCCATAATACCGTGTCACTTCGCTATTGGAAAAGCAATTAAAGATGGCAGGAGCATCTTCGTTAACAATTTCTCTCAAGAACAGTCTTCCGGTTTCTAATTCTGGAAACATTCGTTCACTCTCCTTGCAAATAGAAAATATTGGCTATTTTAGCCTAAATGATTCGAATGAACTTTGTCAAAATTAAATCGAAAGTCAATGCTTTGGGCGATATCTCAATTATAACTTATCCTTGTTACCATCATCCTGACGCTGAAAAAGATTATGTTCAAAGGATTAAAGTCCATAATAAAAACACCCCGTGGGGTGTCAGATCATTGTCTTGCTTCTGTTAAGTTCCACTTTTCTTTTCTTTTAAGATCACTTTTCATTCTTTTTTCAATATACTCACAATGCCTAACCAAGCTTTTAAATTCCATCATGCTTATTTCAAGCATATTTAGCGTTGACTCCAACTTATTAAATTCATCACCAATTTGTAAATACCACACAACACTTGTTCGATTCATGGCCATGTATTTACGTGGCTTCCAGCCGTGATCAGAAAGATACGTAAGCTTTTTTTGCTCTGTGTTCATTCAATTACCTCGCATTCATTTTTAAATCACATTTGATGATTCTATGTCTGCAGTGAACGAATTAGAACACAAAACTGAAAAAGCAGCGCCGATTTAAAATCCCCTTCACTCTATTGCAATTTCGTGCTACAAGGAAATTTCATTTTTTTTGGGAAAGTAGAGACATCTTGTTTCGTTTTCTTCGTATACTTTTCTTTTTTTTGTGAAAAGTATACGAAAGAAATAGAAATCAACGGAACAGGAGAACAAATGATCATGGCCCATAAAGAAATAATATCCGCGTCGCAAACCTATATCATTCTTTATCTGGGCATTGTAAGCACAGGAATTCTGACGATACCGATGCCTCTTTATCGTTATGCGCAGCAGAACATGTGGGTCTCTTTATTACTGGGTTCATTCATCGGTTACTTAATGGTTCTCTTGATCAGTTTTTTTCGTAAATATTTCCCTGAAAAAAATATGGGCGAGATTATCATTCAGTTACTTGGCAAAACATTGGGTCATGTGTCCCTTTTTTTGATCCTTTGTTTCTTTGCTTTTGAAGAGATCTATATACTTAAAGAATATCAGCTCTACATTTCTGATGTCTTCTATCAGTTCACATCACCCTTTATCATTATCGGCTTTATGATCCTTGTCTGCGCTTATGCAGTCAAAAATGGCATTGAAGTCATTGCACGATGCGCTCAGTTAATTCTTCCCTTCATCCTCTTCGTTTGCTTCGGTATTTTTTTTCTACTGTTGCCCGATATTCAATTTCAGAATTTGTTCCCTGTTCTAGAGAAAGGACTCATTCCGCCATTAAAGGGGTCTGTCTTGCCGATGGTCTGGTATAGCGAATTTTTTTGGATGACTTTCTGCCTGGGTTCGCTTACCGAGACTCCAAAAAAGATAATAAAATCCGGATTTTTGTGTGTGACAGCCATAACCGTAACGATACTCCTTACCTTTATTGCTGATCTGGGTATTCTCGGGTTATATACGGGCCTTACCCTTTACCCGATCTCACTCGCAGAACGATACATCCAGGTTGGCACGTTTGTTGAACGGACATCCGCTTTTTTCATGAGTATTTGGGTACTTGGCGTATTCATCAAACTCGCTTTTTTGTCTTTTATCATCATCAGGAATTCCGGAAAATTACTGCATATGACCGAAGAACGGCTGCTCATTCTTCCCATCTTCATTATTTGTTTCTGGATCAGTCTACGCATTTTTAACAGCACAGCAAGCTTATTTCAAACAGGCAATTTTCTGATTGTTGTCGCGATGTCTTGCAGCAATATAGCCTTTCCTGCCCTTTTCTTTTTGGTAGCGTGTCTGAGGCTGAAAATAAATAAAAAGATGGTATTGAAGAAATAATACGAACAATGAATCACTCCCAATAAGGATACCTACCCCATGCTAAACTGGCTTAGAAAAAATAAAAGGATCGATCATTCTTCCTCAAAAAATAATACAAAATACAACGACATCAAACGATTGGCACGACGATTAAGCGAGAATGAACGCATTATTCGCCAAGTGTACGCCAAAAGTTCAGATGTGGTCATCAAACACCTTACGCTAGGCAAAGCACCACAGATCCGTGCCCTCCTTATCTATATTGCAGGAACGGCAGATGTCGCCCAAATCGATGAGAACGTATTGAAGCCTCTTTATCTTCTGAAAGAGGGTCCGAGTGATCTGGCATCCATTAAAAACACTCTTTCAATTCCTGATATTAAAGAAATTGGCTCTTTTGATACCGTCTATCAGGAAGTGTCAAATGGTCATCCCGTCCTTTTTATTGATCGTTTGCCTCAGGCTCTTTCACTTGGTATATCAAAGTGGTCGACACGCCAGGTTGAGGAATCTTCTACGGAGTTTGTGATTCGTGGAGCGAAAGAAGGCTTTATCGAATCTCTGGAAACGAATACTTCACTCGTCAGAAAAAGAATTCGGACACCAAGATTGAAGATTGAACGCATGGAAATCGGGAGATACACCCATACCCCCATGATTATCAGTTATATTGATGGTCTGTGCGATCCTGATCTCGTCAGAGAAATTGTACTTAGAGTCCGGCGCATTTCTGAAGATGGGATTTATGACAGCGGGATGATTCAGGAATACATTCAGGATGTAAGCTGGAGTCCCTTCCCTACTGTTTTTTCGACAGAACGCCCGGATACATTTTGCGGGGCACTTGTTGAAGGACGGGCAGGTATCCTTGTCGACGGGAGTCCTCACGCCATTGTCTTGCCATCCACCTTTTTTATGTTTTTCAGTTCACCCGAAGATTACTATTCAGGATTCATTATCGGTACGGCTATTCGGATACTAAGGACATTTTATATGATGATCGCTCTTCTCGGGCCATCAATTTACGTTGCGGTAACGACTTTCCATCAGGAATTGATTCCGACAACGCTACTGATTTCTATCACGCAGGCACATGAGCAAGTTCCCTTCCCAACAGTGGTGGAAGCGTTAATTATGGAGATCACCTTCGAAGCGCTCAGGGAAGCGGGCATTCGATTGCCCCGGGCGGTAGGTCCCACAATCAGCATCGTCGGTGCTTTGGTCATTGGTCAGGCGGCCATTCAGGCGAGCCTTGTGTCACCGCTAATGGTTATTGTGGTTTCTATAACTGCCATTGCTTCATTTATGATTCCTCATTATGAAGCATCAAACACAGTCCGGCTGCTTCGTTTCCCGATCATGATTCTGGCAAGTACTTTCGGACTGCTTGGCATTATCTTTTCTTTTATTGTGCTTTTAATCCATCTTAGTTCGCTCCGATCTTTCGGTGTGCCTTATCTAGAACCACTCGCCCCGTTTAAGAAAGCCAGCATTATCGATACTTTGGTCCGAGGGCCTCTCTGGACGATGAAGAGGCGCCCGCATTTTACAGGTTCGACATGGAACCGGAGGCGGACCGGACACTAGATGATTTGCGGAGATGAAGTGATATGACAATCCGTCTTAAAGCTATAGTACGACGTATAACCTGTTCACTATTGATTTCAGTGCTCATCCTCTATCTTCAGGGATGTGCTGATCTAAAGGAGATTAACAATATCATCATTGTCACCGCAACGGGACTTGATCTCAATGATGAAGGCAAGGTTGAGGCGACCGTTCAGCTTTTTTTGCCTCAGGCTGCGGCATCCGGCTCATCAGGTTCTCAGAGTGCCTCTCAGACCATTCAATCTTCTGTACTTTCCGGTTCGGGTGATACCATTTCTGAAGCCATAAATAATATTGAAAAGCATGTTTCACGCCAATTATTTCGCGGACATGACCGGGCAATAATTATTGGCCGGCGGATGGCTGAAAAACGAATCAAGGATGTTCTGGATTATTGCATGAGATTCCGTGAAATCAGACAAAGAACGAATCTATTTGTAACAAATGATCCGGTTCCGAAGATACTTGAATATCAGCCTTTTCTTGAAAAAAACTCAGGGGAGCTGCTCAGCAAATATGTCAGAAAAGATGGCAATTTGTCCGTCACGCTCAAAGATGCGGTAGTAATGAATACGAATGCGGGTCATTCTTTCATTCTTCCCATGATATCAATTGAGGCAGCAGGTGCACAAGGCGAAAAAAAGACAATGGAAATCACACGGTCAGCACTTTTTTCGAAAAACAGAATGGTTGGCACGATCAGTCATGACTTGACCTATGGACAGTTGATTCTGACTCATAGATTCTGGCAAACCGTCTACTCATTGAAGCTTAGCCCGGATCCAGGTCAAATCGGAATCAACATTCAGAATGTCAAAGCGGATGTTCATGCTGTCATTCGCCACGGCCATTGGTTAATTATGGCTAATGTCACAGGAGACGGAATTATTTTTGAGAATACAACCCGATGGAATATGTTGAATTCAGATACGATTTGGCGTGTGGAACGAGCCGTTAACCGGAAAATAGCGGCAAACATCAAAGACAGTGTTAGAGAAAGCCAGAAAATGAAGAGTGACGTGTTTGATTTCTATCCAACATTTTTTCGTAAATACCCGGAAGAGTGTCTGAAGGTTGAAAAGAACTGGAATGATTTCTATCCTTCAATAGATGTTCAAGTAAAGAGCCATTTTAGTGTGATCCATTCAGGTATTAAACAATAAGAAAACGGAGAGGGCATGGATGTTAAAAGAAAATAGAAACGGTAGTTGTAAGATCAATTGGGCTAATTAAATTTGGGTAATCAAACACCATCATAAAATCCGATATTATCCTTTAAGCGACGAAACTCTAGATTAAAGAAGCATAGCACAAAACAGTTGGACTTTGACACATATGAAGGCGTTTCATCAAGGGCAGATTCACTACTCCGTTTATCCGCCGGTAGTCCATAAAAGCATCTCCTTCGAAAAAGGGTACCTGGCCGGGTACCCTTTTTTCCTTTACCTAAAGCAAGCGAAACCATAATCTGTCAATACATTCCTATAGCGTTTTTAAAAAATTTTATTTGAATGTCAAATTTTCGCCAAACATTTCCTGATGAATTCTGTCGATAATTATTAGGTCGTAAACTACTTTATTGCTTCCGAAGGAGCGAGTGTTTTGTGAGAAAAATATTGACGCTGTCCTCATTAAGTCTTAGAACCATCCTCATTTTTTTAATCATTTTTGTTGTCGTCATTCCTGATCTCTTTATCTTTACATTTGTTTACAATGACGTAAAGGGTGCTCTGGAAAATGATCTGAATGACAATGCGACAAATAGCGTTAACCTATTGAATGAAAACATCACTCAATTTGTCACCGCTAACAGCTTTACAATCAATCATCTAAGTCAGGAACTGTCCGGAAACTTAAGCCAGAAGAAGAAATTTCAGGACCTACTCAGTAATATCAATCAATCGGACAGTAACTCTGAAGCGATTACATACGGTAATAGTCAAGGACAATATGTACGCTCGCCTGAAGCAAAATTGACAACCGATATCAGGCAGGAACAATGGTATAAGCTGGCAATGGCTCATCCCGGAAAGATCGTAATCACGCCTCCCTTCGTTTCAACGCTGACAAAGAAGATCACCGTGATCATTGCGAAGACTACCAGGGATAATCAAGCAGCTGTTTCTATGGATGTTAGTCTAAGTACGCTTAATAAGTTGACAGATCGGGTTGTCGTTGGCGATCATGGCTATGCATTCCTGCTCGATGAAAACGGCAAATGGATTGCGAATCCAAAGACCGAGGCAGGCCAATCGGCCGACCGGTCCATTGCAGATCGAGCACGTAAATCATCAAAGGGCCTTTTTGAAGTTACACAAAACGGGCAGGACAATCGCATTTTCTATGTGACGAATCCATCAACCGGTTGGAAGATTGGCGGCGTTATGCGGGTCAGTGAAATTTATAGTAAAATTAATCCGCTGATTTACGCCGTCAGCTTTTTGATCGGCCTTTTCTTAGTCGTTTTCATTACCCTTGCGTTGCTCTTCATCATTTTTAGAATCATCCGCCCTCTTAAAAAGTTTGTGCTTCTTTTCACTAAAATAAGTGCGGGAGATTTAAGCCAGAAACTGGGAAACGACATAAAAGTCAATAAAGAATTTACAGAATTGACAACAAGTATGAACCATATGATTGACTCATTAAGTAAAGTCTTAGAAAGTATCAATCAAAAGGCAGAATCCCTGGCCGCTTCTTCAGAAGAACTGACTGCTTCCACTGAAGAAAACAAAGCTACTTCTGATGAAATTGCAAACTCCATTCAAGAGATTGCCATTGGATCGAACGACCAATCGGAAAAAGTATCTGATACCAGTCGACATGCTGAAGTCATCAATAAGGAAATAGAAAATATCACCACAAAGACAGGGAAATTGGGCCAGACTGCTAATCAGGCTTCTCAAACCGTAAGCTTGGGCACTCAATCGCTTGAGAAAGTGGCAGAGCAGATGAATCTGATTAAGCAAACGAACCAAAAGGTCGCCGTTTCGCTGGATGAATTGGTTGCACAGGTTCAGGATATTGGAAAAATGAGTGAACTGATCAATGACATCGCAGAACAAACGAATCTTCTCTCATTAAACGCAGCCATAGAAGCTGCGAGAGCCGGTGAAAACGGGAAGGGATTTGCTGTAGTAGCTGAAGAAATACGAAAGCTTGCAGAGCAGTCACAAAAGTCGTCCAAACAAATTTCACAGGTGGTTGCCACGATTCATGCAAAAAGCTTGAACGCTAAGGATTCAATGAATGGCGGTATTAAGGAAGTGGAAAAGGGCAATCACGTTGTTGAAGAGGCTGACCAAGCCTTTGATGCCATTCAGTTGAAAGTACAGACGGTAGATGCGGAAATTAAAAATGTAGCCGATTCGGTCCATAATATTTCGAAAGAGACAGAAAGTGTCGTTGCCACTTTTGATCGTATCGCTCAAATAGCCAAAGATGCAAGTAGTAATTCGGACAATGTCTCTGCAGCGGCTGAAGAACAGTCTGCATCCATGGAAGAAGTGGCAGTCAACGCAACCACTCTTTCCACGATGGCTGATGAACTCCATCAACTGGTCGCAACTTTCAAACTGAGAAATTAACTAAGTTCCTATTTTCTTGTTCTATTTCGCTTCAGCACAAGGAACTCATTGGCATTGCTTCCATTGGTCTTAGTCTTACCCATATCATTCTCATAGTTCGAACACCATATTCAGCTTTTCTGTTATAAAGGACTTGTCTTCCATCCGCATCTGAACTGACCCCCTGAAGTTGGACAATGAAAATCCACTCAGGGGGTTTTTGTTTCGCACAATACACGTGCTCAACGGACATAAGTCCAAAAATAAAAGACCCCTGAGGGTCTGAAAACATTAATTCCATAGGGCTATTATATGTTGATGCTTATGATCCGTATTGGGTTCGATCAGCCAATCAAGATATACCATATAATCCTTTTTACTGTAATCATAGAGACCGCATGTTGAATCATAAACGCGCCATTGATGTTTTGAAGGAATCCAGACTTCAGTCCATACGTGATTCATTAATCCGTGGGAAAGAGGCCTCGAAGATACCAGCCTCACCTTAACTTTCAAATGGCTCAGCATTGCAACCGTTAAGTAGGATTGGTCTGTGCACACACCTCGTCTCTGTTGGAATGCACGAATGGCACCACCTCCACCCCTCGGATGGCCATATTTTAAATGGCTATTTATCCAAGAACTCACAGCCTGTGCGGTTGCACTTGTACTCTTTCTTTTGAGCTTATCCGCCTGTCGATTAATCGAGTTATTAGACATGACACTGTAATCCATGTATCGTGCAAAGTTTCCGTTTGTCCAACCTTTCGATGAATAAATGATGCGATGCAGCACGCGTAGTTGTCGGCACGCTAATCGAAATAACTAAAATCAAAGCTGTTATGAGAACAATTAATGATTTCAACAATCTTTTCATCATGCTTATCCCTCACAAAACTAATCTCTCTGTTTTTATCGGTCTTTTATCCCAATTTTTTATGACTAGTCACAGGATATCGTAAAACCTGATCCTCTCACAATCCTTCGAGATCGCACAGCTTTTTGTTTTTCACTCAATATAGAAAAAAGAAAATGAAAAAAAGGAGCCCATCTTGGTATGATTATAAATGACCAAACCCACATACGAGGAGTGATTGATATGGACAAATTATCCGTTAATGAAGTCATTAATATGATCAATCAAGGCAGAGAATTTGATCTCATATATCAAGATAGTTTATATCAAATCTCACACACTGATACGCTTAAATTGGTCGCTAGTAAAGATGTTCAAAAAGAGTACAAGTCTACTGAAGATCTTTTTAATAATTTCAAAATAGACGGTAAAAAATTAGGCGAAATTTGGGATAAAGTAAAAATAGATGGCATTCTATAATTAAATGATTGAAATCAACTTATCTCTTTTTAAACGGAAACAATCCATTGCATATGAAAATTAACGCTCATTTGATCTAATGGCGCAGTAACTCCTACCCCTTGATTTACAGTTAGTACCTTCCAGTCGGCCTCTTTGGACTGGATCTTTTTTTCTTCGCTTAAGCCGTCACCCCGAATCCGCCAACGAGGCCACATTTCGAAAAACAGGCAGATTCACTACTCCGTTTACCCCTTTCCCATGTTGGTCTGAACCATAGAATATAGTAACACATGATAAGGAGGTGCTTCTGTTGGGATACGATGGTGGATATGGTTGTGGATATGGAGGCGGCAGCCACGTTGGTAGTACCTTTGTCTTGATTGTTGTGCTGTTCATCCTGTTGATTATCGTCGGTACTACTGTTGTTTATTAAGGGAATCACCAAGCCCATTGGCACTGATCACACCCCTTCATTCGGAGGGCACCTTGTAGCGGGTGCCCTTTTTAATTGGTCATTCTCTTTGACTGCTTTTTCATCAAAATTTGGGGCAACAGAAGCAAATGGTTCGGCCAATGACTCAAACGTCCTTCACTTTAGCCTCCAAATTCGCTGCTTATTTTGGAAAAACGGGCCATTTCACCGCTCCGTTCGTCCCTTTCGCAACATCATCAAACTCATAAAATGTACTATCAAGGTCATAAGGAGGTGAATACATTGAGCGATGGTGGATACAGTGGCGGAGGCTACGGCCATGGCAGTAGCTTTGCTCTGATCGTTGTTCTGTTCATTCTGTTGATCATTGTTGGAACGGCGTTCGTCTATTGATAAAATGGGACCGTTTAGCCGCCGGTAGCCCATAAAAACATCTCCTTCGAAAAAGGGTACCTGGCCCTGGTACCCTTTTTGCTTTACTTTAGTTGAAGAACTCTCTCCACCGCAATCCCTTATTCAAGACCACCAATCAAAGTACGACTTTTGCAAATACGCAAAGAGAAACTGCCAGTAGATTTTGCTGTTGTACCTTTTCTTACTGTTTTTTTAAGGGAAACTGCAGTGGATTCATTGAAGCATCAATTCCTTTCATTTGATATTTATGTTGCTGTAAATAGAGAAGCAGCGATTCAATATGCCTCAAGGTGTAAGTCCGATCATGAAGCAAAAGAACCGGGACCTGTCCTTCTTTTTCAACTTTTTTTATTTGCTTAATGGTTTGCTGAACAAATCTCCAGTCCCTGTATCTCCAGTCATAACTGTCAACATTCCAGTCCCACATAATAAATCCATGGTTCACGACCGCGCGGCGATAACTTTCCTTCATGAAAGGATAACTTCCATATGGAGTGCGAATAAATGGCGTTCTGAGACCAGTCACTTCCATAGTTATGTTTTGATCGTCAATCATGTCCTCAACAACCGATTTTTCCGAGCTATACAGTTTTTTATAGTCATGACTGACGCCGTGCAATCCGATCGTAAAGTCTTCCCGTTTCATATTCCTGACGACTTCAGGGAATTTTAGAATGTGTTTGCCGAGCAGGAAAAACGTCGCCTTGGCATGATATTGATTTAATAAACCCATAATCTTCTCTGATGATTCAGAGGGACCGTCATCAAAAGTCAAGTAGCATACCTTTATTTTCTTTTCGTTGTGCCGCATAGAATAAACCGGTTCTGGAATTTTCCCTTTCGTTTCATAACGATTCTGTACTTGATCAATGGGTGAGAAACCAGTTGTTAAGATGAACGAACATAGAACGAGTAGCGGCAAAATTTTTTTCACACGATAAGGCACATGATCCATCTCCACGATAATATATCTGCACATCAGCTTAATATATCCATTACCTGCAAAATTCATCACGTTTGTTATGTACTACCAGAAATGATGCAGGATTAAATGGATCAATAGGTAATTTCACTTGAATAACTGGGTTCAGTAACCACATTGCCGGTACCCCAAACCGCTATTACGTCCACGTTATTAAGCGATAGGATGCATAAAAAGGACACCAGTCAACGCGATATGCGTAGATCAGTGTCCTTAGGCATCCCCATGACTTTTTTCTTCATCAGTAGTTTCAGCTCCATATGATTTGCTTCCATGATAAAAATGAACATGGTCTCTCTTTCCTGAACCAGAAGTGGGTGCTTCAGTTCTATATTTCACTCGGCTTACTCATTATGTCGTGCTTTCTGCCTATCCACCGGTCATTGTCCGGCCTTTATTATATATGAAAAAGGAGCCTACACTGATTAGGCTCCTCTTTACTTCTGAAATACATAATAAACAATGATACACCCTCACGATGTTATGTGTTCTAGGTTACTCATTACCCTTTAGCGCCTCAACCATGTCAATCTTGCGTAATGGGCGCATGGTCATCAAGTTGACAACCCAGGTGAAAATGAAGGTAAGCAAGGCACTGACAATAAAGCTTTGCGGTAGGATTGACTTGACAAACATAACGCCGTCTACTTCAATACCGCTAAGAATCTTTGCGTGCAGGAATAGTCCGCCAATGAGTCCGAGCACGATGCCTATTAATGTTAGTAGATAGCTTTCACGGGTGACATATGCCGAAACTTCTCGGTCATAAAATCCCAAGACTTTAATCGTGGCAATTTCCCTGAAACGTTCACCAATATTGATCGTCGTCAACGTATAAAGAACCACAAACTCAAGAAGGATGGCCGACAAAATAATGACCCAGACCACATCGTTAAGACTCTTAACCGTGTCTTGAAAAGTTTGTTCACTATCAGACAGGAAAGACACGTTGGCGACACCATCGACTTTCGTCAGTGATGAAGAAATGGAGTTATGAGAGACCTTCGTGTTGAGATTCGTCAGAATCTGGTTGACCGCTACTTGCGAGCCGTATGCCTTTGAATACAAAGTGGGTGTCATGAACACATAATTCAGCAAATAATTCTCTGCAATACCCTCAACGCGAAAATGATAACTATGCGTCGCATCATCCTCAATCGCAAGGGTATCGCCCGTTTTGATGTTTAACAGCTGAGCGAGCTGCTGCGTAACGACGACACCATCATTTGACAAAGAAATCGGTGCGCCCGTTTTTGCAAAGCGCGAAGGTGCTTGTCGCAGCTTAAAATAGTTTGAAAATTGATTGGGCTGCTGCGGAACCATGCGATTCACCTGTTCGCTTTTCGAACCCGATTTCACGGTGATATTCTTGTTGGTATTTTTCATGAACGAGGATACCCCGGACGTGTTCCTGAGAAGGTGCGTTATCGTGTCTGTCTGACCGGCAGTCACATTGTTTTTCAGTTGAACGGACATGTCGTATTTCATAATCTCGCCAAATTCTCTTTGAGAGACTTGAGTGGATATAGAATCCTTGAGCCCCAGACCGGTGACGAGCATCGCGCAGCAACAGGCGACGCCTAATACCGTCATCCAGAAACGCTTTTTGTATCGGAAAAGATTGCGTGCCGTTACTTTCTTACTGAAACTCAGATGGTTCCACAGAAAATGGATACGCTCAAGAAGAATCCGTTTCCCACTTTTTGGCGGTTCCGGTCGCATCAATGCCGAAGGTACAGAACGAAGCTCGCTGATACAGGTGAACAGCGTGGCTGCCGTGATTAGTGCTAATGAAATCACCAGAGCTGTAGCGGCGATACCGGGATGAAAACCGACACTCATGGCTGGCATCGAATACAAGATCATATAAGCCTTGAATAGTACGGACGGCAATAAGATAAACCCAAGAACCATGCCGATGATACTTCCAATCAGACTCGCCGAAGCAGAATAAAAAAGATATTTGAACGCGATGGCCCCATTGCTGTAACCCAAAGCCTTAAGCGTACCAATTTGTGTACGCTGTTCCTGTACCATCCGAGTCATTGTCGTCAGGCAAACAAGAGCAGCTATTGCAAAGAAGATGACCGGGAGAATACTGGACATGCCATTGCTACGGTCAACGGTACTTTGGAAACTTGAATAGCCCGTATTGTCATCGCGGCTCAGTATCTTCCAATTTGGTTTCACAATCTGGTTGACTTTTTGTTTGGCATCATGGATTTGCTGCTCCGCCTTACTCAGCTTTTTGTTCGACTCCGTTTTTTGTTTTTTTAGATTCTGCCGTGCTTGATCAACGAAACTTTTTTGCCTGTCAATCTCTTGCTGCCCTTGTGTGATCTGCAGTTTCGCCTTTTTCTGCGCAGCAGCAAATGAATCCTTCTGACTGTTCAGCTGTGCCGCCGAATCGGCAAGGCGTTGTTTACTGGAATTCAGTTGCGTTTGCGTGGCCGCAAGCTTTTTCTGCTGAGCCGAGAGATTAGCCTGTGCTGTTGCCCGCTGCTGTGTCAAAGTGACCAGTGTACTTTTTATTTTTTGAATCTGTGCGTTTAGACTTCCCATCTGTGCAGGTGTCAGGCTTCCGCTCGTCTGACCGACAGAAAGTTCGGTTTCCAGTCCGTTAAGCTGATTCTGCAGAGATGAAATTTTTGACGAAAGGGCATTGATTTGCTTCTCGGTGGTGGCAAACTGGTTTTGTGCCGCTGCTGCCGATTGTTGAAACGAGGCGGATTTTTGGTTATATTCTGCCGTGCTGTTGGCAAGTTGCTTTGCTGCGGTGTCAAGTTTAGTCTGTGCCTCGGAAAATTGCTGATTGGTTTGACTTTCCATCGCTTTCAAGTGATCCTGTGCAGCTTTCAGCTTATTCTGCGAATCGTCGATTTTCTGCTGTGCATCAGCAAATGATTGATCCGCTTGTTTCTTTTTTTTGTTATATTCGTTCTGCTGCTGAGCAATCCGCTTATTGTTCTTGCTGACGAGATCGTTATAACGCGTTTTGGTCCGGCTATCTGCCACGTGATTTAAGTCGTCTCTCACAGCGGAAACTTTGTTGGAATAAGTGTCGTTGAACACTTCCAAACCGTTGGTATCCGCTGCGGTAACTAGAATGGCCGTGTAGTCAGATTGCTTGAAGTTCTGCTGCGGCATAAAGATCAGACCGCTTACCTTGCCATTTCCGATGGTGCTGGTTCCCCGGTCTCTGGTTAAATAGGCAGGGCTATCGACAGTACCCACTACCTTAAGTTTCGTGTCGTGCAAGCTGTCTGATAGGTTCGCCGCCGAACCGGATGACAAAGTGACAAGGTCGCCGATCTTCGGATTGCTTCCGTTTTTTTGCTGATCCACGACGACCTCGTGGGAATTTTTCGGAAACCTTCCCTTTACAAGGGTCAGCGAGTTGATCGCTTCGTTTGATCCGTTACCGTTTGGTATGGAGATTAAATGCGCAACATTGGTCTGTTTTCCGTACGTCTGCATGGCGTCCATCATAAAAACAGGCTGGGCATTCTTGACGCCGGGCACCGTGCGTATCGCTTTTAAATCGTCCTGATTAAAGCCAACAGGTGACAGGATTTGAAGATCCATGAACCGACTTTTTGAAAAGTAGCTGGCAACGGATGCAGATAAATCCGGGCCGATGGAATTAAATCCGACATAAAAAGCGACACCAAGCGTCACAATCACGAGGATTGCGAAAAAGCGGTTCAAAGAGCCCTTAATTTCACGAAATACTTCTTTAATTAGTGTTTTTTGCATCGCACTCACCACTTAATCTCTTCAACATTGACAGGGTTAGGATTGATCTCCATGTTTTCAACACGTCCATTTTTGATCTTGATCAGTCTGTCGCCCATCGGAGCAATCGCCAGATTGTGCGTAATCAGCACAACGGTCATGCCGGTTCTCCGACACGTATCCTGCAAAAGCTTTAATACGGAACGCCCCGTATTGTAATCGAGAGCCCCCGTCGGCTCATCGCAAAGCAGGATCTTCGGATTTTTTGCGAGTGCGCGGGCAATGGCTACACGCTGCTGCTCACCCCCGGAAAGCTGTGCAGGAAAGTTCTTCACACGTTCTTCCAGGCCCACCTGCATCAGCACATCACGAGGCGGAAAGGGGTGATCGCAAATTTCAACAGCCAGTTCCACATTTTCAAGGGCGGTCAGGTTTTGCATCAAGTTATAGAACTGAAAAACAAACCCAATTTGCTTGCGACGGTACGTGATCAATTGCTTTCGTGAATAGTTGTTGATCTCTTTGCCGTCAACGGTAAAGTGTCCTTTTGTTGGGGTATCCATGCCACCAAGAATATTCAGCACAGTGCTCTTCCCAGCCCCACTTGGACCCGCTACTATAGCGAATTCCCCTTTATTGACGATGAAATTCACGCCGGAAAGAGCATTAACAACCACCTCCCCCATTTTGTACTGTTTGGTTATTCCTTTAAATTCAATGATGGGTTCACTCATATCTACTTCCTCCTCTCTTTAAAAATAGGCCATGTTAACGCTAAAAGTTGATTTTGCCCATGACTGGTTTGAGCGGGAAGGCGCGAGACTCCTGCGGGATCAGCGAGTCAAGTGAGCCCCCACAGTGCGTGTAAAAAACGAGGAGGCTCACGGATCGCCCGCGGAAAGCGAGTGCCAGAAGCGAAAAACAACAGACACGTTTAACAGAGCTTAAAAATAAAGAATGGGTGACCAGGGGATTACCCTATGTCATCCATCCTAACAATTGAAAATAAAATAAAAATAGAAAAAGATAAAGAAAACTTAAGAATTGACGATGGGCAGCTTTAGCTCAATACCAAAATCATTGTTCCAGGGTTTGTAAGCACGAATGGATCCTTCGTGCTTTTCAATAATTTCCCTGCAGATAAAAAGACCGAGCCCACTGCCCCCTTTTTCACGGGATCGGGATGGTTCTCCGCGATAAAAGCGATCAAAAAGAAGCTGCAGTTTCTCCTCCGGAACCTGCATCCCGTTGTTTTCAATTTTTACTTTTATATCATTATGGCTTTGTGTTATATAAACATGCACAATAAGTGGCCGCGCACCGTATTTGATCGCGTTGCCCATGATATTCGCAATTAATCGGTTGATTAAGGACGCGTCAACTCGAACCGTCTGTGTATTGTCTATTTTACTGTCGTATTCAAGCTTCGCATCCACACCGTCCCATTCTTCTGTATAAGGTTCCAAAACAGATTGCCAGAATTCTGAGGCAGTGACGATTTGAAAGTCTGCAGGTGCATTTAAATCAGTGACAAGGGCAGCGTCCTGAAACTTATCAATCAGGTCTCTGATATCGTCCGCCTTCCGACCGATCACTTCAAAATAATGCTGCTTTTTCTGATCCGAAACTTTTCCGGAAGACAACCGCTCGGTATACGTGATGATCGATGTGAGCGGTGTTTTCAGATCGTGCGAAATGGCTGCCAGCATCGTCTGTTGCTGTCTGTCGACAGTTTGTAATCGATTGATCATTTGATCAAACCTTTTTTCCAAAACACCGATCTCGTCATGCCGGTAGTCCTTTGCCCTTATTTTCATTTTCAATGGATTGCTCTCCATCCGTCTATAAAGCGCTAAAATAGGTTTTGTAATGGATAGATGAAGAAAAAAGGCGATCAATAAAAACAGAAAAGTAAAGAGAAGCAAGATGATCCATAGGTACTTGATGGCGTACTCTTCAAATACCTCGGTGCGTGTCAAATTCATCCCATTTATCCGCAGGCCATATCGTACGGTACCTCGCGTAATGATATAATCTTTTGCCGATATGTTAATAATTGTTGGCGATTGACCCAACGACCACAGTACGTTTCCCTTTACATCCAGTAATTGAATTTGCATTCTATGATTCGCGTAGGAGGTCAGCAGTCTCTTTATGCTCTTCTCATCCTTGGATGCAGACGCTTTTTCAGCAAGTCTCGAAACCATATTTTGATAATATTGCTCCTCTTTTACCACATCATAACGAAAATCATTTCTGAAAAAAATAACAAAACTGAACAGAAGCATTGCGACAAACAAGAGAAACATGACAAGAAAAAACACAGAGAGCTTGAGACGGATCGATTTCTGCATCAGCGATCGCCTTCCAACTTATAGCCAATGCCCCAGACCGTTTTAATCCGGTGCCCTTCGCGGCCCAGCTTGGAACGAAGATTTTTAATGTGTACAGTAACCGTATTGAGATCTCCACCATAGGTGTCATTCCAAACTGCAGAATAGATTTGTTCACGTGTCAGTACCCTGTTCTTATTTGCAAAAAAGTAACTTAGAATTTGAAACTCTTTAGTCGAAAGATCAGCAGACACCCCATTCACAGCGGCCCACCACTCCGATTGATGAAGCTCAATAGTTCCTAAATGTAAAACGTCTCCTTTTCTCTCTCTTTTTTGTTCGCGTCTTAAATGGGCATTGATTCGAGCAATAAGTTCATCCATTGAAAATGGCTTGGCAACATAATCATCCGCACCCATCTTCAGAGCGATGACTTTGTCAATATCACGACTCTTTGCACTGAGAATAAGCACAGGGGCATCTGAGTCTTTTCTAATCTGGTTCAACGTCTCCAGTCCGTCCATTTCCGGCATCATTATGTCGAGTACAAAAATATCTATTTTTTCAGACTGCATCAGATCAAGCACCTGTGAGCCATTATATGCGCGGCTGACAAGAAAACCTTCGTCCGTTAATGCATCAGATATGATCTCGACAATTTCTTTGTCGTCATCTGCGACCAGGACTCGATACGGCAATTTCATCACTCCAATGATGTGAATGAAAGTCAAACAGATTGTTAATTAAAGTAAAAAGTGTGTCGTTCCGTATTACAGGCGGAACAGAATGATCAGGCATCCAGATAATACGGACGCTTCTCTTTTTTTACTCTCCAGAACAGGATCAGCCCGACCCCGAAAATGATCAGTACGACTGCCAGCCATTGAGAGACGCGCAGCGGTCCCAGCATCAGACTGTCTGTCCTAAGTCCTTCAATGTACGAGCGGCCGAGCGAATACCAGATGACATAGGACATAAAAAGTTCACCACGGCGCAGGTTCACCCGCCTAAGTATAAGGAGGAGGATAAAACCTGCAAAATCCCAGATCGACTCATATAGAAAAGTCGGAATATAGTAGGTGCCGTTAATCAGCATCTGATTGACAATAAAATTTGGAAGATGCATATTCTCAAGCGCAGCTCGGGTCGTCGGGCCCCCATGGGCCTGCTGATCCATAAAATTACCCCAACGTCCAAGTGACTGTCCGAGAATCACACTCGGAGCAATAACATCAGCCACCTTCCAAAACGACAGATGACGCTTGCGACAAAATACAATCGTCGTGGCTACCCCTCCGATCAAAGCACCATAAATGGCAATGCCACCGTTCCACACAGCAATGATTTGTGACGGATGTTGCGAATAAAAAGACCATTCAAAAGCGACATAATAGATACGAGCACAAATAACGGCGATCGGTACTGCAAACATGATAAGGTCAACATATGTATCCTTGGGAAGTCCACGCCTGTTGCCTTCGCGCATGGCAATCATCAAGCCAAGCAACGCACCGCAGGCAATAATAATACCATACCAATAAATGTGAATAGGACCCAGCTGAATAGCGATCGGGTTCAAAGGTTGAACAGCCACAAATTAACTCCTCCACTTCAGCAATTTTGCTTTTGATCTTAGATTTTTCGCTGACTTATCAAATAAATTGTATCATATTGACTTTTTATTCTATTGGCTATGTTTAAATCCAATGTTATTTTTGCCTCTCCGCTGTTTGGAGCGGAAGGCGCGAGACTCCTGCGGAATCAGCGAGCCTTCTGGCCCCGCAGCGAGGGTACCGAGCAAGGAGGCTCACGGTTCGCCCGCGGAAAGCGAGCGCATGGAGCGAAAAACAACAGATAAGTTTAACAAAGCCATTTTATTAAAACTTACGCCATTCTACCAATATAGAAACTAATGATTAGAATAGAAAAAACGATCAGAGTAATCACTGTATATAAATAATCTTTCTCTACGAGAAAGGCGATAATCGAAATGCCTACTCGAAAAACCGGAGTGAGCATGAGGAGGAGCAACCCTGTCAAGATTACACCATATGGTTTCAGTGCAAAACAACCTTGCATTATATCTTTGATGTGCGTTGGATAACGATTTGCCTCATATCCCGATTGACCCTTGATATAAAACAATATAAGTCCGGCAATAATGATTGTGCTACTCATCGCTATCCCTATCCTCAGTGTCCACCCAATTACTATTCCGACTGAATCCATGTCCTTTTCTCTAGTTGCCTTCGCTTGCGAATGATTCACCACTTCCACCCCAATCCTTCGAGCATCATCTGAATGGCGATATAAGCAATCACCGGAACAAAAATAATTCGAATGGTTTTGCTTTTCATCCGCTGCATAATCTTAGCACCAATTGTTGCTCCTACGAGCACACCAATGGCAATCGGTCCGGATATTTGAGGATCAATATCACCACGAAGCAAATAAACACCAGCACTCGCTGCCGCGGTGACACCCATCATGAAATTGCTCGTCGCGCTGGAGACCTTCAACGGTAATTTCATGAACAAGTCCATGGCCATGACCTTGAAACTGCCACTTCCGATTCCAAGCAATCCTGAAGCCACGCCAGCACCATACATCACACCAAATCCTGCTGGCACATGAACCGCATGATAGGGGACCTCTTTTTCCAGATTTTTATCATAATAGCTTCCGTTCAGTTTCATTTTATTGGCTAAGGCTTTTTCCCTGTTCAGATCATATTTCTCTGCTTTCTTTTTTTGAAGCATGGCTAACGCTGAATATAATAAAAAGAGTCCGAAAATGATATAGAGCACGCTTGATGAAATGAAACCCGCTAGGAAAGCCCCGGTGATCGCACCAATTGTCGTTGCAACCTCCAAAAACATACCGATACGCAAATTTGTAATCCCATCATTAATATAGGCAATCGCAGCACCGCTAGATGTGGCAATAACAGCAATCAGACTGGCACCTATCGCATGATTTATGTCAATCCCAAACATCAGAGTCAATATTGGAGTGACAACCGTACCCCCACCAAGTCCAAGAACAGAGCCAAAGATTCCGGCAAGCACAGCAACAATGATTAGTTTTATTACGAGTAGTGACAAGGTTTCATCTCCCGTAAAAATGATTAAAAATCACATTGATTATTCTGAAGTCTTCTACGATACCTCGGCTATATTAGAATCAGTAAGCTCAAAAGATAAACCGTCCTAAGTGATCCCTACTATTTAAATAGTATGCCTTGTTAATCGATAACAAAAATATTATTATTTTATTAATGTTATAAGTAATCTATTATGGAGGAAGAACATTGACATTCAGACATCTTCAAATATTCATCACAGTATGTGATAAATTGAACATGACAGCCGCTGCCGAATCCCTTTTTTTGTCTCAACCTGCAGTCAGTCAGGCTATCTCTGAACTTGAAAAGCATTTCGGTGTTCGGCTTTTTGAGAGGCTGTCCAAGAAACTCTATCTTACAAAAGCTGGGAATAACCTTTTATACTATGCTCGTCACATTACCCAAATGAACAGCCAAGCAGAAAAAGAAATGCGTTTGATAAACAAGAGAAATTTTATACGGATTGGTGCAAGCGTCACAATTGGTGCCTATATACTTCCGAAACTTATTCTAAAATTTAAAGAATTGAATTCTGAGACCACGGTTGAAGTTATTGAAGATAATACTGCAAAGATTGAAAGTCTCATCTTGCGAGACCAACTGGATTTAGCTCTTGTTGAAGGAGAAACTACTTCACCGGACCTCATTAGAAAATCTTTTATGGAAGATGAACTCGTCCTTATTTGCGGCGTTCACCACCGTTTCGCTACAATGACCTCAGTTAATCCGCATGAACTTGAAACTGAACCCTTCATCGTTCGGGAGAAAGAAAGCTGGACGCGTAAAAAATTTGAAGAGGTTATGGCAGAAAAAGACTTGTCCTGGCACGCTTCTTGGACATGCAACAACGTAGATTCCATAAAAATGGCCGTTGCCGAAGGTCTTGGTGTCTCCGTTATTTCAAAGTTTGCCGTAATAAACGATGCTTGTTCCGGCCAGTTGTGCTATAAGGAAATTGATGGCCTGCATTTCAACCGTCATTTTAAAATGATTTATCACAAGGATAAATACCTGACCTCGACAATGCAGAGGTTTATCAAACTTTCCTACGCTCAAAATTAGTAAACCATTGGTTACAGCGAGATGATGGTGGTGATGTATAATTAGCAAAAAGGTCATTTATTCATGAAAAAATATTATGAACTGTTTATGTTCTCGTTGGTTCTTATCTCCTTAGTAACGATTTCTTTTGAAAATCCATTCGTTAATTTACTGGATTGGATCATCTGGGGTATCTTTGTTATTGATTACTTTTATTTTTTTATCCGTGCAGAGAGCAAATGGGGATATTTTAAAACTCACCTGATTGAATTGATTGCAATCGTTCCTTTTGGATCAGGATTCCGGCTTGCCAGAGGTTTGCGCTTGGTTCGTTTATTGCGATTTACGGCAATTGGCCATCGGTACATCGGACCAGTTTACAATTTTTTAAGAGAACGAGGACTTCATAAGGTATTTGTATCCCTACTGGTTGTCATTCTTGTAACTCCAATCCCTATCTCTTTAATTGAGCCGCACATGCACGATTATTTCGATGCGCTATGGTGGGTGATCGTGACAGCAACTACGGTTGGCTATGGAGATATCTCACCAGTAACGCCGATTGGTCGGGTAATTGCTGTAGTATTGATGATATTTGGGATTGGGCTAATCGGTATTGTGACATCCTCAATCACTTCTATACTAATCGGAGAAGATAATAAAAAGGACCAACTTGCACGAATTATCAATGAAATAAATGATTTAAGCGATCAGGATAAAGAAATTTTGAAACAATACGTTAACCGAAATAAATAATATGTGGTCCCCATCTTCTTCCCTACGCTACGGTATAAAGACTCTTGACGCTTATGATTGCATGATGAGCACCCCTCTGGGGAAATAACTATCTGCCGGTAAAACCGGCAGATAGTTATTTATTTCTTTCCATCTCGCATAAATATTATGTGAGGTGATCCGGATGGCTGAAGTGGAGAGTATTTGTCAGCAATTTGCAGACATTTTTCATAGTAAATCAAAACTCGAAAATGGCGTTTGTTCTGTTACATTGAGTAGAACTTTTCAAGTAATCATTCAAGGAAAGACGAGTGTTGATGTAGCTCACGCTGAAATCTCATTTGAATCACTTGACTCATCAGGAAATGCACTTAATTTAGCCGAAATCGCTGTCCTTCAAGAAGAAGTGCCTCGATTTGTTTGGTCATTGTCTCAACAAGGGATCATAGTGAGCGCCATTCATAATCACTGGATCTTTACAGAACCATTAATCCTATACGTCCATCTGCAAGCTGTTGAACCGCCTCTGATATTCGCTAAGAAACTTGCAAATTCTTTTTTATATTTGAACAGTAAGCCTGTTTATTGACCGAAGTGTCTTACTGTGAATCAACAGGTCAGTCCCTTTCCCCGTATCTCCTTGCACCTTTCTGGCAATAAGGACAAATCCATTCACCATTTTTTATTTTCCATCCGTTTCTTCCAAATACTTCTATCGCTTCTTTCTGGCAACTAACATTTGTAGATTTACTATCATACCAAATAGCGAACTTGGCATCAAAAAAAATTTAAAAACTCGTTACTTGAATAACAGCAACTGATGTATTATAGTCTTATTGCCAAAAACAGAGGTGCTTGTGATGTGGGATTTAACAGAGGGAAGCCCAATAAAAAAAATAATTATGTTCACGATCCCACTTCTTATAGGAAACCTTTTCCAGCAGCTTTATAATATCTCAGATACGATAATTGTCGGCCGAACAATTAGCATTCGTGCTCTGGCTGCTGTTGGCGCAACAGACAGTCTGTTTGCTTTAATTATAGGATTTGCGCAGGGTATGACAGCCGGCTTGACGATACTAACAGCGCAACGTCACGGTGCTCGAGATTATAAGGGAGTTAAGCGCAGTTTTGCGGTCAATATTTTAATCAGTGTTGCCGTTTCGTTAATCCTGACTTCTATAGGCGTTCTATTTGCAAGACCCATACTGACGGTCATGCAGACCCCTCGCGATATCATCGACGATGCGCAGAAATTCATTGTTGTCTGTTTTTGGGGTATTGGTGTCACTGTTTTGTACAACTTGTTCAATAACACACTCAGAGCTTTAGGAAATAGCAGAACCCCCCTTTTTTTCCTGGCTCTCGCCTGCGTCGTTAACATCATTCTTGATTTCATCTTCATCCTGTTCTTTCACATGGGCGTTTCCGGTGCCGGATTAGCATCAGTCATTGCGCAGGGACTTTCTGCTATCTGGTGTCTTGTTTTTATCAAACATTACGTCCCAGAACTTGTGCTGTACAGAAAGAACTTTTCCAAAGTGCTGCACGAGGTAAAACAGCATCTTAAGCTTGGGCTGCCGATGGGGTTTCAAACTTCCATTATTTCTATTGGCGCCGTCATTGTTCAAATTATGCTTAATACACTGGGTTCGGGTGCTGTTGCTGCCTATACAACAGCAGGGCGTATTGACTTTCTTGCCACACAATTATCACTTTCTTTCGGAATAACGATGGCTACTTATGCCGCACAAAACCTGGGCGCAGGACACTATGCCCGTATTCATAAAGGAGTGCGTCAGGCTATGGGGCTTTCTTGCTCATTAAGTATTGTCATGGGCACACTGATCATCGTATTCGCTGTACCCCTTTGTCATTTTTTCGTTGGTAACCAGCAACCTGCTGTTACCCACATGGTGCAGGTTTATTTTCTTTGCAACAGCACTATGTACTGTCTACTCTCCATATTATTAATCATGCGCTACACACTACAGGGACTCGGCCGCAGCCTGATACCTACTCTGTCCAGTTCCGTAGAACTATTAATGCGCTCATTTTCAGTCATTTTTCTCATCAAACTCTGGGGCTTTGCCGGAGCGAGTCTTGCCAATCCCTTAGCATGGCTGGGTGCTCTGTTGATGCTCATTGGATCGTACGGCACAGTAGTTCACAAACTCAAGACACTGGAATCAAGAACCCACACCTTAGGCAAGATTCAAATGAATACCGAAGTTTATTGAAAAACCGGCTAGTCCGACGAAAAGCCGTACTAATTTGGAGACAAAAATATTTCGTACAAAGGAAAAAGCGCGTAGAGTGGCCGAAGAAGCCGAGCTCTGCCTAGAGATTGATAGACAAAATAGCACTATTTTCCAGTTTATAAGCATAATTCAGCTGGTTCGATAGGTTTTTCTATCTCTGGTAAGATAACAAGGTTCTTCAGGGTATAAACTAAAACCATTGACTGACTCTAATTTTGAAAGAAATAATGTGTATTTCTTTCATGTTAACTATTAGTTTTTTTTACTTAGTTCGTTTTACTGAAAACAAATAGTGAGGCATATCCATTCCATGATAATGCTTTATGAATCTAGTCTTAATGACCATCCCGTTTCTAATTGCTAAATTCATGGAAGGGATATTTGTATCCCTGACAATAGAAACGACCTGCTCTTTGTTAAGCTTTTCAAAAGCGTAGTATTTACATGCTTTTGCAGCTTCTATTCCATATCCTTTATGCCAACGATTTTTAACAAGATGGTAACCAATTTCTAAATATGATTTTCCTTCAACCATTTGATTAGTCAGACCGCATTCACCAATCACTTCGCGTGAACTACGAAGTTCAATTGCCCATAATCCGTATCCGTTTTCTTTGTATGACGTTATATTCCAATTCAACCAATTTTGAACTTCTCCATCTGAAAATGCGTGTTCATAAGCATACATCACTTCCCTGTCTTGCAAGAAACGCTTTAGATTATCAACATCGTCAATTCTCCAATTTCGTAATCGAAGTCGTTTAGTTTCAAGAATATAATTCATCTCAATCTTACCTTTCTCGCATCAACAAGAAGCTGATTTTGGTTTTTGATTAATCAATGTACAACCTATAGTATCATGTACCTTTAAAACAGTGACCTTTCGCTATACTTAACTTTAGCAACTTTTCCATTTGCTGTCTTTATAATGGTAAAACCGTGTTCAACAGCTTTGTTCTGGCCGCTATCCAGAACAACCATAAGTACTTTACTTGATTCCATTTTCTCGGTCACTGATTTACCATCAAAGTTTAAGTTAATTTCCTTCGCTCGAATGGAGTTCCTCCCTGATATGATATAATTAATATAAAGAACAACTGCAGAAGTTGGTGCAAAACCATTTATGAGAGCATTCTTTCTTAAAACTGATCGTTTAGGTTTCTCTACATGGCAAACAACTGATATTAACTTGGCTAATTCTCTTTGGGGAGAACCTGCAGTAACGAAGTTTATTTCTGCAAATGGATTGTTTTCAAAAGAACAAGTTCATGATCGGTTGAATAAAGAAATAAAAAGTGATCAGCAATATAATGTCCAATATTGGCCATTATTTGAACTTAAAACGAATAAGCACATTGGATGTTGTGGCTTACATCCATATGATCTGGATAAAAAGACTTATGAGATAGGGTTCCACCTGAAAAGCGCTTATTGGGGTAACGGATATGCAACAGAAGCTGCTACTGCAGTAATTAGATATGCATTTGATCAACTTAAATCTAAAAATCTATTTGCTGGGCATAATCCAAAGAACGTTGCCTCCAAAAACTTGCTACTTAAATTGGGATTTAAATATTCACATGACGAATTTTATGAACCAACAGGATTAAATCACCCTTCTTACTTTTATAAATAACTTATAGGCCGATCCGATGATATTGTTGAATCATGAAACGTCCATTAATCGCTTGTTGTTCTTTGGCCAATGGCTTTCCGTTTCGCCGTTTTTTGTTCCCGTGTAATGGACCACGACTGACTTACTCCTTTTCAGGTTAAAAAAGGGGCACCGACCATCGATCTGTACCCTCCGGCTATAAGTAGTCTTCCCTATGACATGTAAACTGTTTTAAATATTTTTTCCTTCAAGATTGAAAATTTCGCTAAGCCCACTCGTTTGGGGTAACTCATAAGCTTCAGTTTAACGGGAACTCTGGACTGTTGCAGCATCGGCTGAATATAACCAAGCGGATTAAATGTAAAACCTAGTCGTTCATAAAATTGCACGCGGCGACGTTTTATTTCATCAACGGGGTCTTCGACTTCCAGTATGATCGGTTTGTCGACACATTCAAGAAAGCTGCGCATAATTTTTGATCCAATTCCATTTCCCCTCCTGTTTGGATCAACAGCCAAGTGCTCAACAAACATGAAAAAACCTAAATTCCAGGTCCCAAGCAGTCCACAGACTTCTTGATTATGATTTATAACTCCAATCATCCTATAATTAGAGTAACTTAGTATCTTTTTCATTTCTTCATAACTACGAATCTCTGATTTAGGAAATGACTGCTCCAACAATTTGTATGCTTCATCAAATAGTGATTCACTGATTGATATGGTTTTTAGATCTCCCACGGTTAAAACAACTCTCCTTCATCACACTTAATCTTAGCAATTTTTCCCTTCGCTGTCCCTATGATGGTAAAGCAAGTAGTTCAGTGCTTTTCTCATTTTCTTCGCTCCTCAACCATCAACGCATAGCGTCAATCGATATTGCAGAATCTACCATAATCCTTGATGACTGCTATTTCCACGTCACCTATAGACATTTCACTGTTCAGTCCCGATGATTTCAGCGATATTCTGCTTGCCCGATTCTTTTGTTGTAATAGTCATCCCGGTAGAGAAAGAGGATCATATCGGCGTCCTGTTGCCTTATCATTGGCAGATCGTCCAAGTATCGTAAAAACCGCTCTGCTTTAGCATCACTGGTACATCGGGTACTGGCTCCACCTCCGATAGCGAATCGTCAGCTGTCGTTCAGACAAATGTGTCCCGCCAGCAAAAAGCGGAAATTTTTTAATTTATAAAAATGACGATTGCGTGACAATGCTTTTTTTCAGAATGCATACAGCCAAGAACTGTCACACCAAAAATCCTATCCCTATGCATGATTGTCCCAAAAAAGCCACAAATACTATATGTTGATTTGTCATGTTGACTAAAATACAATATGTAGTACTATAAGTAAGAAACGTAATCGAGAGGAGTACAGCTATGCCTATTAAACTATCAGATACTTACATTAAAAAAATAAAATCAGAGGTCCAGCCGCACTGGGGGGAACTCGGATGGGTCACCTATAAACGGACTTATGCCCGCTGGATTGAGGAACTGGACCGCTATGAAGAATGGGATGAAACCGTCAAGCGGGTTGTTGAAGGTAATATAAATCTGGATCCCAGACTGCATAAAGATCAGGTATCCGAAGAAACCATCTATGAGCTCGAAAAAGAAGCCGAACGTTTATTTAAATTAATTTACAGCCTTGCCTCCACCCCATCAGGCCGCAACCTTTGGATCTCCGGCACGGACTATCAGCAGCGTGTCGGCGATGCATTGAATAATTGCTGGTTTATCGCGATTCGTCCTCAAGCTTATGGCGACAGTCACATTGTTCCCTTCTATTTGAAAAAAGAGCAGCCGGCCGTATCCATGCCCTTCTCTTTTCTGTTTGACGAACTAATGAAAGGCGGCGGTGTCGGTTTCTCCGTTTCCACAGCAAATATTCGTCAAATCCCTCCAGTAATGCGTCAAGTGAAACTGGATATCCTGATCAGCAAAGAAAACGGCGATTACGCGGCAGCTATTCAGGCTGGTGCCCAAGATGCAGAGACTTGGTACCAGACTCATGACGGTGAATCTTATCTCTGCTACCAAACTCCGGATACACGCGAAGGTTGGGTGGAATCCAATGCACTGCTCATTGATGCCCACTTCTTGTCAACGATTGACAATGCAGGACATGTCGTTATCGATGTCAGCCTTATTCGCGAAAAAGGAAAAAGAATTAGGGGATTCGGCGGTGTGGCCGCAGGACCCGTTCCGTTCATCGAGATGCTTGATGCCGTGAACCGTGTGCTGAATAAAGCGAACGGGAAAAGGCTCACATCCGTTGACTGCACGGACATTTGCAATTTAATCGGAAAAAATGTCGTTGCCGGAAACGTACGCCGCAGTGCTGAAATTGCCCTTGGCGATCCGGATGACCAAGCCTTTGTCACAATGAAACAGGATCAGGAACAATTAATGGATCATCGTTGGGCATCAAACAACAGTGTGCTCGTCACGCCTGATTTTAACCACTATGATGCGGTTGCCGAGGCGATTGCCAAGAATGGAGAACCTGGTATCGTCAATCTCGATAACATCCGCAACTATGGGCGGTTGGCGGACGGTCGCCAGCCGAGTATCGATGCCGATGCAGAAGGAACCAACCCTTGCGGTGAAATTTCTTTAGCAAATGGCGAACCCTGCAACTTATTCGAAGTCTTTCCGGGAATCGCAGAAGCGGCGGGCTGGTCGCTTGAAGAAGTTTTTCGTCTCGCCGTCCACTATGCGAAACGTGTAACGTTCTCACACTATGATTGGGAATGTTCAAGAACGATTATTGAAAAAAACCGGCGAATCGGCATCTCGATGAGCGGCATCCAAGACTGGGTACTCCAACATTTCGGAAAACGTCTGGTCAGCGAGTTTGATTATACCAGAGATCCAGAAACCGGCAATCTGTATCAGAAACCGATTTTTAATGAACAAGCGGTTCAAGCGTTCGATGCCTTTTATCATATGGTCGTTACGAGCGATCAACAGTATTCGCAAACACTCGGCTGTAGCCCGTCAATCAAACATACGACCGTCAAACCGTCCGGGACAGTCTCAAAGCTTGCCGGTATTTCGGAGGGAATGCACTTTAGTTTCGCCAAATATTTGATTCAGCGTATTCGCTTTCAGGACAGCGATCCCTTACTCCCTGCACTGAAAAAAGCCGGCTATACGATTGAGAAAGACGTATACTCTGAAAATACAATGGTCGCCGAATTCCCGGTTAAAGCAGGCGGCGCCGATCATAAAGGCTTTGTATCCGCGGATGATGTTTCGATAGAGGAGCAGTTTGCAACACAGCTGTTTCTTCAAACCTACTGGGCAGACAACTCGGTCAGCTGTACCATTACATTTCATAAAGATGAAACTGTTAAGATTTCCGGCCTGCTGCGGCAATACCGAAAATTGTGCAAGTCAACTTCGCTGCTTCCATACAGCGGACATGGCTTTGTTCAAGCGCCAAAAGAGCCGATCAGTAAAGAAAAATATCTGGAGCGAAAATCCGAAATCACCGCCGATGTTGTTGAACTCTATCAAACGCTCCGCCTCAAAGAACGGAAAGACCTTGAGCTCATCGGTCAAAGCGACTGCGCCGGCGGAGCTTGCCCGATAAAATAATAACCTGGAGGGGTTATGCTCATGCTGACTGTCCATAAAATGACACTGCTCGCTTTGCTGACTGCAGCCGCTGTTGCCGGCCGGCTTGCGATTCACGGAATGAATATCCAGCCAGCAACATTAATCATCATTCTGACCGGATGGTTTTTTGGCTGGAAAATGGGCGCAGCCGAAGGGATGTTGACGGCGCTGGCTTCCGATCTGTTTCTCGGTCTCGGCTACTGGACGCTTTTTCATCTCGCCGCATGGGGAATGATCGGCCTCCTATCCGCACTCATTCCCCATAGAAGGTGGCTCTATTACTTATGGCTGTTCATTAGCGGATTTTTATTCGGCATCATCATGGCCTTCTCCTATTTTGTTTTCACTGAAAATCCCTTAACGGTCGTCGGTTTATGGATCAGCGGACTGCCCTTTGATCTATACCATGCGGCCGGAAATCTCATTTTCGGTTTGGTGTCCCCGCTTCTGTTCAAAGTCTTCGCAAATGAGGCCAATAAATTAAGAAAACATACCGCTCAATAATGTACGAACTACTGAGGAGTCGAAAATAGTGAAAAACATCTATCGAATCATTATCTATATACTCGCCGCCGCCATTTTATTTGGCGCTGGCTTTTTCACCGGACACGAAACTGCTCAGACAGCTGCGCCGGAACAGTCCGCTAATGCAGCTAAAAATGCTGCTGCATTAAGTGCCGTCATCAGCATTAAGGACGGTTCCCATGTGCTGAAAGGAAAAATCACACTTTCAAAAGATGAGACAGCCTTCAGCTTGCTTCAAAAATTCACCAACAAACAGCATATCGAAATGAACAGCAGCGGCAACGGAAAAATGGTATATGTGACCAGTTTAAACAACAAGAAAGCCTCCAAAAATACCGGGTGGCTGTTCACCGTTAACGGCAAACAACCCAATGTCGGCGCAGGTGCCGTAAAGGTTAAAAAAAATGATCAGATCGTCTGGCACTATAGCAAGTTCTAATAGTTTTAAAAAAGCAAAAGCCCTATGGTTTTTGCTTTTTTAATTAGCTTCATTTACTTAGAATTTTTTAACAGAAATACCCCTTAATAAGCTGAGCAATGACTTTAGCATGACTTTCCAAAGCGAAGTGACCACTGTCCAGCAGTGCAACTTGTGTCTTGGGGTCATCTTTTTTAAAAGCTTCCGCTCCAGGATAAATAAATGAGGGGTCATTTTTGCCCCAAACAGCTAATAATTTAGGTTGGTATTCTTTGAGGTAGTTTTGGAAGACTGGATACAGTCTAATGTTGTTTTGATAATCAAAAATTAAATCCAATTGCCGGTCGGCATAGCCCTTGGAATGCGTATAGGCAATATCTAACATGTATCCATCTGGTGAGACTGAACCTTCTAACGTCCCATACTTGTATTGGTTAATAATCGTCTCCGGAGCAAATGTCGAACGATAGCTTTCTCTTTTTTCGGGAGTTGGGCTATCCCAAAAATTTTTACGAGCAGCCCACTTTTCTCCTAATCCTTCTTGATAAACATTTCCATTTTGGCTAATGATTCCTTTGATCCAATCAGGGTGTTTAACGGCAATTCTAAAACCGATTGGCGCCCCATAATCAAAAACATACATATAGAAATTCTTAATCCCTAGTTGTTCTAAGAAGTGCTCCATGATCTCGGCTAGATGATCAAAGGTGTAGGTAAAGTTTCGACTATCTGGAGCCTCTGATTGGCCAAAACCTGGGTAGTCGGGCGCAATCAAGTAAAATTGATCTACCAATTCAGGAATTAAATCGCGAAACATATGACTGGCTGAGGGAAAGCCATGGAAGAGAATGAGTGCCGGTTTTTGCGGATCACCAGCTTCTCTGTAAAAAGTCTTCAGGTTAGAAGCTTTAACTATTTGTACTTTGTCATCTTCAAGCCACTCCTTGGCCTCAATAATTCAATGCTTAAAAGCACAATAATAGGCCACAACTTGTACAGTGTGACCTTTTTTTACTTCGTGATATAGTCTAATAGTTTAAACATAACTTCCTTATTTTCCTCAGGTACTGAATGATTCAAAATTTCCTTAGGTGATTTCTTTAACAAAGAGCCTTCCGTGTATTGGGCATCATTAACAACAATCTCTCTAACGTCATCTGCTTGTGGTTCGAAATGGAACTGTAATCCAATAACCCTATGATTCATCACAAACCCTTGATTTTCTAACAAATCACTGGAGAAGAGTAATTCGGCCTGATCGGGAATTTCAAACATCTCTTCATGCCAGTGTAACGCCACTAGTTTTTGGGGTAATCCTTCAATGGCATCACTCTTCAAATAGACAGGCGCCCAACCAACTTCTTTTAGTGCCTTACCCACGGAACAACCCAGTGTTTTAGCGATTTGCTGTGCCCCAAAGCAGGCGCCAAACATTGGCGTGTTGTGGTCTAGGAGTTCTTTAATTAACTTACGTTCATTCAAAATCCATTCGTCAGAATCATTGGGACTCATGGGTCCTCCTAAAATTATTAGCATATCTGTCTCATTGGCAGTTGGTAAAACACCGTTAAATTGATAAGGATGATAGACATAGATCTCATGTCCTCGGCTTATCGACCATTCTTTAATAGAACCGGGGCCTTCATTAGGTGTATGCTGTAATATGTTTATTCTCATGTTCATCCCTCTTATTAGCCAAATTTTGATTAATTTGTATGTAGTAATTTAAAAGTACCCCACCAAAGTCATTAAAAATTCCCCCACTCTAGTATAAATAAACCCACAATAAGTAATGTGATGTCTTGTTGTGGGGAGATTGGGATGATGATGACTTTGAAG
>NZ_SRJD01000019.1 GCF_004684935.1 Sporolactobacillus shoreae
TTGCCCACGTGTTACTCACCCATCCGCCGCTCACTTCCGGGAGCAAGCTCCCTTCTGTGCGCTCGACTTGCATGTATTAGGCACGCCGCCAGCGTTCGTCCTGAGCCAGGATCAAACTCTCCAAAAAATAGTGCATCGGAAACCACAGCTTCCGTTTGTTTCTTCTTCGTTCATTCGATCCTCAGCAAAATTGAATTGACATAAGGGTTTTACCCTTTACATCACGCTTGGCTTTTGTTCAGTTTTCAAGGAACATTCGTTATCGTCTATCAGACGACTTAAACAATGTTACATTGTTTCTTTTCATTTGTCAACAGTTTTTTTACTCGGCTTTTTCATCCGAAAACTCTCAATTGAAAAGACAACAATATTCATTCTACCAGCGGATTTTATTTTGTCAATCATTTTAAATGAATTTTCTTTCGCCCTAATTTTCCCATTTTTCGCGGTGTCGGCTGCGGCTTTGCATATACTGTAAAGCCTGGCCATAGAATGGTACAAACAGAGTGGAAGCGGAGTGAGTATCTATGCTTTGGATTATTAACGGAAGAAAAGTGAAGAACATTCTATTGATCATGATCGCCGCTTTTGTTGCGGCACTGATCCTGTTCGTTCAGAAGCAGGAAACAAGTGTCTTCGCACCGATAAACGATAAGGGAGCACTGTCACGGGTGGAAACCAATCAAAAACAATTGGCGCTGACCTTCGACAGTAATTGGGGTGATCAGCAAATCCCGCTGATTCTCGAGACACTCAAAGCTGAAAAGATTAAAGCAACATTTTTCTTTTCAGGCGAATGGGCAGAACGCCATCCCGATATCATCAAAGATGTTATTAAAGACGGCCACGAAGTCGAAACGCAGGGTATGAGACACGAAGACTACACACAGCTCAGTACACAGCAGATCAGGCGCGACCTGCTGCTTTCAAGAGAAGCTATTTATAAAGCAGGCGGCGTTCGTCCCCAGATGATTCGCCCTCCTTATGGAAAAATCAATACTGATGTTCTGCAGAGCATATCAGGCCTTCATATGCAGCCTGTATTATGGAGCGTCAACCCACAGGATGAAACCAATCCGGGCTATGAGGTGATTGTCAGTCACGTACTTCAGGATGCCGGGAAAGGGGACATCATCCGCCTTCACGCTTCCGATTCTGCCAAGCAGACAGACCGTGCGCTGCCATTGATAATACGGGAGATGAAAAACCGTGGCTATTCTTTTGTCACAATAAAAAGCCTGATTTCCGACGCACAGGCGAAACATCGCCTTCTTGATTGAAAATGATTGACCTGTATTTCCAGTGGGGAAGCAGTCTCATTTACTACTTTCAGCCTGCTTTTTTAAAGTTTCGGTTATCGCGTCTGTCATCTGTTTTTTAAAGAACGGCCCTGCCATGGTTTCCTGGATATCACGCATGATTTGTTCACGAAAGGGTTTCGTTCGGAGTAGTCCCAGATATTGTGTCTGAAGATCAGGCGTTTTGAGAATGTCCATCATCATTCCCTGATAGCCAGGATCCTTCATCATTTTTGTCAGTAATTGCTCATTTTCCTTCTCCATTGTCTGAGCGAGTTTTTCGGAGAAATCAGGATCCTGAATGAGCTCATCCCAGAGTTTCTTACCTTGCTCTGTTGTCAGTGTCTCGACAATCGTCTTTTTTACAGCAGGTTCATCGAATACAACGGCCCCTCTCAGTTCCTGATCCCCAAGCAGCTCCCGGATTGTTTTCTTTCCATCATCCGTTTTCAGCATATCGAGGACCATCTTCTTGTTTTCCTGATAGGAAGGCTGGGCTTCATTGCTCCCGCACCCGGCCTGAACAGTCAGCAACAAAGCGACCAAAATAGCTATCGTTGTTTTTGCCATGAATTTTCCTCCTCACAGGGACCTCCCTGTTAATATGTGAGCCTGGAGGAAGATTATGCAGAGATGAAGTACAAAAAAGTGTCCGCTACCTGCCTGCGAACACTTTTGCACCCTCTGATTCATTATTCTGCGGTCTCTATTTTTAGGATCACTTTTTCCGCGATGCGGTCATATTCCTCAGCAATCGGATCGTCTTCAAAATAGACACCCGGAGCGAATTCTCCCGCTTTTGGTTCCGGTTGTCCCAGCGGCAGCCGGCCTAGCAAATCTGTGTGTAATAAATCGCTCAGCTTATCACCGCCGCCTTTGCCGAATACATACTCCACCTCACCGGTTTTCCTGCTTTTGAAGTAAGCCATGTTCTCAATGACACCCAAGATTTCATGCTCCGTTTTCTCAGCCATCGCCCCCGCGCGCGCGGCCACAAATGCGGCTGTCGGATGGGGTGTAGTGACGATAATTTCTTTGGAATGAGGCAGCCTGGCATGCACGTCCATGGCAATGTCGCCAGTGCCCGGCGGCAGATCAAGAATCAGATAATCCAGATCGCCCCAGTTCACATCGTTAAAAAAATTGTTCAGCATTTTTCCAAGCATTGGCCCCCGCCAAATTACCGGTGAATTATTTTCCACAAAAAATCCCATCGAGATGACCTGAATGCCAAGCCGGCTGACCGGAATGATTCGGTCGTTGACTACTGCCGGCCTGTTCTCAATGCCCATCATATCAGGCACGCTGAAGCCGTAAATGTCGGCATCCAGCAGACCTACCTTTTTGCCCTTTCTTGCAAGGGCAAGAGCGAGATTGACTGACACTGTCGATTTGCCGACACCGCCTTTGCCACTGGCTACGGCAATAAAAACCGTTTTGTTCTCCGGTGAAAGTAAGGACGGTGCAGCCTCAGGAAAGCCGCCAAGCGCCTTGATCTCGTCTTCTGTCAGTATCCTGAACCGCATGCCTACAGAATCCGCGCCTGCCTTCTTGAGCTTCGAAGAAATTTCTACCTGAATCTGCATTTGTTTGACCCTGTCTTCTTTTGCCAGAGCAATCTTGAGGCTGATCAGGCCTTCTTTTATTTTCAGTTCACGCAATCCGCCCGTCTCAACCAGGTTTTTATGTAAAAAAGGATCTTGAACCGTTTTCAAAACATCCGTCACTTGCTGCTGAGTAATCATTGACAAGCCCCGCCCTTCTCTAACATCATTTCCAGTATCAGTATACCAAACCTTCGCCCGGAAGACGTGAAAAATGTACACGTAGGATGTTTTTAATTGGACGGCACTTTTTCATTGGTGAAATAGCGCATAATGCCCTGACTGATCGCCGCGGCTGCTTCTTTCTGATAGCTGTCTTGGACAAGAAGTGAGCGCTCGCGGGGATTGGATAAGAAACCGACTTCAACAAGAGCCGCAGGGGGAGTCGCTTTCTTCAGGATATAGACATGACCGATCGGCTTGGCGTAACGTTCTGTATTTCCCAGTGTTTGTTTCAGTGAATCCTGAATAAATCGGGCGAATTTTTGATTTTCAGCCGATTTTGGATGATAAAACGTCTGGGCTCCGTACCAGCGCGGTGAGGGGATGGCGTTCAGGTGCACACTGATAAATGCGTCGGGATGTGTTTTTTCTATCAAATCGGCACGGCGCAGAAGATCCTGGGTTTTATGCCTGCCCGTATAACTTTCGTCGGCCAGATCCATGTCGCTTTCCCGGGTCATCACGACAAGCGCCCCGGATTCCTGCAGATAGTTGCGAAGATCCTGCGCAATGGCTAATGTAATCTCTTTTTCTACGGTATTTCCGCCAACCGCGCCCCCGTCTGCTCCCCCGTGCCCCGCATCGACAACAATAACACGCCCGGCAAGCGGAAGATGCCAGGACTGGCCGGTATACCGGCTGACAAGTAGCCACCCCACACCGGCAGTTGTCGCAAAAAATGTTAGCGCGATCAGTGTCACGACGAGCCATTTTCGTTTCATCACGATTCCCTCCATGCTCAAAGCCTGTCTCTTGAACATGTATATGGACAATCGTGCGATTTATGCGGCCTGATCTCTGATCCGGTCAGCGCAGTTTCAGTTTCCAGCGTTTCAGGGAGGTCTCAAAGCCGTCCGTCCACCACTCCCGGAGATATCTTTCACAGGACTGTCTTAAATCGCTAAGCCGTGTGTCCTCCGGCATCCAGAATTGCCAGAAATCGCAGAAGTCATCCAGAAGCCTCGCAAATGAAGCCTCACAGCGCTCATAGGCTGTCTCCCTGTTCTCCCCATAAAAACCGAATCTGCTCATTGAGGAGCCCAGCAGGAATGCTTCCAACGCATACTCGGCGCACATTTCCAGAGCGATGCCTCCCCCTGACGGAATGGCCGGAATAAATAAATCAAAGCTGCGGTGAATGGCTTTTTCTATTTTTTCAAAGGATAAATCCTGCAGTGCGCGGCGTTCAAAATCCAGCTGCTTATGCCGCTGCCTCTCCTGAAAGTCCATGACGATGCCCATAATGCGTCCCCCTTTCCTTATAGCATCCGACCCGGGCACCTTTTTCAACCGTGACAGCTTTTGCCAGCTCTAATTGTTTTTAAATACGGATAATCGTATAAATTTTTGTATTGTATACTTATATGTAAACAGCCCGAAATGTCCGAATTTAAGCAAATCTAAGAGGAGATAATCTAATGAAAACCGACCCCATTGGCAAGCTTCTGAACAGGTTCAATACAGTCATCCTTGACGGAGCCATGGCAACCGAGCTTGAGAAGCAGGGCGTGGACACAAGTAGCAGCCTCTGGTCCGCTCAGGCCCTGATCGATCATCCGGACCTCATCAAAAAAGTCCACATGGATTATTTTAAGGCCGGGGCGGATATGGCCACGACCAACACCTATCAGGCAAATCTGGCCGGATTTCAGGAAAGCGGCTGGTCAGAAGCCCAGGCAGAACATTTTATAAAGCAAGCCGTTTTGATTGCGCGTGAAACGCGCGACGAATTTTGGAACAACCTCAGCGACTCAGAAAAAAAGAAACGGCCCCGCCCTTTGGTTGCGGGCAGTGTTGGTCCATATGGTGCCTATCTCGCGGACGGGTCAGAGTACACGGGCAATTATCATCTTTCCGAAGAAGCGTTCCGCCGCTTTCATCTGCCACGGATGAAACTGTTGAAAGAAGCAAATGCTGACTTATTCGCATTCGAGACGATACCAAATTTCGAGGAGAGCCGCGCACTGGCCGCCCTCCTCGAAACTGATTTTCCGGACGATTATGCGTGGCTCTCCTTCAGTATTTCGGATGACCACCTCTGTGACGGAACCTCTCTACAAGCGGCCGTCCCGTATTTTAATGACTATCCGCAGATTTGTGCGATCGGCGTGAATTGTGCATCCGCAGACCTGATCACTCCGATTATTGAGATTGTCCGCACTTTAACGGATAAACCGATCGTCGTGTACCCCAATTCCGGGGAAGAGTATGATCCGGCGACAAAAACGTGGCACAATCCGGGGCGCCACAATGAATACGGCGTTCTCAGCAAACAGTGGCACGAAGAAGGGGCAAAGCTGATCGGAGGCTGCTGCCGCACATGCCCAGAAGATATTCATAAGATATACAGCTGGGCACGTGCCTGAATCGCTTCATCCATAATGGTTGTCATCTATTTGTAATTTATTTGATTATTACATTCATCCATTCCCATTACAGTAATAATGGAGGAGGGTGATCGAATTGTCTTTACTAACACATTTATACCTCTCAGTATCTCTTGAACCTAATAATTATAATTTGAGCCATATTCAGTCGTTCATCATGACCATTCTTATTTCAGTAATAGCTGTCACCAGCCTGCTGATTATTATTTTGATCTGGTCCCTTATTAGAAGCTTTTCCAATAAAGGACGTCATACTGAAGGGCGTACAAGGCACCATTATTACCTCGGCAGCAGTCTGGTACTAATTGCAGGCCTGTGTGCATTGTTCATTTTTCATTTGATTTGAGCCGTCTCAATTAATCCCTTTGAGTAAAACCTGAGGAACCGATCCTCCGGTTTTGTCTGAGTCCTGATTAGTCTTTCCTAATAGAACAAGCAAAAAGCGTCTCCCCATTTCTGAAGAGACGCTTTTTACTTGCCTGATTTATAGCAAAAAAATAAGCTCCATGAAGAGCTTATCAAAATAATAAAATTAAAGAGAGTATCCCACTACTCATTTAACAGTATAGCTCTTTAATTTCGACAAAAATCGCTTATTGAAATCTTTCACACATTTTTTTACAGATTTTCACAGGAACAAAAAAGCCCCTCCCCATGATAATGGAAAGGAGCCATAAATGCCGACAAATCAGCGTTTTGAGAACTGCGGTGCACGACGTGCGCCTTTGAGTCCGTATTTCTTTCTTTCTTTCATTCTTGGATCACGTGTCAGGAAACCAGCCTGTTTCAGTACTGCGCGGTATTCAGGATCCGCTTTAAGCAGCGCGCGGGCAACGCCATGGCGGATCGCGCCGGCCTGTCCTGTGAAACCGCCACCGGTCACGCTGACCAGCACGTCATATCTGCCTTCCGTTTCAGTTGAAACAAGAGGCTGTTTCAAAATCGTGCGAAGCGTTTCAAGATTAAAATATTCATCAAGGTCACGGCCGTTAACAACGACTTTGCCATCACCTGCGACGAGCCTGACGCGGGCGATAGAGCTTTTACGACGGCCTGTGCCGTAATATTGTACTTGTGCCATTCTTATTTTCCCTCCCTAATCATCCGCGAAGTGTGTAAGCTTCCGGTTTTTGTGCAATATGCGGATGTTCCGCGCCTTCGTAGACATGAAGTTTTCTGAACATCTGTGCTCCGAGACTATTGTGCGGGAGCATGCCCTTGATCGTCCGTTCCAGCATTTCTCTTGAACGTGTCTGTCTCATCTCAAGAGCCGAGCGGGCCTTGATGCCGCCCGGAAAACCCGAATGATGGATATACTGCTTCTGCAGAAGTTTCCTTCCGGTCAGCTGAATTTTATTTGCATTGATAATAATCACGTTGTCACCGACATCCACATGCGGTGTGAAAGTCGGCTTGTTTTTGCCACGAAGAATCGAAGCTACTTCGCTTGCCAGACGGCCCAGAATCTGCCCGTCAGCGTCAATGACGAGCCATTTGCGGTCTACTGATGCCGCGTTAGCCATATATGTCGTACGCACGATTATTTCCTCCCTTTTATTATTTCATTCCCCGCTGCGACCCACAACCGCACCGAGCCGGAAAGCTTGCTTCCCGTTTCCGTTCATCTATTTGAGCCAATATCATTTGGGGCTATAGTGGTCAAAATAGAAATGCCGAAGTATATATTATAATACCCCAGACTCGTTGTCAAGCTTTGTAGGGACATTAAAAGAGAACTTACCAAAGAACACGGACCTCTGTTCGATCCTACCATTAATTTCTTTTTACTTTTTACACTTTCTAGTAGTTACTAAAATTTAATAGGTCACCCTCCAGAGTGTCAGACCGCACGCGGGGGCCGTTTGAGACGCTGCCTGCCGGTCCCTTCCTTCAATAATCGTCCGCACATGTTCAGGTGGAAATACCTCGGAGCCGACATCCAGCAGTGTCCCCGTAATAATACGGACCATCTGATACAGGAATCCGCTGCCGGCAATGCGGATGACCGTCTCACTGTTCTCTTCATCTACAATTTCCAGCCTGTAAATCGTCCTGACTTTATCCTTAACGCTTGTATTCGCCGCACAGAAGCAGGAAAAGTCATGGGTGCCTGTAATATATCCGGCAGCCTGATTCATTTTAGAGCGATCAAGCGGACGGGTGATGTGCCATGTATAAAGCCGGCGGAACAGATCCGGTTCTTGCCGGGTTAATAAACGATAACGGTATTCTTTTTCCCGTACGCTATATCGCGCGTGAAAATCATCGGGTACCGTTTCGGTTTTCCTTATACAGATGTCACCCGGCAGCAGACTATTCAGCGCCCGTGACCAGTTCTCCTCGGGAATGTTCAGCGGGCTTTCAAAGTGAAAGACCTGTCCGAAAGCGTGGACTCCGCTGTCCGTTCTGCCGGACGCCGTAATTTTTACCGGCTTCCCATGATGCATCCGGGAAAGTGCTGTTTCAATTTCTCCTTGAACCGTCCTTTTTCCGGGTTGCACCTGATAGCCAAAAAAATATGTTCCGTCATAGGAAACCGTGCATTTCATTTTTGCCATTTTCTCACCAGCATCCTGATACTCTGACCAGGATCAATATTGCGGCCAGAAGAGCCATGATCATCATCATGACCGTATCCCGCCGGTTCCAGACCAATTTATGAAGCCTCGTGCGGCCGGTGTCACCATGATAACCCCGCGCCTCCATTGCCATTGCGAGATCCTCCGCCCGCTTGAACGCACTGACAAAAAGCGGGACGAGCAGTGGAACTATCGCCTTCATTCGGTTTTTCAAAGAGCCTGATGTAAAATCAGAGCCCCGTGCTGCCTGCGCCTTGATAATCTTCTCAGTTTCTTCCAGTAAGGTTGGAATAAAGCGCAGTGAAATAGACATCATCAGCGCGAATTCATGTACCGGCAGCTTTATTTTTTTAAAAGGACTGAGCAGGTTTTCCATTCCATCTGTAATCTCCATGGGTGAAGTGGTCAGCGTCAGCAGCGTCGTTACCACGATAATGACCAGGATTCGAATGACGATAAAAACTGACTGGATCAACGCATTCTGATAGATATGAATCCAGCCGAGGCTAAGCAGCAGTCTGCCGCCCGAACTAAAAAAAAGATTTAGGAAAAAAGTGAACAGAATAATCACTAGTATCGATCGGAGGCCTCTGAATATAAAAGGCAATGAAATTCTTGATTCCAGAATTCCGGCGTAGCAAAACAGAAGCAGCACGATGTTCGCCAGCCAGCTGTTGGCCAAAAAAACAATAATGACAAAAAGAAAAACACTGATCAGTTTCGAACGGGGATCTAGCCGATGCACGCGGGATTCCATCGGAACATATTGCCCGATCACCAGATTAAACATGCGCGGCACCCCCGTTCAAAAGGTCAGCCACTCGATCCGCCGTCTCGGAAAGAGTAAACACCGGCCGCCCCTTCTCGAGCCCGAGTTTATCCGTCAACTTATCCAAAAAAACCATCGTTTCCGGAACATCGAGGCCCATGTTTCTCAGATCCTGTTCTCTCGAGAAGATTTCCTCAGGAGCGCCGGACATTTTGAGTTGGCCGGCCTCCATCACGAGAATCTGGTCCGAATAGAGCGCCGCATCCCCCATATTATGTGTCACCATAATAATGGTCAGCTTTGAATTTTTATTCAGCTTGTGGAAAAGCTCCATAATTTCTTTCTGTCCATGCGGATCAAGACCGGCCGTCGGTTCATCCAGGATAATTACTTCCGGATGTACAGCCAGCACACCGGCAATTGCGACACGGCGCATCTGTCCTCCACTGAGATCGAAGGGAGAACGGTGCCAGAAGAGAGACGGAAGACCAACCAGAGTCAGACACTCCTCGGCTCTTTTCGTCGCCTCGGCCGCGGATACACCAAAATTCATCGGGCCAAAGCAAACATCTTTGATTGCCGTTTCCTCAAAAAGCTGGTGTTCCGGATACTGGAACACATATCCGACTCTGGCACGCAGAGGCTTCAGGTCCTGTTTCTTTTTTTGCGGTTCAATCACAAAATCACCGACACTAATCGAACCCGAGGAAGGCCTGAGTAAGCCGTTGATATGCTGAACCAAGGTCGATTTACCTGATCCGGTATGGCCGATAAGTGAGGTGAACGAACCGGAAGAAATCTTCAGACTGACGTGGTCCAATGCGGCCCGTTCAAATGGAGTTTTCGAATTATATATATGGGTCACATTGTTGAACGTAATGTCCATAGTTCATTCACCAGATCTTCCTGAGTTAGTGCCGTGTCTTGGAGTGATATTCCCCTTTGATTCAAAAGTCTGCGCAGTTTGATTGCAAGCGGCAGATCAAGCCCGATCTTCTCCAGCAGCTCCGGCGTCTTAAAAATTTCCCTGGGACTCCCTTCACGGACTACTTTCCCGCGATTCATAACAAGGATCCGGTCTGAGTTCACGGCCTCTTCCAGATCATGTGTAATTGACAGAACGGTTAGTCCATGTTCTTTATTTAAGGTACGCATAGTCTTGATAATTTCTCTGCGGCCTTCCGGGTCAAGCATGGACGTCGCCTCATCCAGAATGACAATCAAAGGCTGCAGGGCAACGATGCCCGCTATTGCCACGCGCTGCTTTTGCCCGCCCGACAATCTGTGCGGTTCACTATCCGCAAATTTTTCCATTTTAACGAGTCGAAGCGACTGAGCAAGCCGGTCGATCATTTTTTCACGGGGTATTCCGTGGTTTTCCATACCAAATGCGACATCATCCCTTACTGTAGCCCCGACGAACTGGTTGTCCGGGTTTTGAAAGACCATGCCGACAAGACGCCTGATTTCCCAGATATTAGTTTCATCTTTTGTGTCGAAACCGCCGACGCGTACAGAGCCCTTC
This sequence comes from Sporolactobacillus shoreae, assembly GCF_004684935.1. GTDB lineage: Bacteria > Bacillota > Bacilli > Bacillales > Sporolactobacillaceae > Sporolactobacillus > Sporolactobacillus shoreae. The sequence continues at coordinate 10,385 of NZ_SRJD01000019.1, forward strand.
TGCGGCACAATCAATCCGTTCAGGCATTTTGCGAGTGTCGACTTTCCCGAACCGTTATGTCCGATAATGGACAGCCATTCACCCTTATTGACTGAAAGTGTGACATCATCAAGAACCCATGGATCGTCTTCCGCGTAAAAATACGAAACCCCGCTGACTTCAATAATCTTTTCCATTCCTTGCTCTCCCCTCGGACTCAGCTCTTTCTATGTATCGGAAAATGCCTTGAGGGCATTCCGTTAACGCTCATCTTATCACTGTTGGCCGATTTGAAAAAAAGGCAGAAATCAGGTTCGACGGAACCAGGCTTCTGCCCTCAAGCTTAATTTAATTATTTAACCAATTCAAGAATTGCCAATTCCGCGCCGTCACCCTTGCGGGGGCCGACTTTCAGAACGCGAGTGTAACCGCCCTGACGTTCTTCATAGCGTTTCGCAATATCATTGAACAGCTTCTGAATGGCGTTCTGGCTGACTTCCTCATCCGCAACTTCATTTCTGATAAATGCGGCTGCCTGTCTGCGGGCAGCGAGATCGCCACGCTTGGCGAGCGTGATCATCTTTTCGACGAACGGCTGAACTGCCTTTGCCTTGGAATGTGTTGTCTGAATCCGTTCACTAATAATCAAATCGGTCGCCAGATCACGGAACAGCGCCTTTCTCGCAGCCGAGTCCCGACCCAGTTTTGCATATGCCATGCACCTGTACCTCCTTTTTCCTGTCCTGATTCTTTCTTTTTTGCGCAAAAAAGAAAAATAATCACTTGTCTGTCAAAACATTACTCTTCAATTCTCAGCCCGAGGCCAAGATCATTTAACTTTTCTTCTACTTCTTCCAGAGACTTGCGGCCAAGATTCCTGACTTTCATCATATCTTCTTCAGATTTCTGAGTCAATTCCTGTACCGTATTGATGCCCGCGCGTTTCAGACAATTATAGGAACGCACAGACAGATCCAGTTCCTCAATCGTCATTTCGAGCACTTTCTCTTTTTTATCTTCTTCTTTTTCGATCATGATCTCTGCTTTCTGAGCCTGATCGGTCAGACCGACAAAAATATTCAAGTGTTCGGAAAGAATCTTGGCGCCAAGCGAAACAGCTTCTTCAGGGCGGATGCTGCCGTCAGTCCATACATCAAGGGTCAGTTTGTCGTAGTTGGCTACCTGGCCGACTCTTGTTTTTTCAACTTGATAGTTTACACGCTGAATCGGTGTGTAAATGGAATCAATCGGAATGACACCAATCGGCAGTTCATCTGATTTATTCCCCTCGGCAGGTACATATCCACGACCCTTTTTCGCCAGCATCCTTAAATGGAAATGCGCTGACTTATCCAGGGTTGCGATCTCCAGTTCCGGATTCAAAATCTCAACATCGCTGTCATGGATAATATCTGCAGCTGTCACTTTTCCTTCTCTTTGAACGTCGATTTCCAATGTCTTTTCTTCATCTGAATAGAGTTTCAAAGCGAGTTTCTTGATATTCAGAATGATCGCCGTTACATCCTCAACAACGCCTTCGATAGTGGAAAACTCGTGAAGCACAGTATCAAACTGAACTGTCGTAACAGCCGCGCCTGGAAGGGAAGAAAGTAAAATTCGACGTAAAGAATTACCCAGAGTCGTACCGTATCCACGTTCGAGCGGTTCTACAACAAACTTGCCGTAACTCCCATCATCTGCAAGTTCAACCGTATCGATCTTTGGCTTTTCGATCTCAATCATCAAATAAGAACCCTCCTTCAAAACGTCGAAATGGTGACCAGACGGAGCTGGCCAGAATTTCCCGATATTATCTTCTTAAGGCTTACGGCTTGCTTCTTTCAATCGTCTCATCTGAATATAATAGTAGCATTATAAACAGATTGTTTTCAGACTATACGCAAGCAGATCAGACGCGACGGCGTTTCGGCGGACGGCAGCCATTGTGTGGAATCGGAGTCACGTCGCGGATGGTCGTAACTTCCAGTCCGACAGCCTGAAGTGCACGAATCGCGGCTTCCCGGCCCGCACCCGGTCCTTTGACAGAAACTTCGACCGTCTTCATTCCACTGTCCAAAGCGCTTTTTCCCGCTGCTTCCGCAGCAGTCTGAGCTGCATACGGTGTCGACTTTCTTGAACCTTTGAACCCAAGGCCGCCGGCACTTGCCCATGAAATCGCATTGCCGTGCGGATCTGTAATCGTAACAATCGTATTGTTGAATGTTGAGCGGATGTGAGCAATTCCATTTTCGATATTTCTCTTGATACGGCGTTTACGCGTTGTGCGTTGTTGTTTTGCCATAGATGTTTAACCCTCCCTTACTTATTTCTTCTTATTTGCCATCGTGCGCTTAGGACCCTTACGCGTACGTGAATTATTTTTCGTGTTCTGTCCGCGCACCGGAAGACCCCGGCGGTGACGGATTCCTCTGTATGATCCGATTTCAATAAGCCTCTTGATATTCAGAGAAACTTCACGGCGGAGGTCTCCCTCAACGCGGTAATGGTCAACGACTTCACGGATGCGTGTCTGCTCTTCTTCTGTCAGGTCACGCACACGTGTATCTTCGGAAACCTTTGCTTCCGCCAGAATTTTTTTAGCAGTCGTCAGTCCGATACCATAAATGTAAGTCAGAGAAATAACGACTCTTTTTTCTCTTGGAATATCGATACCTGCAATACGAGCCATGCGTTAAAGCACCTCCTTAACCTTGTCTTTGTTTATGCTTCGGATTTTCACAAATTACCATAACAACGCCTTTTCGACGGACAACCTTGCATTTTTCACACATTTTTTTAACTGATGGTCTGACTTTCATTGCTGAATCCTCCTTATACACCGCAGAGCATCTCTTGGTTATTTATGTCTGAACGTAATACGGCCGCGTGACACATCATAAGGTGACAACTCAACAGTCACTTTATCACCCGGCAGGATACGGATAAAATGCATGCGTATCTTTCCGGAGACATGAGCTAAAATCTTGTGGCCGTTTTCCAATTCCACACGAAACATTGCATTTGGCAGTGGTTCAATGACGGTGCCTTCAACTTCAATGACATCTTCTTTAGCCATCGGCTGACTCACCCTTCCTTATATTACTGAAGCCTATGTCCAGATAATGAGCGATCGCAAAACGAAGTTTTCCATTCGTGACACGACCTGTCTCACGTAAGCTTTTCTGAACTTCGACCGATACATACGACTGAAGATCAAGATGGCTGATGTTCTTCTTTTTTGCGTTGTCAAACTTTCGTCTGTCTCCATCAGCAATTTCAACCATACGGTGGTTAAGCAGACGCACAATCACAAAATAAGAACCGGTTTCTTTCCCTTTTAATACTTGAGCAAGCTGGCCGGGGACAGGCAGCGGAGCCTGATCACTACCCATCAATCATCACCTTCGCTTATTGCTTTGTCAAGATTTCATTGCCATTTTTTGTAATGACGATTGTACGTGGAGCCTGTATGGAAGCATGCATACTGAGCACCGATACCGATGCTGATCATGCCCCCGTCTTTCAGATCATGGAATCCGGTAATGCCATGAGCCAGCTAATGATTCACAGATGTACAGTACAGTTTGAAAACCCGTCACAGCCCCTCTAAAAGATGACCTTACTCCTGCCTGATCGAGCGCTCTGCAAGTGCATCAAGCTCAATCGTCGAAACGCCGGGTCGAATCAATTGCCGAAGAGCTGCAGAGCCCCTGCGACGATTTCCCTCGTATATCGAATTTTATCGACTTTAAACCCGGTTTTCAACCGAATCACTTAGCCAATGCTCCAAGTATTGAAGAAACATTATTAAAAACAGCGTCAATTGACTGATCGCCGTTTATTTTCTTCAGTACATCTTTGCTTTCGTAAAAAGCGACAAGAGGCTGCTGCTGCTTGATATTGACTTGCAGTCTTTCGTGAACTGTCTCTTCGCTGTCATCCGCGCGCTGCCTGAGCACTCCGCCACATTTGTCGCACACACCCTCTTTTTTAGGGGGATTGTATACGAGATGATAGGTGGCCCCGCAGTTTTCACAGACGCGGCGCCCGGTCAGGCGGGTCAGCAGATTTTCGGGATCGACATTGATGTAAAGAACGGCATCGATTTTTCCGCCATTATCGGCCATTATCTCGTCAAGGGCTTCAGCCTGGAGCACTGTTCTCGGGAATCCATCAAGTAGGAATCCGTCCTTACAATCCTCTTTGCCAAGTCGTTCCCGAACAATGCCAATCGTGACTTCATCAGGAACTAAATCCCCTTTATCCATAAATGACTTTGCCTTTTTCCCTAATTCTGTGCCATCCTTAATTGCCTGCCGGAACATATCACCTGTCGAAATATGCGGAAGACCAAAGTGATCCACAATCCGTTCAGCCTGGGTTCCCTTTCCTGCACCGGGCAGCCCCATTAAGATTAGATTCACATTACACCCTCCTGACTCTTTCGGCGAATCTGTTACCTTTTGATAAATCCCTGATAATTTTTCTTCACAAGCTGGCTTTCAATACGTTTCATTGTATCCAGAGCGACACCAACGACAATCAGCAGGCTTGTTCCACCGATTCGGGCACTTGCCGGAAGACCCCCCAATTGTCCGAATACAATAGGCAATAGTGAGATAATCGCCAGGAAGATAGCTCCTAAAAAAGTCAGCCGGTACAAAATGGTTGTGATGTATTTTTCCGTGCTTTTACCAGGACGGATGCCAGGAATGTATCCACCCTGCTCGCCAAGGTTCTTCGCCATTTTTTCCGGATTCACCTGAACAAACGTATAAAAATAGGTGAACGCGATAATCAAGATGGCATAGATGATCATTCCATAAACCGTTGAGTAATCAAATATCCTGACGATCCAGGTTGTGACCGAATTCTGATGGAAGAACTGAGCAATTGTCGGCGGTGTGATCATCAGTGAAATCGCAAAGATAACCGGGATGACACCAGCGGCATTAACCTTGATCGGGAGATGAGCTGGTTCCGCGCTATACGTTTTCGTGCCAATTGTCCTCTTCGCATACTGAATCGGAATCTTCCTCATGGCCTGCTGTACGAAAATCGTACCAACAACGATCAGCAATACGACAACGACGATCGCCAGCAAACCAAGCAATTCCATAAAGGTGTTGGCTGCGCCGGAAAAGCGCTGTGCGTAAATTTGATTAATAGACGTCGGGATCCTAGCCACAATGCCGGCAAAGATAAGAATGGAAATACCGTTGCCCACACCGTTGGCCGTGATCTGATCGCCCAGCCACATCAGAAATGCGGTACCGCTGGTCAGAACCAGTGCGATGATAAGAAATGTCCAGATACTTGGATTGCTCACAAGCCCCTGGAATCTCGAGTTGAATGAATAGGAGAGGCCGATCGCTTCAATAAAACCAAGTACAATTGTACTGTACCGGGTCAACTGATTTAACTTCCGCCTTCCCATTTCCCCCTGCTTCGACCATTCAGTCAGTTTAGGTACAACATCCATTTGAAGAAGCTGCACAATGATGGAAGCGGTGATATACGGCATAACCCCCATCGAAAGGATAGAGAAGTTTTGCAGCGCGCCGCCTCCAAAAGTATTAAACAAGCCGAAAGCACTGTTATCGCTGATATTAATCAATTGTGTATTAATATCCGGCACAGGAATGAATGTCCCGATACGGAAGATAACAAGCATGATCAATGTGAAGATAATTTTTTTCCGTATTTCAGCTTCTCGCCACATACTGGAAAGCACTTGAAACATCAGATCACCTCAGTGTTTCCGCCTGCAGATTCAATAGCTTCCTTGGCAGAAGCAGAAAATTTAGTCGCCTTCACTGTTAATTTAGCTTCAAGTTTGCCTTCACCCAAAATCTTGACACCATCGTTCAGTTTCCTGATAACGCGTGTTTCAAGTAAAAGTTCCGGTGTGACTTCTGTCCCGTTTTCAAAGCGGTTGAGCTTTTCAACATTGACAATTGAATAGACTTTGCGTGTCGGGTTTTTAAATCCCTTCTTAGGCAGAGTCTGAAGTAAAGGCAGCTGTCCACCTTCAAATCCCGGGCGGATATTGCCGCCTGAACGGGCCTTCTGTCCTTTTTGTCCTCGACCAGATGTTTTGCCAAGTCCGGAACCATAGCCGCGGCCCACTCTTTTTCTCGCAAAGCGGGAACCTTCAGCCGGTTTCAATTCATGGAGTTTCATCTTGGCACCTCCTTGTTCTCAGTATGTTGCAGATCAGTCATTCAGTTCGCGAACAGCCAGCAAATGTGAGACCTTGCTGATCATTCCGCGGATTGAAGGATTATCTTCCTGAATGACTGTCTGATATGTTTTTCTAAGTCCCAATGTCCTGACCGTCACACGCTGTGATTCGGGACGGCCGATGACGCTGTGTTTGAGGGTGATTTCCAATTTCTTTGCCATTTTGTTCCCTCCTTATCCCAGCAATTCTTCAACAGATTTACCGCGAAGTTTGGCAACATGTTCTGCCTGTTTCAGGTTCTTCAGACCTTCAACTGTGGCGCGAACCATGTTGATCGGATTATTCGAACCGAGCGACTTCGAAAGAATGTCCTTCAGTCCAGATAATTCGATTACGGCGCGGACAGGTCCGCCCGCAATAATACCGGTACCGGCAGATGCAGGTTTCAGGAGAACACTTCCGGCACCTGAATGTCCAACAACTTGATGCGGGATCGTTGTGTTAACGATCGGGACATTAAATATATTTTTCTTGGCATCTTCAATCGCTTTCCTGATGGCTTCTGGCACTTCATGAGCCTTGCCCTGTCCGAAACCGACTCTGCCTTTTTTGTCACCGACAACAACCAGTGCTGCAAAACGGAAACGACGTCCGCCTTTCACAACCTTTGCAACACGGTTAATCGTCACGACACGTTCTTCAAACTCTGATTTATTACGATCTGATTTGTTGCGATCATTATTAGCCATGGATTCCCCTCCTTATTTTTAGAATTTTAATCCGGCTTCCCGGGCACCGTCGGCAACAGCCTGGATGCGCCCGTGATAGAGATAACCGCTTCTGTCGAATACAACGGTATCGATACCCTTATCCAGCGCGCGCTGTCCGATAAGTTCACCGACTTTTTTAGCGGCAGTAACATCGCTGCCCTTTTCAAGATCAAATGCTTTGTCAACTGATGAGGAAGATACGAGTGTAACGCCCTTTGTATCATCAATCAGCTGTGCATAGATATTTTTGGAAGAGCGGAAAACATTCAAACGTGGACGTTCGCTCGTTCCATTGATGCGATGACGGACATGAAGATGTCTTTTTTGGCGGATTGCATTCTTGTCCTTCTTAGTGATCATGCTTGAGTCGCTCCTTTCTACCTGACGTTTCGGTTAATTACTTACCGGTCTTACCTTCCTTGCGGCGTACTTGCTCGCCCTCATAACGAATTCCCTTACCCTTGTAAGGCTCTGGTGAACGTACGGAGCGGATGTTTGCTGCTACTTCTCCGACACGCTGCTTATCGATACCGCTGACGGATATTTTGTCATTACCTTCAACGTTAAGCTCAATTCCCTGTTCCGGAACAATTTCAACCGGATGAGAATAGCCGACATTTAGGACCAAATTCTTACCCTGCTTATTTGCGCGATAGCCGACACCGACCAGTTGAAGGTTCTTGGTAAAGCCCTTGGTTACACCTTCAACCATATTGCTGATCAGGCTGCTTGTCGTGCCGTGCAGTGCCCGATGCTGATTCGAATCATCCGGCCTTTCAACTTTGATCTCATTGTCTTCCTGCTTGATGATCATATCCGGGTGAAAAGTACGAGACATTTCTCCCTTTGGTCCTTTGACAGTCACTTTCTGACCTTCAAGGGTGACCGTGACACCTTCAGGAACAACTGTTGGTCTTAATCCAATACGGGACATGTGTACACCTCCAATCTAATTTCCTGCTTACCAAACGTATGCGAGGATTTCTCCGCCGACATTCTGCTGACGGGCTTCTTTATCTGTAACAATTCCCTTTGATGTCGAAACAATTGCAATACCGAGACCACCAAGCACTTTAGGCACTTCGTCTGCCTTTGCGTAAACGCGAAGTCCCGGCTTGCTGATCCTTTTCAGCCCTGAAATCACACGCTCTTTGTTTCCGCCGAATTTAAGGAACAGACGGAGTACACCCTGCTTGTCATCTTCTACGTATTCAACATCTTTGATGAAGCCTTCACGTTTCAGAATTTCAGCGATTTCTCTCTTTACCCTGGAACCTGGCAGCTCAATCTGTTCATGACGAACAATGTTCGCGTTACGAATGCGGGTCAGCATATCTGCAATAGGATCTGTCATGACCATGCAAATCGACCTCCTTCCCTATCACTTAAAATTTTACCAGCTGGACTTTTTGACACCGGGAATCTGTCCCTTGTGAGCCAGTTCACGGAAGCAAATTCTGCATAATTTGAATTTCCTGAGAACCGAATGAGGACGTCCGCAGCGTTCACAGCGTGTATATTCCTGCACCTTGAATTTCTTAGGACGATGTGCGGATACAAGCATTGATGTTTTTGCCAAAATTCATATCCTCCTTATCGATGATTATTTTACAAATGGCATGCCAAGCAATGTAAGCAAAGCAGATGCTTCTTCATCGGTATTCGCGGAGGTCACAATGACGATGTCCATTCCGCGTACCTTATCAACCTTGTCATAGTCGATTTCTGGAAATATCAGTTGTTCGCGGATGCCAAGCGTATAGTTGCCACGGCCATCGAATGCTTTCTTGGAAATCCCACGGAAATCACGGACACGTGGGAGCGCCACAGTAATTAGTTTGTCAAGGAAGTCATACATCCGGTCCTTCCTAAGTGTAACCTTTGCTCCAATGGCAACCCCTTCACGCAGCTTGAAAGCAGCAATGGACTTCTTCGCCCGTGTAATAACAGGCTTTTGTCCTGACAGAGCAGTCAGATCTTCAACAGCGCTGTCCAGAACCTTCGAATTGTGGACGGCATCACCGACACCCATATTGATGACAATCTTCTCGATTGCCGGCACCTGCATAATGGATGTGTATTTAAACTTTTCAATTAAAGCCGGAACTACTTCATTTTCATATTTATCTTTGAAACGGCCCATGAGTTTACCTCCTTTCACAGACTGGCGAGTTACTCAATCACTTCGCCTGATTTTTTAGAAACACGTACTTTTTTCCCATCAACTATCTTATGGCCTACGCGTGTAGGCTCGTTTGTCTTCGGATCAACCAGCATAACATTTGAAACATGAATTGGCGCTTCGTGTTCAAGAATTCCGCCCTGAGGAGCAGCCTGTGACGGCTTTGAATGTTTCTTGACAATGTTGACACCTTCAACAAGAACTCGTTCCTTTGCAGGATAGGCAGCAAGAATCGTTCCCTGCTTGCCCTTGTCTTTCCCGGTGATGACCTGAACCTTATCGCCTTTTTTGACATGCAGCTTTGTCATGTTGTTTAGCACCTCCTTTTTCTGAACATCCGAGATTACAATACTTCCGGTGCGAGAGATACAATCTTCATAAACTGTCCGTCGCGAAGTTCACGGGCGACTGGTCCGAAGATACGGGTTCCGCGCGGGCTCTTGTCATCACGGATCAGAACAACGGCGTTTTCGTCGAATCGGATGTAGGATCCGTCCGTTCTTCTGACACCATGTCGTGTCCGGACAACAACAGCCTTAACAACTTCGCCCTTCTTAACAACGCCACCTGGTGTTGCTTGTTTTACCGTAGCAACAATAACATCGCCGATATTGGCCGTCTTGCGTCCGGATCCTCCAAGAACTTTGATGGTCAGGACTTCGCGGGCTCCGGAATTATCGGCTACCTTCAAACGGCTTTCCTGCTGGATCATTAAATGCGACCTCCCTTCGATCTCAGGATTTTAAAACCTGAGATCAGATGATAACGGATTCCTCTACGATTTTCACAAGGCGGAAACGTTTATCCTTCGAAAGCGGGCGAGTTTCCATAATTTCAACAATATCGCCAGTTTTTGCCTGATTGTTTTCGTCATGTGCTTTAAATTTCTTTGAATATTTCACGTGTTTTCCGTAAAGGCGGTGGTTCTTATATGTTTCGACCAGAACTGTAATTGTCTTATCCATCTTATCCGATACGACGCGTCCAACCAGAACTTTACGGGCATTGCGAGCTTCTTCAGCCATTCAGATAACCTCCTTTTCAGCCGTTTTGAACATTCAGTTCACGTTCACGCAAAATCGTTTTTGCGCGAGCAATAGATTTCCGAACTTCACGAATGCGGGCAGGGTTTTCCAATTGTCCGGTTGCCAACTGAAAGCGCAGGTTAAACAGTTCTTCTTTGAGAGACTTGACGTTCTGTTCAACCTCGGCAGTGGTTAAATTACGAATTTCATCAGCCTTCATTTGCGTCACCACCCACTTCTTCGCGTTTCACGATTTTCGTCTTAATAGGCAGCTTGTGGCTGGCCAGTCTCAATGCCTCGTTTGCCACTTCCTCGTTAATACCGCCAACTTCAAAAAGCACGCGGCCCGGCTTAACGACAGCCACCCATCCTTCTGGAGCACCTTTACCGGAACCCATGCGGACATCAAGAGGTTTCTTTGTATATGATTTCTGTGGGAAAATCTTGATCCAGACTTTTCCGCCACGTTTCATAAAACGCGTCATAGCGACACGAGCGGCTTCAATCTGACGGCTTGTAATCCATGCGGATTCCAGAGCCTGCAATCCATATTCACCGAAAGTCACCGTTGCGCCTGCCTTGGTCTGTCCGCGCATTCTTCCGCGGTGCTGTCTGCGATATTTTACACGTTTTGGCATTAACATAATTATCTGCCTCCTTCCTTATTGTTCGTTCCTTTCGTCGGAAGGACCTCTCCGCGATAAATCCATACTTTTACACCAATTTTGCCATAGGTTGTATCTGCTTCTGCAGTTCCATAGTCAATATCAGCCCGCAATGTATGCAGCGGTACAGTTCCTTCACTGTAATCTTCGGTACGGGCCATATCTGCACCACCGAGACGGCCTGCGCACTGGGTTTTAATACCCTTGGCGCCTGCTCTCATGGCTCTCTGCAGCGTCTGCTTCTGAGCGCGTCTCCATGAAATACGGCTTTCTAGCTGGCGGGCGATATTTTCCGCTACCAGCTTGGCATCCAGATCAGCCTGCTTGATTTCGAAGATATTGACATGTACTTTTTTGCCCGTCAGGTCATTCAGTGCTTTTCTGAGTTCTTCAACTTCAGATCCGCCTTTTCCGATGACCATGCCCGGTTTCGCTGTTTTGATCGTAATATTGATACGGTTAGCGGCACGTTCCAACTCAATTCCTGAGACGGCAGCATCCTTCAGCCTGTTTTCAACGTACTTGCGAATTTTGATATCTTCATGAAGATATTCAGCGTAATTCTTATCTGCATACCATTTGGATTCCCAGTCACGGATAATTCCGACTCTGAAACCAATGGGATTAATTTTCTGACCCACGCATTATCCCTCCTTCTTTTCCGATACGATAATCGTAATGTGGCTTGTGCGCTTATTAATTTTGCTTGCGCTGCCCTTCGCACGGGGACGGAAACGCTTGAGTGTTGCTCCTTCGTCCACATATGCTTTTTCAACATACAGGTCATCGGTATCCATATCATAATTATGTTCTGCATTTGCAACTGCAGATTTGAGTACTTTTTCGATAATCGGGGACGCTGCTCTCTGAGTGTTTTTCAGGACAGCCAGCGCATATCCGACTTCCTTGCCCCTGATAAGATCAATTACAAGACGTGCCTTACGAGGAGCAATACGAATTTGTCTGCCAACAGCTTTAGCTTGCATCATCGTTCCTCCTTTCGTTTAGCGAGCGCTCGTTTTCTTGTCAGAAGATGCATGTCCGCGGTATGTTCTGGTCGGGGCAAATTCTCCAAGTTTATGTCCTACCATGTCTTCCGTGACGTAAACCGGCACGTGTTTGCGCCCGTCATATACGGCAATGGTATGGCCGATAAAATCAGGGAAAATAGTCGACCGGCGTGACCAGGTCTTTACGACTCTTTTTTCGTCTTTTTCGTTTAAAGCGGCAACCTTTGTCATCAGATGATCATCGACAAAAGGCCCTTTCTTCAGGCTTCGGCTCATTGATAGGCCTCCTTCCAAAATAAATTATCTACGCGCAATTATTTCTTGCGATGTCTGATAATAAACTGTTCTGACTGGTTCTTTTTCTTACGCGTCTTGTAACCCATTGTCGGCTTGCCCCATGGTGACATCGGCGACTTGCGTCCGACAGGAGCTTTACCTTCACCACCACCATGCGGATGGTCGTTCGGGTTCATTACTGAACCACGGACTGTCGGGCGAACGCCCTTCCAACGCGAACGGCCGGCTTTGCCAATTGAAACCAGGCCATGTTCGAGATTTCCTACCTGTCCGATTGATGCGCGGCACGTTTCAAGAATCATCCTGACTTCACCGGATACAAGACGGACAAGAACGTATTTGCCCTCTTTACCAAGAATCTGTGCTGAAGCACCGGCTGAACGAACAAGCTGTCCACCCTTGCCTGGTTTCAGTTCGATATTGTGTACCGTTGTACCCACAGGAATGTTTTTTAGCGGAAGTGCATTACCGGTTTTGATGTCGGCATCAACACCTGATTCAATTTGCATGCCTACTTTGAGGCCTTGTGGTGCAAGAATGTAACGTTTCTCGCCATCGGCATAATGAACCAGTGCGATATTGGCGGTACGGTTCGGATCATATTCAATTGTGGCAATACGACCTGGTACGCCATCCTTGTTGCGTTTGAAATCAATAATACGATACTGGCGTTTGTGACCGCCGCCCTGATGGCGAACAGTCAGCTTACCTTGATTGTTGCGGCCAGCTTTGTTTGGCAATGACTGAAGCAAACTTTTTTCTGGTTTTGTTGCTGTTATTTCAGCGAAATCCAGTGAGCTCATATTTCTGCGCCCGTTGGATGTCGGTTTGTACTTTTTAAGTGGCACGATCAGTAACCTCCTTCTTTAGTGATACTTAGTTACCCGATAAGAAATCCAGTTCCTTGCTTTCGGGTGTCAAAGTGACGATTGCTTTCTTACGTTTTTGAGTGTACCCCGAGTAACGGCCATAGCGTTTCGGCTTTCCTTTGACGGTAATGGTGTTGACCTTGACGACTTTAACATCAAAAATGGCTTCAACTGCACGCTTGATTTCTGACTTATTCGCATGAATTTCAACATCGAACGTGTATTTCTTATCAGCCATCTGATCAGTCGTCCGTTCAGTCATTACGGGGCGCTTTATAATATCGCGTGGATCTTTCATTATCCAAGCACCTCCCCAAGCTTTTCGGCGGCTTCCTTGGTGACGATCAGTTTGTCGTATGCGACGACATCCAGGACATTAACCTGAGTTGCCGTGAGCACTTTCACTCCCGGAACATTGCGTGCGGAAAGAATCACTGTGTCATCAAACTCATTAGTTACAACCAATGCCTTTTCTGTAACGGAAAGATTCTTCAGAACTGAAACAAAATCTTTTGTCTTCGGAGCATCCAGTTTCAGGTTGTCGAGAACGATTAGATCGCTTTCGCCTACTTTTCCGGATAATACCGACCTGATTGCCAGTTTCCGAACCTTTTTAGGAAGTTTATAAGCATAGCTGCGTGGTGTCGGTCCAAATACCGTACCTCCGCCTACCCATTGAGGGGAACGGATGGAACCCTGACGTGCACGACCGGTCCCCTTCTGGCGCCACGGCTTGCGTCCGCCGCCGCGTACTGCAGAACGATTTTTAACTGCGTGCGTTCCCTGGCGCCGAGATGCCTGTTGCATCACAACGGCCTGGTAAACGACATGTTCATTAGGTTCGATGCCGAAGACCGTATCTGAAAGTTCAACTGCTCCGACTTCAGCACCTTTTTGATCAAAAACTGTTAATTTTGGCATGGAAGTATCCTCCTTTCTTATTTATCTTTTACTGCTGCTTTGAGAGCAGATTTGATTGTGATATAGCTTTTTTTTGCGCCCGGTACATTTCCTCTGATGAGGATCAGTTTGCGCTCTGCATCTACTTTTGCAATAACCAGATTCTGAACTGTGACTGTTTCTCCGCCCATACGTCCGGCAAGCTTCTTGCCCTTGAATACGTGGGCCGGATCGATAACGCCCATAGAACCTGGACGGCGATGGTAGCGTGAACCGTGAGCCATAGGTCCGCGTGACTGGTTGTTACGCTTGATCGGGCCTTGATAGCCTTTACCCTTTGATGTGCCTGTTACATCAACAATATCTCCTGCTTTGAATGTTTCTGCAGTTATTTCCTGGCCAAGTTCATAGTCAGCCAGATTTACATTACGGATTTCTTGAATGAAGCGCTTAGGTTCTGCCTTTGCCTTATCAGCGTGGCCCTGAGCCGGTTTGGTAATTCGTGATGCTTTCGCTTTATCGAAGCCGATCTGGACAGCTTCATATCCGTCTGTTTCAACGTCTTTCTTTTGAAGAACAACGTTATCAGATACGTCAACAACTGTTACAGCAATTGCATCTCCGTTTTCAGCGAAAATCTGAGTCATACCAACCTTTTTGCCTAAGATTCCTTTAGTCATCCGTTACACCTCCCATACAAGTTAAATTAATTTATAGCTTGATTTCGATGTCAACACCGGACGGAAGATCAAGTCTCATCAGAGAATCAACCGTCTGCGGTGTCGGCTCAACAATGTCGACCAGACGCTTGTGTGTGCGCATTTCGAACTGTTCACGTGAGTCCTTGTATTTGTGTACCGCACGTAAAATCGTGTAGATCGACTTTTCAGTCGGAAGCGGAATCGGTCCGGATACCTTTGCACCGGAACGTTTTGCCGTTTCTACGATCTTTTCTGCGGACTGATCTAAAATACGGTGATCATATGCCTTCAGACGAATGCGAATCTTTTGTTTTGCCATCTTAAATTCCCTCCTTTTTTCGTCCATTTTTCAAAAACAGACTTGCTCCGCGAAAATTTCCGTCTATCCCGCCTTGGCAAAGGAGCCGGGTGTATCCGCAACCTTCCGCATCATCGCTGCAAAACCAACTTCACTATTATACCTGACTTGAATGGTGAAAGCAAGGCGGAAGACCGTTTTTTCAGTGACTTATACATTATAAAGAGTTTTAATTTAAAGTTCAACCGAAAGTTAAATTCAAATAATTATTATTCGCCTTTTATAGAGAAAAAAACGATAAAAAAAGCGCCTCACAAGGAGACGCTTTTTTTATCGTTTTATTTTGAAATCATTCAACGATTTCGGCAACAGATCCGGCGCCGACCGTGCGGCCACCTTCACGGATAGAGAACTTCGTGCCCTGTTCAATTGCGATAGGGGCAATCAGTTCAACATCCATGGTGACGTTGTCGCCAGGCATTACCATTTCAGTGCCTTCCGGAAGCGTAATCGTACCGGTTACGTCGGTTGTCCTGAAATAGAATTGCGGACGGTAGTTTGTGAAGAACGGAGTGTGACGGCCGCCTTCTTCTTTCTTCAATACATAAACCTGAGCCTTGAATTTTTTGTGAGCCGTAACGGTGCCTGGTTTGATAAGAACCTGACCACGTTCAACGCCTTCACGTTCAACGCCACGGAGAAGTGCGCCGATGTTGTCGCCGGCTTCAGCATAGTCCAGAGTTTTGCGGAACATTTCGACACCCGTTACAATCGTTTTCTTAGGGGCATCTGCCAGACCAAGGATTTCAACTTCGTCGCCGATTTTAACGGTTCCGCGTTCTACACGGCCAGTAGCAACTGTTCCACGTCCTGTAATCGAGAAAACGTCTTCGACAGGCATCATGAACGGCTTGTCATTTTCACGGACAGGAGTCGGGATGTAGCTGTCAACAGCGTCCATCAATTCAAGAATATGTTTCTCTTCTTCAGGGTCACCCTGGAGAGCTTTCAAAGCTGAGCCCTTGATAACCGGTACATCGTCGCCCGGATAATCATATTCACTCAGAAGGTCGCGAACTTCCATTTCAACCAGTTCAAGAAGTTCAGGGTCGTCAACCTGGTCGGTCTTGTTCAGGAATACGATGATCGCAGGAACACCGACCTGATGAGCAAGCAGGATGTGTTCACGTGTCTGAGGCATTGGGCCGTCGACAGCGGAAACAACCAGGATAGCGCCGTCCATCTGTGCTGCACCGGTGATCATGTTCTTGACATAGTCAGCGTGCCCTGGGCAGTCAACGTGTGCATAGTGACGGGAATCTGTTTCGTATTCAACGTGAGCTGTTGAAATCGTGATCCCACGTTCTCTTTCTTCCGGTGCTCCGTCAATGGAGTCATATGCACGTGCCTGTGCTTTGCCTTGTTTAGCAAGTACAGTAGTGATTGCTGCAGTCAATGTTGTTTTGCCGTGATCAACGTGGCCGATTGTACCAATGTTAACATGCGGCTTTGTGCGTTCATAATGTTCTTTAGCCATGGATCTTATTATCCTCCTTTAATTCAATGCAAAGTTTTTTTGATTTATATGCAGTAAGGAAACTGGCAAAAGTACATGCCATCTCCCTTAGCTTACAATAAAAAACAAAGTGTGACAATCAGGCAATCAGCAAATAAAATTATTCACCGGTTGCTTTCTTAATAATGTCTTCACCGACACTCTTTGGCACTTGTTCGTAATGATCAAACTGCATCGTGAATGTGCCGCGTCCCTGAGTTGATGAACGGAGTGATGTCGCATAACCGAACATTTCGGCCAGAGGTACGTGAGCGTCAACAACCTGGGCACCCGAACGGGCTTCCATGCCGTCAACCCTTCCGCGACGACTGGTGATATCACCCATGATATCGCCCAGATACTCATCAGGCATATTGACTTCAACCTTCATGATCGGTTCGAGAATGACCGGTGCACAGACACTCTTGGCAGATTTCAGTGCCATGGATGCCGCAATTTTGAAGGCCATTTCACTCGAGTCAACATCATGATATGAACCGTCAACCAGGCTGGCCTTGACGTCGATAATTGGATAACCCGCCAGCAGACCGTTCTGAAGTGATTCTTTCAGGCCGGCTTCAACTGCTGGAATGTACTCACGCGGAACGACACCACCGACGATCTTGTTTTCAAAGACAAATCCTTCGCCTTCATCAAGCGGTTCAAATTCGATCCACACATGTCCGTACTGGCCGTGGCCACCAGACTGACGGATGAACTTACCTTCAGCCCGACCTGGTTTTGTGAGCGTTTCACGGTAGGCAACCTGCGGCGCACCGACGTTCGCTTCCACTTTGAATTCGCGGCGCATACGGTCAACGATAATATCAAGGTGAAGCTCACCCATACCACCGATGATGGTCTGGCCAGTTTCTTCATCTGTATGTGTCTTGAAAGTCGGATCTTCTTCCGCCAATTTGGCGAGTGCAACATCCATCTTATCTTGGTCAGCTTTTGACTTCGGTTCAATCGCCACATGAATAACCGGATCAGGGAATTCCATTGATTCCAGAACGATCAAATTGCTTTCATCGCAGAGTGTGTCTCCGGTTGTCGTATTCTTCAAACCAACTGCTGCAGCGATATCACCTGAGTAAACCTTTTTGATTTCGCTCCGGTGATTGGCGTGCATCAACAAAATACGGCCAAGACGTTCACGCGAATCCTTCGTCGAGTTCTGAACATATGAGCCTGCTTCTACGGTACCCGAATAGACACGGAAGAAAGTCAGTTTTCCGACAAAGGGGTCAGTCATGACTTTAAAAGCCAGCGCAGCGAATGGTGCATTATCGTCCGCCTCGCGTTCGACTTCTTCACCGTTGTCAGGAAGTGTACCCTTGATCGGCGGTACGTCAAGCGGAGATGGAAGATAATCAATGACCGCATCGAGTACATGCTGAACACCCTTGTTTTTAAAGGCTGTTCCGCAAAGCACCGGATAAAATTTAACAGCGCAAGTCGCTTTACGGATGGCTGCTTTAAGCTCCTCTACAGAAACTTCGTCGCCATTCAGGTATTTCTCCATGATATCATCATCGACGTCGGCAACGGCTTCGACAAGTTTATCATGGTATTCTTCAGCCTGTTCCTTATATTCATCCGGAATTTCTTCGGCTTCAACGATCGATCCCAGATCGTCTTCATAGATGTAAGCCTGCATATTAACCAAGTCAATTTCGCCCTTGTAATTGTCTTCAGCGCCCATCGGCAGCTGAATCGGATGAGCATTGGCCTGAAGGCGTTCATGCAGAGTCTTGCACGAATAGAGGAAGTTGGCACCGATTTTATCCATTTTGTTTACAAACACGATTCTTGGTACACCGTATGTGGTCGCCTGACGCCAAACAGTTTCTGTCTGAGGTTCGACACCTGATTGGGCATCAAGAACTGTGACGGCGCCATCAAGGACACGAAGTGAACGCTCAACTTCAACAGTGAAGTCGACGTGTCCCGGGGTGTCGATGATATTAATCCGGTGGTTTTTCCATTGTGCCGTTGTTGCAGCGGATGTGATTGTGATACCGCGTTCCTTTTCCTGATCCATCCAGTCCATTTGTGAAGCCCCTTCATGGGTTTCACCAATTTTGTGAATGCGTCCGGAATAGAACAAAATACGCTCCGTTGTCGTTGTCTTGCCGGCATCAATGTGAGCCATAATGCCAATGTTGCGCGTTTTCTCCAGAGAGAATTCTCTTGCCATGGTTTTCACTCCTTCCTCAGTGTGAATTGCAATTACCAGCGGTAATGAGCAAAAGCCTTGTTGGCCTCAGCCATTTTATGCATATCTTCGCGTTTCTTTACGGACGCTCCGGTATTGTTCGAAGCATCGATAATTTCGTTTGCCAATCTCTCGACCATGGTCTTTTCGCCACGAAGTCTTGAGTAATTGACCAGATAGCGCAAGCCCAAAGTCGTCCGACGTTCCGGGCGCACTTCGACCGGCACCTGATAGTTTGAACCGCCGACACGGCGTGCCTTTACTTCGAGAACAGGCATAACATTCTTCAGTGCCTGTTCGAATACTTCCATAGGTTCCGTATTGGTGCGTTCCTTGATTAAATCAAATGCCTGATAGAGTATAGTCTGGGATTTGCCTCTTTTGCCGTCCTTCATCATACGGTTAATCAGGCGTGTGACCAGCTTCGAATTGTACAGCGGATCAGGCAGAACATCTCTTTTTTCAACAGGTCCTTTTCTAGGCATGATAACTCCTCCTTCCCTATTCGGTTATTTGCTTATTCCTTAGGCTTCTTTGCGCCGTATTTTGAGCGACCCTGCTTACGGTCAACAACACTGGCTGTATCGAGAGCGCCACGAACGATGTGATAACGCACACCAGGAAGGTCCTTGACACGGCCTCCACGAATCAGGACAACACTGTGTTCCTGCAGATTGTGTCCGATTCCCGGGATATAAGCATTCACTTCAATGTTGTTCGACAGACGGACACGGGCATACTTACGGAGCGCTGAGTTCGGCTTCTTAGGAGTCAGTGTGCCGACACGAGTGCACACACCGCGTTTCTGTGGTGCGAAATCATCGGTCAGTGCTTTTTTGAAGCTATTGTATCCCCTGTTCAGAGCAGGTGATGTGGACTTTTTGATTTTCGACTTGCGTCCCTGACGAATTAATTGGTTGATTGTTGGCATATTCCTGTTCCTCCTTTCAAAATTCTAAACCCACTGATCCAGGCGGTTCCTTTTTCGCGCAAAAAAGTGTTTTTGCAAAAGAAATGTCTTTTGCAAAAACATCATCTTTTTATTGCAACTGCCGATGCCCCGACTTCAATGCCGCATGCTTGACCCAGCTTCTTCATTGAGTCGACAGGGTATACCGGCACATGTAATTCTTCCGCAAGTGTCAGCACTTTATTGGTTACACGAACATCGGCATCTTCAGCAATGATAACTTCCTTGATACGGTTTTCCTTCAAAGCTTTCAACGCCTGTTTCGTGCCAATAATAATTCCGTTCTTTGCTTGTGTCACTTTTTCATAAGACATCAGGCAACATCCTCCAAAGCAACAAATCTTCAAGAACACTCAGATATAATAGCACCTGGCATTCTTCATTGTCAACACCTAATTAGCTCTGCTGATTGATTAGCTCATCGGCAGGTTTCTCTTCCAAAGTCTTATTTTCTTCATCTTCAGCCGCCAGAATCTCGATATTGCGATATTTTGGCATACCGGTTCCAGCAGGAATCAATTTACCGATCGTCACATTTTCTTTGAGGCCAATCAGTTCGTCGACCTTGCCCTTGATAGCTGCATCAGTCAGCACCCTCGTTGTTTCCTGGAAAGAAGCGGCAGACAAGAAGGATTCTGTTTCAAGGGCTGCCTTTGTAATACCAAGCAGGACAGGATGCCCGGTTGCTGGCATTTTCCGGTGAAGCAGGACATCACGGTTATCCTCTTTAAATCTGTGGATATCAACGAGTGCGCCCGGAAGCACTGAAGTATCTCCGTTATCAATGACACGGATCTTCCGCATCATCTGTCGGACCATGACTTCAACGTGCTTATCACCGATTTCAACACCCTGCATCCGGTACACTTTCTGCACTTCACGGAGCAGATAGTTCTGAACCCCTCTAAGCCCAACAACATGAAGCAGTTCCTTCGGGTCAATAGATCCTTCATTCAGGGGTTCGCCAGCCTTGATTTCGCTGCCCTCTCCGACTTTCATGCGTGCGCTCAGCGAAATCGTATAGCTCCGTGTTTCAAGTTCGCCTTTGACAGTGACTTCCCGTTTGTCCTTCAGTTCGTTGACAGAAGTGACAATACCGTTGATTTCAGAAATCGTTGCCTGACCTTTAGGATTGCGGGCTTCAAACAATTCCTGAATACGCGGGAGACCTTGTGTAATATCGTCTCCGGCAACACCGCCGGTATGGAAAGTACGCATGGTCAGCTGAGTACCAGGTTCGCCGATAGACTGTGCAGCTATAATACCGACCGCCTCGCCTACTTCTACTTCCGAACCTGTTGCCAGATTGCGTCCATAGCACTTCTTACATACGCCGTGACGGGTTTCGCAAGTGAATACCGATCGGATCTCTACTTCTTCAATGCCTGCATTTACAATTTTGGTTGCCGTGTCCTCATTGATCAGTCCGTCCCTCTCAACAAGTAGCTCATTCGTATCAGGGTTATAGATTGTCTGGTTGGACGTACGGCCGACAAGACGGTCATACAAGCTTTCAATTTCCTCTGTACCTTCACGGATTGCGCGGACAACAAGGCCGCGGTCTGTGCCGCAATCATCTTCCCTGACAATAACATCCTGGGCGACATCGACGAGACGACGCGTCAGATAACCAGAGTTGGCTGTCTTCAACGCCGTGTCTGCAAGCCCCTTGCGGGCGCCGTGAGTGGAAATGAAATATTCCAGCACAGTCAGGCCTTCACGGAAGCTTGAAATAATTGGCAGCTCGATAATTCGGCCTGAAGGATCTGCCATCAGTCCACGCATACCGGCCAGCTGAGTAAAGTTCGATGCATTTCCTCGGGCACCCGAATCACTCATCATGAAGATCGGGTTTGTCTTGGCCAAAGAGTCCATCAGTTTTGACTGGATTGTGTCTTTAGCGTCACTCCAGATTCCAACGACACGCTCGTACCGCTCATCTTCAGTAATTAAGCCACGCCGGAACTGTTTCATGACCTTCTGGACATCTTCTTCAGCCTTATCCAGAATCTCTTTTTTCTCAGGAAGCACGATGACATCAGAGACACCTACCGTAATTCCCGCTTTGGTTGAATACTGGAAACCCAGCGCTTTCAACCGGTCAAGGAATTTGGAAGTTTCCGTTACCTTGTACCGTTTGAACACTTCAGCAATAATGTGTCCCAGATACCCCTTCTTGAAGGGAGGAATTTCATCGCGGGATGCAATTTCCTTTTTAATATCCGCACCCATTGGTACAAAATATTTGTCCGGTGTCGCAACCTGTAGATTGTGATCCGTCGGTTCGTTAATATAAGGGAACGCTGGAGGCAAAATACGGTTGAAAATCAGTTTCCCGACTGTTGTCAGCAGGTACTTTTCATTTTGTTCTTCAGTAAACGTCGGATTATGTGTTGACACGGCAGGGATCGCGATCCGTGAATGGAAATGGACATAACCGTTATGATAGGCCAGCATCACTTCATTTGGATCTTTGAATACCTTGCCTTCACCGACCGCCCCTTTTCTTTCAAGGGTCAGGTAATAGTTCCCCAACACCATATCCTGTGAAGGCGTAACAATTGGCTTGCCGTCTTTCGGGTTCAGGATGTTTTGGGCACCGAGCATCAGCAGTCTGGCTTCAGCCTGTGCTTCCGTTGAAAGCGGAACGTGAACCGCCATCTGGTCGCCATCGAAATCAGCGTTGTACGCTGTGCAGACAAGAGGATGGAGTCGAATGGCACGCCCTTCAACAATTCTAGGCTCAAAGGCCTGAATTCCGAGCCGGTGCAGTGTAGGGGCACGGTTGAGAAGAACAGGATGTTCTTTGATCACATCTTCAAGAACGCCCCAAACTTCCGGGTTAACCTTTTCAACCTTGCGTTTTGCACTCTTAATGTTATTGGCAATGCCGCGACCTACCAATTCCTTCATAACAAACGGCTTAAACAGTTCAAGCGCCATTTCCTTTGGAAGTCCGCATTGATACATCTGAAGGCTCGGGCCAACGGCAATAACCGAACGGCCGGAATAATCGACACGTTTTCCGAGCAGATTTTGACGGAAACGCCCCTGCTTCCCTTTCAGCATATGGGAAAGAGACTTGAGCGGGCGGTTGCCAGGACCTGTTACCGGGCGGCCTCTACGGCCGTTATCGATCAATGAATCGACAGCTTCCTGAAGCATACGCTTTTCATTCTGGACGATGATGCTTGGCGCTCCCAGTTCAAGAAGCCTTTTCAGCCGGTTATTGCGGTTGATGACGCGGCGGTAAAGGTCGTTCAGGTCGGACGTTGCAAAACGTCCGCCATCCAACTGCACCATAGGACGCAGTTCAGGAGGGATAACAGGTAAAACGTCAAGAATCATCCATGAAGGTTCGTTGCCTGATTCACGGAAGGCTTCAACAACTTCAAGCCGTTTAACCGCCCGTGTTCTGCGCTGCCCTTGGACGCTTTTCAGTTCTTCCTGAAGTGTTTGTGATTCCTTGTCCAGATCAATATCCTGCAGCAGCTTTTTAATTGCCTCCGCGCCCATGCCGGCTTTAAAAGCGGCACCGTACTTATCACGATAACTCCGATATTCTTTTTCAGAAAGAAGCTGTTTCTTCTCGAGCGGAGTATCTCCTGGTTCTGTTACTACATAAGACGCAAAGTAAATAACTTCTTCAAGCGCACGGGGTGACATATCGAGAAGAAGCCCCATTCGGCTTGGTATCCCTTTAAAATACCAGATGTGAGAGACCGGAGCGGCAAGTTCAATATGCCCCATTCTCTCTCTTCTGACCTTTGCACGGGTTACTTCAACGCCGCATCGGTCACAGACAACGCCCTTATATCGGACACGTTTGTATTTACCACAGTGACATTCCCAGTCTTTTGTCGGTCCGAAAATCCGTTCACAAAATAAGCCGTCCTTTTCAGGCTTCAGCGTCCTGTAATTGATCGTTTCCGGCTTCTTGACTTCACCGTGCGACCAAGAACGGATTTTATCCGGCGATGCCAATCCAATCTTCATAAATTCAAATTTATTAACATCCAGCAAGGGGGCAACCTCCCTTATATTTTCAGTCTGTTGGCATTTATGCCACCGAGTTGTTTCACCGAGCTGCTGTTTACTAGAAGAGGTTGATTCTGAATATCTTAAACTTGTACGTTCAGGCTGTCATCCAGTGTTTCTTCTTCATCTTCAAGTTCCTTGATGACAATCTCTGATTTGTCTTCAGCCAAAACTTTGACGTCCATGCCAAGGCTCTGCAGTTCCTTGATCAATACTTTAAAGGCTTCCGGAACACCAGGATCCGGCACATTTTCACCCTTGACAATCGCTTCGTAAGTCTTTACGCGTCCGACAACATCGTCCGATTTCACTGTCAGAATTTCCTGAAGTGTGTGTGCGGCTCCATAGGCTTCCAATGCCCAGACTTCCATTTCACCGAAACGCTGGCCGCCGAATTGTGCCTTGCCTCCAAGAGGCTGCTGCGTAACAAGTGAATACGGTCCTGTTGACCGCGCGTGCAGTTTATCGTCAACCATGTGTGCCAGTTTGATCATGTACATGACACCGACCGAGACGCGGTTGTCAAATGGTTCTCCGGTGCGCCCATCATACAGAACTGTCTTTCCGTCTCTTGAAAGTCCAGCTTCTTCCAGCGTGCTCCAAACATCTTCTTCACGGGCACCGTCAAATACCGGTGTCGCAACGTGAATGCCAAGTTCGCGGGCTGCCATTCCAAGGTGAAGTTCCAGCACTTGCCCGATATTCATTCGCGAAGGTACACCCAGAGGATTCAGCATGATGTCGAGCGGACGTCCACTCGGTAGGAAAGGCATGTCCTCTTCCGGAAGGATTTTGGAAATGACACCCTTGTTACCGTGACGGCCAGCCATTTTGTCGCCTTCATGGATCTTTCTCTTCTGAACAATATAAACACGGACAAGTTCATTGACACCCGGAGGTAGCTCGTCTCCGGCGTCACGGGTGAAAATCTTGACGTCGTGGACGATTCCTCCGCCACCATGTGGAACTTTCAGAGAGGTATCACGAACCTCACGTGCTTTTTCACCGAAAATGGCGTGAAGCAGACGTTCCTCGGCTGTCAGTTCCGTTACACCCTTAGGCGTTACTTTGCCGACAAGAATGTCACCATCGCGGACTTCCGCACCAATACGGATAATTCCGCGGTCATCCAGATTTTTCAGGGCATCATCGCCGACGTTCGGAATATCACGGGTAATATCTTCAGGGCCAAGTTTCGTATCACGGGCATCGGATTCATACTCTTCAATATGGATCGATGTATAAACATCGTCTTTGACCAGCTTCTCACTCATGATGACAGCATCTTCATAGTTGTAACCGTTCCATGTCATGAAACCGACAAGTACGTTACGACCGAGCGCAAGTTCTCCCTTGTCCATAGACGGGCCATCGGCAATGATCTCGCCCTTGTCCACAACCATGCCTTTTTCAACAATAGGCTTCTGATTGTAGCACATACCCTGGTTTGATCGTTCAAACTTAGATAGCTTGTAAGTAACAATATCTCCTTCGGTCTCTTTGCCTTCAACTGTTTCCAAAGTCCGAATCTTTATATTATTTGCAGACACGAATTCAACACGTCCGCGATGCTTTGAACGGATGGCTGCTCCAGAATCACGGGCCGAAACATATTCCATACCGGTTCCGACAAGCGGTGCTTCCGGGTTGAGTAGCGGAACGGCCTGGCGCTGCATATTCGCTCCCATCAGCGCACGGTTTGAATCATCGTTCGCCAGGAACGGAATACATGCCGAAGCAACCGACACAACCTGTTTTGGCGATACGTCCATGTAATCCACGCGGTCGCGGTGAACAACAAGATTCTCACTACGGAAACGTGCGAGAATATGATCATCCTTAAATGACCCGTCGTCATTCAATTCCGCGTTTGCCTGAGCAACAACGTAATTATCCTCTTCATCCGCGGTCAAGTAGTCAATGTGTTCTGTAACTTTTCCGGCATCCGGATCGACGCGGCGGTACGGGGTTTCAATAAATCCATACTTATTGACACGCGCATAACTCGACAGAGAGTTGATCAGTCCGATGTTCGGACCTTCAGGCGTTTCAATCGGGCACATGCGGCCATAGTGCGAATAGTGGACGTCACGAACTTCCATTCCGGCGCGCTCTCTCGTCAGACCACCTGGTCCAAGTGCAGAAAGCCTGCGTTTGTGGGTCAGCTCAGCCAACGGGTTCGTCTGGTCCATGAACTGTGAAAGCTGAGAGCTGCCAAAAAATTCCTTAATGGAAGCGATGACCGGTCTGATATTGATCAGTGCCTGCGGTGTAATGCTGTTCGTATCCTGTATGGACATTCTTTCACGAATGACACGCTCCATACGGGAAAGCCCAATGCGGAACTGATTCTGTAAAAGTTCTCCGACGGACCTCAAACGGCGGTTGCCCAGGTGGTCAATATCATCGGTGTCCCCAATGCCATGCATTAGATTAAAGAAATAATTCATTGACGACAGAATATCGGCCGGGGTAATGTGCTTGATCGACTTATCGATGCCGCAATTACCCATCACTTTAATCACTTTGCCCCTGTCTTCATCCAGCGGCGAATAGACGCTGATCGACTGAACTCTGACGTTCTGGCCGGCAATCACGCCATCACGAGGTGTATATTCAACAAAACCAATCTTTTTTTCAATGATCGGAAGCAGCCGGTCGAGTGTCCGGCGGTCAAGCAGAGTCCCCTCATTGGCCACAATTTCCCCTGTTTCCGGATCGATCAGCTTTTCAGCGAGGCGCTGATTGAAAAGACGGTTTTTGATGTTCAGTTTCTTGTTCATTTTATAACGACCGACGTTTGCCAGATCATAGCGTTTCGGATCGAAAAAACGTGCTTCAAGAAGGCTCTTCGCATTTTCGACAGTCGGCGGTTCACCTGGACGCAGACGTTCGTAAATTTCAACTAAAGCCTTGTCTGTGCTATCTGTGTTGTCTTTCTCCAAAGTATTTCTGAGATACTCATCATCGCCAAGAAGATCGATGATTTCCTGATCAGTGCTAAAGCCGAGAGAACGCAAAAGAACCGTAACCGGCACTTTCCTCGTACGGTCAATTCTCACGTAAGCAACATCTTTAGCATCCGTTTCGTATTCAAGCCACGCGCCCCTGTTCGGGATAACCGTTGCGCCATAGCCTTTTTTAGCGTTTTTATCAACTCTTTCATTGAAGTAAACGCCAGGCGAACGTACCAGCTGTGAAACAATGACACGTTCCGCACCATTGATAATAAACGTTCCTGCCTCCGTCATGAGAGGGAAATCACCCATAAATACTTCTTGCTCTTTTACTTCGCCCGTCTCTTTATTAATCAGCCGGACTTTAACGCGCAGTGGTGCCGCATAAGTTACATCACGCGATTTTGATTCATCAACCGAGTATTTGGGTTCTCCCAAACTATAGTCGACAAACTCCAAAATCAGATTTCCCGTAAAATCTTCCACCGGGGAAATGTCCTGAAACATCTCCCGGATGCCTTCATCCAAAAACCATTGGTAGGAGGCAGTCTGAATTTCAATGAGATTAGGGAGTTCCAGTACTTCTTTAATCCGAGCGTAGCTCCTGCGTTGGCGGTGGCGTCCGTATTGTACGAGTTGACCTGTCAACTATTTCACCCCTCAAATCAAGCATATTGAAAAAACCGGCAAACCGAGCACTGAGCTTACCGCAGTCCAAAAATTATTTAATTAGTTTTCCCAAAAATAGGATAGCCCATACTTACAAATATATCAATGTTAGCATTAAAACATAATATCATAGTCAATTTTCAATGTCAATCTTTTCTTGCACAAAAAACATGGTAGCCTTTTTTGCGTGAGATAACATCAACCCGACTAAATATTTCCTGAAGCAAAGTGAGTGCGGACGGAGCGCCCTGTTTCTTTTGGATAACCACCCACAGTTCACCTCCGCTTTCGAGAAACTGAAGGGATTCGGCAAGTATCTGACTGACGATCTTTTTCCCTGCGCGGATGGGCGGATTTGTCACTATTGCAGCAAATGTCCCGTCAACTTTTGCAAACTGATTACTTTGAAACACTTGGGCATCCACTCTGTTTATTCTCGCATTTTCTCTGGCCAGTGCTACAGCTCGTTCATTGATATCCGCCATCGTTATCTGGCGGTGCGGAAATGCCTTGCCCAGCGAAATGCCAATCGGGCCGTAGCCACATCCCATATCCAGTATCTTCCCTGGAATTTCCGGCTCATGAAAGCTTTCAATCAAAAGTCTTGAGCCGAAATCAATCCCCTTTTTCGAAAAAACACCTGAATCAGTCACAAACGAAAAAGCCGTTCCTCTTAATTCCTCCGTCAGCCGTTGGCGGTCGCTTGCCGCATGGGGATGTTCTGAATAATAATGTTCACTCATTTGCACAACCCACCTTAATAAGAGGAATAGTCATTCGGGATTCGAATAGGAGTTTCACTGTTTCAGGAAATAAAAAAGCCCGCGCAAGCGCGGGCTTTTTCTCGAACTTATTTCAGTTCTACCTTTGCGCCAACTTCTTCGAGTTTGCCTTTAATTTCTTCGGCTTCTTCTTTAGCGGCGCCTTCCTTAACAGCCTTTGGTGCACCATCAACCAGTGCCTTTGCATCTTTCAGGCCAAGACCTGTGATTTCGCGGACAACCTTGATGACCTTGATCTTCTGTTCGCCAGCTTCTGCAAGAACAACATCAAATTCAGTCTGTTCTTCTTCAGCAACAGCACCTGCACCGGCTGGAGCAGCAACCTGAGCAGCTGCCGTCACGCCAAATTCATCTTCAATTGCTTTAACGAGATCGTTCAGTTCGAGAACAGACATCTCTTTGATTGCGCCAATGATATCTTCTTTAGTCATTGAATAGATCCTCCTTAAATTTCCTTTTAATTTAATTTTTAAGTGCGTTTCACGCCGCAGGAATCAGGCTTCCTGCTGTCCCTTTTGTTCTGCGACTGCCTTTACGCCGATTGCAAAATTGCGGATCGGAGCCTGAAGAACATTTGCCAGCATCGACAGAAGTGTTTCTTTGGACGGAAGTTCAGCAAGTGCCTTGATTTCATCCACAGATGCCGCTTTGCCTTCAATCACACCGGCTTTGATTTCCAGTGCCTCATGATCTTTTGAAAAATTATAAAGTACTTTCGCCGGAGCGATAACGTCATCTTTGCTGAAAGAAACAGCCGTCGGACCTGTAAGAGCTTCATCAAGAGAAGTCACGCCAGCGATTTCAGCCGCACGACGGGCAAAAGTATTTTTATATACTTTATAATCCACGTTGGCTTCACGAAGTTGTTTCCGAAGTTCCGTCACTTCGGACACGGAAAGTCCGCGATAATTGACAACAATCGTTGCCACGCTTTCTTTCAGTTTTCCGGCGATTTCATCGACAATCTTCTTTTTTTCTGCAAGAATTTTATCATTGCTCATTGTATGGTACACCTCCCCGCTTCAATTTTCCGTATTCAGAAAATCATTCCCCACAGGCAAGCCATTAAAAAACCCTCAGTCTTTGCAGACATGAGGGTAAGATTCTATCTGATACATAAAGAGTTATCAGGATTCTTCAGAACCTCGGCCGGGAATAAATTAAGCATTTACCATGCCCCTGCTGTCTACGGTAATCAAACATTTAATTGATTTCAACAATTGTTTATTATAGTGATTCCCAGGATCCCTGTCAACCTGTTACCAGACCCCATTCAGGACGGATCAGCGGGCAACGGCTGTCGAAACAGCGACGCCCGGTCCCATCGTCGAGGAAATCGCAATATGCTTCAGATACGTTCCCTTAGCCGCAGCGGGTTTCGCTTTGACAAGTGTTCCAACCAGAACATTGAAGTTTTCAACCAGTTTGCTGTCTTCAAATGAAACTTTGCCGATCGGAACGTGGACGTTTCCGTCTTTCTGAGCGCGGTATTCAACTTTACCGGCTTTGATTTCCTTAACAGCCTTTTCAACATCAAAAGTAACGGTGCCTGTTTTCGGGTTCGGCATCAAGCCTTTCGGTCCGAGCACGCGTCCGAGACGGCCGACCTGAGCCATCATATCCGGAGTAGCAACAACGACATCGAAATCAAACCAACCGCCGCTGATCTTCTCCACATATTCCTGTTCACCGACATAATCTGCGCCTGCCGCTTCAGCTTCCTTTGCTTTGTCACCCTTTGCGAAAACAAGGACGCGCTGGGTCTTGCCGGTTCCGTTTGGAAGCACGACCGCACCGCGGACCTGCTGATCATTTTTACGCGTATCAACGCCGAGACGGACAGCGACATCAACAGATTCATCAAATCCGGCAGCAGCAATTTTCTTCACCAAGCTGACAGCTTCATCAATGCTGTATGCCTTGGAACGATCGACAGCCTTAACTGCCTCAAGATATTTCTTTCCTCTTTTAGCCATTCGAAATCCTCCTTTGTGGTACTAGCGGTTTGCATTGACCTCCCACCGATCATAAAACCTGCGGATCCGATCCGCGATACCTATAGTCTTGAAAAAATCAGTCCTCGACTACGATACCCATGCTACGTGCGGTTCCTTCAACCATCCGCATCGCTGCTTCAACGTTGGCCGCATTCAAATCAGGCATTTTCAGTTCCGCGATGGCGCGGACTTTATCACGCTTGATTGTCGCAACTTTTTTCTTGTTCGGTTCGCCGGATCCCGATTCAACACCAGTTTCCTTTTTCAAAAGAACAGCCGCAGGCGGCGTCTTTGTAATAAACGTAAACGAACGGTCTTCAAATACTGTGATTTCAACCGGAATAATCAGGCCAGCCTGATCAGATGTACGTGCGTTGAACTCCTTGCAGAAGCCCATAATATTAACGCCCGCCTGGCCCAGCGCCGGACCAACAGGCGGAGCTGGATTTGCTTTTCCTGCCGGAATCTGCAGCTTAACTAATTTAATGACTTTCTTTGCCATGAGAGCACCTCCCTGAAACAGTTTGTGGTACGGGGCAATCCCTTCCACTCATTCATAAATCTCTATGGCCGAATCAAACTCTGTACTGACGATGGGTAAGATCAGTATTAATCATACAAACATCAAAATTATACACATGTACCGGGCAAAATGCAAGATTCATTTCGAACCCATGAAATACCGGTTCCAACGAAATCAGTCGAGCTTTTTAACCTGATTGAAGTCCAGTTCAACCGGTGTTTCACGGCCAAACATGTTTACGTGGACTTTGAGCTTGCTCTTTTCCTGATCGATGCTCTCAACACTCCCGATAAAGTCGGCAAAAGGACCTTCTTTGACTTTCACCTGTTCCTTAATCGAGAAGTCCACATCAACAGTCCGTTCTTTCAGGCCCATCTGCTTCAGGATTGCGTCTACTTCTTCGGGAAGCAGCGGAATCGGTTTGGAACCCGCGCCGGTTGATCCGACAAAACCCGTAACGCCCGGTGTATTGCGGACGACATACCATGAGTCATCCGTCATAATCATTTCCGTCAGCACGTAACCGGGAAAAACCTTTTTCATAGCGGTCTTTTTCTGACCGTTCTTCATTTCCGTTTCCTCTTCCATCGGAACAAGAATACGAAAAATCTTATCGGCCATCCCCATAGACTCTACTCTTTTTTCCAGATTGGTTTTGACTTTATTCTCATAACCCGAGTATGTGTGTATAACATACCAGTTCTTCTCCATAACTTTCTTCCTCCAAATGACCGGCCTGTCCGGTCATTATTGTTTTGTGATCAAGTGCAAAAGCTGTGTGACGCCCAGATCGATCAGGACAAAGAAAACAGCGAGAAAAATAACAGTCACAACCACTGTGACCGTGTATTTGAAAAGCTCTTTGCGTGTCGGCCAGGTAACCTTCTTTATTTCTGCAACGATGTCCCGAAAAAATTTCCCGGTCCCTTTAACAATACCAGCCATGCTTATCCATACCTCCGCCTGAAAAGTCTACTTCGTTTCACGATGCAATGTGTCGCTACTAGCAGTTTTTGCAGAATCTATTCATTTCAACCCGTCCGGCATCATGATCCTCTTTTTTTTGAAGATGAATCGTTTCTCGTATGGCAAACCGAACAGGAGAGAATAACCTTTTTTCTCAATGCAGGCACTTTTAATTCCGTGCGTTTCTAACCGGCAATCAGAAACTGACTACCCGTTTCTGCCAGTCGTTTACTTTCTGAAAGTAAAATAAAGAAAGGCGACCAGCCGCCTCTCTTCAAATTAATACACACTATTCATAATCTATCACAGGGGAAATGCCCTGTCAATAAAGTCTGAACTGCGTCACAGGCTGAGCTCTTTCAGTTGCAGGCAATGTTCGAGTTTCCTTTTCACTCTTTGTAACGCGTTATCAATCGATTTGACATGGCGTTTCAGATCAGCGGATATTTCCTGATAAGTCCTTCCGTCAAGATACTGGTTTAGTACATCCCTTTCAAGATCACTTAGAACCTTTGAGAGTTTTGCCTCAATGTCGTCATATTCTTCTCTGCTGATCAGCAGTTGTTCCGGATTTGACGAATGAGTTTCACCGACTACATCCATCAATGTGCGTTCCGATTCCTCGTCGTAGATAGGCCTGTCCAGAGAAACGTAGGAATTCAGGGGGATGTGTTTCTGACGGGTCGCTGTCTTAACCGCCGTAATCATCTGACGTGTGATACATAGTTCTGCAAACGCTTTAAAAGAAGCGAGCTTGTCTCCCCTATAATCACGGATGGCCTTGTAGAGGCCAATCATGCCCTCCTGAATGATATCTTCACGGTCTGCCCCGACAAGAAAGTAAGCTTTTGCTTTTGCCCGGACAAAATTTTTATACTTATAGATGAGATACTCCAGCGCGTCGCCATTGCCATCGTGAACCACTTCCAGTATTTTTTCATCATCGAGTGACCGAAATACTGCTGCATCTGTCTTTACCGGATCGTAACTCATCTTTATCCCTCCGAGCACTTGGATGTCTTTTTGAAAATTATACAGTAACAAAAATCAAAACGTCAAGAAAATTCAAAAACCTCTCCGCATCTTTTCGAGTTTTTCCCGTGTCGCTTCATCCATCGGAATTTTCGTTCCTCTTGCAGGGGCCTGCTTATTCGTCGTCGCAGCCCCTATTTCTCTGTCAATCTTCTTAATTTCTTCGATCAGTTCTCTGGACGGCTTTCTCAGCGCCCCTTGGGAAAAAACAGCCCACTGTTCGGCCATATCCGATGTGGCAACATGAATCCGCGTTTTCACATTCTGCAGTTTTCTGATCAGGCCCTCTATTTTCTGATCTGCTTTTTCACTTTTTTTCGTGTAAATGACCTCAACCTTTGATTTGTGGGTCTTAGTTTCTTTTCCGGGGATCAGGTATGCGTCAAAGATAACGATGACCCGCCAGCCAGTCACCGCCTGATATTCTGCCATTTTATCAATCAACAAATCCCTGGCATTTTCAAATTCTTTGGTCTTCAGCGATTTCAGTTCCATCCACGCGCCGATCACATTATATCCGTCAACAATCAGGATGTCATTCATGACTCTCACCCTTGTTCCTGTTTCCGGTGCCTGAAAACTTCATACATGAGCAAGCCGGCCGCAACGGAAGCATTCAATGACGTTACTTTCCCGGCCATCGGGATATTGATCAGAAAATCGCATTTCTTTCTGACAAGTTTCGACATGCCCGATCCTTCATTACCAATCACGAGGCATATCGGTATGGAATAGTCAGCTGCTGAGTACTCTTCGCTTCCGTCGGCGGCGGTTCCCGCGAACCAAATCCCCTGCTCTTTCAGGCTGTCCATGGTATTCGCGAGGTTAGCGACACGCACGACTGGAATGTACTCAATCGCGCCAGTGGACGCTTTGGCCACGACCGAAGTCAGACCGACCGAATGCCTTCGTGGTATGATCACACCATGGCATCCGGAAGCATCGGCCGTTCTGAGGATCGAACCCAGATTATGGGGATCCTCAATATCGTCAAGCATCAGGAAAAATGGTTTTTCACCGCGCTCTTTCGCCAGCTCGAATAAATCGGAGAGTTCCGAATAATGGTAGGCTGCAACGGAAGCGACAACACCCTGATGCTGGGACGATTGAGAAAGCTGATCCAGCTTCTGTCTCGGTACAAACTGTACTGCGATCCCATTGTTTTTAATGAGATCCAGCAGTTCGCTGAATCCTTTGCCCTCCTTATTCAGCCACACTTTGTTGATTTCGCGCCCAGACCGTATCGCTTCCGCGACAGGATGGCGGCCCATGATCCATTCATCGTTCACTAGGCTCGGCTCCCTTCTACCGGATGATTGGCGAACATTTTATCCATGATCTCATCAATACGTTCCCTCTTGTTTCCAAAATGCAGATAACCGATCAGCGCCTCAAATCCAGTGCTGAAATTATAGGTCTGGACATCTGTATTTCTTGGCACGGAGTGTGATTTGGCATTGCGGCCGTGTCGGACGATATCCAGTTCTTCGTCGGTCAGAAAATCATGATCAATCAGTTCATGGAGGAAAACAGACTGAGCCCTCGCCGATACGTAGCCGACCGTTTGTTCATGTAAGGCGTGAATCTTTGTTTTCCCGCCGGCAATGACCGCCTCCCGGACATAGGTCTCAATAATCGCGTCTCCCATAAAAGCCAAAACGAGACTGTTTAATGTCTCCGGATCCACTTTTTCTTTGTTCATGATTATTCATGGCCTCTTTTCCAGCGCACGCCTTGAGCGGTGTCCTCAAGAATAACGCCCTTTTCTTTCAGCGCGTCGCGTATCTCATCGGCGATGTCAAACCTTTTTTCTTTCCTTGCCGCTTCACGCTTCTGGATCAACTCTTCAATATCACTGTCTAATATACTTTCCGATTGATCTTCAAGTTTCAGTCCAAGCACCCCGGACAATTCCTCAAGAATGTCTCGATATCCGGCTAGAGAAACCGCATCCGATTTTTCATCCTGTAGTGCAATGTTTGCGTCTCTGACGATATCAAACAAAACGGCGATCGCATTGGCTGTGTTAAAGTCATCATCCATTGATTCAATAAAATCATACCGGTACTGATCTAATTTTTCTGATGGCCCTTCCGAAACAGCTTCGTTCCCTTTCAAACGGTGATCAAGATTATAGTACGCTGTCTTAAGCCTGCCGAACGCCTGAACCGCATCATTCAACAGTTCATCGCTGAAATTAATCGGGTGCCTGTACTGAACGGTCAATATGAAAAACCGGATGACCTGCGGATCATATTTCTTGATCAGATCATGGACGAGAATCACATTGCCGATAGATTTCGACATTTTCTCGTTATTAATCTGAATATGACCATTGTGAAGCCAATAGTGCGCCATTGTCTTATGATGCAGCGCCTCTGACTGGGCAATTTCATTTTCATGATGGGGAAAAACGAGATCTGTCCCGCCGGCATGAATGTCAATGGTATCCCCAAGATATTTCTCAACCATTGCCGAGCATTCAATATGCCAACCGGGACGGCCCTCGCCCCACGGGCTCTCCCACTTGATTTCTCCGGGCTTCGCTGCCTTCCAAAGTGCAAAGTCAAGAGGATCTTCTTTATTTTCACCAATCTCAATCCGCACGCCTGATTTCAGGTCGTCAACCGACTGATGGGACAGTTTCCCATAGCCTTGGAATTTTCTCGTTCTGAAATAGACATCCCCATCTACAGGATAGGCGTAACCGGCATCGACCAGTTTTTTGATAAAAGAAATGATCTCCGGCATCGTTTCCGTGGCTCTTGGGTTGAAGGTTGCCTTTTTGACATTCAGCGCCCCGACATCATCCAAATATGCCTTGATGAACTCGTCAGCAATCCGCGGAACGGAAATGTGCCGCTCTTTTGATGCATTGATCAGTCGGTCATCAACGTCTGTAAAATTCGAGACATAAGTGACGTTGTATCCGCGATATTCAAAGTACCGTCTGACTGTGTCAAACACAACAACCGGTCTCGCATTGCCAATATGGATGTAATTGTACACCGTCGGTCCGCAGACATACATTCGGACCTTTCCCTCTTCCAGAGGAACAAATGCTTCTTTTTTCCTTGTCAGCGTATTGAATACTTTGAGGCCCATTGGTGTCACTCCTTTTTTTGCAAAGTTTTTAATTTGCCAATTTCCATTTGCATGGTCTCTATTTCTTTCTCAAGCTGTTTGATTTTATCCGCCACGGGATCCGGAAGATCTGCATGATCCAGATCATGATGATGCACTTTAAATCCGTTCTGGCGGACGACATGTCCCGGAATGCCGACAACTGTTGAATCAGCGGGGACATCCTGCAGCACCACAGAACCAGCGCCTATTTTGGAATGGTCGCCGATCGTGATCGATCCGAGCACCCGCGCTCCTGCTGAAATCAGCACATCGTTTCCAACCGTCGGATGTCTTTTTCCTTTTTCTTTCCCTGTTCCTCCCAGTGTCACACCCTGGAAAAGGGTAACATCATCACCTATTTCACACGTTTCACCGATGACAATGCCCATCCCGTGATCCATGAAAAAACGTCTGCCAATCTTTGCTCCGGGATGGATCTCAATGCCGGTCAAAAAGCGGGTCAGTTGGGACAACACCCTTGCCGCAAAAAATAAATTTTTCCGCCACAGCCAATGCGCGATCCGGTGCGCCCAGATCGCATGAAGTCCGGAGTAGGTCAAAATTACTTCCAGCTTGCTTCGCGCCGCAGGATCCTGGTCAAACACATTTTTCAGATCTTCGGCAATAATGTTCCGCACTCTGGATTCACCTCCATGTTCTGCTTTTCTTAGGCTTTGTTAAACGTGTCTGTTGTTTTTCGCTCTAGGCACTCGCTTTCCGCTCGAATCCATAATGCAACAAAATCAACATTCACTATTTAACATAGCCTTTCTTTAAAATCTCTGTATAAAACGATACTTTTTTCAATACGTGCAGCTAATGGACACCGGACTTTCCAATCGTCAACAGCTGCTGTATAAAAAGGGCGCCTTCATGTCGATGTGACACAAAGACGCCCTGAGACGCGGTTCCACTTTGTTTGAGAATAAATCTCCACTCTATTGCCGGTAACGGCGGCCGCCGTCTTCGCCTACTTAAGATTCAGCAAAAAACTCAGAGGAGCAATTCAGCGACAGTTCCTCCCGGACGGCTTTCAGCGCTTTAACCGTCCTCTCTGTGAAGGAAGAAACAATCCTTACTTAACCTCTTCAACGCTTTAAGATTTATTTTCTTTTACATTATGCATGAGCCGTCAGTCCCGCAACAGGAAGAGCCGCAGTCACTGTTAAAAAAGCAATCAGACCGTTTTCTGAACGTCCAGGTAATGATCCAGCCGGTTGAGGACAAGATCCCTTCCCAGAAGTTCAAGCGCCTCGGGCAATTCAGGACCATGCTGAGAACCTGTAGCAACGACCCGGATTGGCATGTATAGTTTCCATCCGCGCTGCTTGGTTTCCTTCTGCACGACTTTAATCTTCGGTGCGATCGCTTCCGCCGTCCACTCCGTCAAACTTTTAAGTTCATCTGTGAACGATGAGATCACATCGTTAACCTGTTCTCCGGAAAGGATTTTCTCCTCATCCTTGGTCAGGTCATCGTTCACAATGCTTTTGTTGAAGAACATATCGCTTACCTGAACGATTTCCGCACCATAGTGCAACTGTTCCTGATAAAGCAATACAACACGCTCCGCCCACTTCAGCTGTTCTGGAGACATCTGCGCCGGAAGAAGTTTCGCATCAACTAAGTATGGAATGGTGAACTTTACGTACTCATCAGCCGGAAGCTGATTGATATACTGCCCATTCATCCATTCCAGTTTTGATTTATCAAACATGGCCGGTGATTTACTTAATCTCTCAGCATCAAATAACTTGATAAAATCTTCACGCGAGAAGATTTCTTCTTCACCTTTTGGTGACCAGCCAAGAAGCGTGATGAAATTAAAAAGCGCTTCAGGGAGGAAACCCATATTTTTATACTGCTCAATAAACTGAACAATGCTATTGTCGCGCTTGCTCAGCTTCTTATGCTGTTCGTTTACAATCAGCGTCATATGACCAAAAACCGGCGGCTCCCAACCAAAGGCGTGGAAAAGCATGATTTGTTTCGGGGTATTCGAAATATGCTCTTCACCGCGCAGGACATGGGTCATTTTCATCAGATGGTCATCGACGACGACCGCAAAGTTATAGGTTGGCACGCCGTTCTGCTTGACGATTACAAAATCACTGACGTCACTTGAATTAAAGGAGACATGCCCTTTAACAATGTCGTCAAACTCAATTTTCTGATCATCAGGTATCCTGAAGCGGATCGTTGGTTTTCTGCCTTCCGCTTCATACTGCGCGATCTGCTCTTTGGTCAGGTGCCGGCATTTCCCGGAATAATGCGGCGCCTGCTTGTTTGCCATCTGGGTTTCCCGTTCAGCTTTTAGCTCTTCTTCCGTACAGTAACACTTATAGGCCAGCCCTTTGTCGAGCAGTTCCTGCCAATATTTTTTATAAATATCCAGCCTTTCCATCTGCCGATAAGGACCGTATTCGCCGCCTACATCGACACTTTCATCCCATTCAAGGCCTAGCCACTTCAAGTATTTCAGCTGGCTTTCCTCCCCGCCCTCAACATTACGTTTTAGGTCGGTATCCTCGATACGGATGATAAATTTTCCGCCTGCGTGGCGTGCGAAAAGATAATTAAATATTGCGGTACGCGCGTTGCCAATATGCAAAAAGCCTGTCGGACTCGGTGCATAGCGTACCCTGACTTCTTCTGTCACTGTATTCACCACTTTCTGTTATTCTTTTTTATTTTAGCACGGATGACGGCCGGAGTATCATTTTTTTCTACTTTTTCCATGTGAATCCGGCAGATTCAGCCGGAATCCAACGACTTTCGCTGAAAGTCTTGACTCAATCTTTCTCCGGACTGGTTTCAAGAAGGCAAACAGCTTCAGCAGCGATACCTTCCCCTCTTCCCGTAAAACCCAGCTTCTCAGTTGTCGTCGCCTTGACATTGATCCGATCAGGCTCTGTCTCCAGAATAGCTGCAATCGTCTGCCGCATGTCCCCGATATACGGTGCGAGTTTCGGTTTCTGGGCGATCACAACGCAGTCGACATTGCCGACGGTATATCCTTTGGCACGGATAATAGCCAGAACTTCAGTCAGCAAAGCCTTCGAATCCGCATCTTTATAGGCTTCATCGGTATCGGGAAAATGTCCCCCGATGTCCCCCTCGCCGGCGGCTCCCAGCAGCGCATCACTGATCGCATGGAGCAGAACGTCGGCATCGGAATGCCCGGCTAATCCGAGCTGATAAGGGATGGTCACCCCTCCTATAATCAGTTTCCGTTGTTCAGCAAATTGATGCACATCAAATCCGTGGCCCACACGCATCTTCTTTCTCCTCTTCAAGAAATTTTTCTGCAATGATCATGTCTTCGGGTGTTGTCAGCTTAATATTTCGATAGCTTCCGGAGACAGTCACCACTAGCATCCCCATTTCTTCGACCAGTGAAGCATCATCGGTAGCCATGAAGTGGCGATCAGCTCCTTCCCGATAGGCCCGCAAAATGACTGAAAGCCGAAAAGCCTGGGGTGTCTGAGCAGCCCACAGGCTTTTACGTTCCAAAGTTTTCCGGACTTCACCGCTATCGACCTGTTTGATCGTATCTTTTACAGGCACAGCAAGAAGCGCCGCACCATGCTTGTCCGCCGCTTCCACAACCCCCGCAATCCGGCGTCGGTCGATAAACGGCCGCGCGCCGTCATGCACGAGAACAATACGATCATCAGAACTTTTCAAACTCTTGAGTCCATTAAAAACACTTTCCTGGCGTTCACTTCCGCCCGCCGCCAAGGCGACGACCTTGTGAATCCCGTATTTTTCGAGCAGTCCGCGGAACAGGTCCCTCTCGCTCTCTCTAACAACCAGGACTATACCTTCGCAGCAGGGATCCTTTTCAAAAATCCGAAGCGTGTGAATAATCACCGGTGTCCCCTTCAAAGGAAGCAATACTTTATTTCTATCCGCCCCCATGCGAGAGCCCTGACCCGCCGCAACAACCACTACTTGATAATTCATCTGCCGAAACCTCCGGATAG
The DNA here is from genome assembly GCF_004684935.1 of Sporolactobacillus shoreae. Taxonomy (GTDB): domain Bacteria; phylum Bacillota; class Bacilli; order Bacillales; family Sporolactobacillaceae; genus Sporolactobacillus; species Sporolactobacillus shoreae. Next base: position 50,084 of record NZ_SRJD01000019.1, read on the forward strand.
GCGGCGCTGATCCGTGTTTTAGTGGAATCACAACGCCTTTTCAAGCAATTTAGGTTTGGCAAAAATCATCCGTCCTGCAGAAGTCTGCAGAACACTGGTAATAATCACGTCAATTGTCTTGCCAATATACCTATGTCCTTCTTCTACCACAATCATTGTGCCGTCGTCAAGATACCCGACACCTTGGTTCTGTTCTTTCCCATCTTTGATCACCTGCACCTGCAGTTCTTCCCCCGGAAGCACAACCGGTTTGACCGCATTGGCCAGATCATTGATATTCAGAACGCGGACTCCCTGAAACTCGCATACTTTATTCAAGTTAAAATCGTTAGTCACCACAATGCCGCCCATCGCTTTTGCGAGACGGACAAGCTTGCTGTCTACTTCCGTGATATCATCGTAGTCCCCTTCATAGAGATCCACATGAATTGAATGGTCTTTCTGAATCTTATTGAGGATGTCAAGTCCCCGTCGTCCGCGGTTCCGCTTCAGTACATCGGATGAATCCGCTATATGCTGGAGTTCTTCGAGAACGAAGTGCGGAATGACCATCGTGCCTTCCAAAAAACCAGTTTGACAGATATCAGCGATTCTTCCGTCAATGATCACGCTTGTGTCAAAAATTTTATAGGGAACAAAGTCTGTCTGCTGAGTCCCTTCTGATTTTACGTCGCGTTTCTTCTCTCTAGATCTTGCAGGCAGATGAAAAAGACCGATGAGTTCGTCACGCTTTTTGAAACCAACCTGAAAGAAAAAATAGCCCAGAAAGATGTAAATAAAAATCGGTAGTACTGTGCTAATTCCCGCGATATTCAGACCTGACAAAGGAAGCTGAATCAGAAAAGAAATAACAAGGCCGAAAACCAGGCCAATCGTACCGAAAACGACATCCGTAACCGGAGCTTTAATGATCCTGTCTTCAAAAGCCTTCAATAAATTTACCAATGAGTCCACAAACCAAAAAGTTAAAAGTGCTACAATCAGTGCCCCGATGACCATTCCTGAAAAAGGGGATTCGAACCACCTCGGAATATCGTTGCCAAAATTCAGAAGCAGGATAATTTTCGGTATATAGACAAAGCCTAGTGTGCCTCCGAGAAGAATTAAGAACAGCTGAATGACTCTTTTAAACACATTCCATCACCTCCTTAAAGCATTATTGACAAATAAATGAAATCAAAACAATTTGCGAGATAAATAACTTTTTAAAGGACACCCGAATCACAATACGGGGCCGACGAGTACTTTACAGATCCGCCGGGAAATAAGCGGGGTCGGGCGCGCCGCTTTCAGTCCCTCCAAGCGCCAGACCCATAACCTGGGCCAGAGACGCAACACCTATGACTTCCATTCCTTCAGGATGTGACCAGCCACTCAGATTTTTTTCGGGAATAAAGGCTCTGGAAAAGCCTAATTTACAGGACTCGTTCACTCTCTGCTCAATGCGTGAAACCCCTCTGATTTCACCTGTCAGACCCACTTCACCGATGAACACATCGGATATCCCGGTAGGACGGTTGCTGAAACTCGAAGCAATGCTGACCGCGGCGGCCAGGTCAGTCGCCGGTTCATCGAGCTTGATACCTCCCGCCACGTTGACATAGGCGTCCTGATTCTGCAGCAACAGCCCGACCCGCTTCTCAAGCACAGCCATCAGCAGCGATATCCGGTGATCGTCCATCCCCGTTGCCATTCTGCGCGGATTTCCGAAACTCGTCGGTGACACCAAAGCCTGTACCTCAACCAGAATCGGGCGTGTGCCTTCCATTGCGGCCACAATTGCTGACCCGGACGCTCCCCTGGCCCGTTCCTGAAGAAAAATTTCTGAGGGGTTGGCGACTTCCGCAAGCCCGGACTCCTTCATTTCAAACACACCCATTTCATTCGTCGAACCAAAACGGTTTTTAACCGCCCTGAGGATGCGAAATGTATGATGCCTTTCACCTTCAAAATAGAGAACCGTGTCCACCATGTGCTCCAAAGTCCTTGGTCCGGCAAGTGCCCCGTTTTTTGTGACATGACCGACAATAAAAATCGCCGTGCCGCGGGTTTTTGCAATCCGCAGAAGATCGCCGGTGCACGCCTTAACCTGCGAGATGCTTCCGGGTGCCGAGGACATTTCGGAATTGTAAATGGTCTGAATGGAGTCGATAATCATAATTTCAGGTTGAACATCCTGCATATGAGCCTCGATCTGCCTGATGTCTGTTTCTGAAAGCACATACAAATTGTCCGAAGCGACATTCAGACGTCCCGCCCTCATCTTGGTCTGGCGGACGGATTCCTCTCCTGAAATATAGAGTACGGTATGTCCCTTCCTTGCGAGCTGATCCGAAACTTGAAGCAACAGTGTCGATTTACCAATCCCCGGATCCCCGCCGACCAGTGTCAGCGAAGCCGGAACAACCCCGCCGCCCATAACCCGGTTGAACTCCTTTAGCTCGGTAACGATTCTCGGCTCTTCATCAAGTATAATCTGGTTCAACAGCGACGGTTTATTATCCCTTCCGACCGAGGAAATACCCGCGGACGATGCAGGGCGGATTGTCTCTTCTACCATTGTATTCCAATTTTGGCAACCGGGACAGCGTCCCATCCATTTCGGGCTTTCATAACCGCATTCTTGACAGATGAAAACTGTCTTTGATTTTGCCATCGGGTTCACCCGTCCGTTCCCTGGCCGGAGCCAGTATTTAATCCATCGGCTACAATGAGCGGTCTGTCTGAATAGATAAAGAAGCCAAGGCTTATATCAAACTTTGGCTCCTTTATCATTGCTGCATGACTCCGTCAGACCGTTTGTGGCACATCAGGACTTTGCCACAGCCTCTTCCTTTTTATTGACGACGTAATCACCATCTTTATAGTCAATGACGACGTGCGTTCCTTTTTCAATATTTCCCATGAGCAGCTCTTCGGATAATTTGTCCTCCACACGCCTCTGGAGTGCTCTGCGAAGCGGTCTCGCACCGTATTCAGGGTCATAGCCTTCCTCCACGATTTGGCCTTTCGCCGCCTCAGTCAGGTCAATAACGATGCCCTGACTTGACAAACGATTTTTCAGTTGATCAGCCAGCAGCGTGACAATTTCCTGCAGCTGTTCTTTTTTCAATTCGTGGAAGACAATGATCTCATCGATGCGGTTGAGGAACTCTGGACGAAAGGCACGCTTCAGCTCACTCATCACTTTGTCTTTCATTTCTTTATATTCGCGTCCTTCGCTGTCCACGGAGAACCCGACGTATTTATTTCGCTTCAATTCGCTCGCGCCCACGTTGGAAGTCATGATAATCGCCGTATTGCGGAAATCAACTGTTCTTCCCTTTGAATCCGTGAGACGTCCGTCATCAAGCACCTGAAGCAGAATGTTGAACACATCCGGATGCGCTTTTTCGATCTCATCAAACAAAATGACAGAATAAGGTTTCTGGCGCACCTTTTCGGTCAGCTGACCGCCTTCCTCATGGCCGACATAGCCCGGAGGTGATCCGACAAGCCGCGAAGTAGTATGTTTCTCCATGTATTCGGACATGTCAATCCTGATGATGGCCTCTTCATCACCGAAAAGCGTTTCAGCAACTGCCCGTGCCAGCTCAGTTTTTCCGACACCAGTAGGCCCAAGGAAAATAAATGATCCGATGGGTCTCTTAGGATCCTTGAGACCGGCGCGTGCTCTGCGGATCGCATGGGAAATCGCTTTGATCGCTTCGTCCTGCCCCACAACTCTTTTATGGAGAATGTCCTCCATATGAAGCAAACGCTCGCTTTCTTTCTGTTCCAGACGGACAACAGGAATTCCCGTCCAGTTAGCGACAACCTGTGCCACATCATCTGGAAGAACCTGGGTGTTTTCTTTACCCTGCTTTTCTTTCCAGTCTTTTTCACATACATCTACTTGTTCTTTCAGTTTCTGTTCGCTATCGCGAAGCGAAGCCGCCTTCTCAAATTCCTGGCTCTGAACCGCGGCGTCTTTTTCCTTTTTCACCGTTTCTAGCTTCTGCTCCAGCTCTTTGAGATTTGGCGGAGCCGTGTACGAACGCAGCCGGACTTTAGAAGAAGCCTCATCGATCAGATCGATCGCTTTATCCGGGAGAAAGCGATCGGAAATATACCTATCTGACAACTGAACTGCGGATTCTATGGCCTCATCTGTAATTTTCACCCGATGATGCGCCTCATACCGATCACGCAGCCCTTTCAGAATCTGGATAGACTCATCTTTTGTGGGCTCTTTTACTTTAATCGGCTGGAAGCGACGTTCAAGAGCGGCATCTTTTTCAATGTATTTACGATATTCATCAAGTGTCGTCGCGCCGATACACTGCAACTCGCCACGGGAAAGTGACGGCTTAAGAATATTTGAAGCGTCAATTGCACCTTCTGCGCCACCGGCCCCGATCAGTGTATGAAGTTCATCAATGAAAAGGATAATATTTCCCGCCTGGCGGATCTCATCCATCACTTTTTTCAGCCGGTCTTCAAATTCACCGCGATATTTCGTCCCGGCGACGACCGTACCCATATCAAGAGTCATGACACGTTTATCGCGCAGAATCTCTGGAACTTCATTATTAATGATTTCCTGTGCCAACCCTTCGGCTACTGCTGTCTTTCCGACACCCGGTTCACCGATCAGAACCGGATTATTTTTTGTACGACGACTGAGTACTTCAATCACCCGTTCAATTTCCTTGCTTCTACCAATCACAGGATCAAGACTTCCTTCTCCTGCCATCGCTGTCAAATCGCGGGCGAGGCTGTCAAGAGTCGGCGTATTGGCATGAGCCGTATTTCTTCCCTGCACTCCTCCGGCAGTCGCTTCATGGCTTCCAAGCAGCTGAAGCACCTGCTGTCTTGCTTTATTCAGGCTGACGCCCAAGTTGTTCAGCACTCGGGCGGCAACACCCTCCCCTTCGCGAATCAATCCGAGCAGGATGTGCTCGGTCCCGACATAGGAGTGGCCAATTTTTCTCGCCTCATCCATAGACAATTCAATCACCCGTTTTGCTCGGGGTGTATAGTGAGGGGTCTGAACCGTTTCAGTTCCCCGGCCGATCAGCGCTTCAACTTCCTTTTGAATTTTTTCCGGACTCAAGTTCAGCGCGAGAAGGGCTTTTGCCGCAATTCCGTCCCCTTCCCGGACAAGTCCGAGTAAAATATGTTCTGTTCCAATATTATTGTGGCCCAGCCTCATGGCCTCTTCCTGAGAAAGTGCAAGCACTTTTTGAGCCCGTTCTGTAAATCGTCCAAACATCATAATTGTGGCCTCCTTTTGTCGCTTTCTCTCTTCACACAGGCCTTTCGAAAAAGACGTTCTTCCGCATCAATGGCTTAATGGATAAACATTCTCCAACCGAATGCCTCACAGCCGACTTTCAGGGAACCGTTCAATCTCCAGAAAAATTGATTCATCTTATCCCTGTTCAGTCTATTGTAGAGAACCTTCTGAAAATCTTCAACTTTTACAGCTTGTGCCGTTCAAAAAGAAAAAAGTATTCAGCCGGATCGTGGCTAGATTTTATCGTGGTCGGATCTTATTAAGTAAAGGGAATGTGAGCCCTATGTCGACAACATCGCATGCTTATTACTTCGCCGTATGCCCCATTATTTCCTCTTTATTCATCTGACAAAAAGATGTGCCTTCAAAAACCCAGCTGCAAGAAATAACAGTGGGTCAGCGTGTATAGGTGAGTGACTGAAGCATGGCTTTTAAAATATTCGCACGCATGACATCTCTTACAGGTATATCAACGTCGAGGACACTATGATCAATCGCGCTGAGCATTAGTCTGGCCTCCCTTTCATTGATGACCTCCTCCTCAAGTAAATGAATAATAATGGAGTCGGCCATATTCTCTGTGAGCCTGTAGTCAATCAGATTGATCATCTCGTCGATTAAATCGGCATCCGTGACTGGCTGAACCTTGACAACCTGGATATACCCGCCGCCGCCCCTTTTACTTTCGACAACATAACCTCTTTCAATGGAAAAGCGTGTTTTCAGTACATAATTAATCTGTGACGGCACACACTGAAACTTTTCGGCAAGCTCACTTCTCTTCAGTCTGATGTTGTCACTCGAATTTAGTATTTCCTTTATATATTTTTCAATAATGTCAGATATGTTCCTCATCGGGGCATCTCCTCCCTGACTTTGACTAACTTTGACTATACTTCAATTATGACTGAGTTTTGCTAATTAATCAACCACCCCGCGATGAAACCGTGCTCGCCAAGCAACAGTCCCTTTGTTCCGCATGCTGCCGATTGGATGGAAGCTATATTTCACCATCTCCGTATACACCCATTTATTTTTGAAACCTCCACCGGATTTTCTTTTTTGGTCAGGATTCCATCTGTTGAGCACTTTATTCGGACATGTGGGGGTCATGTCAGGTATCCCGTACCCGCCCGCACTTTTCGCCTTCGTAAAAATAAGTTTGGTAAAAAAAAGACAGGCGGCTGTGCCTGCCTGTCCGTTAAATCATGAATTGTCTTTTTTACCGCTTATCAATCATACGAGCGTGAGACGTCTCCAGACCGCTTTCTTTGCTTCATTTTCCGATCTGTCCGTAAGCACAGTGAGCGTTCCGTTCGCGTACTTCTTTTCCAACGCTTTGCTGATTAAAAAGTCAGCAATTTGAGGATTTTTTGACAGGAAAGGACCGTGCATGTAAGTTCCGATCAGATTTTTATACACCAACCCCTCTTTTCTGTCCGTTCTGTTGTTGCCTGATCCCTTGATAACCCTTCCCAATACAGGATAGTGATGAAAGGTTTCGCCGGAATGATTCTCAAAGCCCGCTATTTTACCAAATGTTTTCGATTCCACGAGTATATTTCCAATCATTCGGCTATTTTGCTCAAAATTGGCTATTGTATATAAGTCAAGGATACCCAATCCGTTCAATCTGTTTCCCCTGACATCCTGATAGTATTTTCCTAAAAATTGATACCCGCCGCAGATTGTCAGGCACGGCGTTCCCTTCTCGATAACTGCCTTGAAGTCATCCTTGATTAATTTCAGCTGCATCGTACAGAGGCTCTGTTCGCGATCCGATCCCCCTCCCAGAAAAATCATGTCCGCATCGTTCAGATCGACATCATCCTTACGTGTTATTTCATTGACCTGAACGATTTCCAGAGTGATATTTCTCCACTCACACCTTTTTTTCAAAACCGTCACGTTGCCATCATCGCCATACAAATTCAGTTTATCTTCAAAAAGATGGTAGAGTTTTAATGTTTGCATGACGTTTACCTTTCTTCCTGGTTTTCTTTGGCAGATTTATTGACCAAATAATTGTTCACTGAATTGAGAGCAGTGTAATTCGGTAAGTAATAGGTTTTTGTAAAATGGACAAGAGAAAAGTCCATTGCCTTCCCAATTTCGGGGACCACCTTGATTTTATTCGGGTCTATATCCGCATATTTCAGACGGTTTGCCATTTCCCATGCCCTTCGGCCGCTGCAGAGAAAATTGGAAATGCTCGATTGGGCCAGTCTTTCAAAATCAACATCCCAGATCCAGGAAACGTCGTTCCCATCAGCCGTCAGATCATTCAGAAAAAAAACGACACTTTTATTCTGGGGATCATAATTAATCTCCCCGATAGCCACATCGGCACTGGCCGGATTTTTGATCAGGTTGACGATTCGGTCCGTTCCGTTGTAATGATAGATCGTCATTCTCCCGTTTTTCAGCTTGTAATTTTCGAGTCCCCCAAAGATCGCCTCATTCGGCAGGTTCAGTTCTTTTGCGACTGAAACAGCCGATAACGCATTGTACAAATTGTGCACCCCGAAAAGGCTTAGCTGATAATCCGATGTCCTTTCGTTCGGACTCGAACCAGTCCCGGCCTCGTCCTGTTGCTTTTCTGTAACCTGAAAAAGAAATCCCTTATTGTTTCTCTGAATTTTTTTAATCTCGTAATCTGGGATCTGTCTTTTAAAACCGCAATGTTCACATGTATAATAGCCTAACTGACTATAAAACATCGCTTCATACATCAGCTTTGATCCGCAGTTTGGGCAGTAAAGGGATTCCCTCACACTTGTTTTTTCAAAGTGGTAAGCGTTTTTGCTGATTCCGAAATATATTTTTTTATTCTTAAGGTCTGAGAATCGGGCGACAAATGGATCGTCTGTATTCAGGATCAGTCGGGCATCTGTTGCTGCGATCGCTTCATGCATTTTATTAATCAGGATGTCAATTTCACCGTACCGATCCAATTGATCTCTGAAGAAATTGTTGATCACGATCACGACCGGATGTACTTCTTTAAGCAATGGCACGATGGTCGCCTCATCACATTCAATCACTGCCCATTCCTTTGTCCGTGATTTTTTAAGCTCCTGTGCCTTCTCGACATAGATCTGGGTGATGCCGTTGATCAGGTTATTTCCACTCGTATTATTGATCACAGGCAGACCCCCCCGCCCCAGAATTGCGGAGATCAGATTAGAAGTTGTCGTCTTTCCATTTGTTCCGGTAATGATGATCGTGTTGGTCCTTTTCGCCAGATTCCGCAGGATATCTCCGTCCAATATCCGTGCGAGCTTTCCCGGCATGCTTTCCCCTCTTCCTTTGCCTGTTGCCCTGATGATGCGCTTAATAAGCTTCACAGACCAGATGGAAAATAGTTCATTTACACGCATTCGTCTTTTTCTCCTTTAATTTTTACCGCGTTATCCATCCGGGCGAAGTGTCGAAAAATGAAAAATTCTAAAAAACATCGGCACAGATTTTCTCTTTTAAATGACATTATTCATTTTACAATAATTATTTTATAATAAATATTTTATAATAGGTGTAATATTAATAATTTCTAATACTTTTTTCGGCTTTTTTAATGATCGGACATCTTCATATAGTAAAATATTAATATCACTACAGGAGCAAGATTTATGAGCACATCAAAAATGATCCGGGGTACGATGATTCTTACCATTGCCGCTGTTATTTCCCGTCTGATGGGTGTTTTATTCATCATTCCTTTCTACTGGCTGACTGGAGAAGACGGAGCCTATTTATACGCCAATGCCTATACGATCTATGTTATTATGTTGAGTATTTCAACTCTGGGATTGCCTCTTGCGGTATCCAAATTTATTTCCAAATACAATGCTTTGGGTGAGTATGAATCAGGGAGAAGGCTGCTGAAGTCAGGCATCATAGTCATGCTGATCACCGGGGTCACGGGCTTCTTATTTCTTTTCCTCAGTGCTCCGGCGCTGGCGGGAGCTTATGGCATTCCAGCGGAAAATTTTGAAAATGTTGTCCTAATGACGCGTGTCGTTAGCATTGCAATCATGATTGTTCCCTTGCTTAGCCTGCTGCGCGGCTACTTCCAGGGATTTCAGTCGATGGGGCCGACCGCCGTTTCCCAGGTTGTCGAACAGGTTATGCGGATCACCTTTATTTTGGCTAGTTCTTTTCTTGTCATGAGGGTATTTAACGGTTCCGTTGTCACTGCGGCAGCACTCGCCACTTTTGCAGCATTTATCGGAGCCGTGGCAGGTCTGTACGTGATGTTGCGCTACTGGGTGCTGAGGCACAGGAAGATAACGGAGATGACAAAAGAAGCTCACGTGCATGGGAGCTACCGGATGCCCTTCCGGACGATGTATAAGGAACTTCTGACGTATGCTGTTCCCTTTGTCGCCGTCGGCATCGCGATGCAGGCTTATGAGCTGGTCGACCAGATGATGGCCGCGCACTTCCTTCCCTATAGTTATCGGGCCAAAATCACGATTATCGGCGACCTGACGATGAACGATCAGAAACTGGTATTAATCCCAGTGACACTGGCTACATCACTGGCGATCAGCGCTGTTCCCGCAATTATTGCTTCTTTTGCGAAAAATGATCAGAATGATGTCCATGAGAAGATCACTCAGGCGTTTAAACTCGTCCTATTCCTGACTGCTCCCGCTGCTGTCGGGCTCTCCATGCTCGGCTATATGGTGCACGGCTTTCTTTATACGACAGAGCCCGATCTGCTGGCAATCGGCGGTCGCATCCTGCGCTGGTATGCGCCGACAGCTCTCCTGTTCGCTTTGTTTCAGGTCGGCGCGTCCATCCTGCAGGGAATCAACCGTCAGATGATCACACTGTCCGCGCTTATCGCCGGTATCCTTTTGAAAATCTGTCTCAATCCAGTTTTCATGGGACTGTTCGGAATGGTCGGGCCGATTATTGCCACAGATATCGGCTATCTGACTTCGATCGTGACGATATTCATCGCCATTCGTAAAGCAACGAATTATCCATTCTCGCTGCTTGGCCGGCAGGTTCTCCACATTGCACTCTGTACGGGTGTTATGGCGCTTGCTATCAAAATCATATTTATGATGACCGGCGGCTATTTTCCGTCCGGGAGGATTCCGGCACTGCTCGTCACTATTCTGGCTGTTCTGGTCGGCGCTGCTATCTATCTTTCTTTGATAAAATTGACGGGGCGGCTGCACCACGCAGTCAGGAGCTCATATCTGAAATCACACAAACGAAGCTAAAGAAACAGCATTGCGGCTCATGGTTTCTGACAAACCGCTTATGAGGGAGAAAGCGTCTACAGCCGGATGGGCCTTGTCTGAGAGTACCGGGATTTTGCTAGGACCTAATTTTCATTTGTCGACCTACCAGTAAGCAGCACAAAATATAAAATAGCGGTGCTTTTGCCACTTCGGCAAAAGCACCGCTATTAATTTTCCTGCATACCCCTTACGACTGGCCATTTCAGGCCATTGACCCGGAGCAGCAGCTGCCAGTGGAGCCTAGGAGGATCGAACTCCTGACCTCCTGCGTGCAAAGCAGGCGCTCTCCCAGCTGAGCTAAGGCCCCATTGAAAATATAAATAAAAAATGATCGGGAAGACAGGATTTGAACCTGCGACCCCCACGTCCCGAACGTGGTGCTCTACCAAGCTGAGCCACTTCCCGATATGGTGCGCCCTAGAGAAGTCGAATCCCCAACCTTCTGATCCGTAGTCAGACGCTCTATCCAGTTGAGCTAAGGGCGCAAAAAAAACAGAAAAAGTGGTGCCGAGGGCCGGACTCGAACCGGCACGGTAGTCACCTACCGCAGGATTTTAAGTCCTGTGCGTCTGCCAATTTCGCCACCCCGGCACAGCACAAAAATGGAGCGGAAGACGGGATTCGAACCCGCGACCCCCACCATGGCAAGGTGATGTTCTACCACTGAACTACTTCCGCATAATAATGATTCTGGCTCATTATTAATAACAAATGGTGAGCCACGAAGGATTTGAACCTTCGACCCTCTGATTAAAAGTCAGATGCTCTACCCCTGAGCTAGTGGCTCATACCTCTGTAAAGAGGAGTGCCGGTCAGAGGACTTGAACCCCCAACCTACTGATTACGATTCAGTTGCTCTACCAATTGAGCTAGACCGGCATGAAAATGGAGGATATAGGGCTCGAACCTATGACCCTCTGCTTGTAAGGCAGACGCTCTCCCAGCTGAGCTAATCCTCCACAATCGCCTGGCAGTGACCTACTCTCACAGGGGGACAGCCCCCAACTACCATCGGCACAGAAGAGCTTAACGGCCGTGTTCGGGATGGGAACGGGTGTGACCTCTTCGCTATGACCGCCAGACTAAAACCCG
>NZ_SRJD01000001.1 GCF_004684935.1 Sporolactobacillus shoreae
ATTTATCAACTTCGGTCGGAGCTGAGCTACATTCTGTGAAACATGAACAAGAAGAGCCGTGTGCGTAAATAGCGCACGCACGGTTCCGTGAGGGGACAGAAGATGTGAATCGCTGTCCTACTCGACAATCTGGCCAATAAAACAGTGCCTTGGATGAGATTCAAAGCGGTGTGAGATGCCCGCGGAAAGCGAAGAGCCGAAGCGTTGATCTAACACCTCGATAACACAGGGTCAATGATTAGGGACCGGGCTCGCCCAGTTTTTCTTAGAATAAAGGTCTAAATTCAAAAGTGGATCAGATGTTTCTCCTGCTTCTGAGATCCGTTGCTCAGTTTAATTTAATTGAAAAATATGGTATGTTAAATAATATTGGAAAGCGTTTTTTTCAGACAAGGCGAAGGGGTGCTGAGAGTGGTGACATTTGAAGATTACAAGTATGAGCGTCCTGATGTGGATGCATGTGAAAAGGCGTTTTCGGCGGCATTTGCTGCTTTCAAATCGGCCTCAACGGTTAAAGAGGCCATCGAAGCGGCAGGCACAGTCAATAAGCTGCGTAAACACCTGGATACGATGTTTAATCTGGTTGAGATCAGGCATACAGTGGATACGAATGATGCTTTTTACAAGGCGGAAAATGATTTCATGGATGAAGCCATGCCTATTTTTGAAGGAAAGACCACTGAATATTACAAACTACTTCTAGAGTCCCCATTCCGGGAAGAACTTGAGAAAGAATGGGGCAGTCAGCTTTTCGCGCTCGCAGAAGCTCAGCTGAAGTCATTTTCGCCTGAAGTCATTCCATTGATGCAGATGGAGAACAAATGGACTTCGAAATATACAAGACTCATTGCCGCAGCGAAAATTTCTTTCGACGGTGAGGAGAGAACGATTGCACAACTAGGGCCGTACACTGAATCGGAAGACCGCGTGATTCGCGAAAATGCTCAGAAAGCCCGTTTCGGTTATTTTGCGGAGCATGAGGACGAATTTGATGATATTTATGATCACTTGGTGAAGATCCGCACAGATATCGCTCATAAGCTTGGTTTTAAGAATTATGCCGATCTCAGTTATTTCCGGATGGCCCGAATTGGCTATGACAAAGCGATGGTCAAGGATTATCGGGAGCAGATCCGCAAGTATGTTGTTCCGGTCGCAACCCGGCTTTATGAACGTCAGCGGAAGCGGATCGGCGTGGATGAACTTAAGTTTTATGATGAACCCTTTAACTTTAAAACCGGAAATGCGAAGCCTAAGGGTGACTCAGACTGGATTATTGAAAACGGCAAAAAGATGTATTCAGAACTCTCTCCTGAAACCGGCGAATTCTTCCGTTTCATGCTGGACCATCATCTGATGGATTTGATCGCGACAAAGGGCAAGGCGGGTGGCGGCTACTGCACCTACATTTTTGATTATGAATCCCCTTTTATTTTTTCAAACTTTAACGGGACATCCGCGGATATTGACGTGCTGACTCATGAAGCTGGTCACGCGTTCCAGGTTTATTCGACACATTCCGACATTCCGGAGTATCGTTGGCCTACCTATGAAGGTGCCGAAATTCACTCAATGAGCATGGAATTCTTCACTTGGCCATGGATGAATCTGTTCTTTAAAGAGGATACAGAAAAAAGGAAGTTTGCTCATCTGAGCGATGCGCTGCTCTTCCTGCCATACGGAGTCAGCGTCGACGAATTTCAGCACGTCGTTTATGAAAACCCCGAACTGACTCCCGCGGAACGCAAGCAGGCGTGGAAGGAAATCGAGAAGAAGTATCTGCCGCACAGAAATTATGACGGGCTGGATTATCTGGAGCGCGGCGGTTTCTGGCAGCGCCAGAGCCATATTTATGAATCGCCGTTTTATTACATTGACTACACGCTTGCACAGGTATGCGCGTTTGAATTCTGGAAAAAATCCCAGGAAGACTACAAGTCGGCATGGAAAGATTATATCCATCTCTGCCGGCAGGGCGGCAGTCAGTCTTTCCTTGACCTTGTTAAAACGGCGGGACTTGTTTCCCCGTTCAATAAAGGCTGTGTGGAATCAGTTGTCAACGCCGTTTCTTCCTGGCTTGACGATGTTGACGACAGTAAATTTTAAAATGAAGTAATAAACGGTCCGGCTGATTTTGTCCAGCCGGGCCGTTTTATATATAGGATGCATCGATCATTTTTTTTGTGTGATGAGCGGTTCCAAAAACAGAGGATTATAGTTAGATGCTGTATTTTTGCAACTTCCCTAAGATATTTCTAACGTACGTCTGCGTTTCAGGGAAGGGGGGGATCCCGCCATATTTTGCGACGCTTCCTGACCCGGCATTGTAAGCGGCCAACGCAAGAGGAATACTGCCGTCATACTTATCAATTAACTGACGCAAATATTTGGTTCCACCTTCAATGTTTTGCGCAGGATCCAATGCGTCGGTGACACCGAGCGCCGCCGCTGTGCCGGGCATGAGCTGCATCAGCCCAAGGGCTCCCGCGGGGCTGACCGCAGCTGAGTTCCCGCCGGATTCCGCAGAGATTACAGACTCAATCAAACGAGGATTGACAGAATACTTTTGGCTCATTTCATTAATGATTTTACTGTAATCTGAAATTTTGTCAGAACCCGCGTTTTCCAGGTCGGAAGAGGTATCTACAGTAGCAGGCAATGTTCCGTTTACGCCTGATGCCAAACTCAAAGGTGAAGCAGATGCCATCTGCTGCCAGAGCAGAGCGTCAGAATCGGCCGTACTGTTTCCTGTGGTCCCTGATGGCGTAGCAGAAGAACCGCTGTTCGGCAGACCACTGTTTATCCCGGTGTCCCGTTGCATCATTAGCATCAACAGGCTTAATAAGTCTGAGAAATTACTGCCCGAAGCTGTGCTTGAAGATAAGAGGTCACTCTGATTTTGGAAACTGTCCATTGCGTTCATTGAAATGAGTTTTGATAAAGTGCCCGGATCAAGTGCCATTAAGCTCCAGCTCCTTTTTCTTTTAATGCTTCATAGAGCCGTACTATTTTACTTTTTGACGGCTGGGGGGAAAGGCCCGATTCAAGAAGAAACGACTGAAATATTGCTCCTCCAGAAATGGGATCCCCCGCCTCATATTCGAGCTCATAATCATGGTGATCCAGATAACTGCTTTGATCGAGAAACAGTTTTCCGTTTTTATAAGGAATTTCTGTGCGTTTCGTCATCAGTTCACCGATATGGAGCAGCTGATCCACGTCAATACCCAGATACGCGATGGCCTGCTCCACTTCGCCCGCCGGCATAATGCCATATTGGATCAGATTTTTGCTCTCATCATCGGAAAGATCCTGATGTGTCTCAAGCACGGCACCGTCATGGGGTTGTTTCAGCGTGAAATCGTGCCGGCCGTTGACATGCCGGATGCGTAAAGCAGATTTTTTGCCTTTAAGCCCGAAAGTCGGTGTGTCAAAATAATCATTGACCTGCTTGAAAAAAGAGGCGTCGGTTAAGCCGAACCTTCGGCAGAGCACGTTAAATTCTTCTTTAGTCAGCATATTTTTAAATTCAATTTCCAGTTCACGTGGCATCCAAAGTACTCCCGTTCATAGGCTCCCAGTTAGATAAGAACCGGAAGACTCGTAACTTCGTATAAATTATGACATAATGATGATGAAGAAACAACTAGTGAAATAATGATTTCTTTGAAGGTGCAGCTGACAGATTTATTTGCATTTTAATCAAGTATAAAATTTAAGAAATTAGAGTTTAAGCACTATTGAGGCTTGGCTTCGACAGATTTTCTATAGAGGCATGCTGTCTCATGAATAGATGGAGTGAAGATCATGGAATGGGATATTTTCCTGGCCCCCTATAAACAGGCCGTTGATGAATTAAAAGTTAAATTGCGCGGCTACAGGGATTTACATGAAGTCTCGGGGAAAAATTCTCCGATCGAGTTTGTTACCGGAAGAGTCAAGCCCGTGCCCAGCATTCTGGATAAAGCGAAACGAAAAGCGATTCCACTTGATCAGCTGAATACTCAGATGCAGGATCTGGCGGGTATACGCGTGATGTGTCAGTTTGTAGACGACATTATGAAAGTGGTCGGACTGATTCGCGGCCGGACAGATCTGACCGTCGTTGAAGAGCGGGATTATATCAGTGAAAAAAAGAAAAGCGGATACCGTTCCTACCATATAGTTGTTCAATACCCGGTTCAGACGGTGGACGGAGAGAAAAAAATTCTGGCGGAAATCCAGGTACGTACTCTGGCTATGAATTTCTGGGCGACAATTGAGCATTCGCTGAATTACAAATACAAAGGTAATATTCCAACAGACGTGAAAGCGCGTCTGATCAGGGCGGCTGAAGCAGCATTTCGCCTGGATGAAGAAATGTCACAGATCCGCGAAGAAATATGGGTTGCGCAGCAGCGCTTTTTACAAAAAAATGCGGATAAAGATTAATCAATTATCGCCGGAGCGGCTATAAATTGGGTCTATTACTGATATGAAGGAGATTACGACAGGAATGAATGATAAGGACGAAACCACTGTTGCAGATGATATTGCCGCGGGAAGCCTCAAAACGTTTGCGATTGAAACCCGGGGAGACTCTTTTTCCAATACACTTCAGGAGCGCATCAAGGGAGATCTGCTCGCTTATCATCTGACCTATGATGAAACAGAACCCGACATCGTTATCTCTGTTGGCGGTGACGGCACATTGTTGCAGGCATTCCACAGGTATTCATACTGCCTCGATCATACGGCATTCGTTGGTGTCCATACGGGTCACTTGGGATTTTATGCGGATTGGACTGCTGAAGAAGTTAAAAAGTTGGTTGATTGCATTGCCGGAGAGAGTTTCAATATCGTGGAATATCCGCTCTTGCGGGTTACAGTCAGTTATAGTGATAAAAATGAACAGAAAACTTATTTAGCTCTTAATGAATGCACCATTAGAAGTAGTGAGGGACTGCTTGTCGCCGATTTAATGATTAAAGGAGAGAAGTTTGAAAGTTTCAGGGGCGACGGCCTCTGCTTCTCCACGCCGACTGGATCAACCGCATACAATAAAGGGCTTGCCGGGGCAATAGTCCATCCTTCACTGGCATCCATTCAGTTGACGGAAATAGCGTCCATTAATAATCGGGTGTTCCGGACGCTTGGCTCTCCACTCATTCTTCCCAAACATCACAGTTGCCAGGTTAAGCCTGTAAATGAGGATCGTTTCATTGTTACGGTGGATCATTTGTCAACACTTCATGAAAAAGTGGAACTGATTGAATCTAGCGTTGCTGAGGAAAAAGTCCGTTTTGCCAGATTTCGTCCGTTCCCTTTCTGGCGGCGTGTGCGTGATTCTTTTATCGGTTGAATACAGAAGAAGAGGGAGGCCCTCGGCTTCTCTGCGTCATTTAAGTAAAGGATGTGAAGTAAAATTCCTGAACCGGGAATTAAAGATCAATGGAAAAAAAGTGCTATCAGCTTGTCAGAAGAATCAATTCGGCGTATCAAGATATTTCGCTTCGTGATTATTTAAATAGAGAGATGCACCTATCACATCGGACGTTGTCTGCCATCAAATATAAGGGGGGACATTTGCTGATTGATGGGGAAGACAGAACTGTCCGCCATATCCTTCGGGAGGGCGAAGTTCTGACGATTGTCCTTCCGCCGGAAATTCCGAGTGATTTTCTGGTAAGCGAGGAAATGCCCCTTGATATAGTATATGAGGATGATTTTTTGGTTGTCGTTAACAAGCAAGCGGGAATTCCGGTCATTCCTTCACATCAGTATCCGTCCGGTACTCTGGCTAATGGACTGCTTGCTTATTTTGAAAAAGAAAATCTTGCGTCAACGGTACATATCGTAAATCGGCTGGATCGAAATACTTCAGGGCTCATGCTTGTCGCCAAACATCGGTTCAGCCATGAGCGATTTTTTAAGATGCAGAAACAAAAAGAAATCCATCGGCGTTATCTTGCTCTTGTCAGTGGCCATGTGAATGATGAGGAAGGTTTGATCGATGCTCCGATCGGGAGAAAGGAGGGCAGTGTGATTGAGCGCGAGGTCGACTGGCTGAAGGGAAAACGTTCGATCACACATTATAAAGTCCTAAAACAATTTTCTGACTGCACTCTTGTTGCAGTCAGACTTCAAACGGGACGGACGCATCAGATCCGTGTTCATTTTTCATTCATCGGCCACCCACTCCTTGGGGATGATTTATACGGGGGGCGGGTAGAGAAAATGGAGCGTCAGGCACTGCACAGTTTTGAACTGAGCTTTATCCATCCCTTCACAGGCGAATTCTTCCATCTGCACCAGCCCTGTCCGGAAGATATGGCGCGACTTGTGGATGGTTCGGTCGATATAACGAAAATCTGAGTTCGTCGGCAAAATCAGGTGAACATCATGTTCTGACTCTGCATACGGATACTTTGAACAAGCCCAATGCAGAGCATGCTGGATAGCAGGGAGCTGCCGCCATAGCTGAGAAAGGGTAGTGTGATTCCTGTGATCGGCATGACCTGTATTGTCATGCCGATATTTTCAAAAACCTGAAACATAATCATACCGATGATACCGGTGCAGATATATGTTCCGAAGGGATCGTGGGTGCCTATAGCTGTTTTCACGATCCTCGATATCATGAGGAAAAACAGCAGAATAACAGTAACCGAACCGATGAACCCAAAGGTCCCGCCAATCACGGAGAAGATGAAATCGGCATAAGCTTCAGGAAGCGAGATAGACGAGTTAAAAGAATGATTGAAGAATTGCCCGGATCCTATTGAATTTAATGACTGAACAAGCTGGTATCCTTCCTGATTCTGATACTGATAAGGATTCTGCCACGCGATAAAACGGTCCTTCTGGTGGGCCTGCAATACGATATTTATTACGGATGGAAACTTAAACCAGCTAATTGCAAAAAATGTCAGAGCCGCAATGATCATCGCCATAATTCCCGTGATATATTTCCAACCGATGCCGCTGACAATAGTCATCGCGAGAATGATACTGAAAATGACAAGTGCGGAGCCAAGGTCAGGCTGCATATTAATTAATAAAAATGGAGGCAATGACACTAGAGTAATTTTTCCAAGAAGCAATAAATCTTCACGGCTGCTTCTGATTGGATTTAGTTCATTATGTCTGTCAATAATGGACGCAAGCGAAATGATCAGAAATAGCTTCATAAATTCTGAAGGCTGCAAGTTCCCGACTCCAGGTAATTTATACCAGCCCCATGCCCCGTTAAGTTGTACAGCAAGCGGGACCGGAAAACCATGTTTCGCCAGCACAAGGCCGAGCAGCATGAAGATACCGATACCATATAAAATCCAGTGCATCCGTTTCAGCCGGTCATAGCCAAACGCTATGACAAGCGCGCAGGCAATGGTACTGATGACATACCACATAATTTGCAGTTTTACTGATTTAAGGCCGCCTCCTCCTGTATCTATTGGCGCGTAGTAGAGCGCAACACAACTGATACAGGCAAGCGCAAAAATAATGAAAAATAAAGTAATATCTAATTTGTATAAAGAGTCTCTGTCCATAATGACGATCCTTCTGTATTGTTATCGATGGTCAAATAAAGCGGCGGGCACTTAAATAATGATAGCCTAATGGCGTAAAAAAAGAAACAAATTATATATACCGTTCAGTTTCAGACCAATTATACTATATTCGTCTGCTCCCATGATTTACTGTGTGCCGTAAACGGTAAATCATTTCGATAAAACATGGCTTCGGAGGAATATAGAGGCCTGCGACTTATGTTTTTTTTCATGGTATAATATCCGTTGGAAAGAAAAGATAATCAGGGGGTCAAATGATGAATTTAACTTTAGAAGGAAGCACCTACGTCGTCATGGGTGTTGCCAACAAAAGAAGTATTGCGTGGGGTATCGCCCAGGCATTGGACAAGGCGGGCGCCCGGCTGATATTTACGTACAATAATGAAAGGTTCCGCGAACCGGTGGAAAAACTCGCAGCCACACTGGAAGGAAAAGACAGTCTTTTCTATCCATGCGATGTAACCAGTGATGAGGAGATTAAAGACACGTTTGCAAAAATAAAGAAAGACGTCGGTAAAATTCAGGGACTCGCGCATTGCATCGCTTTTGCCAAGAAGGAGGAATTGGATGGGGATTATATGAATACGACCCGTGAAGGATTCCTGCTGGCTCAGAACGTTAGCTCCTATTCCCTTACTGCTGTGCTGAAAGAAGCGAAGGGGCTTATGACCGACGGAGGCAGCGTTGTTACGATGACTTATCTTGGCGGCGAACGGGTTGTCAGAAATTATAACGTTATGGGCGTTGCTAAGGCAAGTCTTGACGCTAGTGTGAAGTATCTGGCAAATGATCTGGGTAAGGACAATATCCGGGTTAACGCTATTTCGGCTGGCCCTGTACGCACCTTGTCCGCAAAGGGTATCTCTGATTTCAACAGTGTGCTTAATCTGATTGAAGAAAAAGCACCGCTGCGCCGGTCAATCAGTCCCGAGGATGTTGGAAATACCGCACTTTTCCTGTTCAGTGACCTTTCGAAGAACATTACCGGCGAGACAATCCATGTAGACGCCGGATTTAATATTGTCAGCATTTAAATTCTTGAGGTGACCGACAGCTTTTGTTCCGCATGGGACAGAAGCTGTTTTTTGCTGCCCTCTTTTTTGTGAGGAAGCCCTCCTTGGCTATTTTAGCTGCACCTAATGCGAAATCAATGCATATAGTGTCACGAGAACAATCCAGGAGGAGATATCAGATGTCAGAAGGAAGGAAAAAGGAACCCAAAGTTATCCGTGTAGATAAGTTAATTATAAAGGCAGATGAGGTGATCTTTCAGCCCGAAAAGAATCATCCGGATCTAAATCAGCCGCTGGCACCACAGGAACCACATGTACCACAGGAGCCACACGTACCACACGTTGAAAACCGCCCGCCGATCCAGCGTGACTTTTGGGGATTCCCACTGCCGCCAAGGTTTATTGGACCTGAGAATAGTCCAGAGGCGAACCAAGGTTCAGATGAGAAAGAGGAACATAAAGAGGATCAGGAAAAATAAGGCGTACATTTTCCCTTAATAAGCCGGGACCGGACTTCGGCCCCGGCCTCTTTTATGAGCGAAAAATTCGAGGCTTTATTTTGTCTGAAGGAATAGGCCGTCTTCGTCCCGCCATTCGGCAAGCATGACTTGGCTTGAGTTTTCAATCGAGCGTTTTGCCAGCTCATCTTTAAGCCAATTTTCCGTTTTTCCGGCTTCTTTAAGGTTCTTTCTAATAATGACACCATCACTGATTAAAGTCACTGGGACGGAGACAGCATGAACGGGAAGACTCAGATCATTTCGATTGACTGTTCCATATTCCGGTTTTTTGATGACAGAAACTTTACCGTTTGGTTCAAGTATGGCAAAGCTAATTTCACGTATTGAAAAGATTTCCCGGTCGCGCAGAAGCATTTGCAGGTGATTGATATCCACTTTGTTTTTTTTCAGCGCCATTCTGTCAATGATACCATTTCGAATGACGATTACCGGCTGGCTCTCAAAAAAAGCGCGCGTCTTGTGTAGTTTCAATGTAATAAAATCAATCATATAGATTAATATTCCCCAGAAAAATATCGCGAACAGGACTTTCAGAATATGCGTCTCAGGGTCATAAATGGCGTCACTGACAAAATCCCCGACGACGATCATTGAGATAAAATCGAACGGTGTCGCTTCGGACATTGACGCTCTGCCCATTACTTTAGTAAGCAGCAGCAGGCCGAATAACCCGACAGTCAGTTCGATGGCAATAGATCCTATTGACTCCAATTGTTCCGTCATCCCTTCGGCTGTCCAATGAAGTTGAAATGATGAGCAAAATAAATACAGTTATATCATGTTACGGACATGGAATTTTATTCGGAAGATTGGGTCGAAACAATGGGGAAACCGTATTCTTGCTTTGCGAGACGGATTTGAGCTATGATAGCGATGCGGTCAGTGTCCGTATCTTTCGAGAATGGCAAGACGGAGATCGGGCTGCCAGGCACTCTAATTATGGTTGCCGTCTGTTTCATGGACAACGCTCGATGTAGTTTGATGTTGTGGCCAGAAAACCCTCAATTTTACCCCAAGTCGTTTCACTTCGCCCGCGATTGATGGTACACAGAACGAGGGATGTTGCCTGAAACTTTGCTTGTCAGCCGCTCGAATGGAATGTTGTCTTGCCCATCCTTCACGATCAGAAGCGGATATTTTTTCCTGCGGATTAAATTCAGGCGGAAGATATTCAATCAATGGAAACATCCGGTTTAGGATCCCGCTATTCGATGGCATATTCCTCATTTTCCTGAAAGTTTCACGCGGTGTTCACTTCCCGTAGTGATTTTTACGTTTATCGTAGCATAATATGGACAAAAGGGAGTCTGTACGGCTGAATGTTTTTTAGAAGAAAAAGTGTCAGTAAGAGTCCGCTTTCGGAGGAGGTTTTTATATGAATGAAGATCATTTTTCAAAAAGCATGACCTACGCACCCGGCCTGCCGGAAGGTGCAACCTTTTATTCGGCGCATAAGAAAAGAGTAACGTCCATGGCCATTTCTGCAGCGGTAGAACGGGCGCTGAAGGAAAGGGGTGTGGAGGTTGATGATATTGCTGAAATTGTTTTCGATCTGCAGCGGCCTTTCATGCCCGGGCTGACGATTGAAACATGTGTGGAAAACGTAAAGGGTGCGCTGGCAAAAAGGGAATTGCAGCACGCTATTTTGGTCGGCATCGAGCTTGACAGGCTTGCGGAGCAGAAAATGCTTTCCGAACCGCTTCAATCCCTTATTGATCAGGATGAAGGGCTGTTTGGAGTCGATGAAACGATTGCGCTTGGAGCCGTGTCCAGCTTTGGCAGCATTGCGGCGACTACATTTGGCTATCTGGACAAGGTTAAACCAAAGATCATTGGCAAGCTTGATCTTGCAAAACATGGACGCGTCAATACTTTTTTAGATGACCTCGTGGCGAGTATCGCGGCGGATGCGTCAAGCAGGCTCGCACACCGGGTCAGGGATGAGGAAGAAAAACGTCTTTCAACGAATAATTAAGTTGTATCGAAACGGGTTCGGATTGTTCGAACCTATTTTTTATTTTGGCTTTGTTAACTTGTCTGTTGTTTTTCGCCCAGGAGTTCGCTTTCCGCGGACGATCCGTGAGCCTCCTCGCTCGTTACCCTCGCTGCGAGGCCAGAAGGCTCGCTGATCCCGCAGGAGTCTCGCGCCTTCCGCTCCAATCAACGGAGGGGCAAAAGCAACTTAAAATTTAAACTTAGCTTAGTTAATTGACGAGGGTATGCTATAATAATTTCAATTCCTAGTAAATTGATTAACAAAGTATAATTATAATCGTTTACTCTATGATTGAGGTGCTGGAAATGACAAGCTTTCTGATTTTGCACGGTTTTGGCGGAAGCACTGACGGACATTGGCAGGAGTGGCTTAGTGAACATCTGTACGAAAAAGAATTGAATGTGTATTTTCCTCAATTCCCTGACTGGAACCGTCCTCGGAAATCGGTCTGGCTTCAGGTTCTGAATGACACAATAAATCGGATCCCCGAAGACGAAAATCTTGTCGTTGTTGCGCATAGCCTGGGCTGCATCCTATGGCTTCACTATGCAGCCCAGAAAAAGAGGAGACATGTCAATCGCGTGATCCTTGTATCGCCGCCTTCAGACTCGCCCGGGCCTGACACTCTGAACTTTTTCTTCCCTGAGGAATCAGAGCAGAAACATCAGGCTGAAGAAGCGATCCAAAGCTTCTATCCATTTCCCGCCGACAAAAATTCCCTTTCAACTGCTGCAGGCAAGACGCTAATCATAGTCTCTACCACTGATCCTTTTCTGCCCGGATCTTCTGTCCTTAACTTTCGTACATATAACGTGCCGATTATTTTGCTGCCTGATATGGGTCATATTAATGTCCGCTCCGGTTATGGTCCTTGGCCATGGATTTTAGAGGCTTGTTTGCATCGTGCCTTTCCGTTCTGAATGTTGAATGTATGATTTTTAAATAAAAGGTCAGATTTTTCCGGATTGTGAAATCTGCCGGGACGCAACAAAGCCGGTGGTACAATCCACCGGCTTTGCCATGCCCCCTGTTCAATTAGCCTTTGACAAATTGAAGTAGGTGCTTTCCAATTCCCTGAGAGAGAGTTCATAGAGCTGCTGGTTTTTTGATTTATATATGCCAAGATCCAATAGTTTTCCGATAATCACGTCTTTTTCTTCCTCATTGTTACTTGCAAACGGTTCATGCATGTGCAACTTCCCCTTTATCCATTTAATCTTCCCGAAGTTCAGGCAACGGTTAAAAGGTGACTGATTCCTTAGATAGGTTAACAATTCCAAGTATGGCCAGATCAGATTTCATCCTACCAATCACATATTTATTTTACTGTGGTTGATTAAGAAAATCCATCACTGTGTCGCCTTATCTAACATTAATATTGTGATTCATCAAAAAATGATGTAATATTATCTTACAACAACGAAACGGTTTAAAAGGCGAGAGGAGGAAACGTGAATGGCAGCACACTCCCAGAAAGACGCTTATCTCTATAAAAAGGTGATTTCTATCGGTACGGTTTGTGAACTGACGGGTCTCAGTGAAAGGCAGATCCGGTACTACGAGAAAAGAAAACTCATTTTTCCCGAACGTGCGGACAAAGGAAATCGAAAATATTCATTTTCCGATGTGGAAACCTTGATGGATATTGCCAATAAAATGGAAGACGGCATGCAGACCTCAGAACTCAGAAAAGAGATGCAGAATAAACAAAGCAAACGGTATGACAGCAAACTTCGTGAAAGAATGATTAAGGGTCAGCTGAACGCTTATTTTAACAAAAGAGATTGATGAGCACCAGTATCATACAATGACTCACGGCGGTCGCAGAAAAAGCGACCGCTTTTTCTTTTGACAATCTGAAAATAGAAACAAACGCGCGGTAACCATTCGAAAAGAAACTTTGAAATGTTGTCTTCCTAAGGAAATGGCGCTGTTAATCAAGGATAATACTGATCCATACAGTCACCGGATGAAGATGGGTTAAAGGTAATCTAACAGAAAAAGGCCAATTTTCAATTCTTGTATGTCACAAATACGACACATTATAGACAATAATTAGTCACTAAATTGGCACTTTACGACCACCGTTACCTGGTAAAGAAGTTGTAAAGTAATAAATGAAGTGTGACATCTGTTACACTTGGCATGGATTACTGAAATGAGCGCTTGAGTCAGAGCAGAGAGGGTTTTCCGGATCAAAGCATTAAATCTTAAGTGGTGAAAAACTGAAGAGTGATCGCTTCCAATCCGGGGGGCTGTGTAATGCTTTTCCCCTTTCGGGCGTCATGACAGAGCAACATGCGAGGTTTGTAAAGTCAGCATTTATAACCGCTTACATAGCGGAACGACCATTCCCACGACTACACAAAGAAAAGGGGAGAATGTATGGATGTATTAAGTTTGGCGAGATTTCAGTATGCGGCAACAACTATTTTTCATTTCTTTTTTGTGCCATTATCAATCGGTCTGGTCCTGATCGTATCGATTATGGAAACGATGTATGTTGTCAAAAAAAATGACATTTACAAAAAAATGGCGCAATTCTGGGGGAAACTGTTTCTGATTAACTTTGCGATTGGCGTAGTTACAGGTATTCTCCAGGAATTTCAGTTTGGCATGAACTGGTCGCAGTATTCCAGATTTATGGGTGATGTTTTCGGGGCTCCACTGGCCATTGAAGCGTTGCTCGCGTTTTTCCTTGAATCAACTTTTATCGGAATCTGGGTTTTCGGGTGGGATCGGCTTAAAAAAGGTGCCCATCTGGCCTGCATCTGGCTTGTCACTGCAGGTACAAGCCTGTCGGCGTTATGGATTCTGACAGCTAATTCATTTATGCAGCACCCTGTTGGTTTTGCGGTTCAGAACGGAAGAGCAGTGATGACCAATTTCGGTGCGCTACTGGCTAACCCGCAGCTCTGGGTGGAATTCCCGCACACAATATTCGGGTCGTTTGCAACGGGAGCTTTTGTTGTTTCCGGAATCAGTGCTATCGTTTTGTTAAAGAAAAAAGATATTGAGTTCTACAAAAAATCATTCAAAATTGGTATCATTGTTGGACTGTCATCAGGAATTCTCCTTGCGTTTTTCGGTCATTTCCAGGCACAGTACCTTGTACAGACACAGCCGATGAAGATGGCTGCGAGCGAGGCGCTCTGGAAGGACAGCGGCAGTCCTGCTGCTTGGACAGTTGTTGCTAATATTAATACAAAGGATCATCAGAATAGTGGTGAAATTAAGATTCCGTATTTGCTCGATTATCTGTCTTACGGCACATTCAGCGGCAATGTCAAAGGCATTGACACGTTGCAGAAAAAATACACAGTCAAGTACGGGAAGGGTAATTACATTCCTCCAGTTAAGACCACGTTCTGGAGCTTCCGAATTATGACAGTCATGGGCGGCATTTTGTGTCTTCTCGGGATTGTCGGAGCGATCCTTCTTTGGAGAAATAAGCTTGTTGAGAGCAAATGGTTCCTGCGCTTGATGGTTGCTGCAATTGCTGTCCCATACATTGGCAGCACCACGGGATGGCTGATGACCGAGATCGGCCGGCAGCCCTGGACGGTATTCGGCTTTATGCAGACAGCCGCCAGCGTTTCGCCAAATGTGTCGGCGGGTGAGCTTTTGTTCTCGATTATCGCTTTTATTGGAATGTACTCCATTCTTGGTGTTGTAATGATTTATCTGTTCAGCCGGGTGATCAAGCAGGGACCATCGCTGAATGCTGAAGAGACGACACATTCTGACGATCCGTTTGACGGGGAGGCGTATCACGTTGTTACTGAGTGAGTTGTGGTTTCTATTAATTGCTGTTCTGTTCATCGGTTTCTTCTTTCTTGAAGGGTATGATTTTGGCGTGGGCATGGCCACACGCTTTGTCGCAAAAAATGATTTGGAGCGGCGCGTGCTGATTAATACGATCGGACCTTTCTGGGATGCCAATGAAGTCTGGCTGATTACCGCCGGAGGTGCAATGTTCGCGGCGTTTCCTAATTGGTATGCCACACTTTTCAGCGGCTTTTATGTACCGCTTGTGGTGATGCTGCTTCTATTGATTGCACGTGGTACGGCTTTCGAGTTCAGAGCGAAGGTCGCTCATCCGAAATGGGGAGAAACCTGGGATTGGGCTATTTTCATTCCAAGCCTGCTTGTCCCATTCCTTTGGGGCGTGGTATTCTCTTCACTTGTTTATGGGCTTCCTATTGACAGTAAGATGAATATGCATGGTGTGTTTTCAAGCTTTGTCAACCCGTACACCGTCCTCGGCGGTCTTCTGATAACGCTGCTTTGCCTGTATCACGGGCTCGTTTATCTATGCCTGAGAACAACAGATGATTTGCGTGATCGGGCGCGGACGCTTGCAAAACGAATTTTCTGGATCCTTGCGGCGGCAGCAATTGCTTTTGTCGTGGTCACCTTCTTTGTAACTGATCTGTTCACTCGCAGAGGCGGGTGGCTGTATCCGATCTATTTGCTGGATGTTGCCGCGTTGATTCTGTCCGTTCTATTTCTTGGTAAAAAGCGGGATGGTTGGGCTTTCGGAATGAATGCAGGAGTCATTTTGCTTACCGTTGCCTCTTTGTTCATCGGACTTTTCCCGAGAGTCATGGTCAGCAATATCAAACCGGCCTATGATCTGACGATTTACAATTCGGCGTCAGGTTCGTATTCACTAGGTGTCATGACAATTGTCGCGGTCACGCTTTTGCCTTTTGTTCTCGGCTATTCGATCTGGAGCTATACTGTTTTCAAAAAAAGGGTTTCGAAGAAAGAGCATCTGGAATACTAATTATGATTTGATAGAAAAGAAGGGACGTGAACGCTTGGCATCCTGACAAAAGTCGCGGATTTCTGCCAAGCTTGTCTATGGATCGCGAGATTTTATCTTACCAAGGTGCCAAATTGCTGTTTGCTTTAATTTCTTTTCTGACTTTGATTGAGGGGCTGTGTATCATCGGGCAGTCGGTTTTTCTTGCCGGACTTATTTCCAGCCTTTTTTCAGGGCGGTCTTTTTTCTCTGAGGGAGATCAGATCGTTCTTTTTTTTATTGCCGTCACTGTCAGATATTTGTGTGTTTTGCTCATTCGAACAGCAGCTTATCGCTTTGCCGACCGAACAAGTTCCGATATGCGACGGATTTTTTTGGACAGGCTGTTTCAGGTAGGGCCAAAAGCAGTAAAAAGAGAAGGAACGGGCACTCTGGTTTCTCTCTCTCTGGAAGGTGTTTCACAGGCGCGTCAATATCTGGAGCTGTTCATTCCGAAATTGGCCGCGAATGGAATCCTTCCCGTTATGATTCTTGTTTTTGTTTTTCTTAAAGACCCGATTTCAGTACTTATACTTTTGATTACAATGCCTGTGCTGATCCTGTTCATGATTCTTCTGGGACTCGCTGCGCAGAAGAAAATGGATGACCGCTGGACTTCTTACAGGATTTTGTCCAATCATTTTCTGGATTCACTCCGTGGTCTTCCCACATTAAGGTATCTAGGCTTGAGCAAAATCCACGCGAAAAGCATTGAGCGCGTAAGCGACAGGTACAGGAAGATGACAATGGGGACGCTCCGCCTTGCTTTTTTGTCTTCATTTGCTCTGGACTTTTTTACAATGCTTTCCATCGCCTTTGTGGCTGTATCACTCGGTCTCAGGCTTGTTGATGGCCATATTCTCCTGGATCCGGCACTCACTGTCTTGATCCTAGCCCCGGAATATTTTCTCCCCGTCCGCGAACTGGGACAGGATTACCATGCGACGCTTGACGGAAAGGAAGCGGCTCATAAACTTAGCCATTTAAACAATCATCTCCAAAAGGAGCCGACGAATGATAATGCGGTTTCTTTTCCTGAAAAAGAGTGGGGCACTGGGTCGACGATGGTATTTGAAAATATTTCTGCTGCCTATAGTGACGGAAACGGGAAGGAAGCACTTAAAGGTATTTCTTTTAAAATTAATGGTTTTGAAAAAATCGGTATTGTCGGTGCAAGCGGCGCGGGCAAATCGACGTTCATTGACGTGATCAGCGGTTTTCTTAAACCATCTTCAGGATGCGTCACAATAAATGGAAGTCAGGTCACGCTTGAGGACAGCGACTGGCATGACCAGATCACCTATATTCCACAGCATCCTTACCTTTTCAGTGGATCACTTAAAGAGAACATAGCGTTCTATGCACCGCAAGCGACAGACAGTGAGATACATTCTGCGCTTCAGGCTGCCGGTCTGGAATCTCTTGTCGATCGCCTTCCGCGAGGGCTTGAAGAGAAAATTGGCGCCGGCGGACGTACGCTGAGCGGGGGACAGGAACAGCGTGTTGCGCTGGCGCGCGCTTTCCTTTGCAACAGGCCGATCCTGCTACTTGATGAACCAACGGCGCACCTTGACATTGAGACAGAGTATGAGCTGAAGGAGACAATGATCCGGCTCTTCGAAAATAAACTTGTTTTCATGGCAACACACCGGCTTCACTGGATGGATCAGATGGACCGGCTGATTGTCGTTGATGACCATACAATAAAAGAATCCGGCACTCAGGATCAGCTGATTTTGAAAAACGGGACTTATGCGGCACTCGTCCGCTCTCAATTGGAGGGAATTCTATGAGCGACTGGTTTTTTCCCTATCTGAAAAAATATGGGCGGAGACTTTGCCTGTCGGCTGTACTGAGCGTCTTAGCACTGGTGTGCGCTGCGGGACTGCTTTTCACATCAGGCTATCTTATATCGAAGGCGGCACTCCGGCCTGAAAATATCTTGCTGATCTACGTTCCGATTGTCGGTGTCAGAACTTTTGGCATTTTTCGGGCGGCGCTCCAATACGCCGCGCGTCTCACCAGCCATGACGCAATACTGCGCATTCTCTCCGAGATGCGCTCACAGCTGTATGCCAGGCTTGAACCTGCAGCTCTGTTTATCCGTTCCAGGTTCAGAACTGGAGATATACTGGGGGTACTCTCGGATGATATTGAACATCTTCAGGATGTTTATTTGAGGACAGCCATTCCAGGAGCCTCCGCGGTTGTAATCTATGGTCTCTGGATTGCACTCATAGGCTGGATGGACAGTCTTTTCGCGCTGTTTATGGGTCTGTACCTGATTATCCTCCTGATCGTTTTTCCGCTGCTGTCACTCTTGAGGACTGAGAAAAGCCGTAAACTTTTTTCTGAAAACAGGCACCTGATGTTTGAAAAGCTGACCGATGCAGTCCTCGGTTCTGCGGACTGGATGATGTCGGGCAGGCAATCCTCATTTCTCAGCAGCTATGACCAATTTGAGCGCCGAACAGCCTTAATTGAAAATCGGCTGCACGTGATCAGAAGGTGGCGTGACTTCTTCAGCCAACTGATTATTGGAGGCAGTGTCATTGCTCTTTTGTACTGGGCGGGAAGTATGTCGGCTGACGGGCACATGTCTCGGACATTGATTGCCGCGTTTGTTCTCACTGTATTTACAATTTCAGAATCGCTGATTCCGGTTTCCGAAGCCGTTGAACGAATTCCTCAGTACAAGGAGGCGTTTACCAGACTGTCTCAGATTAAAAGTGCTATACCTGGAGAATCGGAGAAGAAGGTTGGTGAAAAATGGACGAGGACGGCAGACAGACTGGATATTCATATAGAGGATCTGTCATTCAAATACAACGATGATGACGACTGGGCTGTTAGAGATGTGGCATTTAATGTAGCTCAGGGTGAGCGGGTTGCATTGATCGGCAGGAGCGGTGCCGGTAAAACAACTTTGATTCATCTGATCTATGGCGCACTGAAGCCGGTTCGGGGTAAAGTTTTGATTAACGGGGCTCCTGCGGATTTTATTGGATCGGATCTGTCGCATCAGATCTCTGTGCTGAATCAGAATCCACATCTTTTTGACACATCGGTGCTGAACAATATCGCGCTCGGAAATGAGCATTCTACAAAAGAGGAGATTGTCCGTGCAGCAAAGCTTGTCAGACTGAATGAATTAATTGAAGCACTTCCTGAAGGTTATGACACACAGATGCATGAAGCAGGCGACATTTTTTCAGGCGGTGAGCGGGAACGGCTGGCGCTTGCACGAATTCTGCTGCGAAACTCGCCGGTTGTGATCCTTGATGAGCCTACCGTTGGTCTTGATCCCGCTACGGAAAAGAATTTGCTTCAAACGATTTTTAAGACGCTTGAGGGTAAGACTCTGATCTGGATTACTCATCATTTAGTTGGAGCGGAAAAAATGGATCAGATCATTTTCATGGAAGAAGGAACAGTACGTATGAAAGGGACACATGAGCAGCTTTTCCGCGAGAATGCCAGATATCGCCGCCTCTATCAGCTTGATGTTCCCGAACATCTGAAACAGGCAATAAAGAAGTATTAGTGCATACAAAAAAATGTTGGCCTGATGATGATCCATATATGTCATTCATTAATTTATTGCTGCTGTTCATGCAGCGTTTTTTGTCTGCTGATCTTTATTTTTTTGATCTGATGGGCATCCATTTCAGTAACTTCAAAAGAAATATGATCATGTTGCAAAACGGATCCGGTCTTAATATTTGGATCTTCAGCAAGCATCCAGCCGCCAATCGTGTCCAGCCCTTCTTCTTCGATATCAGTCTGAAACTGGGTGTTGACGTGTGAAATCAGAAGCTTGCCGTCGACAATGGCCTGATCCGCATTGATGCGCCTAATGAGAGGTTCTTCGCCTTCATCAAACTCGTCCCGAATTTCACCCACAATTTCTTCCAGAATATCTTCAACCGTCACGATTCCTGAAGTGCCGCCGTACTCATCAGTGAGTACGGCCAAATGCATACTTTCTTTCTGCATTCTTTCAAGAAGCGAACGGATCGGTGTTGTTTCTATAACAGAGAGGATCGGACGAATATATTCATCCAGTGAATGTACTTCTTTCGTTAATATATCTGTGAAAATATCTTTAATATTGATCATGCCAATAACATGGTCTTTATCTTCTTCGACCACTGGGAACCGAGTGAATTTTTCCTGGTGAAGAATTTTAAGTGATTCTTCGAAGGAGTCTTCTTTGTAAACACAAACAATTTCCGTCCTCGGCACCATAATCTCCCTAGCTGTCCGCTCATCAAAATCAAAAATGCGGTTCATGTAGCGGAGTTCACCTTGACTGATTTGCCCACTCTTAAAACTGTCAGACAGAGTTAGCCGCAGTTCGCCTTCTGTCAATGCCGAATCATGGGCAGCATCAGGATGGATGCCGAAAAGCCGCATGACACCGTTCGACAGGGAGTTAAGCAGCCAGACAAAAGGGAACAGCAGGCGGTGGGTCCAGATCAGCGGATAGGCGATCATTAAAGTAATCTGCTCAGCCTTCTGAATCGCTATCCCTTTTGGAGCCAGTTCACCCAGAACGACGCTGAGCATGGTCACGACAAAGAAACCAACCAACGTGGACAAAGTCACAATAAAAGTACCGTTCAGCCCCATCCACTCAAAAACTGGATGAAAAAGGTGAGCGACCGCTGGTTCTCCGATCCAGCCAAGCAGCAATGCTGTAACTGAGATACCCAGCTGGGTTGTCGAAAGATATGAGTTCAGATGATTGACAATTTTTTTTGAAGCCCTGGCCCGTTTGTTTCCGTGTTTCATCAATTCGTCCAGTCGGGTTGTTCGGATTTTTACGATGGCAAACTCTGCAGCAACAAAAAAAGCCGTCAGCAAAATTAATAAGAGTACAGTCAGCAGCCCAAGGGTATTGTCCAAATGGTTCCCATGCATCATCAGGTATGCATGGGTGTCACCTCCGCTTTTTTTTATCAGGAAAAGCTTAATAATTATATTATACAATAAAGGGGGCTTAATATTGAACGGATATCTTCAGAAGCTGAAAATGCCCGGACGGAATCAATCCGCCGGGCATTTTTGCCGGACACTCAGCAAACAAAAGCAGCGCCAACAATGATTAACAGGATGAATAGAACTACAATCAGCGCGAACCCGTTGCCACAACCGAAGCCGCCTACAGGATATTGAGGGTATCCGCCGCAACCGCAGCCACAGCCGTCGCTGACACCACCATAAGCAGGATTTGACGGATAGCCGCCGAAACCAAAATTGCCCATTCAGGTCACTCCTTTATCTCGAGATATGATATTCTATGATTTCCGCGGGCAAATGGCTATGATTAAATGTCCCGTCGGCAAGAGATGTGCTTTCGCCTATTTTTTCCTGAACCCGTGCTAAAGAATGATTCGTTCGGGCATGAATAAAATGTCATGAAATCATGTGTTGAAAAACGGGCCCGGCCCTAAAAAGGATGATGCCAATGTATCCGTATTACCCAATGTATGGTAAAAAAATGGTGACGAAAGAACAACTGCTTTCTTTTCCTGATCAGCATCAGAAACGGATGCCGGGTTTTGAATTTGAAATGAACCCGCTCCCAATATCGGAAAATCCCGGTTACCAGGGAAGCCGGAAGCTGATCGGAAAAGTGGCTGTAATTTCAGGAGGAGACAGCGGCATTGGCAGGGCTGCAGCTCTGGCGTTTACAAAGGAAGGCGCAAAACTGGCGATCATTTATCTTAATGAAGATCAGGACGCAGAGTGGACGAAGCAGCGGATCGAAACGTTAGGCGGTGAATGTCTGCTTATCCGGTCGGACCTGAGAGACCCGGACGCATCGAAACAGGCGATCGCACAAACGGTCGAACACTTTGGCAAATTAGATGTAGTGGTTAATAACTGTGCCGTTCAATACGTCCAGCAGAGTCTGTTGGACATTAGTGACGATCAGCTTCTGACTACTTTCCAGACTAATATCTTCTCATTTTTTTATGTGACAAGAGCGGCGCTTCCGCATCTTAAATCCGGTAGTTCGATTATTAACACAGCTTCTGTAACGGCATATCGCGGCTCGAAAGACCTGATCGACTACTCCGCGACAAAAGGGGCCATTGTATCCTTTACTCGTGCGCTCTCACAGAATCTGGTGGGTCAGGGCATCCGTGTGAACGCTGTTGCGCCAGGGCCAATATGGACACCGCTCATACCGGCAAGCTTCGCGGCTGAGAATGTGGGGACCTTTGGCACAGATATGCCGATGAAAAGGCCAGGGCAGCCATTTGAACTTGCCCCGACCTATGTTTATCTTGCTTCGGATGATTCCAACTATGTGACCGGACAAGTGCTGCATGTCGGCGGGGGAGAGATGGTTGAATCCTGAAACCATTAAGGCGACGAATTCGCGATGGGTCCATTTAACCATTTCAAATCAGGAAAAAGGGTTGTAATAGGATGAATTGCGGTCTTTTTTGAAAAACATCATCTTGACAACAGGAAGATGTTCGATCAGTCTTGATTCAGATGGTTTTTTAGGGGGACTGAGATATGGGGAAAATGGATGAACAGATCATTGTGGTCAAAAGAGCTTTACTTTTTGGTGATGGGATATCGAACGACCTGACCTTTCAGGGAACAGAAAAATCTGAAGCATCAGTTGATGAACTGGAAAAAAGAATGGCGGAATACTATGAGGTGATGCGGCGTGGAGACGCGGAGGCAAATCCCGCATACAAACAGCCTATTCCTTACGCTCTATTGCGCAGAGGGAATCAATATTTTACATACGAGAGGCTTGGCGGAGGCGGAGAACAGCGCCTTCACGGCAAATTATCAATCGGTGTTGGCGGACACATGAATAAAGTCGAAGGGGCCCAAAGCTTCAAACAAGTCCTGTCGGTTAACCTGCACCGCGAATTGAACGAAGAACTGATCATTAATGGGGCGGCGGAATCTGAAATCAGGGCAATCGGCCTGATCAATGATGATGCAACAGATGTTGGCCGCGTTCATATAGGCCTTCTGGTCGCCATTGACTTTCCCGAGTCGGCATCTGTTGTAGTCCGTGAAAAAGATAAGCTGGAAGGAAAATGGCTCACATTATCTGAACTACTGGGCAAAGAGACATACGGAAGACTGGAAAGCTGGTCGGCATTCGCCGTGGACTTGCTTGCAAAAAGATAATTACAGAAAAAAGAACCAGTCAGAAGCAACGCGGGTGCCATTGCTTCCGGCTGGTTTATTTTTGCTTTATCTGATTTTCTCAATATGAATTTTTGGGAGGAGCTCCAGATAGTCGTTGATAATAACATGAGCTGTTTCGAAGGTCATGGCGTTCGCTGCTGAAAGGGCGATGGATCGGCGCAGCATTTCTTCAGGAGAAAGCCGATCATGCAATGACACGCTTAAAGAGGCTACCATGGTGTCTCCGCAGCCGACGGTGCTTTTTACCGGGATTTCCGGAGCTTTTCCGCGCCAGACACCGTCTTGGCAGATGAGCATCGCGCCCTCTCCGCCCAGTGAAACAAGAATATAAGGCAAGCCGTCCTTAACTTTTTGTTGTGCGAAAGCAATGATTTCTTCATCCGTAGCTTGATCTTTGCCCATTAACTCGGTCATTTCCCGGCGGTTGGGTTTGATCAGATCAGGGTTTTCACCGACCCCAATATGAAGCCACTTCCCTGATGTATCCACTATCACGTATCTGCACGAATGCCGAGCAGTCCGAATCAAATGGCGGAAGTAGTCCTCACTTACGCCATCAGGCACGCTACCGCAAATGGTCACAGAGTCACTTTCTTCAGCGAGAATCCTGAATTGTTTCATGAGGGACAAACATTCATCATCCGTGACGGAAGGACCTCTTTCAAGCAGCTCGGTGCGACTGCCATTCTGTTCAAAAAGCTGGATATTTGTTCTTGTGGATCCATGAATCGTGATAAAGCGATTTTCTATTTTTTCATCTTTAAAGCAGCGGATGAAAATGCCGGCAACATCTCCGCCTAAAAATCCTGTGGCGGTAACCTGACAGTCAAGATCCCGGAGAACTTTGGCGACATCGATGCCTTTCCCGGCGGCGGAAGCAGACAGAAGACGGACCCGGTTGGTTTCCCCGAGGGTTATGGCATCGGTTTCAAGAAGTTTGTCCAGTGCGGGATTCAGTGTTACGGTTGTTATCATTGTTCATCATCCCTCTCGTTCGGCATGTTGAGGTATCATTTCCTCAGCATCAGTATACAGTCTTTACCATAGCCGCGAAAATGATCGATGTATCGGAATAACTTCAGACAAAATAATTTTGCTGAATGGCCGGGGTCAGCAAAATGGATCGAAGATGCAAAAGTTAATTACTGAGCCTAAAAAAAGAATATTTTTAGATCTGATTTGAAAAGATTTTGACCATTCCTTTAGTGATAGCGGAAATAAGGTATACTTATATATGTGGAGAAAACCGGCCATATTTGTCCTGTAAATCGTAAAAAGCTGACGGTGCTCAAGCGGATTACTTTCTTTTTTACCGACGAGGCGCCATTATTCGAGGGGTGACAAGAATGCAAAGAGTACGCAAAGCAATTATTCCCGCCGCAGGGCTGGGCACGCGATTCCTTCCTGCGACCAAAGCGATGCCTAAAGAAATGCTGCCGATTGTGGACAAGCCGACAATTCAGTATATTGTTGAAGAAGCGGTCCGATCGGGCATCGAAGATATTATTATTGTCACGGGCAAAGGTAAACGGGCGATCGAGGATCACTTTGACAACGCGTTTGAGTTGGAGGAGATTCTGAAAAGTAAAAAGAAATATAATTTGCTTGATAAAGTCCGGCAGCCCTCAAAAGTTGATATTTATTATATTCGTCAGAAGGAGCCCAAGGGTCTCGGCCACGCGGTCTGGTGCGCCCGAAAATTTATCGGGAATGAGCCGTTTGCAGTTCTGCTTGGCGATGATATCATTGAGAATGATCCACCATGCCTAAGGCAGATGATGGATCAGTTTGAGAAGGTGCAGTCGAGCATCGTCGCCGTCAAGGAGATCCCCGAGGATCAGACCAATCGGTACGGTATTATTGACCCGGCGAGTCAGACCGGCAGTTTGTATGATATTCGGGGGTTTGTAGAAAAACCTCCTGCTGGTAAAGCGCCATCTAATATCGCGATTATCGGACGCTATATTTTGACTCCCTCCATTTTCGATTTTCTTGGTCAGAAAGAGATCGGATCCGGTGGAGAAATTCAGCTCACTGACGCAATCTCAAAGATCAATCAAAAAGAGAAAGTCTATGGTTATGCTTATCAGGGAAAACGCTATGACGTCGGGGAAACACTGGGCTTTATCGAATCAAATGTTGAAATGGCTTTATCCCGCGATGACCTCAGGGGAGAAATGCTTCACTATCTGGATCGTTTGCAGAAACGCATCACTTCAAAGAAATTGTAAAAGAAAAATGTGCTCAAAAAGAATTGAGAAGACCGGGATGATGATAAAATGGCGATGGATGGAACCCCAGCAAGGTTAAGCATTGTCGTTCCCTGCTACAACGAAGAAGCGGTTTTGGAAGAAACGGTGAGGGAACTTACGGAAGTAATGAATCGCTTGATCCATGATGGGAAAGTAAGCCCACAAAGTATTATTCTTTTCGTTGATGACGGAAGTGTTGACAAAACATGGGCAATTATTGAACAGAAAACTCTGGATAATCCTTATGTCCAGGGGTTGAAGCTTAGCAGAAATTTCGGGCATCAGAGCGCGCTTATTGCAGGGCTTGAAACAACAGGGGAATTTTCTGATTGTGTCATCTCAATCGACGCAGATCTTCAAGATGATGTCGCGGCGATTGATGAATTTATAGATAAATATCATGAAGGCTGTGATATTGTCTACGGAGTTCGAGATAAACGGGACACGGATACATTTTTTAAAAAGAATACGGCACTGGCATTCTACGGTCTGATGAGAAAAATGGGCGTGAATCTTGTGCCTAATCATGCGGACTACCGCTTAATGAGCAGAAGAGCGTTGCACGAACTGATGAAATATCAGGAGGAAAATATTTTTCTGAGAGGGATTGTGCCCCTTCTTGGCTTTAAAAGCGCGAAGGTTTATTACAATCGAAAGGAACGCTTTGCGGGGGAGTCGAAATACCCTTTGAAAAAAATGCTGGGATTTGCTATCGACGGCATTACGTCCTTCAGTGTTGTTCCTATTAAACTGGTTACAAGTCTCGGCTTTGTTTTTGTATTAATCGGTGGCTTTATTGGCATGTACGCTCTGGCCGTTTGGCTTCTGAATCATACAATCAGCGGCTGGACTTCGCTGATTTTGTCTATTTGGGTCATTGGCGGGATGCAGCTGATTGCGATTGGTGTGATCGGCGAATACATCGGTAAAATATTCAAAGAAACAAAAAACCGCCCCAGATACACCATTGAGTGGGACACAATCACGGAAGATAAAAAAGTTAAAGGACAAGTTAACAGATGAGTGAACATTCTCAGGCACTGCAACAAGGAAAGAGGCCCGCGGCAAAAAAACGGGTTCTCCTGATCCGGCAAGTATTCGCATTTGGGCTGGTGGGAGTTCTCAACACTGCTGTTGATTTCCTTGTTTTTATGATACTGACTCATTTCCTAGCTGTATTTTATATGATCGCCCAGATCTTTTCATATGGTGCAGGTATGCTGAACAGCTATGTTCTAAATTCAAAAGTGACCTTTTCATCGTCACTAAAATCCGGCACACGATTTATTAAATTTGTCATTCTCAATATCAGCGTGCTTGTGATCACACTGATTGTCATGCACAACCTGACCTTTCTTCCCCTTTACATCAATAAATTGATCAGCACGGTTGTTGGTTTGGCATTTAATTTTGTGTTGAGCAAGCTGTGGGTGTTCAAGGCTTAACATCTGCCAGTGAACGAAAAAGGCTGCGGAAATTCCGCAGTCTTTTTCGTTCACTTTCGTTCTTTTTGATCTTGATCCAGAATGATCTCGTCCAGTTTCAACATGAATTTTTTGTAATAGTCTGGTTCAAAGTGGTTGGTCGATTGTCCAAAGGGATGATTGTACTGCCCAATATATCCGTAGTGATTCAAATCAATTGTATGAATATGAGGAAGCCGTTTCAGCAGATAGGATTCCATAAACTGATAGAACATATTGCTTCTTTTGTAAAGGTCCAGTTGGTCGGTAAAATAATGAACCTGACGATTTTTATCATAGTATCGGTTTGTCATGCGCGCTTTCTGAAGAATGATCCGTTCCTGAGGGAAGAACTGTACGATTTTTTCAGCAAAACGATCTACAGCCGGACACCAGTAGTTGAGTAACTCTTCTTCATTATCGTGGGAAACAAAATGTGCCTTACCATCGATCGACTGTAAAAATGCACGGTTTCTTAAATAGAAGGTTCCAGTAATGATATGCTGATCATCGAACACAACGAGGTCACGAACTGCATCCGGGTAGAGATCCAACAAGAAATATTCGGCCTTCGCTTCTGATAGACGGGTAAAGAAATTCTTTTCGAAGTCACAAGAGATATATTCTTTTTCAGCTGGTTTTTTACCTTCGAAAAATTGCTCAGGAAAAGGAACCGGTTCGCTCATCAGGCTGGGGATGCTGGAATGAAACTGAGTATACACAAGATCATACTTTGACTTATATCCGGGATTAAAGTAAGGATTTGATCCAAACGCGCCACGTGTATAACATGTGCCGAGAATAGCCAGTTTGACAGGCTCCATACGATAAAGATTGGCAGAAATGTGATTAACGATCTCAATCTTGAGCGGTTCGTGAATTTTCCCCATCACTCTGGCATCAAGATTATCCTGCAATTCAATAGATCTATTTTCAGGAGGCAGTTCATTTTCAATAAATAGTGGCATCCAGGTCAGTACGCCTGTTTTTGAATCTTTAATTTCGATCATCGTTCTGAACTGAAGGCCCTTTTCTATCTTGTAGAGATTTTTCAAACGATTCAGAGGAATGGAGAGGTCAATCGACGTCAAATGGCGGTCGACTGAACCAATCAATGAAAATCCCTGAAAGTGATTCGCCCATATTTCCTGATCGGGCTCAATTTTAAATCCCTCGATTCTTCGATGAGCATTAGAGGCACATGAAAGAACGAGTTGTCCATTGCTATCAAAGAAACATTTTTTTAGGCTCAGATACTCAGGTATCCGCTTCACCCAAAGACCCACACATTTTTTTCTGTTGATGTACAATTTAGCTTGATAAAATGTGTTTTTAGACAGAATCGAATAATCATCATCAAGCTTTGCTTGATCCCCGATAGGAAGATACAGCGAATCCCCATCGTTCTCAAGCTTGATGAAGAGATCCCACACCTCTTCATGGCAAATCATTGAATCTGGGAAAACAGATTGTTTGTTGAACGGGCAAGACCAGCTATGATCGGAGTTGACTTCTATTGGAAAATCAGTTTCAGATTGATAAAGAATTGAATTCTTATTCTCTCTTTTTCTGACCGAAAGAAACGCATGGGTAAACTGATCGATTTTAATTCCAGTAATTTGTCCTTTGAATCTGAAAATGTTTTCTTTTTGTGATACGCCGGTCAATTCTGCTTTCACCTGATCATTTTTCTTAACTGAAATGGACAAGGTGTGGCGGGAATTTTCATAAAAAGTGATCATCAGGAACCGTTCTGTAACCCTATAGCTTTCGAAGGTTTTTGATTCTGAATGAATTTCAATTTCTTCTTTGTTGTGATCACAGACAAAAAAGCAGTCCCACAAATCCAAGGGGTTCTGCAACGATGAGAGGAGCTGAAGATCAATCTCGGCTGAAAAATTACCCCATTTTACAGTACAGGGTATTTTTATATCCCTGGGAATGAACAGGTCATTTCCCTTAATCCGTTCTTCCAGCATTAGAAACCCGTTACCTGTTCGAAGCCGGCAGCTTCCTTTGATTATCAATTTATCTTTCCAAAGCATGTCCTTTATGCGTAAGAGTTCAGCGGTCATGAGCCTATCCCCAATTGTTTGTTTGATTAACCCCATTTTACCACACTGAAAAAAGTCAATTGAAGTGAATCACCAGCAGGCAGGCACCAAGCAGGATGAGCAGGACTCCCGAGATTTTTCTCTTGTTAATTTTTTCTTTGAGAAAGAAAAAAGAGAAGATGAGGGTCCAGATATAGGTGACGGCTGTCAGCGGATAAACAATGGTGTAAGGGAGCAGCTTCAGTAGCCAGATATTGAGAAGTGCTCCTGAAACATAGAACAGGCCACCGACGCCCAGATTTACGACAAAGTATAGTGAAAGGCTTAACCCTCTCATCGTGCATCGCTTGAAAAAAAATCCTCCTAGAGATCCGAGCATGGTCATGACAATGAGGAGTGCTGTTTCAATCATCGTCTCCGCCCCCGATCAGCGATGCTCCGGCAATGATAATGAGAATGCCAATAATCTGTAGAGCACTCAGAGATTCGCCAAGAAACAGACTGCCAAGAAAGATTGAAAAAATATAACCGAAACTAAGCAGTGGATGAAGAACGGACAGATCGCCGAATTTAAAAGCGGCGATCATCAGAACGGCACCACAGAAATAGAGCAGAAAACCGATGATAAAATAAAGATCAGGCACAGTGTGCGACAACTTCCAAAGCATTTGACCGGTCGCAGTAGCTAATGCTGCAACGATGATCAGCACGATGCCTGTGCGATTTTTGGCAATAGAATGCAGAATCATTTTAAACACGTTTTTCACGCTTTCCGGCACATAAAGTGGCCAAGAAAAGGAATGGAATGAAAAGCAGATAATTACTGAACAGGTAGCGCGGATCCTGAGCCGGTATGGCAGCGGCCATTGAGCCAAGGTTAAGAAAAGCCGGCACCGCTGCAAGGGAAAGTTTCCATCCGCCTTTAAGCACAACAACAAATAGGAACAGAATGCTCAGATAAAGATAAAGGGCCGGCAGTACAAATATTCGAGCTATACCCTTGAGAAAGAGATCATTATAGCGGCGGATCGAAGATGCAAGAAAATGATTGGCATGCTGCGTTCCATACAACGAATAATGGAATGATTTGTATTTTACGTGATCCTTTTTAATGGTTCTTGCTGACAAGAAATAGACAGGCCGGTAATTGCTGAACGCTTTGTAACGGAATACCGGGCGCATCTGACTCTGGGGAATGTTGAGCTTATAGACAAGCTGTTCCATACTTAGAAAAGCACTGGTCGCTTGTTTCGGATTCTGCAGAACAATCCCCGCCCAATTCTTTACGAAACCGGATGGATGGGTTCGTAGATACATTTTATTAAATCCCTTATGAAATTTTACTGGGTCAACCTGAGATGGCTGATACACATGCTTCCATTTACTTTCAGGAAAAATGTGATTGAAGAAATCCTGCTGCGATGCGCTCATCTTTCCACTATCTTTGATAATCCCCCCAATTTGCTGGATCGGAATGCCCAGAGATTCCGTTTTATCCGCCGGGTAGACGTGATAGTACTTGAAAACCGGTCCGGTAACGATCAGAAATGTAATGACGGCAGCAATAAAGACACCGTACATACGCCAGTAATTTTTTCTGAAAAAGAATGGGAAAATAACAATTGTGACAAGAAGTACAGGAAATCCATTGTGCCTGAAAAAAATCAGACCGGCGACTGATAAGTAGAGTGCAAACAGGTGTGCATAAGACTTCAGCCATTGTCCCTTGGTGTGAATAATCAGGATCAGCATGGTTGTCAGCCACAGAAGAAAATAACAATATAGAGTATCCTTCCAGATAATGACTGAATAGAGAGCATCTAGTGGAAAGAAAGTAAGAAAAAGCCAGCCAGCGATGAGCAGCCAGCGGTTTAGGCCCAGGGATTTGAAAGCATAGATGACGTATCCGACAATCCCACTGATTATCGTGAATTGGAGAATGACAAAAGCCGCAGGATTATCCCATATTTTTGTTGTCAGCAGGATGATCCAGGTCATCATGACCGGATGCCAATCGTTGAAAAAAGTAGAGTGGGCCTGCTGCCATTGGTTCACCGAATCAATGACGAGAATACCCGGATAAAACGCCCAAAAATAAACCAGTGACAGGACAAAGGGCAGAAGCGCGTAGATGAAGATATAACGTTTCTTCGGAACAGATTCTGCATTTCTTCTTGAGAAAGTCAGTATCAGCCAGGCAATTGCGAGAATAAAGAAGAACACAAAAAGAAATGCAGCGAGAGTGAAAACTGCTGCAGTCGGCAAACTGTAATTCCAAGAATGGAATTGTGAAGGCTTAAGCGCAACAGTCATGATCCCTGCAAGAAAAATCAGGCAAAGCCAGACGAAAACCTTTGTCTTTTTTAGCAACATTCGATAAGGTTCGACAAACCGACCGCTGACGGTTCCAAAGCTCATCATAGCTCCCAATAGAATAAAGAAGAATAACGGAATCAAGTGTGTACTCTGCAACGAATGAGTATAAAAATAGGCCCCTGTTCCAACAAAGAGACCAATCAATAGGTTAAGCGCCAAGTACAAAGTCATTTTTCTGTTCATTACTTTATGACCTGCTTTTCTTCATGTTTCAACGAATCATGGATCTGGTGCAATGCCACTTCGTATTGCTTCCGGGCGTTATTGACTACTGTATCAAGAATCAGCCCGCAAACGAACGAAAGCATGGCCATCAGGACAAGCCCGACTGCAAGAATCGCGGATGGCACTTTGTAAATATAGTGATATCTGACAAATTCCAGAACGACCGGGCTACCAACGACCAGCCCAAGCAATGCAAGAAAACCTGCCCAGAGTGAAAAAAAAGTCAGAGGTTTGTAATCCTTAAAGAGTGTGAAAATAGTTCTGATGACCTTAAGTCCGTCACTGAACGTATTCAGCTTGGATTCGCTGCCACTCGGGCGGTCGCGATAATCAATCGGCAATTCCCGGATTTTGAACCGTTTGTCAAGGGAGTGGATGCTCAGTTCCGTTTCTATTTCAAAACCTGTGCTTGTTATAGGAAAAGATCGGACGAAAAATTTGTTGAATCCGCGATACCCGGTCATAATGTCATTAATATTGCTTTTATAAAGCCGGTTGATCAAATTTTTGACCAAAGTGTTTCCAAAATTATGGAACGCTCTCTTATTTTCATCCTCATAAGTGCCGTTTGAAAGACGGTCACCTATGGTCATATCCGCGTCCCCGCTGATCAGTGGATCAAGCAGCGTATGCACTGCTTCCGCAGGGTATGTGTCGTCACCGTCAACCATAATGTAGTAATCCGCGTCAATGTCGAAAAACATGGAACGGACCACATTACCTTTCCCCTGGCGTCTTTCTTCTGAAACGTGAACGCCTTTTTCCTTCGCAATCATTTTTGTTTTGTCGGTAGAATTATTATCATAAACATAAATATCTGATTCGGGCACTTCACGCCTGAAATCGTCGATGACCTTGCCAATGGTCAGTTCCTCATTATAGCAAGGAATCAGTATAGCGACTTTCATCCTGTACACTCCCTGTTTTCTCCATTATCTATCGTTTCGTATTATAGATTATAACATGCCCTTATCATGAAAAAATGTATATTTTTGATATCTGTTTGAGATGGACTCATTAATGTTTTATAATGACGAATAGACGTGAAATATTTATGAACACTTTATGCCGGAATGTGACCGGCAAGTAATTAATGCAGTCCTGACTTGATAAAGCATGAGAAAGAGGTATTGTGTGGTATGGATTTACCAAAGATCAGTGTTGTTGTCCCCATATATAACGTTCAGCAATATTTGGAGGCTTGTCTGGATTCATTAGTTGATCAGACATTTAGTGAAATTGAAGTCATTATGATCAATGATGGTTCTACTGATAAAAGCGGCGAGATTATGCATGATTATGCCGATAAGTATGAGAACTTCTTTGCTTATGACAAGCCGAATGGGGGGCTGGGACAGACAAGAAATTACGGTATGCAGTATGTCAGGGGACAATATGTCGCATTCGTGGATTCAGATGACATCGTTACATTTGACGCCTATGAAAAAATGTATGCCTTGGCTGAAGAAACCCATTCAGATATTGTTGTCGGTAATGTAATGCGCTTTAATTCGATAAAAACATATCCGTCAACCTTACATCAAAGAATATTCACAAAGAAAAAGTTAAAAGCGCATATTACTAGGGACCCTGAGCTTATCTATGACACAACTGCATGGAACAAGCTTTTCCGGACGTCTTTCTGGGAAAAAAACAAATTGGCCTTTCCAGAACACATGCTCTATGAAGATATTCCGGTGACTATTCCCGCGCACTACT
Organism: Sporolactobacillus shoreae; assembly: GCF_004684935.1. Lineage (GTDB taxonomy): Bacteria > Bacillota > Bacilli > Bacillales > Sporolactobacillaceae > Sporolactobacillus > Sporolactobacillus shoreae. The sequence goes on from NZ_SRJD01000001.1 coordinate 33,171, forward strand.
TAGCAAGCTCAGTGGATGTTCTTGATGACGTGGTCTATTATTGGCGATCCAGAGATTTTGGTGATCAGTCAATCACTCAGAACAGAACCGATATTAGAAACTTGAGGGATCGTTTAAAAGCTGTTGGAATGGTGAACGATTTTTTTTCAGAGAATCACATTGAGGGTTCTCTTCTTGCTGAAAAAGATTACAAGATACTGAATACGGATTTGCTGATCTATCTGAATAAGCTTAATGAAGCGGATCAGCAGTACGTCCATCTTTATATTAGTGAAGTTTCGAAGTATCTTGAAAAAGTCCCGCAAGAAGCACTTCTCAAACTTTGGCCGATCGATAGAATGAAATATTACTTCGTGGAAAAAAAGGATAAGAAAAAAGTTCTCGATCTGTTGAAGTTTCAAAAAAACAAGGGAGTGGCCAAACAAAAGTTAATGCGCCATGACGGCCACTATTATGTGACCTACCCTTATCATAATCTGGTGCCTGAGTCTTTGCTGATCATTGACAATAACCTGCAAGTTCAGCGGAAGACGAGAGTAGCTGAATGGCAGGGAGAAAATTTAAATCTATCTGGTTTTGCATATATCCAAAAAATTAATTCAGCTCATAAATGGAGCGTAAAAGTACGCTTTGCCCTTGTTAATGAAGACACTGGTTCAAAGATTCCAATCCATCAATCCCGGTTGAAACGAAACATAGCAAATACAGTACAGCATGGTGTGTGGGCAAGAAAAAAATATTTGCCCTTCTTGTTTGTCAATAACTATAATTGGTCAGATGTCAGTTTGTCTATTCCATTTAACAAAAGTGAATTTTCCAATCTGCCGTACGGACGTTATTTTATTGAGGGAGTTATTGAAGCGGGTGGGCTGACCCGAACTTTTACTGTAGGTTCTCCTGTAAAGGGTAAGAGTGCAAGGCCGGACTCTTTATTCCAGTCGGATAGCATCATTCACTTGACATACGGAAGCAATTGGGATCTTCACATCATTAAAGAAAAAATTGTTCATAGTGTTGAAAAGATTAAGGTTGAAGAATCAGCACTGCAGATTTCAGGTCAAACCGACCAACCAGATAATTTTCGTGGCCTTCTTTTAAGAAAATGGAGAGGGGGTTCATATTTAAAATTTTCTGGATCGGTGGGTCAATCTGCATTCAGAAGTGATGTCCCTCTTTCAGTTTTCCAAAATGATGACGGGTATGGCGGATGGAACGTTTTTCTTAAATCAGCAGAGGAAACTCCAAAACCACTTACCTTTTCAAAAGAGAACGAAACAAAACTTGATATTGGCTTTGCGGAAATAGTGGTCAAAGCGAACAGCCAGGGTCATATGTTTTTTAAAGTACGTCACCACGGTGCTGAGTTACTGAAAATAGATCATAGTGGGGAAAAAATACATCTTAGGATTGCGGGACCTTTTAAATTAAGTAACAATAGCTATTCTGAGACACGTCTTCTGTTTCGCTCGGCGGACTTTGACAGGTTCTTCTTTCTTCCCGTCAATCAATCTCAATCACAGGATAAGTATGGGCGTTCTATTTATGATGTGATGATTAACCTTGACGGAGAAGCGGGACAGGAATTCTTGAAACACAATGTTTTTAATCTATACTTCACCATAGGTCAAGAATCAGAAGAAACATTTGAACAATACCCGATTTATTCGGATGATTTGTCTCTTAGAAAAATTGCTTATGATCGGAAGGACTATGAATTCCGGCAGGATAGCAATCAAACGACCCAGATAAGTGTATCCGCAAAATGGGGATGGATTGAACGCGGAAAGTTGCGGCGGGCTGTTCTGAGAAAGCTCTTTTATCCTGCTGTACGTTTGCTGCCTCTAAAGCGGAAAACGATTGTCTTTGAAAGTTATTGGGGAAAAAGCTTCGAGTGTAATCCGAGGGCAATTTATGAATATATTGATAAAAATTACCCTGAATATGAGACGGTTTGGGGATTAAACAATCCGCTGACACATATAAAGGGACATGCCAAAATAGTGAGACGGCATTCGCTGAAATATTATTATTATTTGGCTCGGGCAAAATACTTTGTAAATAACGTGAACTTTCCCGTTTTTTGTCGTAAGCGAAAAGGGGCGGTCGAGCTGCAGACCATGCACGGTACCCCGTTGAAAACATTGGGTTTTGATGCTCCAGGTGAAGTTAAAAAGGGTAAAGACGCGGCCGATTTTTTGGCCAAGAACAGTCGATGGGATTATCTATGTGTACCAAGCAATTATGTTGCGGAAGTTGCTGCAGGAGCTTTTAAACACCATGCTGAAATTGTTAAGTCCGGGTATCCGCGCAATGATAAGTTATTCTTTGATAATCGTCCTGAGAAAATAGCCGAAATTAAAAAGAGGCTAGGTATTCCATTGGACAAAAAAGTCATTTTCTATGCACCAACTTGGCGAGTGCAAAACTATTTCAAATTAGAGTTGGACCTGTTGCGACTTAAAAAAGCTGTGGGCGATGATTCCGTACTGCTGATTAAGTTTCATCATTTTGTTTCATCGTCTGTGCATCTTGATCAAGAGGAAACGGGAAGTTTCATTTTCAATGAATCAGATTATGATGACATTCGTGATCTCTATTTAATTGCGGATGTTTTAATCACGGACTATTCTTCAGTTATGTTTGATTTTGCTATACTGAACAGGCCGATATTGCTTTTTACTTATGATCTTGAAAATTACCGTGATAATCTTCGCGGCATGTATTTTGACATTATCAAGGAAGCACCTGGCCCTATTTGCATGACCAATGATGACTTGGTTCGTGAGCTTCAGTCGATTGATCAGTTTAAAAGTAAGTATGGAGACAGACTGACTGCATTCAGAAATAAATTCAACACTTATGATAAGGGTACTGCAAGTGAACAATGCGTTAATGTGTTGATGGAGAAGACTGGACGATGATCTCAGCCTTCATTTGAAGGATCACAGCTTCGCCAAGGGCCAACTTTGTCCTTTTGTTGATTGAGCTGAAGGTGTGCGGGAACAGCGGACCAGACTCAAAGATTACCAGCTTAAAGCGAGTGGAGCGAAAAGTAACAGACAAGCTTTAACCAGAACCAAACCAAAATATCAGACTCGAATTAATGAAACGTCCCCTTTCTATATGGTTAAAGGAAAGGGGACGTTCTACAGAAAAAACACTAAAGTGAGTGTGGGTTATCTTGATTTGTTAAATATGAAAAATTTCCCATGATTGTGGTGCCTAAGATACAAATTGAGGTATAGTACACGTGCTTATTATTCTTAAAGTCAGCCTAAGTCAGCCTTTTCTTTTGGATGAGAGAAGCGAAGAAAAGAGTGTGCGTCAAAATGTCTATAAATGATAATAGAAATTTTTTCAGAAAATTAATTTTGACACTATGGAGCAATCGTTTTGTTGTTTTTTTATCTCTTTATTCATTTTTTATTATGCTTTTCTTTACGCAGTCATCTCCTTTTTTTGCATTAAATAATTGGGATGACGCAAATGCTTTTTTCACCGTTGGAAAGGGAATGGCTCATGGACTTGTCCCGTATAAAGATCTTTTTGAACAAAAAGGACCTCTGCTCTATGCGATCTATGAATTGGCTTACCTGATTTGGCATACGAGCTTTTTCGGGGTCTATCTACTTGAAAGTTTGGCCATGTTCTTCAGTCTGTTCCTGGCTCATAAAATTGCCCAATTATATCTTCATCGAATGTCATCGGCACTTGTGTCACTTTTCTTCCCGATACTGATTTTGAACCAGCCTGCTTTTTATTTTGGAGGAAGTGCAGAGGAATTTGCCATTCCTTTTCTGATGCTTTTTCTATATCTCGTTCTGAACCATTTTAAATTGTCTCACGATAAACCGTTCAGTTACAGGTTTTATATCACAATCGGTTTGATCGCCGGTTGCCTTCTTTGGATCAAATTTACTTTTCTCGGAGGCTGTATTGGTTTTTATATAGCATTGTTCGTTATCCTTGCAGGCAAGCGAAAGTGGAAGGAACTGCTTCAAGCATTGGCTTTCACAACGATCGGACTGATTCTTTCAAGTATGCCATGGCTGATTTATTTTGGTGTGAATCATGCGCTTGTTGATCTCTTCAATGTCTACTTTAAGTTTAACCTGTCAACCTATTCTTCACAGCTGACTATTCCGGATAAACTGATAAACAGTGCTCTGGCTATAGGAGCAACTTTAAATAAAAATGTTGAAAGTAAGATCATGTTTTTAATCGGGATGGCTGATTTTTTGCTCACATGGAAGTATTTCCGGTCAAGTGCAGAAAAATGGATCCTGTTCAGTATTACTGTTGGGTTACTCCTTGGCGTCTATATCGGGGGTAGAGAATACGTTTATTATTTTCTTATTGTGACACCCCTGACTCTGTTCGGGCTCATTGCAATCGGCTTGTTCCTTCAAAAATCAAAACAGTTAATGCCCTATGAAAAGAATAAAAAGGGAAGGTGGCTGGTGCTTCTCTTTTTTTCAATGGTTACGATCTATCTTTGCTTTGGTTACAATACCAATATTCAATATTCCAGATTCCTTGAAAAAAAAATACCGGTACAAAAAAAGTTTGCTGCAATTATTGACCGTCAGAAGACCCCAACACTTCTTAATTATGGTTTTCTGGATGGTGGATTTTATTTAGCAGCAAACATCGTTCCGAATGTCCGGTATTTTGAAAAACAGAACATTGACCATAAATTATACCCTGAGAATATGAATGCTCAGAATCAATATATCAGAGAGGGAAAAACTGAATTTGTCGTTATTCGATTAGAAAGACATTTGAATTCGGAACGTATCAATATTCAGGGCATTCAAAAGACATATCATGTTATCGCGAAACAGGTTCAAAAATTGAACGGGAGACCCATTCTTTATATTTTGCTTCAAAAAAATGTAAAATAACCGTTTTAACAACTTCCGCATGTTTGATTGTTCTTTAAGGATGACATCATTTGCTGTGTTGGCTTAATAGGCGCTCAACGGCTTCTTTAGAAGAATCACCGCGGCCGAATGTACAAAATTTATTATAAAAATTGGTATATTTAACGTTGTATTCCGTTGATTTCGGCAAAGTGAGCACATTTTGAACTAATTCTTTGGTATTCATGACTATTGGGCCTGGAACAGTTTCTTCGTAATTTAAATAGATACCACGCAGATCATTTTTGTAATATTCCAGATCATAGGCAAAAAATAGCATTGGACGCTTCAAATGTGCATAATCAAACATAACAGAAGAATAATCGGTAACCATCATATCCGAAATTAAATACAAATCCTGGATTTCCGGATAAGCGGAAACGTCATAGACAAATTTCTTATAATTTTCAATATCAATTTTACTTGATACAAAATAATGTAAGCGTAGTAAAATGATATAATTTGACGCAAGTTTATCTCTCAGCAAGTCAAAGTCAAGTTGCAGATCGAACTTTCCCTGTTCTCTGAAAGTTGGAGCGTACAGAATGATTTTCTTGTTCAATGGTAAATTAAGCTTTTGTTTCATCGCCTGAATGGCATCGGCGTTATTCTGTTTATATAGGCTGTCATTTCTTGGAAACCCGCATTCCACATAGCTTCGCTTATAGCGATAAGCCCTTTTTGTAATCTCTGTCATATAAGGGCTTGGGGATATCAAAAGATCCCACCTGCCTGACCTTCTAAGCAATCCGTCCTGCTGGCTTTTTTTGCTGTATGCAGGTTTCTCATCAAATCCCATCGTTTTCATAAAGGTCCCATGCAGTGTCTGCATTTCGATCTGACCTTTTCTTTTGACATAAAAATTCGGAAAGTTGCCATTTTCAACAAAATACTTTGCAGTGGAAAAATAATAAAAGTAACGCCAGCTGTTTTTTCGTATCGTTATGACATCCTTGGGCACTGGAGTATACTCGTTATCAAAGAACCAGATATATTTAAATTTGCTGCCATATGTTTTCTTTATATACTCATAGATGGCTTTTGGATTGTCATTAAATGACCGGCCCCAAAAACTTTCGAAAACAATATTGTTTCTTTTAATTGGCAGAAGCCGCATCATCGGGTACAGATACAACTTGACGAATTTCTGCCTTCTTTCTGATCGGTCTACAAAATCCCATGTAAGCTTTGTGTGAAACAAAAGCGAACCGTGGGCCCCTTTTCCTGTACTGAATTTTAATCGTTCGAAAAAGACAGATTTAGAAGGTGCGTGCAATAAGGATGGTGAATAAATGACCGGTATTTTGTAAGCGAGAATTTCTCCTTGATTATTTTTTCCCTCAACCTCAAAAAATACATGCCAGTCACCAGTAGCATACCATTTAAAGTGACCGCTCTTATCCAGACAATTTATCGTAAGTGAGCGCGTTTCGGTGCTTTTTCCCTGTGTATCAGGTAAATTAATGATGACTGGGGGAGTGTCGCCTTGTGGTTCAAAAATAAGATGCTTTGCAATGACTTCATACTCTACCTTATCAGGTAATTCAGGAAGGATAATCTCAATTTCCATTACAAGGTCTTTAAAAACAAGTTTGCTTAACATCGGGTGTTGATACTTGGAAACAGTAATAGTCAGATTTCCTTGAGAAATTTCCGTCCACACATTGCGGCCCTGAAGTGTAAAAATAGTACTGCCAGACTTAAGACAGGCTTTAGCAGAGTGAGGAACAATCTCTCCTGAAAGTCGGTACCCTAAGACCCAGGATCCATGATTAAAGTTCATCTCTCCAAGTTTATGTGACGGTATTGAGGCTATGAACCGGTGATCATCAGTATAAGCGACTTCTAGGTCACATGTGATATCCTGAGATGAAGAAGTATTTAAACGAGAAAGGCATAAATTGTCAATCTTCCGTTCATATTTTCCTTCAAGTATCAGTAAATCGTCTTTTGTATCACATCTTGTAATCAAGACATCAGGTTTGTAAATATCGATGGCAAGATTCCATTCTCCATTATAGTTTACATTCCACGCTTGATCACCGATTAATTTAAAACCGGCTTTGTTACTGCCCTTCAGCGGATTTCCAATACGTACAGTTTTTGTGATTCCCTGAACAGTCAAAGTTAAAAACACTGCCCATTTTCCATTTTGAAGTATGCTAAAACATTTTTCAGAGTCAATGTTGATAGAAAACAATGACCAATTATAATTGTAAACCCTTGAGAAGGGATTTATTTTGCTTTTCTTTGATGTTCCCCATTTTCTCGTAATGGATTTGTCTCTGCCCAATATCACTGGGATATCTGTTTGAATTTTATTGTTCAGATTAATGACATGCGCAGACATTTTCACCTTACTCTGACTTTTCGAATCAAGCCCTTCAATAAAAGCATGGCCGGAAATAGTCAGCGTTTTCGTGCTATTCCATCTAACCTTGTGTATTTTTGAAACAGCTCTTAGAGCATCATCAACACAAACTGGATACTCTTCTGCGACTGCTGAAGTTTTATATTTCTGATACCAATGCCCTTTTTCTTTGTATGGTTTGTATGAGAGAATTTGATTTTTAGACAAACTCATCAGCTCAAGAGCGTCTGCCATTCTATTCTGAATCACAAATTGATAGGCTAGAGAAAGGTGGGATGGAATTTTCTTGAATAAATGAACATCTATGCGTGACAAATCTTGGCAGATCATCTTTCGGAGGCGATCACTGGAATCCGTATTGGTACTATTACTTATTAATGCTGGGTAGTCAACCGTCAAATATTTCAAATGGTTTTCTTCGATTAGTTCATCCGAAGCATTCTGCTGTTTCAAGAAATCATTAAGCGAGTGCATTGTTTTCAAATGATCAAAAAGAGTCTCTATATTTTTATTAGTGTCAGTCAAATCGCTATCGAACACTTCTTCGATTCGCCAAAAATAAACTGTATCCTGCACAATGTCAACGGTTTCTGCCAGAAAATGAGCCGGAATGGTGACCTGCATTTCTTCGGCTGGAAGGTGTTCAGGAAAAACAAATTGATTTTTTTCCCAGAATGAGCGTTTAAAGATTTTATTCCCTATGGTTGTGTCATACAGCAGTGATGGATTTCTTGAGATATGTGTTTTTTCACATGAGTCAGAAGCAGATTTACTACTCATCCAGTATTTTACATTTTTTTTCGAGTTAAACCGGTTAATACCACCGATAACAATATCTGAATGGGTATGTTCGGCCATTCCATACATTATTTCATAGGCACGGGAACCAAGGTAGTCAGAACTGTTCACGAAAGCGATGTATTCTCCTGATGCATACTGAATGCCTTTATTCCAGGCTGCGCCGATACCTTTCTCTGCTATCTTATGAATCGCTTCGAAATTTTCATATTTTGTAGCGTAAGTGTCCATAATTCTACTTGTTTTTTCATCAGATCCATCATCAATCATGATGATCTGAATAGCGTTAAGGCTTTGATTAACTAATGATTCCAAACTCTGTTCTATGTATTGTACACTGTTATAGCAGGGTACTATGACACTTATCTTGTAATTCATCCATCTCTCCCCTTGCATCATTCAATGTCATCTATAGCATTTTACATCATCTTAACATTAATTTTAAAATTTAATAAGCCTTTTTAGAGGAAACGAACAAGGTATTGTATTCGTATAGTTTGTTGTCAAGGTGATTGATTTGTGTGGATACATTGTCAAAGTGTCCATGTTTCTTTAAAATAATCGATAGCAGCAAGGGACAGGTTGCCTCAAGTGTCATGCATAATCTCAGTCGATCCCTTCAAAAAAAGAGGAAAGTGAATGATTGATTATGAGTTCAGCTCCAAAAATCAGTGTTATCGTTCCTATATATAATGTTGAAAAATATCTGAAAAAGTGTCTGGATTCTTTAGCCAGTCAAACACTTAAAGACATAGAGGTCATTCTGGTTAATGATGGCTCGACAGATCGCAGCGGTGAAATCATGCACCAGTATGCGGCTAAATTCAGCAATTTCTACGCCTTCGATAAAACGAACGGAGGTCTCGGGCAGGCGAGAAATTTCGGTGTGACATTTGCTAAGGGGAGATACATAGCTTTTGTTGACTCTGATGATTTTGTTGAACCGGCCGCATACGAGAAGATGTATTCAACGGCTGAACTGACCCATTCCGATCTGGTGATCGGAAATGTCATCCGTTTTAATGCCTATAAGAAATTTCCCTCAGTTTTACATCAAAAAGTATTCAGCGGAACCAAACTGAAGACCCATGTTACTCGCGATCATGAATTAATTTATGACACGACAGCTTGGAATAAACTGTTCAGAACGTCATTCTGGAAAGCTAATCATTTTAGCTTTCCAGAAAAAATGCTTTATGAAGATATTCCGATAACTTTTCCGGCACATTACCTGGCGACAACAGTCGATGTCCTCGAAGATGTAGTCTACGCCTGGAGGTTCAGAAGCTTCGGAGATCATTCGATCACTCAGAGCAGGACAGATATCAGCAACCTTCGTGACCGATTAAAAGCTATCGATATGCTGAATAACTTTTTTGAGGATCAGATGATCACCGGGGAGCTCTGTGAAGCCAAGGATTATAAATTGTTAAGTACAGACTTTTTACTTTATATGAATAAGTTGCCCGCTGCGGATTCTGCATACGCCGATTACTTATTACACTATGTGACTGAATATCTGAGGGAAGTTCCGGAGAAGGTTCTGCTCCGTTTGCAGCCCATCGACCGTATGAAGTATTATTTCGTTAAAGAACAGGATAAAGAAAAACTTTTCCGGCTCATTAATTTTCAGAAAACAGCTGATTTCCGCAGACGGAGAATTATCGGGAGAGCGGATGGGCATTATTACGACGATCTTCCTTTTCATGATCTTGTTCCTAAATCTTTTCTTCAGATTGAGAACAATCTAAAAGTAGTGCAACGGACAAAGAAGATTTTCTGGGACCATAATGAGCTGGTTGTTAAGGGTTCTGGTTTTATTGAGAAGATCGATGTGCTGCGCAAAAAAGATGTCACAATGAAGTTTTCCCTGATCAATGAGGCGACGGGTGAGTGTATCCCTATCTCTCTAACACAATTAAAAAAATCCAGAATTAATACTGTCAGGGCGGCGATATCCGGAAGAATACGAAAGCCTCACTTCGATCTGGTCTATCATTATGATTGGTCGGCATTTGTGGTGCGAATTCCATTTGATCGGCATCCTTTTGAAGATCTCTCATCAGGGACTTATACGATCCGGGGCGAAATCAACGCAGGAGGGCTTAGCCGTTCATTTATAGTAGCAGGCAAATTAGGGGAAAAAGATCTTCTTCAAAACATAGGGAAAAGGGATAAAATAATCCGCGCAAAATCTGGCGGAAGCGGAAAATTATATATTGTTAGGGAATAAAGTTTTCACGGATGCGAAAAAGAGGGATTAGATTCACCTTGTGTATTGAGGACATCAGAGCCAATTGAAATTCGAAACACTAGGAATTATAATTATGTAATAGTTAATTTCAGACAGAGATTTTTTATTATCATGAATTCTGAAGAGATTTCACTTAATGGAGTATCTGCTTTCTGAGAATTAAAGAAAACCGGGAGAGATAATTAATGAAAAAAGTCTTAACATACGGCACATTTGATCTGCTCCACTATGGTCATATTAACTTGCTGAAACGTGCCAAAGAGCTTGGCGATTATCTGATTGTCGGACTGTCTACGGACGAGTTCAATGCCTTGAAGCATAAAGAAGCTTATCACAATTATGACCACAGAAAACTGATACTCGAAGCAGTCCGTTATGTTGATCTCGTGATCCCTGAAAATAATTGGGAGCAGAAGATCGACGATGTCAAAAAGTATGATGTTGATGTATTTGTCATGGGCGATGACTGGAAGGGGAAGTTTGACTTCTTGAAAGATTACTGTGAAGTGGTTTATCTGCCCCGTACGGTTGGTATTTCGACAACTAAAATCAAACAGGATCTTTTTTCTGTCAAAAATGATTAGAGAATGGTTGGTCAGCGCCTATCTTTATTTATTCAAGATCCTGTTCGTACTAGCGAAGCTTTTTCCTCAAAAGGAAAAAGTTTCTTTTGTTGTTTCGTTCAGTGAGAACACGAAATATCTTGCCCATGAGTTTGAAAAAGAACAGTTAAAAACGGAACTTGTTTTTCTGTGCAGAGGAAAATGCATTGCCGATTTTTCAGGGGGAAAAGGGACAGTCATTCCTTTTGAGACATCTGGTTTTTTGGACATGGCACGATCCGCTTATCACCTTGCTACATCGAAAACCGTATTTGTCGATAATTATTTCGGCTTTCTTTCGGTTGTTAAGTTTCGCAAAGAGGTTCAATGCATTCAGATCTGGCATGCAGCGGGGGCGCTCAAAACGTTCGGACTTGAGGACAAATCTATAAGCATGAGGACAAGAGGGGCAAACCGGCGTTTTGCTCAAGTGTATCAGCGCTTCGATAAAGTAATCGTTGGTTCCGATATTATGGCAGAAATATTTAAACGTTCTTTTGGGATTACTGATGATCGAATTCTTCGGACAGGGATTCCAAGAACAGATTTCTTTTATCACCTGAAAGCAGAGGATCCAGTCTTTCATGATATGACGGCTATGTCTCAGTCGGGAAGTGATGAGCAATATGGACTGGCTTCTGAAGTGCAGACTTTTATCGATGGTCCGTTTGCTTCAAAAAGGAAGATCCTTTACGCTCCGACATACAGGGACAATGAACGGAATACCAACCAGCTTCACCTTGACATCGATCAGATGAAAAATGAATTAGGCGCAGAATATGTCCTTCTCCTCAGGCTTCACCCGGCTGTCCGGGACGGTTTCGTGATTCCTGATCAGGATCAGGGCTTTGCTTTCGACTGTTCCTCATATTCCGATATTAATCAGCTACTCTTAATCAGTGATATTCTTGTGACGGACTACTCATCTATTCCAGTTGAATATTCCCTTTTAAATAAGCCGATGATTTTCTTTCCTTACGATCTGAAAGAATACGGAAGGGAAAGGGGCTTTCAGGCAGATTACATGGATTGGGTACCAGGACCTGTCGCTTTCTCAACTACTGATTTGATCAAGTTGATCCGGCATAATTCATTCGATATGAAGCAAGTCGCTGCATTTTCGTCTCAATGGAACCGATATTCCAAGGGCTTTTCCAGCAGAAATGTTGTCCAGTATGTGATTAAAAGTTGCGGACTGCGGTAATCTGAGCAGCTACCAGAAAGGGAATATAGCCATTCATGCGAAAAAAAAAGAAGATCCTTCGGTTACTCCATACGATGATAAGCAATATGGCAATTTGGCTGGTTCAGAATGCCTATCGATTATTATTCTGGTTTTTCGGCAAACTTCCGGCAGATCATAAACTGGTTATCTTCGAAAGCTTTTTCGGAAGACAGTACAGTTGCAATCCCCGGGCAATTTATGAACATATGAAGAACCATTGTCCTGAATATCGGCTGATCTGGATCTCTGAACGCGGTTACGAAAAAATTTTTGATGCACACCAGGTGCCGTATGTCAGACGCTATTCTTTGCATTGGGTGCTTTTGATGTGCCGGGCAGGATATTGGGTGACGAATATCCGTTTTCCGAAGTGGTTCCACAAACCGGCGCATACTATATATCTACAGACATGGCATGGAACTCCTTTAAAGAAACTGGCTCTGGACACCGAGGAATATTTTCTTGGCGGAACGACCGTTGAACAATACAAGAAAAATTTTGTGAAGGAATCAGGCATGTGGGATTATCTGGTCTCCCCTAATCGATATTCTTCAGAGATTTTCACCCGGGCATTTGGCTTTAATGGCTCGATGATCGAAACAGGCTATCCGCGCAATGACTTTCTTTACCGGGCGAATGATCATGAGACGATTGAACAGATCAAGGAAAGGTGTGGCCTTCCGAAAGACAAGAAAATTATTCTCTATGCGCCGACATGGCGAGATGACCAGTTCTACACAAAAGGGAAGTATAAATTCAAGCTTGATCTTGATCTGAAACAAATGAGAGCGGCGCTCGGTAAGGACTATTTAATCATTATACGGCTGCATTATCTGATCGCCGATCAACTGGATCTGTCCGGATATAGAGGGTTTGCCTATGATTTTTCCCGTCATGAGGATATTAGAGAACTTTATCTCATCAGTGATCTCCTCATCACAGACTATTCATCCGTTTTCTTTGATTATGCAAACCTGAAACGACCGATGATTTTTTTTACATATGATCTTGAATCCTATAAAAATCATTTGCGCGGTTTCTACTTTGACTTCGAAAGAATGGCACCAGGCCCTATTGTTAGAACGACCGGCCAGGTCATAAAGTCTATACGGGATATTGAAGACACCGGTTTTGCGGTCGGCAGCAATTTTGTTCCGTTTTTTGATCAGTTCTGCGATCTTGAGGACGGCCATGCTTCAGAAAGAGTCGTTAATCGCGTTTTTAACCATCAATCGTCATGAACCTGTTTGACAAGGAAGCTGTAAAAAAATGTTCAATAAATGTTTCTTTTTTCTGAAAATAAAACGCTTACTTTCTTTCAAAAAGTGGTATAGTAAGAGTGTAAGGAAGATTGATGGTAATCATTATTGTCAGGAAGGTTGGTGGTGAGCATGTATGAAATTCTTGTACCTGTTGACGGATCTGCTCCAGCGCTGCGTGCAGTCGATCAGGCTGTTGCAATTGCCGAAGGGAAGAAAGATGTCGAGATCACATTGATTTATGTAAGTCCGTCTCCTGTCTATTTTCCTTTCTATTCAATGGTTGGCCCGTCACTCGATGCGGATGTTAAGGAAGTCGAGGAAAAAGAAGGCAATCAGATGCTCGATGACATTATTGAAAAAGCGTCGGAGCACACAAACGTAACATTCAAGAAAAAACACCTATATGGCATTGCTGCACAGGAAATCTGTGATTTTGCCAATGATACAAAAAAAGACCTGATTGTTATGGGCAACCGTGGTATGGGGGCCTTTGGACAAGTTATTCTTGGGAGCGTCAGCAACAAAGTTTTGCATCTGGCTAATTGCCCGGTTATGATTGTTAAATAAAGGGCTGTGTTTAAATTCGATGTTGTTTTAGCCCCTCCGTTTGTTGGAGCGGAAGGCGCGGGACTCCTGCGGGATCAGCGAGTCTTTTGGCCTCACAGCAAGGGTACCGAGCGAGGAGGCTCACGGAAAGCGAGCACTTGGAGCGAAAAACAACAGATACGTTTAATAAAACAAAAAGCAAAGAGATTTATTTGCGAAGGAAGTTGTCCTCTGCCGAAATAAAGTTCGGCAGAGTTTTTTTTCATTTGATCCTGGGAATTAACTTTAAAAAATTTTTTTATTTTGCGCTCAGATACTTGAAAGTCAAAAAAGGTCAGACTATAATAAAAGCATAAGGTCAAAGATGGTCAAATTAATCAATGATCATTATGATTCTTGGAATAAACCATAAGGAGGCATGATCCCATGCTTTGTGATGAATGCAAGGTTAATCCCGCATCTATCGAAATGAATGTTATCGTAAACGGACAGCAAAAGCATCTTCATTTATGCGAAGAATGCTATTCAAAAATGAGAAATAATTTAAATATGTCGTCTTTTTTCCAGGTCGGCGGATCACCTTTTGATGATCTTTTTAGAAGCCTGATGCAACCTTCATACGCAGACAAGGAAAATAAGGCACAAGAGAACGGAATGTCGTTTGACGGCGCCCAAGGACAGCCAATGGGAGGCAGGGGTGGCCGCCGCGGCGGTTTCCTGGAATCGCTCGGACGCAACCTGACTGAAGAGGCGAGAAAGGGAAAAATCGATCCTGTAATCGGACGTGACCGTGAAGTGCAGCTGGTCATTGAGACGCTGAACCGAAGAAACAAGAACAACCCCGTCCTGATTGGTGAACCGGGGGTCGGAAAGACGGCTATAGCAGAAGGACTGGCGCTGAAAATTGTGGAAGGCAAGGTTCCCGCAAAACTGGCCAACAAGGAAATTTTTTTGATTGACGTTTCGTCACTCGTTGCTGGAACAGGTATTCGGGGACAATTTGAACAGCGTATGAAACAGATGATGACAGAACTGGAAAAACGTAAAAATGTCATTGTCTTTATAGATGAAGTCCATTTGCTTGTCGGTGCCGGATCTGCTGAAGGCGGTTCGATGGACGCGGGCAACATTCTGAAACCTGCGCTCGCCCGTGGTGAATTGCAGATCATGGGCGCGACGACCCTGAAAGAATACCGCAAAATTGAAAAAGATGCGGCATTGGAACGCCGATTCCAGCCAATTATTGTTAACGAGCCTACTCAGGAACAGACCATTAGAATCCTGAAGGGCATCCAGTCGAAATATGAAAAATACCATCACGTTCATTATACGGATGATGCGATCCAAGCCTGTGTTGCCCTGTCTTCTCGCTATATTCAGGACCGTTTCCTGCCGGATAAAGCAATCGATCTGATGGATGAGGCAGGCTCGAAAATGAATCTGAGCCTGACACCAGTTGATACTGAAAGCGTGAGAAAGAAGATTGAGGAAATCTCAGCCGCAAAAGCTAAAGCAACGAAGAATGAACAATTCGAACAGGCGGCGAGACTCCGTGATCAGGAGCATGCTTATCAGAAACAGCTTGAACAGTTGGAGAAAATTAAAGCGAACGGCTCAGAACCGCCTGTAACCGAGAAGGAAGCAATCGTCGAATCGGATCTGATTCAGCAAATCGTTGAGACGCGCACAGGCATACCGGTCCGCAAATTGCAAAGTGACGAACAGAATAAGATGCGTAACTTGGCAGATCGTCTCAATGCGAAAGTCATTGGTCAGAAGGAAGCTGTAGAAAAAGTAGCCCGGGCCATCAGACGAAATCGTACGGGTTTCAGAAAAACGACCCGGCCAATTGGCTCGTTTCTTTTTGTCGGACCGACAGGCGTTGGCAAGACGGAACTGGCGAAAACACTGGCTTATGAAATGTTCGGAGACCGGGAAGCGATGATCCGTCTTGACATGAGTGAATATATGGAGAAGCACTCGGTGTCCAAACTGATCGGTGCGCCTCCGGGATATGTCGGACACGATGAAGCCGGACAGCTGACTGAAAAAGTCCGCCGCAAACCTTATAGTATTATCCTGCTTGATGAAGTTGAGAAGGCGCATCCTGATGTGATGCACATCTTCCTGCAGATTCTGGATGACGGGCGTCTGACCGACAGCCAGGGCAGAACCGTCAGCTTCAAGGATACAGTCATCATTATGACGAGCAACGCAGGCATCAGCAAGGGAACCGCGAGAGTCGGCTTTGGCTCGGACAGCAGCCGCGAGGATATGATTAAGCAGCTCGAAAATTACTTCCAGCCGGAGTTTCTTAACCGATTTGACGCCATTGTCAAGTTCAATGCTCTGACAAAGGATGATCTGATGTCCATCGTTGACCTGATGTTGAACGATATCGAATCGGCAGCCGGAAAACAGGGGCTTAAGCTGACGGTTACCGATTCAGCTAAAAAGAAACTGGCGGAGCTGGGATACAATCCTGAATTTGGCGCCCGCCCGCTTCGCCGAGTGCTTGAAGAACAGGTAGAAGATAAGATATCCGATCTGCTGCTTGATAATAATCAAGCCAAGTTGATGACAGTAGACGAAAAAGGCGGCGATATTCAGGTTTCCGCTGGATAATGAAATGAAACATGAATAAAAATGGAGGACCGATGGCAGGTCCTCCCTTTTTTCATTGGCTTTGTTAAACGTGTCTGTTGTTTTTTCGCTCCAGAAGCCTGCGCACCTTCCGCCCCAATCAATGGAGCGACAAATTCAACAGTGAATTTAAACATTACCTTTTTTTAATAACTGAATCTGGCAGTAACATTCAATGCTCTTCCTGCTGTGCCACATGATCCGGGATCTTAAAGGGGTCTTCTTTATTGATATGGTCAAAGAACAAAATCCCGTTCAAATGATCGATTTCGTGCTGAACAGCAATTGCCGGGTACCCTTTCAGCCGAAGTGTTACAGGCTTTCCTTCAATGTCAAAAGCTTTGACTTTAATCCGCGCATGACGCGGAACATAGCCAGACACTTCTCGGTCAACGGAAAGGCAGCCTTCTCCACCTTCGAGATAAGTATTTTCCACAGACTCACTGATGATTTTCGGATTGAAAAGCATGTATTCGTAGTGCTTGCCATCATCATCATCCATAAAAATGGCGATCATCCGCTTGCTGATAGCAAGCTGGGGTGCGGCAAGTCCAATTCCTGCGCGAAGATGATATTTTTCAGCGGTTTCTTCATCCTGGCTGTTCTTTAAAAATTTCAGCATTTCTCTGAGTTTGTTTTTCTCTTCATCTGTCGCAGGCAGGGATACTTCTTTTGCGACCTGCCTGAGAACCGGATTTCCTTCGCGTATAATATCATCCATTGTAATCAAAGTTATTGCAACTCCTTCAATGCTTGATCTTAATTCATCTATTCCTAGTGTATCATTAAATGGCCGCCATGTTTACGTTTGTGTCCGTGACAGGGTTATTTTTTGGGTGATAAGTAACGACATTTCAGGATTTTTCAAGTGGTTTGACACTTAATGAAAAACGTGGCAAAATAACAGTTACACCCATATGATGATCAACAATGACGGGATTCAGTAGCAGCTGTGTCAGTATTTCAGAGAGCCGGCGGATGGTGCGAGACGGCAGCAGGCAGCTTATTGCGAATTACCTCCCCGAGTTTCTTCTGTGAATCTAAGTAGCAGAGGACGGCATCGAGATGTCGTTAATTGAATCAAGCGGCTGCACATGCGGCCAGAAGGATGGTACCGTGCGTAAAAGCGCTCCTTTTCGGAGGGCTTTTTTTATTTTGTTTTTTTTTAGCTGACAAAAAAGGTGAGGATAAAATGGATATTCTTGATGATTTGAAATATCGCGGCCTGATCAACCAGGTGACTGATGAAGAGGGCTTAAGGGAAGCACTTAAAAAGCCTGTGACTTTTTACTGTGGATTTGATCCGACAGCGAGCAGCCTTCATGCCGGGAATCTTTTGATTATTGTTATTATGATGCGCCTTCAAAAAACCGGACATCATCCGATTGCACTGGTAGGTGGCGGTACAGGAATGATCGGTGATCCGAGCGGGCGTTCAACCGAACGGCAGCTGAATACAAAAGAAGTGGTGGACGGTTTTTCTGAGAGCTTGAAGACACAGCTCTCACGTTTTCTCGACTTTGATCACGGGACGGCAACCTATCTCAATAACAGCCAGTGGCTGGGCAAGTTGTCCACCATTGAATTTTTGCGGGACGTCGGAAAACATTTTCCACTAAATTACATGCTTTCGAAGGAATCCGTTCAATCACGGATGGAGGCAGGCATATCTTTTACCGAATTCTCCTACATGCTGCTTCAGTCATTTGATTATTTGAATCTGTACGAAAATCAAGGCTGTACACTGGAAATCGGCGGCAGTGATCAATGGGGGAACATTACAGCCGGTCTTGAATTAATACGGAGGAAAGGTCATGAAAAACCGGCATTCGGTCTGACATTTCCGCTGATCACAAAGAGTGATGGCACGAAATTCGGTAAATCGATGGGCGGAGCGATCTGGCTGGATCCCGAGAAAACAACGCCATACGAGTGGTACCAGTTCTGGATCAATGCTTCAGACGACGATGTTGTGAATTACTTGAAATACTTTACTTTCCTTTCCAGGGATGAAATTGAGGTACTTGCGGATGAAGTCAGGAATCATCCGGAGGAGAGAAAGGCCCAAAAAACGCTCGCGCGTGAAATGACCAAATTGGTTCATGGTGAGAATGCGTTGACCGAAGCTGAGAAGATAACCGATGCACTGTTCAGTGGTGATGTTTCCCAACTTACAGCCGCTGAAATTCGTCAAGGTTTCAGAGCTTTTCCAACTTTTGACGCACCTTCCAAAGAGCCGGTCAAACTTGTTGACCTGATTGTCGAGGCGGGTGTCGCTTCATCAAAACGGCAGGCACGGGAAGATATCGGAAATGGCGCAATCTATGTGAACGGCGCGCGCAGAACTCAACTTGACGATGTGCTGACCGAGCAGGACAGAATTGATGGACGATACATTATTATCCGCCGAGGAAAGAAAAAGTACACGCTGATCAAATACTGAATTATTCTCATTTCGTACTATCTCAACAGATTTCGACCGTTTGTTAGACGAGTACTTCTGTTATTGATATACTATGGATAATCATGTCTCACAGTTCAGGAATTCTACTTAAGTAGGCTACCTGAATTCAGATTTTCATGAAAACGATTCAGCATATTTGTTGTAAATCCAGGGAGGTAAAGAAGATGGGTACTGAGAAGTGCGAAAAAACATGCGGCTCTGTTGGGGCTAAAGAACTTTTTATTGGCGGAGTCATTGGCGGATTAATCGGAGCGGCAGCAGCGTTACTTCTTGCTCCGAAGTCCGGTGAAGAAATCCGGAAGGATCTGCACATCAAAGAACTGGTTGCGAATGGAATTGATAAAGTAAAACAGACAGCTTCAGACTTGGTTAAAAAAGATGAAGAACCTTTCAGCTGAAAGCTGTTCTGATCGTGATGTTTAAAAGCTCTTCCGGAAAGTGTTTTCTTCCGGAAGAGCTTTTTTCACACAAAGTAAGTTGCTTTTGACGGGAGTTCAAGGCAGTTAAGCCGTCCGCCGAATACACAACCTCCATCGATGCCGATAATATTGTTATCTCCAAAATAAATATCGGGAGAAGGCTGAAGGTTCACCGTTGGCGTATGACCGAAAATTACGGTTTTGTCACCTCGGTAAGCTGTGAAAAAAGGCTCCCTGATCCATAATAGAGTTTCTTCATCCGTGTCTTCAAGCTTTTTATCAGGATCAACGCCTGCGTGAACAAAGATATAATGTTCTGTCTGGGCATATACATTCAGCCGCTTAATCCATAACAGATCGTCATTCAGTTCATCGGGAAGCTTCAGACTGTCGCTTTCAATGTTATGATAAACAGTTTCAAAATCCAGTCCGTAGCTTGACAGCGTATTTGCGCCGCCGTTTGCGGCCCAATGGGCAACGGATTCAGGTTTTCGACCGATCAGAGCTTGTTCCATCATGGCCTCGTGATTTCCTTTGAGGACAATCGCCCCTTTTTTTTCCAGCTCACGGGCCTTGGCGACAACCGCTCTGGGATTCTGCCCCCTGTCGATATAATCTCCCAAAAGGAAAAGAAGATCTTCCGTTTCATTAAACGATGCTTTCTCAAGCAAGGCGTTAAATGCATCAATTTGGCCATGCATATCACTGATCACGAGCAAACGTCTGACTGCCTGCAATAAAACTCCCCCACTTTCTTTTACTATAATAGACAAACCAACAAGGGTTATGCAACTATGATCTGATGCACGGAGAAAAACTTTATATTCAGATTGATAAATAGCTATAATAGTAGTGAAAACGAATTCAGAACAATACTCATTTGAACGATGGACCTTAGAAAGGATGAGCGCGATGGAATTTCGTGTGGAGCACGATACAATGGGCGAAGTGAGAGTGCCCGCGAACAGACTTTGGGCAGCACAGACCGAAAGAAGCAGAAATAATTTTCATATCGGGTGGGAGAAGATGCCTCTTGAAATTGTTAGAGCTTTTGCCATCCTGAAAAAAGGCGCTGCGCTCGCGAATAGGGAACTGGGAAAACTGGACGCGCTCAAAGCGTCGGTTATTGCCCGGGTCGCTGATGAAATCATTTCAGGCAGATGGGATGAGGAATTTCCATTAATGGTCTGGCAGACAGGAAGCGGCACGCAATCAAACATGAATGTAAACGAGGTCATCGCGAACCGCGCCAATCAATTATTAGAAGAGGAGGGGTCGGATCTACGCGTCCATCCTAATGATGATGTCAATAAATCTCAAAGTTCAAATGATACGTATCCCACCGCGCTGCATATTGCCGCGTTGCTTGCTGTCGAGAAGCAGATCCTTCCGTCGCTTGGTCTGCTGGAAACAACGCTGAAGAAAAAGTCCGAACAATTCAAAGACATTGTGAAAATAGGGAGAACACACCTGCAGGATGCAACGCCTCTGACACTGGGTCAGGAAATAAGCGGCTGGGCATACATGCTTGAACGATCAAGAGTCATGATTCAGGAATGCAGCGGCTATTTAAGAGATCTGGCAATCGGCGGGACTGCTGTTGGAACGGGTCTGAATGCGCATCCTGAGTTTGGAAAAAGGGCTGCCGAGAAAATCAGTGAAATCACCGGTGAGAATTTTCAAACGTCTGAGAATAAATTTCAGGCGCTGACGAGCCACGATCAGATTGTGACTGTACATGGCGCTTTAAAAGCGCTGGCAGCTGATCTGATGAAGATTGCCAATGATGTGCGGTGGCTTGCGAGCGGCCCACGGTGTGGTATTGGAGAGCTGACTATTCCTGCGAATGAACCAGGAAGCTCGATCATGCCGGGTAAAGTGAATCCAACCCAATGTGAAGCAGTAACGATGGTCGCCGTACAGATTATGGGGAATGACGCGGCTATAGGAATTGCGGCCAGTCAGGGGAATTTTGAACTTAATGTGTTTAAACCGGTCATCGGCTATAACTTTCTTCAGTCTGCCCGATTGCTTGCTGACGTCATGCGGTCCTTCAACGACCATTGCGCCGTAGGCATCCAACCGGAACGCGGAAAGATTGCTGAGAATCTTCAGCGCTCACTGATGCTTGTTACCGCCCTTAATCCTTATATTGGGTATGAGAAAGCCGCGAAAATATCAAAAACGGCGTATCGTGAAGGTCTGAGTCTGAAAGAGGCCGCAGTGAAACTGAAACTTCTGACCCCAGAACAATTTGATCAGTATATAAAGCCGGAAGAAATGACACGGCCCAGAGCTTAAAAATGAAAAAAGCCCCCGGGGGCTTTTTTTGCATGCTTAGTTTAATGGGCCTGCTGTCGCTTCAGTCGCTGTTCATTACGGCCAATCTGTCCAACGAGTGACGGATACCTGAAAAACAGCATGGAATACCGTCCGAGCAGGAGGCCGGCGATGAAAATAAAATAGATAATAAAACTTGATGAATCATTTAGTGATGATGCCAGTGACAACCAGTCTACGAATAAGATTCTCATTAAATAACGGATCGGGATTGACAGAAACCAGACAAGGACGGCCATTGCCGAACCAGAAACATACCATGCCCCGTCATGATTCACGAGTGGTGTGAAGCGTCCCTGAATCATTCCGAGAGCGAATGATAGGGTGAGTGACACTACAATCATGCACCAATCGGCGGGAGTAACAGAAGCCATAAAGGAAAGAGCGCAGGCCGCGTACAGAAGCAAGGCCACCGGCTGCCGATACAATCTTCCTGTGAGCGGTTTTTCTCTGAGCTGATTAAGAAATACTGTAAAGATAATCAGCGTTCCCGCGAGAACCAGCATGTAAAATCACCCCCGTTTCTTCCCTAACTTATGTTTGCTTCGTTTTGTCCTATGCCGCCCAATAGAAAACAGAATTGAAAGAATTCTTTAAAATATCATAAATTACAATCTTGTTACAGATGTTTTCCCCTTAAAAAAAGGTTTTATTTATTAATGTTACATTTTTGTATCATGGCGAAATATAAGCTTAATATCTGTCAAAAAAGGCTGATGCTATAATAAAAAAGTCGATTGTTTGAGTATAATCTCGATTAACATCGATATTACCAATTAATCAGAATCAGGAATACAGAGAAAGATAACGAATGTCTTGGGGAGGACAAACGCTGATCATGAAAATGAATAAGAAGAACGTAGCAGTAACAATAGCTCTGACGGCCGGCCTGACATATACTTCTGTATTACCGAATGTTACATATGCAAACACATCACTTGACCAAATAAATAGGCAAAGATCTGCGCAGCAATCAATAAGCGCTCAGCTAAGTGCCCAGCAACGTGCGCTGCAAGCTGATCTTCAGTCTATGAATAAGAAACAGCTGCAACTTACCGGTGAAATAAGCAAGGGCCAGACTGAGTATAACCAGACAAATGACACTATTCAGGCTCTTAAGTCTGAAATCAGTGTGATCAAGAAAAGGATCGCTGAACGAAAAGCGCTTCTTAACGAACGTCTTGTTTCTATCTATAAAAACGGTGGTTCTGTAAATTTTCTTGAAGTTCTTCTTGGATCAAAAAATTTCGGAGATTTTCTGGATCGGACTAAGGCACTCTATACAATTACTTCACAGGATCAGAAAATAATAACACAGCAAAATAATGATCAGATTGCTGTAAGCCAAAAGAAAAAAAGTGTTGAGAGCAAGCAGGCGGCTAACGTTGCAAGGCTGGAGAAACTGAAGAAGAATCTGGCTGATGTCGAAACACTTCAGAAACAGAGGAAAATAGCGGTAGATGCTTTAGCAGGAAAACAAAAAAATGTATCTCTTCGATTGACAGCCCTCGCGGGTGCAGCTGCTAACATTGCACAGGCAGCACAGAACGTGAGCCTGACATCCTATTCGCCATCCTCAAGCGTCAGCAATTCTGGTTCAAGCTCCAGTCAGTCGGGGAGCAGTGATACAAGCTCTGCCCCAGCCGCTCCATCATTCAATATTTCCGCTTCAGCCGCGACAGGTGGCATTTCTGGAATTCTCAATTATGGAAATCGGTTTATCGGCCGTTCGAGCTATGTTTTTGGAGCGGCAAATCCATCCACAGGTCAGTTTGATTGCTCGGGATTCGTTCACGCAGCTTTTGCGGCTAATGGCATAGGGGTCGGACGAACCACGGACGCTCTTGTCAGTACAGGAACTCCCGTAAGCTATTCTCAGGCAAAACCAGGCGATTTAATCTTTTTTGACACCTACAAAACGAACGGCCATGTTGGGATATATCTTGGCGGCGGCCGCTTTATTGGATCCCAGGATAGTACGGGAGTTGCCGTTGTCAGCATGAGCAATCCATACTGGCAGTCACATTTCAGCGGTGTGGTTCGCAGAGTGTTGAATTGATCAACTAACTGGAAAAAATATTAATACCTTTAGCACAGGAGCAGATCCTGTGCTTTTTATTTCTATTGGGCATCCTCTCAAAGGAACAATTGCTTATCCATCTAAGCTAATATGACATTTGTCACCTGTTATTTATGATGTGGAGGACTTTTTCCATTGTGATTTCGCGGGTACACTGAGTTTATGGAGAACAGTCGCTGTTTCTTTAATCCTTTGATGAAGGTGGATGCCCAAGTGAAGTGTATCCCGTTGGTCAAACATTTTTTAAGTGTATTCGTTTATTTTAAAGTCAATTTTATTTTCACGTTAGGTGTTCCTGTCGTGTCTATAATCTTCACATTAAAAGATCAGATTTTCCGGTATTCTCCGGTTCAAAGTTCTTTAGAAGCAGTCTTGTTCTGGACGGGCTATATGATTGTACTCTATGCCTTGATGAGTAGTGGTCCGGCATTAGTGTTGCTTCGTGAAGATCAGTTTTTGAAAATGTTTATTTTTATTTCTGAAAACAAGTGGATGCTTGTTGCGTCTAAGTTTATTTCTCAGCTGATCATTCTCTTACTCTCTTCATTAATATTGAATATACTGTGCAGCACACTTTTTTTCCTGCCTTTTTTGCAACTAACGCTACTGAGTTTTTTTATGATTCTCATTTGTGATTTTCCTATCTATGCACTTTTTTTGTTTTTCTCTATGCTGAATATTCACAAGGAAACGGTTATGCCGGTGACAAACATCATTATTTTCATATTTATTGCTTTGACTTGGAACGATTTTTCGAGTGATCCTGCTGTTAATCAACTCATCACAGTGATTAATCCGATCAAGTATGCAGCAAGTGTCGGATCGCTTCTTCTGTCTCCCGGCAGTCATGGACGGGTGTTTTCAACGATACCTGTCATAGCTGTTGCGACTTTCTCCTATTTACTTATTGGTTTTGTTTCCTTGAAACGAATGAAGATATTGCCGATTTTCAGGAATTGAGGTGTTTCTTTTGAAAATCAGTCATCTGACTTATCATTATCCAAAGAGTCATAAACTTATCTTTGATGATCTGTCCTTAAACATCTTGCCTGGCTGTGTCAACATCCTTCTGGGTATGAACGGGGCGGGAAAATCGACACTTTTTGATATAATATCCGGGCTGATCCATACTGATGCGACGATTCGGGACGCAATCTCAAGGAGCGAGATACTTTATCAGATTCAGGGGGTACCGATTCTGAGCACGATCCGCGGTAAGGAGTTGGCAGAACTAATTCTTTGTTCAAGCGGACAGTACCGATTGAAAGACTTATCATTACAATTATTTCATTCTGAACTGAAGAATGATTCCGATTCAATGAAAAAAGCAGCGTACATTTGGAACACGCAATATGGGAAAATGTCTTCCGGTGAGCGCCGGTGGTTCATGATCCTGCTCTATTGTCTTTTGAACAAAAATTTCTATATTTTTGATGAACCGACAGCAGGAGTGGATCCTTATTCCGGAAGGCAGATCGTTCAGCAGATCAGCCATTTGCAGGAACAGAAGAAAAAAACTATTTTGTACGCGACACACCGCACTGAGGATCTCCGCTATTTTCAACATTTCCGGGTTCACATTCTCCAACACGGAAAGATTGTGTTAAGTGAAGATGAGAAAAACTGGATACAAGCATGTAGAAACCAGAATTCTTCTTTTCTGAAAGCACTAGCTGATGCTTGAAATCAGGAGGATGCAAAAGAGATGGGCCTTTTTAATAAAAAAAAGTGAATGGACTCAGGGTAAAAATCTGCAGGATTATACGTTCTAATTCAGAAGTGAAGGGGCGAGACTCCCCGAAAGAGGGTGCCGAGAGACGAGGTTCACGGATAAGCGTCATCATACAGAGTGCATAACAACAGGCGCCAAAAGTTTCAAAAATGGGCGATTTTTACTTGTTCCTTCTTCATCAAACTGCCGATTGACTTGCTCTATGAGCTTCAGGGATGGTGAAGAGGCTTGTTATTTACGAAAAGAATCTTAACGAGTATGCTAAACGAAAGGGTTGCCTTTGTGCGTAAGGAAGTGAAACATTGAAACTGTTCCCAAAGAGAACCGGACCTTACCCATATATATGGGCGCTGTTGGTTTTTCCGCAATATTTTTATAATGTTCTGCAAACCGGACAGCTGACGGATCGGTTGATCGGTGTAGGAGCAGGCTTGATTCTGCTTTATGTTTTTCGACAGATGTACTGGCTGGAAAACTGGAATCTGGTCTTTCACTTTTTACTTGGGATAGCCGTGCTGTGTATCGTCGCTTTGGTGAGCGATCCTTCAATGCTGTTTTACGGGTTCCTTTTTGTTTTAATGTTCGGCTATGCGGATCAGGTTGCTCAGCTGGTGGTTGGTCTTACCGGGCTAACTATTGCCTTCATGATTGTCTCCTTTTTTACAGAAGGAAGTCCCTTCGTTTTTCTCCGCCAGTTCCAGTTTGTTGTTTTTCTTGTGGAAGTGATCGCGCCGATCGCCATTTTTATTTTTGAGCGGACGAAACGTCTGCATCATCAACTGGATGACGCAAATGAACGGATTGTTGCTCTGACCAAAGAGCAGGAGCGCAACCGTTTTGCCCGTGATTTGCACGATACGCTCGGCCACACACTGACTATGATCATTATGAAAAGCGAACTGGCTGCACGGCTTATTGAGCGAGACGACAAGAAGGCCAAAAAAGAACTATCTGAAATAGAAATTGTTTCGCGTGAAGCGTTGCGACAGGCGCGTGATCTTGTTTCCTCAGTCAGGGACCGATCATTGTCGGAAGAATTTGAAGAGGCCAAACACTTTCTTGAAGAAAAAGGGGTATCTGTGACGATCGACATTCCGGATCGATGGACGATGCTTCGGAAGGCTGACGAGTCAATGGTGGCGCTTGCTTTCCGTGAAGCGGTAACGAATGTTGTCAGGCACAGTGCTGCGGAGCACTGCCACATCAGCGGAATGGAAGCGCATGGGAAAGTGGTCCTTGAAGTAAGGGATGATGGGGTTGGCATGCAAAATAAGGACACAGGCGGAAACGGGCTAAATACCATGCGGGAACGCATGAAACTGATTGGGGGACAGGCAGTTATTTTACCTGAAATAAAAGGGACGGCTGTCCGCTTTTTGCTCCCTCAGAAAAAGTAGAAGGAGGAGAAAGGTTATGAGAATGGTCATCGCAGAAGATCAGGGTATGTTGCGCGGAGCACTGGTTCAGCTTCTTGAATTGGAAGAAGATATTGAAGTGGTAGGCGAAGCGGGGGACGGGCGGCAGGCATTGACGCTTGTCGAACAATTCCATCCGGATCTATTGATTGCCGACATTGAAATGCCCGGAGTGTCCGGACTGGAGCTAGCCGAAATCTTAATGAATAAAAAAAGTTCGTGCAAGACAGTAATTGTTACAACATTTGCCCGACCCGGATATCTGGAAAGAGCCATGAAAGCCGGGGTTTGTGGGTATATTCTGAAAGACGAACCGATTAAAGAATTAATTGACCACCTTCGGCAAATTAATCTAGGAAAACGTGTCATCAGTCCGGAACTCGCACAATCATTCTTTTTCTCTGAATCAAATCCGCTGACCGAACGGGAAATCGATGTACTTCACTGCGCTGCCGGTGGGGAAGACACGAAAAAAATAGCGGAAAAGCTTTATTTATCCCATGGCACAGTGCGCAATTACCTGTCTTCAGCAATGCAGAAAATGGAGAGCCACTCCCGGCAAGAAGCGGTGATCAAAGCAAAAAATAAAGGGTGGATTTGATGCAGAAAGAGAGTTCGTTACTTATTATTGATGGTTGCACTAAAAAAATAAAGGTAAAAAGATGTTCAATCTAGAAAGAGTATCTATTAACGTAAAAAGGATGTTGCCTATTGATTGTGAAAGAACAGTTTATCCCATGGCGATTGCTTGCTGACTCAGCCGTATTACGGCATCTGTCAGCCGATTATCAGAAACGAACGATTATTGAAGAGGATTTTGGAAGACGACATGCCGGATGGTTGGGCGAAAAGAAACTCGGTTATCACCTTGCCGCTTTGCCTCAAAAAGATATCCGCATTTTTTACGATCTTCGACTGTTCCATGAAAATCAGGTTTTTCAAGTTGATGCCATGTTGATTACCCGTTTTTTTATTTTGATCCTTGAGGCAAAAAATTTGAAGGGAACGATTTACTTTGAATCAACATTTAATCAGATGATCCGATTTGTTGATGATCAACAGGAGGGTTTTTCCAATCCTGTTGTCCAAGTTATGCGCCATAAAGATTTGTTAAAACAATGGTTTGCAAAGCAGCCTTTTCCCCAAATTCCGATTGAATGCATTGTTGCTATTTCAAATGCTTCGACGATCATCAAAGCCTCTCCCAATTACCCGCAAATCGGCGAAATCGTGTTCCACGCCGAGCAGATCGAATCCAAAATCCGCCAGCTACAGGCTAAATACGAAGAAGAAATAATTAGTGCCCCACTTTCTCGACAGATTGAGTCCGCTCTTCTCCTTGAACATGAGGATCCTAAGGTTGATATTTTAAAGACTTATTCCATCAGGGAAAGTGATTTGCTGAGAGGAGTCATGTGCTCAAAATGCTTTTCGTTTGAAATGGAGCGATCCTATGGAACGTGGCTCTGTAGACAATGTGGTCACGAAGATCAAGATGCTGCCGCGCAGATGGTTCTTGACTATTTTCTTCTGAAAGGGAAAACGATGACAAATGCGCAGTGTCAAGATTTTCTGAAAATTAATGATAGATACCTCGTGCTGCGCATTTTGAAAAAGATGCGTCTTGAAATTTGTGGGACGGGACATGGAAAGGGATTATATTTTCAGGCTCCCTCTCAAAAATTCTATAACCTTCACTACCATCTTTGGAAAAAATGATTTAAGTCGCCCAGTGGCAATCTCTGCTTCCGAATCTTAGCAATTGCTTGGAACAATGCCACTCGCTCCTAACAGGTCCAAATGTGCTCCTAACAGCGGTAGAGTCACTCCTAATCGGGAGGAACTTGCTCCTAACGAACGAAAAGCTGCTCCAAAGAGTGCCACTCGCTCCTAACAGGGCCCAATGTGCTCCTAACGGCGAAAAAGTCGCTCCTAATCAGGAGGAACTCACTCCTAACGAACGAAAAGCTGCACCAAAGAGTGCCACTCGCTCCCAACAGGTCCAAATGCGCTCCTAACGGCGGTAGAGTCGCTCCTAATCGGGGGGAACTCGCTCCTAACGAACGAAAAGCTGCACCAAAGAGTGCCACTCGCTCCCAACAGGTCCAAATGCGCTCCTAAAAGCGATAGAGTCGCTCCTAATCGGGAGGCACTTGCTCCTAACGAACGAAATGCTGCTCCGAACAATGCTATTCGTCCTAAACAATCTATGAATAAGGCAATTTTTTTTATTGAATGGTGCATGTGTCCCCCTCAGGCGGCTTAGTCCTCGCATAAGATATAGAAAAACAGAGGGAGGATACAAGTATGTTCATTCTCATTGTTGTCATGTTTATTCTCCTTGTGATTGTCGGCCTGTTCTTTTGAAGGTGACATTAATGAGGGGTACGGCAATGCATAGACGCATCGGATGCCAAGTCTGTCGAAGGATGAGATTTGGCTTTTTATTATATTTGTAGCATTGTGAAGGAGCAACTTAAAACATCAGAATGTTCAGCAGATCATCTTAAAAGTCAACATATTTTTTGTGAAATACTTCTGCCAAACTAGTGCTGCATCGACAAAAAAAACCCGTTCAGCATTTGCCCGAAATGTGTGACAATAAAGATACATCAATCACGCGAAAGGAAGTGCGGCAATCATGCGGAACATAATCTCATTTAAATTTAACCCTTCGAAACTGA
This sequence comes from Sporolactobacillus shoreae, assembly GCF_004684935.1. Lineage (GTDB taxonomy): Bacteria > Bacillota > Bacilli > Bacillales > Sporolactobacillaceae > Sporolactobacillus > Sporolactobacillus shoreae. The sequence goes on from NZ_SRJD01000001.1 coordinate 62,928, forward strand.
AATTGAACAAGTTCATTGATTTTTACGGGTACTGCGCGCAGTGGGACCAGAATATCTATATCTATGGACAAACTGAGGCTCATAAAGTTCATCGACTGTCTGAACTTCTTTCGTTCATTTTATTTAATCATGATGAAGAATGCCTGATTGTTATTGAAGGGAGCGGCATTCCAGAAACCAAGGAATACATTTCTAAACATCTCTCTGGAGTAATGTCCGCATGACCGCCGCAATCAAATGTATATGCCGCCTCATAAAAAAACGTTATTCAAATATTGATAACCTGTCATTTCTTCCAATATGATATAGTTATGTAAGTAAGTATCCTATTGAAAGGACAGGGAGCATGTTAACACAAGAGAGTATGAGATCGGACCCGATCAGTCCGCTTAATGATCCGTGGGAGGCTTACCACGATATGGAAGCGTACGGTCATCTTGAACTGACTAATGTCGAATTTACAACGACTACGCTGTGCAATATGCGATGTGAGCATTGTGCCGTCGGTTACACCCTTCAGAAACGCGATCCGGAGGCATTGCCACTGGACTTGATGCTGAAGCGTCTTGATGAAGCAAAGAATCTTCACGCGTTAAGCATTACTGGAGGAGAGCCGATGCTCTCATTAAAATCTGTGAAAGAGTACGTCGTTCCGATATTAAAGTATGCGCACGAACGTGGCCTGAGAACGCAGATCAATTCGAATCTGACGCTTGATCTTGCGCGGTACGAGCTGATCATTCCTTATCTTGATGTACTGCACATATCCTTTAATTACGGCAGCTTTCAGGATTATTCAGATATTGGTTTTGCAGTTATGGAGAAAAAACCGAAGCTGCAGCAGCAGGAACTATTTTTTAATCGAATGATTGAAAATGCGAAAGTACTGTCTTCAAAGGGTGTCTTGGTTTCAGCTGAGACCATGATCAATAAACGGACTCTGCCGCACCTTGAGAAAATTCATCAACAGGTTGTGGCGATGGGTTGCAGGCGTCATGAGATTCACCCAATGTATCCAAGCGATTTTGCAAGCAGCCTTCAAGTGGCGTCGCTTGATGAAATTCGTTCTGGGATCCGTAGGCTTCTTGACGCCCGGGATGAGCGTGTCTGGATGCTGTTCGGCACATTGCCTTTTTATCCATGCAACCCAGATGCGCGAGATCTTGAACTGCTTAAGAGTTTGTATGAAGCAAAAAATGTAACGGTCCGTAATGATCCGGACGGCCGGTCACGGCTGAACATCAATATTTTTAACGGGGACATTATTGTTACGGATTTTGGGGACACACCGGCTCTTGGCAATATTAAAACCACGGGTCTTGAAGAGGCTTATCAAAACTGGATGCGAACGCCGCTTGCCAAGTCATTAAACTGCCATTGCCCAGCAGTAAAATGTCTCGGCCCAAATGTACTTGTGAAAAACACGTATTACAAAGAAACAGATTTTTCCACACGTAAAGCTCGAATTTCAATCGGCTGAACCAAATACGTACAGACTTCTGAAAGTAGTGACTTTTGTCATCTGAACAATGGCAATAGGTCACTATTTTTTTATTTGGCCTCCTGTTATTCTTTGACTATAGGAGTAACAGGAGGCGAAAAAATTGATTATTGAAGTGAAGGATCTCGTCAAACGGTACAAAGACTTTCTTGCAATCGACCACCTCAGCCTGACGATAAAAGAAGGGGAGATATTCGGACTGCTTGGTCCGAACGGGGCCGGGAAAACAACATTGACCAACACGATTCTGGGATTGACAGCCATTGACCAGGGAACAATTACTGTTTTTGGGAAAGAATTAAGAAAACATGAACGGGAAATTAAAGAGGATATTGGCCTTGTTCCACAGGATATTGCTGTGTATGACGAACTGACGGCTTATGAAAACATTCGGCTTTTTGGGAAACTTTTTGGGCTTCGTGGTGAAGCACTAAAAAATGGGATCGATGATGCGCTTGAATTTACGGGACTGACACATTTGAAAAACAAGAAGCCATCCCAATTCTCAGGAGGTATGAAACGCCGATTGAACATCGCCTGCGCGATCGTCCACAAACCGAAGCTGATTATCATGGATGAGCCGACTGTCGGTATTGATCCACAGTCGCGCAACTACATTCTTGAATCTGTTAAAAAGCTGAATCAATTGGATTGCACCGTCATTTACATTTCACATTATATGGAGGAAGTGGCAGCAATCTGTTCACAGATTGCGATCGTCGACAAAGGGCGAATTATTGCGAAGGGGACGAAAGAGGAACTGAGTCGCCTGATTGTTGATGATCAGGTCATTTCAGTTGATGTTGAGGCACCTGATTATACTATTATTGAGCGGTTAAAAAACCTGCACGGAGTTAAAGACGCATCCATTGACGGGCAGACGGTCCGGATTGTCTTAAATGAGTTAAAATTGAATACCGTGCTTTCTACGTTTCTTGAGGAAGGTTCAACCATTACCAAAGTTGCGACAAACACACCGACTCTGGAAGATGTGTTCCTGACTCTGACTGGAAGGGCGCTTCGGGAGGGATCCCGTTGAGAGAGATCGTTGATGTTTTTCTGAATACAGTAAAATTAAATCTGCGCAATCGACGGGCATTGATCTTTATGATTTTGTTTCCCATTTGCCTGACATTGATTCTGGGAACGGCATTGAGCAATGTCGGCGGCAACAATATGAATGAGTCATTGCATATGAAAGCAGCTGTGGTGAATCAGGACCATGGGATCATGGCCGGTCAAATGGAGAAGTTTTTTCAAAGTAAGGAAATTAAAAAGATCGTCGAAATGAAAACCTATCAGACTCTGAGGGCTGCCGAATCTGATTTAAAAAGCCAGAAACTTGATGCGATTATTATTATTAATAGGGGATTTTCTCAGGCAGCGCAGCAAGGCAGCCACCATCAACTGAATTTTATAACGAGCGGTGATCTGGAAAGCTCTGTAATCAAGAGCATTGCCGAGAGCTATTTGAAACGGATTAACGCTGTTCAGGCAGCAGCGTCTGTCGGGGCTCTCCCGGAGCATACCGGTAATCAAGTGCAGTCGGGTTCATTGATATCGGATCATACACTAAGTATTAATGGAAAGGTACCGAAATCCAGCGACTATTATGCGGTGACCATGCTTATTATGATCATTCTGTATGCCTCAAATTATGGCCTGGATGTGGTCAGGGAATCAAAAAAATCTCCGATTGGCTACAGAATACGTTCACTCCCTGTTCGTCAGATGAATTACCTGATCGGCAAAACTCTGGGACAGCTGGCAACCGTGTTCCTACAAATTGTGATATTAGTGACATTTTTCAAATTCATCTATCACGCGAATTTTGGCAATCAGCTCGGATTTATATTTCTGATGTGTTTCCTGCTCGGTTTGATTGTGATTTTATTCAGTATGGCACTGTCTTTGTTCTTTACCTGTGAACTAGCTGACACACTTCTGAACTTTATCGTTCCGATCGCCACTTTTCTGGCGGGGGGCTATATTAAGCTCAGCTTTCTTGAAACAAATTCGATTACGTCGACACTGCGCAACTGGCTGCCCAACTCATTGGCGCAGAACCTGATTTTCCAGAATATCTACGGAGGATCCGGAGTTTCGACTTCCGAGGGAATATTGAAACTGATTTTTATAGCGGGCTGCATGTTATTGCTGACAGCCATTGCAGTGAGGAGGAGCAAAAATGGTGATCTTTCAAAATAATATTAAGCGGTTCCTGATGCATAAACTAAACTTCGTCCTGCTGATGGTCATCCCACTAATCTTTATCGTTCTCTCTTTCTCTGGTTCATGGGCTCAAAAGGCGAAAGTGGGGATTATTGATCATGACCACACACTGCTTTCGCAAAAGCTGGAACAGTCGATAAAAACACAGGCCGACGTGGTTACGGTGACAGACAGGAACAAGCAGGATCAGCTCATTAACAGCAAAGTTGACAGTGTCATTGTCATTCCCCAAAAATTCACCCAGTTCATGCTTGAAGGCAGACCCATTAAACTGCAGAGTTATCATGTTCAGGCAAGCAATGTGTCGAGTGGCATTCAGACGTTCGTCTCCGGTTATCTTCAGGACATGAAGATAATGGCGGTAAGTACCCATGGAGATAAGAACATGTTTTATAAAGCACTGGATCACTATCAGGCTAACCATTTTACACTTCATGTAACGAGCACGGATACTTCCGGCGCACAGAAGGAAAAGACGATGAACGCTCTGGGGTTCGTTATTTTCGGCCTGTTCATGATCGTCAGTGTCTCTTCACGCTTCATTATGGAAGATATAAAACTGAAACTTTATAACCGCTTCTTTACGACACCCTTGTCGATCGGAAGTTACAACGTGCAAAATATATTAAGTTACCTGACGCTTGCGACGGTAACAATTCTCACGCTGATGGCTATTCTGGTTTTGGGATTCCATGCGGCTCTGGGTCCGTCACCGATCAGCGTATTTCTCGTACTGTTCACTTTTTCAATTGTTTCTGTTTCGATTGGCATTTTGATCAGTTCACTGGTCAAGAGCACAGGTCAGGCGACGGCCCTGAGCCAGCTGATCATCACACCTTTTGCGATGCTTGGTGGTTGTTTCTGGCCGATCAGTATCACGCCGGTATTTATGCAAAAAATATCTGATTTCGTACCGACTACGTGGGGCATGCGGGCGTTAACAAAGCTGGTATACGGAAACACGCTAAACGATGTTATAATTGATCTGCTCATTCTGATTGCTTTCGCCGCCGTTTTTTTCCTGCTGGCTTCCTGGAGGAGATCGGAGATTGCATCTTAATCGGAGGCACCCATGTTCTTTATTTATCGGATTCTAATCTTTGGTTTGATCGGATACGAACTGACGACCAGCAAGAGCGCATTGACTTCTTTGGAAGTCATGTGCTTTTTGTCGCTCGTCATCTTTGATGTTTTAAAGACTAAGTATATAAAGACGAGAATTATGGCGCATGCTGAGTGGCTGCTAATAGTGATCTTATGTTTTATCCATACTGCTTTCTTCGCGGCTGGGGGATTTCTTCTTCCCGATATCCTGAAAGAAAAACGTTATAAAATTCCTTACATTGCTATTCTCGTAGCTCCGACACTGTTTTTTCTTAGTTTACGGCAAATCTTCCTTTATCTGCTCTATCTTTCAGTCTGCTTCTATCTGACTGTTTTAATGAACCGGCTTGAGGAGATGGAGGGTCATTTCAAAAAAGTGACGGATGAAGAAAGACGCTCGATCTATGAACTTGAAAAATCAAAACAACTGCTTCAGTTACAGAAAGAGGAAGGCATTCATCTCGCAGAATTTAAGGAAAGAAACCGGATTGCGAGGGAATTGCATGACACGGTTGGTCACAGGATTGCCGGATTGTACATCCAGCTTCAGGCCGCCTATAAGATCAGAATGAAAAATGCAGAAAAGTTTGAGGCTTTGGTTGAAAAAACAATTACAGAGCTTTCCAGCACACTCAGCCTGATTCATGATACAGCCCATGATCTTGTTCCAAAAAGAAAAACAGGTTTGGATACGGTCAGGGATATGGTTGATTCTTTCAATTATTGTGAGACTTCATTTGCTTTTCCGGAAAATGTTGAAGGTATTACAGCCAGCCATTGGAGGGTGCTTGAGGCCAACGTAAGAGAAGCACTGACGAATGTCTTCAAGCATTCCGAAGCAACGAAAGTGACCATTGAGTTAACTGCTAACCAACATTTTATTAGGATGTTTATCCATGATAATGGCAGAGGAGCACCTGTACCGAATCATCATCTGGGTTTATCGGGGATGAGTGAGAGAGTAAATGAAATGGGGGGCAGCCTGACGATCGACGGACGTTCCGGTTTCACCATTGTTTGCCTGCTGCCCAGGACTAAGAAGGAGGGTGGACTATTTGCGGCTTCTAATCGTTGATGACGATGCTTTAATTCGTGACAGTCTGAAAATGATGATTGAGTTGGAAGAGGATATGGAAGTGGCCGGAACTTGCGGTAATGGGCGTGAAGCAGTTCAATTTTGCGAGGTGCATGATCGTCTTGATCTCGTATTGATGGATATCCGGATGCCGGTCATGGATGGCGTCCGATGTTCTGCCGAACTTAAGAAGAGATGGCCAGATTTGAAAATTATTATGCTGACGACTTTCAAAGATGATGCCTATATCAAACAGGCCATGAAAAATGGTGCCGCCGGCTATCTGCTCAAGAGCCAGCCTGCCGATGCAATCATTGCTACACTGCGGACAGCGGAAAAAGGGAGTGTCGTTATGAGTGGCGAGGTTGCGGAGAAACTGTCAACGATGCTTGGGAAGTCAGTTGAAGAAAAAGGTCACCTGTCCGAAATAGACGAAGCATTGACCAAGCGTGAAAAGGATGTTCTTACTCTGATCGCCAAGGGCCGATCGAACAAAGAAATTGCGGAAGTGTTGTTTCTGAGCGAGGGGACGGTAAGAAATAATGTCACCCGCATGCTAGAAAAGCTGGAACTCAGGACACGAACACAGCTGGCAATCTATTATCTGGAATGTTTGCATAATAAAAATGGCTGAACAAAAAACATTCAGCCATTCTCAATCTTTAATGCTGAGAACTTCTTTCAGGTAAAATTTTAACGATTGAATCTGTTCGGCAACGCCGATTTGCTTTCCGTTCAGCAATGTTGCTTCCAGGGCAATGCCGTCATTCACATTGATAAAAAAACGAGTGATTGCTTCGAGAGACTGCCTGGGAACAAATTCTCCGCGTCGTACCCCTTCTTCAAATAATCGGAGAAAAATTTTCTGCCCGTTTCCATAGCGCCAGCTCATATAGTTTTGTCGCTCTTCTGTTCGCCAGCCGGTGACAAAATACTCATAGGCCGCCATCGAAAACGGATCTTCTGCTTCCGACTCAACTTCATGCAGATAGCTTTGAAGTGCATCCCATATTTTTTCATTTGTTTTTATGAGTGACTCGACGTACTCTTCAAATTTCGATGTATTCTCTTCCATAAGTGCGCGCATCATTTCTTCGGTACTGGAAAAATACTGATAGACACCGCCGCGGCTCATGCCGGATTCTTCTACAATATCCTGCATCGTCACAGGCTCATAACCTTTACGGGAAAAGACTTTTTTTGCAGCCTCAAGAATTTGCGCTCTTCTTCGAATGAAATGTTCTTCGGAAACTTTAGGCACAAACTTCACCTCGCTCAATCCCAAGTATAACATTTCAAAGAGAAAAAGGTGTTTCGTACTTTATTCAGAGTGGGAATCCGTATAGACCATGTAGATACCGCTTCCCAGCTTGTCAACTGCAGGCATCTGCCGAAGAATCTTCTGTGACAGCCAATAAATAGAGATGAACAGAAATGATAGACCAACACTGATAAAAATAGGAACGATGCCCCAGAGCTGAGCAATCTGGCCGCCGGCTAATGAGCCAAGAGGCATGCCAAAGCCTCCAAAACTGGTCATTATTGTAAAGAATTGTGCAAGATCTTCTTTTGGAACGGCTTTCTGCAAGCCGGATACAAATAGAATATTTGTGACTCCGATAAAGAGGAGGCTCACGGTATAAAAGAGAACAGACCAATAGTTGTTGACTGAAAAAAAAGATAGCAACCAGCACACGCTGCCGACTATTCCTCCGTAGATTGTGATTTTCCCCAAAGGAAATTTCTGGATGATTGGGGCAAGCGAGGCCCCCATAAGGATACCAAGAGTTTCAGCGGACTGGTAGATGCCAAACCATTGACTGCCCCCCCGCATCATGGCGTATGCCGGCAGAACGGCGCTGAGCATGCCAAAAACACAATTGGCAATGATGGTGGCCGGCAAGAACTTCAAAATAAAGGATCTATGGAAGTTGCGGATACCACCTGTCAATGAATGGACGTATTCAGCTATTAATGGGCGAATAGCCCTGCGGACGGGATCATCAGCTACTTTCCTGTTTTTAGATAGATGCATGAAAAAGAATGGAAGAATGGCTGCGGCATTAAAAACTATAGAAGTGACATATAGAGTCAGAGGATTAACGTAAATAAGCAGCACACCGACAAGACTTGTAAAAATTATGGTCAGCGTCTGGTAAGTCACGTTCATTAGTGAATTGGCTGTTGCGTATTTTCCTTCTTCAACGAATTCGGGAATGAGTGTCATTTCCGCGGGATTGCTGAACATGGACAGGATTGCAACAACGGGGGTGAGAAAAATCAGTGCCCAGACACTGTGCCATACTGTGCTGTAGAGTGTGAATGCGATGACTACGGTGAAGATTTGTCCGGCTTCCGTTGCGATCAGAAGCTTTTTCTTTTCAAATTTTTCAATAAGCGGACCAACCAGGAATTGCAGTATCATCGGCATGAGTACCAGAAATCCGGTGAGACCAGTATAAAATGTATTGCGGGTGATATGGTAAATCAACCAGACCAGTGAAACATTATAGAAACATTGCCCGATATTACTTGCAACGCGGCCCGAAAGCAGTTTCCAAAAATTCAAAGTCATTACGAACATCTCCTAATTTAAAATGACATCAATGTCGTTATTATAATCGACACTCATGTCATTTTCAAGTGGATATTGAAATATTCAATTCGCTTTTTTTCGACAATAATTGTAAAGGGAATGAAAAGAAAATTGAAATAGATTGTAAATCATTTTTGTTCTGTTAAAATGAAAATTGGGTTTTGTTTCACAGATGTTAGTAATTTATCACCGGTTATTTTAGAAATTTATTTTCAAAATTTGATGAAGAGGTGGACCTTTGTGCATTTTTTGTCTAAAAATGACAAATTTTTAAATATGCTTTCGATGATATCGTTAAACCTTGAGGAGGCTTCCAGATATTTTGTGGAGTCGAAAATCAAGAGTGAGGCCGATCTCCACGATTTTTCTGCTAAAATGAAGGGCTATGAACGTAAGGGTGATTCTTATGTCCATGAATTGATTATTGCCCTTAACAAAACCTTCGTCACACCTCTACAGCGCGAAGATATTCTGGAACTTGCGATGAAGATGGATGATGTTCTTGACGGCTTTGAGGAATGGTCGATGAGGCTTGAAATATATGGATTAACGCATGCCGATGAATACATGGTTGAATTTGTCGGCTATCTTTATGAGTCGGCAAAGGAAATTGCTCAGGCGATAACAATGTTGAGCAAGAAGAAACTGACCAGCATCAGAAATAATGTTATTAAAATTAACGACTATGAGACTGAGTGTGACGATCTGCTTGTAAAATGTATTACCACCCTTTTCAAAAATGAGAAGGATGCAATAAAAATTATTAAATATAAAGAACTTTATGAGATGCTGGAAAGTGTGGCAGACAGCTGTGAGGATGTGGCGGATACTTTGGAAACCATAATCATGAGGAATGCCTGATTCCAGCATCTGTATTTTTTTAACAATAGTTTCGATTCAGAAAGGATTTTTTTATAATGGAAAGCCTGTTCGCCTTAACACTGATCATCGTACTTTTCGCATTTATGTTTGATTTTATTAACGGTTTTCACGATACGGCAAACACAATTGCCACTTCGGTCTCGACACGGGCGCTACGTCCGATGGCCGCCATCATACTGGCAGGTTCGATGAATTTTCTTGGAGCGATCACTTTCACCGGAGTGGCCCAGACCATAAGCAAGGGTGTTATTGATCCCTTTACGATTCACGATGAGACAAGGGGACTGATCATTGTAATGGCGGCTCTGATCACAGCCGTGCTCTGGAATTTGGGAACTTGGATTCTCGGGATACCCAGCAGCTCGTCTCATGCGATCATCGGTTCGCTCGCTGGCGCTGGAATTTCTGGATTGGGGTTCTGGGCCCTCAACTATAAGGGGTTTATTGAAATTTTCGAGGCACTGATCTTTTCCCCCATTGCGGCAATAACGCTTGGCTTCATTGTTATGAAGCTGTTTACGGTCATATTCCATAATTTTTCACTGGCCAAAACGAACAGAAGATTTCGCGTTTTTCAGATCTTCACGGCTGCTCTGCAGTCATTCGCGCATGGAACCAACGATGCACAGAAGACAATGGGAATTATTACAATGGCACTTGTTGCGTCGAAATATCTTGATCAAGTGGAAATTCCGATGTGGGTAAGAATTACTTCCGGAATGGCCATGGCCATGGGGACCTCCGTGGGTGGCTGGCGTATTATAAAAACCGTAGGCAGCAAGATCATGAAAATTGAGCCAATTAATGGAGCCGCGGCCGACTTATCATCCGCGACGATAATTTTTGGATTTACATTCATCCACTTCCCAGTCAGTACAACGCATGTCATTACTTCTTCAATTCTGGGTGTTGGAGCGGCAGAAAGGGTGAGAGGAGTTAACTGGGGCGTAGCGATGAATATTGTCCTTACCTGGGTGATTACACTCCCGGCTACAGCTCTTTTATCCTTCATTATTTTCAAGTTTCTAAACCTGATATTGTAATGGGGTCTGCTTTAAATAGATGAAAAAAATAATTATAAACAGCTCAATATAAGCGCTTACACGATGAAAGTAAAAAGAATGTCAAGAAGCAGTAGTGGCAGTCAAGAAAAGGGAAACTCTCGGGACTGGACTTCGACAATCATATGGTCCAATTCCTGGCTGCACCGCAATGTTTCCTCCGCATACATTCCATACATTCTTGCTGTAAAAATCAGTTGCTCTCGCTTTGCTTCAATTTCTTCGATTTTCATGGACATTTTTTCCTGGGCCTTATTTACCGCCGGGCAACGGCACATATGGTTTTTTTAACCTCCAATTATTTTAGTTTATTAAACTTTAGTAAACATTATAGCATGTCCAATCTCTTTGCACTATAACTAAATTCATGGCATACGGAGGGAAATATCTCTTTCAGCATGGGAAGCTTTCCCTGTTTCTTATTTTAAAGATCTTTTCAAATCAATCAAAAAAATCAGGAGCGAACATTTGTGCAATCCATAATGAGAATTTGGTCATGGGTTTTTAGACCTTTTTTTACCTGCTTGTTTCTGCCTCATTGCATATAATTAAACGTATGATATAGGTCATATTTGTCCGTCATAGACTTTTTTCATAAAATTCGATAAGATATTTTTGGTACAATCATTGAGGAGGGTTATTTAATGGAACAAATGGATGCTCAGGAAATAATTTCGTTTCTGCAGAACAGCAATAAGAAGACACCGGTGAAGGTTTACATAAAAGGAGATCTTGACTCCGTCGACTTTGGAGAAAACAGCCATACATTCATCAACAATCATACCGGAGTGGTCTTCGGCGATTGGGAAACCATTCAGAAAGTACTCACTGAGAATAAAAATAAAATAGACGATTACGTTGTTGAAAATGACCGTCGTAATTCCGCTGTGCCGCTTCTGAACCTGAAAAATATACAGGCTCGTATCGAGCCTGGCGCGCTAATCCGTGAGAAGGTTGAAATCGGGGAAAAAGCTGTAATCATGATGGGAGCGGTCATAAACATCGGAGCTGTCGTCGGCGAAGGTACCATGATTGATATGAACGCCGTTCTAGGTGGACGTGCTACGGTCGGTAAAAACTGTCATATCGGCGCAGGCGCGGTCCTGGCAGGTGTTGTGGAGCCCCCTTCCGCGAAACCGGTAGTCGTTGAAGATAACGTGCTCATAGGTGCCAACGCAGTTGTTCTTGAAGGTGTGCATATTGGGCAGGGAGCGGTTGTCGCGGCGGGAGCAATCGTCACAAAAGATGTTCCTGCAGATACTGTCGTTGTCGGCGCACCAGCGAGAGTCATTAAGACCATTGATGCCAAGACACGTTCAAAGACTGAAATTATGCAGGCACTCCGGCAGATTTGATCGTTAATCGGGAAAGCGATGGACAGAGGGGAAAGAAAAATGGATTATATTGCGGTCAGACGTGCGTTGCATAAAATTCCTGAAGTAGGTTTTGAGGAAGTTGAAACACAGGCATTTCTCCTCGAGCAGATAAAAAAAATGCCTCAGGAACATCTTCAGATTAAAAAATGGAGGACGGGGCTGTTCGTTAAAGTGTCCGGCACGGCTCCTTCGAAAACAGTTGGATTCCGGACAGATATTGATGCGCTCCCTGTTCAGGAAAAAACAGGCTATTCGTTTGCTTCCAAACATGATGGAAAGATGCATGCCTGCGGCCATGATTTCCACATGACAGTCGCACTCGGCGTTCTTGAGAAGGTGGCATCCCACCCGATCAAAGATAATGTGGTTTTTATCTTTCAGCCTGCTGAAGAAGGACCCGGTGGCGCGATTCCGATGATGGAGAGTTCAGAATTTAAAGAGTGGAAACCGGATTTTGTTTATGCGTTGCATGTGTCACCGGAATTTCCTGCGGGTACTGTTGCAACAAAGGAAGGCATCCTTTTCGCAAATACATCTGAACTTTTTATTGATTTTACAGGAAAGGGAGGACACGCGGCCTATCCGCATCTGACTTACGATACGATTGTTGCCGCCTGTAGCTTTGTCACCGGCATTCAGAGCATTGTGGCCAGACGTGTGAGCCCATTGAATTCAGCAGTGCTGACGATCGGTAAAATGAGCGGTGGAACAAAGCAAAATATTATTGCGGAACATGCCCGGGTCGAGGGGACGATCCGGACGCTGGATCAAAAAACGATGGCACTGATCAAAGAAGATATCGAAAGGCATGTCCAGGCGACTGAGATTGCCTATCATTGCACGGCAACTATTGATTATGGCGCAAATTATTATCAGGTTTATAACAAAAGGGAATATGTTGATCCGTTCATTGATTTTTGCAAAGCGCAGGCATATCCTTACGTGATTTGCGGCGATGCGATGACGGGTGAGGACTTTGGTTATTTTCTGAAAGATATTCCCGGTTTTATGTTTTGGCTCGGTGTGGGCAACACTTCGGGACTGCATTCTGCTGATTTTAAACCGGATGAATCGGCGCTGGCACAGGGTGTTCGAGTGGTCAGCGGTTACCTGATGAAAGGCTTATAATTTTGTTTGAAGTCATGGAATAACGAATCAAGTAAGCTGATCAACCGGATTGAAACGACTAAAGTTTCAATCCGGTTGATTTTGTTGTGAATAGATCGGATCTTTAGAACTTTCATTATGACCATGCTATGATAAGATTAAAGTAAGAGACAACAGGATCACAGAAATAGTGTTTTACTCGATAAAAGTTTAGGCTAATTGATAATGTTTCTTGAGTGGATAAAAAACATTATCTTTAATTTGCTAGTCTAATTGATTAATTAAATTAATTATTATTTAAGTTTGACTAAAAAAATATGACGTACTATAATAATTTTGTTCTCTCGTAATAATCTGAGGCATATTAAAATTCAGGAGGTTTTTTAATCATGGCAGAACGTCTCGTAAGCGCAAAAGCGCCGCTTTTTAATCTGGATTGTGTCAATGCAGATGGTTCATTTGGAAAAGCAAGCCTTGAAGAGAATATTGAGGCTGGCAAATGGACAATCTTTTTCTTTTATCCGATGGATTTTACATTTGTATGTCCTACTGAAATCACCGCGTTCAGTGACCGCAACGATGAATTTACAGCATTAAATGCGGATATCATCGGGTGCTCCTGTGACACGATCTATACACATCAAGCGTGGATGAAAACTTCAAGACGGGAAGGCGGCATCGGGAAAATCAATTTCCGTCTGGCGGCTGATCACACTCATGAAGTTGCTGAGAAATATGGTGTGCTGATTCCTGAGGAGGGGGTTGCTCTCCGAGGCCTGTTTATCATTAATCCTGAAGGGGAACTACGTTATTCTGTAGTCAATGACAATAATATCGGACGCGACGTAGATGAAACACTTCGTGTTCTTCAGGCGCTCCAGTCAGGCGGACTCTGCCCGGCAAACTGGCATCCTGGCGATGAAACACTGCACGTTTGATCTTTCAGAACGCTATTAAAGTGAAAAATAGAGATGAACCGGTGCCCTATGGGAACACCGGTTTTTTTATTGCAATTCTTCCCGAAAACGCAACCATAAAAGTTAGCTCATATATAGGCAGATCACTTGTTGTGCCTGTTTATTCTGATAGAATGGATAGTATCGGGCTTGAAAAGAAAATGAATACATAAAGGCAGGGAGAAGTAGAATTCAGAAGTATCGAAAAAAGGGAGGCCATATTCATTGGATATATTCAGAAGACTGAAGCAATTTTACTGGCCGGATCGCACATATTTGGTGGGATCTGTTCTTTTTCTGATCTTGGCGAGTGGAATTACTGTTGTTTATCCGGTGGTTTTGCAGCTGACAATCGACAGAGCCATCATTCATCATCAAGCACAACTTATCCCTTATCTTTCACTCGGGTTTATCCTGATCATGGTTTTTAAGGGTATTTCGAGCTATTTCAGCCAGTATTGGGGCGATATGTTCGGTGTTAGTTCCGTCTTCCGGCTGCGCCAGGCATTATATAAAAAACTTCAGTACCTCCCCTACCGCTATTATGATAATGCGAAGACCGGAGACCTAATGTCAAGACTGACCGCGGATGTTGAGGGATTCCGTTTTTTTCTTTCTGCCGGCATTACTCAGCTGATCAATTTTGTTATCTTGGTTGGATTCAGTCTCGTTCTTATGTTTTATTATTCATGGGAACTGGCTCTTGTGACCTTAGCGATGACCCCTTTTTTGTGTGTGAGTGTATTCCGTTTTGATAAACAGGTTCATCCAGCTTTCAGAAAGATCCGTTTATCGCTCGCGGGAATGAATACTCGAGTTCAGGAAAATATCAGCGGCATGAGCACAATAAAATCTCTGGCCAGAGAAAAATTCGAAATAGGCCGGTTTGCAGAAAGCAACGATTCATATCAGGACCGTAACCTCATAACAGCTGATATATGGGCTAGATATTTTCCATTGATGGAATTGATCGGAGACATCAGCGTCGTCATCCTGCTTGCTCTCGGCGGTTTGTTTGTCATGAGTGGCAGAATCGCTCCGGGCGAACTGGTCGCTTTTTTCAGTCTGGTTTGGTACATCATGGATCCGCTGATGAACCTGGGTTTCATTATTAATACCTTTTCACAGTCCAAAGCTTCAGGGGAACGTCTCCTGCAGGTGCTGGACGAAAAGGAAGATATCCAGTCTCCGTCTCATCCTATTCAGCCTGACCGGTTCACCGGAGATGTCATCTTTAAAGATGTTTCACTCATCTATCCGAATGAGAAGAACCCGTCCCTCCAGCGTATTTCTTTTGAAGCGAAACCGGGCAGTGTTATTGGCCTAATGGGGGCTACTGGATCAGGAAAATCAAGTATTACTCAGCTGATCGGACGCTTTTACGATGCCACATCCGGACAAGTGCTTGTGGATGGACACTCTGTAAAAGAGTACGATTTACAGTGCCTGAGAAAGAATATCGGATTCGTTCTTCAGGAGAATTTTCTTTTTTCATCAACGATACGCGACAACATTGCGTATGGAAATCCCGATGCTTCGATGGAGGAAATTATTCTTGCCGCAAAAAGGGCGGAAGCGGATGAATTTATCAGGGAACTGCCTGATGGGTACGATACAGTCCTTGGAGAGCGGGGAATGGGTCTTTCAGGAGGACAGAAACAAAGAATATCGATCGCCCGGGCATTACTCATCAATCCAAGCATTCTTATACTTGATGATGCTACAAGTGCGGTAGATATGCGTACTGAAGGGCTGATTCAGCGGGCTTTTCATGAATTAATGAAGGGCAGGACCACATTTATTATCGCCCACCGTATCTCCTCGCTTCAGCTTGCCGATGAAGTGCTTGTCCTGCAAAACGGTTTCATAAAAGAACGGGGATCGCATGATGAGCTGATTCGCACGGATGGAATCTATCGAAAAATCTATGACATACAGTATAAAGACCGGGCGGCCATTCAGAAACAAAAAGCAGAGGAAAAGGAGCGGGCGTAATGACAAAATCATCTTTAAAAGAACGTTTTTATTACCCCGAAGACCGGGTGATCGAGAAACCTTTTAATTGGGCCCAGCTTATCCGGCTGCTGACTTATCTGAAACCTTATTTAAAAACTTTGATCCCGAAAGCCGCTGCTGCAATGCTTGCTTCAACTGCGGTTCGACTGATTGTCCCGATCATTATAGGCGTTTACGCATTCGACAATGCGATTGCCAAAGAAAACTATTCACTACTTTATTGGCTGGTCGGCGTTACGGCTTTTCTGTATGCATTATCTTTTGTCAGCAATTGGTACAGGATCAAAACAACGAATCAGCTCGGCCAATACGTCATCCATGACCTTCGCGAGAGCCTGTTTAACCATGTGCAATTTCTCTCCCACAGGTTTTTTGATTCACGTTCCGCCGGGTCTATTCTGGTTCGGATTATCAACGATGTCAATTCAATGCAGGATCTGTTTACAAACGGTGTGATCAACACTTTAATGGATATGGTCACATTAGTCGGCATTTTTGTCATTCTTTTTGTGCTCAGTCCTCCTTTGGCTATTGCAGTTTTGTTGATTATCCCGCTGATGTTTTTTATATCTACCAAACTGAGACGGAAGATTCGCAGAGCATGGCAGAATGTCCGGATGAAGATGTCAAAACTGAATTCCCACTTGAATGAAAGTATACAGGGAATAAGGGTTACTCAGTCATTTACTCAGGAAAAGGGAAATATGGAATACTTTAAAGGAGTGAATGTAGAAAATTTTCTCGCCTGGAAAGAGGCTTCTCGAAAAAATGCGATGTTCCGTCCCTTTGTCGATCTTTCAAATGCAGCGGGTTCAGCCATACTGATCTGGTTTGGCGCATACTTGATCAACAGCGGTTCGATTGAGATCGGTACCTTTATTTCATTCTCCTTTTATCTTGGCATGTTCTGGGGACCGATTTCCCGACTCGGCCAGGTATATAATCAACTTCTCGTTGCTATGGCCTCCTCTGAACGGATCTTTGAATTCCTGGATGAGAAACCTTCAGTTCCTGATAAAAAGAACGCCGTCAGTATGGAAAAGATACGTGGGACAATTGATTTTGATCATGTTGAATTCAGTTATGATGAGTCCCGAAAAGCCCTGAAGGGAATTAACCTTCACGTTCCGGCGGGTGAAACGCTCGCACTGGTTGGCCATACGGGATCTGGCAAAACGACCATTGCCAGTCTCGTCAGCCGCTTTTATGATGTGACATCCGGAGCGGTGTCGTTTGATGGTGTGGATGTACGGGATATTAACCTTAGGGAACTTCGATCGAGCGTCGGGACTGTCATTCAGGAAACCTACATTTTTTCAGGAACAATTATGGAAAATATCCGATTCGGGAAACCTGATGCTACGGATCAGGAAGTAGTGAAGGCAGCTGAGGCCATTGGGGCTAACTCCTTTATTGAGGCCCTGCCTCATGGCTATCAGACAGAAGTCGAAGAAAGGGGCAATGTTCTGTCCGTTGGGGAGAGACAACTGCTTTCATTCGCCCGGGCGCTGCTTTCAGATCCTAGGACACTTATCCTTGATGAAGCGACAGCAAGCATTGATACTGAAACGGAGCTGGTTATACAGGCGGCTCTGAAAAAACTTCTCAAAGGCAGAACGTCAATAATCATTGCTCACAGGCTTTCAACCATACGTGATGCCGATCATATCGTCGTCTTGAACGAAGGGGAGATTGTGGAACAGGGAAGCCATGATCAGCTCATGAAAATGCGTGGTAAATACTTTGATCTCGTTTTGAGTCAGTATAACATGCTGGATAGCGCGTCCTGATCGAACAGTGTGAAAGAATGAAAAATCCCGGGGAGGATTTCCGCAATGCCTGAATCGCTGATCATGATTTTACTATGGATATTACTGTATAGTTATTTAATTCTGTCTTCAATTGATTTCGGGACAAGCTTTCATTACTTTTACGGTCGGACAGTATACAGGCAGGATTCAACATTTACACTGATTCACGATTATCTGTCGCCTGTTTCAGAGGTGATTAATATCTGCTTTGTCCTTCTCTTTGCGGCCGTGATCAGTTTCTCACCCGATATTTTTCTTGGGCTTCAGACACAACTCGCTTTTTCGGGAATTCTTGCCGTTCTCTTGATTCTTCTTAAAGGAACTTTCTTTGCTCTTTCGGAATTACTTCCAAAAGAGTCCAAAGTGAATAGCATCTGCATTGCTGGAAACGGGATTACGGGGCTCTTTGTTCCTGCCGCACTGAGTATCTCAATGGTTGTCAGCGAAGGAGGATTTGACAGTTCCGGAACAGACGGCATCATGGTCTTTGTCGGGAAGTTACTCTCCAGCACCTATTTTTGGTCGGTAATGATTGTCACTGTTGTCAGCATCTTTTATATCAGTTCCATGTACCTGACTTATTTTGCACATGCATCACGTAATGAAACTTTAAGTGAAAGAATGAGGGGCCAGGCTCTTTTCTGGAGTATGCCGACCGTACTCGCCAGTGGATTTGTATTTGTGGGTCTCGAAATACAGAATCCGGACCATTTTATGAACACATTAAATGAATCATGGATGTTTCTGCTCTCATTAATTTGTTTGCTTTTTTCGGTCATGCTGGTCTTTATTAAACGATGGTACCGCCTTTCATTTTATCTTGTAATGGGTCAGTATTTCTTTGCTTTAATGGGCTACGGTGTTTCGCATTTACCCTATATTATTTACCCGGACCTTCGCGTTTCTGCGTCAGCGGCCAGGTTCACTAGCGGGCCCTTGTTTTTTTTCGCAGCCCTTATTTTATCCTTTTTGGCAGTCATCCTCGTTCTGATGATTAAAAGCTCGATGGTTCGCCATAACTCAGATCTCAGACGCTCCAATGGAGAATAGGCAACAATTATAGAAATCAAAAAGCGACGGAAATGCAGCTTTGGTTCTGCATTTCCGTCGCTTAACATCGTTAAGCCGGAAGTGGGCTCTCATTAATCAAGTTCTGTCTGACACATATTTAATTGCTGCTTCCAACCCGTTTATTTGATTTTTCGTCGACTTGCATAATAATCGGGAGAATCATCGGCTTGCGCCGTGTCTTTTCATACAGGTAAGGTGCCAGTTTGTCATTAATCTCGTTTTTCATTTCCGACCACTGGAGTGACTCGCGCTGCACGACTTCCTGAAGATGCCTAGATAGCAGTTCCTGTGCCTCATTAATCAGATCGCCGGACTCGCGCATGTACACGAATCCACGTGAAATAATGTCAGGACCCGCCATGATCTTGTGTGCGTCTATATCAACGCTGACAACGACAATGACCAATCCTTCTTCAGACAGGATTCTGCGGTCCCGCAAAACGATATTTCCAATATCGCCAATTCCGCTTCCGTCAATATAAACAGATCCGGAAGGGATTTTTCCGGTGACGGCTGCGTGGTTCTGATCCAGAGCGAGGACATCTCCAATATTCATAATGAAGGAATGGTCATAAGGTATGCCACAGGCATTAGCCGTTTCAACATGCTTTTTCAGCATCCGGTATTCTCCGTGTATCGGCATAAAAAACTTTGGCTTCAAAAGACGAAGCATCAGTTTTTCTTCTTCCTGACCTCCATGGCCTGACGTGTGGATGTTGCTTAGTTTCCCGTGGATCACTTCCGCTCCGGCACGGTAAAGCTGGTTGATGGTACGGTTAATACTGACTTTATTGCCCGGGATCGGTGAAGATGAGAAAATAACGGTATCGCCAGGCTGAACCTGAATCTGCCGGTGTGTCCCATTTGCGATGCGGGATAACGCCGCCATAGGTTCTCCCTGGCTGCCCGTGCATAAAATGACTACCTTATTATCCGGGAGATGGTTGATCAACTGATGGTCGACAAATGTATCATCGGGCGCGTCGACATAACCCAAATCTTCTCCGATGGTTATGGATGCCTCCATACTCCGGCCGAAAACGGCAATTTTCCTTCCTGTGTCAACTGCAGCGTCAACAACTTGCTGAAGTCTGTGAATGTTGGAAGCAAATGTAGCAAAAATAATCCGGCCGTCCACTTTACGGAATATGTCCTTTATATTTTCACCGACTTCGCGTTCCGTCATCGTGAATCCCGGGATCTCAGCATTTGTGCTGTCCGACATCAGACAAAGCACGCCATCCTTCCCAATGTCGGCCATCTTCGTCAGATTGGCAATCTGGCCCCCCACGGGTGTGAAGTCAAATTTAAAGTCACCGGTTTCAACAATGTTACCTTGCGGAGTTTTGACAACAATCCCATAAGAATCAGGAATGCTGTGTGTCGTCCGGAAGAAACTGACGGAAGTTTTCTGAAATTTGATCACGTCATCCTCAGTGATTTCATGGATAACGGTCCGGCGGAGAAGGTTATGTTCCTCCAATTTATTTCGGATCAGTCCGGCGGCAAGCTTCCCGGCGTAAATCGGGATGTTCAGTTGTCGGAGCAGGTAAGGGACCCCGCCAATATGATCCTCATGGCCGTGAGTGATAAAAAGGCCCTTTACTTTGTCGGCATTCTTGACCAGATAACTGTAGTCGGGGATGACGTAATCAATGCCCAGTAAATCGTCTTCAGGAAATTTAATCCCGGCATCGATTACAATGATCTCATCCTGAAACTGTACAGCATAGGTATTCTTGCCGATTTCACCCAGACCACCGAGTGAAAATACAGCAGTTTGATGGTTTTTAACAAATTTCATATGATTATATCTTCTCCAATTTGAATTCTGCGGACTTCTTTTCGTAATCAAGGAACTTTCCGGTTAGTGGTTGAATAAATTCAACATTATAAGGCTTGTCAGTCAGCTTTTTCCGGACATTGCGAATATCGTCTGCTTCAAGGAATAGGGTTTCTGTATTCTCTCTGACCGGAACCTCATCCCTAGATTGTTGATAAAGTACTTTGAATATCATAACGTTTGCTCCCCTCAAAAAAGATTCTATAGACCATTATATATGAAACGGAAAGGTTTTTCATTGTTTGGGTTGGCGGCGATGGAAAAAAGGAAATTAACGATGCCGTTCCCCACTTTATTTTTTGATAAATGCAGTAAAAAAATGCAATTGACTCACTCATGGGCGGCATGCGCTGTTATAATGAAAAAGTGTGTTTGTACATGACTTGAGGGGGATAAAACGGTGTCAAACATTAAAATCGTCTTTTTTGATATTGACAGCACATTATATGATCAGAAAAAGTCCGTACCGGAATCCACAGTTGAAGCGGTAAAAACTTTACAAAGAAAGGGTATCATCACAGCAATCGCGACGGGTCGCGCGCCGTTTATGTTCAGCAAGCTGCGTGCAGATCTGGATATAAACACATTCGCCAGTTTTAATGGTTCATATGTCGTTTATCAGAATGAGGCTATCTATAAAAAACCAATTCCTGAAGCGCTGCTGGACAACCTTGAACATCAGTCGTCCGAAGCAGGAAATCGGCTTATTTTCCTCAATGAAGAGACCATGAAGATAGACGGTAAAATGGGAAGCGACATAGCCGAGGGAATGAGCAGCCTGAAGCTTGACCTCCCTTTTCCAGAAGAAGATCCGGAATTTTACCATAATCACGATATTTATCAGGCACTACTCTTTTATACCGCGCAGGATGATTCAAGCTACCTGGAAAATGAGCCGTTGAACAAACTGAGATATGTCCGTTGGCACAAAAATGCGGTGGATGTAATTCCACAGGCCGGCTCAAAAGCTTCAGGGATCAGAAAAATACTCGAAGAGCTGAACTTTTCTGCGGATGAGGCATGTGCATTCGGAGATGGAAATAACGACGTTGAAATGTTGTCCTATGTCGGGACGGGCGTAGCAATGGGCAATGCTGTGGAGAGTGCCAGACGAGCTGCAGATTTTGTAACACGGTCTGTTGATCAGGACGGTATTTATTATGGATTGAAAGATCTTGGATTAATCTGATTTAGGGTTTTGGTTTCATCGGTCCTAGCCGAAACCAGAACCATTTTTATAAAAAATAATAATGAAAACGCATTCATACATTGAAGCCTCAAGTTTGACTTCATTGAAGGTGGTATTATAAACTAAATTTGAGCATGAAGCAGTTTTTAGACAATTGGCGTCGGTAGATGGGAGATAAGCACTGATTCCTGAAGGGCAGGGGAGCTGCGGACTTAATTAGCGGTTTCTTTTCAGGACTTGAAAGCGTTTTTGTGACATTTAGTACGGTACTTTTAGAGATGAGAAAAGGATTCTGAAGGAAGAGGTGAAAAACATGCCTGCAAAGCACTTGGAACAGATAGAAGATCACTTTACAACTTTGCGCGTTTTGAATGAGCAAGGCCTTATAGTCAATGAACAGGCAATGCCCAACATTTCAGATGATCAAATGCGTGAATTGATGCATCGCATGGTTTATACAAGAATTTGGGACCAGCGTGCCCTTTCTTTAAACAGACAGGGTAGGCTGGGATTCTACGCACCGGTCGCCGGGCAGGAGGCATCCATGCTGGCGAGTGAATTTGCAATGGAAAAAGAGGATTGGCTGCTGCCTTCTTACCGTGACATTCCTCAGCTCGTCTGGCACGGGCTTCCTCTTTATAAAGCTTTCCTCTACTCAAGGGGACACTTTCAGGGAGGACAAATTCCCGAAGAGGTACACGCGGTCATGCCCCAGATTATTATTGGTGCGCAGTGCACGCAGGCCGCCGGTATTGCACTTGGGCTTAAAAAGAGAGGCAAGAAAAATGTGTCATTTACTTATTTTGGTGACGGTGCGACCTCTCAGGGGGATTTCTATGAAGCATTGAACTTTGCGGGGGTGTTTAAAGCTCCGGCAGTTTTCATCAGCCAGAATAACCGGTTTGCGATCTCCGTTCCTGTTGAAAAACAGACCGCGGCGAAAACACTGGCCCAAAAAGCTGTCGCGGCGGGGATCAGAGGCATTCAGGTGGACGGAATGGATCCGCTTGCAGTTTTTGCTGCGGCAAAAGACGCACGTGATTATGCCGTTTCAGGCAATGGACCGACCCTGATTGAGACACTGACTTACAGGTATGGACCTCATACCATGGCGGGAGATGACCCGACCAGGTATCGCACAAAGGAACTGACCGACGAATGGGAGAAGAAAGATCCTCTTGTCCGTTTCAGAAATTTTCTGGATAATCAGGGACTCTGGTCGTCAGAAGATGAAGAAAAAACAGTTGAAGAAGCGAAAAGTGATGTGGCTGCCGCACTGAAAGAGGCAGATCAAGTGCCAAAACAAAAGGTCACAGACTTGTTAAAAAATATGTATGAGAAACCAACTTCGAATATAGAGGAGCAGCTGGCGGAATACGGTGAGAAGGAGGGGAAGAAGTAATGGCGCAGATGACGATGATTCAAGCGATTACAGATGCGATGCGAACAGAACTGAAACATGATGAGAATGTGCTCGTTTTTGGGGAAGATGTAGCTAAAAACGGGGGCGTGTTCCGGGCGACGGAAGGTCTGTACGATGAATTTGGCGAAGAACGTGTTTTTGATACACCGCTCGCTGAGTCAGGCATTGGAGGACTTGCGCTTGGTCTTGCTCTCCAGAAGTTCAGACCGGTGATGGAAATTCAGTTTTTCGGTTTTGTTTTCGAGGCAATGGACAGCGTGGTTTCACAGATGGCGCGGCTTCGTTATCGTTCAGGCGGTCATTACCAGGCCCCGGTAACCATCCGTTCCCCTTTCGGCGGCGGTGTCAAAACGCCGGAACTCCATGCGGATAATCTGGAGGGACTTTTTTATGAATGTCCTGGCCTTAAAGTAGTTATTCCTTCCAACCCTTATGATGCGAAGGGACTGCTTATTTCCGCTATCAGGGATAATGATCCCGTACTGTTCCTGGAACATATGAAACTTTATCGCTCATTCAGAGATGAAGTACCGGAAGAGGAATATACTGTGGAGATTGGTAAGGCGAAGGTCGTCAGAGAAGGGAATTCAATCACCTTAATCACTTATGGCGCAATGGTCAGGACGGCGCTTAAAGCGGCTGATCAGTTGAAGAATGAAGGCATAGACGCCGAAGTCATCGATCTCAGAACAATCAGTCCGCTGGATACGGAAACAATCACAAAATCAGTGAAAAAAACAGGACGCGCTGTTGTGATTCAGGAAGCTCAGAAACAGGCGGGCATCGCAGCTCATGTCATCGCGGAAATTAATGACCGGGCGCTGCTCTATCTAGATGCTCCGGTCGGCCGGGTCACTGCTCCGGATACTGTATTTCCGTTTGCTGCGGCGGAGGATATCTGGCTTCCTAGTGAAAAAGACATCATCAAAAAATCGAAGGAAATCATTGCTTTTTAAGTAGCAAAGAGAAGAAGTTTCCGACTGAAGGAGGTAAGCGCCATTGGCCTATTTATTCAAATTGCCGGATATCGGCGAAGGAATTCATGAAGGTGAAATCTTAAAGTGGTTTGTCAAACCCGGAGATGAAGTGAAGGAAGACGATGCGCTTGCTGAAGTTCAAAACGATAAGGCAGTCGTGGAAATCCCGTCACCGGTGAACGGAAAAGTTCTGGAACTGAATGCTGAAGAAGGACAGACTGTTGAAGTCGGGACGGTTGTCGTGACACTTGAATCAGATACAGAAAATGAGCCTCATGATCAGCCAGAAGACACTGATGAGAAGGATGAAAGTTCTGCTGTCAGTCCACAGGAGATTAAGGCGATTGCCGGTCAGCCGGATGCATCAGTGCGGACAGTAATTGCCATGCCTTCTGTCCGGAAATATGCGCGTGACAAGGGCATAGACATTAATACAGTTAAGGGATCGGGAAAAAACGGACGCATCCTGAAAGATGATATAGATCAAAGTCTGTCCGGCACTTCTGAACAAAAAGATGAAAGCCCATCACTTCAGAATGTAGATGTCGCTTCTGCTGAAGAAACGGTTTCCGAGGCTTTTCCCGAGACACGGGAGAAGTTCATTGGAATCCGCAGAGCGATCGCCCGGGCAACGACTCACTCGGTACAGACTGCTCCGCATGTCACTTTGATGGACGATGTCGATGTGACCAAACTTGTGGCTCACAGGAAGCTGTTTAAGCAGGAAGCGTCTGATCAGGGGATCAAGCTGACCTACCTCCCTTATATCATTAAGGCTTTGGTCGCTGCTCTTAAAGCTTTCCCAATCATTAATGCGACGCTCGATGAAGAACATCAGGAAATTATATATAAACACTATTTTAATATAGGGATCGCGACAGATACGGATGCCGGCCTTGTTGTTCCCGTACTGAAACACGCGGAGTCCAGATCAATGTACGAGCTGGCCGGAGAAATAACCAAGCTTGCTGAAAAAGCACGGCTTGGAAAGCTGGCACCCGATGATATGAAAGGCGGAACTTGTACGATCTCGAATATCGGTTCTGAGGGCGGACAGTGGTTTACGCCTGTAATTAACCAACCGGAATCGGCAATATTAGGGATCGGCCGGATTGCTGAAAAAGCCATCATCCGCGATGGGGAAATCGTTGCTGCACCTATGCTTGCTCTGTCTATGAGCTTTGATCACCGGCTGATTGACGGTGCAACGGCCCAGAGGGCAATGAACAAAATAAAAAGGCTGTTAAACGATCCACAACGCCTTATTTTGGAGGGGTAAAGATGGTTGTTGGGGAATTTACTACAGAAGTTGACACAATTATACTTGGTGCTGGACCGGGGGGATATGTGGCAGCAATACGTGCCGCTCAGCTTGGCCAGAAGGTGACGGTCATTGAACGTGAACATGTTGGCGGCGTCTGCCTTAATGTCGGATGTATTCCGTCGAAGGCTCTGATCTCAGCGAGTCACCGTTTCGAGCAAGCTAAAAATTCCGAAGAATACGGGATAAGAGCCGAGAATGTCTCTCTTGATTTCCTGAAAGTGCAGGAATGGAAGGGACAGGTGGTTAGCCGTCTGACAGGCGGTGTAAAGGGGCTTTTTAAAGCTCACGATATTGAACTTGTGGAAGGTGAGGCACTGTTTGTCGAACCGGATGTTGTTCGAGTTAATCATGGCTATGAATCGTCGCGCTTTAAATTCAATCATTGCATTATCGCCACGGGATCAACGCCTATTGAAATTCCCGGGTTTAAATGGAGCGACCGTGTCATTTCTTCTACCGGCGCCCTCGCACTGAAGGAAGTGCCTAAGAAGCTGGTCGTGATTGGCGGAGGATACATCGGCATTGAACTGAGCTCGGCTTTCGCCGGGTTTGGCACCGAAGTAGTCATCCTGGAAGGAACCCCTTCAATTCTTCCGGCGTTTGAAAAGCGCCTGATCGCTCCTGTTAAGAAAAAACTGAAAGCGAAAGGCGTTACCGTGTTTACCGAAGCCTTGGCGAAAAGCGTTGAAGAAACTGTATCGGGAGTCAAAGTAACGGCGGAGGTCAAAGGCGTTCCTCAGGTTTTTGAGGCGGATTATGTCATGGTTACCGTCGGTCGAAAGCCGAATACAAAGGATATAGGCCTTGATCTTGCGGAGGTTGAAACAACGGATCGCGGACTGATCAAAGTTGACCAGCAGGGGAAAACGTCCAACGATAAAGTCTTTGCAATCGGGGATATCGTTCCCGGCCTGGCCCTTGCGCACAAAGCTTCCTATGAGGGCAAGGTTGCCGCTGAAGCGATCAGCGGTGAGCCTTCTGAAGTAGATTACCGTGCGATGCCGGCTGTTGTTTTCTCCGATCCTGAAATTGCCTCTGTCGGCTTGTCGGAGGAAGAGGCAACAAAAGAAGGATATGAAGTGAAAACCGGTCAATTTCCGTTTGCAGCGAATGGACGCGCACTTTCGCTTGGTGAATCCGACGGCTTTCTTAAGCTGGTTACCCGTGCATCGGATGGACTGATTCTTGGCGCACAAATCGTCGGAACTAATGCGAGCGACATGATTGCTGAGTTCGGACTCGCCATTGAATCCGGAATGACTGCTGAAGATGTTGCGCTGACAATACATGCTCATCCAACACTTGGAGAAATGGCGATGGAAGCAGCAGAAGTCGTTCTTGGAAAGCCCATTCACATCGCTAAATAATAGGCTTTGTTTATACTTGTCTGTTGTTTTTCACTCCATGTGCTCGCTTTCCGAGGGCGATCCGAGCCTCCTCGCCCGGTGCCCTCGCTGTGAGGCCAGAAGGCTCGCCGATCTCGCAGGAGTCTCGCGCCTTCCGCTCCAATCAACGGAGGGGCAAAATCAATGTTGAATTTAAACGAAACATAGCCAAATAGTAAAAAAAACAGGCGGAAGAGTTGATGCTCTTCCGCCTGTTTTTTAGAGGCCTTTTTCCATTGACTGAATACCCTTCCAGTAAAGTGGAAGCAGAATTTCAGTTTTTTGCTTTAAGTATTCAGCCAGCACTTCGCCATTCCCTGCAAGCGGGTCATCTTCAGGTACAGTAATACCGCAGAGCAGCTCAGATTTCTTGAATTGTCCAAGCCTTATAAACATTTGCCTCAGATCTTCGATGTCCATTTCACTTTGCGACATGAACGTCGGTGACATGTGATCACCGGACCATGCAAAATCCTCCGGTATCTGTTTAAATATTTCCCTGGTATGTGCCTGAAGCTCTGACGATAACTGCTTTTTGGCTGGGTACTCCTCGATGAACGCAAGCCAGAAAAAAAGATGGGTACGCCAGATACCAAACTGGAAATGCGGATACTTTTTATAACTTCTCCTGTCACAGGAGAAGGCGATCCAGGTACTGTCCGGTGGATTGACAGTCCTTCTCAAATGTCTGGCTATATGCGGATAGAAATCCTGCCCAATGATTTCAGAAAGGAAGGGTACGAAAATATCCGCAAGCGAAGAAAATTCAGGTTGAATCAACGACTGGATCGCAGACATTCTGCTGCTCAGTCCACCTTTTTCCATCGCCTCAAAGTCTGTTTTGTTAAAGCCATTAAAATGCATGAACGACACTCCTGATTCTTTTCAACTGTTTACTCAATACAGTCTACCACATGTATGCCTTAAAAATGGGTTCACGTCTAATTAAAAAACAGGTATTTTATAAGCAATAAGAGTGCCCGGACGGCATAAAATAAAGAAACAATAAAATTTATGAAACGGTCTTTGAAAATGATCTTCCATTGAGCGCCCTTTAACAGAAAATCCGGAAAGGGAGTGGCGGCAACTATGAATCAAATTAATCAGACACTTAGCAGAAGAGACGCGGAAAAAAGAATTCCGGTTGTGCGAGTGGAAATTGACGCCCAGCTTGCTTCTTTGCACGAGGCACTACTTAAGAAGGATATGAAAACGATTGAGTTATGCAAGGAAAGGCTGGAAGAGTTGAGGCGGGAAATGATTTTGCTTGAGATCTGAAGAGTGGACACTGCAGCTGCGCATTAAATGACACCGATAATCATCGCTCAGTCAGGCGGTGATTTTTCTTTTTTGGCCAAAATGCGTTACTATTTACTTGTCAGTTTTGCACAGGACAGAATTTCCGGAGTTCAAATGGTGATGAGTCCGGTCAGGAGAGTGTTATAAATGGATCAAAAAGATTGGCAAAACCTCCATGATAAAGTCATTGAGTGGATTTTTCAGGCGGGGGATCAGCTGAGACAATCACTTTCGGTGCAGCTTGAGGTAAGCGTCAAGACGGCACACAATGACTTAGTGACCAACATGGATAAAGCAATCGAAAAATTTCTGGTCGGAAAAATCAAAGAAACATATCCTGATCACAGAGTGGTTTCTGAAGAAGGATTTGGAGACGCTCCTACAGATCTCAGTGGTGTTGTGTGGTTTGTCGACCCAATAGACGGGACTTTAAATTACGTCTTGCAGAAACGTTTTTTTGCTATTTCGATCGGAATTTATGAAAATGGGAAGGGAAAAGCCGCCTTCGTTTACGATGTCATGGGCAGTGAGTTGTTCCATTGCATTAGCGGGTTTGGCGCATATAGAAATGAACACAGGCTTCCGTCTTTAAAGATGGTTAAGCTTGAGGACGCGCTGGTCGACCTCAGCATGACCTGGATCAAACCAAACAGACGGATTGATCAGGATATCATGACTGATATCATCAGAAAGTGCAGCGGGACCAGGGCCTATGGCGCAGCTTCAATTGAGCTCGCCTATGTTGCTTCGGGCTTGATCGACGCTTATTTCACCATGCGCCTTTCCCCCTGGGACTACGCGGCGGGTCTGATTCTGATCCGGGAAGTCGGAGGCACGGCGACGAAAGCCAATGGCAGTTCGATCGACCTGCTGTCCAGGACTTCAGTCCTGACGGCTGGTCCGTCTCTCCATAATGAGATTGCGGAACATATCCGTAAGCAGGTCGATGAAGGGAAGTTTCTTAAGGAGCCAAATTAAGCCCTGTTTTTGAAGCGGCTGACGATTCACTTATTTAATCGGGCTTTCTGCTGCCGGCTTTTGACAAAAAAGCCGAGCCACATAAAGAGTATGACGGCGAACACGCTAGTTAATGTGATCACCGGATTCCCATAAGCGATTCCTCCGCCAATACCAATAAGGCTCGCAATAACAAGGAGAGCGAGAAATAGAAGTAAAAGACGCATTTTGATGGACACCTCCTGCCTTTATCATAAAATGAATCTGCAAAATGTACAACGAAAGAAGATCATATTTAAAAAAGAAAAAAGTTTTCGGGCCCTGTGCGACAATTGACAAAGTGGCTTTCATTGTGAGAGAATAATTTGCATGTGTACGTTTCGGATATGGAAAGTTATTGGAAATGAGGAGAGTTAGAAGAAATGACAAATCGTAGGGAAGAAATAAGAAATATCGCAATTATTGCTCATGTCGACCACGGCAAAACAACACTGGTAGACAAGCTTTTGATGCAATCAGGAACATTTCGTGAAAATCAGCACATTCAGACCCGTGCCATGGATTCGAACGCGATTGAACGGGAACGCGGCATTACCATTTTGGCCAAGAATACCAGCCTGACATACAAGGATCACACAATCAATATTGTGGATACCCCTGGACACGCTGATTTCGGCGGTGAAGTTGAACGTATCATGAAAATGGTGGATGGCGTGCTGCTGCTTGTGGACGCTTATGAAGGCTGTATGCCTCAGACACGGTTCGTTCTGAAAAAAGCGTTGGAAGAACATCTGAAACCAATCGTTGTTGTTAATAAAATTGATAAACCAATGGCCCGACCTGCGGAAGTTGTGGATGAAGTCATTGATCTTTTTATTGATCTTGGTGCCGATGAAAGCCAGCTTGAATTTCCGGTTGTTTACACTTCCGCTGTAAACGGCGTGGCAGGTACTGATCCTGATCATGTTGATCAGGACATGAGCGTTGTTCTGGACATGATCCTGAAAGAGGTGCCGGCGCCGGTCGACAATCGCGATGAAGGCCTTCAGTTCCAGGTTACAATGCTTGATTACAATGATTATGTAGGCCGTATTGGAATCGGGCGTATTTACCGCGGTAAAATCAAAGTTGGCGAGGAAGCCGCTTTGGTGAAAAACGGTGGTAAAAGTGTTGAGAATTTCAGAATCACGAAGTTGTTCGGATATAAAGCGTTGAAGCGATATGAAATTCAGGAAGCCACCTCAGGGGATATCATTGCAATTACCGGAATTTCAGATATTGATATTGGTGATACGATTAATGATGTGGATCAAATTGATCCTTTGGCCCCTCTACGGATTGATGAACCGACCATGAAAATGACCTTTCTGCCGAATACAAGCCCATTTGCGGGACAGGAAGGGGATTTTGTCACAAGCCGGAAGATCGAAGACCGGCTGAATGCGGAAGTGGAACGCGATGTCAGCTTGGAGGTCGAGTCAGCTTCGGATTCTCACGATTCCTGGATTGTTTCCGGGCGTGGTGAGCTGCATCTTTCAATCCTGATTGAGACATTGCGCCGTGAGGGTTATGAACTGTCCGTTTCCAAACCGACCGTTATTACTAAAGAAATTGATGGAAAACTTTGCGAGCCCTTTGAATCTGTCCAGATTGACGTTCCGGAAGAGTATGTGGGATCAGTAATTGAGTCGTTTGGCCAGCGCAAAGCCGAGTTGAAAGACATGAGGCAGGAACAGCCGGGTCAGACACGTCTGGTATTTATGATCCCTTCCCGCGGACTGATCGGTTATAATCGCCAGTTCATGGCTGATACACGTGGTTATGGTATTATGAATCATACGTTTGATCACTTTGCTCCATTTATCAGGGAAGAGATCGGCGGACGCAGGTCCGGTGTGCTGATTTCAATGGATCAGGGACAGACGACAGCTTATTCGCTTGGCGCTCTCGAAGACCGTGGCGAAATGTTTGTCGGAGCCGGTGTCAACGTCTATGAAGGAATGATTGTCGGCGAACACAACCGTGAAAATGATCTGACAGTAAACGTTACCCGTGCCAAACACGCGACTAACGTCCGCTCATCAAATAAGGATTTCACCGTCACTTTGAAAGAACCAAGAAAAATGTCCTTGGAAGATTCGCTTTCTTATCTGAATGATGATGAATACTGCGAAATCACTCCGAAAAGTGTCAGAATGCGTAAGAAAATTCTGAACAAAGGTGAGCGCGAGCGATTTGAAAGACGGGGAAGTAAGATTCCTAAATATAACGGCTGATTTTTCAAAACACGAATCAAATCATAAAACATAATAAACGCCCGCGGGGTTTCTCGCGGGCGTTTATTATGTTTTATCAGAAAATTAATTTCTAAAATAGAAAGTACAAGGGGCTGACCAACGGGAATCTGGATATTTATTCACTGATTCATTTTGCGCTTGCCATCAGTCGGAAGATGAAGTGTAAATTTTCCTGTCGCCCAGCGGGCACGAGTTCGTTCGCTGATCCGGTCATAACAGGTAGTGCACATAAAAGTATGAATCGGACGGTTTTTCAGACGTTTTGCAATTAATGACTGGTCATCAAGATGACAGATCTTTCCACATAAGATACATTTAGCCTTCATGGGATACCCCCCTTAACGCAATTTAGTATAACAGGTTTCGAAGATTTAGGCGAAATTCACTGTTTTCTGATCGAACAATGAAGTTGCCTCCGATCATCTGATTGCAAGTATCATCCGTAGATTTGCTGGTAGGCGCTTGTTCTGCCAATTCGTTTATTCTTGCTTTTTGAGTTTGCAGAAGGTAAGATTAACACTAGGTAAATTGAAACTAAAAGGGGGGAAATCAAATTGTCCGTTGAAATGATAATAGGCCGACGTGAAAAGGCCTATGAACTGCTGCAGGCCGACGCACAGAAAATTCTGAAGCTGATAGGGGTGCAGATGGAGAATTTGACGATGCCCAAATGCCCTCTATATGAAGAAGTACTCGACACGCAGATGTTCGGGCTTTCACGTGAAATTGACTTTGCGGTTCGTTTAGGTCTCGTGCGTGCCGATGAGGGTAAAGAATTGCTCAGTTCTCTCGAGAGGCAAGTTTCTGCACTTCATGAGGCATCGACACGAAAATAAATCATCGCCCAGACTCCCCGTCTGCAAGGGATTAGTTTGGGCTTTTTTTCAGTAATTATTTTGCAGAGAAGGAACTTTTGATTTTGCTATTTAATGATTCTCCGTGAAATGATTGATTTGGGTGAGTGGCATGCTTAAAAAACTTTTTTTTCATTATGATTATTCTTTACTTGTAGTAATGACGATCCTGATCAGTTTTGGGTTGATTATGATATACAGTGCGGGATCAGTGTGGGCGACCCTGATTTATAAAAACGCGTCACCAGATTATTTTTTTGTCCGCCAGCTGATTTGGTTTGCCGCAGCAGCTGTATTTGGATTGATTGGCCTGTTGGTTCCTTATCAGGCTTATCGGTTCGCAGTCAAACCAATGCTGGTTTGCTCTCTTGGCTTACTGGTCGTACTCTTTGTGGCTGGCAGTACATCAAATAATGCGCAGTCGTGGCTCGATATCGGTTTTTTTAATATTCAGCCGTCTGAAATTGTCAAAATTACCATTATATTTTATCTGGCTTCCGTTTTTTCAAATAAACAAAAATCAATTTCCAACTTCATGACATCGGTTGCGCCCCCTCTGACAGTTGTTCTCGTGTTTTTTATTATTATTGCGAAACAGCCGGATCTTGGAACAGCTATGATCATTGTTACTATTGCCGCGGTAATGATCCTGTGTTCCGGATTAAGAATTAAGCATGTTATGCTGCTGATAGGGGGGACAGGAATATTTGTCTATCTATTTTTTACAAAATTTCTATCGGGTGTTCAATCAGGAAGGTTTACAGCGGCTTATGACCCTTTTGCCGTGGCGAATACAACCGGGCGCCAGCTGATTAATTCTTATATAGCCATTGCTTCCGGCGGGCTATTTGGGAAGGGACTGGGAAGGAGCATAGAAAAGACAGGTTTCCTTCCGGAACCTCAGACGGACTTTATCATAGCGATTATCGGAGAAGAACTGGGACTTATCGGAATCCTCTTTGTAGTGCTCTGTATTGCGTATCTTGTATTTCGAGGTTTTGTGATAGCAATCCGATGCAAGGATGTCTTTGGCAGCCTGCTGGCGATCGGCATCTCCAGCATGGTGGCCATTCAGACGATGGTTAACTTAGGTGCGGCTACAGGACTTTTGCCGGTCACCGGTGTTACACTTCCCTTTGTCAGTTACGGGGGATCCTCTTTGATCGTTATGGTATTTTCCATATGTGTCTTAATGAACATATCTGCATTCGTGAATATGAGAAGACCGGACAGCAAAATGGAAGGGGAGAGAGAGAATGTTGAAGCGTACTATTAAGAAACTGCTTGTGGCAAATCGAGGAGAAATCGCGATCCGGGTGTGCCGGGCGTGTAATGAACTGGGAATCCGCACGGTAGCTATTTATTCCAAAGAAGATATCGGTTCCTATCACCGCTATAAAGCGGATGAATCATACTTAGTGGGCAAAGGGAAAAAGCCAATTGATGCCTATCTTGATATTGAAAGCATTATTGAAATCGCCAAAGCGCATCAGGTAGATGCAATCCATCCCGGCTATGGATTCTTATCCGAAAATACTGAATTTGCGAGACGGTGCGGGGAAGAGGGACTTATTTTTGTAGGACCCAAGCCTGAGCATTTGTTGATTTTTGGTGACAAATCGACGGCAAGGGAAGCTGCAGTACATGCCGGAATTCCCGTCATTCCAGGATCCGGAGGACCGGTTCATTCGGTTGAAGAAGTTAAGGCATTCGGCAAGGAACATGGCTTCCCAATTATTATCAAAGCAGTTCTTGGCGGCGGCGGCCGCGGTATGCGCATTGTCCGCAGTGAGAAAAGTGTTGATGAAGCCTTTGCCCGCGCTACTTCGGAAGCAAAGCAGGCTTTTGGCAAGGAAGATGTCTATGTTGAAAAGTATCTGGACAATCCCCGGCATATCGAAGTTCAGGTTATTGCCGATGAGTCTGGTGAAATCGTTCATCTTTACGAGCGCGACTGCTCAGTACAGCGTCGCCACCAGAAGGTTGTCGAAGTAGCTCCAAGCAGAGGACTGGGCGAAAAACTGCGTCATGAAATCTGTGAGGCAGCAGTTCGGCTGATGAAGAGTGTCAATTATCTGAATGCCGGAACCGTTGAGTTTCTGGTCGGTCCCAGAGGAAACTTCTATTTTATTGAAGTCAACCCGCGTGTCCAGGTCGAGCATACAATCACTGAAATGATTACAGGCATTGATATTGTTCAGTCTCAGATTTTCATTGCCGAAGGTTACGGGCTGCATGATGATCCCATCCTGATTCCGGAGCAGAAAGAGATACACACGAATGGATACGCCATTCAGTGCCGCGTGACCACGGAAGATCCGGCCAATAATTTTATGCCGGACACAGGCAAAATTGTGGCTTATAGAAGCGGTGGCGGTTTTGGTGTTCGTTTGGATGCAGGCAATGCTTTCACAGGATCGGTAATCACACCTTATTATGATTCATTGCTGGTCAAACTCTCGACAAAAGCGATGACATTCAAGGGTGCAGCGGCAAAAATGCTCCGTAATCTTAAGGAATTCCGTATCAGAGGGATTAAAACGAATATTCCGTTTCTGATCAATGTGGTGCAGCATCCGGTCTTTTTGTCGGGAAAAGTTTCAACGACGTTTATTGATGCTACTCCGGAACTTTTCTCGTTTGAGAAAAGCCTTGACCGTGGAACAAAAATGCTGACCTATATCGGTAATATCACGATCAACGGCTATCCCGGAATTCAGAAAAACAAAAAACCCGTATTTGATGTTCCGCCTGTACCGGAGATTAAGCTTTCAGAGCCATGCCCGTCAGGAACGAAACAGATCCTGGAACAATATGGGGCGCGTGGTGTCTCAGATTGGATCAGAGAACAGTCTCATGTCCTTCTGACGGATACAACTTTCAGGGACGCACACCAGAGTCTCCTGGCCACCCGCATGCGCAGCAAGGATATAGTAAAGGTCGCGGCGCAGACTGCTCATCTGCTTCCTAACCTTTTTTCAGAAGAGGCGTGGGGCGGTGCGACGTTTGATACGGCTTATCGGTTCCTTCGTGAGGATCCGTGGGCGCGTCTCCGTGCAATCCGTGAAAAAATGCCCAATATCCTCCTTCAGATGCTGCTTCGCGGATCAAACGCCGTCGGTTATAAGAACTATCCTGACAATCTGATAAAATCTTTTGTCAGCGAAGCGGCAAAAAAAGGCGTAGATGTATTCCGTGTGTTTGATAGTCTCAACTGGCTGGACGGCATGCGTGTCTCACTGGATGCAGTAATTGAAAGCGGAAAAATTGCTGAGGGCACGATGTGCTATACAGGGGATATCCTTGACGGGGCACGGACAAAATATAATCTTGATTATTATAAGAAGCTTGCTAAAGATTTGGAGGCGGCGGGTTCCCATATTCTTGGCATTAAAGACATGGCCGGGCTACTGAAACCGGAAGCTGCATACCGGCTCGTTTCTGAGCTGAAAGATACCGTATCGATCCCGATCCATCTCCATACACATGATACAAGTGGAAATGGGGTCTACACCTATGTCCGGGCAATTGAAGCAGGCGTGGATATCGTTGACGTTGCAGTCGAGGCACTGGCTGGGACAACGTCCCAGCCGAGTGCCAACTCACTTTATTATGCTCTTGAGGGCCATGAACAGCGGCCTGACGTGGACATATCCGCTTTGGAGTCTCTGAGTCATTACTGGGAAAAGGTGCGTCAATATTACTTTCCGTTTGAAAGCGGCATGAACTCATCGAATGCTGAAATTTATAAACTGGAAATGCCTGGCGGTCAGTACAGCAATTTGCGCCAGCAGGCCATCGCTGTCGGTCTGGGTGAACGTTTTGAAGAAGTCAAGGATATGTATCGGCGCGTCAATCTGCTTTTCGGCGACATTGTCAAAGTCACACCTTCTTCCAAAGTAGTCGGAGATATGACGCTTTACATGGTTCAGAACAATCTGACTGAAGATGATATCTTCGAAAAGGGAGAAAAGCTTGATTTCCCCGATTCAGTCATTAACTTTTTCATGGGAGAACTGGGCCAACCATATCAAGGATTTCCGAGAGAATTGCAAAGTATTGTTCTGAAGGGGAAAAAACCGCTGACAGATCGGCCGGGGAAATTTATGGATCCTGTTGACTTCAATGAGATCAGAGGGACACTGGAAGAAAAATTCGACCGGAAGTTTTCAGAGTACGAGGTTCTTTCTTATGCACTTTATCCGAAAGTTTACACGGATTATCTCCACTTTTGTGAAACCTATGGCAAAATTGGTGTTCTTGGGACACCCACCTTCTTTTACGGACTGCGTCTTGGTGAAGAGGTCTCGGTCAATATTGAGGAAGGAAAGACATTGATTGTCAAGCTGATTTCTATTGGTCATGCTCAAAAGGATGGCATGCGGACGTGCTACTTTGAACTGAACGGGCAGCCACGCGAAGTGTCCATCAAAGACATGAATGTTCAGTCAACTGACGCGGCACATGCAAAAGCGGATAAGAGCAATCCGAATCAGATCGGGGCTTCCATGCCGGGAACAGTCATCAAAGTTCTTGTTTCTTCGGGTGAACGTGTTAAAAAGGGCGATCACCTTCTTGTCACTGAGGCAATGAAAATGGAGACAACTGTCCAGGCACCGAATGACGGCACGATCAAGAAAGTATATGTCGGAGAAAATGACGTGATCGAAACTGGAGATTTGATGATTGAACTGAATTAATTCGGCAGTTAACCATAATCTGTTTATAGAATTAAAAAAAGGAGGAGCAATCGCTCCTCCTTTTAATTCTGTAAAAAATTCAGTTCTCGGAACGACGCAGGCCAAGCATGGCCAGAATCATCAGAAGCCCATAGAATCCGGTGATAAATAGTGCATGGAGCAGCAAGAAGACGAGCGCCATTTTTGTCTCAATGATCAAGATTCCTGAGACAGCTTGCAAGAAAACTAGAATCAGTGACACAAAGAGGATGATAGAGAGACTGGGTGTACTCTGATAGTGTCTCATGCAATGAATCAGTGTCAGAATAACCCAAATGACCAATATCAATGCCAGGGCGCGATGCAGATACTGTACGCCTGCCTTACTGATCAGCGGTTCGGGAAAGATGCGGCCGTTGCACAATGGAAAATCGGTACATCCGAGACTCGACTGGGTATGGCGGACAAATGCCCCGGAATAGATCACGATATAGGTGTAGATGCTGAGCAGGATGAAATTCCATGTCATTCCTTTGCGTATAGGGGGCACGATGCGCCGCGAGTGAGGTAGTGTTTCCTCCCACACAATGAATGCGATAAGAAGGTTGCTGGAGAACGAAAGCAGTGAAACACCGAAATGCAGTGCCAGCACGACGGAAGACTGACCCCATACAACGGCACCCATGCCGAGAAATGCTTGGAGAAAAATAAAAAATACGGAACTTACTGCCAGAAAGCGTGCCTCTCTGACTTGTTTTAAGCGGATCCAGATCCATACCGCAATGATCACAACCAAGATTGAAGCGATGCCTGAGACAGCCCGATGGCTGAATTCAATCCAAGTCTGATGTGCCTGCGCAGTAGGAATGACCTGCCCGTTGCAAAGCGGCCAGTTATTGCCGCAGCCATAAGCCGAACCCGTATTTGTTACGAGCGTGCCCATAAGAACAACGATAAAAACGGCGGCTGCCCCGATAAGGCTTAATACTCTTAAATAACGGTCTTTCATGCCTATCACCTGTTTTCTCTTCAATTCAGGTTCATTGTATCAGTATAATAATCATCGTTTCTCTGATAAACCCCGACAAACCCATTTTTCATTGTAACAGATTGATCTGAAATTAGAGAACGAATCGAGTTATTCAAATTGATTTTCCAGCAAAAAAATACAATTGTCGAATTTTGTCCGTAATGAATGGTGTTCTAAAGTCAAAAGTGTGATCCATGTCATTGTTTCAAATTAAAGACAAATAATTCCGTTTCATATATAATGGAAATGGACGATTAAATCGATACGAATTGCAATAGGGTAATGTTAAGACAGGCGGTATTTTATTTTCATGATTAGGCAAGAGCCGTCGGACTATGGAAAATATCGGGCGGATACAGCATCGCGTATCCATTTTAGAGAAGGAAGGTTAGTCTTGTGAGCAAATCTCTTGTTTCCGAACAATCCTATGAAAAAGCTGAAACCGAACTTGATTCACAGGAAACGCAGAGCCTTTTTAAAGACGTGCTGACAACTATAAAAATTGGAATTGTCAATTCAAATTTGATTACAACTTTCACAGGTCTGTGGTTGGCTTTATTTTTTACCGGGCAATCCATTCTGGCATTTGCTGCTCCTGTGGTGTTTGTACTTGCGGGTACCGCTCTGGTAATCGCCGGAGGTTGTTCGATGAATAATTATATTGATCGTGATATTGATCCTTTGATGACCCGCACTCAGGAAAGGCCTTCTGCGACAGGAAAATTTGAGGCGAAAAATGTACTGATCCTGGGAATGGTTCTTTCCGTCGCCGGAATCACCTTACTTTTTGCCGCTTCTCCGACAGCTGCGGCTGTTGGATTCTTCGGATTAATTATTTATGTATTGGTTTATACGATGTGGCTGAAGCGGACGTATTCAATCAATACAGTGGTCGGAAGCTTGGCTGGTGCGGTTCCACCCCTGATCGGCTGGGCTGCCATTGATCCTTCTTTAAGTTCTCCGATCCCGTGGATTCTCTTTTTGATCATGTTTCTCTGGCAGCCGCCCCATTTCCTCGCACTTGCCATTAAGCGCGTCGAGGAATACCGCCGCGCCGGCATCCCAATGCTTCCGGTTGTTGCCGGGTTTCCAATTACCCAGCGCCAAATGATCGTTTACGTTGCGGTGCTCGTTCCCGCTTCTCTGCTCTTGAATTCACTGGGCACGTTCTATACCGCTTCTGCACTGATTTTAGGAACGGTGTGGCTCGCATATGCGGTTTTCGGGCTTTTCACAAAAGACATTGTCAAGTGGTCGAGAATTATGTTTGTTATCTCTCTGAATTACCTGACCTTGCTTTTTATGTTTATGATTCTTGCCACTTTTATCTGAGAAATTGAAAAAATAGATTTGATGAATGGCCGGGAAGGTTTCCTCCCGGCTTTTTGCATGTTCTGCCTTTTACGGGAATAGAATGAACAGTAAAAGTTTGTCCGCCTCGGGGAAGACTATTTTTATATCCGTCATTTGTCGAATCGAGTGGCTCCCTTATTTGTGTCCGAACACCGTTTAAGTGGGGTACGTTTTGGTGACAATGTGGACAGGAACAAGGAAGGAGGAACATTGATGAAACAATTAATCTTCCATCAGCAAATTCGTTATTTGTTTGCCCTCTTTATCCTGGCGGTTTTATTTGCGATGGCCATCCATGCAGACCTAGCAAAAAATGCGGCTGCTGCAGAATCTGTAGGCCACTTGTCCGGAGAATCCAATCACTTTTCCCCGGTAATAGAGTCAGAAAAAATGCTTGCTGAACAAATCAATCGAAAAAGAGAGGCAAATCATGCCGTTCCTCTTGATATGGACTGGGATCTTTTCAGGTTTTCCCGTTTTGAAGCCAAAGATTTATCCTCCGGGAAAATTCGTAGTATTGACGAATCAAAACTTGCGCGGGTGATTGCCGAATCCGGCCGACAGGCGCTGAATATCCGCTCGCTAACCGTGCGCGTTCCGCCAGGTGGTCAGTTTCCTGATCCATCGTGGTGGCAGAATAGGAATGTTCAAGCACTTCTGAATCTGGATTCAATCCATCTTCTGGGAACCGGTCATGCCAAGGGAACTGCAGGAGAATATTGGGTTATTTTGTATGCTTCTGATCAATGATCCCTGACCCATTCAGGGTTGCCTGTTTCCGAGTCCTAAAGAAAAGATGAAATTCCCGTACGGATCAATTCGTGAAAATGATTGATATAATAGAGAAATAAGTCGGGACCGGAGGAGCAAAGAATGCTGCGTAAAACAAACTTATTTATTTTTTTCATTGCTGTCATTGTTTTTTCAGGAACCTTGCTCTTGAGTCTAATCAGTTCTCCCGGGGTTGAAGGCGGGATTGTACCTATCGCCCAACGCGCAGTACAGGGAACTTCCAATAAAGAGAGTCCATTCGACATCCCCAAGGACGGGATTTACACATATATGGGTAAAAGTGAAAGCCAGATTTTGAAGATTTTTGGAAAACCGGAACGCATCGACGACACAAAATACGGCTATCAATGGTTCATTTACGGAAGAAACACAGACAAATATCTGCAGATCGGGATTGATTCAAAAACGCGTCAAGTGACAACCATTTATGCACTTGGAAACAAGCTCAGAACGGCACCCCTTGTAATAGGGGAGCAGTCCAAGAAGATCTTCAAAAGCGTGAAGTTTTCAAATAAAGTCTCAATGAATGATCAGAATGCTCATATAGAATTCGATTTGAATGCAGAAGATATGATGGAAAGACCCCTTGTCAAATTCGGGTCGTGTTGGGTTCAGCTGAGTCTTGACCATGTGTCCGGAAGGCTGATGGGAGTGCGATATATGTCGTCGGAAGTTCTTGCCCTTCAGCACCCGTATTCCATGATTTATACAGGTTCATTGCCTCCGGCGCCTGTTCTGTCAGGCCAACAGTGGCAGAAGGTGAACAGTTCGGAAGATCTGGAGATTTTCGATATGAGCAATATTCTTCGCACCCGGTTTAAAAAGAGCCCGTTGATCTGGAGCCCCCAGGCCCATCAGGCAGCTTATCTTCACAGCAGGGAAATGAAGGTTAAAAATTATTTTTCTCATGATTCCCCATGGTCTGGGGACTTGAAAACGCGATTGGATAAAGAAAAAATTCTTTTTTTGTCTGCCGGAGAAAACATAGCCGCGAGGTATCCGGACGCGGCATCAGTAACAATAGGTTGGCTGAACAGCATTGATCACAGAGAAAATCTGCTGAATGGAAATTTCACTGAGTTGGGTGTCGGCTCCTACCAGAATGATTATACTCAGGATTTCGTGCAGCCAATGAATAAATAAA
Source organism: Sporolactobacillus shoreae (assembly GCF_004684935.1). Taxonomy (GTDB): domain Bacteria; phylum Bacillota; class Bacilli; order Bacillales; family Sporolactobacillaceae; genus Sporolactobacillus; species Sporolactobacillus shoreae. The sequence goes on from NZ_SRJD01000001.1 coordinate 104,262, forward strand.
AAATTGGGCGCACAGCTCTTCTTTCGGTGACTATGATGATTATAGGCAGGATTCGCCCGGATTGCTTTTTTACATGAAACGGAATGGAAAATTGTCCGGGGAAGATCCGATGGAAAGGAGCGCACCGACAATTGACAGAAGAAAAGACAAACGACGCAGTCAGGCATTTTAAGGCTTTTTTGCGGAAAAATCCGGAAATTGTGGCCTACGTGAGAGAACACGATCTGAAGTGGGGAAAAGTGTTTGATGACTGGGTCATTTTCGGTGAGTCAAATGACATCTGGAAAACGTATGGCGTTACTCCTGAAAAAAAGGAAGAGAAAAATAACGAACCCCCGTTTTCTTGGAAAAAGATTCTTAAGACCGTAGACAATATTGATGCAAAGCAGTGGCAGGACAGACTAAATACTCTGAGCGGCGCGCTCTCAGGCATACAGAGCTTAATTGGACAGTTCCGGCAAACCGGAGGACAGAACGGGCAGAATGAAGGCGGGAGAGAGCAGAATCCGGGCGGCAACCATGAAACGCAGCAATCACCTGGAAATACAGGTGATCAGCCGCCATTTTTCTTTCGAAGGGATTGAAGTCGATGAGGGCTGAATTGCAGTCATATCTCGATGGAAAAGCAGATGAAAAGCTTTTTGTGCGCCTTCACCCGGAGTGGTATCGCAGGCTTGGCAGAGCGCCATGGGAACTGAACAGGCTTAAACCTGAAGCAGATCTTTTCTATGGACGAACTTTCGGTCAAAGAATGGATCGCATGAATCAGAGAGCGGGCGTGCTTTCCATGCTGATGAGCATGGCTCAGGCGATGACGTCCACCGGAAATGAAAATAAGACCGAAAACTGAAAAAAATTATTCATTTAGCGAGCGGGTCGCCGAGCGATCAATGGAACTTTCCGCTCGTTTGTTGTATATTTTATTTAAGCCGGAGGTGGTAGAATGATTGCAACAATGGAACGGGTGTCACTCCTTGATGAGACCGATCAACTGGCGTCAATGGTACTGCACTCAGAGCTTTATGAAAAATATAAGTCCTGTCAGGCTGCGGTGTCGCGTGATAAGGAAGCACAGTCGCTGATTCGGCAGTTTAAGGTGATCCGGGAAAAATATGATGAGGTGCAGCGGTTTGGCCGCTATCACCCTGATTATAAATCAGTAATTCGCCAGGTGATGGACGCGAATCGGAACGTCGAGATGAACCCGCTTATTGCTGATTATAAAAACGCAGAGAAAGAATTGAATGAAATGCTTGGGCAGGTAAGCCTGCAGCTGGCGCACGCGGTTTCAGCATCGATCAAGGTCCCGACCGGGGATCCATTCTTTGACCGCGCGTGCAGTACTGGTTGCGGTGGTGGCGGAAAATGCAAATGTCATGTCTGAAAAAATACAGAAAAAGCTGGATTAAATAAAGGTGGTTAAAACTGCAATGCCGATACAAAAGAGAGACGGGCTGGTTATTTGGCTGTATAACACCAAATATCTGCGTGTGCTCAGACGCTATGGCTATGTGCACTATGTTTCAAAAAGGATGAAATACGCTGTCATGTACTGTGATCATGCATCGACAGATTCCGTTCTCAGCCAGCTGGCCAAATTGAGATTTGTAAAGCGGGTTGACCCGTCGCATCTTCAGGAAGTCCGGACCACTTATGATAAAGGGAAATCTGAGAGAGAAGTAAAGGATGAGATATTTAACTGATCTTCGAATCAAAGAAAAACGAGATCGGTCCAGTCTCTCATGCGGGCGGATCGCCTGCGGAAAGCGAGCCCATGGAGCCAAAAGCAACAGACAAGATTAAAAGAGGCCAATCCTTTAAATTTTATATTTTACGAAGCGTAAAAAAACCCGCAGAACTGACTGCGGGCCGTCTTTACGCATCAGATGATGCAAGACAATGGGAGAGGAGAAACCGGCGGAAAACTTATGGGGAAACGTAAGTATCCGCGGTTGGGCCAGCATCTTGAAGGATGCTGCCAGATGCTATTATTCACTCACTAACCGAATTCTATACAATCGGTACGGATTTTTTTGAGAGGATGGACAGTTTGTGAGAGTGATTGCCGGTGAAAACAAGGGAAGACAGCTGAAGACGGTTGCCAGCCGCATGACACGTCCTACAACAGATAAGGTCAAAGAAACTATTTTCAATATGATTGGCCCTTACTTCCGGGGCGGGGCGGTGCTCGATTTGTACGGTGGAAGCGGCGGACTCGGACTTGAGGCGCTGAGCCGAGGTGCTGATAACGCCGTATTTGTTGACAAGGCGGGACCTGCCTGCCGGGTGATTGAAGAAAATGCGGATCATTGCGGATACAGTGACCGCTGTGATATTCTCCGTCTTGAAGCGGGAAATGCACTTGACCTGCTCGCCGGACGCCATATTATTTTTGATTATGTATTTCTCGATCCCCCCTATGCGAAGCAGCATCTGGTCAGGGATATTCAAACATTGCTTGAGAAAAAAATGCTTTCGGAAAAGGCAATTATTGTGGTTGAACATGAGAAGAAGCTCGAACTTCCCGATACCTTCGAACCTGATATGATCCGCTGGAAATATCGGACGTATCAGGGGGAAACAGCCGTCTCAATCTATTGCTTTCAATCCGGAGATCAGGGAAGTGAATCCTCATGAGTGAAAAAACAGCCATCTATCCGGGCAGTTTTGACCCGGTGACTTATGGACATCTTGATATTATCCGGAGAGGGTTGTCCGTTTTTGATCACATCATAGTGGCCGTCTTAAATAATTCAAGAAAGGATCCGCTTTTCTCTGTGGACGAGCGTGTGTCGCTCCTGAAATCAGCGACGAAGGATCTTGGCGCCGTCAGTGTTGACTCGTTTGACGGGCTGCTCATGGATTATGTACATAAAAGGAACGTTAAAGTTGTTCTGCGCGGGCTGAGAGCGATTTCTGATTTTGAATATGAGCTTCAGATTGCGTCAATTAATAAGAGCCTCAATCCGGAGATTGAGACATGTTTTATGATGACCAGCAACCGGTTCTCTTTTTTAAGTTCAAGCATGGTCAAAGAAGTTGCAAGATATGGCGGCTCCGTTCAAGGATTGGTGCCTGAAGCAGTTGAAAGATCGATCAGGGAAAAATATTCAGAAGGATTCAGCGATTCATGATCCATGTTTTGCCAGTATTCTGCGGATCAGGATCCAGGCAAAAGTGAACAGAACCAGGGCGGTGATCATCGGCCCAGCCTGCATTGTTTTATCTGATACGTTTCTGATGGCGGACTCGCTGGCCAAAAATGCAGGGTCTGCATTGAGATGATCCGAGATATGAAACAAGTGGTATAAGATCCAGGCCGCGCATCCTGAAAAAAAAGCATGAAAAATTCTCCCTAGAAGAAAAGGGCGGGCACTGAGCCCAGCCTGAGAGAGAATGCCGATTGCCTGTGCCTGTATGGAAAACCCGCAAAATCCGAGCAATCCGCTAACGAAGATGATGCGTTCAATTAGAGGTACAGGGGCCGCGCCAATTTCATGAGCGCCGATCGTCAGTTCAAAAATTCCCGGAATGGACGCAGGTCCGAGATCGGAAGAAAAACCGCACATTTTGATCAGAAATGCAAGGCCCAGGCTGAGAATTTTGATCACACCGATTTGAGCCAGCAGGTGATAGGCCATAGAAAACAAAGCAATGAACCCACCGATGGCCAGCAGTGTCTGAACGGAAGAAACGACAGCATCGCCAAGCATTTTCCCGAAGGGCTTAAAATGGTTTACCCGCTCTTCATGCATGCTGCGCAAAGCTTTAGTAAATACTACGGCTGAGTATGTGGTCTTCGCTTCGTCTTTTTTGCCCCGGTTGTAAAAGCGCATCACAAGGCCGACGCCGATATTTCCTAAATAATGCGCAAGAGCGATAACAATGCCAAGCGCGGCTTGATGAAAAAACTGGACTGCGATGACATTAAAAAGAAAGAGCGGGTTGCTGAAATTTGTAAAGCTGGAAAGCCGTTCCGCTTCATATTTTGACAACTTATTTTCCTGATAGAGTCTTGCCGTCATTCTGGCTCCGGCGGGAAAACCTGAAAAAAGCCCCATTACAAACACAAATCCCCCGATGCCCGGTACTTTGAATACAGGCCTCATCAAGGGTTCCATAAGAACTCCTGCGAAAGTGACGACGCCGAAACCGATCATCAGTTCCGACATCACAAAAAAGGGAAAAAGTGCGGGGAAAACTTTTTCCCACCATAACTGCAGCCCCTGATAAGAAGCGCTGACGGCAGCCACCGGGTAACGGACCATCAGAAAAACGATTCCTGCCGAACATGCGGCAAACAAATATGTTGTTATCTTTGAGCGGATCATAGGCTTCTCCTCTTAATCTGACTATCCCGGTGAGCGACTTGTCCCTGTCACAATATACGGGACAGTAAGCAGAGATAGACCACCCGTCCGCCTAATTTCAGATTTTATTTCATAATGATGCATACACTCATTGAACGTAGTAATCTGATTTTAGCAATGTAATTTTCACGTTCAGGGGGGAAAATAGTTGCAGCGTAAAAAAAGACTTTTTCTTCAGGCTTTTGTCATTATCGCGGTAGTGATCTTAGCCGCCTGTTATATGATCAGACTTCCTTATTTTGTCCAGAGTCCGGGAAAGGCCCAGTCAATGACCCGACTTGTGACAGTCAAAGGCGGGCATCCGGTTAATGGTGATTACAGTCTGGTTTATATATATCTTGGACAGGCAAATATATATGAGTATCTTTGGGCAAAATTCGACGGAAATAAATACACAACGCTGATTAATGAGAATGAGATAAAGATGCCGAACGAGAATGACCAGGCTTACAATCTGCGCCAGGAAAATTACATGGATGAAGCGCAGCAAAGCGCCGCCTACACTGCGTACAAGGAAGCGGGTAAGAAACCAAAGCTGATTCAGCAGGGGGCTCTGGTACTGGGTGTGATACCTGGCATGCCGGGAGCCAGAACTTTGAAAACCGGTGATCTGATTATCGGTATGGATCATCATAAAATAAAATCCTCAGCAAACCTGGTTGCACTGCTTAAAAACATGAGGCCGGGTGACAAAGTCAATCTAACCATCATACGAGGTAAGCAGACCATACAAGCTGAGATTCCGATTTCACGCTTTCCGAAAAATATGGCCGGGAGTGGCGAGAAGCAGGGACTCGGCATTTATCCAAGCGACCAGTTTAAGGTGCAGGTTGCGCCGCCTGTCCGGTTTAATATAAAGAACATTGGCGGGCCTTCCGCAGGGCTGATGATGACCCTTGATATTTATGATCAGCTTACCGGACAGGATTTGGCGAAAGGCCGTAACATTGCAGGGACGGGCACAATCGAACTAGATGGCTCTGTCGGTCCTATCGGCGGAATTGAGGAAAAAATAGTGGGTGCAGACAAGTCCGGAGTGAAAATTTTCTTTGCCCCAGTTGCCGATCACGAGTATGAGGCGGCCGAAAAAACAGCCAAAGCAATCGGGTCACACATGAAAATTGTTCCGGTCCGCACTTTTAGCGATGCAAAAAACTATTTATTGAAATAAGGTTTTTAACAATAGGCTATGTTTTAATCCAACGTTGTTTTCACCGATGTATCAGCTGAAGAACGCGTGGTGCGAGACTCCCGCGAGAAGAGAGGCAAAGAGAGATCACGCAGGCGACTCGATTGTTTGTGGTCCCGGACCGGTCGCGGAAAGTGTTCACAAGCTGAAAGGCCCTATAAATCGATATCAAAGTTTGACAGAGTCTAATATAAAAAGGCTGTTTCAGGTGCGTTAAGGTTCCGCATTTAGAAACAGCCCTTTATTTTCGTCATAACGGACAGGAGGATGGCTGGATTCAGTCCTGTGAGAAGGTGATCTTCCAGATAGGAAGTCGTAAACACCGGCCACTTTCAAATCAAGATCAAGAACCGGCAGACGGTGCTGCCTTATTTTAGAGATCAGTGGGATTTGCAGTTCTTTTCTTTTCATATTCAGATAGTGCTGCCCCTTCAGATTCATTCCAAGGAGCCTAAGATAAGCTGCCTCACCGGAAGCGGCCTGATCCTTGGCTTCGATTTTTCTCGTATGTGTCAGAATGTGTACGCATAGCCGCTGCAGCCTTGACCATGTGTAGCGCTTCGTTTTAACGGCAGAGATAAAATCGCGAAAATGATCGGACCCGCCGATACATGAGAGAAGACGGTTTTCAATGCCCTCCTCAGCTTCATAAATTTCCGCAAGCTGCTCCGAGGTTGAGGAAATCAGCCTGTATTTCAGAAACGGGAAAAATGTTTCCCAATCCACCAGAGTATTTTGGGCACTGTTTGATTTTAGTATGGAATAAGTGAAAGGTGGTATTTTATCAGCCGTAGTATCCCAGCTTTTTTCATTAAGAAGATGCGTGCGGATACTGGTTGCACTGGCAATCCGTCCACCTTCTGAAAAATCCGGATCGCTGTGTCCTGCTTCTTTCCTGCGAATGGTCACAGGAACCATTCGGCTTCCGCAATGACGGATGGCACTGATGTACTGATAGCCGAGACTGTTGTTCGGCTGAGTCAGATCGACCAGACTGGTCGACGGCGACCGTTCTGCAAGGCGGCGGTAAGCCGCGGCGTGAGCATTAGGATAACTGATTCCCTGTTTGAGCGCGTTCATTAGTTCCGTGCGATAAGAATCCCGATTTTGTTCGATAAGCTGAATGGTTTCCATGAACGGCTCCATCCGGCCGGCTTCACTTCCGAATACAAGATGGGTCGCACCAATTTGATTGAGCACAGAAACAGCCCCGCGAGCGAAAATGTCCGCTCTGCCGACTGCGAAAATATAAGGAAGTTCAAGGACAAGGTCCACCCCCGCGCAAAGCGCCATTTGGGTTCTGTCCCATTTCGAGACGATTGAAGGCTCCCCTCGTTGCATGAAGTCTCCGCTCATCACAGCGATAAGTATGTCAGGTGAAAGTGTGCGACGAATTTGATCCAGCTGGTATAAATGACCGTTATGCAGTGGATTATATTCAGTAATAACTCCGGCAACAAGCATCCCTTATGTTCCTTTCTGTAGCATGATTCTATATGATCGGATGCGCACATTTTATCATATTTCGCTGAAAATAAGAAATTGCTTTAAAGTAATTGGCTATGTTAATCTTAGTATAGGAGAACAGCTCCGATTGACATTCCCCAGGGCAGAGATTATAATAACATTTGTTGTCTAGAGGTGGTTAATTATGTCTTTATCATGGTCAGTTCCCGAACTGCTTCAATACAGGCAGGAGGGATTTGGTTTTCACGAAGAAGTCGTATTGCCTCTGGAATTGTTTCGAACGGATCCTGAAGTGAGAAAAGTGTCGCCTGTTGACGTAAAGGGCGTTGTTGAATTTTCAAAACGGTCACTGACTTTCCATTTGCAAATCAGTGGAGCAATGGTGCTACCCTGTGCAGTAACATTGGAAGATGTCGACTATCCCTTTGATATCAGTACTTCAGAAACTTTTCTACTGGCCGGAGCTGAAGATTCGGATCTTGAAAACGGTGAATTTGTTCACGAGATTGAGAATGAACAGATTGACCTTATCCCTTATCTGGTTGAGGCTATTCTGGTTGAAAAACCAATGCGTGTTGTCAGCGATAAGGTCAAGAATGAAAAGCTTTCCGGCAACGGTTGGGAACTGGTGACGGATAAAGCGGCGGCCTGGCGGATAGATCCAAGGTTGGAAAAACTGAAGAAGTTTTTTAACGATTAATAAGATTTGAGGAGGTGTGAACCGTGGCAGTACCTAAAAGAAGAACATCGACTACTCGCAAGAACAAACGGCGTACACATTTCAAACTAGCCGTTCCGGGCATGGTGAAATGTGAAAACTGTGGTGAATATAAATTGGCTCATCGTGTATGTCCGAATTGCGGCTCATACAAGGGTGAAACAATCGTAGAAAAATGATTATTCCGATCTGGAAGGAGAAGCTGAGGCTTCTCTTTTTTTTTTACCTTCCATTATGAAATGATTTATTCTTTTTAAGCGGATTGGGATTAGTCTATTGATCCTATCATCTGCATATTGATGGGAAGAAGCTTAAATTAACTATTCATTTTAAAAGAGAAAGGGGAAAAACGATGTCATCGATACGACAGGATGCCTGGACACACACTGAGGATAGCAAGCTTGCCGCAACAATCCTGGGTCACATCAGCGCGGGGAGCACACAGTTGGCTGGATTCGCGGAAGCTGCCAACCTGCTATCCCGTACTCCCGCGGCCTGCGGATTCCGCTGGAATTCAAGTATTCGTAAACAATATGCGGAAGAATTGGGCGAAGCGAAAGCTCAACGAAAAGTATTGAAAATGACGCGCAAAAAAGGGATTCAGATTGATCCCGGAGAAAAAAAGATATCAGACTCAGAGATACAGCCGATTTCAGAGGCGGTGCTTGAACAAATGATTGATTTTCTGGGACATTTAAAAAACGAATGGCCGGATCCATCTTTCCTGCAATCTTCCGAACAGATCCGCAGTCTACAACTTGAGAATGGCGCGCTGCATGAGTCTTTTAAAAAGCTAGAGCAGGAGAACAAGGTTTTAAGGAAAAACTATGCAGCTCTTCTCCGTATTGTGAAAATGGTTGACCAAGCGAGAAAAAATATTGCCGATGAAACAGTCCAGCAATCTGTCACCAGTGAGTGACACAAAAACCCTCAATACGAGAGACATAAGCTAGAAAAAAGCTCCGAATATCCTCCGGGGCTTATTTTTTTTACCCTGAGATGCCAATTAAGGGGGACATAATCCACAAAATCGTTAATATTTAAAATTAAGTGGTGAAAAGTGGAGGATTGTGGTAAAGTAAGACCAAGAGGAGGCGCTCATTCATGTTTATGGGAGAGTTCAATCACAGCATAGACATGAAGGGACGTCTCATTATTCCGGCCAAGTTTCGGGATGAACTCGGCGAATCATTCATTGTGACACGTGGCCTTGAACAATGCCTCTTTGTTTATCCAATGTCTGAGTGGCGGCGCATTGAGGAAAAACTAAAAGCACTCCCGTTCACAAGGAAAGATGCGAGAGCGTTTACCCGGTTATTCTTCTCAGGTGCCAGTGTCTGTGAACTGGACAAGCAAGGCAGAGTCTCCATTGGAAATGGTCTGAGGGAATATGCGGGCATTGAAAAAGACTGCGTTGTAATCGGTGTTTCCACACGTCTGGAAATCTGGGACAGCAGTGCTTGGCAACACTACTTTGAAGAATCCGAAGCGTCCTTCGGCGATATTTCTGAGAGCCTTCTTGATGCGGATTCATAAGTACGGCTTTGGTCGGAGATGTATCCACCTGACTGACACGAACACGAAGCCGGACGCAAGGAGTATGATGATGTGATGTTTGAACACACGACTGTCTTAAAGGAAGAGGCTGTGCACGGGCTGAACATTAAACCGGACGGGCTTTACGTCGATTGCACTTTAGGCGGTGGAGGACATAGCGAAGAAATTGTCAAAAAATTGAAAAACGGGCATCTGTACGCATTTGATCAGGATCAGGAAGCACTGGACGCGGCGGAGAAACGTCTTGAACCCTATTCAGGAAAAATCACTTTTATCAAAGCCAATTTTCGCACAATCAGGGACAGCCTCGCTGAAAGAGAGGTTTTTCACGCAGACGGGATTCTGTTCGATCTTGGCGTATCATCGCCACAGTTCGATCATGCGGACAGAGGATTCAGTTATCAAAATAATGGCCCGCTGGATATGCGGATGGACAGAGAACAGTCGCTTACAGCCGAGGAGATCGTGAATGAGTGGCCTTATGAAAAACTGGCACATATCTTTTTCATGTACGGTGAGGAACGTTTTTCAAAACAGATAGCTAGAACGATTGAACGGCGACGATCTCTGAACCATATTTCGACAACGGAAGAACTCGTTGATTTGATCAAAGAGTCGATTCCCGCTCCAGCCAGGAGAAAGGGCGGTCATCCTGCCAAACGGGTTTTTCAGGCACTCAGAATCGCGGTAAATGATGAACTTGGCAGTTTGGACGATGCCCTTCATCAGTCTCTCGAAGTGCTGAAGGTCGGGGGAAGGATTTCTGTTATTACCTTTCAATCTCTGGAAGACAGATTATGCAAACAATTTTTTAAAAAATACAGTGAATTGCCAGAATTACCTCAGGGGCTTCCACAGCTTCCTGACGAAGATCAGCCGGTCCTTAAGAAAATTTCCAGGAAACCGATTATTCCGTCGGAATCCGAGGTAGAGAGGAATCACCGCGCCAGATCTGCAAAACTTAGAATTGCGGAAAAAGTAAGGACACTCAAGGAGGAGAAACTATGAGTCAGACCCAGCGCGCATTTAATCTAAATGAATCACAATATGCTGAACCGAGACGTCAGTATGTGCAGGGACCGTCGGTTAATACTCGCCGTATTACTAAGGGAGAAAAGTTGCTCTGGGTGCTGGCGGGGACGGCTGTATTCCTCTTTGCAGCGTTAATGGTAACCAATCAGGCGAGATTGTATATGACGTCAAGGGATATTCAGGTATTGCAGGACAAGTTAAGCAACCAGTCGAAAGTGACGCAGCAGCTGAAGGCGGACTCTGACAGCCTGAGTTCGCCTGACAGGATTGTCAAGTTCGCGGAAACCAAGCTGGGTCTGAAGTTGGATATTAACAACGTCAAGGTTCTTCCATAAGGTGGCTTGTGCCTATGTTTCAGAGAAAAAGAAGAGCGATTAGTTATTGGTCAGGGATAGTCGGCGGAATTTTTATGCTGACTTTTTTTATCATTATCGGGAGATTTGTATTTATCGCCCAGGGCAAAGAGATTGATGGCCACAGCCTGATTCAGCTCGGGACCAGACAATGGACCGAAGTCAAAATTGTTGATGAAAAAAGAGGAACGATCTATTCCAGTAATGGCAGTATTCTTGCTGAGGACGTACCCGCCTATACTCTATATGCTGTGATCAGCCCAAAGGCTGCAATACATGTTATTGATAAGGAAAAGACCGCCAGTGAATTGGCTCCGATCCTCAAAATGAAAGAGTCGGATCTCCTTTCCGCACTTAATCGAAAGGCCTATCAGGTTGAATTCGGATCAAAGGGGAGGATGCTCAGCTTTGCAACAAAACAGAAGATAGACAGCCTGAAACTTCCCGGAATCAATTACCTGACCGAATCCAAACGCTATTATCCGGAACAGTCCAGTGCTGCCTACACGATAGGATTTACGCAAACCAATCCGGATAATAACCAGCAGAAGGGTGTGTTCGGGGTTGAACAGTCCATGGACCGCTATCTGACTGAAATGGATGGATCTGTACGCTATTATACAAGTTCGGGCGGTGTGCCGATTCCTGATGAGAAACAGAAGATCAATAAACCCGTTCCCGGTGATAATGTCTATCTGACGCTTAATTCCAGTATACAGACGGTGTTGGATCAGACGATGTCTCGTGTCAACGCTGATTACAAACCGAACAGTATGATCGGCATTGTGGCTGATCCTAAAACAGGCAAAATTCTGGCGATGTCTACGTATCCTGATTTCAATCCTAATCTGAGGGATATTAAACAATTTAGCAACATAGCTATTGCTTCACCTTACGAACCAGGATCCGTCATGAAAACCTTTACAGTGGCTTCGGCTATTGATGCCGGTGTTTTCAATGGGAAGGCTACTTACACGTCCGGTGATTACCGGGTAAAGGGAGGGACGATTCACGACTGGAATCGTGCCGGATGGGGAACAATTAATTTTGACCAAGCGTTTGAACTTTCCTCAAACGTTGGAATGTCTGTACTTACAGACAAATATCTCGGGCCTGACCGTCTTGGAACCTATCTAAAAAAATTTGGATTTATGCAAAAAACAGGTATTGATCTTCCCGGGGAGCAGGCGGGGATCGTTAACTGGACTTGGCCGATTGACAAGCTGGAAGCTTCGTTTGGACAAGGTTCCGCTTTTACAGCGATGCAGATCGTTCAGGCTTCAACAGCGATCGCTAATAATGGTGTCATGATGCGCCCTTATGTGGTGGATAAAGTTGTTAATCCTGAAAACGGAAAAACAGTCCTTGCCAATCATCCCGTTGTCTCCGGCCATCCGGTCTCCGCGTCTGCCGCAGAACAGACGCGTGCGCTGATGCGTCAGGTGATCACAAATAAGAATGTAGTGAACGGCGTCGGAGCGACGGGTACCGCTTTTGATCTGCCCGGCTATGATGTCATCGGAAAGACCGGAACAGCTCAGATCGCAATGAACGGACAATATCTTGTAGGAAAAAACAACTACGTGTATTCCTTTCTGGGCATGGCGCCCCAGAATAATCCGAGAGTCATTGTTTATGTGGCGATCAAACAACCGCACTTAAAACCGACGGATCTTGGCTCAGAACCTGTCGTTGACATCGCCCGGCCAGTGATGACAAGCAGCCTTCAATATTTGCAGGTGGATAAAAAAGTGGTCCAGGGAAGCGGACAAAAGGCTGCCCCATCTGTTAAACTTGGCGATTACGCCGGGCAGCCGTTGGATCAGACGGCCCGATCGCTTCAGAGCTTCGGCCTCAACCCGATAGCGTTAGGCGACAGTCCGACAGTCAGTCGTCAGTTCCCATATCCTGGAGAAGAGCTTGAGGTTGGGAGCAAAGTCATCCTTTATAGCGGGGGAGCGGTGAAAATGCCGAATATCCAAGGCTGGTCGCTTGCAGACGCGATGAAACTGGCAAATATCACGGATCTGAAATTGAATACCCAGGGATACGGCTTTGTTGATCAGCAGAAACCGTCGCCCGGAAGTCAGCTGAAGAGCGGCGACACTCTGACAATTGATATGAAACCTTCATTACAGATGAACATTCAAACAAGTGAGAATAAGGGGAATAATACCGGCGTTTCTGGTGTGTCACCCCAGCAATAAAAGAAAACACGAACAAAGTCCCCCTCTATAGCCTGTTCTATTTTTCTTTTCCTCCTCATAAGGGTAGGACAAGAAAGATAGGAGGGGCTTTTTGTGCGGATCTCAAAAAATAAGGTAAAAAAACGGCTGCTTCTTATCCTGGTCACCGGCCTTCTAGTGTTCACCGTCTTTTTGGGCAGACTGATTTATGTACAGATATTCAATAACCATTGGCTGACGAAAAAAGCGCTTGAAGAATGGGGCAAAAATATTCCTTACGAGGCCGAGCGCGGGGACATACTCGATCGGAACGGGAAAGTACTTGCAACCAATGTAAGCAGTCCCTCTGTACTTGTTGTTCCAATCCAAATTCCTGCTCAAAGCAGAAATTCAACGGCAGACAAACTAGCCCAAGTTCTCGGAATGAGCAAGAAAAAAGCTTATGAAAAAATTACAGAACATCAGTCCATCGTCCGCATTACTCCTGAGGGGAGAAAAATATCCAATGAAAAGGCCTCGCAAATTCGCGCCCTTGCGCTTCCCGGCGTATTTATCGCTGAAGACTTTATCAGGAATTACCCAAACGGAAGCTATCTGGCCCATGTGCTCGGGTTTGCCGGAATTGACAATCAGGGGCTGACAGGCCTTGAATCCTATTATAATGACGGTTTGAAAGGTGAGAATGGCAAGGTGTCATTCTTCTCCGATGTCCGTGGGAACCGAATGTCTAACCTGAAAGATCAGTATACCCCCCCGACCAGCGGGTCGAGCCTGATGCTGACCATAGACTCACGAGTTCAGTCGATCATCGAGAGGGAATTAAATAATGCGATGGCTGTTTATCATCCTGAAAGCGCCCTCGCGATAGCTATGGATCCGAATACCGGTGAAATTCTGGGCATGTCTTCGAAACCGGATTTTAACCCCGGAAAATATCAGAATGTTTCGCCCGAAGTCTATAACCATAATCTGCCGATCTGGAAAACCTATGAACCCGGATCAACCTTCAAAGTTATTACACTGGCCGCGGCACTTCAGGAAAATGTCGTAAATCTCCAGAAGGACCATTTTTATGACTCGGGTTCAATTGATGTTGCGGGAACCAATCTGCATTGTTGGAAAAAGGGCGGGCATGGTTCCGAGACCTTCCTTCAGGTCGTTCAGAATTCCTGCAACCCGGGATTTGTCGCTCTCGGGGAACGCCTGGGGAAAAACAGACTTTTTTCATATATCGATAAGTTCGGATTTGGGGAAAAGACAGGTATCGATCTACAGGGGGAAGCCAAGGGTATTCTTTTCAAAAAAGATAAAGTGGGCCCGCTTGAAACGGCGACTACGGCATTCGGACAAGGTGTATCTGTCACGCCCATCCAGCAGGTGGCGGCCGTCTCGGCGGCAATCAACGGCGGGTATCTCTACGAGCCCCATCTCGCCAAGGCATGGATTGATACCGATACAGGGCAAACGATTAACCGGATAGAGCCTGTCTTGAGGAGACAAGTGATTTCAGCGTCGACTTCCAAAAAAGTCAGAGATGCACTTGAAAGTGTTGTGGCGCAGGGAACAGGGCGCAATGCATTTGTGGATGGTTACCGTGTCGGAGGAAAAACAGGAACTGCTCAGAAAGTCAATCCGAATGGTGGAGGGTATATGGACGGCAATTACATTGTCTCATTTATGGGTTTTGCTCCGGCAAATAACCCGAAGATTGTCGTGTATGTAGCGATTGACCATCCGAAAGGGACTGTCCAATTTGGCGGGACGGTATCGGCCCCAATTGCCGGTCGGATTATTGGGGACAGTCTGAGCGCGATGGGGGTTGAGAAGCAAAGCGGGGGACTGGAGAAGGAAGCAAGGTGGCCGGATCAGCCTCTGATTAAAATTCCGGATTTGACAGGAGTTAATAAAAACGATCTTGCAAATTACGATCTTAATTTGAATCTGAAGGCTGAAGGAAGCGGAAATGTCGTGGTGATGCAGTCGCCTCAGGCGGGAGTAAAGGTCAAACAAGGTTCAACAATAATGATATACTTAGGTGACAAAAAGAAATCGAATGATTAAAATAAGCAGGGGACAGAGAGCCGGTGTGTCTTGCAGCCGGCTTTTGGTATACATATTTAAATCTGGTCTGCGCTTTAACTGAATCACCCTGAGGCATTTTTCCAAATTCTATTCTGATCATTAAGGACGTGTATTTGATGAAATTAGCTGATTGTCTTGAAGCGTTGAGAGACTTCAGGCAAGATAGAGAGGGAAATCCTAATATCAGTCATTTAGTGATTGACTCACGTCTGGTACAACCGGGTTCCCTGTTTTTTTGTATCAAAGGTCATCATCGTGACGGGCACCTTTATGCCGCGATGGCGGAGAAGAAAGGAGCAGCGGCAATTATCGCCCAGGACACCATTCAGGCTTCTGTGCCTGTTGTCTATGTCAGTGATACACACCGGGCTCTGGCCATGATCTCCGACCGGTTTTACGGATACCCAAGCCATGATCTGCATCTGATCGGTGTGACCGGCACAAATGGAAAAACAACCATTACTTATCTTGTCCGGGCCATTCAGGAGGCCTGCGGTATGAACACCGGACTGATCGGGACTATGGGCATGCATTATAAAAATCACGAAGTTTCCGTAGAAAATACAACTCCCGAAGTTCATCTTATTCATGAGAATCTGTCAAAGATGAGAGATGAAGGCGCAGTTTCAGTAGTCATGGAAACATCTTCAAATGCGCTTTACGACGGACGGGTACACGGCTGTGATTTTAATGTCGGGATTTTTACCAACCTGACTGAAGATCATCTTGATCTTCATGGCACAATGAAAGATTATATGTATGCAAAAAGCCTTCTTTTCTCTCAGCTTGGCAATAGTTATGGATGCTCCGGGAAAATAAAGGCTGCCGTGCTCAATTCAGATGATCCGGTTTCCGAAGTCTATCGTCATATGACAGCGGCACATGTGATGACGTACGGCATTGACCATCCAGCTGATTTTAGGGCTGAATCTGTGCAAATTACACCGAAGGGAACATCATTCACTTTGAATGTCCGTGGAGAGACGTATCCCGTTGCCATGAAATTGATCGGCAAGTTCAGCGTCTATAACGTTCTTGCCTCCCTGGCAGCTTGCTCGGTGAACGGTTTCGCTATGGAAGAGATGATCCATGCAGTTGAGCAGGTTGCGGGGGTTTCCGGAAGGTTCGAAACAGTCTCAGCAGGACAGGATTTCTCGGTCATTGTTGACTATTCCCATACGCCTGACAGCCTCGAGAACGCACTTGCTACAATAAAGGAATTTGCCCACAAGCGCATTCTCACAGTTGTCGGGTGCGGCGGGGACAGAGAACGAGGCAAGCGGCCGATTATGGCCAGAATTGCCGTTGAGAACAGCGATCTCGCAATACTAACATCTGATAACCCAAGAACGGAAGATCCGGAGTTCATCCTTTCAGAGATGGAATCTGGCGTTCAGGGACGTGATTACAAAAAAATTACTGACCGTCGTGATGCGATCAGATTTGCCGTCGGACAGGCGGAGCCCGGAGATATCATACTGATCGCCGGCAAAGGCCACGAAGATTATCAGATTATCGGTACTGTCAAACACCATTTTGATGATCGTGAGATTGCAAAAAAAGCAATTATTGAGATAATGGAAAAGTAATATTTCCACAAGGAGAGTTAAACGAATGAGTATAGGTATTGACATAGTTCGTGGACAGGCGATTCAGATACTGGGAAATCTGGAGGGCCTGAACCGCCTGAATATCATGACCGACAGCCGTAAACCGGTAACCAATGGCCTTTTTGTGCCTCTGACCGGTGAAAATTTTAACGGTCATCGTTTTTTAGCAGATGCGATTAATAACGGGGCACAGGCTGCCTTGTGGATGGAAAGGGAGCCTGTGCCTGATCATCTTCCTGAGGGTTTTCCGATGTTTCTTGTTAAAGATACACTGGACGCCCTTCAAAGTATGGCCAAGGCTTTTTTAACTCAGTGCCGTCCGAAAGTCATTGCGATTACAGGCTCTAATGGGAAGACGACGACAAAAGATATGGTGTACGGCATTGTATCGAGAACCTTTAAAGCATATAAAACTCAGGGCAACCATAATAATCATATCGGTGTGCCTTTGACCATTCTGTCGATGCCTGAAGATACTGAAGTGCTGGTACTGGAGATGGGCATGAACCATTTTGGCGAACTGACTTTCCTCAGTCAGCTCGCTAAACCGGACATCGCGATCATCACAAATATCGGCGAGTCGCATATTGAATATCTGGGGAGCAGGGAAGGGATTGCCAAGGCAAAGCTCGAGATCATAAACGGCTTGAAAAAGAGAGGTAATTTGATTATTGATGGAGATGAACCACTGCTCACAAATATTCATACGAACGCCTTTCATATTATCCGCTGCGGCTACCAGAATGATAATGAGTGGAAAATTACGGGGGTAAAAGAAGGGACCGACGGATATCGTTTCTCACTCAACAACGGTCTGAGCGAATACACCGTTCCTGTTCTTGGCCGGCACAATGTTAAAAATGCGGTTTACAGCCTGACAGCTGCAAAACTGCTGAGTATCAATGCCCAGACGATTAAGGAAGGGCTGAAAAATCTAAACCTGACAAAAATGCGTTTTGAGAAAGTCAAAGGCCTGAATGATTCGCTGCTGATCAGTGATTGCTACAACGCCAGCCCGACTTCGATGAAGGCATCGCTTGAAACGCTTAAGGACCTTCCGGGATATAAAAAAAGGGTAGCTGTTCTTGGTGATATGTATGAACTCGGAGAGAATGAAGAACAGCTTCACCGGAGCGTGGCCGAAGTGCTCACTTCTCCGCTGACTCATGTCGTGACCATTGGGAAAAAAGGGGCATGGATTGTTCAACCTTTATTAGAAAATAGTCACGGAGCTCACATTGTCATCCGTTCTTTTTCAGAGAAAATGGATGCGCGCTCCTATCTTGCTGATTTGCTTGATGACCAAACAGTGATGCTTTTTAAAGCTTCTAGATTGCTTGCCCTCGAGCAGCTGGTAGGGGAACTAAGTTCAGAAAAATAATTCTTTGGAATTTACTGAAATCATAAATTAAGAAAAATTGTAGAGCCGAAAATATTTTTTCATCATAATTGGTCCTGTTATACCGTTAAGTAAAAGAAACGGCAAAGAACAACCAGGCCTCTGGCTGCGTCAAGTTTTCTTTATTTGGCCAGCTCGTTATATATTTAAAGGAGCGGAACGATCCATGATTTTGGTCTTATTAACCGGTTTGGCACTCTCATTTTTAGTTACGCTAATTCTTGCACCACTTATTATCCCTCTGCTGAGGCGACTGCATTTCGGGCAGTATATCAGAGAGGAAGGTCCCAAGAGCCACCAGAAGAAGGCAGGAACGCCGACTATGGGCGGTGTGATTTTTTTAACGGGTATGCTGATCGCACTGCTGGTCATTGCGTTTAACTATCATGTTGCGGATCAAAACACTTACATGCTTTTGTTTGTTTCGCTTGGTTTTGGGGTTGTCGGACTGGCGGATGATTTCATTAAAGTCGTGATGAAGCGGAACATGGGCCTGACTTCAAAGCAGAAGATGCTAGGGCAGCTGATCATCGCAGCTATTTTCATGTATGTCACCACACGTTACGATTATTCAACTTTTCTTTATGTTCCTGGTACGCACTGGATGATTAACCTTTATTGGCTCTATCCTGTATTTGCCGTTTTCATTTTGATCGGTGTTCCGAATGCGACGAATCTGACAGATGGAATGGACGGACTGCTTTCAGGGCTTGCCGCCATTTCGTTTGCGGCTTTTGCGATTATAGCGGTTGCCGCAAACCAGCTCGGCATCGCTTTTTTTGCGACTGCGATGATGGGCGCAATGCTTGGTTTCCTTGTTTTCAACGCGCATCCGGCAAGGGTGTTTATGGGGGATACCGGATCCCTCGCAATCGGCGGAGCTTTGGCGGGAATATCCATACTCACGGGAACGGAAATCCTGCTTGCGGTAATCGGCGGTGTTTATGTAATCGAAACATTATCCGTTATTATTCAAGTGATCTCATTTAAAACTACGGGAAAAAGAGTATTCAGAATGAGCCCGATTCACCACCACTTTGAACTGGGCGGGTGGTCGGAATGGAAGGTTGTCACAGTATTCTGGCTGGTCGGACTGATTCTGGCCATTATCGGTGTTTATCTGAAGGTGGGGATGATCAATTGAAAAAATTGGATAATTACGCCAATAAAAAAGTTTTGGTTTTGGGTCTCGGGAAAAGCGGTTACGCCGTAGCCAAATTAATGCACAGCCTCGGAGCAGAGGTAACGGTGAATGACCGCAATGATCTGAGGGGCAATGCACATGCGGATGAATTGAAAAAAAAAGGCGTGCGTGTCATCGATGGCGGACATCCGCCAGACTTGGTCGACAACGAAGTTTCTGTTCTAATCAAAAATCCGGGGATTCCGTATACCAATCCATTAGTTAAAAAAGCGATTGAATTGGGGATCCGTGTGATTACCGAAGTTGAAATTGCGTCCGAACTCTCTGAGGCACCCTTTATCGGTATTACTGGATCGAATGGAAAGACGACGACGACGATGCTGCTCGGCGAGATGATGAAGGGATCGGATCTTGAACCGATTGTCGCTGGGAATATTGGTACCGCGCTGACATCTGTTGTCCAGGATTTGACTAAAAAGAACGTCATCGTGGCAGAACTGTCAAGTTTTCAGCTGCTGGGCACTGAAAACTTTCATCCCAAGGTCGCTGTTGTACTCAATATTTTTGATCATCATCTGGACTACCATGGGACAGTCGAAAACTATGCTAACGCTAAGGCACGGATTACATTCAATCAGACATCAAATGATTTTTTGGTTTATAACGCTGACAGTGAGCGTGTGATTCATTTTGTCGCGGAAAAAACGAAGGCTGAAGCAGTCCCTTTTTCAACAACAAAGAGAGTCGAGAAGGGTGCGTACCTTACTGATGGCGTCATTTACTTCAGACAAGAAAAGATCATGAACGCTGACGAAATGGGCCTCCCGGGCGAGCACAATCTTCAGAATGCACTTGCGGCCGTCGCGGCGGCTCGCGTGTGCGACGTTTCGGCTGAATATATTGCGCATGTACTAAGAACATTTACCGGCGTGCGGCATCGGCTCCAATATGTTGATATTATTCAAGGGCGCACGGTCTACAACGATTCAAAAGCAACGAATATTCTGGCAACGTCCAAAGCTCTGGCAGCCTTTCCTGGCAAAGAAATTGTTCTTCTTGCCGGCGGGCTGGACCGCGGCAATACATTTGATGCACTCGTACCGGATTTGAAAAAAGCAAGGATCAAAGCCGTACTGCTTTTCGGCCAGACAACAGCGAAGTTAAAAGATGCCTGTGAAAAGGCCGGGATCCCGACGATCAGGCCTGTAGAAAATGTTGAGGCAGCAGTCCCTGAGGCCTTCTCATTATCTAAACCGGGTGACGTGATTCTTCTTTCTCCGGCATGCGCGAGTTGGGATCAATATAAATCTTTTGAGCAACGTGGAGACATTTTTATCGACGAAGTGAATAAGTTTAGATAAGGACAGGCATGCCGGTAAATTAAAACCGGCGAATGGCTGCTTTGTCTGAACGGAGTGTTGTCCATGTCGGTACGGCGACGGCAATCGCCGGATCTTCTGCTGCTTTTTACCGCACTGGCGCTTCTGGCGGTAGGACTGGTTATGGTTTATAGTGCGAGTGAGGTTTCTGCCGCTCACAAGTTCAGCGGTGATTCATTCTATTTTCTGAAAAGGCAATTGCTTTTTGCAGCCGTCGGACTTGGAATGATGTTTACCGTCATGAAGATTGATTATAGAGCTTGGAAACCTTGGATAAAGATGGGACTCGCATTGTGCTTCTTTTTGCTGATTCTGGTTCTTATTCCCGGAGTTGGCCTTGCCAGAGGCGGAGCAAGAAGCTGGCTCGGGATTGGCGCTTTTTCAATCCAGCCATCTGAATTTATGAAGGTGGCCTTAATCTTTTTTCTGGCAAAATATCTGGCAGAGAATCAGCAGAAATTGCCTTCATTCTGGAAGGGGCTGATTCCCTCTTTAATGCCGGTTCTGCTTGCCTTTGGCCTGATCATGCTCCAGCCTGATCTGGGGACGGGTACCGTGCTGGTGCTGACCTGCCTGACCATGGTTTTTGCCGCTGGAGCACGGATCAAACATTTTGTCATCATGGGCGCGATCGGACTTGCCGGAGCTTCTGGCCTGATTCTCTCTGCTCCATATCGGATTGAACGGTTAGTCTCATTTCTCGATCCTTGGAAGGATGAGATGGGGAGCGGTTTCCAGATTATCCAGTCACTGCTGGCTATAGGACCTGGCGGGCTCATGGGTTTTGGTTTAGGGCAGAGCCGCCAGAAATATCAGTATCTTCCGGAGGCACAGAACGATTTCATCTTTTCAATCATCTCCGAAGAGTTGGGGCTGATCGGGGCGGCATTTGTCCTTTTGCTCTTTTGTCTACTTTTGTGGAGAGGCATGCTTGCCGCAATTAGAGCGCCTGATCTCTTCGGAACACTTCTGGCACTGGGCATTACCGGAATGATCGCGATTCAGGTCATGATTAATATCGCGGTCGTGACAGGTCTGATTCCGGTGACCGGGATTACACTTCCCTTTCTTAGTTACGGCGGATCTTCTCTGACTCTGATGCTCGTTTCCATTGGCATTTTGTTAAACATTAGCAGTCAGGCAAGATAAACTGAAAACAGACTTCGCCCTGTTTTGATTTCAGAACAGGGTTTGCTGTTTATGGGAAAACAAAATACAATAGAAATTGACCGGAAAGCCAACGCGCGGTCTGCTGCACTGCCGAAATTGTACGGAGGGAAGATAATGGACAGAAATAAAGTCATTCCGCTTGAAGACCGGCTACCACAGCTTAAAAAAGAGCGAAAACAGAAAGCTAACCGGCGCTTCGCACTCTACGCGACCATTTTTTTTCTGCTGATTCTGGCAGTTGTTTACTTTCAATCCCCTCTCAGCCGGGTGAGCCGGATTTCTGTTTCCGGTCAGCAAATTGTCAGCCGCTCGGAAGTGCTGCGAGCGAGCGGTATTTCTAACAAAACACATATCTGGGACGTCGGTTCTGGAAATGTTGAAAAGCAAATTGAGAAACTCCCTTCGATCCAGCACGCGTCTGTTCGTAAGGCTTTTCCCAATAGTGTGAGTATTCACATCCAGGAGTATGGGAGAAAGGCTTATCTGCTAAAAAACGGGACTTATTTTCCTATTCTGCAAAACGGTACATTGCTTGGCCCGCTGCAAAAAGGATTCATGCCAACGGATGCACCGATACTGGTCAATTTTACAAACCCGTCCGCGTTGAAGGAAGTTTCAGAAGGCCTTGCTGCGATCCCGGCATCACTTGTTCATGGTATTTCTGATATTCATTACATAAATGGCGGAACAGATCCTGACAATCTGATTCTCTACATGAATGATGGAAACCGAGTTGTAGCAAATTCAAAGACATTCGGTGATAATATTAAACTTTATCCGGAAATTCTTGCCAACCTGCCGAATGGCGAACATGGAACGGTTCATTTGAGCGTCGGCAGTTACTTTGTCCCTGATCAGAGTCCTAAAAGCAATAATCACTGAGCGTGCTTTTGAAAGGTGCGTCTGAGTGTAAACTTGCTGTAGAAGAATTTTATGTTACCGCGTCATTTGCATCTTTTCTAGTCTATCATCTTGGTGTAGACTATAAATTAGTTGCAGTTTCATAAATTTTGAATCAATTAATTGAATAAAAGAGACTGATTATCTATTTATTTTTTTTCTGCGTTGCCGATATTAACATGTAAGGTTATATTTGTTTGTTTCATTGCTCTGTCAATAAAGGGATATGTTCCGTTTTGTAGAATACATAACAATGTACTGTATTCCTCTGATCAGGAACAGAAAGTGCTGGGTTGAAATAAAAAAATCTTTCAATTGCACATTTGTCGCGTAGGTCAAAATAGCCCGAATCAAACATCCCTGAGTTAAGATATTGTTACTTTTTTCAGACTAAAGGGGGTGCCGCGGAATGAATAGTGAAAATGTTTTTGTCAGTCTTGATATCGGAACATCAAGCATTAAAACTTTGATTGGTGAAATGGCGGGAGGATCGCTAAATGTGATCGGCGTCGGCGAATCTGAATCCTTTGGCATTAAAAAGGGTTCCATCGTCGATATTGATGCGACGGTTCGCTCCATAAGGCAAGCCGTTGAACAGGCCGAAAGAATGGTTGGTCTGACAATTAAGAGTGTCATTGTCGGTATTTCAGGCAATCATATTCAGCTTAGGCCGTGCCATGGCGTGGTCGCCGTAGCGAGCGAAAGTCACGAAATCGGGGACACGGATATCGGCCGGGTCATTGATGCCGCCCAAGTCATGTCGATTCCCCCTGAGCGGGAAATCATTGATGTGATTCCTGAGCAGTTTATCGTCGATGGAGTGGATGAAATCCATGATCCGCGTGGGATGATCGGTGTAAGACTGGAGATGGAGGGAACTCTGATCACCGGATCGAAAACGGTTCTTCATAACCTGCTTCGGTGTGTTGAACGAGCGGGTCTCGAAGTTTCGGACGTCTGCCTGCAGACACTGGCTCTCGGATCTGTCGCGCTCACTGAAGATGAAAAAAATCTGGGTGTCGCGCTTGTTGATATCGGGGGCGGCGCGACAAGCGTGGCAGTCTTTGATCAAGGGGCACTTCTCTCCACATTTGAATTGCCTATTGGCGGAAATCATGTGACAAAAGATATTTCAATTATTCAACGTGTTCCTATGGATGAGGCTGAACAATTGAAGATTAAGCATGGGGCTGCGGTCGTTAAAGCCGCATCCCCTGAAGATACCTTTACAGCTTCTCAGATTGGCAGCGCCAAAAAACAGACGCTTAATCAGGAAACTCTTGCGGAGATCATTGAGGCGCGCATTGGGGAACTGTTTGATATTGTCCGTGAAGAACTGCAGCGCATTGGTGTTTACGATCTGCCGGGCGGTTTCGTTCTGACCGGCGGCGTAACTGCCATGCCAGGTGTACTTGATCTCGCTGTTCAGAAGCTCGATGCCAACGTGCGGATCGCAGTTCCCGACTATATTGGTGTGCGTGAACCCAAATTCACCGCGTGTATCGGACTGATACAATTTGCCTATCACAATGTGAAGATTCAGGGTAAGGAGGTTGCAGCGGCAATCTCTTCTGATCGGTTTGAACCTCAGCCGAAGCAGCACAAGGTGAAAAAAACAGGCGGCAAGGAACATGAGAGCATGACTTCGAAAGTAAAAAGCTGGTTCAATATGTTCTTTGACTGACGTTAATCATTTGTTTTACACAATAAGAAAGAATAAAAGAGTTAAAGAAATAGTGTAAAGGGACGAACTGAGAACGCCATGTCCTATGGCTTGTTCGGTGTTAGGCCATCCTTGGCCGTCACAACTTAGGCTCAGCCGGCGCCAGAAGCTTGGCTTCACCAAGTTTTCTTAATAAGATACAGGCAAATTGCTGCGGCGAAAATTTGACCTCTGAATGGGAGGAAATGAGAATGTACGATAGTGACGTGGAAACAGAGCACCTTGCAAAAATTAAAGTCATTGGTGTCGGCGGTGGCGGCAATAACGCCGTTAACAGAATGATTGAGAGTGGTATTCAGGGTGTTGAATTTGTTTGTGCCAACACGGACGCCCAGGCGTTGAAATTTTCTAAAGCCGCTACGAAACTTCAGCTTGGAGAGAAACTCACCCGGGGACTCGGTGCCGGTGCCAACCCTGATGTTGGTAAAAAGGCGGCTGAGGAAAGCAGGGACCAGGTTGAAGAAATTCTGAAGGGTGCCGATATGGTATTTGTGACCGCCGGAATGGGTGGCGGAACAGGAACCGGAGCTGCGCCTGTCATTGCGGAGATTGCCAAAGATGTCGGCGCTTTGACAGTCGGCGTGGTTACGCGTCCTTTTACTTTTGAAGGAAGAAAGCGTGCGAAACAGGCACAATTTGGAATAGCAAACCTGAAGGAAAAAGTTGATACATTGATTGTCATTCCAAATGACCGATTACTCGAAATCGTTGATAAAAATACCCCGATGCTGGATGCTTTCAGGGAAGCCGACAATGTATTGCGGCAAGGTGTTCAGGGTATTTCAGATCTGATCGCTGTACCTGGTCTGATCAACCTGGATTTTGCCGATGTAAAAACGATTATGACCGAAGGCGGTTCAGCTCTGATGGCTATTGGTATCGCTTCGGGTGAAAATCGCGCGGCTGAAGCTGCGAAAAAGGCGATTTCCAGTCCTCTTCTAGAAAAATCCATTGACGGCGCCAAGGGTGTCCTAATGAACATTACGGGCGGCAATAATCTGAGCCTTTATGAAGTAAATGAAGCTGCTGACATTGTCGCAACCGCAGCTGATGAAGATGTCAATATGATTTTCGGTTCCGTGATCCGCGAAGAAATGGAAGATGAGATCGTTGTTACTGTCATTGCGACAGGTTTTCTTTCGGAAGAAAAAGAGCCGCAGAAGGCTCCGGAATCCGACAGTTTGATCAGACGAAGGCCTGTACCGGAAGAGAACGAGGTTTTGAAAAAGAAGCCCCAGAATTTTCGGCGTGAGGACGGGCTGAAGCATCCGGATCAGACTGCACGTCGGCCCCATGGGATTATCGAGGACGAGGACACACTGGACGTTCCGACATTTTTGCGCAACCGTCATCAAAGGAATCAATAATGTTTTCCTTTTTTTCGAAAGATCCACGTCATTAACGATCCGCTCAACTTAGAGGCAGGGACAGGGATGATATTCATCCGGAGTTCCTGCCTCTTTATTTATTTTCGACTTTCTAAGATCAGATCATGGTCCTTCTTAAACAAAAGGCAAGTTTAACAAAGCCAAACAAAAAGTGTCAAAATAACAGAAAAAATCCGGTCACAGAGCGACAGACTTTCACAGATAAGGCCCGTATACTAATCCTAAACACGCGAGGAAGAAGGTGGGATAGTGGTACTTTATCTTGACGCAGTCTGGCTGCTTAACTTACTGATCGATGCCTGTCTGCTGAAACTCACTGCTCTCATGCTTAAACGCAGGGTGTACAGGATGCGTCTCCTATTTGGTGCGTTGATGGCATCTTCTGTCGTTCTGATCCTTTTCACACCTTTTGCCATTCTAGTAACACATCCGCTCGGTAAATTTCTCTTCTCCGTTTTGATTATTTTTATCACTTTTGGCTATGGCAGACTGTCCGTCTTTCTTCAGAATCTCGCTGCTTTTTATTTTTCAGCTTTTGCCATTGGTGGAGGCCTCTTCGCACTCCATTATTTCTTTCAGAACGGTACAGTTTATGCAGACAGCCGATTTTTCAATACGATGAATTTCGGCGATCCGATCAGTTGGATTTTTGTTGTTCTGGGTTTTCCCGCGCTGTGGCTCTTTTCCAAAAAGAGAATGGAACAGACAGCGGTTCGCAAATGGGCGGACTCTACCGGAGCAGAAATAACGGTCATGATATTTAATCAGACCATTCGTTCAAGAGCGCTGATTGACAGTGGCAATAAGCTTTATGATCCCCTGACCAGGCTTCCGGTCATGTTTCTCAGCAGGGAAGCCTGCGGAGATAAGGTTCCCGCAGCTTTGATTCAGATGGCAGAAATGAATGATCCGTTTCAGGTATCTCCGGATCTTCCGGGTGAATGGGAGAGCAGGATTACATGGGTGCCTTATAGTTCTGTGGACGGAACAACGCGCTATATCATTGCGTTCAGGCCGGATCAGGTGCTGATCACCCACGAAGGCCGGACGGTCGAATGCAGAAGGACTCTTATTGCTTTGACGGCACAGAAGTTGAGCGCGTCCGGAGATTTCAGCAGTATTCTTCATCCGGACATGCTGCTCAATGGAAAAACGATAGAACCAGCGTCCTGATCAGAAAAATCGTATAAGAGGGAGGGAATCAGCATGAAATTCTTTCTTGCTGAAGTTTGGCACAAGATTCTTGTTAAACTGCATATTCGTCCTGAAGAAATCTATTATATCGGAGGGAGCGACGGCCTGCCGTCACCTTTGACCAAAGAAGAAGAAGCGGAGCTGATGAAAAAGCTTCCCTCAGGTGATGAGAAAGTAAGGGCTACTTTGATTGAACGCAACCTGCGGCTTGTGGTTTATATTGCCAGAAAGTTCGACAATACGCGGATTAACATTGAAGACCTGATCAGCATCGGAACCATCGGCCTGATCAAGGCGGTCAATACGTTCAATCCCGAAAAAAAAATCAAATTGGCTACCTATGCTTCGAGATGCATTGAAAATGAGATTCTGATGTATCTGAGACGAAATAACCGGACACGTTCAGAGGTCTCACTGGATGAACCATTGAATGTTGACTGGGATGGCAACGAATTGCTTCTCTCCGATGTTCTGGGCACAGCAAACGATATAACAACATCGGATATGGAGCGAAAAGTAGATCACACGCTTCTCAAGAATGCTATGCTGATGCTCAGCGACAGGGAAAAGGAGATCATGACGCTTCGCTTTGGCCTAGAAGGCGGGAAAGAGAAAACACAGAAAGATGTCGCCGATCAGCTTGGCATTTCCCAGTCCTATATTTCCCGACTTGAAAAAAGAATTATTAAAAGGCTTAAAAAGGAATTCAGCAAAATGGCTTAATGATCTGATCGGAGCGTCTGCAGAAAACTCGATGCATAAAATGACTTCCTCAGGAGATACTTGACCTTATGACAGGGAGAAAACGAAACTCCGGTATTCCGGGTTAAAAATCCGGAAGATTGCCGTTAAATTTTCGCCCTCATTCAAGCAGTCAGGCACTGGGAGGTTGTCCTTCATGGCACGGCATAAAGTTGAAATCTGCGGGGTCGATACGTCTAAACTTCCTGTACTGACCAATGCAGAGATGCGTAAGTTATTTGCAGAATTACAGTCGGGGAAAAAAGAAGCCAGAGAAATTTTGGTTAACGGGAATCTCCGGCTGGTGCTCAGCGTGATTCAGAGGTTCAATCATCGAAGCGAATCTGTAGACGATTTATTTCAGGTCGGCTGTATCGGATTAATGAAATCAATTGATAATTTTGATTTGAGCCAAAATGTCAGATTTTCCACTTATGCGGTCCCCATGATCATTGGGGAGATCAGACGATATTTAAGAGACAATAATCCAATTCGGGTATCGCGTTCACTGCGTGACATGGCCTATAAAGCATTGCAGGCAAAAGAGCGCTACGTAGCGAAACACTCCAAAGAGCCCACATCCGCTGAGCTCGCAAAAATCCTTGACCTTCCTGTGGAAGATGTTGTTTTTGCGATGGACGCGATTCAGGATCCTGTCTCGCTGTTTGAACCCATTTACAGTGATGGCGGAGACCCGATTTTTATCATGGATCAGATCAGTGATGAAAAGCACCGGGACAAAGAGTGGGTTGATAATATCGCTCTGAAAGAAGCGATGAGTAAGCTGCATGATCGGGAAAAGAGAATTGTGGCCATGCGTTTTTTCTACGGCAAGACGCAAATGGAAGTAGCTCAGGAAATCGGCATCTCACAGGCGCAGGTTTCCAGGCTTGAAAAGATGGCAATAAAAGAAATGAATCAGGATATTGGACCATAAAATGCTTGCTTCGGCAAGCATTTTTTCACTTTAAGTATGAAATTTAAGGGATTAATGGATAAAAGGTTAAGCAGTCCACAACGAAGTTACAGTTTGTGCCAGAGTGTTGGCTTTGTCAAATGCGCTTTATACAATTGGCTTTCAGAAACAATATTTTTCACTTCTCAATCATTTCTGTTCCCCATATATATTTTATTAACGAAAAGGGGGAAGAGCAATGCCCAGAATATCTGATTTTCAGACCAAGGAAGTTGTGAATGTGGAAAATGGAAAGCGTCTTGGCCATATTGGTGATCTCGATGTCAATCTTTCATCGGGGAAAATTGAGAATCTTATCATTCCCGGAGCGGGACGTGTGCTTGGTTTGTTCGGGAGAGACAATGACGTAGTTGTGCCATGGAGTAATATCGTCAGAATAGGAGCCGATGTCATTCTGGTCCGTTTCTATAATGATCCTGATGCGCCTGTTCGGGAAAAGGAATGACAAAAAATTACACTTCTTATTGATGTGTATGTTAAAATATACAATGAATAGGCTGCGTTTTGTCAGATGATGGAGGGTGAAAATATTGAGTGAGCCCTTTTCCCTGGTTAGTGATGTGGCACTGCTCAGGCAACCTGTTGTCTTCGAAACGGGACGGATTGTTGCAGGTTTTTCGCTCAGAAGAGGAGGGACAAGTACTGGCCCTTTCTCCTCACTAAATATGGGGCTTCATGTAAAAGACGAATCCGGACGTGTGGTGAAGAATCGCAGGATTTTAGCCGGACAAATTGGTTTCCCACTGAACAGTTGGGTCTGTGCCGAACAGGTTCATGGCACAAATATTGCCCGGGCAACTCCAGAGATGGCAGGTGCCGGAGCTGACAGTATGGAGACGGTGGTTCGAAATGTGGACGGTCTTTTTACGACTGAAACAGATCTGCTCCTCTCGCTCTGTTTCGCAGATTGCGTTCCGATTTACTTTTATTGTCTGAAACCGGTTGCTGTCGGCATTTTTCACGCAGGCTGGAGGGGAAGTGTCGGTCTTGGAGCCGGAAAAATGGTCGATAGGCTCAGCCGCGAACTTCAGATTGAGCCAGAAGCCATTAGTGCTGTGATCGGACCAGCCATCGGCGCTC
This sequence comes from Sporolactobacillus shoreae, assembly GCF_004684935.1. Taxonomy (GTDB): domain Bacteria; phylum Bacillota; class Bacilli; order Bacillales; family Sporolactobacillaceae; genus Sporolactobacillus; species Sporolactobacillus shoreae. The sequence goes on from NZ_SRJD01000001.1 coordinate 133,920, forward strand.
AGGATTACGAAGTGGATCAGAAAGTGTTTGATAAGGTCCGGTGTTTGGATCCTGCGATTTGGTCTGCAGCAGTACACCCGCATGGGTCAGGCCATTATTTACTTGATTTGCAGGAACTCAACCGTGCCGTTCTGATTCACTCAGGAATTCCGGAAAAACAGGTTTTTGTTACAAAATATACAACTTATGCTTTTCCGGATCTTTTCTACTCTTTCCGGAGGGATCACGGGGTGACAGGACGGATGATGGGTTTTATCGGTATAAAGGACGAAGGAGAAAGTTAAGCATTGACAGTAGCGGAAAATTTTAAAAAAGTAAATGAAACTATTCAAATGGCGTGCGAGAAATCCGGACGCAGGCGTGAAGATGTATCGGTGATTGCGGTCACCAAATATGTGAGTGATGAGAGGGTTCGGGAAGCGGTGGAAAGCGGCCTTTTTAATCTGGCGGAGAACAGGAAGGAAGGTTTGCTTGAAAAGCAGCGGGCGATCCAGGATCACCGGATAACCTGGCATCTGATTGGCACGCTTCAGACCCGTAAGGTTAAAGACGTTGTTGACCGAATTGATTACTTTCACGCGCTCGATCGTCTGAAGCTTGCTGAAGAAATTAATAAGAGGAAAGAAACCGGTCAGCTGAAATGTTTTATTGAAATGAATATTTCAGGTGAAGAAACGAAACACGGCATTAAAGAGGACGAACTGAACGAATTCATTGATAAACTGGAAGAATTTGAGCACATCAGGATTGTCGGCCTGATGACGATGGCACCGAACACGGAAGATCGTGCGTTAATACGTGAAGTATTCCGACGATTAAGATATTGCCGGGATAAAATACGCGACAGAAATCTTGATTATGCACCCTGTACGGAGCTGTCTATGGGTATGTCACATGATTACCCGATAGCTGTTGAAGAAGGTGCTACGTTCGTCAGAATAGGAACTGCTCTTGTTGGAAATGAATTGAAGGGGAGCTAAGAAAATGGGCCTTAAATCGACAATCAGACGTTTTTTTGATCTCGAAGAAACAGTTGATCCGATGGAGGAAGAGCACTCATCACATTACAGGTCTGACGAAAGCAAACCAGCCGTACAGGAAAATCAGTTGGCTGGAAAAAATGGAAAGCTGGTCGCCTTTCAAAATATCCGGCAGCAGGAGAAAATGATATTGGTGGAACCCAAGTCATTTGATGAAGTAGAGGGTATTGTTGCTCATCTCAAGGGCAAGAGAACTGTAATCTGCAGCCTTCAGAGCGTCACAAAAGCCGATGGCCGGCGGATCCTCGACTTTATGAGCGGGACGACTTTTGCTCTCAATGGGCAAATCCGCAAAATCAGTAATGATACTTTTTTGTTTGCACCTGAGTCCGTTGATATTTCGGGCATGATCAGCGGATGGAAAATGGACGACCAGGCATGATAACTGAAGTGACAATGAGGTGAATTTAGTGAGTATAGTGTTGTTCTGGATTGCGACAATCTTATCTGAAGCATTAAATATCTATAAATGGATTTTGTTCATCTATATATTAATGTCGTGGTTGCCTAATTTGGCGAACTCATCGGTCGGTGCTCTTTTTGCAAGGGTTTGCGAACCCTTTCTGGCACCCTTCAGGAGAATCATTCCTCCAATTGGCGGTGTGATTGATATTTCTCCGATGATTGCGTTTCTTGCTCTTTGGTTTGCCCAGGTCGGAATCTTCAGTATTGCCGCGATATTCGGGTGAGTGACCATGTCTGTATATGAACACTTTCGTCCCGAAGAGAAACCATTGATCGATCAGTTTCTTGACTGGAAGGAGCAGGTATCGAGAAGGTACGCTGCCAGACTGACAGATTTTTTGGATCCGCGCCAGCAGCGGATCCTTAAGTCTGTGATCGGAAAAAATGATGAAGTCAGTGTCTCCTTTTCTGGCGGTTATAACGGGGCAGAGAGAAAAAGAGCTCTGCTTTTACCGCCCTACTCGCCGGAGAGTGAAGATGCCTTTGAACTGTCTTACGTTGAAGTTGAATTTCCCGCGAAATTTGTCTCTCTGTCTCATTCCGAACTCTTGGGCGCATTGATCGGAACAGGCGTTATCCGAGGAAAGATAGGTGACCTTATTGTCACAGATTCGCATGCTCAGTTTATTTGTTCAAAGGATATAGAGCCCTATCTGGCGATGAATCTCACCTCTGTCGGAAGAACGGATGTCTCTTGCAAGCCAATTGAGCAGAACCGGCTGATACATAACGAAGAAAAATGGGAGGAGTCCGGCGGAACAGTCTCTTCTCTCAGGCTGGACACCGTACTTTCTGAAATTTATCATCTGCCCAGATCCAGGGTTGCTGAGCTTATCGAAAGAAAAATGGCCAGGGTCAACTGGCAGCTTACAGAGAAAAAGGATTTTGAACTGGGTGAGGGGGACGTCCTCTCGCTGCGCGGTCATGGCAGAAGCAAAATAATATCCGTTGAAGGCCTGACAAAAAAGAACAAAATTCGGTTGCAATATGGTAAACTGTATTAAACAGAAAATTTAGTTTCATGTATTGACTTGGAGGTGTATCGGATTGCCATTAACACCATTGGATATTCATAATAAAGAGTTCTCCCGTGGTTTTCGCGGGTATGATGAAGATGAAGTCAATGATTTTCTTGATCAGATTATCAAGGATTATGAAGCGCTGATCAGAGAAAAGAAGGATCTCGAACAGCAAGTTAAAAATTCCGGGGAAAAACTAAGCCATTTTTCCAATATCGAGACGACACTCAACAAAAGCATTCTGGTGGCGCAGGAGACTGCGGAGGAAGTTAAGAATAGTGCGAATAAAGAAGCCAAGCTGATTGTCATGGAAGCAAAGAAAAATGCTGATCGGATTATCAACGAGGCGCTTGAAAAATCACGAAAGGTCACATTGAACATTGAGGAATTGAAAAAAGAAGCCAATGTTTACCGGACTCGTTTTCAGATGCTGATCGAAGCTCAGCTGGAACTTTTAAAGAGTGATGACTGGAAGAGCCTATCATCCAATCCCGACGGTGACGCGGAAACTGCAGACGCCAACTCTGAAGTTTTGAGAACACAGGCTTGACGCGCGTGCGGCATTTGAATATACTGTTCATACATTGAAGTAGTGATTGCCTGGATTGAAACAGGCGGAAAACATGAGAATAAGCGCTGACGGGGAGAGTATTCATGGCGGCGAAACCAAGCGAACCGGGGAATGGTGTGAGCCCGGCGTTTTCAGCAATGAAGAAGATCACCCCTGAGTTTGTGCCTGAAAAATTTTGATGAGTAAGGCATGGCGTATGATCCGCGTTAAGGATTTTCTGAGTGACAGATTTTATCTGTTATTAGGGTGGTACCGCGGTCCTTCCGTCCCTTTGGGATGGAAGGACCTTTTTGATACAGAGGAATAAGAAAAAAATGGAGGCGTTAAGGCTTTGGACTACAAACAAACATTACTGATGCCGAAAACAGCATTCAAGATGCGGGGCAGTCTGCCAAACAAAGAACCGTTGATGCAGAAAAAGTGGGATGATGAACATCTGTATAAGCAATCGCTGGAACATAATGCGGAAAAACCGCAGTTTATTCTTCATGACGGACCGCCCTATGCGAATGGAAACATTCATATCGGGCACGCTGAAAATAAAGTCTTGAAGGATATAATCAACCGTTTCAAATCAATGACTGGATTTCAGACGCCTTATGTGCCGGGCTGGGATACGCACGGACTGCCGATCGAGCAGCAGCTTGCAAAGCAAGGTATTGACCGAAAAAAGATGTCGATTGCAGAACTTCGCGAAAAGTGCAAAGAATATGCGCTCGGACAGGTGGAACATCAAAAAGAGCAATTCAAGCGTCTTGGTGTTCGCGGAGACTGGGATCATCCATATCTGACACTGAACAAAGAATTTGAAGCGGAACAGATTGAAGTTTTCGGGGAAATGGCAAGAAAGGGGTACATCTACAAAGATAAGAAGACAGTTTACTGGTCCCCTTCATCCGAATCTGCTCTGGCCGAAGCGGAAATCGAATATAAAGACGTTAAGTCCTATTCAATTTATGTTTCTTTTCATGTCACTGACGGCAAGAATGTCCTGAATCCGGATGAAGAAGTCGTGATTTGGACAACAACACCTTGGACCATTCCAGCGAACCTGGCGATCGCGGTTAATCCAAAATTTGATTACAGTGTGGTTCAGGTCGGCGAAAAGAAATTTGTTGTCGCGACAGATCTTGTTGAATCACTGACCGGTACTTTTGGATGGGAAACCCCGCAAACCCTTCGGACGTTCAGCGGAAAAGTTCTGGAAGGTGTGGTTTGCCGCCATCCTTTCTATGACCGTGATTCCGTGGTGATCCTTGGGGATCATGTGACCCTTGATGCAGGTACCGGCTGTGTTCATACTGCACCGGGATTTGGCGAAGACGACTTTAATGTCGGTAAAAAATACGGACTGGACATCCTTTGCCCCGTCGATGATAAAGGGTTAATGACTGACGAAGCTCCAGGTTTTGAAGGCCTTTTCTACTCGGATGCAAATGAACCTGTTATGGATAAACTGGAAGAAGTCCATGCGTTGCTGAAAAAAGGGACTTTCACCCACTCCTACCCTCACGACTGGCGTACGAAGAAGCCGGTGATCTGGCGGGCGACAAAACAATGGTTCGCTTCTATCAAAGCCTTCCGAGGAGAAATTCTTAACGCGATTCATGAAGTGAAATGGACGCCATCCTGGGGCGATCTTCGGATGACCAATATGATTAAAGACCGCGAAGACTGGTGCATTTCCAGACAGCGTGCGTGGGGTGTTCCGATTCCTGTTTTCTACGGTGAAGACGGGGAACCGATTATTACGGGTGAAACCATCCATCACGTAGCGGAACTGTTCCGCCAGTATGGATCGAACATCTGGTTTCAGCGCGAAGCAAAGAATCTACTTCCAGAAGGATTTACATCAGAGCACAGCCCGAACGGTGTGTTCCGTAAAGAGACGGACATCATGGATGTTTGGTTTGATTCAGGTTCGTCACACCAGGGTGTCCTGACCACACGACCGGAACTGAGACGGCCTGCTGACATGTATCTGGAAGGTTCCGATCAGTATCGAGGCTGGTTTAACTCCTCTCTTGCGACCTCTGTTGCTGTAACCGGGCACGCTCCTTATAAGCAGGTTCTAAGCCATGGGTTTACACTGGATGGCCAGGGACTGAAAATGAGCAAGTCCGTAGGTAACGTCATTGATCCGATGAAGGTCATGAAACAGTTTGGAGCGGACATCATCCGGCTCTGGGTCGCTTCAGTCGACTATCAGGCAGATGCGCGTGTATCCAATGAAATCCTTGCCCAGGTTGCGGAAGTTTACCGCAAGATCCGGAACACGGTCCGGTTCATGCTCGGTAATCTGAATGATTTCACGGAAAATGATGCAGTTGCTGTAAAAGATATGCCTGAACTGGAAAGATATATGCTGATCCGGTTGAATGAACTGATTGACACATGCCTGGATGGCTACAATGAGTATCAGTTCCAGAATGTTTATAAAGCGCTGCAGAATTATTGTTCGATTGATTTGAGCGCTTTCTACATGGATGTCGCGAAGGACGCGCTCTATGTCCAGCCTAAGGACAGTCTCGTCCGTCGATCGGCTCAGACGGTACTGTACAAAACAGTTTTGGCGCTGACCAAGTTATTGTCGCCGATTATCCCGCATACAGCTGAAGAAATCTGGCAGTTCATTCCGGGAGCAGCTGAAGTTTCGGAATATGTTCAGCTGACCGACATGCCAGAACTGGAAACAGTAGCGGACGCTGATGAACTCAAAAAGAAATGGAAGACCATTCTTTCCGTGCGTGACGATGTACTGAAGTCGCTTGAAAAAGCACGTGATGCCAAGCTGATCGGCAAATCGCTGGAGGCCGCGGTTACTATTTTTGCAACGAAGTCCACTGAGTGGCTCAAGGAACAGCCGTCACTTGACAAATTGTTCATTGTCTCACACGTTGACGTTGAAGCCCCGTCTGTCACAGTCCCTGATACGGCCGACCAATATACTCTGGATTCAGTAGCTGTTCGTCCGGCTGAAGGTGAAAAATGTGAACGCTGCTGGTCGGTTCTTCCTTCCGTGGGACAAGATCACGATCATCCGACGCTTTGTGCGAGCTGCAGTGAAACGGTCAGGCATGATTATGCGGGTGTAAGCCTCGAAGAGTAATCTTTTCCATAAAACGAAATAATTATGCTGTCTAAATCCCTGTCTTTATCCAACACTAAATAGTGTGAGGATAAAGGAGGGATTTTTTATTATGTTTGGTCACCGGAAAATCAAAAAAAGACTAATGAAACGTAAAGTCTTGCTTGAAAACAAATTAATGCATGACATGGAAACGGCTGAAGATCAGGGTTCTGTTTCGGATATTGCTTCAGGTGAGCTATCAGCTTATGACAACCATCCGGCGGACTCGGCCACTCAGCTTTATGAACGGGAAAAAGATCTTGCTTTTGATAAAAAAGAACGTGATGAACTGAAGGATATTCAGGATGCGCTCAGAAAGTTAGAAAACGGCACGTATGGCATTGACGAAAAAACCGGTAAAAAAATACCACGTGCACGGCTGAACGCACTTCCCACTGCGAGGACGGCTGTAAATGATGCGCCTCCAAAACACAGCTATAAGGTGCGCCCTGTGGAGGAATCAGTGATTGATGATTTAGGGGGGCCGGATTTATTTCGGGATGAGGACAGCGGGTTTGATGAGCAGAATGCGTACGAACTTGTGTCCCGTTATAATGACCAAAAAATGATATATGAAAATGCTCCGTATCAGGATTACGATGAAAGAACGGGATATGTTGAGGATCTTGAGGGATTCGCCGCAACAGATATTGATGGATACACGGGTGACGACCAGATCCAGATTTTGAAAAACAGAAATTTTGAACATTGGAGACATAATCAGGAGATCGATGAGACGGATCCGGTCGAGCGCTGAATCAGATACGGCATGAAATTGCCGTATACATAATCTATATCAATGATGAATAAGTCATGCCCTTACTGCCTGATTATGCTAAAATGCAGAAAGAACGTTTTTGTTGAAAAGTTAAGGCTGGGGGAAATTACATGATTTATTATTTGGTGGCATTGGTCATATTCTTACTGGACCAGTTGTCAAAGTGGATGGTTATTCGGAACATGAGCGTTGGTGAGAGTATATCGATCATTCCAAATGTGTTTTATCTGACATCGTTGAGAAATACAGGGGCGGCGTGGAACATCCTGGAAGGCCAGTTTATCTTTTTCTTTATCATAACGGTTGCTGTCCTCGCGGTTGTCATTTACTATATGCAGAAAGCAGGAAGAAAGCAGCCGCTCCTGGGCCTGTCGCTCGCCTTTATTATTGGAGGAACTGTGGGAAACTTTTCCGACCGGTTATTCAGGGGAGAAGTGGTCGATTTTATTCATGTGTATATCGTGCATTATAATTTTCCGGTTTTCAATTTAGCGGATTCCTCCCTCTTTATCGGTGTCATCCTGCTCATTATCTATTTATTCCTCGACGGAAGGAAAGAAAAATAATCATGGCATGCCTTAGAAAAGTTGCGGATCAGACGGATGAGGGTAAGCGCATGGATAAATGGGCGGCAGAGCAGTTTCCCGATGAGTCGCGCAGCCGATTGCAGCAGCTGATTAAAGAAGGTCATGTTCTGGTCAACGGTGACAAAGTCAAGATCAGTTACCGGATGAAAAACGGGGATGAAATATCCGTTTCTATACCTGCCCCTGAGCCGCTCGATGTCGTTTCGGAGAATATTCCGTTGGACATTGTTTATGAAGACGACTCAGTTATCGTTGTCAATAAACCGCGCGGCATGGTCGTGCACCCTGCACCGGGCCATATGACAAACACACTCGTCAATGCACTACTGTATCACTGCCATGACCTGTCGGGAATAAACGGTGTCCTGCGTCCAGGTATCGTGCACCGAATCGACAAAGACACGTCCGGCCTTTTAATGGTTGCTAAAACAGATGCCGCCCATCACTCGCTGGCGGCACAGCTGAAGGATAAAACCACGCATCGTGTGTATTTAACGATTGTGCACGGTACACTGGATGAGGATTCTGGAACGATTGATGCGCCGATCGGCCGTGATGAAAAGGATCGAAAAAAAATGGCTGTAACAAAAAACCACAGTAAATCGGCGATCACTCATTTCGAAGTGCTTGAGCGGTTCGGAAAGTATACGTATCTCTCCTGCAGACTGGAGACAGGAAGAACACACCAGATTCGTGTCCATATGGCTTATATCGGTCATCCAGTTGCCGGGGATCCGAAATATGGGCCGAGGAAAACACTGCCTATAGATGGTCAGGCGCTCCATGCGGCCGAACTTGGTTTTACTCATCCAGTTACTGGAAAATTCATGAATTTTAAAATGGATCCGCCGACTGACTTTGAAAATCTGCTTGGTATGCTTCGCCAAGGGAATTTTTCTTGATCCCGGCAATCTTTTTCAGCCAATATATGATTGACAAGTATCGATAACTTTGTCATACTATCCGTAATGAATTTAACTGAATGATTCCTTTTAATTTAGTCCTGAGAGACTAGGAAGGGTGATGATTGCCAATGTCCATTGGCAGCACTACGGTCTCTTGCTTTAACAGGCAAGGATTTTTTTATGGCCGGAAAAAAGCGGCAGGTGTACTGGATTTGGAAGAAAAAGAACTTATGGATGAAAAAGCCGTGTCGCGGGCGCTCACACGACTGGCGCACGAGATCATTGAGCGCAATGAGGGAGTCGACTCAGTTGTACTTGTCGGAATAAAGACCAGAGGCATTTATCTGGCCAATCGGCTGGCGGAGCGTATTTCGACGATTGAAACACGTGAAGTTTCAGTAGGTGAACTTGACATTACAGCATACCGGGATGACCTGAGAGAAAAGGCGCGGGAGCCAGAAATTGTCGGAAGCAGCTTGCCGGTATCTATCGAAGGAAAGACAGTGATTGTTGTCGATGATGTACTTTTTACCGGACGAACCATCCGGGCGGCTATGGACGCGCTCATGGATATGGGGCGACCGGAAAGGATCCAGCTGGCGGTCTTAATCGACCGGGGTCATCGCGAACTGCCGATCCGGCCGGATTACATCGGAAAAAACGTACCCACTTCAAAGGAAGAACTGATTTCGGTTCAGCTGAACGAAGTGGACAGCGCGGATCGGGTGGTTATCCTTTCGAAAAAAGAATAAAAAGTTCAGCAGTACAGCGTCTTTTAAGGGCAGTCCAGAGAGACTGATAAAGAGCGGCTTAGCGCAGAATGCGGTTTTTTTGCATACAAACCTCTTTGTCAGAATCTCTGGCAGAGAGGTTTTTCATTATGGATTATTCAGGAATACGCACACTAAAAACAGGGGAGGCAATTTGAATGGCAAATCTGCTCAGTTTGAATGACTTGACGGTTTCTGAAATTGACGAAATTCTCGATCGGGCGGAACAAATACGTGAAATGGGCGACGCGGGATGGTTTGCCCCGAATCATTTGCTGGTTGCCAATCTGTTTTTTGAACCAAGCACAAGGACGCGGTTCAGCTTCGAAACGGCTGAAAAGCGCCTGGGACTTCAGGTCCTGAACTTCAGCAGTGCGGCATCCAGCACTCAGAAGGGTGAGACGCTTTATGATACGGTGAGGACGATGCAAGCCATTGGTGCGAAAGCCGTGGTGATTCGCCATAAAAAGGACGAATATTACCGTGAATTGCTTGAAGGAATAGATGTTAAAATTCTGAATGCGGGGGACGGAGCGGGGAATCATCCGACACAGGCTCTCTTGGATCTTCTGACAATCCACCAGGAATTCTTTGCCTTCCGAGGACTGACAGTGGCGATCATCGGGGATCTCAGATACAGCAGGGTGGCGAGATCTGACGCCGAAGTCTTGAATCGTCTTGGATGCCAGGTCCTTCTTTCCGGGCCGGAGGAGTGGAAAAATGAGAAGCTTCCGGGTAAATATGTGCCGGTTGACGATGCCATTGAAGCGGCTGACGCAGTGATTATGCTGCGCATTCAGCATGAAAGGCATGAAACGGCGATGAAGTTGACAAAAGAAGAATATCATGACCGCTATGGCCTGACACGTGAACGGGCGGAGCGGATGAAGCCGGAAAGCATTATCATGCATCCGGGTCCTGTGAACAGAGGGGTTGAACTGGACGGCGATCTTGTCGAGTCGGCTCACTCACGTTATTTTAAACAGATCAGCAATGGTGTGGTAGCACGGATGGCGGCTCTGGAATGGGCCCTTGACTTAAAGGATGGAAGACAGGCTTCTGAACCTGAACGGATTGCGGAGAAACTTTGATCAACGGATTAAAAGTCCGAGTGGATCGGATAAAAGGAGTGGCAAAAGGTTGAAAAGACAGCTTGTACTTGAAAACGGGGAAACATTTATCGGAGAAGCATTTGGCAGCTTCAGAGTGTCAAAGGGCGAGGTTATTTTTAATACAGGAATGACCGGATATCAGGAAGTGATCACGGACCCGTCCTACTGTGGGCAGATTGTAACGCTGACGTATCCCCTAATCGGAAATTACGGAATCAACCGTTCGGATAATGAATCCGGAAGACCAAGTATATCGGGACTCGTTGTCAGGGAGATCTCAGAAGAACCTTCCCATTGGCAGAAGGATAAGACAATCAGTGAATGGCTGGCAGAATACGATGTACCCGGCATCAAAGGCATAGATACCCGGAGACTGACGAAAATCATCCGCGAATTCGGCACTTTGAGAGGGAAGATTGCCTCGGTGGACGAAGATCCTGCTGAAATAGCGGAGGAATTGAAAAAATGGCCATTACCGAAAGATCAGATCAGTCGTGTCTCAACAAAGTCGGCTTACGTTACTCCTGGCCAGGGACCGAGAATTGTTCTGGTTGATTTTGGTGCAAAACAGGGCATTCTGCGCGAATGTATCAAACGCGGCTGTGATGTCGTGATTGTTCCGTATCAGACCGGCGCGAAGGACATTCTGAAGCTTCATCCGGACGGCGTTTTATTAAGCAATGGCCCTGGAGATCCGAAAGATGTTCCTGAGGCTGTACAAATGGTCCGGGACATATTGGGAAAAGTTCCGATCTTTGGCGTCTGCCTGGGCCATCAGCTATTTGCGCTTGCTTCAGGTGCGAATACCGTGAAAATGCGTTTCGGCCACCGAGGTGTCAACCATCCGGTCAAGGATCTCCGGACCGGGAAATTTGCCATTACTTCCCAGAACCATGGATTTACCGTTGAAAAGTCATCCCTTGAAGGAACCGAACTGGAAGTGACACATCTCGCGATCAATGACGGCACGATAGAGGGACTCCGCCATAAACGCTATCCCGCATTCAGTGTTCAGTACCATCCGGAAGCATCGCCGGGACCGGATGACAGTCAGGGGCTTTTTGATGACTTTATGAACATGGTAAACACACATAGAAAAGAAGGTGTCGATCTTGCCTAAAAGAACGGATGTACACAAAATTCTTGTCATCGGATCAGGACCGATCATTATCGGACAGGCGGCGGAATTTGATTACTCAGGGACTCAGGCCTGTCAGTCATTGAGAGAGGAGGGCTACGAGGTTGTCCTCGTGAACTCCAATCCCGCGACCATCATGACAGACACCGATATCGCCGACCATGTCTACATTGAACCGCTGACCGTTGAATTCGTCAGCAAGATCATACGGAAAGAGAAGCCGGATGGCCTTCTCGCCACGTTGGGCGGACAGACCGGTCTGAATCTGGCAGTCCAGCTGCACCAGTCGGGAATTTTAGATGAGCTGAACGTACAGCTCCTTGGAACAAATCTTGAAAGTATTGAGCAGGCGGAAGACCGTGAAAAATTTCGTGAATTAATGCTCAAACTGGGTGAACCGGTTCCGCCGAGCGAAACGGTCACTGATTATGAAGAAGCAAAAAAATTCGTTGAAAAAATACATCTTCCTGTCATTATCCGTCCTGCTTTTACGTTGGGAGGAACCGGTGGCGGCATTGCCTCAACCGATGAGGAACTGGAAACGATCACCGAGAACGGACTGAAACTGAGTCCTGTTCATCAGGTGTTGATTGAAAAAAGCATCGCCGGGTATAAAGAGATCGAATTTGAAGTCATGCGCGACGGCAATGACGGAGCCATTTCTGTCTGCCATATGGAAAATATTGATCCCGTCGGCATCCATACCGGAGATTCAATCGTTACAGCACCATGCCAGACGCTGAGCGACCGTGACCTTCAGCGCTTGCGCAGTGTATCGCTTCGGATTGTCCGCGCCCTGAAAATCGAAGGCGGGTGCAACGTGCAGCTGGCACTTGATCCAAGCAGCGACCGCTATTATATTATTGAAGTTAATCCTCGTGTCAGCCGTTCGTCAGCACTCGCGTCCAAAGCAACCGGTTATCCGATCGCCAAAGTTGCCGCTAAAATAGCCGTCGGCTACAGACTGGATGAAATCAGAAACGCCGTGACTGGGACAACCTTCGCCAGCTTTGAACCGACTCTGGATTATGTAGTGACGAAAATACCGCGCTGGCCGTTTGATAAATTTGATGATGCGAAACGGACACTTGGCACACAAATGAAAGCCACTGGCGAAGTACTGGCCATGGGCCGGAATTTTGAAGAGTCACTGCTTAAAGCTGTCCGGTCGCTTGAAAACGGAACAAGACATCTTGAAATTAAAGAAGCTAAGGAAATGACTTTGGACGAACTCGTTGAGAATATAGCCAAACAGGATGACCGGCGGCTGTATTTCATTGCAGAAGCGTTCCGTCGGGGTGCTTCAATAGATTCCATTAGCAACCAGACAAAAATCAACCCGTTTTTCTTGAATAAAATGGCGCACATTGTCCGTATCGAGGATGAACTGAAATCAAACCCTGAAGATGCCAGTGTTTTGCTTGATGCAAAGAAACATGGCTTCTCAGATGCGAAAATCGCCGATTGTTGGAATATAGAAGAACAGGCTGTTTCCGAATGGCGGAAGGCACGGGGAATACGCCCGGTTTATAAAATGGTCGATACATGCGCCGGGGAATTCGCATCGGAAACGCCTTATTATTACAGCACCTATGAGGAAGAAAACGAGTCGCAGGTTTCTAAACGCGAGAGTGTTGTCGTTCTCGGTTCTGGACCGATCCGGATCGGCCAGGGTGTCGAGTTCGATTATGCCACGGTTCACGCAGTATGGGCGATTAAACAGCAGGGTTACGAAGCGATCATGATCAATAATAACCCTGAAACGGTCTCTACTGATTTCAGTGTCTCCGATAAACTCTATGTTGAACCGCTGACGCTGGAAGACGTAATGCACGTGATTGATCTCGAAAAACCTAAGGGCGTTGTCGTACAGTTTGGCGGCCAGACCGCGATAAACCTTGCGGCCGGACTTGCGGCGAATGGCGTACAGATCCTTGGTACCTCACTGGACGCTATGGATCAGGCGGAAGACCGCGACCGCTTCGAACAGCTCCTGCATCAGTTGAAGGTAGAACGGCCGGCTGGTGACACGGCATTTTCAACGGAAGAAGCAGTCAAAATTGCCGGCAAGCTGGGCTATCCGGTTCTTGTCCGCCCTTCGTATGTTCTCGGCGGCCGCGCCATGGAGATTGTTTATCACGAAAAAGATCTGATTCATTATATGAGCAACGCGGTGCGCATTAATCCGGACCATCCGGTTCTGGTCGACCGTTACCTGGTTGGGACAGAGATTGAGCTCGATGCTTTGTCAGACGGGAAAGACGTCTACATTCCGGGAATTATGGAACATATCGAAAGGGCCGGCGTTCACTCCGGGGACTCAATCGCCGTCTATCCTTCGCAGACCTTAAGTGGTGAAATCAAGGAAGAAGTCGTTGACATAGCGATAAGGATTGCCAGAGGCCTGGGAGTTGTCGGACTTCTGAACATCCAGTTTGTCATTCATGAGGATCGTCCGTATGTCATTGAAGTGAATCCGCGGGCAAGCAGGACTGTGCCCTTCCTGAGTAAAATTACGGGTGTGCCGATGGCAAAGGTGGCGACTCAGCTGATTCTTGGCGAATCGTTGAATGGTCTGGGTTATGGTACGGGCATTCATCCGGAGCCGGCCCACAATGTCTTTGTCAAAGTGCCGGTCTTTTCTTTCGCTAAATTACGCAGTGTCGATGTCACCCTTGGACCTGAGATGAAATCGACAGGAGAAGTCATGGGCCAGGATGTGACACTGGAAAAGGCACTGTACAAAGGACTGCTGGCAAGCGGGATATCCATCCCATCTCATGGCACGGTTCTGTTCACGATCGCCGACAAAGATAAGGAAGAGGCACTTGATCTTGTCAAACGATTCTATGATATAGGATTTAATATCCTGGCGACCGAAGGAACAGCCAAGATGATTGCCGCACGTCGCTTGCCAGTCACTGTGGTCAATAAAATCGGCGGCCCCGCGCCTAACCTTCTGGAGACGATCCGGCATGGAGGCGCACAGTTTGTCGTCAACACGCTAACACCGGGGCAGCGCCCGGCAAGAGACGGATTCCGCATCCGCCGCGAATCCGTTGAAAATGGCGTGGTCTGCCTGACCTCGCTGGATACGACTGAAGCACTGCTGACTGTACTGGAGTCCCTGGCTTTCAGAACGGAATGCATGCCGAAGATGGATGATCATCCGGTTGCCGCAGAGGCGAAAAAGCAGGGTGACCAGGAAGGTGTTACCCAATGATTCAGGAAGACATGACCGTTCTTTCGCATCGGGAAATTGCCGATGGTATTTTTGAACTGAAGCTACATGGGAAAATACCCGCGGAGATTAGTGAACCGGGACAATTTGTCCATGTGCGTGTTGGTGGCAGTTCCGGTTCAGCCGCGCCGCTCCTTCGCCGTCCGATCAGTATCTGCACTGCGGATTTGGGCCATCAGAGCCTGACACTCATTTATCGAAGCATTGGCCTGGGAACGGAACTTTTATCACATGCGGTAGAGGGCAAGAAGATTGACGTGTTCGGACCGCTCGGACATGGTTTTCCGGTCGATGCGGTTCCGGAAGGCGGACGCGCATTGATGATTGGGGGCGGGGTTGGCGTTCCGCCGCTCTTTGGGCTCTCACAGATGCTCGCAGATAAAGGCGTACAGGTAACCCACGTGCTGGGCTTCAGATCTGAGAAGGACATTTTTTATGAGAACGAATTCGCTGAGCTCGGCGAAACCATCATTCTGACGGAGGACGGCACGAACGGGAGAGCGGGCCGTGTCACCGATGTGCTAAAAGGTATCGACTTTGATACTGCTTATGCCTGCGGGCCGCTTCCGATGCTGAAGGCTGTTCAAACGATGATTGGTGAAAAGCCTCTGTATCTTTCAATGGAGCAGCGGATGGGCTGCGGGATCGGCGCTTGCCTGGCCTGTGTGGTCCATACGACTGATCGGGATGACGGCAAAGGCTATCGGCGCGTTTGCTGCGACGGTCCTGTTTTCAGAGCGGGGGAGGTTGAACTATGCTAGATGTACATTTGCCTGGACTTGATTTGAAAAATCCGGTCATGCCCGCTTCCGGCTGTTTCGCTTTTGGTGCCGAATATGCGAAACTTTACGATTTGAATCAGCTTGGCGCAATCATCATTAAGGCGGCAACACTTGAGGCACGTTTTGGCAATCCGACACCCCGCGTTGCGGAAACACCTGGGGGAATGCTGAACGCGATCGGGCTTCAAAACCCGGGAGTGGATCAAATCATCGACCATGAACTTCCGAGACTGGCAGAATATGATACGCCAGTTATCGCCAATATTGCCGGAAGTGAAACATCCGATTACGTGCGTACAGCTGAAAAAATGTCAAAAGATCCCGTAGTCAGGGCTCTCGAACTCAATATTTCCTGTCCTAATGTGAAACATGGAGGCATTCAGTTCGGGACTGTGCCGGAGGTTGCCGCTGAGTTGACTGCTAAAGTCAAAGCAGTCTCTGAAAAGCCTGTTTATGTAAAATTATCACCTAATGTCACAGATATTGTGGCCATGGCTCAAGCGGTTGAACAGGCGGGAGCTGATGGGTTGTCAATGATCAACACTCTGCTGGGAATGCGCATTGATCTGAAAACACAGCGACCGGTCCTGGCAAACAAAACCGGAGGGCTGAGCGGTCCGGCGATCAAGCCGATTGCTATCCGTATGATTTATGAAGTCAGCCAGCAAGTGAAAATTCCGATTATCGGAATGGGCGGTATTCAGAACGCGGATGATGTGATTGAATATTTTCTCGCTGGAGCAAGTGCCGTGGCTGTCGGAACCGCCAACTTCGTTGATCCACTTGTCTGCCCGAAGATTATTAACGAGCTGCCTGGGAAGCTTCAAAGTATGGGCGTAAGCTCGATTCATGAGCTGGTGGGAAGGAGCTGGAAACTTTGAATTCAAAAGAACGCATCATCGTTGCGTTAGACGTGTCGTCAAAAGAGGAAATGTTCAAACTTCTGAAAAAAATAAATCAGCCTGGATGTTACGTCAAAGTAGGCATGGAACTTTACTATCAAGAAGGTGCGGATGTTGTCCGCGAACTTAAGAACAGCGGCTATTCCGTTTTTCTCGATCTGAAGTTGCATGATATTCCTCACACCGTAAATAAGGCGATGCGAGGGCTGGCGAAGGTCGGGGCCGACATGGTGAACGTTCATGCGGCCGGAGGATCAGAAATGATGCGTGCCGCAATCGAGGGGCTTGAGGAAGGGGCCACGGGTAAGCGGCCGATCTGCCTCGCAGTTACACAGCTGACGAGTACTGACCAGAAGATGCTTGAAAGTGAACTGATGATCGGGCATCCAATGATGGATGTGATCACTCAATATGGTAAACTCGCATATCATTCGGGAATGGACGGCGTTGTCTGTTCGGCTTGGGAAGCGCGGCAGATGAAGGAGCATACCGCGCCCTCCTTTCTTACGGTTACTCCGGGAATTCGCCTGGCCGCAGACAGCGCTGGCGATCAGAAGCGTGTGGCAACACCGGCTCGCGCCTCGGAATTGGGCAGTGATTACATCGTTGTCGGCCGCAGCATAACGGCTGCGGATCATCCGGCTGAAGCTTTTCAGCATGTCGCTGATGAATGGGGGAAAAGTCAATGGAAAGTAAACAATTGATCGCTGAACATCTATTGAAAATAAAAGCAGTGGTTCTGAGTCCGGAGGAACCGTTCACATGGGCTTCAGGCATTCATTCGCCGGTTTATTGCGATAACCGGATGATTATGGGTTATCCGGTTATCTGGAAAGACGTGATTCAAGCATTTGTGAGTCTCATACAGAAAAATTATCCCGGTGCTGAAGTGATTGCGGGCACCGCGACCGCAGGCATTTCGCATGCGGCGCTCATCGCCGAAGCAATGCATCTGCCGATGGCTTACGTCCGCTCGTCGGCCAAATCCCATGGACGGAAAAAGCAGATTGAAGGCATCGTTCAACCCGGACAGAAAACTGTTGTCATCGATGACCTGATTTCAACTGGTGGAAGCGTGCTGACGGCGGTACACGCTTTGGAAGAAGCCGGAGCGGATGTGCTCGGTGTCGCAGCTATTTTTACATATTTGCTTCCGCAGGCAGATAAAAATTTTGAAGAAGCAAACATCAAATTAAAGACATTGACAGATTTTGAAACGCTGATTCATCTGGCTGTTGCGCAGGGCACAATCAGCAGCGCACAACTGGAACAGCTGAAAAAATGGTACGCTGATCCAACGTCTGAAGACTGGAGAATGCTGAATCAATAATAACAAAAGCAGATGAAGTATCCTGAACCGTCTCTTCCAGAGATGGTTTTTTATTTTTGTTGCAGTCACGGACGTGGCTGATTTTGCATCAAACGCTCGGGGATCCACACGAAGAAATTTGCGAATTATGAGCAGGTGAAAAGATCAAAGTATAGAATAGAAGAAAGAAAGGGGATCTGAACGTGAAACATTTAAAGAAAATAATGATCTCGGTGCTGATTATTGTATTATATGTAACCGCTTTTAATAATTATTTAGGCAATCCTTCTTTTACCGATCTTTTCAACAGTATATTCGTAGCAGCAGTTATTTTTACGATCCTCTTCTTGACAGTAAATGGACTGGCAGTTTATCAGAACAGACCATTTAAGCATGCTTGGAAATGGATCCTTGTGCTCGTTCTGTCATCTGTACCCTACTTTACCTGGCTTTATGTATACCCCTGGACAGCCGGACATACATATCCAGTCTTCATCTATTACTTGGCGGAACAGGGAAAATCGACTCAGGATATCAGTCAATATCGCGCATTTCCGGATCTGACGCAGGGTGGGTATTTTTATGAGATTCGATTGAAAAATGATCATACTTATCTTTATGATTATTCGGTACGTGATGGTCAGGTTCTTTTCATGATTGGGAAAAGCAATACTTTTGGGGATTATCCGGATGCGAAAATCCAGGCCATTCATTCTAAACTAGATGAAACTGATGCGGGGATAATGTATATGCAACCAGTTTCCAAAAAGCTGCAGCGGCAGAAATTACAAGAATCGCAGGCACATTCGATGAAATTATTTCAGATCAGAGATATCACCCATTCTTAATCGATGTCTTCTGGTTTCATCAGCTGTGAAACGACGAAGTCCGACAAATAAAGCGATGGCCATACAGCTACATATCAGCCAGCTCTGTGGGATTCTCGCTTAAGAACATCTTTACAAAATCAGGAATAAAATCACGAGAAGAAATAGAACAAATAGTGCATCAACGAGGGGTCATTTTGAAATAACCAGTGTGTCATCTTTCTAGGCTTTCGCTACCGACCATTTGATACTTGGATGAAGATTCATTTAACGATTGTTGCTCCTTCAGAATTTTGAGCGTAACTTGGGCTTTTTAGGGTTGAGGCCGCCTAGCAAGTGGCCTTCCAATGATGTGAACCAGCAAACAGTAATCTAGATTTTTATCCCCAGAGATACAACTCCTTGAACCACAGTGTGCCACTCTTCAATACTCTGTTTCAGATAAGCACGGCCTAAAGGAGTAATGCCATAATATTTTCGGGTCGGTCCAGCAGGTGATTTTTCCTGAGTCACAGAAGTGAATCCGGTTTTTTTCAGTCGGCGGAGGATGGTGTAGACGGAACCCTCGTAAACATCCGGAAAAATTTGCCTGACTGACTTCATCAGTTCATAGCCGTAGAGGGGTTCATCTTTCAATTTAAAAAGGATACACATCTCGAGTATCCCCTTTTTCATCTGGGTATCCATGGAGTTCCCCCTCAGCAGTCAGTGACGATTGTTCCCGCCAGCATATCGTGAAGCGCTTTGTGCTCTTTAGTGAATAAGACGGTAAAAATTGAAACCAGCGGGACGATCGGAATAGAGTTGATCAGTATTTTTCCCAGAAACTCACGATAGAATATGGCTCCTTTCGAAGCGGGATCAGTGGTTGAAGCCCGGACTTTAATTCGCATCATTTTTTTCCCGAGGGTTTGGCCTTTCAGCAACCAAGTACAAAGAAGGGAATAGAGCAGATACAAGGCGGTTCCGGCAATACTTGCATCGATCAGTGCAGATGCAGGTTTGTTTCCGCTCTGTTCTATTTGTGTTTTGACGACTTGCCCCTTTGCGTCTGTTACGGTGGCATAACTTTCTTCTTCGTGAAAAGAAGCAGAAGCTGAAAATAGTGACAGGCTCACGGCAGGACTTGAATAAAAAAGAATCATCAAGATAAACGGAAGGACCGCGCTGCCAATAAATAGTGAAACGATAAAAGAGGGGATGGAGGCAATGATTGAATCAATCAAAAAAGCGCATAGCCTTTTTCCAGGATTCGCGATCCTTTTGTTCATCACTTTGTTATTTTTTCCATCCTGTTCTTCCAACAGTGACTGGGCTAAGAAGGCGGGAGAGCCCAGTTCCCGCGAGATTTGATCATCTGTCCGGCCTTCCTCTCTGCCGGAGGTGAAAAAACTTTCATAATCAGCCAAAATATCTTCCACTTCTTGTTCGGACAGCTTTTCTGCAAGATTAATCTTCAATTCTTGAATAAATTCAGATTGTCTCATTTATGTCACCTCTTATACTGTTTATTGAATAGTAGCTGTTATAATTATGCCACACTACTATTCAATAAGCAATAGTCTTCCGGCAACCTCTTGACTCGTGTCCACGGATTACTCAATTTATCCTTCTTAAGAAATTTTTCATAAATTCTGTTTGTTTTTGTTAAGAACTCCCAGCTACAATAAAAGGGTAAGATCCTTCAAGGGAGGAGCAGGATAGAATGGAAGACTACACAGTGCTTGTGGTGGATGATGACAGGGAAATCAGAGATGTCATCGAGATCTATCTGAAAAATGAGGTATCCATGTTCTTAAAGCGAAAGACGGTCAGGAAGCGATTGACCAGTTGCATGCGGCGACGGTGCATCTGATCTTGCTTGATATTATGATGCCGTGGCTGGATGGGATTCAGACGACATTCAGGATTCGCGAACAAAAAAATATTCCGATTATCATGATCAGTGCAAAGAGTGAAGATATGGACAAGATTCTCGGACTGCAAGTCGGTGCGGATGATTATGTCACGAAACCTTTTAATCCGCTTGAACTGATTGCACGGGTCAAATCGCAGCTCAGGCGTTATGTAACTCCTGGAAAATATGAGGTCAAGAATAGAATAATTAATCGTCATGGATTGATTTTGGAAGAGGAAGAAAAAAGAGTATCGGTCAACGGCGACCCGGTCAGACTGACATCGACTGAATACCGGATCGTCGCTCTGCTGATGAAGTATGCCGGCCGCGTCTTTTCCACACATGAAATTTATAAAGGCGACCAGCCTGAGAAAACTTGGCCATTCATTGCCGAGATGAATCAGCGTCCTGGGTCTCTATTTTTTTGTTGGGAAACTGTTTAGATAATAGCTAAAATACGAACATGTGTGCTATAATTAAGCTGTGAAAAGAGGTGAAACCATGACCCTAAAAGGGCTTAAAGTACGTATCTACCCGAATAAAAAGCAGAAACTATTCGTCCAATGCAACTTTGGCTGCACCCGTTTTGTCTGGAATCAAATGCTGGGCATGATGATCGAGCGGCATAAAAATAACCTGGACGCCCCTTTTTTGAATGCCTTCGCCTTAAATAATTTGCTTCCCGCCCTGAAAAAAGAGTACCCATGGCTCAAAGAAGCGGAAAGCACCAGTTTGCAGAACACGAATCACGATTTGGTGGAGGCCTTTAAAAAATTCTTTAACCAAAAACATGGATTCCCCAAGTTTAAGTCGAAGAAACAGTTCAAACAGTCCTATCAAAGCAAATGCGTCAATCAAAATATCAAACAGGCAGCTCTCCATTATTTGAAATTGCCGAAGCTGGGCGTACTGCGTTTCCGATCTGGGAAACCCATTCCCGAAACCATTAAATCCGTGACCATCAGGAAAACGTTTACTGACCATTACTTCGCCGTTCTTCTAGTTGAAGACGAAAGCCAAGTGTTCCGCAAAACGAACGCATGTATTGGTCTTGATTTTGGTGTTTCTGATTTACTCATTGGTTCGGATGAACAGAAAATTCCCAGAGTTCGCTTCGACAAAAGGCAATCCCAAAAAATGCATGATTGGCAAAAGCGGCTCGCGAGACGTCGTTTACAGGCTCAAAAAGAAATGGCGTGGGATAGGCACAACAAAGTTCTTCAGCCAAGAAAGCTTTCGGATTTCAAAAACGTGCAAAAAGCCCAACTCATGGTAGCAAAGATCCATGAAAAGATTGCCAACCAGCGGCAAAATTATCTGCATCAGATCACCACGAAACTGGTAAAAAGCGATGATCTGATTGTTATTGAAGATCTAAAAGCCAAAAATATGATGCGGAATCACAAACTGGCACGGGCGATCGCAAACCAGGCCTGGGGAGAAATTCGCCGAATGCTGACCTATAAATGTGCCTGGTATGGCAAGAAGCTCGTCAGGGTAAACCCGTATAAGACGTCACAAATCTGTTCCCATTGCGGGCATGATGACGGGAAACACGAACTCGCTGTGCGTGAATGGAGTTGTCCGCAATGCGAGACGCATCATGATCGAGATTTCAACGCGGCGAAAAACATCCTCACTTTAGGCTTGGGACAAGCCTTGGTCAAAGAGTTGTAACCTCTGCTTTTGCGTCTTCGGACATGGAAGAAAGTCTGCAATGTTCCCAGAAGCTCGGTACTTTAGTGCCGATGTAGTTCACGAGCGGGTCTGGCATGAGGATGGTTATCATTCAGAGAATACGGTTGCCGTCCATATCCGTAAGATTCGCGAGAAAATCGAAATTGATCCGAAAAATCCGAGATATTTAAAGGTGGTGTGGCGCATTGGCTACAAAATTGAAAGGTGAAAAACTGGCTGCACTCTGATCTTTGCTGCTGATAGGTGGCTTGACCAATCTGACTTTTGTGTGGAATGCTTTTCGTTCTTATCCATTTGGCTTACTCATCCAGTTGGTTGTCAATTCACTGGTCCTCTCAGGAATAGCTATGCTTCTTGGGGCTCTTTTTTTCAATCGCAAATATCAGATAAGCAGAATAAATGGATTCAGTCATGTCCGATTGCTTTACAATCAGTTTCCCATTGATGTCCGTTTCGGTCTGCTGGGATTGTCTGCGATCTACTTTCTTATTTGTTCAGAAGTATATAGACAAGGGTTTGATTTTCCGTATATCTTTCTTAAGTACATCTTTACTGCGAGTGCGGTACTTATTGTTCTGCTTCAGGGCCAATGGCTGACTGATGATTTGAACGATCAGAAGAAGCGTCACAAAAACTGGCAGGGGAGCCTTATTGTCAAGATGGGGCACACTTTGCACGACGCTTTTTCTCAGCTGCCCGCCGGATGGCAAGTGTTCGGGATCACTGCTCTGATTTTTTTTCTTGGCATGTCGGCACCGGTTCTGACGCTTGTTTTCAACAACTTGCTTGTTCCTTTGTTCATTCTTTCTGTCATTGGATTGCCGATTCTATTTTGGATTTTTAAACAGGCGGCCGCATTTAACAGGATGTATCTGGATGTGGCTGCTACTGCAGCAGGCTCTGATCAGTCTGACTTGCCTGCGCGAGGAAATGGGATACTTAATCAATTGGCCGCAAATTTGAATACATTGAAGCGCGGTGTCAAGGCATCACGCAGAGAACAGGCAAAAAGCGAGCGACTGAAAACAGAACTGATCACAAACGTCAGCCACGATCTGCGTACACCCCTGACCTCGATTATTACTTATAGTGATTTATTAAAAAACCCGGATATAAAAGAAGATGAAAAAAAGATTATTTAGGCATCATTGATCGTAAAGCAAAACGCCTGAAACGGTTGATTGATGATCTTTTTGAAGCATCAAAAATGGCGAGCGGGGCGATCAATCTACACAAAGAGAAAGTGGATCTCACTGAATTAATGACTCAGGCTCTGGCCGAATATGATGAAGCGATTCAGAAGGAAGCACTGGACTTTCGTTTAAAGTTTCCGGAAAAACCTTTATATGTTTTTGTGGACGGTCAGAAAGTATGGCGTGTATTTGACAATTTGATCAGCAACATTCTCAAGTACTCATTGGAACATACAAGGGTTTATCTTTCACTTGACCAGGAAAGCGGAGAAGCTGTCGCGGTCTTCAAAAATATTACCAAATATGAACTTGGGGCTAATATTGATGAATTGTTTGAACGCTTTAAACGAGGCGATGCATCACGGCATACTGAGGGATCAGGGCTGGGCCTTGCAATTGCCAAATCGATTGTCGATCTGCATGATGGGCTGTTTGAAATTGATCTGGATGGTGATTTGTTTAAAGTGACAATGAAACTGCCTGCTATTGACTGAAGATTAAATGATACACAGAGGGGCGTACGTTTCCCAATCAGTAAAGCTGAATTTTAACCAAAACCATGATAAAGTAAAAAATATAGATGGAAGTCGGGTGAGTGGTTACGCAGTGATCATCAGCTAAACTGCTCATCTATAATTTCTTGTGACAACGGATGATTCAGCTGACAATTAGGGTTTTGAAAAAATGAAATAGGTTAGGGTAGCACCACTCTAATTACAAGTGTTCTGAAGACGCCAATAATAAGGAAAGTGATAAACATTGCTGAAACTGAGTGTACTTGACCAATCTCCGATTTCTGAGGGATCAACTCCGATGGAGGCGCTGAAAAACAGCACGAGACTGGCTGTTGAGGCTGAAAGGCTGGGCTATCATCGCATTTGGTTCGCGGAACACCATGATTCCTCAGGTCTGGCCAGTGTGTCGCCGGAAATAATGATTGCCCATGTGGCTGCTAAGACATCAACGATTCATGTGGGATCAGGGGGTGTTCTTCTGCCACACTACAGCCCCTACAAAGTAGCCGAAAATTTTAATCTGCTGGAGAATTTGTATCCGGGAAGAATTGATTTGGGCATCGGCCGGGCGCCAGGCGGAATGCCGGGTGCAACCTGGGCACTGAATGACGGAGCCCGCCGTGATCTTAATGATTTTCCAAGAAAAGTACGGGACTTGATTGGCTTTCTTAATGACCAACTTCCTGAAGGCCATCAGTATAAAACAGTGCGGGCCACACCACTGGCTGAACGCCTGCCGGAGATTTATCTGTTAGGCTCATCGGATGGAAGCGCCGGTATTGCGGCGGATATTGGAACACCGTTCATGTTTGCCCATTTTATCAATCCCCATGGTGGGAGTGAAGTCGTTCGGTCCTATCGCGCAAATTACAGGCCGTCCGAATGGTTTCCAGAACCGAAAGCTTCTGTATGCATCTTTGCGGTCTGTGCGGAGACGGATGAGGAGGCCGAACGTCAGGCATCAACACTTCGTTACTGGATGCTGAAGGCGGCACAAGGGAAATCCGTTCTTCTGCCAACTTTGGAAGAAGCGGAGCATTTTGTTCCATCCGAGTGGGAACACGAACAAATGAAAGAAAATGAAACGAGGATGATTGTCGGCAATCCGCAAAAAGTGAAACGGGAGCTGGAGAATCTGGCGGCCGTCTATCAGACGGATGAAGTCATGATCCTTACCAATATATTTGATTTTGAAGCAAAATTGCGTTCATTCAGACTGATCGCCAAAGCTTTTCAAACTGGGACTTTTTATTAAAATCTGGAGTCATGCCGCTTTCGGCATGACTTGACGGATCGGCAAGGTCAGTGAGACAATTAAATTCTGGAAAATACACAGAAGTACGGAAGCGAGCAGCCGATGCCCGCTTTTTTTGGAAGTGGGGAATCAATCATGGCCTATGATGGAATTGTGACTCACGCTGCCGTACAGAGCCTGCAGGACTTTGTGGGCGGTCGTGTTTCAAAAATATATCAGCCGACGGCAACCGATCTTATCTTTCATTTGCGTTCCCGCAGTGCGCGCGGAAAATTGCTGATTTCAATCAATGCGGCATTCGCGCGTCTTCATCTCACAAATCTGATTGAAGGGAACCCTCAGGAACCCCCGATGTTCTGCATGTTGCTGAGAAAACACCTGGAAGGCAGTGTCATCGAAGCGATCAACCAGGTTGATTTTGAACGCATTGTGCACATTGATCTGAGAACACGGAATGAATTCGGCGATCTGACACAAAAACAGCTGATTATTGAGCTGATGGGCCGCCACAGCAATGTGATTCTTATTGATAAAGAGAGCGGCAGGATCATAGATAGTATGAAACACCTGACACCGGCTGTAAACCGTTACCGGACAGTCTTGCCCGGTGAAACTTATGTTGCTCCACCGGATCAGGGGAAATTGAATCCGCTGAGGATGACCGTGGATGAGTTAATCAGCCATATTGAATGGAACACCGGGAAAATTGACCGACAGATTGTCGGCGCAGTCAGCGGCTTTTCACCATTAATCGGGCAGGAGATTGTCCACCGCGCTGGTCTTCCGAATCAGGAAGGGATTGCGCGGGCTTTTTCTGAAGTACAGTCAGCAATTCAGAATAATGATTATCAGCCCAATATTGTTTATGGCAAAAACGGCAAAGATGAGTGCCATGTGATTGAACTCACCTGCCTTCAAGGGAAAAACGAGCCATTTTCAAGTGTCCATGAGATGCTTGATCACTTTTATGTTGTTAAAGCGGAAACGGACGCAGTCAAACAGAAAGCCGGCGACCTCAGTCATTTTGTCGCTCTGGAATTAAAGAAAAACAAAGTTAAATTGAATAAGCTTGCAAAAACACTTCAGGATGCGGAGAATGCCGATTCATATCGCCTTTACGGAGAACTTCTGACAGCTAATATGCACCTTTTCAAACGAGGGGATCTTACCGTCAATGCGGTTAATTATTATGATGAACATCAGTCCAAAGTTAAGATTGCACTGAATCCGAACCGCACACCATCAGAAAACGCGCAGGCGTATTTTAAAAAATACAGTAAAGCAAAGACTGCAAAACGTGTTGTCGCGGAACAGGTGGAACAAACAAAGCTGGAGATTACCTATTTTGATGGGCTGATGCAGCAGGTGGAATCTGCTTCAATCAAGGACATTGCTGAAATCAGGGAAGAACTTGAAGAGGGCGGCTATCTGAGAAAGAAAAAGGCAGTTCGCGGCAAGAAGAAAAAAAGCATTCCTGAGATTGACCAATATTACGCTTCAGATGGCACGGTCATCCTCGCCGGAAAGAACAACAAGCAGAACGATTACCTGACTACAAAAGTGGGTGGTCGTGACGAAATATGGATGCATACAAAAAATATACCTGGATCCCATGTGGTGATCCGTTCTCAGAATCCGAGTGAGACGGTGCTTACAGAAGCTGCAACTCTTGCCGCATTTTTCAGTAAATCACGGCTTGGGAGCGGGGTGCCGGTGGACTTCACAAAGATCAGGTATGTGAAAAAGCCCAGTGGGGCAAAACCGGGATTTGTTATCTACACGGATCAGAAAACTCTTTTTGTGACACCTGATGAATCATTGGTTCTCAGGATGAAAAAGAAACCGGGGGCAGCGGTGAAGCGTTCCTGAAGAGGCCGTGTAATGACGCACCTCTTTAAGGAAAAAACCGGACTATTTTTAAGCCCATACTTGCTTCAATAACAAAAAATTGTTTAAAATGGGTAAGTGGAAGTGAGTGGTTAGATGATCAATAGCATGACCGGTTTCGGTGCAGCGTCCTTAACTGAAGGAGAGACGCGTGTCCGCGTTGAGCTGAAATCCGTAAATCATCGGTATTTCGAACTATCTCTTAATCTCCCGCGTCCATTAATGTATATGGAAAGTCAGATAAGAAAGACGGTTCATTCTTTTTTCCACAGGGGATCTCTTACCCTTTTCCTGACAGTTGAGGGGAATTCGGCCGTCGCGCCTAAACTTTGCACAAACTGGGGTATTGTTAATCAATACATTGATGCCGTCAGAAAAATTCAGAAACTGAGCGGCACCTCTGATTTGAATTTCAACGGGCTACTGAACCTTCCTGGAATCTTTACCATTCAGGAAGCGGATGGCTTTTCCGCAGAGGGCGTTGATCCCTTGATTCTTAAAATTGTGGAACAAGCAAGCATGCGCCTTTTACAGATGCGGCAGGTTGAGGGAGAACAGCTTCGTCAGGATCTTCTTAAAAAAGCGGAACAGATCGCACGGCAGGTTGAGGATCTTTCGGATGAAGCGCCTAAGGTTCAAAAGCATTATGAACAGCAGTTGCGCCATCATGTCACTGATTTTCTGAGTGGAAATCAGGCCATTGATGAGGACAGGCTG
This sequence comes from Sporolactobacillus shoreae, assembly GCF_004684935.1. Lineage (GTDB taxonomy): Bacteria > Bacillota > Bacilli > Bacillales > Sporolactobacillaceae > Sporolactobacillus > Sporolactobacillus shoreae. The sequence goes on from NZ_SRJD01000001.1 coordinate 161,658, forward strand.
ATGACTGAAATAGCTCTTTTTGCCGATAAGTCGGCCATAGATGAAGAACTGACGCGAATGAAAAGCCATATCAGGCAACTAAGCCATTTGCTTAAGGATTCCGCTGAAGCAGTGCCTGTCGGGCGACAGCTGGATTTTCTCATTCAGGAAATGAATCGCGAGATGAATACGATTGGCTCAAAGGGAAACAGCCTGGCGATCAGCCATAAAGTAGTCCTCGCAAAAAGCGAGATTGAAAAATTACGGGAACAGGTTCAAAATGTTGAATAATGCTATAATAACAGGGAAGTGATCGAGCGGTGATCAGACTGATCAACATCGGTTTCGGCAATATTGCCTCAGCAAACCGGATTGTTTCAATTATCAGTCCGGAATCTCAGCCCATTAAGCGGCTGATCAAGATAGCGCGGGATAACAACAAACTAATTGATGCGACTTATGGACGAAGAACCCGCGCCGTGATTGTAATGGACAGCGACCATATCATTCTCTCGTCTGTTCAGCCTGAGACCGTTTCACAGCGGCTGATCCAGCACGATGACAGAGCGGATGAAGCATGAACAGTTGGAGGCAAGAGTGATGAGTTTTAAGGAAAAAGGGCTGCTGGTCGTTCTTTCCGGACCGTCCGGAGTCGGGAAGGGTACGGTCTGTAAAGCACTCAGAAACCGCGGTACCAAATTGCAGTATTCGATCTCTGTTACGACCAGAAAGCCGAGAGAAGGGGAAATAGACGGTGTCCACTATTTCTTCAGAACGCGCGAGCAGTTTCAGCAAATGATAAAAAATGAGAAGCTGCTTGAGTGGGCCGAATACGTGGGCAATTTCTATGGAACGCCCATTGATTATGTCCGTCAGACGCTCGATGGCGGACAGGACGTTATTCTCGAAATTGAAGTCCAGGGTGCACTGCAGGTCAAGAGGCGTTTCCCAGAGGCGCTGTTTATATTCCTTGCGCCGCCCGATCTCAAAGAATTGAAAAAGAGGATCATCGGCAGAGGGACTGAGACAGCTGATCTGATTGAAAGCCGGATGACAGTGGCCCGTTCAGAGATGGAACTGATGGAAAATTATAATTACGTTGTCGAAAATGATCAGGTGGATCATGCCTGTGACCGGATCGAATCCATTGTTCTCGCCGAACACTGCAGAGTGGACCGCCTGATTGAAAAATATAAGAATATAAAAGGGGCTGATTGAAAATGATGATCTATCCGTCAATTGACAATCTTCTAACGAAAGTTAATTCAACTTATACTTTAGTTTCGCTCTCTGCGAAACGTGCTCGCCAGCTTCAGGATAACTCAGGACATCTGATGCTTGAACATCCGAGGTCGGTCAAAGCTGTGGGCCAGGCACTTGAAGAAGTCAATGCAGGTCTTCTTTATTATAAAAATTGAAGAACTGAATAAAGACTAAATAAGCAGCAACCTTTTGAAAGGTTGTTGTTTTTTACACTTAGAGAGAATAGAAGTAGCGCTGATTATGATTGGGAAACACCAGGTTTTCGGTACCATAATCGGTCTGAAAGGAGTAACAATCATGTCTCTTTCGGGAAAAAATATTTTACTCGGGGTAACCGGCGGAATTGCGGCGTATAAATCAGCCGAACTGACAAGCAAGCTGGTTAAGTCCGGTGCTGAAGTGCATGTTGTGATGACGGAATCCGCGAAGAAGTTTATTGGACCGGCAACATTTCAGGCGCTGACGCGTCATCCGGTGTATGACTCCGTATTTATTGAAGAAAAAGACGGGCAGATTGCGCATATCGATCTTGCCGACTCAGCTGATCTTTTTATTGTGGTTCCGGCGACAGCGAACACGATTGGCAAACTGGCCTCTGGTCTTGCGGACGACATGCTGACAGCAGCGGCGCTCGCATCCCGCTGCCCGGTATGGATCGCGCCGGCAATGAACGTTAATATGTACACGCATCCGGCAGTGCAGAAAAATCTCAGGACCCTCGAATCATTCGGATACCGTCTGATTGGCCCCGACGCGGGTTGGCTGGCGTGCGGCTGGACGGGCAAGGGAAGAATGACGGAACCTGATGAAATTTTTAACACGATTGACCGATATTTCTCTGCAGAAAAAAAATTCACGCTACCGCTTGCTGGGAAAAAAATACTTGTGACAGCCGGACCGACGAGGGAAGCACTGGATCCGATCCGCTTTTTCAGTAATCAGTCTAGCGGAAAGATGGGCTACGCCATCGCGGAGGCGGCAGGAGAAGCAGGCGCGGATGTGACGCTGATTTCAGGCCCTTCGGCTCTAAGTGATCCTTCCGGTATTTCAGTGATCCGCGTGACTTCCGCGGATGAGATGCGGCGTGAGGTCCTTGCCCGCTATGAGCATGCGGACGCAGTGATCAAAGCTGCCGCTGTCGCAGATTACCGCCCTGAATCAGTAAGTGGGAGCAAGATAAAAAAAGCGGACGGGCCGTTGCTGGTCAAAATGGTTCGCAATCCGGATATCCTGATGGAACTCGGAAGGATTAAAAAAAGCCAGCTTCTGGTCGGATTTGCCGCAGAAACTGAACAGCTTGAAGACAACGCCCGGGCCAAACTGGAAAAAAAGCATCTTGATTTATTGATTGCCAATCATGCGGCCGACGGATTTGCCAAAGATACGAATAAAGTCACTTTTTTCTTCGCGGACGGGCATCAGAAGGCTTATGGGGAGATGCCTAAGAAGGAGATTGCAGAAAAAATCTGCAGAACCGTGTCGGAACTGATGGAAACGAGTGGACAGCGATGATTGCTGAAGTCTTCATTGATATACCCGCAGGCCCGGTAGACAGGCCCTTCGATTATCTGATACCAGAAGCTCTGAAGAGTAGTGTCATCCCTGGCATGCGTGTCACGGTTCCGTTTGGACGGACCAAGCGGCTCGGATTTGTGACGGCTCTGAAAGAGACTTCCGAGTTGCCAAAACTAAAAAAGATTGACCAGGTCATCGATCCGATCCCCGTACTGACTGATGAATTGCTTGATCTCGGCCGCTGGCTGGCGGACGCCGCACTTTGTCTGACTGTTTCTGCATACCAGGTGATGCTGCCGGCAGTCATGAAAGCAAATTATACCAAAACCGTCGATCTCAAGAATCAGGAACAGCTGAGCGAAAAGTATCCCTCTCTGGTTCCTCTTTTTTCATCAGGAAAATCAGCGGACTGGGACGAACTTGTCGCACATCATCCTGCAGATCTCAGACAAATCAGGTTGGCGATTAACGAAGATATTCTGACAGTGAATCCGCAGGTGCACAATCAGGCAAAGGCCAAAAAAATAATGGCGGCTTCTGCCGAAGCATCGAAAGAAGAGCTCGCTGCTGCCGCCGCTTCCTGCGACGGCCGCTCCGGACGACAGAAAGAAGCACTGCAGTTTTTTATTGACAACAATGCCGGGGAACGATTCCCTGTGACCGACCTGATAAAAAATCACCACCTCACACGCCAGTCTCTCAGTACGCTTGCGCAAAAGGGATTGCTGAAAATAGAAACGGTCGAGCAGCTCAGGGATCCCTATTCAGGAAGCGTGGAACAGAAAACAAAGCCTCTTCCTCTGACCGATGAGCAGGCGAAAGCAATACGGCCGATTATCCGCTCTGTAGAGAGCAGCCAGGATCAGATCTTTTTGTGTCACGGCGTGACGGGAAGCGGGAAAACTGAGATTTACCTTCAGGCGATCGAACGGGTCATTGAACTTGGAAAACAGGCGATTGTGCTTGTCCCTGAAATTTCACTGACACCACAGATGGTTCATCGGTTCAAAGCCCGTTTCGGGGATGAGGTTGCTGTGATGCACAGCGCTTTGAGCCGGGGGGAAAAGTATGATGAGTGGCGGAAAATCAGGGAAGGTAAGGTGAACGTTGCGGTTGGCGCAAGATCAGCCGTTTTTGCCCCTTTTGAAAATCTGGGACTGATCATTATCGATGAGGAACATGAAACCAGCTATAAGCAGGAGGATAATCCGCGTTATCATGCCAGAGACGTTGCTATTCGCCGGGGTAAGATCAATGGCTGCCCTGTCGTTCTCGGCAGCGCAACGCCCTCGCTTGAATCCTATGCCCGAGCTAAGAAAAAAGTGTACACGCTGCTTACACTAAAGGAGCGCTTTAATCATCACCCGATGCCTCCGGTGAAGGTTATTGATATGCGTGAAGAAATGCGTGACGGGAATCATTCAATGTTTTCAAAGGAACTTTTTGAAAAAATTACTGATCGCCTGAACAAGCATGAACAGACGGTACTTTTTCTGAACCGCCGCGGTTATTCAACATTTGTCATGTGCCGTTCATGCGGGACAGTGATCAAATGCCCGCATTGCGATATTTCGCTAACCTATCATCGCGCGAACCATATGCTCAAATGCCATTACTGCGGTTTTGAAATGCGGTCTCCGGATACCTGCCCCGCCTGCGGGAGCGATTCAATGCGCTATTTCGGGAGCGGGACACAAAAAGTAGAGGCAGAGCTCAATCGATTGCTCCCCGAGGCGCGGGTGATCAGAATGGACGTGGATACAACGCGTCAGAAGGGGGGGCACGAGAAACTGCTGCGCCAGTTTGGCGGACATCAGGCAGATATTTTGCTAGGGACACAAATGATTGCCAAGGGACTGGATTTCCCGGAGGTGACGCTGGTCGGTGTCCTCGCGGCAGATTCGATGCTCCACCTTCCGGATTTTCGCGCTTCGGAAAAAACTTTTCAGCTCCTGACACAGGTTTCCGGACGCGCCGGCAGGCATGAACTCCCCGGTGAAGTAATTATTCAGAGCTATACTCCTGAGCATTATGCGATCATTGATGCAGCTGGACATGATTATGAACGCTTTTTCAGCCAGGAAATGCAAATCCGGCATCGTCACGGCTATCCCCCTTTTTATTATCTTGCACTCATTAACGTGACACATCCGGAGGCAGCAGTGGCAGCAGATGCGGCTGGGCGGATTGCCTCTATTCTGAAAAAAAATCTGTCTTCCGCTGCTCAAATCCTTGGTCCGGTTGTTCCGTCCATAGCCAGGATCAAAGATAGATATCGTTTCCAGTGCATGGTAAAATACAAACGGGAGCCTGAGCTCATTCCATTGCTTGGAAAAATCGAGCGGCACTTCCAGGAAACCGGGAAAGACAGTCTCCAGCTTTCTATTGACATGAACCCCGTTGCGCTTATGTAAGTGGAGAAATGCAGCAAGTAAAAAGGATGATTGACAATGAAAATCGCATTTATGGGGACTCCTGACTTTTCAGTTCCAGTCCTGCAGAATTTAATCGATGATGCAAAATATGAAGTCGTCTGCGTGGTCACGCAGCCCGACCGCCCCAAGGGCAGAAAGCATAAGCTGACTGCCCCTCCCATTAAAGTTTTAGCCGAAAAATATAATATACCCGTGCTTCAGCCGGAAAAGGTGCGCAATTCCGGAGCAGTTATTGAAATTCTTTCTTTCAAACCGGATCTATTAGTTACTGCAGCATACGGGCAGATACTCCCCCAGTCGCTGCTCGACGGACCACCGCTTGGTTGTGTTAATGTTCACGCCTCGCTTCTACCCGAATACAGGGGTGCGGCGCCAATACAGCAGGCGGTTATTGATGGACAGAAGGAATCCGGCGTGACCATTATGTATATGGTTAAAAAACTGGATGCAGGAGATATTCTCTCAACAGTGGAAGTGCCAATCCATGATGATGATACATTTGGTTCTCTCCATGATAAGCTCAGTGCTGCGGGGAGCCGTTTGCTGATGAAAACGCTGCCTGATCTTGCTGCGGGGAAGGCCAGACCGGTCCGCCAGGATGAAAACCGGGCGACATTTGCACCGAGTATCAAACATGAGGATGAGCAAATAGACTGGAGCAAGCCTGCAAGGAATGTGCGCAACCTGATTCGTGGGCTCAATCCGTTTCCGGGCGCCTTTACCTACCTGGATGGCAAAGTGTTTAAAATATTTTCTGCTGATCTGACGGACAGAAAGGGTTCCGAATTACCGGGAACCCTCATCGTTGAGTCAGACAATGTTCTCTTTGTGGCAACCGGGTTCGGTGAATGGCTTGAAATCAAAGAATGCCAGCCTGCAGGGAAAAAAAGAATGAGCGCCACCGATTTTCTTCGCGGAAGAACACTTGATTCAGGAACGGTGCTGGGGGAGAAGGCATGAGTAAAATTTCTGCGCGTGAAACTGCGCTGAATTTATTGCTTTCAATTTCAAGGGATCAGTCGTACAGCCAGCTGGCTCTGAACAGGTCTTTATCTGAAGAGATGATTCCGGAACGGGACAAGGCGCTTGTGACAACATTGGTTTATGGGGTTCTGCAGCGAAGTCTGACGCTGGATTACATTCTCTCATCGTTTGCTTCCGGAAAGCGACTCGACGATTGGGTCAGGTTGCTGCTTCAGCTCTCATTCTATCAGAAAATTTATCTCGACCGGATTCCAGATCATGCCATCGTCAACGAAGCCGTTACGATTGCCGGCAAAAGAGGACATCGCGGGATCTCAGGATTTGTCAATGCTGTGCTGAGGAGATTTCTCAGGGAGGGGCCTCCTGACTTTTCCAGCGTTAAACCGGAAAGCAGGCGCCTCTCGATTATTTACAGTCACCCGGAATGGCTATTGTCACTCTGGGAAAGCCAGTGGGACAGAGAAACGGCCATCGGGATTGCCGACAGCGATAACCGGCCGCCTTACACATTCGTACGGGTTAATCGGACCGAAATTTCGAGAGATGAGTTGATTTCCCGTCTTGAAGGTGAAGGGATTAATGCTTCTAAAGGCAATCTGTCACCTGATTGTTTAAAAATTGACAGCGGCCATGTAGCGTCTTCGCAGGCTTTTGAAAATGGCCTGATGACAGTCCAGGATGAGAGTTCGATGCTTGTGGCTGACGCACTGGACCCCCGGGAAGGAATGGCTGTTCTTGATGCCTGCGCGGGTCCGGGCGGGAAGACCACTCACATTGGTGAGAGGATGGGAAATAAGGGCAAGATTATTGCGCTGGATCTCCACGAACATAAAACGAAGCTGATTGACCGGTATGCAGAACGACTGGGGCTGTCAAACATAGAAACGCGGGCAATGGATGCCCGGAGAGTCGACGAGGTTTTTGGAACAGAAGTTTTTGACCGGGTATTGCTGGATGTCCCATGCTCGGGTCTGGGAGTTATAAGGCGCAAACCGGAAATACGGTGGGGGAAAACACCTGAAGATATACGGCAGCTGATTGAGGTTCAGGTAGAGATACTTGAAAATGCATCCCGTGTGGTGAGACCCGGAGGATGGCTGGTTTACAGCACGTGCACCATCAACCGTGATGAGAATGAACGCCAGCTGACCAGGTTCATTTCACGCCATCCCGATTTTGAATGGGAACCGGAGTTCATCACGCGATTCCCTGATGAATTGAAAGATTGCCAGATATCTCCGGACACCAGTATGATCCAGATCATGCCTTTCCAATTTGGGACCGATGGATTTTTCATCGCCTGTCTCAGAAAAAAGATGAAAACGGAACAAGTGCATTAATATTAACATTCGCCCGTTATTGGAGTGAGTAAAATGAGAGCTGTATTCGGCACAGATATAGGAAAAGTAAGAACACATAACGAAGACAGTGTGCGTGTTTTCACAGGGAAAAATCAACTGTTAGGTATTGTTGCCGATGGAATGGGCGGCCATGTGGCCGGTGAGGTAGCGAGCAGTTTGGCAGTTGAGGCGGCTGAAAAGAAGTGGAATGAAATTTCAGAAACCCTCACGATGCAAGAGGCGGTAAAATGGTTGAACCAGCTTGTGCGTTCGATGAATGTCCGAATTTATGATTATTCTGAGTCACATTTCGATTGCAGGGGAATGGGGACGACGGTTGCCGCAGCGTTCTGCGGTAATGATTTTGCGGTTGTTTCTACTGTCGGTGACAGCCGAGTGTACATATGGCATGAGGGGATCAAAGCAAGCCAGATCACAGAAGACCATACGCTGGTCAATGAGTTGGTTAAATCCGGGCAGCTTTCGAAGGAGGACGCGGAGGTACATCCGAAAAAACACGTACTGACGAGGGCTCTGGGAACTGAGCCGGCAGTCCAGCTGGATACAATGACACTGGACTGGCCTGAGGGTTCAAGACTCGTGGTCTGTTCAGACGGACTGACTAACAGGCTTTCTGACGAATGGATAAGCAGGGCTCTTGCTGAAAACAATTCACTGCAGGAAAAAGCGGATCAATTGATCAGGGATGCAAATGAAGCGGGCGGAGACGATAACATCTCCCTGATTATTATCTCTCACGACAGCGATGGTGATGAAAAATGATCGGAAGACGAATCGGCGGAAGATATGAAATCTTGTCCCGTCTCGGTGAAGGCGGGATGGCGATAGTCTATAAAGCGAAGGATCTGATCCTTGACCGGCTTGTTGCTGTCAAAGTTCTGAGAACAGAATTGGCAGGTGATGAAGAGTTTATCAAACGCTTTCACCGTGAAGCTGAATCTGTCGCCAGCCTTTCCCATCCGAACATCGTCGCGATCTATGATATCGGCGAAGAAGAAGACTGTTATTATATTGTCATGGAATACATCCATGGAATGAGCCTGAAAGAATTTATACGGGACTATTCCCCAATCTCGATCAGCGAATCCGTCCATATTATGAAACAAGTGACATTGGCCATCGCCCATGCCCACGCCCACGGAATTGTTCACCGGGATATTAAACCCCACAACATCCTAATTGACGAGTCAGAACATGTCAAAGTAACTGATTTTGGCATTGCGATGGCAGTCAGCAGCGCGACGATTACCTACACCCACTCAATCCTAGGCTCGGCTCACTATCTGTCACCAGAACAGGCGAGAGGCGGAAAAGCGACTGTAAAGTCTGATATCTATTCCCTAGGTATTGTGATGTTTGAATTGATTACCGGCAGACTCCCATTTCCGGGGACTTCACCGGTTTCGGTTGCTCTGAAACATCTCAGCGAACCTATGCCGTTTCCAAGGGATTTTCGTCCGGATATGCCCCAGAGTCTGGAAAATGTGATGATTCGTGCCCTGGCTAAGGTTCCTCTGGATCGGTACAAAAATGTTGTGGCTATGTACGATGACCTGAAAACGGCTCTAAGTCCGGAACGCGCTGATGAAAAAAGGCTTATTCTGGACTCAGGGGACGAAACTGATGATGATAGGACCATTAAAATAGCGCCGGTAAGAATTGATGAAAATAAGGATCAGGCTGTGTTGCCTGAGCAACCGGCTCCAAATAAGAATGAGAATGCTAAGGTTAAAAAGAAATCAAAGGCAAGAAAATGGCTCACACTGACCGGTCTCCTCATACTTTTGATTACCGCAGGCCTGATTATTGGTCTGATCCTTCTTCCAAAACTGTTCTATGTTAATAACGTTCAGGTACCGGATGTCGCTGGAAAAACTTTTGAACAGGCACAGCAGCTGATTGAAAACAAAAATCTCAGTGCAGTACGGAAAAATCAGTCAAGCAGCACTGTGAAAAAGGGGACTGTGATCAGCCAGAATCCGGATGCCGGGACTGAGGTAAAAGCGGGGACTTACGTCACTCTTTTTGTCAGTGCGGGGTCTCAGGAAATATCTGTAGAAAACTATGTCGGATATGACCGCAGTTCCCTGACGACGCAACTTCAGGATGCGGGTTACAAGAACATTGTCTGGCACGGACAGGAGTCATCAACTGTGCCTGAGGGAGAAGTGATGCGTCAAACTCCTGCCGCGGGTCAAAAGGTGGTTCCCGGAGATACCGTCCTGGAGCTGACATACAGTACAGGTACGCCACAGGTGATTGTTCCGGATCTGAGAGGGAAGCCAAAAGATGAGGTGAATCAGCTGCTTCAGGCACAGGGACTCTCCGCGGATTATTCTGTTGGCGATTTTTCTGACACCGTGCCTCAGGGGAATGCTCTTGATCAAGATCCTGCTCCGGGAAGCAAAGTGGCCAAGGGCTCATCAATTATCGTGTTACTCTCTAAAGGGAGCCAGGCTCAGCCCAAAGAAATTGATCAGCCGATCAAGGTTGAATATACAGGAAATGGGAACGGGAACAATAACGGTAACGGAAATGGGAATGGCCAGAACAACGGTGGGGGATCACCGGCTCATGTTCAAATTTACTATACGGACGCGAATCATAACGATGCTTTATTTGCCGATGAGGAAATTACTCAAACCAAAACTTATACAATCCCTTTCACAATTAATCCGGGTTCGCAGGGTTCTTATCGGATCGTGATTGATGGCAATCAAGTAAAAACAGGTACAGTTGATTATCCCAAGTAACGAACATTTCACGATAGGAGTCAAAGCATGCCCGAGGGAACGATTATTAAAGCACTCAGCGGTTATTATTATGTCAAGGATGGGGACGATCAGATACAATGCCGTGCGCGGGGAATTTTTCGGAAAAGGAAAGTGACTCCGCTGGTGGGCGACCGTGTTGTCTATGAGGCGGAGAATCCCAAAGACGGTTATATAATGTCGATCAGACCAAGACGAAACTTTCTGAACCGTCCTCCGGTCGCCAATGTGGATCAAGCAGTTCTTGTGTTCTCAGTCAAGGAACCTGTTTTTGACGGGCAATTGCTGGACCGCTTTCTTGTTCATGTCGAGTCACACGGCATCCGGCCGATTATCTGTCTTTCAAAATGGGATCTTCTGGATGTGCCTGAAAGAGATCAGATACGCAGAAAGATGGAACATTATACGGAAATTGGCTATTCTGTCATCTACACTTCAAGCGTCTTGCATTTTGGACTTGAAAAGGTGATGAGTAGTCTGGACGGAACGATTACTGTGATCACAGGTCAGTCAGGCGTCGGAAAATCTTCCCTTTTAAATGGATTGAATCATAACCTGAAAATTGACACGCAGGAAATATCACAGGCACTTGGAAGAGGAAAACATACGACAAGGCATGTAGAGCTTCTACCTGTTGGAATGGGGAGCTACATCGCAGATACGCCCGGTTTCAGCTCCCTTGATTTCTCAGAAATTACGTTGGTAGATTTGGAAGGCTGTTTTCCCGAGTTTGTGCGATTGCACGATTCGTGCCGCTTCAGAGGGTGCACGCATACGGCCGAACCTGGCTGTGCGGTGAAAGAGGCCGTCGCGGATGGCACCCTTGACAAGGAACGTTATGCGCATTATTGCTTTTTCTTTCAGGAAATACAAAATAGAAAAAAGCAGTACTGATAACCCGGTTATAAAAGAACGTATTCTTTGATCAGAGCCTGGCGGAGCTGTTGAAGGGGAGGTTTTATGATGAAAATGGCTATTGTGGCTGGTGGCCCGGAAGAATTGATACCTGACCTCCGCACATCTGCCTATTATGATTTCAGTTGGATCGGAGCAGACCGGGGAACTTTTGTACTCTTAAAAGCCGGCATCACTCCGGTTCGGGCGTTTGGAGACTTTGACTCTCTCAATGAGAATGAAAAATCCGTCGTTTTTGACAGTGGTGTGGATCTCAAAGTTTTTCCCCCTGAAAAAGATAAAACAGATCTGGAACTCGCGCTTGACTGGGCGCTCGGCCATGCCCCGGAAGAACTCCTTATTTTTGGTGCGACAGGTGGAAGACTTGATCACGGCCTCGCTGCTGTTCAACTGCTGTTAAAAGCCGAGCGCAGCCGTGTCAAATGCTCGATTATTGACCGCAAGAATCGGGTCACCCTGCTTTCGCCCGGAACATATTATGTAAAGAGGAATCCTGATTACCCCTACCTTTCTTTTCTGGCCATGTCTGAAAGAGTAGAAGGATTAACGCTGCGGGGGGTTAAGTATCCGCTGGATAACGCTGACCTGCCGGTTGGCTCAAGTTTATGTATCAGCAATGAGGCAGCAAGTGAAGATATGGTTGTTTCTTTGTCAACAGGATTTCTGCTGATGATGCGCTGCAGCGATTGAGCTCAGGATTCCTCAGGTCATAGTTTCAATGCACGTCACATATAATCTAGAAGCATTCGATTAAAGCTGACGGTACATGAAACAAGGAGGAGCATGGCAATGAAATTCTATACGATTAAGCTGCCAAGATTTTTGGGCAGTATTGTGAGAGCCCTCCTCGGTTCTTTTCGGAAGGGATAAGAGGTTCTCAGAATCAAAAAAAGCACCCTGTCCGCCAGGATGCTTTTTTTGCTACAGTCATAAAATGAATGTTTGGAAAAAATTCAGACGCGTTCAACTTTTCCGGCCTTCAGAGCTTTTGTTGAAACATAGACTCTTTTCGGCTTACCATCAACTAGAATGCGTACCTTCTGAAGATTTGCTTTGAAAGTTCGTTTCGATTTATTTTCAGCAAAAGAACGATTCTGGCCGAACTTTGTTGTTTTGCCTGTCACGAAGCAGTGACGTCCCATTTTTAATTACCCCCTGCCCTGTACATTAATAAAGCAATATTTTTATATTAACATGTCGGAAGCTAGCATGCAACAGCAGATGATGCGGATCCAACTGAAGTATGGCTGGTCTGCTTTCAAAATAGTGTACGCTAGTGTAAAATAACGTTAACAGATACACATAAAAAACGTGAACGGGAACGCTTTTTGTCTATTGCCAATTTCAGTGTGCCGTGTTCAAATGGAAAATGATGTTCTTTCAAGGAGGAAAAATGATATGTCAATCTCCATCACTAATACTTACGGACAAGTGGACATTTCCACAGATGTCATTGCCAAAATCGTAGGCGGTGCGGCACTTGACTGCTACGGCATCGTCGGAATGGCTTCGAAGAATCAGCTTAAGGACGGATTTACCGAATTACTGAAAAAAGAAAACTTCAGCCGGGGTATCATTGTTTCTTTTGATGATGATCAGGATCTGTTGATTGATATGTATATTATTGTCAGTTACGGAACCCGTATTTCTGAAGTGGCGATCAATGTGCAGAATAAGGTCAAAGAGACACTGAATAATACGCTTGGAATCGAAGCAGCTGCAATTAATATATTTGTTCAGGGAGTCCGGCTGACTTCAGAAGAAGAGTTATCTGACGATGAAGAGATAAGTGATTGATCAGGAGATGAATCCTTCATGAGATACCGCAGTGTTTTTGATATAATCGGACCTGTAATGATCGGACCTTCAAGTTCCCATACGGCGGGGGCCGCCCGGATCGGACGCATGGCACGGAAACTCTTTGGTTCAACACCTGAGCGTGCTGATATTACTCTTTACGGATCCTTCGCGGAAACTTACAGGGGGCATGGCACGGATGTCGCTCTTGTAGCCGGCCTGCTGGACTTTGAGACGGACGATTCAAGACTTTCCGAAGCTCTTTCGATAGCTGCAAAAAAGGGGATAAAGGTTACTTTTACAACAGACAAAGAGACACAGACGGAGCATCCGAATACTGCGCGTCTGCGTCTCGCGGGCAGAGGGAACGCCCTTGAATTGGTGGGAGTCTCTATTGGTGGAGGAAAAATCGAGATCACGGAAGTCGACGGCTTTTCAATATCTCTAACCGGGAGCAATCCTGCGCTTCTTGTGCTTCATCGCGATAAATATGGGGCGGTTGCAGAGGTTGCCGGTTTGATTGCAAAATATGAAATGAACATTTCTCATATGGAGGTCTCCCGGCATGAGAGGGGGCATCTGGCCATGATGGTCATTCAGACTGACGAGGAGATCAATGATGGTCTTGCCGCAGAGATTTCAGGTTTGACGAATATGCTGAATGTGGCTGTCTTATCCTGAATCCAGTGGAAACGAAAGGATCGTGCATTCATGTTCAGAACAATAAAAGAGCTGGTGGATCAGGCGCAGTCATCCTGTTTATCCATTTCAGAGATTATGATTTTGTCAGAAATGGAGACCACTCAAAAAAGCAGGGCTGATATTTTTTCAAAAATGGAAAAAAATCTTGAAGTGATGGAGAAGGCTGTTGAGAGGGGCATTCATGAAGAGGTTCGCTCTCATTCAGGCCTGACGGGCGGAGATGCCCGGCTTCTTCAAAATTATCTTGAGACCGGAAACTCATTGTCGGGGAATGTTCTGCTGGATGCAGTAAGCAAGGCTATGGCAACTAACGAGGTAAACGCGGCAATGGGGACGATCTGCGCCACACCTACGGCGGGTTCCGCCGGAGTGGTTCCTGGTACACTTTTTGGGCTCCGTGGACGGCTGAATCCAACCCGTGATGAGATGGTACGATTCTTATTTACTGCGGGGGCTTTCGGATTTGTTGTTGCGAATAATGCGTCGATCGCAGGAGCCGCCGGCGGCTGTCAGGCGGAGGTGGGTTCTGCCACTGGCATGGCCGCTGCAGCCGCTGTTGAGTTGGCGGGCGGTTCACCTGAACAATCCGCCGATGCGATGGCTATCGCACTGGGTAATATGCTTGGGTTGATTTGCGACCCTGTTGCAGGTCTGGTTGAAGTTCCCTGTGTCAAGAGGAACGCGATCGGTGCTTCAACCGCAGTAGTCGCAGCAGATATGGCATTGGCGGGCATAAAAAGTAAGATCCCGTGTGACGAGGTCATCGACGCAATGTATAAAGTTGGGAGAATGATGCCCGCGGCGTTCAGGGAAACAGCACTTGGAGGGCTGGCAGACACAAAAACAGGAAGAGCGCTTAAACAGCGTATTTTTGGTCAAAGCAAAAATACGGACGGATCGGCGCTGACAGAAAAATGAATGCTTCGAACAGGATTCCGCAAATCAGTGAATTAAAAGGGGTTGGCCCTTCAGCTGTTGACGTGCTGAAGCAGCTTGGCGTTGAATCCATCGAGGATCTTTTTAGCTATTTTCCATATCGATATGACAATTATGAGATTCAGGACCTCGAAAACGCCGGAGACAGCGATCATTTGACTGTGCGAGGCAAGATTCAGAGTGAGCCAGTGCTATCTTTCTATGCTAAAAGAAGGTCCAGACTTTCTGTCAGAGTTCTTTCTGGACGCAACCTGGTCACAGTCATTGCTTTTAACAGACCCTATCTGAAGAAGAAGCTGAACCTTGGCGACGAGGTGACAGTTACCGGAAAATGGGAAAGGGCCCGTGCCGAAATCACCGCAACTGAATTTCACATTGGAGCCCCGGACTTTTCCGAACAGATTGCCCCGGTTTATCCTGTTAAAGACGGCATGACGGTCAGGCGAATGCGATCTATCGTCAGGCAGGTTTTTAATCAGTTTCAAGACTCTATTGTGGAAACACTTCCCCCGACGCTTATAGAAGAATATCGCCTTATGGGCCGAAAGGAAGCAATTCGTGAAATACACTTTCCTACCGGAAGAGATGCCCTGAAACAAGCGAGAAGGCGTCTTGTCTATGAAGAATTCCTGATTTATGAACTTAAGATGCAATGCTACAAACAGGTAAAACGAAAATCAGGCGGGGGTACCCGGATCAATATCCAGACGGACTCTATTCGGTCATTTATTCGTACGCTCCCGTTTCCCTTAACGCGGGCTCAAGAGCGAGTTGTCAAAGAAATACTTGCCGATCTGGGATCGCCTTTTGCAATGAATCGTCTGCTCCAGGGGGATGTGGGTTCCGGGAAAACGATTGTTGCCGCCATTGCGCTTTATGCGGCTGTTACGGCAGGTTTCCAGGGAGCACTAATGGCACCGACTGAAATTCTTGCCGAGCAACACGCGGATAGTCTGCAGAAACTTTTCGAACCGTTTTCTGTTTCTGTTGCTCTTCTTACCGGAAATGTACGGGGCAAAGAAAGGCGTCCGCTGCTTGAAGAGTTAAAGAAGGGCCATATAGACATCCTTGTTGGGACACATGCATTGATTCAGGACGACGTCCTTTTCAAACAGCTTGGACTTGTTGTCACTGATGAACAGCACCGTTTCGGAGTCGGACAGAGACGGCTTCTTCGCGTGAAAGGAAAGGATCCTGATGTTCTTTATATGACAGCTACCCCCATTCCCCGGACTCTGGCAATCACCGTGTTTGGTGATATGGATGTATCGACGATCGACGAATTGCCGGGAGGACGAAAAACGATCAGGACTTATTGGGTTCGCCATGAGATGATGGGACGGGTCATCCGTTTCATGGAGAAGGAACTCCGGCAAGGCAGACAAGCCTATGTGGTCTGCCCCTTGATTGAAGAGTCGGAGCAGCTGGATGTCCAAAATGCGCTCGACATGCATGCAGAACTCACACGCTCGCTCCCGGATTACAGGATCGGACTGATGCACGGAAAGCTGACCAATGATGAAAAAAGCGAGGTTATGAACGGATTTAAAGAACAAAAGATTCATGTCCTTGTGTCAACGACAGTCGTCGAGGTAGGTGTGAATGTTCCTAATGCGACACTGATGATTATCAATGATGCCGACCGCTTCGGCCTCTCCCAGCTTCACCAGTTGCGCGGGCGTGTCGGACGGGGCAACGATCAGTCCTACTGTATTTTGGTAGCCGACGCAAGATCGGAAACGAGCAGAGAAAGGATGAAGCTGATGACAGAAACGACGGACGGATTCAGACTCTCTTCCTTTGACTTGCAACTTCGTGGCCCCGGAGACTTTTTCGGAAAAAAGCAGAGCGGAGTTCCTGCCTTTAAGCTTGCGGATATGATTCATGACTACAGGACTCTGGCTGCGGCGAGAGATGATGCCTCAAGGCTCGTGCTGAATCCACATTTCTGGAAGGATGAGTCTTTTGCCCAGCTTCGCCGTCCGTTAATTGATTCGGGTATACTTGAGCATACATTTCTTGACTAAATGAAACCACCAATTGATGAAATTCGTATTTCATATGGCGTGGTGTTTTGAAATCGCCTCGGTACGACGCTTCTGAAAGGCTACACTCGATAATAGGGTTATGGTATACTTACTATTATTACCTAGTCTTAAAGATGGCGGTGTCCGTGCGATGAGAAAAAGTAAGCAGGAACGGCAGGAAACGCTGAAACAGACGATATCGGAAAATCCTTTTATTACTGATGATGAATTGGCGGGCCAATTTTCGGTCAGTGTACAGACAATCAGGCTGGACAGGCTTGAACTGTCGATTCCTGAATTAAGGGAAAGAATCAAATACGTGGCAAAAAGGCAGTTTGATGACGTCAAAGCGCTCCATGAAGATGAAGTTATTGGCGATATAGTGGATCTTCAGCTTGACTCATCGGCCATATCCATTCTTGAGATCGATCAGAATCATGTGTTTTCAAGAACGGGAATTGCGCGCGGCCATCATCTTTTTGCGCAGGCCAATTCGCTTGCGGTCGCCGTGATTAATGATGATTTGGCGCTGACATCCAAGGCTTCCATTCATTTTATACGTCCCGTAAAAGCGGGGGAACGGGTGGTAGCCAAGGCAAAAGTTGTTCAGAAGGAAAGAGTGCGAACAATCGTTGAAGTCAACAGTTACGCCGGACAAGATCATGTATTTAAAGGAACTTTCACTATGTTCCGGTCCCATAACGGGAAAGAAGGACAGCAGTATTGAACAATGCAGCGTGTCCAAAATCATAGTATATTGAATTTTAATCATTTCAACAAAGCCGGTTTATTCATTGAGGAGGTTTTTTGATGGGCAAGACAGCATTTGTTTTTCCGGGACAGGGGTCTCAGAGCGTCGGAATGGGCGGCGATATAATTAAAGCCTATCCTGAAGCGCGTGAAATGGTGGAAAAGGCAGATCAACGTCTTGGTTTCTCACTGAGTGATTTGATTCTGAACGGCCCCGAGGAAAAACTCCAATTGACAGAAAACACTCAACCTGCCCTTTTGGCTATCAGCGCCGTTTTTTTCAGACTGCTGTCGAAAAAAGGGATCAAAGCAGATTTTTTTGCGGGCCACAGCCTTGGGGAATACAGTGCGCTTTACGCGGCGGGCGTCCTCAAATTTGAAGATGCTGTGTTCGCTGTTCGCAAAAGAGGACTGCTGATGGAAGCGGCAGTTCCTGCAGGTCAGGGAACGATGGCTGCGGTACTTGGTGTTGATCCGAACCCGCTGAAGGATATCTGTGAAAAAGTAACGGCAACGGGAGCTTCCGTTCAACTGGCAAATCTGAACTGCCCTGGACAAATTGTTATCTCCGGTACAGTGAAGGGTGTCGCCGATGCTTCAAAACTGGCCGAAGAAGCCGGAGCCAGACGGGTAGTTCCTCTCGCCGTAAGCGGCCCGTTCCATTCTTCATTAATGAAACCTGCTGCCGAACAATTGAAAAATGTTCTGGACAATCTGCCGGTGCAAAATGCCGAGGTTCCTGTTATAGCGAACAGCACAGCTGAGGTGGAAGAGACTGCTGGTGAAATACGTAGTCATTTGATTGAACAGCTCTATTCGCCGGTACGATGGGTTGAATCAATTGAAACACTGGGCCAACTGGGCGTGGATACGTACGTTGAAGTGGGGCCAGGCAGAGTATTATCGGGCCTGATTAAAAAAATTCAGCGCGGAGCAACGATAGTGCAGGTCAATAATCTTGAGACACTGAACACTGTGGCTGAAAAGCTTAAGGAGCGTGCTGTTTAACATGTTGCTTAAAGACAAGGTGGCGTTGGTAACAGGAGCGTCCAGAGGGATAGGCAGAGCGATTGCTCTGGAACTTGCACGGGAGGGTGCCTCCGTTGTTGTCAATTTTGCAGGCAGCAAAGATAAAGCGGAGGAGACTGCTTCAGAAATCAGAGAAATGGGTACAGAGGCATTTGTTTTTCAATGTGATGTTTCAAACGAAGAAGATGTTCAATCCATGATTAAAGCATCTATAGAGAAATTTGGGCATCTTGATATTGTAGTTAATAATGCAGGCATTACTAGGGACGGCCTGCTGATGAGGCTTAAGGAGGAAGACTGGGACGCCGTCCTAAATACTAATTTGAAAGGCGTCTTTCTCGTAACGAAGACAGTACTCCGTCCAATGATGAGGCAGAAACACGGAAAGATTGTCAATGTTGCTTCAGTGGTTGGCATTCTTGGAAATCCCGGACAGGCCAATTATGTCGCTGCCAAAGCGGGTGTCATTGGGCTGACGAAGACAACTGCCAGAGAAGTCGCGTCCAGAGGTATCACAGTTAATGCTGTGGCGCCAGGATTTATTACAACTGAGATGACGGATAAGCTTTCGGAACAGGTTAAGGAACAGATGAAATCGGAAATTCCGCTTCAGCGATTGGGATCTCCTGAAGATGTGGCTAAGGTCGTCAGGTTCCTTGCATCGGACGACAGCAATTATATGACGGGTCAGACATTAAGTATTGACGGCGGTATGGCGATGCAATAAAATAGTTGAGGTATGTTCGAAATTTTTTTGACTCAGGTCGTTTTTCCTGTTATTTTATTGTATGTGCCCTTGAGGGGAGGTGAAGACATGGCGGAATCAGATGTACTTGAACGTGTGAAAAAGATTGTTGTCGACAGACTGGGTGTTGATGAGGCGGATGTAAAACCTGAAGCTTCTTTCAAAGATGACCTGGATGCCGATTCTCTAGATATTGTCGAGCTTGTCATGGAACTTGAAGATGAATTTAATCTGGAAATTTCAGATGAAGATGCTGAAAAAATTCAGACCGTTGGCGATGTCATTACTTACATAGAGAACCATAAATCGTGACATGCTAACTATTAAACCCCGTTTTTGTAAAATAATTTTATAATGACGGGCTTTTTTTTTATCAGATCATGAGAATGACCGAATGGTCGGTTTTGGCGCATGTGGAGGTGACAGGTCATGCCGGATTTAAAAAAACCGGAAGATCGCGATAAAGAAACGGCTGACAAGATTCATCGGTTTCTGAAAGATTTTTCGTTTGAATTTAACAATGAATCCCTGTTATATCAGGCTTTTACACATTCATCCTATGTGAATGAGCATCGACGCGGGTCACAGGAAGATTATGAACGCTTGGAATTTCTCGGCGACGCCGTTCTGGAACTGATGGTCTCACAGTTTTTGTTCAAGAATTTTTCGAATCTGTCTGAAGGGGACATGACAAAGCTGCGTGCGGCTATTGTTTGCGAAACTGGACTGGTCATGTTTGCAACATCCCTTTCTTTCGATGAAAAGATTTTTCTGGGACGCGGCGAAGAGGCTACGGGCGGCCGAAAAAGGCCGGGACTCCTGTGCGATGTGTTTGAAGCGTTTATCGGTGCACTCTACTTAGATCAAGGACTTGGGGATGTCAGCCGTTTCCTGGAACGGGTCGTCTATCCGAAAATTAAAGACGGTACTTTTTCCCATGTGATGGATTTTAAAAGCCAATTGCAGGAAACGGTTCAAAGGAAAAATCTGGGTGAGATTGATTACAGTGTGGTCATGGAAAAAGGACCGGCGCATCAGCGGGAGTTTTTATCCAAAGTTCTTCTGAATGGTCAGGTGATCGGCACTGGAAGGGGCACATCGAAAAAAGACTCTGAACAAAGCGCTGCGCGCGAGGCGCTGAAGTCAATCGCCGGGTAACAAAAACAGCCGAGAGTTCACGGCTGTTTTTGTTACTTGAAAAGAAACGACAGCGAAGAAATGGCAAGAAAAGAAACGGGGGGATCGGGATGTTTCTCAAACGGCTGGATGTTTCAGGATTCAAATCCTTTGCCAATAAAACATCTGTAGAGTTTGTTCCCGGTGTGACCGCAGTGGTAGGACCTAATGGGAGCGGGAAGAGCAACATTACTGAGGCGATTCGCTGGGTTCTCGGTGAACAGTCCGCCAAGTCGCTGCGGGGAACAAAAATGGAGGATATTATTTTTTCCGGCAGCGACGCACGAAGAGCAGTAAACATGGCTGAAGTCACGCTGACCTTGGATAACAAAGATCATTACCTTCCATTTGATTATACTGAAATCAGCGTAACACGGCGTGTTTTCCGTTCAGGTGAAAGCGAATTTCTGCTGAACCGCCAAAATTGCCGGCTGAAGGATATTGTCGATTTATTTATGGATTCCGGCCTGGGGCGGGAAGCGTATTCCGTAATTGGCCAGGGCAAAATTGATGAAATATTGAACAGCAAAGCTGAGGATAAGCGAAGAATTTTCGAGGAAGCGTCTGGTGTCCTGAAATATAAATTACGGAAACAGCTAGCGGAAAAGAAACTGGGAGATTCAGAAGATGACCTGAACCGTGTTGAAGATATTCTGCATGAACTTGAAAGCCGTATTGAGCCCCTAGAAAAACAGGCATCGATTGCAAAGGATTATCTGGCAAAAAAAGATGAGCTGGAGGAAGTGGATATTGCACTTCTGGCTCACGATATCGGAGAAGTTCATGCGCGCTGGTCGGAGTCAAAGAAACGATCGGCAGAACTGGCAGCCGAGAAGGAAGAACGTGGCAGCCGGCTTACGGAAAGGGAAAGAGAGTACCAGGAAAACAGGCGGAAGGCAAGCCAGCTGGATCAGCTTATAGAAACAAACCAGGCTAAAATGGCTGAATTAGGTGAAAATCTGGAGAAAATACTCGGCCAGAAGGAAGTTATGGCCGAGCGCCGCAAGAATGCTCAGAGTACGTCAGATGAACTGAAGGAGCGCCTCTCAGCACTTGAGACGCAACTTGATGAGGAACGTCAGGCGCAGAACCAGGTGATTGATTCCTGTCGTGTGGAAAACACGAGGCTGGAAGAGCTGCGCCGGTTATTAAATCAAAAACAGCTTGATGCCGCCGGCCTGGACGAAAACTTGGATGAACGGATCGAAAAGTTAAAGAGCGAATATATTGAAGTGCTGAATGAGCAGGCATCCATGCGCAATGAGCAGCGTTATCTGACAGACCAGAAAAAGGTTCTGGAGCAGAAGCAGAGTCGTGTGGGGACAAGCACTGAAACCGCAAAAAGCCTGGCTGAAGCTGCGAGAAGCAGAAAACAGAAAATTGATCATGAGATCAGGCAGCAAGCGGATGCAGGACAGCAGCTTCAGAGAAAGCTTTCGGAGGGTGAATCCGTTCTTCAGCAGAACCACAAACGCTATTCTGTGCAAAAAGAAAGTATCGACAAGATCAATCGTTTCATTGAACAAGCTGTCTCTAAAAAGGAAATGCTTGAAGCTTTGAAAGAAGATTATGCCGGTTTTTATCAGGGCGTGAGAACGGTCCTGAAAAATAGAAAGAATTTGACTGGCATTATCGGTGCCGTGGCAGAATTAATCCGCGTGGATGAAAAATATGAAACGGCTATTGAAATTGCTTTAGGAGCATCGTCACAAAGTATCATCGTTTCTGATGAAAAATGCGGAAGACAGGCTATTCAGTTCCTCAGGACACACCAGGCAGGCCGGGCAACCTTTTTACCCGTTTCCGTCATGAAATCGCGTGCTATACAATACAGTGACAGACAGAGATTGGAGAAAAACGGGGCGTTTACTGGCATGGCGGATAAGCTTGTGAACTGCGATTCTGCAATCCGTCCTGTAATTGAACATTTGCTTGGCACAGTGATTGTTGCGGAGAATCTTGAAGGTGCCAACACTCTTGCAAAGGAAATGAGTTATAAATATCGAATCGTTACGCTCTCCGGTGATGTTGTTGCTCCGGGCGGCGCCATGACCGGCGGCAGTCTGAAAAAAAATCATGCGGGTCTGATCAGCCGCACAACCGAGATTGAACAAATTACAAATCAGATTAAAGAAATGCGGACGAAACTTGCCGAACTCCGCCACGATTTTATCGAACTGAAAAACCGGATTGCTGAAGAAGAACTGAGCACGGCAAAGCTTCGCAAAGAAGTCCAGATCGCTGCGGAATCATACCGCAATCTGGAGAATTCGCTGCATGAAGCTGAAGCCGAAGAGAAAAACAGTATGGACAAGTATCAGCTGCTTTCAAGAGAAAACGGTGATTTTGTCTCGGAACAGGAGAAAATTTCAACCCGTCTTGAAGAAATCAATGACTCTCTGTCCAGAAACCATGAAAAGGGCAGTGAACTGACAGCGACGATCAGCCAGCTGACGGAAAGCAGGAAAGACAGGGATTCTGTCAGGGCATCCCTGCAGTCAGAAATTACGTCTTTAAGGGTTCAGACAGCCGAGCAAAGCCAGAAGACGTTACATTTGAAAGAAAAGCGTGACACCATAAAAGCGCGCGTTGATGACTTAACCGCTGGTGCCGAAGCGCTCAGATCATCGATCCGGAATGTTCACTCCGATATGGATCAGCAGTCCTTCTCAACCGAGGAGCTGGCTGCTAAGATTCAGCAGGGGCAAATTGACAAACAGAACCTGACCCAGCTTTTGGAAGAGAAGAAAAAGGAGCGCCTGTCAGAACAGGAGAAGTTGTCCGTTCAGGAGCATGAAATCAGGGATGAACGTGACCGAATGACTGGGCTGAGCGCGGCACTGCAGGAGGAAGACGTTAAACTGGGACGCCTCGATGTTCAGCTGGATCATCTGATTGATACGCTGAGGGAAGACTATGAGTTGACTTTTGAAGCGGCTAAAGAAAATTATCAACTGAATTCAGATCCTGAAGAGGCCAGAAAAAAAGTAAAATTAATTAAAAAAGCAATTGAAGAATTAGGTACCGTTAATATCGGAGCCATTGAAGAATATGAAAATGTCATGGAGCGTGAACAATTTCTCTCAGCTCAGAAAGAGGATCTGCTGAAAGCCCGCAACACGCTGGAAGATGTAATGACTGAAATGGATCACGAAGTGGAGCAGCGCTTTTCCGTCACGTTCGAAAAAATCCGCGGACATTTTCAGGTCGTTTTCCGTGAACTTTTTGGTGGTGGTAAGGCTGATTTAAAATTAATCGACCCCGACGATTTGCTGAACAGCGGCATTGAAATTCTTGCCGAACCACCAGGAAAAAAACTGCAGCGGCTTTCCCTCTTGTCAGGCGGCGAACGGGCGCTGACTGCCATCGCCCTACTGTTTGCGATCCTGAAAGTACGGCCTGTTCCATTCTGCGTTCTGGATGAAGTAGAAGCAGCCCTTGATGACGCAAACGTTGACCGCTACGCCGAGTTTTTGAAAAAATTCAGTTCGGAAACTCAGTTTATTGTTGTCACTCACCGGCATGGCACAATGGAGCATGCCGATGTGCTTTACGGTGTTACGATGCAGGAATCAGGAATCAGCAGACTGGTCTCCGTTCGGCTTGAAGAAACGGATGATCTTCTGTCCGCAGGCGGTTGATCCGTTTCCCTTTTGCTTGTGATCATTAAGTGTAAGAAAAAAACGAAGGAGGTAAAATAATGAATTTTTTTGGACGAATGAAGGAGAAAATTTCCGGAAGCACTGAATCAGTCACTGAAAAATTCCGGAACGGGCTGTCGAAAACCAGAAGATCTTTTTCGGATCAGCTGAATAATCTAGTCAAACGCTACCGGAAAGTTGATGAAGATTTTTTTGAAGAACTCGAAGATCTTCTGATCGAATCCGATGTTGGTGTGACAACAGTGATGGATCTGGTTGAAAAATTAAAGGATGAGTCAAGAACTCGGAATATCAAAGATACAGAAGAGCTGAAAGAGGTTATTGCTGAGGTTTTGTCTGAATTCCTAACACGTGACGAGACGGAAACACAGCTGAATATGAACCCGGAAGGGCTCTCTGTGTTTCTTATGGTGGGCGTCAATGGAGCCGGAAAAACAACGACCATCGGAAAACTGGCTGGCAGGCTGAAGAATCAAGGAAAGTCAGTGCTGCTCGCTGCAGCCGATACTTTCCGTGCCGGCGCCATCGATCAGCTTCAGGTCTGGGGTGACAGGGCCGGGGTGGATGTGATCCGTCATCAGGAGGGTTCTGATCCCGCATCGGTGATTTTTGATGCCATTAAAGCCGCAAAATCCAGAAAAACAGATGTCCTGCTCTGTGATACAGCCGGTAGGTTGCAAAATAAGGTGAATCTGATGAAAGAGTTGGAGAAGATCAAGCGCGTTATTGAGCGGGAAGTTCCCGGAGCTCCTCAGGAGGTGCTTTTGGTGCTTGACGCGACGACGGGACAAAATGCGTTGAATCAGGCGAAATTGTTCCGCCAAGCATCGGATGTCACAGGTATCGTGCTGACGAAACTTGACGGAACGGCTAAAGGTGGTATCGTTCTTGGCGTACGTCATGAACTGAATATTCCTGTTAAGTTAATCGGTCTGGGAGAAAAAATGAATGATCTGCAGACGTTTGACGCAGATGCGTTTATTTATGGGCTTTTTTCGGAATTATTCAGTGACGATAACCATGCAGAGGCTTGAGAGGAATTATAGGTGTTAAGATAAAAACTTGACAGAAGGATACGTTTCCTGTAAACTGGGTCAGTAAAGTAAATGGCCTTTACAGTCAAGGGGATTTTTGCGATGCTTGAGAAGATTTTAAGAGTCAACGCCCTATATGATTTCTATCAGCCGCTTCTTACCCCGAAGCAACAGGAGTATCTGGACCTTTACTACCTTAATGACTTTTCTCTCGGTGAGATTGCTGAAAGCCACCAAGTCACGCGTCAGGCCGTTTACGATAACTTGAAGCGCGCGGAAAAAACGCTGGAAGCATTTGAAGAGAAGTTGGGTTTGTTCCGCAAGTTTAACGCCCGCGCTGCTCTCATCAAAGAGCTCCGAGATCAGACTGCTGAACTGGGTAGTGAAGAACGCCGAAAGCTGGACGCGGTTCTTGACAGGCTTGAGAAATTGGAATAGGAGTGAGAAGCATGGCATTTGAAAGTCTTGCAGACAGATTGCAGGCGACGATGAAAAAAATCCGCGGCAAAGGCAAAGTTTCTGAAGCTGATGTCAAGCAGATGGCGCGTGAAGTCCGCCTTGCCCTTCTAGAAGCCGACGTCAATTTCAAAGTGGTCAAGTCGTTTGTCAAACGCATTCAGGAGCGCGCTGTAGGACAGGACGTGCTGAAAAGCCTGACCCCCGGCCAACAGGTCATCAAGGTTGTACAGGAAGAACTGACTGAGCTGATGGGTGGAGAGCAGACTCGTCTGAACCTGGCTCTGAAACCGCCGACAGTTATACTTTTCGTCGGTCTCCAGGGTGCCGGTAAAACGACCTCTGCCGCAAAGCTTGCCAATTATATCCGAAAAATGCACAACAAAAAGCCACTGATGATCGCCGCCGATATCTATAGACCTGCTGCGATCAAACAGTTGCAGACGCTTGGCAGCCAGTTGAGTATTCCCGTTTTTTCGCTTGGCGATCAGATCAACCCGGTTGAGATCGTCAGACAGGGCCTCGAACAGGCAAGTGCCGATCACAATGATCTGGTGATGATTGATACTGCGGGCAGGCTCCATGTAGATGACGCACTCATGGATGAACTTGAGCAGATCAAAGCTGTCAGCCATCCGGATGAGATTTTTCTGGTCGTCGATGCGATGACTGGTCAGGATGCTGTTAATGTGGCCAATACATTTAACGAACGTCTGGATCTGACGGGTGTCATCATGACCAAACTTGACGGTGATACCCGAGGCGGTGCTGCTCTTTCAATCCGCTCGGTTACGGGCAAACCGATCAAATTTGTCGGCATGGGCGAAAAAATGGATGCGCTTGAACCTTTCCATCCCGACCGTATGGCTTCCCGCATTCTTGGCATGGGTGACGTGCTTTCTCTGATCGAGAAAGCGCAGGCATCCGTTGATGAAGAACGGGCAAAGGAAATGGAGCAGAAGCTTCGTTCAGTCAGCTTTACCCTGGACGATTTTCTCGAACAGATTGGTCAGATCCGTAAGATGGGGCCGCTTCAGGATCTGCTGTCGATGATGCCAGGTGCAGGTAAGCTTAAGGGCATGAAGAATATGCAGATTGATGAGAAGAAGATCGATCAGGTCGAGGCGATGATCCGATCCATGACCCCGCTGGAGAAAAACGATCCGGAAGTGATTAATGCGAGCCGCAAGAAACGGATCGCTCTGGGGAGCGGAACGTCTATTGCCGATGTCAACCGTTTGCTGAAGCAGTTTAAAGACATGAAGAAAATGATGAAGCAATTTATGGGCAAGACAAAGGGCAAAAAGCGTGGCAATCCTTTTAACCTGCCATTCATGTGAACTGTGGGAAAAAATTTGAGTGATTATTAAAATCAGGAAGGTGTTAGAAATGTCAGTTAAAATTCGTCTGAAACGCATGGGAGCAAAAAAACGTCCTTTTTACAGAGTAGTAGTCGCTGATTCACGCGCGCCGCGTGACGGCCGCTTCATCGAGGAAATCGGAACCTACAATCCGGTTTCTACACCAAAGGCATTCAATGTTGATGAAGACAAGGCTTTGGACTGGTTGAAGAAGGGCGCTCAGCCGTCTGACACGGTCCGCAACCTTTTCTCGAAAAACGGACTCATGGAGAAATTTCATAACTTCAAGCTTCAAAAATAAGGATCAGGGAGCGGATTTGATATGGAGGAACTGATCAAAGCCCTCGTTGTCCCGCTCATTGAAAATCCTGAACAAATACAGATTCTGAAACAGGAGGACTCCGGCTGTATTACTTATATTCTGACGGTCGCAAAACAGGATATGGGTAAAGTCATTGGCAGAAACGGTCAGGTCGTGTCGGCGATCCGTACCGTGATTTCGTCAGCGGCGAGTGCCGAAGGTAAAAACATCCGATTCCTGATTCGGGAATAAACTGAGAGAAAAAGAGAAGGGGACATATCACCCTTCTCTTTTTCACCATATAATCCAAACATTTTTTATATTGATAAACATAGATCTGGCTTGAAAAGCAAAGCATCGTATCCGCTGCATAAAATTAGAAACTGCTGCGTTCAAGAAAGTATTTTAAGGAGGAACTTGTGTGACTGAATGGCAGTACGTCGGGAAAATTGTAAATACACGAGGCATCAGAGGAGAAGTTAAAGTGATCAGTGTGACTGATTTTCCGGAAGAACGTTTCGCAAATGGGGCAGTGCTCTACGTACATGATGAAAAAGCTGCGTCCTATTTACCGTTTTCTGTGACCGGCCATAGCCGGCACAAACAATTTGATTACCTGACCTTCAAAGATTACCGATCAATTAATGATGTTGAAAAATATAAAGGCTGTTCACTTTTTGTTCCGAGAGAACAGTTGCCGCTATTGAAAGACGGAGAATTTTACTACTATCAGATTATCGGCCTGGATGTATATACTGATACTGGGGAGCGTCTGGGCGCGATCAAGGAGATCCTGTCTCCCGGTGCTAATGACGTCTGGGTCGTACAGACGAACGGAAAAGATATCCTAATTCCTTACATCAAGGATGTTGTCAGGCAAATAGATGTTGCAAACAAACGGGTGACCATTCATCTGATTCCGGGGATGATTGATGATGAGGGTTGATGTCCTCACCTTGTTTCCGGAGATGTTTCCCGGTGTTTTGAACGGATCCATTCTTGGAAAAGCCTCTGAAAAGGGTTCAGTTTCTTATCACATCACAGATTTCCGCCAATTTACGACAAATAAGCATCAAAAAGTGGATGATTATCCATTCGGCGGAGGTGCCGGAATGGTTCTGATGCCCCAGCCTCTGTTTGATGCGGTTCATTCTGTTTGCGCGGAAGATGATGCACAACCCAGAATTATACTGACATCTCCACAAGGCAAACCATTCACACAAAGAGATGCCGAAGATCTTTCGGCAGAACAACGTCTGATTTTTATTTGTGGGCACTATGAGGGCTTTGACGAGCGCATCCCTCAACATCTCGTAACGGATGAGTTTTCTGTCGGTGATTTTGTTATGACCGGCGGGGAGCTTGCTGCGATGTCAATGATTGACAGCATAGTCAGGCTTCTTCCGGGAGTTCTGGGAAATGAAACTTCAGCTGTAACCGATTCGTTCTCCGATGGTTTATTGGAACATCCTCACTATACGCGCCCGGCAGATTTCCGAGGAATGAAAGTGCCAGACATTCTTCTTTCAGGAAACCATGAAAAAATAGCTGAATGGCGCCATAAGGAATCACTGCGGCGAACCTATATGCGGCGGCCGGATCTTCTGAAAAACAGACAATACTCTGAAATTGAGAAAAAGTGGCTTGCAGAATTTAAAAAGACCAATGAACGTATTAAATAAGTAAAAATCCGGCTTGCGTATCAGTGGCAATTCGTGTTATTATTTAACACGTGGCAATTGTAAGTGGACAACGATGTTCCGCTGCGATCGTTTGGATCGTATGAGCATTTGTATGGAAGGAGGCCATGATCGTTATGCCGAATATTATCGATGAGATCACAAAAGAACAGCTGCGTTCGGATATTCCGGATTTCAGACCCGGAGACACGCTTAAAGTGCACGTGAAGATCACTGAAGGCACACATGAACGTATTCAGGTGTTCGAAGGTGTTGTGATCAAGCGCCATGGCGGTGGAATCAGTGCGACATTCACAGTTCGCAAGATTTCTTACGGCGTGGGTGTTGAGCGTGCTTTTCCTGTTAATTCGCCTAAGATTGATAAAATCGAAGTCGTTCGTCACGGTAAAGTTCGCCGTGCTAAACTTTATTATCTGCGTAATCTCCGCGGAAAGAAAGCACGTATCAAGAGCAAATAAACAGCTTTTTTCAAAGGAAAAGACAATAGTGAAGAGAAGGGCTTGGGGGAATCCAAGCTCTTTTTTTTAACTCAATATATTTTTATAGAAGGCTTTGTTAAACTTGTCTGTTTTTTTGCTCCATGCGCTCGCTTTCCGCGAGCGATCCGTGAGACTCTTCGCTCGGTGTTCTCACTGCGAGGCCAGAAGGCTCGCTGATCCCGCAGGAGTCTCGCGTCTTCCGCTCCAATCAACGGAGGAGCAAAAATCAACATTGAATTTAAACATAGCTTTATAGAAAACAAAATTTTAAGGAGGGACGTTTATGAACATTCAATGGTATCCGGGACATATGGCGAAGGCCAAACGACAGATGATTGAAAAGATCAAACAGATTGATGTCGTGATTGAACTGGTTGACAGCCGAATCCCATCGGCATCCCGTAATCCGCTCGTGGATGAAATAGCTTCAGGGAAGCCGAGGTTGCTTCTGCTTAATAAAATTGATATGGCTGACCCTGCAGCAACTGCGGCTTGGAAGTCGTATCATGAAAGGCGCGGCCTGGCTGTTCACCTCGTAAACAGCCAGACGGGTCAGGGGACATCATCTATAGCGGGAAGTGTGCATCAGCTGACATCTCAGCGGAGGAAGAAAATGGAGGAAAAGGGATTTAAGCCGCATCCGGACCGCGCCTTGATTCTTGGCATTCCAAATGTTGGGAAATCAACGTTGATCAACAGGCTGGCAGGTAAAAAAATTGCGAAGATAGGTGATCGTCCCGGTGTGACAACCGCACAGCAGTGGATCAAAGTTGGGAAAACAATGGAACTGCTTGATACTCCGGGAATTTTATGGCCGAAGTTTGATGATCCTGAAGTGGGCCTCAGACTGGCCGCAACCGGTGCAATAAAGGAGGAATTGCTTGATTTTCAGGAAATAGCCTTCTTTCTGGTTCAATTAATGCTTCAGAGATATCGTAATCAGCTGGCTGAAAGATATCATTTATCCGTTTTACCTGAACTGAACCGGAATGATCAGGACCAGGAGAAGATCATCGGGCTTTTTGATGCAATTGGCAAAAGTCGTGGCTGCCTGATGAGCGGTGGACTTGTCGATTATGACCGGACAGCGGAAATCATTGTCCGTGATTATCGCCATCAGAAGCTGGGCTGCCTGACTCTTGAGCTGCCGGCTGAGAAAACCATTTGAACTGAAAAAAATAATAAATGTCTTGTGTCAATTGACCGATATAGAAAGGGAGAGGGAAATTGAGGCAACAGTCTATCGCAAAAATCAGGGAAGAACTGGATCGCTCCCACTTTTTAAATGATAAAAAAAGGAGCGAACTGGCTCAGGATTCCAGAATAGGTGTACGGCATCTGCTTGAAGTCTGGGATAAAAAACAGGCCAGATTTCAGAATTTGATTCAGAAATTTCGTGAGATGAACCGTATTGAAGATGAATGGCATCAGAGGGGTGCCAGAAAGCTGGCCGGGATCGATGAAGCGGGTCGTGGACCGCTTGCCGGTCCCGTGGTGGCCGCGTGTGTGATTCTGGAACCCGATGCTGTCATACCCGGAATTAATGATTCGAAGCAACTCAGTGCTGTGAAGCGCAATTATTATTTTGAACGAATAAAAGAATCCGCATTATCTTTCGGAATTGGAATAGTTTCCGCACGCGAAATTGATACGATCAATATCTATGAATCGGCTAAAAAAGCGATGATGCTCGCTGTTTCGGAGATGGAGGTTGAACCGGATCATTTGCTGATTGATGCGATGAAGTTACCCTTGAACATCTCGCAAACCTCTTTAATTAAGGGCGACGCGAGAAGCAATTCCATTGCCGCAGCCTCAATTCTTGCGAAAGTGACCCGTGACCGATTGATGGATAAACTGGATAAGGTATATCCAGGGTATGGATTTGCCGTCAACAAAGGGTATGGCACGAGGGAACACTTATCAGCAATAAAGAAGCTCGGGCCGTGTCCCGAACATCGTATGACGTTCGCCCCTCTTAAATCCTGAATTGCCGAACAGAAGGTGTCCGAATTGAACTTCCAACCTTATGCAATCAGCCAAAGTCAATTGATAGGCACGTATGCGCCGGAACAAGTACTTCGCGGAAAAGTTCTCGAAATTTTACCCGACCGTACGGCACTTGTCCAGCTTGGCGCTCAGAAAATGGTTGCAAAAGTAGTTGCTCTCCAGCCGCCGCTGAAAGTTGGTCAGGATTATCTTTTTCAGGTCCAGCAGAACAGTAACCCACTGACTGCAAAAGTCGTAGGGCGCCGCACGGAGCAGGAAAGGACATCTTCCTCGATTGTTGAGGACGCACTAAACGCATTTAAATTGAAAGACGAGCCGATTAACAGGCAATTGATCCAGGCTTTTCTTGATCAGGGAGAGCCACTGACACGCAATGCGGTAATCACCGCTCGTTCACTTCTAGGCAGCAGGCCGGCTGATGTTTCTTCGGGAATGCGTGCTGTAAAATGGATGATCAACCACAGGCTTCCGATCACTTCCACCGTATTTCACCTGGCAGGCCATCTGATGAAAGCTGAACCGTTGTCTTCACAGCTTAACGCTTTAACCCAGGCTCTAGATCACACGAACGTCTCCACTCCTTCAACTGCGGCATTGAAGGGGGCAGTCAATGATCTGAAAAATATTAAGGGGGAACCCTCGCTCCAAATGGCTACCGGGATTTTAGGCCGTGAAAAGACGACAGAATTACTTAAATCCTTTTTGCAGGAACAGATGCCGACTGCCCAGGTTAACTCAGGAGAAATAATTAAATTTGTTAACGGAGCGATGTCTCAGACTGACACCGTCAATTTTCTGAATAAACTTCACGTTGAAATAAAGCCGGATTTATTTCTCAGTCAATTCAAATCATTTCTCGTGTCCCAATTTGCGGGTCAGGCGTCACAGACTATTTTCAGCGGAAACAGTGATCTGGGGCTGCTTCTGAACTCTATGAGGGAGCTTGGTTTTGATTTTGAGCAGAACCTCAGAAATCAGCTTTCTTCCGGAGAAACTCTGAAATCAACGGACTCCCTGAAAGAAAAATTGCTTGCTGTTGTTCAGGATCATCAGGCACCTACGGCGATAAAGGAATTGGCACGAGATATTGTCGGAAAAATAACCGGCGAGCAGATTCAGATGGTGTCCACGGATCCACAGGTTGCCCAATTTTCCATCCAGATTCCGATTCCATTCCAGCGGGAAATTAAGAATGTATCGGTTTATTGGGAAGGTAAGAAAAGCAAAAGTGGCAAGCTGGATCCTGACTCGTGCACCATATTGCTTTGGCTCGATCTGACAAATTTAAAAGAAACTCTGGTCAGTGTCCGTGTCCAGAGCCGCTCGGTGACACTGACAGTTCAGAATGATTCTGAAGATCTGACACAATTCTTGAAAGAGGGCGAACCTGCGCTTCGGGATCAGCTTGCGGCGATTAATTATCACCTGACTTCAGTCTCTCAAGCTGAAAAGATCGACCCTCAACTCGTAAAAAAAGCGCAGGAACCTTTAAATATAACGAATTACAATCTGGACGTGAGAGTATGAGCAGTAACCATCACAAAAAAGCCGTGGCACTGAATTATATCAAAGGCCAGGACCAGGCTCCCTATGTATCCGCAAAAGGAGAAGGTGAAATTGCTGAACGGATGATCAACAAAGCGAAGGAGTTTAACATCCCGGTGCAAGAAGATCCCGGCCTTGTTTCTATGCTTTCCAAGCTTGATCTCAATGAAATGATCCCCCCCGAGCTATATGGCGCAGTAGCAGAAATTTTCGGATTTATTTATCGAATAGACGAGCAGTCACGCCTTAAAAGCAAGTAATCCACTTTTTTGTATTATCCAGTCCGTATCCCTCTTTTTATCTCAAAAAAAGCATTATGAAATCATCACTTTTTTCCCGATCTCATATACTGAAAAACATAATTCTATCCCGATCCATTTTCCAGGACAGGATTAGTTTCTTGAACAAATGGCAACTTATTTGTGACAAATTAGTGGACAAAAGTCTCGAGAAGTAGCTATACTAAATTAAAGAAAGGGCTTACATTCATTTGAATTCAATCTTGCGGAGGAAGGGAAGAGAATGAATATTCACGAGTATCAGGGGAAGCAGCTCTTAAAAAAATATGGGGTCGCTGTTCCGCTGGGGAATGTTGCTTTTACTCCGGAACAGGCGATTGAAGCAGCAAAGTCCATTCATGCGAAAAAATGGGTTGTGAAGGCTCAAATACACGCCGGAGGACGCGGGAAAGCCGGAGGAGTCAAAATAGCCGGGTCTCTAGATCAGATCACACCTATTGCAGAAGAATTACTAGGCAAAATACTTGTGACACCACAGACCGGGCCCGCGGGGAAAAAGGTAAAACGCCTTCTGATCGAGGAAGGAAGCGATATCGAAAAGGAATTTTATTTAGGGATGGTTCTGGACAGAAACGCTTCAAGAATAGCGGTGATTGCTTCTTCTGAAGGTGGAATGGAAATAGAGGAAGTAGCTTCTAAAACTCCTGAAAAAATTGTCAGAGAGTCGGTCGACCCCCTGATTGGCCTCGCCCCGTTTCAGGCCCGGAGAATTGCATTTGGCATTGGAATCCCCGACAGGCAAGTGAACAAGGCAGTTAAATTTATGCTCGAGCTATACCGGGCATTTGTTGATCAAGACTGTTCCATCGCGGAAATTAATCCGCTCGTGCTCACTAAAAGCGGAGAAATACTCGCATTGGATACGAAGCTTAATTTCGATGACAACGGGCTCTATCGCCATAAGGAGCTTCTCGATCTGAGGGATCTTGGCGAGGAAGACGAAAAAGAAATACAAGCTTCTGAGTACGGACTGAATTATATTGCCTTAGACGGCAATATCGGATGCATGGTCAATGGGGCGGGTTTGGCAATGGCTACAATGGATATTATCAAAGCCTTTAATGGAGATCCGGCTAATTTTCTTGATGTCGGAGGCGGAGCAAGTAAGGAAAAAGTCGAGGCGGCTTTTCGACTGATACTCTCCGATCCTCATGTCCGCGGAATCCTGGTGAATATTTTCGGAGGGATTATGAAATGTGATGTTATTGCGGAAGGAATTGTAGCCGCAACGGAAAATGTCGGATTGAAGGTACCGCTGGTTGTCCGTCTCGAGGGAACGAATGTGAAACTCGGAAAGGAAATTCTCCATCATTCCGGATTGAACATCACATCGGCGAACACCATGGCCGATGCGGCTGAGAAAATTGTCCAGCTGGTGGATCAGGCGGCCGGAGGTGTTGTAAAATGAGTATTCTCGTAAATAAGGATACGAAGGTTATCGTTCAGGGAATCACAGGTTCACAGGGAGTGTTTCATACACAGCAGATGCAGGCATATGGTACAAAAATCGTTGGAGGTGTGACACCAGGCAAGGGGGGCACGACCGTCAGCGGTGTTCCGGTTTTCAACACTGTGCGCGAGGCAGTCTGGAAAACAGGAGCTGACTGCTCTGTTATCTATGTTCCGCCGGCTTTCGCCGCAGACGCGATATTAGAGGCAGCAGACGCCGGTCTGCGTCTGATTATTGCCATTACCGAGGGCATCCCGGTACTCGACATGGTAAAAGTCAAACGCTATCTTCAAGATCGTGATACAAGGCTGATCGGACCCAATTGTCCCGGAGTTCTTTCGGCTGATGAGACAAAAATTGGCATTATGCCAGGCTACATTCACCGAAAGGGACATGTCGGCGTTGTTTCCCGCTCCGGTACCCTCACCTATGAAGCAGTTCATCAACTGTCGCAACTGAACATTGGTCAAACCACAGCCGTTGGAATCGGAGGGGATCCGGTAAATGGAACCAGTTTTATTGACGTTCTCAAGTTGTTTAACGAGGATCCTGAAACACTTGCTGTTGTGATGATTGGTGAGATTGGGGGTAGCAGCGAAGAAGACGCAGCGAATTGGGCGGAAATTCATATGAATAAACCTATTGTTGGTTTCATCGGCGGCCGGACAGCACCCCCTGGGAAAAGAATGGGGCACGCCGGAGCCATTATTTCCGGCGGCCGGGGCACTGCGGGTGAAAAAATCCGGGTACTTCGCGAACATGGAATCGCAATAGCAGAAACCCCGGATAAAATCGGTACGACAATGGTTCAGACATTGAAAGAACGTGGCCTTTATGAAGATTGCCTGATACCTGTTCGGTGAATACTTCAGGAAAGCGCTCATTTCAGAGCTTTCCTGTTATTTTTTGATAACCGGCCATCTCCGTTTCTTCTTAATATTAAATGTCATTCCCGCGCTATTTCTTCCTTATCATCATCAATCGTTCATCATCTATTGATTTTCAAATTCTAATTTTGGAAAGGTAAATTTCATATGGACCATTTGACATTGAAATTACTTCATTTGACTCACTGCCGGGGTTTGGGCAGAAAAACAATTCGTGAATTTATCCGGGCTGACCCGCAGCTTCAGTCAGTGGAGCGATATACTATGGAAGAACTAACCGGTATTTTCCACTTGACCAAACCGCACGCCGAAATATTCTTGCGTGATTTTCATTCTTTTAATTCTGCGAACGTCGTTGCATATTATGAAAAGCAGGGGATTATGCCTGTTTCTTTGCATGATCGCTTCTATCCGCCGCTTCTGAAAAAAATTTATGATCCGCCATACTTGCTGTATACCAAAGGTAACATCGAATATCTTAAAAGTGAAAAAATTCTTAGTGTTGTCGGGACAAGATATCCCAGTGCCGAAGCTGAAAAAGTCATGAAGCAGCTTCTGGTTCCTTTGATAGCATCCGGATGGGTGATCGTCAGTGGTATGGCTCTTGGAGTGGACGGCTTGGCACATAAACTAGCCATGGATGGACGGACTGTAGCTGTTCTTGGCTCGGGTCTTCTTTATCCATATCCACACGATCATCTCAGCCTGTTTCACGAATTATGTAATCGTCAGCTTGTAATCAGCGAATATTCAC
This sequence comes from Sporolactobacillus shoreae, assembly GCF_004684935.1. GTDB lineage: Bacteria > Bacillota > Bacilli > Bacillales > Sporolactobacillaceae > Sporolactobacillus > Sporolactobacillus shoreae. The sequence goes on from NZ_SRJD01000001.1 coordinate 197,981, forward strand.
CCTACTCCAGGCCGGAACGCTGGCGCTTTCCGGAGCGTAACAGAATCATAAGCGGCCTCGCACGCGGCACTCTTGTCGTAGAGGCTAAAGAAAAAAGCGGATCATTAATTACGGCTGATCAGGCTCTGGAGCAAGGGCGCGAGGTTTTTGCCGTTCCAGGTTCCATTCTTAAATCGAGCAGCGCCGGGACAAACGCGCTGATTCAGCAGGGGGCAAAATTAGTCATGAAGGCTGATGACATTGTTGAAGAATTATCAGGATTAAATTGACATTCAGCTTCCTATAATTAAGTAAAAAGAAAAAGCAAACATCATTTAGCGAAACAAGTTAGGGAGACGAAGATTTGTTTTCTCATTAATTGTTTGACAAAGCTTTCATCAATCATTAATATTAGTGAAGATTTCAATATTCTCAGAAAGGGGGAGCAACATTATGAATGATTATCTTGTCATCGTGGAATCTCCCGCCAAAGCAAAAACAATAAAACGTTATCTTGGACCAAAATATCAGGTCAAGGCTTCAATGGGCCATGTCCGGGATCTGCCCAAAAGCCAGATGGGTATTGATGTCTCCGATCATTACAAGCCTAGATATATAACAATTCGTGGAAAAGGACAGGTGCTGAAAGATCTGAAAAGCGCCGCGAAGAAAGCGAAAAAGGTTTATCTGGCGGCCGACCCCGACCGTGAGGGGGAAGCGATAGCGTGGCACTTGGCTCACAGCCTGGACATTGATGACCACTCGGATTGCAGAGTTGTATTTAATGAAATTACAAAGCCGGCCATTAAGGACGCTTTTAAGAATCCAAGAAAAATAAATATGGATTTAGTCGATGCGCAGCAGGCGAGACGAGTTCTGGACCGGCTGGTTGGCTATAATATAAGCCCGTTGCTCTGGAAAAAAGTAAAAAAAGGCCTGAGCGCAGGAAGGGTTCAGTCGGTTGCTTTGCGGCTGATTATTGAAAGGGAAAACGAAGTCAAGGCATTCAAACCGGAGGAGTACTGGTCGATTACCGGATTGTTCCACGTCGGTGAAGAAACCTTTTCTGCGGAATTTTATGGCTTGGATGGCAAAAAACATGCTTTAAAAAATAAGAATGATGTGGACGAAGTTCTTTCAAGATTACAGAGTGATCAGTTCCTTGTGCAGAATGTCCAGAAAAAAGAGCGTCTGAGATTTCCGGTGTTGCCGTTTATCACATCATCGTTGCAGCAGGAAGCGGCACGTAAGCTGAACTTCCGCGCCAGAAAGACGATGATGATCGCACAGCAGCTATATGAGGGCATTGAACTTGGGAAACAGGGCAATACTGGTCTGATTACTTATATGAGAACAGATTCAACACGCATCTCTGATGTGGCAAAATCTGAGGCAAAACAATACATTCTTGAAAATTACGGAGACAATTATCTCGGGAAGAAACCGCTGAAACAGAAAAAAGGAGAAAATGTTCAGGACGCCCATGAAGGCATTCGCCCGACATCTGTCCTCAGACAGCCCAAAGATATAAAAGAATATTTGAGCCGGGATCAACTCAGGCTCTATAAATTAATTTGGGAGCGTTTTGTCGCGAGTCAGATGGCACCTGCTGTTCTGGATACAGTTCGTGCGGATCTGGTTCAGAGTGGTGTGACTTTCCGGGCGACAGGCTCCAAAATCAAGTTCCAGGGTTTTATGAAGGTTTACATTGAGGGCAGTGATGACGCCAAGAGTTCCGATACAGAAGCCGCAAAAGAAAATTATCTTCCGGAACTTTCTGATGGAATGACGGCGCGCAAAGAAAATACAAACCCAAAGCAACATTTTACCCAGCCGCCTCCCCGCTATACGGAAGCGTCTCTCGTACGCAAAATGGAAGAAATCGGTATCGGAAGACCGTCAACTTATGCTCCTACAATTGATACAATCCAGCGCAGGAACTATGTGACTATGGATACCAAGCGTTTTGTCCCGACGGAGCTCGGTGAAATTGTCCTTAAGCTCATTGTTGAGTTCTTTCCGGAAATCATCAACATTGATTTTACAGCACAAATGGAAACTAGTCTGGATGAAGTTGAAGAAGGGAAAAAAGACTGGATCGCAATTATTGACAGTTTCTATAAGGGTTTCTCTGAACGCTTATCTAAAGCGGAATCAGAAATGGAATCTGTCACGATCAAAGATGAGCCTTCAGGAATTATCTGTGAAAAATGCGGACATGAGATGGTTTATAAGATCGGCCGTTTTGGCAAATTCCTTGCATGCTCTAATTTTCCAGAATGTAGGAACACGAAACCAATTTTAAAGAAAACCGGAGTGACGTGCCCAAAATGCGGAAAGGGCGAGGTTGTGGAGCGTCGCAGTAAAAAAAGCCGGATTTTTTACGGGTGTGACCGTTATCCTGAATGTGACTTTGTTTCGTGGGATAAACCGATTCAGAGGGAATGTCCGAAATGCGGGTCTTATCTTGTTGAAAAGAAAAATAAAAGTGGAAAGACTGTGCAGTGTCCAAAGTGCGATTATAAGGAAGAGATGAAGTAGCCAACACGTGAACACGCACAGGATCTAACCGTGCATGCGTGTGTGTGCACGGTTTTAGCATGCATCTATAGAATCGGAGGAATCAAAGCGTGACGGAACAGACGGTTTCGGTGATCGGGGCAGGTCTCGCGGGAAGCGAAGCAGCCTGGCAGATCGCCAGACGTGGAATAAAAGTAAATCTCTATGAGATGAGACCGGGAAAATATTCCCCCGCCCATCATACAGATCAATTTGCAGAACTTGTCTGCACTAATTCACTGCGATCAAATACCTTGACCAATGCTGTGGGTATCCTTAAAGAAGAGATGCGGAGACTTGGTTCCGTCATCATGAAAGCCGCGGATTCCGCAAGCGTACCTGCGGGAGGGGCGCTGGCCGTAGACCGCCATGACTTTTCAGCGCGAGTTACAGAATCTGTCACTGCTCTTCCAAATGTCACGGTTATACATGATGAAATCACAAAAATTCCGGATGGGCCGACTGTTATAGCAACCGGCCCTCTGACAACTGAAAGTCTCTCAACGGCAATTGGTCAATTTACTGGGACAAAAGATCTGTATTTTTACGACGCAGCAGCGCCGATTATCGATGGAGAATCTATTGACAGGGAACGTGTCTACCTTAAATCCAGATACGACAAGGGAGACGCGGCATATTTAAATTGTCCGATGAATAAAGATGAATTTGAGCGTTTTTATCAGGCCTTGGTTTCGGCAGAAACTGCTCCACTGAAAGAGTTTGAACGAGAGAATTATTTCAACGGATGCATGCCTATTGAAATTATGGCGAAGCAGGGCGCGAAAACACTTCTTTTCGGCCCGCTTAAGCCGGTAGGCCTTGAAGATCCAAAAACGGGCAAAAGACCGTATGCGGTTGTGCAGCTCCGCCAGGACAACGCGGCGGGCACTCTATTTAATATCGTCGGTTTTCAGACGCATCTGAAGTGGGGTGCGCAAAAAGAAGTTTTCAGACTAATTCCAGGTCTCGAGCAGGCGCAAATCATTCGCTACGGTGTCATGCATCGCAACACCTTTCTGAATTCGCCTGGCATCCTTGAACCAACCTATCAGACAAAATCAAGGAAGAATCTTTTTTTTGCGGGACAGATGACTGGCGTTGAAGGTTACGTCGAATCCGCTGCTTCGGGCTTGATTGCTGGGATTAATGCGGCACACATTGCCAGAGGGGACGCTCCCATAATTTTTCCACCTGAAACAGTCATTGGAAGCATGGCCCATTATATTTCAAGTGCGTCATCACAGAATTTCCAACCGATGAATGCCAACTTTGGACTTCTGCCGTCTCTACAGGCGCACATCAAAGATAAAAAAGAACGCGCTGAGAAGTATGCGGAACGAGCCCTGGATACAATTCAGAATGTTGTTATAAAACTGTAAATTGATTGCCAATTATTGCAACTTGTGCTACCATGAATGAGCAAGAAGCCGCTTGTTCAGATCTGACTTTCAAAATTACTGAATGATTTGCTGATTTCTAATTATTGCAAATGGATGAGAACAGTGACTGATAAACGAGTCCGATCCTAATTTCGGTACTAAAGTGAATACCGTTGCGGGAACGGGCTTTCGCTTGCTTTCACATTTGTGGGAAGGAGGCTTTTTATGGGGGCTTTTCATGCGACAACGATTTTTGCCATTCGTCACAATGGCCGCAGCGCGATGGCAGGAGATGGTCAGGTGACGCTTGGCCAATCTGTGATCATGAAAAAGTCAGCCCGAAAAGTCCGCAGGCTTTTTCATGGGAGAGTGATTTCAGGTTTTGCCGGTTCGGTTGCCGACGCCTTCACACTTTCCGAAAAATTTGAGGCGCGTCTTGAAGAGTTTAACGGCAACCTTCAGCGTTCCGCGGTAGAACTTGCCAAAGAATGGCGCGGAGATAAGATGCTCCGACAGCTGGAGGCAATGCTTATTGTCATGGATAAAGACGGTATGTTGCTGATTTCCGGCACCGGTGAGGTCATTGAACCGGACGATGATATGCTGGCTATTGGCTCAGGGGGGAATTACGCGCTCTCCGCTGGAAGGGCTCTCATGAGGTGGGGGGCATCGGAGCTGACCGCACGGGACATCGCTGAGAAATCTCTGACTATTGCGAGTGAAATCTGTGTCTATACCAATGACCGGATTATTGTCGAAGAACTCTGATATTAAATGCTGTCGCAGATCAGGGGAGGAGTGTTTCTATGGAAGCGTCACCCACGCCAAAGCAGATTGTTGAGCAGCTGGATCGTTATATAATTGGTCAGAAAGAAGCTAAAAGGTCTGTAGCCGTTGCTCTCCGCAATCGGTACCGCCGCTCATTGCTTGAAGCAAAACTGCGAGACGAAATTATTCCGAAAAATATTCTGATGATCGGACCGACAGGTGTCGGCAAAACGGAAATCGCCCGGCGCCTGGCGAAAATTGTTCATGCCCCCTTTGTTAAATTTGAAGCAACTAAGTTTACAGAAGTCGGGTATGTGGGCCGCGATGTCGAATCGATGGTAAGGGATCTTGTAGAGACTTCCGTCCGGCTGGTCAAAGAAGAAAAAATGAAACAGGTTGAAGCTAAGGCAGAAAAAATGGCTGAGCAACGAATAGTGGAACTACTTGTTCCGTCAAAGAAGAAACAGGAACAGCCTAAGAACCCTCTTGAAATGCTTTTCGGCGGCCAGCCGGGGACTCAGCAGAAGGAACAAGATAATACCGGGACGGATGCTTCGATCCGTGAAAAAAGGCTTCAGACAGAAAAACTGCTGGCCCTGGGTGAGCTTGAGGATCGGCAGGTGACCGTTGAAGTTGCCGAACAGAGCGGCGATCAGCTTAACGGCCTTTTTCAGGACGCTGGAATGGAACAGCTGGGAGCTAATCTTCAGAACCTGATTGGCAATTTAGCACCTAAGAAAATGAAAAAGCGCAAGCTGAAGGTCAGCGAGGCGCGCAAATATCTGACCCGTGAGGAAGCCCAAAATCTGATTGACATGGATCAGGTGATACAGGACGCAATCGTCAGAGCTGAACAGTCTGGTATTATTTTTATTGACGAGATTGATAAAATAACAGGTTCAGGGCGAAACTCCGGGGAAATTTCAAGGGAAGGCGTGCAGAGGGACATCCTTCCAATCGTTGAAGGATCAACTGTAATCACCAAGTATGGGGCTGTAAAAACTGATTATGTCCTTTTCATTGCGGCCGGGGCTTTTCATCTTTCCAAACCTTCAGACCTGATTCCTGAACTGCAAGGCCGTTTTCCGATCCGGGTTGAGTTAAAGAGTCTTTCGGTTGACGATTTTGTAAACATTCTTGTTCAGCCGGACAATGCTTTGATCAGGCAATATCAGGCTTTGCTCGCGACGGAAGGTATTAAGATTAAATTTTCTGACGAAGCTATCCATAAGCTTGCGGCTATTGCATTCGAAGTGAATCAGGAAACGGACAATATTGGTGCCAGGAGACTACATACTATTCTGGAAAAGCTTCTGGAAGATCTATCCTTTGAAGCGCCGGACATTGCACTGAGTGAAATTGTGATAACACCGGAATATGTCGACGAAAGACTGTCGACTATTGTTAAGAATCGTGATCTCAGCCAATTTATTTTATAGATCTTTTTGTAATTAATGGTTCAATGCTTACAGGCTATTTCTTCAAGTCTGCGAAAAATTTAAAGTAAACATTCAGGATGACCAGGAGGAAACATTTATGACACTATTGGAAAAAACAAGAAAAATTAATCATTTGCTTCAGGGTACAAAAACGCAGGTGGATTTTAATGAGATGGCCAAAACACTTCGCGATGTTATTCAAACGAATACATTTGTTGTCAGCAGGAGGGGTAAAATTCTGGGTCTTTCATTGAAACTCGAATTTGAAAATGAGCGTATAAGGGAAATGTTTGAAAGCAGGCAGTTCCCTGAATCCTTCACTCAACATCTTTTCAGCGTTACCGCAACATCTCCCAATCTTGATGTTAACAGTGAGTTCAGCGTTTTCCCCGATGAAAACAAAGATTTATTTACAAACGGACTGACAACAGTAGTTCCGATTGTCGGAGGCGGCGAAAGGCTTGGGACGCTGATTCTTTCGAGACTGAATGAAACATTTACCGATGAGGATCTAATTCTTGCTGAGTATGGTGCCACAGTCGTCGGTATGGAAATTCTGCGTGAAAAGACCGACGAGGTTGAAGAAGAAGCAAGGGAAAAAGCGATTGTCCAGATGGCAGTCGGCTCCCTGTCGTACAGTGAACTTGAAGCGATCGAACATATTTTTGAAGAGCTTGAAGGTAAAGAGGGGCTTCTTGTTGCGAGCAAAATTGCCGACCGCGTCGGCATCACACGCTCGGTCATTGTTAATGCGCTTAGAAAGCTGGAGAGCGCCGGAGTTATCGAATCAAGGTCGCTTGGAATGAAAGGTACCTATATTAAGGTTTTGAATGATAAGTTTCTTAATGAGCTGAATCGAATTAAGGGTGAATAAGAATTAATTGATCTGAATCATTCATGGGACTTTTGGCGTGTTTTTGGATTTGTTAACCAAAAGTCCTTTTTTTTATGCAATTTTTTACATATTAAAACAAATATTTTACTTATATGGCTTGAAATTTGCATTAAATAATGATTTGAAAAATTAAAATAGGCATTTAGGCTTGTTATTGAGATATAAGACGGGATTGAGCACGCTTTCAACAACAATTAAAATGAAAATTCAGAAAAATATTATTACAAATTATGGAAATAAAGGATACTTAAGGACTACATCGTAACGAAAATACGTGGCGAATCTTGTCGATAATGAGAGATTAACGTAGACAGGTGTAAAAAAATTGATAAAATGTACATATAAGTACAGGAATTGGAAAGAAAGGTGTGCCCATTGTTTTCAACAACTCCTCTTGCAGCAATTGAACAGGGTCTGAACGGGTCTATGGCTGAACAAAATGCCATTTCCCAGAACATCGCCAACATTGACACTCCAGGTTACAAAGCTAAAAAGGTTGTTTTTGATGATGCACTTCAGGGTGAACTGGAAGCAAACAGCACGAATCCCAGCCATTTACCATTCTTAAATTCGGCCGATCCGGGATTTCAAACAGTAACGGATAACTTTGGGACGATTCAGAATAATGGGAATAACGTTGATATTGATCATGAAATGTCCGATCTATCTAGGAATCAATTGCTTTACCAGTCACTGACACAGGCTGCCAGCGATCAGTTTCTGAGATTTAATACGGTGCTGGGAGGTGCTAGCGGCTGATGGGAATGTTTAGTGGATTAGATGTGTCTGCCTCAGGTTTGACGGCCCAGCGATTTCGAATGGATGTCGCTTCGTCGAATATTGCCAATGCTGATACGACCCGTGAACGGATGGTTAATGGACAATGGCAGCCTTATGCCAGAAAAGTTGTCAATCTCAAAACAATTAATTCGTCCTTTGATTCATATTTTAATCAGGCACTCGGTTCCTCTGCCGGTGGCGCGGAAGTGGCATCGGTCACTGAAGATCCATCACCGTTTCCTATGAAGTATGATCCGACAGATCCCGATGCGGATGCTAATGGATATGTCAAGGAGTCCAATGTTGATCCTCTTAAAGAAATGATTGACATGATGGATGCGAACCGCTCCTATGAGGCCGGGGTTACGGCTATGAATGCGGATAAAAGTATGCTGACAAGTGCACTAAGCATTGGAAAGTAGGTAATAAGTGATGAGTGTAAGTCCTGTTAATCTCATTAATTTTTCTAATCCGCTTCAGTCGTCTTCACAAAGCGTGGCCGCGGCTCAGTCTTCTTTCTCCGACGCGCTGAAAAATGCGGTGGGGACTGTTAATCAGTCGGTACAGTCTGCGGATAATATGGTAACCGGGCTCGCAAACGGCACCAGCAATGAAGACTTACATAATGTAATGATAGCGATGCAAAAAGCGGATATTATGTTAAAAACTGCCGTTCAGGTAAGGGACCGGGTGATCAGCGCATATCAGAATGTTATGAATATGCAAGTCTGAATTTGATCACATGGTAGGTTGAACGGAGGATACTATGAAAGAGAAACTATTAAGTTGGTATCACCGGTCTCTGGAATTTTGGGCAGGTTTGCCAAAAAAGAGAAAGCTCTGGATCATAAGCGGAGCGGCTGCACTGCTCGTTGTAATCACGGTGATCTTGCTTCTTACAAATATTAAACAATACGCTCCACTCTACAGCAATCTGTCGACAAGCGAAGCAGGGCAGATTAAAGATACTCTGGATAGTCAGAAAGTCCCTTACAGGCTTTCAAATGGCGGAACGACAATCAGCGTCCCACAGAGTCAGGTTGATGCCCTGAAAGTTGAACTCGCGGCTCAAGGCATTCCAAAAACGGGTCAGATTGACTATTCTTTTTTCAGTCAGAATGCCGGATTTGGAATGACGGACAATCAGTTTAATGTATTGCAAAGGGCTGCAATGCAAACCGAGCTTGCCAACCTGATCTCAAACAGCAAGGGCGTGCAGTCAGCAAAGGTCATGATCACTCTCCCGCCGACGGACGTCTGGGTGAGCAATCAAGGGAATCAGGGTCAGGCATCGGCTTCCATCGTCCTGAACGTCGATCCCGGATACCAGTTAAGCAGCAGTCAGGTTCAGGGACTTTATCACCTTGTTTCAAAGAGTGTGCCGAACCTTCCCGAAAGTAATATCGTCATAATGGATCAATATTACAATTATTATGACCTAAAAGATAGTAACTCAGGGAATTCAACCCTATCGACTTATGATCAGCAACAACAAATTATCCATAATTTTGAAAATGGTATCCAGCAAAAAGTGACAGAAATGCTGACAACGATGATGGGTCAGGGGAAGGTAATGGTTAACGTCACTGCCAACGTTGACTTCACCCAGTCAAAAGAATCACAGAATTTGGTTCAACCTGTTAACCCGCAGACCATGGAGGGCCTCGAGACGAGTACCCAACATATTGCAGAGACTTACACGGGGGCGGGCGCAGCTGGACAAGTCGGAACTGGAACGAGCGATGTTCCTACATATCAGGCGGGAACAAATGGAAACGGTACTTATCAAAAAGTGGAAGACACCGTGAACTACCAGTTCAACAGAATTCACCGGGATGTCACTAACAGCCCATACAAAGTTACGGACATGGGAATCCAGGTCATGGTGGAACCGCCGAATCCAAATAATAATAACTCACTGTCTCAGCAGCGAGTGAATGACATAAAACAGATTCTTAATTCAATTGTTCAGACATCAATTTCAAACCCACAGGGGCAGGAACTTCCGCTAAACCAGATCTCACAGAAGACCTATGTTTCTGTTGGGCGTCTGAATGGGCAGATACAACAACCGACAGCAGGTGGATGGGGTATCTGGCCATATATTATCGGAGGCGGCGTACTTGCGGCAGTCATCGGAGCAATTATCTGGTTAATCCTGAGAAACCGCAACAGAGAAGAAGATGAAGAGGCAATTGTTCAGGATATCCCACAAGATGATGAACTCGCAGCAGCACTGAATCAAGAAAATCCTGAACAGAAAAAATATAGCGAGCTTGAAAAACTGGCGAGGCAAAAGCCGGATCAATTTGTCAAGTTACTGCGAGGCTGGATGTCGGATGACCGCTGAGGAGGTGTAAAGATTGGCTGATCGTAGAACGAAGATGAACGGGAAACAGAAAGCGGCCATTTTAATGATCGCGCTGGGTACAGATGTGTCAGCAAACGTTTTCAAACATCTGACTGAACAGGAAATTGAAGACCTTACTTTGGAAATATCGAACGCTCGGAAAGTGGATTCTGATATGAAAAAGCAGGTTATCGAAGAATTCTTTCAGACAGCGATGGCGCAGGAATACATTTCACAGGGCGGGATCGGATATGCCAAACAGATTCTGGAGAAGGCCCTGGGTGCGCAGCAAGCTAACGATGTCATTCAAAGGCTTACGTCCACACTTCAGGTGAGGCCATTTGATTTTATGCGTAAAAGTGATCCACAACAGATACTCAATTTTATTCAGAATGAGCATCCTCAGACGATTGCGCTGATTCTTTCCTATCTCGACCCGGACCAGGCAGCAACCGTTCTTTCGGCACTTCCGGTTGAAAATCAGGCGGATATTGCCAGGCGAATTGCTCAAATGGACCGGACATCACCTGAAATTATTTCACAGGTTGAACGGGTTCTAGAAAAGAAGGTATCAAGTTCATCCGTAAATCAGGATTATACACAGACTGGTGGTATTGCTTCGATCGTCAATGTCCTGAATGGTGTTGACCGCACAACAGAAAAGAACATTCTTGAACAACTTGAGGAACACGATTCCGATCTGGCTGAAGAAATAAAGAAACGTATGTTTGTATTTGAAGATATCGTTGTTTTAGATGATCGGGCTATTCAGCGGGTCATTCGTGAAAGTGAGAATGAAGATCTGATCCTGGCCATGCGGACAGCGAGTGAGGAGGTAAAAGAACTGCTCTTTCACAATATGTCCGAACGAATGGCTGCAAGCTTCAAGGAAGAAATGGAGTATATGGGTCCTGTCCGGTTGCATGATGTTGAAGAAGCACAGACACGAATCGTAAATACAATCCGGAAACTGGAAGATGCCGGAGAAATTGTAATAGCCAGAGGTAAGGGGGACGATGTGATTGTCTAACATTTTAAAATCCCCGGAATCGAGTAGTGGAAGTAAGATCGTTCAGCTTTCAGTTGTTGTGGATCCGGAGCTGGATGCTCTGGACAGCAAGATGGATACAAAATCAATTGAACAGACACTCGAAGAGAAAGTTGAACAGGCCAAGCGTAGAGCGGCTGATATTCTTCAACAAGCTGAACTCAAACGTAATGAAATAGAGAAACAAATGAAACAAAAGGAAGAAGAGGCTGAAAGAAAAAGGGCCGAGGCCTATGAGAACAGTAAAAAAGCGGGCTTTGAATCGGGTTTCAAAAAAGGTGCTGATCTGGGGAGGCAATCCTATCTTTCCAGGATTGACCAGGCGAACCAGCTGCTTGAACAGGCGAACACGGAATACAGGGATAAAATTGCTCGCTCTGAGCCCGAAATTCTCAAACTCTCGATGGCTGTTGCAGAGAAAATAATAGGAACATCTATCGCTTTGGATGAGGATAAATGGTCCTCCATGGTCACTAAAGCGGTACGTGAAGTCAGAGATCAAAAGACAATAAAAATTATTGTCCCTCCGATTCATTTCGGAACTCTTGATCTACATAAGGAAGAGCTTGACGATCTTGTGCAGGATGCTGATGTATCCATTTACGCAGACGGTGATCTCACTGAAAATGACTGTATCATTGAAACGGAATTCGGTAGAATCGATGCCGGCATTGACAGCCAATTATCAGTGATTAAAGAAAAACTGAAAGAATTAATGGAGGAGCATGCCTGATGAATGCGGACCTGCTGATTGAATCACTTGCTTCAATGGACAGCTATAAACGTTTTGGAAAAATCAGCAGGGTTGTTGGGCTTCTTATCGCCTCAAAAGGTCCCGAGTCATCCGTTGGTGATGTCTGCATTATCCACCTCAAGAACGGAAGGCAGAGAATAAAAGCGGAGGTTGTCGGTTTCAAAGACGAAGAGATCCTACTTATGCCGTATACCTCTGTGGCTCATATTTCACCAGGCTGTCTGGTTGAAGCGACTGGCAAGCCTCTAGAGATCAAAGTTGGCGATGAGCTATTGGGACAGGTGTGCGACAGTATGGGGAATCCGATGTCGGACATGCGCTTTTCAAAGGGATTTGAGATGGTGCCGACAAACCAGGAACCGCCGGATCCCCTTCAGAGACCACGTATCAAGGAAGCAATTGAACTTGGAATTCGTTCAATAAATGGTCTTCTTACCGTTGGCAAGGGACAGCGTGTTGGAATTTTTGCAGGGAGCGGTGTTGGCAAAAGTACGTTATTGGGGATGATTGCCCGTAATACTTCAGCAGATCTGAACGTTATTGCCTTGATTGGTGAGCGGGGACGCGAAGTAAGGGAATTTCTTGAAAAAGATCTCGGAACCGAAGGAATGGCTCGCTCAATAGTCATCGTTGCGACGAGCGATCAACCGGCGTTGATGAGAATAAAAGGGGCAATGACGGCAACGGCTATTGCAGAATATTTTCGATCAAAAGGTAAAAATGTTTTACTTATGATGGATTCCCTGACTCGGGTGGCAATGAGCCAGCGTGAAATCGGTCTCGCAGTCGGCGAACCACCTACAACCAAGGGTTATCCTCCTTCCGTTTTTGCTTTGCTTCCGAGACTTCTTGAAAGGACAGGTACGGATATAAATGGCTCAATCACAGCTTTTTATACAGTACTTGTCGACGGCGATGACCTTGATGAGCCGATTTCGGACACGGTGAGGGGTATCCTTGACGGCCACATTGTTCTTGACCGTTCACTTGCTCAAAAAGGGCAATACCCGGCAATCAATCTGCTGAAAAGCGTTAGCCGTGTTATGACCGAGATCGATTCCAAAGAACACCTTATGGCAGCGGCACATTTTCGAGCGCTTCTCTCTCAATACACCGAATCTGAAGATTTAATCAACATAGGTGCCTATAAACAAGGAAGTTCTGCCGCTATTGACGCAGCGATACAGTATCATCCCAAAATTCTTTCCTATATGGTGCAGCCAGAGGATGTCAAAGTAACGCTTGATCAATCTATTAATCAGCTTGAGATTGATTTTGGAGAGGGAGGCAAGCCAGATGTCGTTTGATTTTCGATTAGATCGTGTTATGAGGATTGCCGAAAGTGAAAGAAAAAATTTTGAATCCCAATATCAGGTACTATATGATAGACTGGAAAAAATTGCGCATCAGCTTTTGGCATTAATGGAAGAAAAAAAGCGGACGCAGTCGGATCTTGAAAAAAAAATGCGGAAAGCGATGACAATCGATTCTATGAGGCTTCAGCTTATCGATGTTGAAACGACTGACCGAATGATTGACGAGCAGACCTTGATTTACAACCGATCCAAACGCCAGCTGGAACAATTACGGGTCAAACTTCATGAAAAAACGATTGAAGTTAAGAAATATGAGAATATGAGAGAAAAGAAAAAAGAAGTCTATAACCAGGAAGTTAAGAAAGATGAAATGAAACTGATGGATGAAGTTGCTGCTCTTCGGGCTGTTTCCCATGGGTGAAAGGAATGAGATAGGTTGAACGAGAAGAAAAAATCGGGGTTCGGTATAAAACTTTTAAAATTCTTTCTGGCTCTTCTTATTCCGATTTTGTTCTTGTTATTGTTAACCGGTTTATTTTTGAAACTTGCCGGAATAGATCCAGTCAGTCAGGCGAAGTCGCTGATTTTCGGAAACGGCGGAAATTCTGCGGCGCAGACTGCCGGGGCACCCGCTTCAACGACAGCTGGCCTCAAACAGCAAATTGCGGGCCAAAATTCGACCATTACTCAGCAAAATGGAATGATTTCTCAGCTTAAGAACCAAGTTACCCAGCTGCAGAATCAGCTGAAACAGGCTCAAAGCCAGGCAAACCAGCAGAACCAGGCCCAGAAGAGCCAGAATAATGCCGCACTCCAGACTGTTTACGCCCAGACATATAAAAATATGGATCCTGCAAAAGCTGCCGCTATTTTTAATCAGCTGCCCGTGAATAAAGCTGCAACTTACATAAACATGCTTGACGATGCGACGAAAGCGGCTATTCTGCAGAACATGACGCCGGCCAAGGCGGCGGCACTGACTCAGTTGCTGAAGGCGCCGCAGAATACGAACGCAACGACCGGCAGCTCCTCATCGTCAACTTCAGTCACGACAACGACGGTGCCTTAATTTTTTAATCCTTTGAAAGGAGGTGAAAAAATGGAAACACAAATTGCTCTGTCTGTTCAGGAGGGCAAAGGGGCGGGGGCTCATGACAAGAAGAAAAAAACCGGACAGCCGGAAGATTTCTCTTTCCTCACCCTTTTCAACACAGTGACTCAGTCTTTTTCACCTGCGTCGGCCAAGTCCGTGGCTCCGAAAGGCATCGGGCAGCTTAAAAACAGCCAACATAATGAAAAATCGAAGGTCGGAACCGATCAAATCTCAGAAAAAATACCTCCAACATCGGGAAAAAGATCTGATTCGGCTACTACGATAGGACGTCAGATTTCTGATACAGCAAAAACACATGAGGCAATCCTGATTGAGAATCCACAAACGGTAATTGTCGGAATGTCCCGTTTGAAAAAAAATGAAGTCAACTCTAAAAATCAGGCAGGTTCGGCTCAGCAAAGTACGGGTAAACAAGTTGGTTATCACAGCGGAAACGCGCAATCGGCTCAAAATGCCAGCACTTCTGTTCTGAAAGTAAACTCAGACCATGCGTCGGTTTCGGCTCAGATTAAATCTGATCTTGCCACGCTGATCAACGCTCATTCTGATCAGGCCCAGGTTGAAAATTCGACCAAAAATTCATTTATTGCGTCCAGGATTGCTGACGCTGTCCGCAATGATACCGAAGCCAAAATTCCTTCAGCGAAGGCGGATATTCACGCAAACGTTGTGCAACCGGCAGCTCTTAAAATGGGAAGACTTCTAAGGGCAGCCGATAACCCGGCAACCGGATTAAATCTACCTGAAAAAGCGGAATCAACGAGTGATCAAGCGCCTTCAAAAACTGCTGAACCAGCTTTAACTTCTTCAGTAAGAAAGGTTGCTGTGTTGCCGCTGTCTCAAGTAGCAGCAAGGCAAATGAGCCATACTGAGCTTTTTGTTTCTTTCACTGGCACAGCTCAGCGCGAAAATAGCAATCCAGTGAGTACGCAGGTATCCGATCAGATGGTTAAGTGGATGGGAAAGTCTTCATTCCGTCTGGATCCTGGTGGGACTAAAAATTTGACGGTCACCCTTTATCCGGAACATCTGGGGAAACTGACGGTGTCGGTGACACAGACAAGCGATGGAATGATCGCCAGAATCATCGCCGGGACCAAAACGGCGAAGGATTTGCTGGAATCAGGTATCGGTCAGTTAAGAAATGATCTCGCTGCGCAAGGAGTAACAATTGGTCAGATTGACGTTTCAAGACAGTGGCAGAGCGCGGCTGCGGGAGAATCGCAGAATATGAACCAGCAGCAAACGAATCAGGATACTAACGGACAGTCGGGCGGAAAAGATGATGAAAGCAAACAGAAGAAGTCGGCAAGGCCTGTCGACGGAAATAATGCAGGACAATCATTTCTCGAATGGATGACAGGAGGCGTTCCTAGCACATGAGTGATACGACAGTTAACGGATCTACAAGTACAACTGCAGCGTCCAGTCAGAGTACAACAGTTAATGCGAACAGCACATTAAGTAAAGACGATTTTCTAAAATTACTTGTTGCTCAGCTGACGAATCAGGATCCGACGGCACCGATGGATAGCGGACAATTTGTGACTCAGATGGCCCAGTTTACTTCCTTGGAACAGACTCAGAATATGAGCAGCGCAATTGATCAGCTTGTTGCAACGCAATCAGACAATTCGCTTTCTGATAAAGCGACGATGATCGGTAAAAAGATTACTTGGACAGAAAGCAGTACTGATGAGAACGGAAATGACATTTCGACGACGATGAACGGAATCGTGAATGCGGTGAATGTCAAAGATGGACAGATCAGTTATTTGACGGACAGTGGTAAAACCGTGGATCCATCGACGATTACCGAGGTCTCCGATTCGGCAGGTAGTACCGATGGCTAAAATTGATCACTATTCATATTATCCATTTCCCTTGCCGGGCAACTTGGAGACTCAGCAGAAACCCAAGGAAACTACCACAACGGCCCATTCTTTTCAAAAGACATTCAGCGATCAGTTGAATGATCAGCCGGTAAAATTGACGAAGCACGCTAGGGAACGGTTTGCAACCAGAAACATTCATTTGACGGCATCGGAATGGAATCAGATCCATGACAAGATGCGAGAAGCTGAAAAAATGGGTGTTAATGATTCACTGGTTTTAACGAAGGATGCCGCGCTCGTCGTCAATACACCGAAAAACACGGTGATAACGGCAATGAATCTGCAGGAAGCAAAGTCACATATTTTCACGAATATCAATGGGACGATTTTGATTAATCATTAACAGGCTGGACCTTTTTAAGGAGAGCCGTGGCTGTGGACCGACCGAAGCAGTCAATTTAAAAGGAGGAACTAAATCATGTTATTACGTTCATTAGGATCGGGTGTATCAGGACTTAAAAACTTTCAGACGGATCTCGATGTCATTGGCAACAACATTTCAAACGTCGGCACAACCGGCTTCAAAAAAGGTCGCATCAACTTTGAAGATACAATTAATCAGCAATTGCAGGGATCGACAACAAACGTCAACGCGGTTCAAATTGGCCTCGGATCCCAAACGAGTTCAATTGACAACATCACTACCGGCGGTGTTCCAGAGTCAACAGGTAACCCATACGATGTAGCTATTAACGGTGAAGGATATTTTCGAGTAATGAATGGAACTAACCCATACTATACAAGAGCAGGGGATTTTAAGTTAGATACTGCTGGTACTGGTCTTGTAAACAGTCAAGGCATGGCTCTTGATATAGGAGGAACAACAACCCCTGGCGCTTCTTTTAATACAGTGTCAAGTTTTACTATTGATCAAGCGGGAAATATTACAGGTGTTGATAAAACTACAGGTAATTCGGTGCAATTAGGAAGCATTAATCTTTTCACTTTTTCAAATCCAAACGGTCTAGAAAAAATTGGAAATTCGCTGTACCAAGTGACACAGGGATCGGGCAATGCACAGCAAATGACCGCGGCGACCGGACTTGGCACACAAACACAGCTTCAGCAAAACGCACTGGAAGGTTCGAACGTCGATCTGACCGATGAAATGACGAATCTGATCACGGCAGAACGTGCCTACCAGGCCAATTCAAAAACGATCACGACTGCAGACCAGATTCTCCAGACACTGGTTAACCTGAAGCAATGATGAACGAAAGGAGTGAACTGGATCCGGTCTCCGGATTCAGTTCAATTTATTGAACCTATGATTCAGCTGACACGATTTAATGGCCAGACTTTCGTCCTGAATGCGTTTCTCATTGAGCAGATCGAGGCACTTCCGGATACGACTGTAACTCTTACGACCGGAAAGAAAATTGTTGTCAGAGAAACAGTTGATCAGGTGACGCAGCTTGTGATCCGATTTTTGAAAGAGATTCCCTGGTCCCAGGCAGTTCGCGCAGAAGAAGGTGTGCTCAGATGTTCAAAAGCAGAGGATTAAACGTTCTGTTCATTCTCATGATTCTTGTGATTATTGGGACGGTCGTCGCTTATTTTATGTTGTCAAATTATGCTCAGGGTAAAAATGATGTTCAAAATCCGAGTATTGATGAAATTGTTAATGACCTGACTGTCGACACGGGTGAAATAACGACCAATATTCAAGGCGACCATTTCATCAAGGTTGATTTCAACATTCAGGTATCAAACAAAGACGCGAAAGATGAGTTGACAAAACGATCGTTCCAAGTCAAAAATGCTGTGATTTACACTGTTTCGGACATGACACCCCAGGATCTTCAGAATCAGAAAGGGATTGCCAGTCTTGAAGATCAGATAAAAAACAGAATCAATAGTTTCCTAGACAGCGGAACTGTGACCCATGTTTATACGACAGAAAAGGTAGTACAATAAGGTAATTCAGGATAAGTAAGGTGATGATGTGACATGGCCGATATTCTTTCACAATCAGAAATTGACGCGTTGCTCTCAGCTCTTTCAACGGGAGAGATGGATGCGGAAGAATTAAAAGAAGAAGAGAGCAAACCAAAAGTCCGGGTTTATGATTTTAAAAGGGCGCTGCGTTTTTCTAAAGATCAGATCAGAAGTCTGACGAGAATTCACGAGAACTATGCCAGATTACTGACTTCCTATTTTTCAGCGCAGCTAAGAACCTATGTGCAGATCTCCGTAGCCTCGGTGGATCAGCTTCCCTATGAAGAATTCATCCGGTCCATTCCATCGGCAACTGTCCTGAATATTATTGAAGCACCCCCACTTGAAGGGCATCTCATTGTCGAAATGAATCCCAACATCGCATATGCCATGCTTGACCGTCTTCTGGGTGGTGCCGGGATCAGCATGAATAAAGTAGAGAATCTGACAGAGATTGAGAAGGATCTGATGATCAGGTTATTCGAGGGAACTCTTCCCTCACTGAAAGAGGCATGGTCTTCAGTCGAAGCTGAAATGCGGCCGCGTTTACTTGAGTTGGAAACAAATCCTCAATTTCTTCAGCTTGTTTCTCCCAATGAAACGGTGATCGTTATTTCGCTGTCGGCGATGATTGGAAAATCAAGCGGAATGATTAATATCTGCCTTCCACACGTTGTTCTGGAGCCGGTTATTCCGAAATTGTCCATGCATTATTGGATGAGTGAGAAAAAAAATGATGTGACAAAAGAAGAGTATCAAGCTCTGCGTCAGCGTATTGAAAATTCGTTGATTAACATTAATGTGTTGCTTGGAAAATCGCAGATTACTGTTCATGAATTGCTGCATCTGAATACCGGCGATGTCATTTCCCTGAACCGTCAGATTGATCAGCCGGTCACAGTAGAAGTCGGCGGCTTCCCAAAATTTTTCGCTCAGCCTGGGAAGAAGAACAAGCGAATGGCTGTCCAAATCATCAAACCTATAGTACAGGAGGATAACCATAATGAGTGACGGACAACTCTCACAGGAAGAAATTGATGCGCTTCTCGGTCGTCAGGCATCGGCTGAAAAACAGCATACTGAAAATCCGGGAAAGGATGCAGCGCCGCTTAAAAAAAATAACATGTCGGATCTTGAGGAAGATGTGCTCGGCGAAATTGGCAATATATCTTTTGGCAGCGCGGCAACGGCATTATCAACTATTTTGAACCAGAAGGTTGAGATCACGACGCCGTCTGTACATATCGTTAACCGGAATAAGTTGGGGGAAGAGTTTCCGGTTCCCCATGTTTCGGTTCTTGTCAATTATACTGAAGGCTTTCAGGGGTCGTGCATGCTTGTTATTAAAACGAGGGATGCCAGCGTTATTGCAGATCTGATGATGGGGGGCGACGGCAAGAATCCGAGCCAGGAAATCAGTGATATGCAGATGAGCGCGGTGCAGGAAGCCATGAATCAGATGATGGGGTCTTCGTCCACAGCGATGTCCACGGTCTTTAACCGTCGCATTGATATATCTCCTCCTGAATTGACTCTCATGGATGTCAGAACAAGGCGGGGTATGGAATATATTCCCAACGATGACCTGATGTTTGAGATTTCATTCCGCCTGAAAATTGGCAGCCTGGTTGATTCAAACATCATGCAGCTGGTTCCGATTCCGTTTGGCAAGCATTTGGTTGATCTGCTTATGAACGAGACATCAGGTCAAGCAAATCAGCAGAACTCTGTTGGCACAACTGCATCGGATCAACCAGATTCTCCGGTACTGGCGGTCTCTGCGGATCAGGAAGACAAAGTACAGGAAAAGGTCGCCGCACCTACCGGATCGCAAAATATTGTGCGCCAGCAGAATGTTCAAACGGCAGAGTTCTCTGATTTTGGAAATGATTCGGATCAAACTGAGAAAAGTACACCGCGGAATCTGGATTTGCTGATGGATATCCCTCTGGATGTCAGTGTTGAACTCGGACACACAAAGAAAACAGTTCATGAGGTACTGGAACTGGGCCCGGGTTCAATAATTGAGCTGGACAAGCTTGCAGGTGAAGCAATCGATATATTAGTTAACCAAAAATATGTTGCGAAAGGCGAAGTGGTAGTGGTTGATGAGAATTTTGGAATTCGAATTACTGAAATTCTAAATCACGCCGACAGACTTAAAAGCTTGTAAACTTGTTACTACTTAATGATAAATGATAATGGAGGGTTTAGCATGGCAGGACGCATACTGGTTGTAGACGACGCGGCTTTTATGAGAATGATGCTGAAAGATATTCTAACAAAAAATGGTTATGAAGTTGTTGGTGAGGGGGCAAACGGCAATGAAGCCGTCTCCAAGTATGATGAACTTAAACCGGATCTTGTGACTCTGGATATTACAATGCCTGAACTGGATGGTATTCAAGCGCTTAAGAAGATAAAATCGAAAGATTCGGACTGCAAAGTGATTATGTGCTCTGCAATGGGTCAGCAATCGATGGTCATTGACGCGATTCAGGCTGGTGCGAAGGATTTTATTGTCAAGCCATTTCAGGCAGACCGCGTCATCGAAGCAATTAAAAAAACACTTGGCTAAAAAGGAAAGAAGAAGGTGGCGGTTTGTTACCGAAAGGACTGATTTCTCTTGCTCTCGCACTTGCTCTGATTTTTGGAACGAATGTCCATGTCCTGGCAGCGGATCCGGGCAATGGCACTGTAGCAGATATGTTCAAAAATCAGAACACCGGACATCATGCTCAATCGAATCCGGGCAGTAGTGCTCAGACAACAAACGGTAATACGTCTCCTGTTGCAATTGGTGGCTCTAATCTGTTTCTGGACTTTGTAAAGATCGTATTTGCACTGCTTATCGTACTCGCATTAATTTATCTGTTGTATCGTTTTGTAGCGAAAAAAACGGGAAAGTTCAGAGAAGGTAATTTGCTCAAAAATCTGGGCGGGGTTTCAGTAGGAACGAATCGGTCTGTCCAGCTGATCAGAATCGGCAACAAAGTCATGGTTATCGGCGTGGGGGAGACAGTTCAGCTTCTTAAGGAGATCAGTGATCCCTCAGAGATCGAAGCTCTGGCGTCACAGGAGGAGGCCACGGACCGTCTTGAGGAAAATGTGGTCCGCGTTCTGCAATGGACAGCGGGGAAAGCGTTCAGGACTCAGGGAAAAAAACAGACCACAGGCAGGGATTATGCCAGTTCCATCCTCAGAGAAAAATTGAATCAATTGAAGGAGGAACGAGAAAAAAAAATGAAGGAACTCATTCAGGAGGTCAAGCGGGATGAATAGCATACCGGGTATTTCACCCGCCCTTTTTACGAGTCAGCCCCAGGGTGTCGCAACAACGGTACAGCTTCTGCTTATCCTGACTGTTCTCTCTTTGGCCCCGGCTATTCTCGTTCTTATGACTTCATTTACAAGAATCATCATTGTTCTTTCTTTTGTCAGGACCTCTCTTTCGACCCAGCAGATGCCGCCAAACCAGGTTTTGATTGGGCTGGCATTGTTTCTGACATTTTTCATCATGGCACCTGTATATGGGCAGATCAACACCGATGCCATCCAGCCTTATATGAAAGGGCAGATCTCGCAGCAGCAGGCGATGGCGCGCGCAGAGGATCCTGTCAAAAACTTTATGGCACGTGAAACACGGGAAAAAGATTTGCAGTTGTTTTTGAGCTATGGCAAATATAAGACACCTTCCAAGGTTCAGGATATTCCACTGACTGCTCTTGTACCGGCATTTACAATCAGTGAACTGAAGACGGCTTTTCAAATGGGCTTTATGATCTTTATTCCCTTTCTGGTCATAGACATGGTAGTCGCAAGTATTCTTATGGCTATGGGGATGATGATGCTCCCCCCAGTCATGATTTCGCTGCCTTTTAAGATACTACTGTTCATCATGGTTGACGGGTGGTACCTGATTGTCGAGTCATTGCTTAAAAGTTATCAGTAGTCCATTCGTCAGATACCTAAGAAAGAAGGGATGATAGTATGAGCGCGGAAACAGTGCTGTCCATTGCCGACCAAAGCGTTATGATTGTTCTGATGGTTGGCGGACCTTTGCTCATTGTTTCGCTGGTGGTCGGACTGCTTGTCAGTATTTTTCAGGCGGCAACCCAGATTCAGGAACAGACTCTGGCATTTATCCCTAAAATTGTGGCTGTTTTATTCGGGCTGATCTTTTTCGGCCCCTGGATGCTTTCGAGGATGCTTGCTTTTACCCAGAACATTTTCGCAAATCTGCCGAATTTCATAAGATAGTAAAGGATAATGCGATCCGTGCAAATATTAAATGCAATTCCAGTTTTTCTACTGGTGCTTGTCAGAGTCGCCAGCTTTCTGGTTACCATGCCGATCTTCTCATACCGGACTATTCCAAATACTGCTAAGATTGGATTCGCGGTAGCTCTGTCACTGTTGATCGACATGACAGTCTTTAAAAGCCAGGTTGTTCCGCTAAACGACTCTTTTGTCCTGCTCATACTGAAAGAAGCGCTTATTGGCTTATCAATGGGCTTTGTCACAGGAATTCTTACATACGCTGTCCAATTTGGGGGCTCTGTGATCGATTTGCAGATTGGCTTTGCCATAGCGAATACAATAAGTCCGGAAAATGGTTCTGCGACACCTCTGACCGGACAGCTGCTTTACATGCTCCAAATACTGTTTTTCCTGGGCGTTGATGCCCATCACATGCTATTGAATGGCCTGATGTACAGTTTCAATCTTTTTCCGGTTGATCGTCTGGCGATTCATCTTGCAAGTGGAAATACAGCGGAATTTGTCGGAAGGCTGACGGCCCAGATGCTCGTTATCGGAATGCAACTTGCTATGCCCGTCGTCGGCTGTCTTTTTCTGGTTGATGTGGCGATTGGATTGATCGCGCGGACGGTGCCCCAGGTTAACGTGTTTGTTGTCGGCCTTCCCTTGAAAATTATCGTCGGGTTTCTGATTATGCTAATTGTTTTTCCAGCGTTTATTGTTCTCTTTCGCGTCGTTTTCGATTCGATGACGGATGCGTTCAGTACATATATGCGGCTGCTGGGGGGCTAAAGGCATGAAACACTTCCGTTATCCGCTCAATCTTCAGTTTTTTGAAGGGGAAAAGACAGAAAGAGCAACGCCTCATAAACGTCAGGAAAGCAGAAAACAGGGGGAAGTGTTTAAAAGCGCGGATCTAGGCACGGCGATCAGTCTATTCGCCTTTTTCCTCTATTTTCGTTTCGCGGGTGGGTCGCTGGGCGAAGGACTGGCATCCATGATGTCTCATGTTTTTCAAAATTCGTTGAACATGGATGTCACTGAGAATAATGTGCATCAATTCTTTTCTGCACTTTCAATCCAGTCACTTTTATTGTTGATACCGATTCTGATTGTAGCTTTAGTTGCTGGAATCGCGGGTCAGCTCTTCCAGGTAGGTTTTCTTTTCCAGCCCGGATTGCTGGCGTTCAAACCGGACCGGATCAGTCTGTTGAAAGGTCTGAAGCGTGTTTATTCGCTGAAGGCTATTATGGAACTGCTCAAATCGCTGCTTAAGATTCTTCTGATCGGATTGGTTGCTTTTTCAGTGATTTGGATCAACAGGCAGATGGTTGTGGAAACAGGTGAGAAATCGCTGGGTGACGGTCTGGTGACAATGGCCAATATTGTTCTTAACATGGGACTTGCCGCTTCAGCTACTTTGATTGTTCTGGCTGTTTTTGATTACTATTACCAGAAATTTGAATACGAAAAAAACATGCGGATGTCTAAACAGGATGTCAAAGATGAATACAAAAATATGGAAGGCGATCCCAAGATCAAGTCGAGAATCAGGGAAAGACAAAAACAGATGGCGATGCGCCGTATGATGCAGGAGCTCCCGAAAGCCGATGTGGTCATTACCAACCCGACACATTTTGCTGTTGCTTTGCAGTATGATGCGGTGCGGATGTCGGCCCCGAGAGTCATTGCGAAAGGTGCGGATCAAGTGGCCTTTAGGATCAAGGCAATCGCAAGGGAACATGAGATTGTGATTGTTGAAAAAAAACCGCTGGCCAGAGCCCTCTATTTTCAACTGGATGTTGGTGACAGTGTTCCTGAAGAGTTTTTTAAAGCTGTAGCTGAGATTCTGGCTTACGTATATCGCCTGAATGGAAAAGCGTAATGAGTACGGGAGAGGAGGAGAACCATGAAAAGAAGTGACTTTATAGTAATACTTGGTGTTGTCGGTATTGTGATGATGCTCATTATACCTCTACCGAGTGCATTGCTCAGCTTTCTAATCATTTTAAATATTTCTCTCGCGCTGACCATTCTTCTTGTCACACTGAATGTTAAAGGACCGCTTGAGTTTTCGGTATTTCCATCTCTCTTGTTAATCATGACGCTTTTCCGAATCGGTCTTAATGTCTCGACCACTCGCTTGATCCTGACACAGGGAAATGCCGGACAAGTTATCGAAGCTTTTGGCCAGTTTGTGGTTTCCGGGAATGTCATTGTCGGGCTGGTTGTTTTCCTGATCCTGATTATTGTTCAATTCATAGTAATTACCAAAGGTGCCGAACGCGTGGCTGAAGTCGCAGCCAGATTTACACTTGATGCAATGCCCGGCAAACAAATGAGTATTGATGCGGATATGAATGCTGGGCTGATTGACGATCAGGAAGCGAAAAAAAGACGTGAAACAATTACCCGTGAAGCTGATTTTTACGGAGCGATGGACGGTGCAAGTAAATTTGTCAAGGGCGATGCGGTTGCTAGCATGATCATTGTTGCGATCAATCTAATCGTCGGTATGATTATCGGTGTTCTACAGCAGGGATTGACCCTTGCTAATGCGGCGCAGACCTTCAGCCTCCTTTCTGTAGGTGATGGTATTGTCAGCCAGATTCCGGCGCTGCTCATTTCCACAGCTACCGGGATTGTCGTCACAAGGTCTTCTTCTGAAACCAATATGGGTAGGGAAGTAACCGATCAGTTGCTAGCATTCCCTGTGATGCTCGTTGTCGCCGGATCGGTCATTTTTATTCTCGGCCTGACCCCGATTGGCATGGTGGCTACATTGCCAATTGCATTGCTGCTTGTTGTTGTGGGCGTGATGATTCGCCGGAATCAGAGAAGAGAGAAACAGGCAGTGATTACAGATGAGGATAAGAAGGCAGAAGATAAATTTAAAAATCAGGAGAATGTGATTAATCTTCTGCAAATGGATCCGGTCGAATTTGAATTCGGCTATGCGCTGGTGCCGCTTGCAGACAGCAGCCAGGGTGGCGATCTGCTTGACCGAATTGTGATGATCCGCCGCCAGCTTGCCCTGGAGCTTGGCATTGTACTTCCCGTGGTCCGCATTCGGGACAATATCCAGCTTGAGCCAAATGGTTACCGGATTAAAATCAACGGCAGCGAAGTGGCAAAAGGTGAATTGATGCTGGACCACTATCTGGCAATGAGTCCGGGGGTTGATGACGAATCCATCAAGGGAATAGAAACAACAGAACCGGCATTTGGATTAAAGGCACTCTGGATTGACGAACCGACTAAAGAACGTGCTGAAATGTCAGGATACACAGTTGTTGATCCACCTTCTGTCGTTTCCACTCATTTAACGGAAGTGCTCAGGCGCCATGCCTGGGAACTTGTCGGGCGCCAGGAGACGAAACAGCTGATTGATCATCTTAAGGAACACTCGCCAGCGCTGGTTGAGGCTGTGACTCCGGAACCGATGAATACCGGAGATATTCAAAAAGTTCTCGTTAATTTGCTCAAAGAAAAGCTGTCAATCCGTAATCTGCCGGTTATTTTTGAAACACTCGCCGATTATGCTCAGATGAGCCGTGACACAGGGCTGTTAACCGAGTACGTTCGCCAGGCGCTGTCAAGGCAAATCACGGAACAATTCACCAGACCGGGTGAAACGCTAAAAGTTCTGACGCTCAGTCCTGATCTGGAACGCAAAATCAATGATTCGGTACAGAAAACAGAACATGGCAATTTTCTGGCAATGGATACGGCAACAACAACTCAGGTTTTAAAAAATCTGTCATCATCTGTTGAAAAATGGACGGATATGGACAGTGATCCAGTGATCCTTTGTTCACCTGCTGTGCGGATGTATGTCCATCAACTGACGGAACGCTACTTCCCAAATATTCATGTCCTGTCTTATAATGAACTCGAGACAAATGTTGAAGTTCAAAGCATTGGGGTGCTGGATGCTGCATGAAAATGAAAAAAATTATTGCGCCGACAATGGCTCAGGCAATCGAAAAAGTGAAGCAGGAACTTGGCGGCGACGCCGTTATTTTTCATACTAAAAAAGTGACAAAGGGGCGCTTCTTTAATCTTTTTAAGAGAGAAAGTGTAGAAGTCCTTGCCGCCAATGATACAGATACGGATTTTTCATTAAAAGATTTGCCGAAAAATGCCGAAAAAAAGCATAGCGGATTCTCGGAGACTGCAGCGGATCGGGTGGGTTTACCCTTTCGTAAAGTCACAAGTAAAGTGGATCGGATATTTTCGGGTCCGGAATATCTGGACAGTCTGCGCGTACGGTTACTTAATCAGGGCCTGGATGAAGGACATGTGGATTCATTGATTAAAACAATGGTAAAGAAATGGTATCAAAGTGATGAATCAATGGATGATTTGGAACTGGAGCGTTCGTTGAAAGCGTTGCTCGTTCAGCGCCTTAATCCTGTGCGATTCCAGAATCAGTCCTCGAATGAGCGCTTCACTATGTTTATCGGTCCGACAGGAGTCGGCAAAACGACGACTATAGCAAAGATTGCCGGGCGAGAAATTCTTGAGGGCGGGAAAAGAATAGCTTTTATCACAACGGATACTTTTAGAATAGCGGCGATTAATCAGTTGAAAATGTATGCGGATATTCTGAACGTTCCCATAGAAGTTGCGTACAGCCAAAAAGATCTACATGATCTTGTTCTGAAATATGCGGAGTATGACCATGTGTTCATTGATACTGCAGGACGCAATTTTCAAGATGAGCGGTATGTCCAAGATATCGGTGAACTGATTCGAGATGATCCGCAGATCGATCTACGCCTTGTTCTTGCAGCAACAGCGAAGTATGCAGATCTGAATTCACTGGTGCACAGTTTTCAGAGGTTATCAGCTAATCAGCTGATTATAACTAAATTGGATGAAACAACGACATATGGAGCGGTTGTCAGTACTCTCCTCCATTTCCCTGAAAAACGTGTTTTATACATAACTGATGGGCAGGAAGTTCCTGATGACCTGAGAATCCCGAATGTAAACGAACTGATTAACCTAATGCTGGGTGATAAAAATGATGAATGATCAGGCAGAGAGATTAAGAAGATTGGTAAACTCCAGTAAAGTTCAGGATAAAAAAGGCGTTGTGGTTGGCATTTTAAGCGGTAAGGGCGGAGTTGGCAAGTCGGTTTTCAGCATTAATTTTTCGATCTCTCTGTCTCAAATGGGTAAGAAAGTGCTTATTATTGATCTGGATGTCGGTATGGGCAATATTGATCATCTGCTCGGAAAGCCCGCGAAATACAATATCGCTGACAGCATTCATGACAAGCTGCGACTCGACGATGTGATATTTACCGGTCCAGGGAATATATCGTGTATTTCCGGAGGCAACGGCATGGACAATCTGTTCAGGCTTGAGGAACAAAACTTGAGCGTTTTTCTCGAGCAGATCGAGCGGATTCGAAAGAAATATGATTATGTTCTATTTGATTTTGGTGCGGGAGTGTCAGAAGACATGATTCATTTTCTTCTGGCTGCCCACCAAATTATTCTCGTAACAACACCTGAACCTCCTGCTATGGCTGACGCATATTCTGCCCTAAAGCTTCTTCTGCCAAACAATCAGAATCTTCAGGTATCATGTGTGGTCAATATGGTTGAAAATTTGCAGGAGGGGAGGGAAACGTGGGAAAGGCTTTCAGGAGCTTCCGCCCGGTTTATGGGAAAGGGAATTAAATGGCTGACTGCTTTGCATCGGGATCGTGCCGTTTTGCGGTCTGTGAAAGAACAGGTTCCTTGTGTGTTGCAGTATCCCCGTTCAAAATACAGTGTTGAGATGAAACTATTAGCGAGTTCATTTATCATTGGAGAACAGACGGGTGAAGCGGCCTTTTCAGGAAAAACGTACTCTTTTTCAACTCGTGTAAAGTCCTACTTCAGAATGTTTGGGGGGAAGAAACTATGAATCCTGTACGCGTGCTCGTGGTCGACGATTCGGCGTTCATGCGTCAGACTCTGAAGGCAATGATTGAAGAGGATTCAGATCTTCAGGTTGTCGCTACCGCAAGAGATGGTGAAGATGCGTTAAAAAAGATTGCCCGGTACCATCCCGATGTCGTAACGCTCGACATTATCATGTCCGGCGAAAAAGACGGCCTGCAGGTTCTTCATGATATTATGACCGACATCCCTACCCCAACGATCATGGTCAGCGGCGCGAGTGATGAAAATGTGAATTATGTCATAGAGGCGATCAGCAACGGAGCCTTCGATTTCATTTTTAAACCTTCCGGGAAAGCATCAGAAATTGAACGCATTGAACTTGAATTACAAACAAAAATAAAAGAGGCTTCAATCTCGAAAATTCACCGAACGTGTGCAGACGATGTGAAAAAATCTGCATTGAAGGATGTCACCCTGTCTGTAAACAACATCGATAAGACGAGAAACGAATCTCTTGTTTTTATCGGAACATCGACAGGCGGACCAAGAGCATTGCAAACAGTGATACCTGGCCTCAAGAAGGGTTTGCCGGCTCCTGTTCTTGTTGTTCAGCATATGCCGCCCAAATTTACCAAATCCTTGGCGGACAGGCTTTGCAGAATGTCCGAGTTGGCTGTCACAGAAGCGGTGGAAGGGGAGGTTCTTTCCAACGGCCATGTCTACATTGCTCCAGGCGGTTTACACTTGCAGGTTAAAGAAAATGAGGATGGAAAGCTCTATGTCCATCTGCTGGATACACCGCCGGTTCACGGAGTCAAGCCTTCTGCGGATGTCACATTGAATTCACTTCTGGAAATACGCGAACGGTCATTTGTCGTTGCGATACTAACAGGAATGGGCAGGGACGGTGCGGATGGCATTACCGCGTTGAAAGATAGCGGAGCCGATGTCCATGTTATAGCGGAATCAGAGGAATCTTGTGTTGTATTCGGCATGCCGAGAGCGGCGATAGAAACAAATAAAGTGGATGAAATTTGTCGGATTAATCAGGTTGCAGCGGCTATCTGCCAACAATTTGGCCTTAAGGGAGATGAATGAAAATGGATATGAGCCAGTATTTAAGTGTATTTATTGATGAAGCCAGAGAGCATTTACAGAATCTGAATGATAAATTAATGGAACTTGAAGAAAAAAAAGAGGATCCTGAATTGATCAACAGTATTTTTAGATCAGCTCATACTCTGAAAGGAAGCTCTGGTCAAATGGGATTCAGTACCATGATGGAGCTGACGCATACGATGGAAAACGTATTTGACGCGCTTCGCCATCAAAAGGCCGTTGTCAGCTCAAACATGGTCGATGTTCTGTTGGAGGCTTTGGACTTACTTGAATCAATGGTTGATTCGATTGAGCAGGGAGGAAACGATAAACTAGATACTGCTGAGACATTGAAAAAGTTACGGGACTTATTGCAGGAGAAGGATCAAACGGTGGCAGAAAGCGTCGGGCCTACTGCCAGTAGGAATGAAAGCACAGCTTCCGGTCTGTCGTATAGCGAATATGATTATGCGGTTGTTGAACAGGCATTGTCGCAGAATATGAGTGTTTTTGAAACCGAAATAACACTCCGGAAAGATTGTGTACTCAAAGCTGCAAGGGCTTTGATGGTCTCTAACGCCCTGGAAGACATCGGCAATATTGTTAAATCGAAACCGTCAACGGAAGATATCGAAAAAGAAGCATTTGACAGAGCATTTACATATGTCGTTGTTACCGACAGAGATGAAGAGACTGTTAGAAAAAAAGTTATGGATATTTCTGAGATTGAAATTGTCACTCTATCTTCCGTGAAGGGCTCCACTGAGAAAAACGAAGAAAATAGCGAAACAAAGGATAAGAAGGAATCGCCAGAAATAGAACGAAAGAGCCAGCCTCAGAAACCCATCGCAAAAACCATTCGCGTTAATCTGGACAGGTTGGATCATCTTCTGAATCTTTTCGAAGAAATGGTTATTGACCGGAGCCGTCTGGAAAAAATATCATCTTCTATGGAGAACCAGGATCTGAAAGAATCTGTCGGAATGCTGAAGCGAGTTTCGGATCAGCTTCAGGAAACGATTCTGAACCTCAGAATGGAACCGGTTGAACAGGTTTTCAACCGATTCCCCAGGATGGTTAGAAGCCTTTCCAAAGAGTTGGACAAAAAAGTTAATCTGGTCATTACAGGCGCGGAAACTGAACTTGATCGTACCGTAATTGACGAGATCGGAGACCCATTAATGCACATGATTCGGAATTCTATGGATCATGGGATTGAGCATCCGGATGTCCGCGAGAAGGCTGGAAAGAATCCGGAAGGAACACTTGCCCTCAGAGCTTATCACAGCGGAAGTCATGTGTTTATCGAGATTGAGGATGACGGAGCAGGCATTAATCGTGAAAAGGTGCTTAAAAAAGCAGTTGAGAAAGGGATCGTATCAGAGGATCGATTAAAAACGCTGACCGACAAAGATATTTATCACCTGCTGTTCGAGTCCGGATTCAGTACTGCGGACAAGATTTCTGACATCTCAGGAAGGGGCGTGGGACTGGACGTTGTTGAAAGCAAAATTCATTCGCTGAGCGGAACTGTTGAAGTAGATTCCACCCCGGGAAAGGGAACAAAGTTTACTGTAAAGCTCCCTCTGACTCTCTCAATTATCAACGCTATGTTAGTTCAGGCGGGTCCGGAAGTTTATGCAATCCCTATTGCATCAATAGCGGAGACAGCGCTTGAAAGAGAGGTAAATGTGCAGACAATTAATCAGTCCCGTGTGATGAGCTTCCGCGAACGTATTGTGCCGCTCATTAATCTTGATGACTATTTGAATGTTACCGATGCTTTTATCAGTGGTGATTCTGTCAACCCCGAGAATGAAAGCTCAAGATCAATCGTTCTTGTTCGTCAGGCAGACAAGGTTGTCGGTGTGGTAGCTGACAAATTATTGGGTTATCAGGATATTGTCATCAAACCGCTTGGAAAATATCTGAAGAACGTCAGAGGATTTTCTGGTGCAACAATTCTTGGTGACGGAAAAGTTGCCCTGATCCTTGACTGCCAGGAATTGATTAACGCCCAGAAGAAAAAAACGCTTAAGCAGAACGCGTGAGGAGGAAAGCGAGATGGAAAATACGGAACAAGAATCAATCAAAGTGATTATGTTTAATCTGGGCAATGAAGTATACGGTGTACCTATTGATCAGGTCCTTTCAATAGAACATCTGGAACCGATCACCCGAGTACCCAACGCCGCTCATTTTGTTGAGGGTGTGATGAACCTGAGGGGACTGATCATACCTGTAATTGACGTTCGGAAGCGGTTCGGGCTTGCTCCCGTCGCTGCAACGAAAGATACTCGTGTTATCGTTGTCGAGACAGATGATCTGCAGGTCGGAATGCTCGTGGATACGGCCAAAGAAGTGACAGATATCAATGTTGACAGCATAGAAAAAACCCCGGAGATTATTGGGGGGCTCGACGCGGGATATATAAACGGTGTTGCCAAACTGGGAAAAGAGAGCCTGATGATTTTACTGAATCTGGATCGTGTGCTCAGCGATCAGGATCTTGATAATCTCAAATTGATTGAGGAGTGAGTGGATGCACAGATTATCCGATTTGCAGTCCATTCATCTTGATTTGCTTAAGGAAGCGGGAAACATAGGCGCCGGGCACGCAGCAACTGCCTTGTCGACACTGCTGCAGAAAAGGATTGAGATGAATATTCCTTCGTTAAAAGTAGTTCCTCTCCCGGAAGTGCTGGACAGAGATGCTGAAAAACATGTTGCCACTTCCTATATTGAGGTGAGCGGGGGGTTTCGAGGCTGCTTTTTCATGATGTTTGAGGTTAATCTGGCAAACAAGTTGATTCGTCAGCTTGTCCCGGATGGTTCTGTCTTTGACAATGATATGGGAAAATCCGCATTCTGTGAAATCAGTAACATTCTATGCGGATCATATTTATCAGCGATATCCAGCTTTTTCCACACACAATTGAACCAGTCCCCTCCAAATTACGCAGTTGATATGGAGGGTGCTATTCTTGGGGAAGGTCTGGTGGAACTTTCGCTTTATGATGATTCGATCCTGTTGATCGAAGCTGAACTTTTTGATCAGGATGAGAAGAATAGGTTCACTGGCGAATTTCTGTTTATCCCACTGCCTGAATCCCTGGATTTACTGTTCAGCATGGCTGAAGGGAAGTCATCTATGTGATTCAGGTCGGGCTCTCTGAAATAAAATATGCTGAAAGTCCTGAGAAGCTAAGAACCATGGGATTGGGCTCCTGTGTGGGGGTTATTATTTACAGTGAGGCCGGCAAATGTGCAGCAATGGCTCATGTGATGCTCCCGGATTCTTCTCTTGCACGGGCCGGTGTGCTTCAGCCAGGAAAATATGCCGACACGGCTGTCCCTGAATTAGTCAGATTGATGACGGACATTCATGGATTTTCCATACGTGCATTAAAAGCCAAAATGGCGGGCGG
Source organism: Sporolactobacillus shoreae (assembly GCF_004684935.1). Classification (GTDB taxonomy): domain Bacteria; phylum Bacillota; class Bacilli; order Bacillales; family Sporolactobacillaceae; genus Sporolactobacillus; species Sporolactobacillus shoreae. The sequence continues at coordinate 230,882 of NZ_SRJD01000001.1, forward strand.
CGCTGAGATGTTCAGGTCTTCAAGAGTACTGCCAATGGGGAGTATTGGATTGCGCAACACAGAAGCCGTTCGGGTACAGCTTCAGCATTACCGGATTCCACTAATAGCTGAAGAGACTGGCGAAGATTACGGACGGACGGTGGAATTTAATCCTGAGACCGGACTGCTGATGATCCGCACCATTTTTAGCGGCGAGCGGAAAATATAGCCTGGAATTTTAAAAAAAGGGGGAGAGAAAATGGCAAAACCTGATGAGTTGGAACTGGAAAACTGGAACCGCTGGAATGAGGGCAGAGATAAAGATGCAGCGGATTTTCTTCTTCAGCTGTATATGCCTCTTGTACAGTATCATGTTCAGCGAATCAGCGCAGGCCTGCCCCGAAATGTTGACCGAAGTGAGCTTCAGAGCTACGGCCTTATTGGACTCTATGATGCGCTTGAAAAATTTGACAGGCGTCGCGATCTAAAGTTTGATACATATGCTTCTTTCCGCATTAGAGGAGCAATACTGGACGGATTACGCAAAGAGGACTGGATGCCAAGATCTGTGAGGGAAAAAAGCAAACGGATTGAGAAGGCGGTAAACCAGATTGAACAGGAAGAAAAACGTTCCGCATCAATCGAGGAAATAGCAAAAAAATGTGAGATGACAGTCGACGAAGTATCCCAGGTTGTTTCTGAAGGGTTGATTGCCAATCTCCTTTCGCTTGACGATGGGACAACCGGGGGCAAGAGTGATTATCCGGCGGCTTCCATTGAAGATCCTGATGCCATTCTTCCTGATCAGCATCTTATAGAGATGGAAAACCACCGGATACTTGCAGAGCAAATTGATAAACTCAGTGAGAAAGAGCGGCTGGTGGTTTCATTATTTTATTACGAAGGACTGACATTGACCGAAATTGGCCAGGTTCTTGAACTTTCAACTTCGCGTATTTCTCAGCTTCACTCTAAAGCACTTTTAAAGCTGAGACAATATCTTTCAAAAATTGCGTATGAATAAATCTGTATTTTGTCTCCCGGTTTATTTTTCAATACTCCAAATCCAAAAAGAACAAGGCGGTGGCCTGTTTGGCAGCTCTCTGGATCACATTCAATTTTTTGCTCATTATCCTAGCTTTTTACCTGATTCTCCAACTATACCAGCGAATTCGGCTGCTCCAGCAGACCAATTCGAAACAGTTGACTCAAGAAATTGAGGATATATTTGCCGCATATCTGGAAGACGCCCGTGCGGAAAATGACCGTCTTATTTCAACTTTGAATGAATCACTGAAAACCGAACCGTCTTCCCGGCAGAAAAGCACTACAAAAAGAGGGCGTCCGTCGCGTGCAAAAAAAACGGACATTAATCCACAAGTTGAAGAACAGGATCATGACCAGTCAACCCCGTTCAGCCAGGTACTAAAAAATGAAAGTGCGCTGCAGGAATCAGCTGTCGAGAAAAAGGTACCGACGGCAGGTAGAGAGAAAAATGAATGGATGCCGCCTGTCGATGAAGTGAGTGACAAGGTAGAAGAATCACTTTATCTTCAGGCTTTGAAACTGAAGAATAGAGGGAATACTATAACTGAAATTGCGAAAGAGCTCAACCGTGGAAGAGGAGAGGTCGAACTCCTCCTTAAATTTCAGGGCAAAGGTTAAGCTTAATCTTGTCAAGGTGACCCATTTGTGATATATTATCACTTGGTGTCAATCACACACGCCGGTTGATTTGGACATGGGTGCTGGATCTGATTCAGTTGTGTCCAGAGAAGAGGCTGGCGGAGGAATTAAAACCAATAGGAGGAATTTAAGCATGGCAGTTATTTCAATGAAACAGTTGCTGGAATCCGGTGTGCATTTCGGTCATCAGACACGCCGCTGGAATCCAAAGATGAAACCGTTTATCTTTACAGAAAGAAACGGTATTTATATTATTGATCTTCAGAAAACCGTTAAAAAGGTTGAAGAAGCTTATCAGTTTGTCAGGGATATTGCTGCCGACGGTGGAAAAATTTTATTCGTCGGCACAAAGAAGCAGGCTCAGGATTCCGTGAAGTCCGAAGCTGAACGCTCTGGCCAGTATTATGTGAACCAGCGCTGGCTGGGCGGTACTCTGACGAATTTTGAAACGATTCGCACTAGAATCAAGCGACTCAATGAGATTGAAAAGATGCAGGAAGACGGCACTTTTGATGTGCTCCCTAAAAAAGAGGTTGTTGGCCTTAAGAAAGAATGGGCACGCCTTGAAAAGTTCCTGGGCGGTATCAAAAATATGGAGAGTCTTCCACAGGCTCTGTTCGTTATTGATCCGCGCAAGGAAAGGATCGCAATTGCTGAAGCACATAAGTTGAATATTCCGATCATTGCGATCGTTGATACAAATTGTGACCCTGATGAAATTGATGTTGTTATTCCGGGTAATGACGATGCAATTCGCGCTGTGAAACTTCTCACTGGCAAAATGGCTGATGCAATTCTGGAAGCAAATCAGGGCGAAGAAAATGATGAAGCGGCTGCTGTTGCAGAACAGCCTGCTGAAGAAAAAACTGAAGAACCTGTAAAAGCTGAATAAGAGATTGACTGATTTGACAGGGTGATAAAGGGGTCTGCCCTTTATCACTCTTTTCACGAAAAAATAAGGATAAATGTAGGGAGGCTATTACGTGGCTGAAATTAGTGCAAAACTGGTAAAAGAACTTCGTGATTTAACTGGTGCGGGAATCATGGACTGCAAACGCGCACTTACCGAAACAGATGGAGATATTAAGAAAGCTATTGATGTGCTTCGTGAGAAGGGTGTTGCCAAAGCTGCAAAAAAATCAGGAAGAATTGCTGCTGAAGGTCTTGCCGAAGTCAAAGTTGTCGGCGACAAAGCAGTTGCCCTGGAGGTCAATTCGGAGACGGATTTTGTGGCCCAAAATGCCGAGTTTAAAGAATTGCTCAATACTCTTGCAGATCATCTTCTTAAAGAAGAGCCTTCTGATGTTGAAACTGCTTTGAGCCAATCTCTTGCCTCAGGCGAAACGATCTCAGAACATATCACTGCAGCGATCGCCAAGATCGGTGAAAAAATTTCTTTACGTCGTTTCACCGTTCTTCATAAGAGCGAGGGCGAGGTTTTCGGCGCCTACCTGCATATGGGCGGACGTATTGCAGCTCTTGTTAAACTTAAGGGCGGAGATGCTGACACGGCAAAAGATGTAGCCATGCATGTTGCCGCAATCAAACCGCGCTACCTGAAGGAAGAGGATATTCCTGCGGATGTAGTTGCGCATGAGAAAGAAGTATTATCGAAGGAAGCGCTCGGAGAGGGCAAACCGGCGAATATCGTCGAAAAAATGGTCGTCGGACGGTTAAAGAAATTCTTTAAAGAAATTTGTCTCGTTGACCAGCCGTTTGTTAAGGATGGGGACCTCACAGTTAGCGAATTTTTGAAGAGCAAGAATGCGGAAGTAGACGAATTTGTTCGCTATGAAGTCGGAGAAGGTATTGAAAAGAAAACAGAAAATTTTGCTGACGAAGTCAAAGCTCAAATGAAGCAATGATTTGCGCCTGTAATTGTGCTGAAAAGCAGCGCTTCAGCTGCTGCATAATCTCAGCACCTCTGCGAGATATTGGATAAACACAATGGGGCACGGATCGCGTGTCCCATTTTTTAAAAACGGACAAATTCGAGAGGGGCAGATGGAAGATGCCGGACAAAGCAAAATATAAGCGTGTGATTCTTAAGCTGAGCGGAGAGGCTCTTGCCGGGGCAAACGGATTTGGCATAAATCCGAAAGTTATCCGTTCGATCACACAGCAGGTAAAAGAAGTTGTCGATCTTAAGGTCGAAGTGGCCATCGTCGTAGGTGCCGGGAACATTTGGCGGGGAAGGATCGGCAGTGAGATGGGAATGGATCGTGCCCAGGCAGACTACATGGGTATGTTGGCAACTGTGCTTAATGCGCTTGCACTTCAGGACAGTCTCGAAGGTCTGGGAGTAGAAACAAGAGTTCAGACTTCAATTGAAATGCGGCAAGTTGCTGAACCTTACATCCGCAGGCGCGCAATTCGCCACCTTGAAAAGGGGCGTGTGGTTATTTTTGCTGCCGGGACAGGAAATCCCTATTTCTCTACGGATACAACTGCGGCGCTGCGAGCAGCTGAAATTGAAGCTGATGTTATATTAATGGCAAAAAATAATGTCGACGGCGTTTACTCGGCGGATCCAAAAGTTGACAAGAGTGCGAAAAAATATAAAGAAATATCATATTTGCGCGTTCTGAACGAAGGATTGCAGGTCATGGATTCGACAGCTTCCTCATTAAGCATGGATAACGACATTCCATTGATTGTTTTTTCACTATCTGTTGAAGGAAACATTAGACGCGCGGTACTTGGTGAAGATATTGGCACCGTCGTGAAGGGGAGATAAACATGGGACAGAGTGAAGTGCTAAAAGAAGCACAAGAACGGATGGAAAAAACGATAAAAGCCTTCCGGCGAGAACTGGTTACGATTCGTGCTGGACGCGCTAATCCATCAATTCTGAATAAAGTCACAGTCGAATATTACGGAACAGAAACCCCGCTGAAACAAATCGCTTCGATCACGGCACCTGAACCCAGGTTGCTTCTTATTCAGCCTTATGACCGTACGGCCATGGCAAATATCGAACGCGGGATTCTCAAATCGGATCTTGGTATTACACCGACGAATGATGGAACAGTCATCCGTATTGCCATTCCTCCGCTGACAGAGGAAAGACGGGCTGAACTCGTAAAAGTGGTGCGGAAATTTGCCGAGGAAGCAAAGGTCGCTGTTCGAAATGAACGGCGCGAAGCAAACGATCAGATTAAAAAGCTCGAAAAAAGCAATGAACTGACAAAAGATGATGTACGCGAAGCGGAAGACGACATTCAAAAATTGACAAATGAAACAATAAAACGAGTCGATCAAATAACATCTGAGAAGGAAAAGGAAATGATGGATATTTAATCGATGACAGAAATTGTGCCTTCTGAAGGCTTCCAGACAGGAAAGTTCAGGAGGAGCGATCTCAGCGGGAGCAATTGGGGGACGGAAGATGCTTGATAAATTTTCCTTTTTTAAAAATGGAAAATCCGAAAAAAAAGTGCAGGCCTTAAACAATGCCGACAGAATACCGGAGCATGTCGCTATTATTATGGACGGCAATGGGCGCTGGGCCCAGCGGAGAGGCCTGCCAAGAATAGCCGGGCATCGTGAAGCTCTGAAGACGATTAAGAAAATTACTTATGCGGCTCAGCATATGGGCGTCAAAGTATTAACACTTTACGCTTTTTCAACAGAAAATTGGAAACGTCCTAAAGCGGAAGTGGATTTTTTGATGAAGCTTCCCGAACAGTTTCTAAACTTTTATCTTGCTGAATTGATTGCCAATAATGTTCAGGTCCGGGTTATGGGAGATATGAGTCCCATCCCCGCCCACACGATAAGTGCTGTGAATACGGCTATTGAAAAAACAAGAGAAAACACCGGGCTGATACTCAATTTTGCGCTGAATTACGGAAGCCATGCCGAAATTGTTGGTGCTGTCCGATCAATCGTTCAGGATGTTTTGGATCAGAGCCTTGAGCCTGAAAACATAAACGAGAAGACATTTTCAGATCGAATGATCAGTCCTTCGCTTCCGAATCCTGATTTGTTAATTCGCACTGGCGGAGAAATTCGTCTGAGTAACTTCATGCTTTGGCAGATGGCTTATACTGAGCTCTATTTCACGAAAGTCTACTGGCCGGATTTCAGCGAAGAGGATCTTAGTGCAGCTATCTACGAATTTTCAACCCGGCAACGACGATACGGAGGAATAAAGGGAGAAGGGAACGGAGACAAGTGAGACAGCGAATCATAACGGGATTCATTGCCGGAGCCCTGTATCTCGCTTTTTTGTTTGTCGGCTCCATTCCATTTTCTATATTTATCGCATCAATCGCTGTTGTTTCATATTTGGAATTGACTGATATGAAAAGGATCAGATTATTTTCACCGGGAGTTCTTGCCGGTGCTTCCGCTGTGGCTGCCACAGTTCTCTCGGCAACTTTTATGGGAGGGCATATGTTCAGCGATTTATATATTAAATTATTGATCCTGCTGGTTCTGATCTTGCTGGGATCTCTGGTTTTTTCAAAAAATCGATTTCACGCGGAACAAGCTTCTTTTATTTTCTTCTCTGTAGTTTACATAGGGCTTCCGTTTTATTTGCTCGTCCAGCTGCGCCTTGAAGGCCTTTTTATGGCGCTTTTTGTTCAAATAACTATGTGGGCAACGGACAGCGGAGCATATTTTGCCGGGCGGCGGTTTGGCAGTCACAAGCTGGCCCCGCACATCAGTCCCAAAAAAACAATTGAAGGCTCCGTTGGCGGAGTAATTGCAGCATTGGCAATTGCTTTTATTTTTCAGGCGATTTTCCGTAAACCGATATTTACATCCTGGGAAATACAGTGGACTGTTGCGATCGTCGTCTCACTTCTAGGTCAGGTCGGTGATCTGGCTGAATCAGCGATCAAACGCTTTTTCAATGTTAAAGATTCTGGTACTGTCCTGCCGGGACATGGCGGTTTTCTTGACCGGTTTGACAGCCTAATATTTATTCTCCCTGTTCTATACTTGTTAGGAATTATCAGCTGATTATGGAGGGATTGCTTTGAAACGTATCAGCTTACTGGGGGCGACAGGCTCAGTCGGTACTCAGACGTTGTCAGTCATTCGGGAACATCCTGATGAATTTTCCGTTTCTGCCTTTTCTTTTGGTGAAAATATACAGATGGCACTACCACTTATAAAAGAATTCTCCCCCAAGCTAATTGCTGTAAAAAACCGGCAGACAGCCGAACGGATCAGGCCAATGCTTCCAGGCAACGTAAAAGTTGTGTATGGAATTGAAGGTATGATCGAAGCCGCTGCTTTTCCAGATAGCGATATGCTGGTCAATGCCGTTCTAGGCAGCATTGGCTTGGAGCCAACACTGGCTGCCATTGAATCACGGAAAATAATAGGGATCGCAAATAAAGAAACGCTGGTCACTGCGGGTCACCTTGTCATGAAACAGGCAAAAAAATACGATGTGTCTGTTCTTCCGATCGACAGCGAGCATTCAGCTATTTTTCAGTCATTGCAGGGACAGGACAGGAAAGCGCTGTCGCGCTTAATTCTCACAGCATCGGGTGGCGTTTTCAGAGATCTGACCCGTAATGAGCTTGAGAATGTCACTGTAGCCGATGCAGTAAAGCATCCAAATTGGTCCATGGGCGCGAAACTAACAGTTGATACATCGACGATGATGAATAAGGGGCTGGAAGTGATTGAGGCGCACTGGCTTTTTGATGTGCCTTACGAACGGATCGACATTGTAATACACAGAGAGAGTATTGTCCACTCCCTTGTTGAATATCATGATCATAGCATGATTGCACAATTGGGCATGCCCAGTATGCTTGTTCCGATTCAATACGCTCTTTCTTATCCCTCAAGACTTGAACTAAAGCAAACAAAAAGGTTAAACTTATGGGAAATAGGAACGCTCCATTTCCAAAAAGTGGACACGAGCAGATATCCGGCTGTTAGGCTGGCCTATGAAGCAGGAAATGCCGGAGGCTCTATGCCAACCGTCCTTAACGCAGCAAATGAATCGGCCGTTGACTTATTCCTGGATGGAAGAATTAAATTTCTCGATATTGAACCGCTGGTGAAAAATGCTCTGGACCATCATGTGCTGATCCCTTCTCCGGATCTTGAAGCTATAGAAGAGACAGATGCGCAGACACGCCGTTTTGTAAAGTCTCTTATTAATTAAAAAAAAGAGTGCAGAGGTGAACGATTGTGGAAACATTAATCGTCGTCGTTATCATTTTCGGGTTGCTTGTTTCGATTCACGAGCTTGGTCATCTGATTGTTGCCAAGAAAAGCGGTATTTTATGCCGTGAATACGCGATCGGTTTCGGTCCGAAAATATTTTCGATCAAAAAAGGCGAAACAGTTTATACTCTGCGCCTTCTGCCCATTGGCGGTTACGTGCGGATGGCAGGCGAAGATCCTGAAATAGTTGAAATCAAACCGGGACAGCAGATTGGACTATTTTTCAACCGGGATGGAAAGGTTGGCCGCCTGGTTGCCGATCATCTTGAAAAATATCCCCAGTCCAGATTTTTTACCGTTGAACATTGTGATATTGAAAAAGAGCTCTATATATCAGGCTATGAAGAAGAGAACGGCCCGCTCGTTCGCTATAATATTGACAGAAAGGCGACCTATGTATCCGATAATCAGGATTTTCAGATCGCGCCGCTAGACAGGCAGTTTTCCTCAAAGTCTCTTCTTAAAAGATTCCTCACCATTTTTGCGGGCCCGTTCATGAATCTGGTGCTCGCGGTAGTGGTGTTCATTATCTTTTACAGTATTCAGGGTGTACCAACGGACGCCCCGAGACTTGGGGAACTGATCAAAGGATATCCAGCACAGAAGGCGGGACTCCTGGTAAATGATAAAATACTGCGGATTAATGAGCAGAGAATCGGAAGCTGGAATGATATTGTCAGTTATGTTCAGAAACGTCCGAAAGAGAAAATGACTTTCACCATTGAACGGAACGGACAAGTCAGTCATGTCTCCCTTACTTCAGGTCAGCGAAATGGTGAAAAAAAAGGTACAAAAGAAGGGCTGATCGGCGCGTACAGTCCAACCGTACACTCTATTCCTGCCTCATTTAGTGCTGGCGTGAAACAAACGGCTTACTGGATTACTATGGAGCTGAACGGGCTTAAAACGATGGTCACTGGAGGATTTAATCTAAACGATCTTGCCGGTCCAGCACGCATGTATCAGATGACTGGAGAAGTCGTTCAGCAAGGGCTGGTACTTGTTCTGAACTGGACCGCATTTCTCAGTGTCAATCTCGCGGTCATTAATCTGCTCCCGCTGCCCGCTCTTGATGGCGGCCGCCTGCTGTTTCTGATTATTGAGGCCCTCCGGGGGAAACCTATTGAACCTCAGAAAGAGGCGCTTGTTCATTTTATCGGCTTCGCTTTCCTTATGCTGCTCATGCTGCTTGTGACTTGGAATGATCTGCAGAATATATTTATGCGTTAGAAGATTGTTAAACATTGAACTGATAATTTGAGGTGCTATAGATGAGACAAAGTCAAATGTTAATTCCGACTCTGAAGGAAGTACCAGCTGATGCAGAATCGGCCAGCCATCAGCTTCTTCTGCGGGGAGGGTTCATCAGGCAGAATGCTGCCGGAATTTACTCTTACCTGCCCCTCGGCTATAAAGTCATAAAAAAAATTGAGACGATTATCCGGGAAGAGATGGATCGCATTGGTTCACAGGAACTCCTGATGCCTGCGATGCAGCCGGCGGAACTCTGGCATGAATCCGGTCGTTGGGATGTCTACGGTCCGGAACTGATGCGTCTTAAAGACCGCCACGGACGATTTTTTGCGATGGGAGCGACAGGCGAAGAACTTGTGACCAGCCTGGTACGGGACACACTTAATACTTATAAAAAGCTTCCAATGAGTGTTTATCAGATTCAAACCAAATACAGGGATGAAAAAAGGCCGCGCTTCGGATTGCTTCGCGGGAGAGAGTTTATCATGAAAGATGCGTACACTTTCCACGCGACAGAAGAAAGTCTCGATGATGCGTACTGGAAGATGTTTAACGCGTATAAAAACGTTTTCGAAAGGTGCGGCCTGAAATTCCGGGCGGTGCTAGCAGACTCAGGAGCCATGGGTGGCAAGGACACCCATGAATTCCAGGCACTTGCTGAAATAGGAGAAGACACGATCGCCTATTCGGACCAATCTGACTTTGCCGCTAATCTTGAGATGGCACCGGTAATCTCAAGGGAGACGCTTGCTTCGAGTGAAACTCTTCCGCTTGAGAAGAAGTCCGGTAAGGTGGCCGAATCTGATGATCGATTGATCACAGCCTGCTGGTTTAAAACCCGGACCGATACCGTGCTTGTCTTCTTAAAAGCAGTGGATGAGGTAAATGATGTCAAGGTTAAAAATCTTTTGGGAACTGACCTTGTCGAACCGCTTGAAAGGGAAAGCCTGCTTGACGCACTGCATCCGGATGACAAGATCCTTATTTTTGCGGATCAGGGACTGAAGGGACAAAAGGATGGTGTATTCTATAACACTGCTGAGGATCTGACTTACATAAACATCGATCCTGAACGTGACCTTCATATCAGTCAATTTGCTGATCTGCGTTTTGTAAAAGAAGGAGATCCTTCACCTGATGGAAACGGAACAATAAAATTTGCGAAGGGTATTGAGGTCGGGCAGGTATTTAAACTCGGAACGAAATATTCAGAAACAATGGGCGCCCTGTTTCTGGATGAAGAAGGAAAGACCAAGCCATTGATTATGGGCTGCTATGGAATTGGAGTTTCAAGGACTCTTTCTGCGATCTGCGAGCAGTATCATGATGAAAAAGGGCTGATCTGGCCGAAATCTCTTGCACCGTTTGATATTCATCTCATAACTGTTAACCCGAAAAATGATGAGCAGCTCACGCTCTCTGAGAAGCTTTACTCTGATCTTTCCGATCTGGGCTTTGAAGTATTGTGGGATGACCGCAGGGAACGACCGGGGGTCAAATTTGCCGACAGTGAACTGATCGGCTGTCCTGTACAGGTTGTCGTTGGAAAGAAAGCCCCAGAGTCAATCGTCGAAGTGGGAGCGAGAAAAGAACAGGCGGAAGGCAGAAAAGAAGTTGCGGTAGAAACGCTTAGTCAAGTGGTTACAGATTTGATGGCCGAATTGAATTAATTAAGGATGGCAGATTTTGTTTTAACATGGGGAGCAATTTTGCATCCCTTTTCTTTTTATAAGGTTATGTATGTTTAATGTTGATTTTGCCCCTCCGTTGATTGGAGCGGAGGGCACGAGACTTCTGCGGGATCAGCGAACCTCCTGGCCTCACAGAGAGGGTGCCGTGCGAGGAGGTTCACCGATCGCCTGAAGCAAAAAACAACAGACAAGTTTAAAAGCCTATTAGAAAAAAATGAGGGGAGATGCCGCAAATGACAGAGTCGCAGACAAAATCGGCAAAATGGTCAATTTTGATGCAACAGGTGGAAGCTCCGGAGGAATGGCTGTCCAAATTTTTTCAGAATGGTGAAATCGAAAAACTGACTGTGTTCCGCTCAGAAAAGCGCTGGCATTTTGATTTTCTTATCGACCAAGTTCTTCCGTCACAAGTCTATGAATGGTTAGAGAACAGGCTGAGCAAACATTTTCAACCAGTCGTGTCCAGTCTGAGCTTTTCAATACATACCCGGTCAGAAGAAGGTTTTGTAGATAGAATAGCAGAATATTGGTCCGAAGTGAGAAGCAGGCTTGCCGAAGAATTTCCGGCGATGAAAACCTGTTTGTCCGATCAGAATCCATATGCTGAAGGTAAGCAGTTTTTCCTCTCAGCGACAAATGAAACAGAAGCAGGATTAATGAAGCGGAAACTACCGCATTCTTTAAATGAACAGTTTCGGAGATTTGGTTTTCCGCCTCTATCGCTCGAAGTTAAAATCAATCAGGACGATAAAACAAAAGCTTATGACTCATTTGTCAGACAGAAAGAGGAAGAAGATCATCAGAAAGTTCTGCAGGCAATGCTTGAACATGAAAAAAGCAAAGAAGAAGCAGAGGTGCCGAGCGGTCCTTTTAAAATAGGCTATGATATTCATGATGATCCCGTACCGATTGAAACGATCCAGGATGAAGAACGCCGAATAACTATTCAAGGATACATCTTTGATAGTGAAATTCGGGAACTGAGAAGCGGGAGAACGCTGCTTCTATTTAAAATTACAGATTACACTGACTCTCTCATGATCAAAGTCTTCTCGCGTGATAAAGAGGACGCTGCCAAGTTCCAGAACTTAAACAAGGGTATATGGGTTAAAGTGCGTGGGGGGGTGCAGAACGACAGTTTTGCCCGGGATCTGGTTATGATCGCAAACGATATAGAAGAGGTTCAGCCTGCCAAAAAGAAGGATAATGCACCTGAGGGCGAAAAACGTGTGGAACTTCATACACACACGGTGATGAGCCAGATGGACGCGGTAGTCACGGCGACGGCGCTTGTTAAAAGAGCGAAAGAATGGGGACATCGGGCGATCGCAATTACTGATCACGGAGTCGTCCAGTCATATCCGGAAGCCTTTTCCGCTGGACAGAAATTCGGCGTGAAAGTGCTGTACGGCATTGAAGCCAATATGATTGATGACGGCGTCCCGATTGCCTACAATCTGGATCATCGGCTACTCGCGGATGACACCTATGTCGTATTTGATGTGGAAACGACCGGGCTTTCAGCAGTATATGATACGATTATTGAACTTGCGGCGGTCAAAATAAAAGACGGGGAAGTCTTGGATAAATTCGATCTTTTTGCGAATCCACATCATCCCCTTCCAAAGAAAATTATTGAACTGACAAGCATTACCGATGAGATGTTGGCGGATGCTCCCGATGCCGGAGAGGTGATCTCGGCATTCAGAGATTTTGCCGGAGACGCAATTCTTGTCGCTCATAACGCGACCTTTGATATGGGCTTTCTGAATACCGGATATAAAAAACTGGGATTTGATAAGGCGTCAAATCCAGTCATTGACACACTGGAACTCGGACGTTTTCTATACCCTGAGTTCAAGAATCATAAACTCGATACGCTCTGTAAGGCATTTAATATCGAGTTGACTCACCATCACCGGGCGATTTACGATACAGAGGCGACAGGGTATCTTGCCTGGAAAATGCTGAAGGATGCGGCAGAGAAGGGTATGAGTTACCACGATCAACTGAACGATAATCTTGGCAAGGGAAACATGGATCGCATTCGTCCGTCACATATCATTCTCCTTGTGAAGAACCAGACCGGCCTGAAAAATCTCTATAAATTAGTTTCACTCGCTCACGTGAAATACTTTTTCCGGGTACCAAGAATTCCCCGTTCGATACTGAACAAGTACCGTGAAGGGCTGATTGTCGGATCAGGCTGCGACAAGGGGGAACTATTCGAGACGATGATGGAGAAGTCGTCGGAACAGGCTGAGAAAGTAGCGGAATTCTATGATTATATCGAAATTCAGCCTCCGTCGAACTATATGCATCTTGTAGAAAAAGGGATTCTTCGTGATGAATTGGCACTTAAAGATGTCATGATGAAACTGGTCCGTTTAGGTGAAAAAATGGGTAAGCCTGTTGTCGCAACCGGGGATGTCCATTATTTGGATGAACATGACCGGATCTACAGGAAAATCCTGATTTCTTCGCAGGCGGGAAACCCGCTCAACAGACAGACATTACCCTCTGTGCATTTCAGAACAACGGACGAAATGATCGAATGCATGAGTTTCTTGGGAGAGGACAAGGCTAAGGAAGTCGTTGTAACCAATCCGAACAGAATTGCCGACTCCATCGAAGACGTGCTGCCCGTTAAAGACAAACTTTACACACCGACAATTGACGGGGCAGAGGAAGAGGTCAAAGAAAAAACATATGCGCGCGCTCATTTTCTTTACGGTGATCAGCTACCTGAAATAATGGAAAAAAGACTGCAAAAGGAACTGAAGAGTATTATCGGGAACGGATTCTCGGTCATCTATTTGATTGCCCATAAACTTGTAAAAAAATCATTGTCTGATGGCTATCTGGTTGGTTCCCGAGGTTCTGTTGGATCTTCACTCGTCGCTACGATGCTGGAAATTACAGAAGTCAATCCGCTTCCTCCACATTATCTGTGCCCGAAATGTCATCACGTTGAGTTTTTTACCGATGGTTCAGTTGCCTGCGGTTTTGACCTGCCGGATAAAGAATGCCCGGAATGCGGCACAGCGATGAAAAAAGACGGTCACGATATTCCTTTTGAAACTTTTCTCGGATTCAAAGGAGATAAGGTCCCTGATATTGACCTTAATTTTTCGGGCGATTACCAGCCGGTCGCGCATAACTATACAAAAGTGCTGTTCGGAGAAGACAAAGTCTACCGCGCGGGCACGATAGGCACCATCGCAGATAAAACAGCTTACGGTTATGTGAAAGGCTACGAGGAAGATACAGGCAGCCATTTTCGGGGCGCAGAGCGTGACCGTCTCGCTGCCGGATGCACCGGTGCCAAGCGGACAACAGGGCAGCACCCAGGCGGCATCGTTGTTGTTCCCCGTGATATGGAGATTTATGATTTTACGCCAATTCAGTACCCCGCGGACGATAAAACGGCGGAATGGCGTACAACCCATTTTGACTTTCATTCCATTCACGACAATATCCTGAAACTCGATATTCTCGGACACGACGATCCGACCGTGATCCGTATGTTGCAGGACCTGAGCGGGATTGATCCTAAAACAATCCCGACTGATGATAAAGAGGTTATGAAGATTTTTAGTTCAACCGAATCGCTCGGTGTGAAACCGGAACAGATCAGCAGCAAAACCGGGGCGCTGGGTATTCCTGAATTCGGCACACGGTTCGTTCGCCAGATGCTCGAAGATACGAAACCGACGACGTTTGCCGAACTTGTGCAGATATCGGGCCTGTCTCACGGGACGGACGTCTGGTTGGGGAACGCGCAGATTCTGATCGATGACGGAACCTGTGTGCTCAAAGACGTGATTTCATGCCGCGACGATATAATGATTGATCTGATGCACCAGGGGCTTGAACCATCCCATGCCTTCAAAATTATGGAATCTGTTCGAAAGGGCAAAGGCCTTAACGATGAGTGGATAGCCGAAATGAAAGAGAATAATGTTCCGGACTGGTATATGCAGTCCTGTCTCAAAATCAAGTACATGTTCCCAAAGGCTCACGCCACTGCGTATGTTCTGATGGCATTCCGTATCGCCTATTTTAAGGTCCACTATCCGATCCTGTTTTATGCGACCTACTTTTCGGTCCGCGCAGACGATTTTGATGTCGATGTAATGAAACAGGGTTCGCAGAGAATTAAAGACAAGATGGATGAAATCGATCAGAAGGGAAATGATGCGCTTCCGAAAGAGAAAAGCCTCCTGACAGTGCTGGAGGTCGCACTTGAAATGTGCGAAAGAGGATTCAGTTTCCAGTCAGTGGATCTTTACAGATCAGATGCCACAAGATTCTTGGTTGACGGCAAGACACTGATTCCACCTTTCAATGCCATTCCCGGCATAGGAACCAATGCTGCCAAAGCCATTGCACAGGCGCGGGATGAGGGGGAATTCCTCTCAAAAGAGGATCTTCAGAAAAGGGCGAAGATCTCGAAAACTGTTCTGGAATACCTTGAAAACCAGGGGTGCCTTGAAGGAATGCCTGACGCGAACCAGCTCTCGCTTTTTTAAAAACCACCTGTTTTCGGTTCAACAAGAGCGAATCTTTTTCTCTTATTTGCATTAAATTCATTACTGAAACAGTGGGAAATGGCTGTTCTTGCCTTGGATAGCCGTGTATGATATAGTGTTTATGGAAATACTGGAAATAGTTCGTCTGCAAAGAGTGGGAATTTCCCACTCTTTCGTTTTCAAAAGGAGGCTGGACATGGCAAGCGCGATCGCGAAGATTACAGATGAATTGATTTCCCCGATTCTGAGCGAGCTAAATCTTGAACTCGTGGACATCGAATTCGTTAAAGAGGGAAAAAATCACTTTCTCCGTGTCTTCATTGATTCACCGCAGGGTGTCGACCTGGATACCTGCGCAATTGTCAGCGAAAAATTAAGTGAAGCACTGGATGAAAAGGATCCGATCAAGGAAGCTTATTTTCTTGAAGTTTCCTCTGCAGGAGCAGAACGTCCACTGAAGAAATATGATGATTTCGTTAAATCTGTGGGGAAAGATGTACATTTAACCACGTATGAACCCATCAATGGATCGAAAATTTTTGAAGGAAAACTTGAAAAGGTAAGTCGTGACAATATAGTTTTGGCAATTAAGAACAAGACCAGAGAAGAACATGTCACGCTAACCTTCGAAAAGATAGCAAGTGGCAGGCTCGCGATCATCTTTTAGGCTTTGCATCACCGTTATACAAAGGGGAGAAAAAAATGAGCAGTGATTTAGTGGAAGCCATGACGGCGTTGGAGAAAGATAAGGGAATCAGCAAGGAAGTTCTGCTTGATGCTCTGGAAGCAGCTTTGATCTCCGCTTATAAGCGCAATTTCGAGCAGGCTCAGAATGTCAGGGTAGATATTAATGAAGGCCTCGGGCAAATTAAGGTTTATGCAAGAAAAGAAGTTGTTGAATCCGTAGAAAATAATAATACGCAAATTTCTCTGGAAGGTGCGAAAGCCCTGAATCCTCATTATCAGATTGGCGACACCGTTGAGATTGAGGTCACTCCCCGGAATTTCGGCAGAATAGCTGCCCAGACAGCCAAGCAGGTTGTCACTCAGAGGGTTCGTGAGGCGGAACGCAATGTGATTTTTTCTGAATTCACCGATCGTGAGGATGATATCATGACTGGTATTGTTCAGAGGCTTGATCATCGTTTTATTTATGTCGATCTCGGACGTGTGGAGGCACTTCTCCCTCAGTCGGAGCAGATGCCTAATGAAACCTATCGGCCTCATGACAGAATAAAAGTTTATATCACAAAAGTTGAAGATGCGAAAAAGGGACCTATGATTACTGTATCAAGAACACATCCGGGTCTCCTAAAACGGCTCTTTGAACTAGAAGTTCCTGAAATTTATGATGGTACAGTTGAAATTAAGTCTATTTCCCGAGAAGCGGGCGATCGTTCCAAACTTGCGGTTTATGCTGAGGATCCTGCAGTGGACGCGGTCGGTGCCTGTGTCGGTCAGAAAGGTTCACGTGTCCAGACGATCGTGAATGAACTTAAAGGCGAGAAAATCGATATCGTGAATTGGTCCGAGGATCCTGTGACTTATGTTGCCAATGCGCTTAGTCCTTCAAAAGTCGTTAAAGTGATCGTTCATGAGGCCGAAAAGGCCACGACGGTGATTGTTCCAGACTATCAGTTATCCCTCGCTATCGGTAAAAAAGGTCAGAATGCGCGCCTTGCAGCAAAACTGACAGGGTGGAAAATTGATATAAAAAGCGAATCGGAAGCAGAAGAGGCCGGACTTTTTGATGAAGATGTCTCTATTGACGAATCAGAAGTCACTCAGGACGCGCTGGATGAAACAAGCAGTGCAGATGTTCCGGCTGCTTCAGATTCAGATGAAAGCTGAGGAGGACCGTGACATTGCCAAAAAAGCGGAAAATACCGATGCGAAAGTGCATTGTCTGCCAGGAATCGACTGAAAAGCGTGACCTGTTCCGCGTCGTCCGTTCTCCGGAGGGCGATGTGTTTCTTGATCTGACTGGAAAGAAAAACGGCCGCGGGTTCTATATTTCCAAAAAAAAGAGCTGTGTTTTGAAAGCAAAGGACAAAAATATGCTTTCACGGAATCTGGGCGTTACGGTTCCCGATCAGGTATTTGAAGATATGATTTCTTATTTGGGGGAACATCCTGCCGATGCCGCAGAAGAATAAGAATTGGGTGCCTCTTCTCGGGCTTGCGCGGCGGGCGGGGAAAGTAGTTTCTGGTGAAGACACAGTTCTTCGGATGATACGAGATCAAAAAGCCAAGGCCGTTATTATTTCGCTGGATGCATCTGCCCGTACAAAAAAAACTGTGGGAAACAAGTGCAGCTATTATCAGGTTCCTCTTTTGCAGGTTCCGGACAGGGTTCAGCTCGGCCAGGCTATTGGCCAGCCGGCACGCGTGCTGGCGGCAGTCACAGATGCCGGATTTGCGGGAGGACTGATCGAACGGCTTGGACCATCAATACGGGGGTGAATATATGAGCAAGATGCGTATTTATGAGTATGCCAAAGAGCATCATGTAACAAGTAAGGAAGTTATTGATATACTGGAAAACATTGGCTTTACGATTAAAAGCCATATGTCGGTTATTGAAGATAATGCCATTAACCAGTTGAACCGCAAACTGAATAAAAAAACGGTCAGTGCCGGCCAGCAGGCAAAGGCGGAACCGAAAAAAAAGAATACAGAGGGTACTGTGAACCAGACAAAAACTAAAGAAAAAAAAGTGACTCATCAGACGTTGGAAAAGAGAGACCGGAACGGAAATGCTTTTAAAGGAAAGACTGCGAATAATAGTGTCGGGGAAAATTCGAGAAACAATTCTGGCAATAACAATGTAAGAAGCAATTCTGGTAATAACAATGTAAGAAACAAAAATGGCAATTCAAAGTCTGGAAACTGGGGAAACAAACCTTCAGGATCAAATGACCGCAGCGAATTCGGTAACAACCCAAACGGAGGACGCCGCAAAGGACGCCGCGGAAACAATCAGGGCAGAAGAAGAGGAAACTTTTCCGCTTCCAGCAGAGAGAAGATGGAGATCAAACTTCCTGAGAAAATTACCATTTCAGGTTCTCTGACTGTCGGACAATTTGCGGAGAAACTGGGCCGTCCTTCTACGGATATCATTAAAAAACTGATGGTTCTCGGAGTCATGGCGACGAAGAATCAGGATCTGGATAAAGATACCATTGAGCTTCTTGCCGGTGATTATGGAGTAAGAGTTGAGGAAGAGGTCATTGTCGATGAGGCCAGCTTTGAAGATGAAGGGCTGGAAATTGATGAAAAAACTGCAGTTCTCCGCCCACCGGTTGTCACTATTATGGGTCATGTCGATCATGGGAAGACCACTTTGCTGGACTCAATCCGGCATACGAAGGTTACTGCAGGTGAAGCGGGAGGTATTACTCAGCATATCGGTGCCTACCAGGTGGTTCATGAGGGCAAGAAGATCACATTCCTGGACACTCCGGGTCACGCCGCTTTTACAACCATGCGAGCGCGTGGAGCGGAAATTACGGATATCACGGTATTGGTGGTCGCAGCAGATGACGGAGTGATGCCTCAGACGGTCGAAGCGATTCACCACGCCAGGGCTGCTAAGGTGCCGATCATTGTTGCGGTAAATAAAATTGACAAGCCGAATGCCAACCCTGACCATGTGATGCAGGAACTATCCGAGCAAGGACTTGTTCCGGAAGACTGGGGCGGCGATACTATTTTCGTCAAAATCTCGGCGAAAAAAGGGATTGGAATTGATGATCTTCTTGAAATGATTCTGCTTGTAGCAGAGGTTAATGAATATAAAGCAAATCCGGAGAAACCTGCCCGCGGGGCGGTGATTGAAGCGGAGCTGGATAAGGGGAAAGGGCCTGTTGCAACCCTGCTTGTTCAGAATGGTGCTTTGAGAATTGGGGACGCTATCGTTGTTGGAAACACGTTCGGACGTGTCCGCGCCATGGTGAACGACCTCGGTCGTCGTGTCAAAAAAGCGACGCCGTCAACGCCTGTTGAAATTACCGGATTAAATAATGTTCCGCAGGCCGGAGATCAGTTCATGGTCTTTGAGGATGAAAAAAAGGCGCGCCAGATTGGTGAAACACGGGCTGAAAGAGCTCTGATCACTGAACGGAAAGAAACAACGAGCAAAGTCAGCCTGGATGATCTTTTCGAAAAGATCAAAGAAGGTGAAATGAAAGAGATTAATGTCGTTATTAAAGCCGATGTTCAGGGATCAGTCGAAGCACTTTCCGGTTCGCTCAAAAAAATTGATGTCGATGGAGTAAAAATTAATATTATTCACGCGGGAGTCGGCGGGATTAGTGAATCGGATATTATTCTTGCTTCGGCTTCCAACGCGATCATCATCGGATTTAATGTGCGTCCTGATAATCATGCAAAAGATGTCGCTGACCAGGAAAAAGTCGATATAAGGCTTTACCGTGTCATTTATGATGCCATCGATGAAATGGAAGCTGCGATGAAAGGTATGCTTGATCCTGAGTATAAGGAAAAAGTGATCGGTCAGCTGGATGTCCGTACAACCTTCAAAGTGTCCAGAATCGGCACAATAGCTGGGTGCTATGTTACCGACGGCCTCATTTCCAGAGACGCAGGAATCCGCTTGGTACGCGATGGTGTGGTCATCTATGAAGGCCATGTCGACACGCTTAAACGTTTTAAAGATGATGCCAAAGAAGTGAAGGCAGGGTTCGAATGCGGTGTGACTCTGGAAAATTTCAATGATATCAAAGAAGGCGACACGATGGAGGCCTATGTGATGGAAGAGGTTCAGCCTAAGTGATCGCGGGACTGCTGCAATGTGAATGCATCCTGTATTCCGCAGCGTCGCTTAAAGACAAGCGTTCGGTTATTCTGAGCATTCTTAGGAAAGCAATTAACAATCATAATCTTGCCGCAAGTGAGACGGATTTTCAGGATACATGGCAACGGACAACGCTTGCATTTGTGTCTGTCGGAACATCCCGTGTGAGTGTGGAGCGTGAGCTGAATCGCGCGCTTGCACTTATAGACGGTTGCCCGGATATCGAACGAACAACAACAACATATGAATGGTTTTAAAAGGAGGGTGACCCCATGGCCAATTTAAGGGTGCATCGCGTCGCCGAGCAGATGAAAAAAGAAATGAGCGACATTATTGAACATCGGCTCAAGGATCCACGTGTCGGGTTTGTTACAGTAACCGGAGTCGACGTAACCGGTGATCTTCAGGAGGCCACGGTTTATGTCAGCGTCTTTGGTGATGATGAGAAGAAAGCCGCGACGCTTGAGGGTCTGGTTAAGGCGAAGGGCTTTATTCGGAGTGAGATAGGAAAACGAATCCGTCTCAGAAAGACACCGGAAATTCAGTTTAAATTTGATCAGTCCATAGAATACGGAAGCCACATTGACAGCCTGATCAATGATCTCCACCAAAGAGATAAGTGATGGTGCACAGTTATGTGCACCATCCCGTAAGTGCAAAAATGAATTAAGTCAAAAGGATGTCTTAAGATGGCTGAATATGATGGACTTTTGCCGCTTTATAAGCCTCGGGGCATGACTTCCCATGACTGCATCGCAAGGCTGCGGAAGTTATTGGGATTTCGCAAAATCGGACATACCGGTACCCTGGATCCCGAAGTAGACGGTGTTCTCGTTCTATGTTTCGGAAAGGCGACAAAGATCGCCCAGTATCTTCTGGACTATGGAAAAGAGTATAAGGGGACGGTATGTCTCGGCACCTCAACAACCACAGAAGATGCCGGAGGCGAGACGATAGAAAGCAAGGAAGTTTCGGCGGCTATTGGTCGAGAAGAAGTGGAAGCTGTCTTCGAAACATTTAAAGGGGAAATTGAGCAGACGGTTCCCATGTATTCAGCGGTTAAGGTAAATGGAAGGAAGCTTTACGAATATGCGAGGGAAGGGATACAGGTAAAACAGCCTGTCCGTAAGGTCAGAATTTACGAGTTAAAGTTAGATAGTGCTAGCCCAATGTTTGAAACGCTTTTGCCTTTCATTGTTTCCTGCAGCAAGGGGACGTACGTCCGGACGCTCGCTGTTGACATTGGCCGAAAACTCGGGTATCCCGCACATTTGGAGTCACTCACACGAATCAAGGCAGGTTCGTTTGCCATCGATAACTGCCTGACATTTGAAGAAATCGAAAATAAACAGGCGGTCGGTCAGTTTTCAGACTGTCTTGAACCGCTTGAATCCGGCTTGAATCTGATGGAAAGCTGGACAGTTGATGATCATATAGCCGTTAAGATTGTCCATGGGGCGGTTCTTCCCTCGCCAAAAAAACTTCAGGGCCGGACATTCGCTGTGTTTAACCAGAAAGGCTGCTGCCTGGCGATTTATGAACAGCATCCGGAAAAAAGCGGGTATGTAAAGCCAAAGAAGGTTTTGGCTAATGGCCCTGAATGACCGGACGAAATAATCTTGGCAGATTATCAGTTTACAGGATTAGAAGGTGCACGCGTTGGAAAAGATTTTTTTAGATAAGCAGCCTTTTATTGGGGAAAATGACAACGACGAAAAAGTTATCGCTCTTGGCTATTTTGATGGGATGCATCTGGGACATCGCCAGGTGATTCAGAAAGCAGTTGAAGTTGCGAGAGAGAAAGGGCTTGTATCAGCCGTAATGACGTTCTACCCGCATCCGTCTGTTGTGCTCAGTCCGTCAAAGGCACGTGAAGATTTTTTGACGCCGCTTGAACAGAAGGCGGAATTGATTGAAAAACTGGGCGTTGATCTGTTAATATTTGTCCATTTTGATCTCCAGCTCAGTCGCCTTTCACCTCAGGACTTTGTTGATCACTATCTGATTAAGTTTCATGCCAAACATGTAGTAGCCGGATATGATTTTACATTTGGCAGGATGGCGGAAGGAAATATGGATAATATAGATCAGTTTTCGCGCAGTATGTTCAGTTATACAACAGTCCCTAAAGTTGAACGGTTTGGTGAAAAGGTGAGCACGACTCATATTCGAAGGTTGATTACGGAAGGCGCTATGGATGATGCTGCTGTGCTTCTCGGACGGCCATACCGGATTACCGGTACGGTCGGGCATGGCGATCAGAGAGGGCGGACGTTGGGCTTCCCAACGGCGAATGTGGAAACGGAACATCCGTATGTCATGCCTTCGAATGGAATTTATGCTGTCCGTATAACTGTCGGAGGAAAGATGATGGACGGAGTCTGTAGTATCGGCACGAGGCCGACGTTTTATCAGCGGAAAGATGCAAAAACAACTGTTGAAGTTTTTGTGCTGAATTTTTCGGGTGATCTATATGGTCAAAGTGTCTCCGTTGACTGGTATAAAAGACTCCGCGGTGAAATCAAATTTTCCGGTGCGGATGAACTGATCGCGCAGATGGAAACAGATAAAAGAGATACTGCTGTTTATTTTGAGACATTAAAAGAATAGTTTGTCCTGAAAGTGCGGAATGCCTTGAATTGCATCATGATAACGTGTAAAATGATTGAGTACGATTAGCGGAATTCCGTTATGATGTGCAAGAACCCATGCCCGGCTGTCTGCTCCACCGGCGGCAGCTGCGCTTGCGGGGATTCGAGAAAGGGAGGTGAAAGCTGATGGCTTTGACAAAAGAGCATAAAACTCAGCTGATTCAGGAATATCAGACACATGAGAACGATACCGGTTCACCGGAAGTTCAGATTGCTGTGCTGACTGAACAGATCAATGCGTTAAACGAACACCTGAAAGTTCACAAGAAGGATCATCATTCACGCCGTGGACTTTTGAAAATGGTTGGTAAACGTCGTAATTTATTGACCTATCTTCGGGGTAAAGACGTTACCCGATATCGTGAGTTGATCAATAAATTGGGTCTACGTCGATAAGAGCGATGGAAAAGCGGGAGCATTCCCGCTTTTTTATTAGCCTGATTTTTTTACACTGGCACTGTAAGTATACAAATTTATGGATTCCAGTATGAGCGCAATTCAGGCTCAGCCCGCGCTTTAAGGCACCTTTTTAGAAAAATTCATGGATAAGGGCATGGAAGTTCTACAGTGGAAACCGGGAAGAGGTGTGACACGAATATGGTTCAGCAAAAGCAAGTATACAAACTCGTTTGGGCAGGGCGTCCTCTGCGAGTTGAAATAGGAGAAGTCGCGAAGCAGGCAAATGGAGCAGCATTAGTCTATTACGGCGACACGACGGTGCTTTCGACAGTCACGGCGTCCAAAGGACCCAAAGAAGGTTCGTTTTTTCCTCTGACCGTGAATTATGAGGAGCGCTCCTATGCTGTTGGAAGGATTCCCGGAGGATTTATCAAGAGAGAGGGCAGACCGAGCGACAAAGCGACACTTTCCGCCCGAATGATTGACCGGCCGATCCGCCCCCTGTTCCCGGAAGGATTCAGAAATGAGGTTCAAATTGCTAATATGGTATTAAGCCTCGACTTTGATAGCAGCGCGCAAATGGCTGCCATGCTTGGTTCATCCATTGCACTGTCCATTTCTGATGTACCCTTTGAGGGACCGATCGCCGGAGTGATCATTGGCAGGATCGATGGGGAATTTGTCGTGAATCCGACCGTTGAACAGACGCAACAGAGTGACCTGCATCTGACGGTTGCCGGTACAAAAGAAGCCATTAATATGGTAGAAGCAGGCGCGGATCAGATTCCCGAGGAAGAGATGCTTGATGCCATTATGTTCGCGCATGAGCAGATAAAGAAGCTGGTTGCTTTCGAGGAGCAGATTATTGAAGAAACAGGCAAAGAGAAAATGAATGCCGTTCTTTTTAAAGCGAGTGATGAACTGGAAGAACGTATTCGCGCGCTCTCAGCCGAAAAACTGAACGAGGCGATGCGCACCGAAGAGAAGCAGGCGCGCGATGCGGCAATCAATGAGGTTAATCAATCGGTGATCACTGCTTTTGAAGAAGAAAACAAAAACAAAGAGAATCCGGTTGATCTGGAGATCATCAATGAAGTATTACATAATGTTTTAAAAGAAGAAGTCAGACGGATGATCGTTGTCGAACATCTCCGTCCTGATGGCCGGGCAATAGATGAAATTCGCCCACTGTCAGCACGCACCGGCTTGCTTCCGAGGGCACATGGATCAGGCTTATTTACACGGGGGCAGACTCAGGCACTCAGTGTCTGCACACTGGCGCCATTGAGTGAAGTGCAGACGATGGACGAATTTACATCAGAGGAATCAAAACATTTTATACACCATTACAATTTTCCTGGTTTCAGCACCGGTGAAGCGAGACCGTCAAAATCACCCGGCAGGCGTGAAATTGGCCATGGGGCGCTTGGCGAGAGGGCACTTTTTCCTGTCATTCCATCTGTGAAAGAATTTCCATATATGATACGCTGTGTTTCTGAAGTACTGGAGTCAAATGGCTCATCCTCACAGGCCAGCATTTGCGGGAGCACCTTGGCGCTCATGGATGCAGGCGTACCGATAAAAGACCCGGTTGCCGGAATCGCCATGGGGCTTGTAAAACATGATGATGATGTGGTTGTTCTGACAGATATACAGGGAATGGAAGATTCACTTGGGGATATGGATTTTAAATGTGCCGGAACAAAAAAGGGTGTTACGGCACTCCAAATGGATATAAAAATTTCCGGAGTCACACGGGAAATTCTTTCCCGAGCGCTTAAACAGGCGAGAGCCGGAAGAATGAAGATCATGGAAACGCTGCTTGACGCGATTCCCGAACCACGTCATCATCTCTCAGCCTTCGCCCCGAAAATTATCAGAATGTCGATCAACCCGTCCAAAATACGCGACGTTATCGGATCAAATGGGAAAGTAATTAATAAGATTATTGATGAAACAGGAGTCAAAATTGATATCCAGCAAGACGGTTCAATCATGATTTTCTCAGTTGACGAGAATAAAGGAAAACAGGCTGGGCAAATGATTGAAGATCTGGCGCGGGAAGTAAAAATCGGTGAGATTTATACCGGTAAAGTGAAACGAATTGAGAAGTTCGGCGCTTTTGTAGGTTTGTTTGGTCACACGGATGGTCTAGTTCATATATCTGAACTCGATACAAAACGTGTAGAAAATGTGGAAGATGTGGTCAAGATCGGAGACGAAATACGCGTCAAAGTCATCGATATTGATCATCAGGGAAGAATCAAATTATCCAGAAAAGCGTTGTTTGCCGAACCTAATGAAAAAAGAGAGACAGGGGTTCAGTAAACGTTTTATAAATTAAGACAGGGAGCCGGCGATGAGCCGGTTTTTTTGTACTTTAAGAAAGTGAAATATCTCAAGGAATAAAGTCTGAATACTGAACAGAACGCCACGTCCTGTGGTTTGTTCGGCATCAAGCCATCCATGACCGTCACAACCAAGATTCATCCTGCGCCAAGTTATCTTTATAGCCTTCATTCTGTTTCCAACCACCGGGCCATGATCAGCGACCGGAATTAATTTTTTTTGTGCGGAAATCTATTTGTCTAGTATACTTTAACGTGCTATAGTATAGTGTAATTTAATAATAGCTTTATGGTTTGCCAGATAAACAGGAGGATTCATTTGTGGTTATAAAACATGTGTCATCAAATGGCGTCAGAATTTTACTTGAAAAAATACCGTATGTTCGCTCAGTAAGCCTCGGCATCTGGGTGGGTACGGGTTCCAGATATGAAACTGAATCGAATAACGGAATATCGCACTTTATTGAACACATGCTCTTCAAGGGAACGGAAAACAGGACAGCGCGGCAAATAGCTGAAGCATTTGACAAGATCGGCGGTCAAGTCAATGCTTTTACTTCCAAGGAATGCACCTGTTACTACGCCAAAGTTATGGATCGCGATGTCTCTTATGCTCTGAATGTTCTGGCGGATATGTTTTTCCATTCACGATTTGACATCTCTGATCTTGAAAAGGAAAAACAGGTGATTGGTGAAGAAATAAAGATGTATGAAGATACACCGGATGATCTTGTTCATGATTTGCTGAGCGCTACAAGCTTTGCACATCATCCGCTTGGCTATCCAATCCTTGGGACAAAAAAGACGCTGGCTGATTTCAGTCCTGAAGATCTGAGAACCCATATGCACACACACTATACACCTGACAATATTGTTATTTCGATTGCCGGGAATATTGATGAGCGTTTTATTGATGAGGTCGATTCGATTTTCTCCACGTACCATGTTCCGGAAACGGAAGAACGCCAGCCCGCCCCTTCATTCAATCCAGGGAAAATTGCCCGCAGGAAGGATACAGAACAGGCACATATCTGCTTTGGTTTTGAAGGTGTATCGAGCGGTAATGAGGATACCGTTCCCTTGATGGTGATGGATAATGCTTTGGGCGGAGGCATGAGCAGCCGGCTGTTTCAGGAAGTGCGCGAAGAACGGGGGCTCGCTTATTCTATTTTTTCATTTCATACATCTTTTAAAGACAGTGGCCTTCTGACGATTTATGGGGGAACTGCTGCCAATAAAATAGGGGAACTTGGCAAGACGATCCTCGAGACGATCCATAAGATGATCAGAGAAGGTCTCACGAAGGAAGAATTGGAGAGCAGCAAAGCTCAGATAAAGGGGAATATGATCTTCAGCCTTGAGAGTACCAACAGCCGGATGAGCCGAAATGCGAAAAATGAGCTAATCCTTGGCCGAGACCGGCCGATTGATGAAATAATCGAAAAGATTGATGGCGTCACGCTGAACGATGTGGTTGATGTAGCTGAGAAAATCTTTGAGAAGCCTTATTCATGTTCTGTTGTCAGTCCGACGGGAGATCTTCCGGCGGCCATTTGAATTTTAGATTAGTGATAAACTAGAGAAAAGCCTGGGGATAGAATCCTGGGCCTTTTTGCGTCCCCATTGGTTAGCTTCTGCACACTCCTCAAAGGTATTCGTTTGTCCTCTTGCAGCATCAGGTATACTTTTCACCCAATGATTTTCACACTGAAGGGCGTTTGTCATAACATAAAGTGTTAAAGAAAATAAGGCTATATTTTTGGAAGATTGTTAGCCACACGGAGGGAAAGCCACTATGCTGACAAACAGGCATATTGTGATCTTGGGAGGGGACGCGCGGCAGATAGAAGTGATTGATAAATTGATCAGCCTTGATGCCCGTCTTTCGCTTGTCGGTTTCGATCAGCTGAATAGAGATTTTAATGGAGCCGTCAAAGCAAGAATGGATGAATTGGATGCTGGGGACGTTGACAGCCTCATTCTTCCGGTGAGCGCGACAGACAATGATGGAAATGTTGAAACAACTTTTTCAAATGAATCGGTCAGACTGACGAAAGACTGGCTTGAAAAAACCCCGGAACACTGTACCATTTATTCGGGGATTTCAACGGCTTATCTGGATAAAGTCTCTCGTGACGCGGACCGCGAAGTTGTCAAATTATTCGAACGTGATGATGTATCGATCTATAATTCGATACCGACAGTTGAAGGAACAATTATGATGGTGATTCAGAACACGGATATCACGATTCATCATTCTCATGTTATTGTTCTAGGTCTGGGGAGAACAGGTATGAGCATGGCGCGGGCTTTCCATGCTCTAGGCGCACATGTCAAAGTCGGCGACAGAGGATCTGATCACTTGGCAAGAGCGACAGAAATGGGTGTGGACGCATTTTATATCAAAGACCTGGCGGATGAAGTTCATGACACAGATATTTGCATTAATACGATTCCGGCAATGGTTCTGACGAGCAAAGTCCTGTCACGTATGCCATCAGGCAGCTTCATTATTGATGTTGCATCCCTGCCCGGTGGTACGGATTTTCGCTATGCAAAAAAGCGTGGAATCAAAGCGGTTATTACACCAGGTCTTCCAGGGCTTGTCGCTCCGAAATCTGCTGGACGGATTATCGCGAACGTGATGGCGGAACTGCTGCTGGAAAAGTTCAAGGAGGAGAATTAAGGTGACGCTTAAAGGAAAGCATATCGGATTTGGCATTACAGGGTCGCATTGCACTTACAGCCAGGTTGTTCCGGAGGTTGAAAAACTTGTAAAGGCCGGCTGCCGAGTGACGGCATTTGTCACATATACAGTAAAAAGCACCGATACCCGCTTTGGAAATGGAAGGGACTGGGTGGGCAAAGTCGAAGAAATTACGGGAAATCCAGTGATTGATTCGATTGTTGATGCGGAACCATTCGGGCCGAAAACGCCGCTTGACTGCATGGTCATCGCACCGCTTACGGGAAATTCTATGAGCAAATTCGCAAACGCGCAGACTGACAGCCCTGTACTGATGGCTGCTAAAGCGACCCTGAGAAACGGTAGCCCTGTCGTTCTTGGCATCTCGACGAATGACGGGCTCAGCCTGAATCTGCAGAATATCGCAAAATTGATTGTCGCCAAAAACATTTATTTTATCCCATTCGGACAGGATGATCCGGTTCATAAACCTAATTCACTGGTCGGCAAGATGGATCTTCTTCTCGAAACCGTGGAATCTGCTATTCTAGGAAACCAAATTCAGCCGATTCTTGTTGACAAAACAAAGTAAACCACATGAATGATCTTTCCTCCCGGGCTGAATATGTTAAAATAAATAAAGTAATCAGGGTGAAGAAAGTGGCTCAACCGTATTCTCCCTTTCATTCGACTTTCATTGATTATATAATAATAGAAAAAATGACGGGAACATTGAGGAGAGATGGTTTTGCTTAAGACAGAAGGATTAAATGTAGCGGTCGTTGGTGTAACAGGTGCCGTTGGAACAAGAATGCTGAAAATGCTCGAGGGATCACCTCTTCCAGTCAAATCCTTTCTTCCGCTGGCGTCAAAACGTTCAGCTGGCAAAAAGGTACTGTTTGGCGGAAAAGAGTGGGTTATTGAAGAAGCAAATCCCGATTCTTTTACAGGCATTGATATTGCCCTTTTCAGTGCGGGAGGGTCTGTATCCAAGCAACTGGCTCCGGAAGCGGCTGCAAGAGGTGCCATTGTGGTTGATAATACGAGCGCGTTCAGAATGGATAAAGATGTACCGCTTGTCGTTCCTGAAGTGAACGAAAAGGCGCTGTTTCAGCACCACGGCATAATCGCGAATCCGAATTGCTCAACAATCCAGATGGTTGCGGCACTTGAACCGATCCGTAAAGCGTACGGACTGAAGAGGGTTATCGTTTCAACTTATCAGGCGGTTTCCGGTGCCGGAGCGAAAGCAATGCTGGAGCTTGAAAATGAATCTAAGGCCGTGCTGGAAGGAAGAGTGCCCGAACCGGAAATTCTGCCTGTAAAAGGTGATAAAAAGCATTATCAGATGGCTTTTAACTGCATTCCTCAGATCGATTTATTTCAGCCGAATGATTTCACCTTTGAAGAAATGAAAATGATTAATGAAACAAAAAAGATCATGGACGATCAGACGTTGAAAGTATCCGCAACCTGCGTCCGAGTTCCGGTCGAAATTAGCCATGGTGAGACCGTTTATATCGAGATTGAAAAAAGCGGTGTTGATGCTTCAGAAATCAAAAATATTCTGTCAGATGCGCCGGGTGTTGTTCTTCAGGATGATCCGGCTCAACAAATTTATCCGATGCCGGCTGACGCAGCGGGTAAGAAAGAAGTTTTTGTCGGCCGTATCCGGCGTGATCCGGATATCGAAAACGGCTTCCATCTTTGGGTTGTATCTGATAATTTATTAAAGGGAGCCGCATGGAATTCGGTTCAGATTGCGGAACGCCTTCTGAAACTGGGGCTTGTTAAGTTTGACAGGGCATGAATTTATCAGGGTTCGCACGTCTCCAGACTCCGGCCTTGAAAGGATGAAAATGATTTGAAGATCATTGTGCAAAAATTTGGCGGAACTTCTGTACAAACTGATGAAATGAGAAAACACGCAGTCGATCATGTGGTTCGCGCGGTGAACGATGGCTATAAAGTCATTGTCGTCGTCTCAGCAATGGGCCGCTCAGGTGATCCTTATGCAACAGATACTTTACTTGGACTCACTAAAGAATCCGACAGTTCTTCACGTGAACGGGATATTCTTATGTCCTGTGGAGAAACCATTTCGATGGTTGTCTTCTCCAGCCTGCTCAAAGCTTCAGGCATTCGGTCAGAAGCGATGACGGGAGCCCAGGCAGGTTTCCGGACGAACCATTCATTTAATGAAGCAAAAATTATTGAAATGAAAGTTAACCCATTATTGAAGAGACTTGAGGAACTTGACGCAGTAGTTGTCGCTGGTTTTCAGGGGCAGACCAAGGATGGAGAAATCACTACTCTTGGGCGTGGAGGGAGTGACACATCTGCCGCTGCTCTCGGGGCTGCAGTTGACGCGGATTGGATCGATATTTTTACTGATGTGAATGGTGTTATGACGGCTGACCCGAGAATTGTTAGCGACGCGCGGCAACTCTCAGTCCTGACTTACAGTGAAGTCTGCAATCTGGCTTATCAGGGTGCCAAGGTGATTCATCCGCGTGCCGTGGAAATCGCCATGACAGCAAAGATTCCGATCCACATACGCTCTACGCTTTCTGATGATCTGGGCACGCTAGTAACGACCATGAATCAGACCGGGCGGGGCAGAGATATTCAGGAACAGCCTGTCACCGGAATTACTTACCTTAAAGGTGTGACTCAGATCCGTGTCCGTGCCGGGAAAGATGAATTTGATCTGCAGGCAAAAGTGTTCAAAGCCATGGCGGAACAGGGTATCAGCGTGGATCTGATTAATATTAGCCCAAGCGGAGTCGTCTACACAGTTGCTTCCAAGGCGACGGAGCGCGCCGTACGTTCCCTGAAGTCTCTGGGCTACGATCCGGAAGTCCTGATGGGCTGTGCTAAAGTGTCAGCGGTAGGAGCCGGGATGGCCGGCTTACCGGGTGTCGCTTCCCGAATCGTTAACGCGCTGACGGATCAGGGTATTCGTATCCTACAATCAGCCGATTCCCATAATACAATCTGGGTTCTTGTGAAGCAGGAAAAAATGGAAAGTGCTGTCAACACGCTTCATCATGCTTTTCATCTGGAGAGTGAGAACAGCGAAGCGGATTTGGAACATCCAAAACAGGAGTGAGAGAAATGGATTTTGGGAGAATGCTGACTGCGATAGTCACACCCTTTGATGAAAATGGAGAATTGAGCCTAGACAGAGCCACGGGCCTGCTAGAACATCTGATAAAAACCGGTTCAGATGGCGTCGTTGTCGCTGGAACAACCGGCGAGTCCCCCACGCTTACCGAAGAGGAAAAGCTGACACTTTTCGAACATATCGTAAAAATTGCCGCGGGCAGGATAAAGGTCATTGTCGGTACCGGTGGAAACAATACGCGGCAGTCGGTTCGTTTTTCTCAGAAAGCTGCAAAACTTGGTGTCGATGCGATAATGGCTGTTGCACCTTTTTACAATAAACCTAATCAGGAAGGCATCTACCAGCACTATAAAGCAATCGCGGAAAATGTTGATGTCCCTGTTGTTATTTATAATATTCCAAGCCGCTCAAAGGTGAATATCGAGGCGGAAACGACAATTCGATTGTCAAAAATTGACAATATTGTTGCGGTGAAAGAGGCGAGCGGCAACCTTGATCAGATGGCTGCGATCATCAGCGGGACAGGGGACGATTTTCACTTGTACAGTGGGGACGACGGATTGACACTCCCTATTCTGTCAATTGGCGGTCAGGGTGTCATCTCAGTAGCATCACATATCATTGGCTTCGAGTTAAAAAATATGATTAATGATTTTCTGAGAGGTAATGTTCAATTGGCGGCGGTGGAACACCGCACGATACTCCCACTTATGCGTGAACTTTTTGCTGCTCCAAGCCCGTCACCGGTCAAAGCGATGCTTAATAAACTGGAAATTCCTGTTGGCTCTGTCCGCCTGCCTATGGTGGAACTTACGGATCAGGAATTTGCAAAACTATGGCAAGTATATAAGGCGTCCACTGATAAAAATGAAGTATCGGCAAAACGCCTAGCAAAGTAAAGTTAATTAAAATCAGGGGTGAGTAAGGAGGAAAATTCTTATTCACCCTTTTATTATTCTCCTTGTGAAAGGAAGTTGAACATGCGGGTATTACTCAGCGGTTTCACACCGTTCGGCAAATACCGCCTGAACCCTTAGTGGGAAGCGGTCAGACGTTTGGACGGACTACATACTGGCGATGGCGTGACATTGTTTTCGACTAGGCTTCCGGTCGTTTATGAGCAGGCCGCCGATCGGCTCATTTCGGCAATGCATGTGATTCGGCCGGATGTCGTAATCGGTGTCGGGCTTGCCGATAAACGCGAACAAATAACCATTGAGCGAGTGGCCATCAACCTCATCGACTCTTCCACACCTGACAATGAAAGGTCTGTACTATCGGATGCTTCGATCATTAACGGCGGACCTGCCGCATACTTCTCAACATTGCCTGTCCGTGAAATAATCAATGCCATTAAAGAAACTGGTACTCCTGCCGTTTTGTCAAACACAGCAGGTACTTTTGTGTGCAACAATGTTTTTTATCGTCTGATGCACGAACTGGAAGATTACGGCGGATCCATCTCAGGAGGATTTATCCATGTTCCTCTGATTCCGGAACTGATCACTGACGCTCTTCAAAAAGGCGTTGATTTAGAGAAGATCACGGATGCAATAAAAGAGGCGGCCCTAGTCTCAGTTCGTTACGTCAATAAAAAGAAAAACATCTAAAGATGAGTTTTTCAAAGTTAAAATTTGATTTACATGTTCAGGTTTTCGATGAAAGATTGTACTTTGTTCAGAGGTTTGGTTATAATAAAAGCAATGATTAGTTCGGGTCAAAAGCGATGACTGTTCAACTTAATAGGAGGAATGCCCATTGACACATTCGAAGCAAAATGGCATTAGAATTTACGCAATGGGCGGCGTTGGCGAAATTGGAAATAATCTGACGGTCATTGAAACGAGTCATGACATTTATATTATTGACGCAGGATTGATGCATCCGCATGAAGATATGCTTGGTGTTGATACAGTAATCCCGGATATCTCTTACTTAGTGGAAAAACGTGATAAAATCCGGGCAATTCTGCTGACGCACGGCCATCTTGCGAATATCGGCGGATTGCCCTATCTGCTGAAAGAATTAAATGTTCCTGTTTACGGGACTGGATTGACACTTTCTCTCGTTCAGGAAGGCCTAAAGGACGCTGGGGAAAGTTATCCTAAAGATCAGTTCGTGGTCATTGATCCAGATCGGGATGTGAAAATTGGACAAAACCGGTTTTCATTTTTCCGGACCTATCACAGTGTCCCGGATGCGATCGGGATCGCCATTCATACCCCGCAGGGAAATATCGTTCATACAGGTGATTATAAGTTTGATTTTACTCCCGTTGGCGGTATCAGGACTGAAGTAAGCAAGATTGCTGAATTAGGGGATGAAGGGGTGCTTTGTCTTCTCTCTGACAGCAAACACGCTGAAATTCCCGGGAAAGCGCCTTCTGATTCTGTGATTGGCGACCAGTTTAATCACATTCTGTATTCAGCGTCTGGACGAGTGATCGTTGCTATCCACGCGACCAATCTCTACCGTATCCAGCAATTTGTGGATGCCTGCGCATTTCACGGGCGCAAGGTCGTGATTGAAGGAAAATTCCTGAGTGATATGATATCGGTTGCTGTCGGAAATGGAATTCTCAAAGTGCCTGAAGGCATCTTTCTGCCATGGGAAA
The DNA here is from genome assembly GCF_004684935.1 of Sporolactobacillus shoreae. GTDB lineage: Bacteria > Bacillota > Bacilli > Bacillales > Sporolactobacillaceae > Sporolactobacillus > Sporolactobacillus shoreae. The sequence continues at coordinate 264,863 of NZ_SRJD01000001.1, forward strand.
AAGAACTGAAGTATCCCGGTGAAAAGCTGGCTGTTTTAACAAGTGGTCCCGACGGTGATCCGCTCACCCCACTGACAGGTATGGCTAATCATTTGCATAAGGGGATCAAGCTCAGGGAAAATGATCTGATTATCTATGCAGCTTCACTGACCCCGAGCAATGAGAAAACTGTTACCAATGCAATTGATCAGCTGATGAGCGAAGGTGCCCAGGTTATATTCGGCAAATCGGTGCATGTTTCCGGCCACGGATCAGCTGAAGATATTAAATTAATGCTTCAGCTCACAAAGCCAAAATATCTGATCCCGATTAACGGAGAATTTAAGATGATGAAGGCGCACCAGGAAATTGCCGAATCAATGGGTATTCCTGCGAGCCGAGTCTTTCTTCTCGACAGGGGTGATGTTGTCGAAATTACGAACGGGGAAGCCAGGCAGTCTGATTCAGTCCCCGCAGGCCAGCTGCTTGTCGACGGGCTTGGTGTGGGTGATGTAGGCAACATTGTACTTCGGGACCGACGTCTTCTCTCGCAGGATGGAACTGTAATTGTTGTTGTGACACTGGGAAGAAAAACAAAGCGGATTCTTGCCGGACCGGAAATCATTACCCGGGGATTTGTCTATGTCAGGGAATCTGAGGACTTGCTCGATCAGGCGAACCAGATTGTCTCAGAGGTGCTGTCCAAAGCACTGACACAGCATGTTTCCGAGTGGTCATCGCTTAAAAGCGGAATTCGTGATGCGCTCAGCCGTTACTTTTTTGATCAAACCAAACGCCGTCCAATGATATTGCCAATTATCATGGAATTTTAAAAAAAATCGAGCCTGAAAAGGCTTGATTTTTTCATTAAGAGAGCAAGAATAATGTCTTATTCTCTTTTCTTTTTATCTTCCAGGTCTTTGCGAAAACGGGTTATTTAGAGTAAATTAAAAACAGAAACAATGTTCGTGTATGAAATTTTATCACTAATTTATTAATCATTAATGCATATCAAGTTGCTATGATTGATTTTATTATTTCAGGGGTGTGGGCATGGCAAACAGGAAGCAGAAACGAACGCGGTCCAAAAAGGGATGGAAAGAAACACTGATCTACGAAGTCGGTGGACTTAGCATGTTTTCACTGACCTGTATCGGGATGAGCAGTCTCGGTGTGGCGGGTGAGGTACTCAAGGAAACCTGCCGTTTTTTTGCGGGAGACTGGTGGATTATTCTTTTGCTTTTTTCTCTTTCTCTGTCCGTTTATTATATACTGTTCCGGAGACAGCCTGTTTTCTTTACCAGAAGACTCACCGGTTTTTACCTGATGTCTTTTGCGCTGATGCTGATTAGCCATGTCCGCCTGTTTGAGACACTTTCTAAATTGAATCAGTGGCAGAATCGTTCAGTCATATTCAATACTTTTTTGCTGTACCGCGGCGAACTAACAGGGACTGTGGCAAGCAACGGGCTGGGCGGCGGTATGATCGGCGCAATAGGATTCGCTTTTTTTCATTATTTGTTTTCTACAATAGGGACTCTTTTTATGACTGCATTTCTGATGATCGTGGCTTTAATCCTTATCACCGGGCATTCATTAAGGGATATTGGGAAAAAGCTTTTCGGCGGTATATTCAGAAACATCCGTGCTGGCATTCAAAACGGGAGAGATGCCATCCATAAATTTTTTTCAAAAAAATCAACGGTTAAAAACAAACATGAAAAGGGACGGGAAATCAAAGCCCCCGTTGTTGACGAAACCCATCAGGAGGAGTTTAATTTTCAGGAACCTGAAATTCATGATTTTAATGAGCGTCAGGCGGCACAACCTGATACCAGGCAATATGAACCGCAAATTCAGGAAGAAAACAAGAAAATCCCTGAAGGGGAGGAAAACGAGTCACCTAATTTTATGCACACGTCTGTGGAAAATGAAGATTATCAGCTTCCACCGCTTGATTTACTCAATCATCCAAGGAAAAATGCTCAAAATAATGAACGGAAACACATTGCTGAAAATGTTCGGACTCTTGAGAGAACCTTTGAGAGTTTCGGTGTGCGCGCCGCAGTTCGTGAAGTACATTTAGGACCCGCCGTGACCCGGTATGAAGTTTATCCGGAGGCAGGTGTAAAGGTGAGTCGGATTCTGAGCCTCAGTGACGATCTCGCTCTGGCTCTTGCAGCAAAAGATATCCGGATCGAAGCACCGATACCAGGAAAATCGGCAGTTGGTGTTGAAGTCCCTAACCGGGAAGTGGCGATGGTCGGCCTGCGTGAAGTCCTTGAGTCTAAGAATGCTCAAAAGGGAGGATCAAAGCTGACAGTCGGGCTGGGGCGTGACATTTCCGGTGAACCCATTCTGTCTGATCTGAACAAAATGCCCCACTTGCTTGTTGCGGGAGCAACAGGAAGTGGAAAGAGTGTCTGCATTAACAGTATTATTATCACTCTTCTGATGCGGACAAAACCAAGCGAAGTCAAGCTATTTATGATCGATCCGAAAATGGTCGAGCTTAACGTATATAATGGCATACCACATCTTCTGACGCCGGTAGTCACAGACCCTGCAAAGGCAGCACAGGGATTGAAAAATGTGGTCGGTGAAATGGAAAGAAGATATGAACTTTTTTCAGAGAGCGGAACACGCAATCTGGAGGGCTACAATGAAATGGTCCGAAAATTTAACGCAGATCATGAAGAGAAGCAGTTATTGATGCCTTACATTGTCGTTATTATCGATGAACTTGCGGATTTGATGATGGTTGCGTCAAAAGATGTGGAAGAGACAGTTACAAGACTTGCACAGATGGCAAGGGCGGCAGGGATTCATCTCATTATTGCGACGCAGCGTCCATCAGTGGATATTATCACGGGCGTGATTAAAGCAAATATTCCATCACGGATCGCCTTTAGCGTTTCTTCGATGATGGATTCACGCACGATACTTGATTCTGGAGGAGCTGAGAAACTCCTCGGAAAAGGGGACATGCTCTTCTTGCCGATCGGAGCTTCCAAGCCGGTCAGGATCCAGGGTGCCTTCTTGTCGGATGAAGAAGTGGAGAATGTTGTCAGATATGTCATTGGTCAGCAGAAAGCGAGCTACCGGAAGGATATGATTCCGGACACTCCGTCCGAAGAAAGTCAGGAAAAAGTGGATGACGAGCTGTTTGATGATGCTGTTCAGCTTGTGGTCAGCATGCAGACAGCAAGTGTTTCAATGCTGCAGCGCCGTTTCCGTGTCGGTTACACGCGTGCGGCCCGGCTGATTGATGCCATGGAAGAACGCCATATTGTCGGGCCCTATGAAGGCAGCAAACCACGTGCTGTGCTTGTGCCAAAGCAAAGTGACGAAGCGAGCACACGTTGAAATTATTAAAGTACAACTATTTCTTCCTTAAAATGAATTTACAGGTCAGGATGGTGTCGCTTGAAAAACGCACTGATTACGGGCGCCAGTGGAGCGATTGGACAGGCTACAGCCAGAAAATTGGCTGAAGTCGGATATTCCTTATACCTTCACTACAATACAGGAAAAAAGAAAGCGGGTGATTTGTCCGACGAGCTTTCCGATTTATATCCGAAGCAGACCTTTACCTGTGTTCAGGCGGATCTTGCACAGAAGGATGGGACTGAAAAATTGCTTGGAAGCTTAACAGGCTCTGTTGAGGAAGTCGTCTATAATTGCGGAAAAAGTCAGGTCGGGCTTTTTCAGGATGTTTCGGAAACAACAGTACAGGAATTTGTTCAACTTCAGCTGACGAGTCCTTTCCGGCTTATTCAAAAATTGATTCAGCCGATGATTCGTATGAAAAAAGGAAAGATCATTTTTGTTTCGTCTATTTGGGGACTGACTGGAGCGTCCACGGAAGTGCTTTATTCAATGGTTAAGGGCGGTCAGAATACATTTGTCAAAGCGCTTGCCAAAGAAGTCGCTCCGAGCGGTATTACAGTGAACGCCGTTGCCCCGGGGGCGGTAGATACACCCATGATGGATGAATTCAGCAGAGAAGATGCAGAACTGGTGAAGGAAGAGATTCCAATGGGACGATTTGCACGCCCTGAAGAGATCGCTTCTCTGATCCGCTTTCTTATGAGCCAGGAGGCCGATTACATCAGTGGTCAGATTATATCTGCAAATGGTGCATGGTTCTGCTGATCACCAGAAAATATGCTCTTTCTGATATGAATATCAGGCAGATAAAGGTTATAATAAAAGGGATTTCACTTGAAAGTTTTCTTTAAGAACATTATCGTTAAAAAGGTTAAATTATGATAATATAAGTTAAAGAAGGTGTCCGACTTTCGACTCAATTTGACAGTCGGTATCAAGGGATTTTGATAGGGCGAAGCCAGGTGATACGCTTGAAATTTGGATCCATGTGGATTTTCTGAGAGCGTTTCTGGAATATGTTTAGTGGCCATGTATCCAAAAGGAGAAAATTCGTGGCAGACGGCAAAGAATGGTATCTGGAATACGAAATACATAAGAACAGGCCGGGATTGCTCGGTGAAGTATCATCTTTGCTGGGAATGCTGGGCATTGACATTCTTACCATCAATGGCGTCGACCATGAGCGGAGAGGGTTACTCGTTCTGGTGCGGGATGAAGCGCAAATTAGACGTTTTCTGGCGGCAGTCCGCACTATGGAGACCATTCACCTGACGAAAGCACGTATTCCTACTTTGGGTGACAGGCTTGCCGTGCGTCACGGCCGTTACCTTGAAAGGGACTTAGGAGACAAGAAAACATTTCTGTTTGTTAGAAATGAAATAGGTTTGCTCGTTGACTTTATGGCAGAGTTATTTAAAATGCCTTCCCATCCCCTGATTGGGATCAGAGGGATGCCTCGTGTAGGCAAATCCGAGTCAATTATTGCCGCAAGTGTTTCCGCAAATAAGCGGTGGATTTTCATCTCTTCAACCCTGCTCAGTCAGACAATCCGTACCCGTCTTTCCAAAGATGAGCGATCACCGGAAAATGTTTTTGTGATTGATGGCTCAGTCTCCCGATTGAGAGGATCAGAAGCCCATTGGGATTTGATCCGGGAGCTGATGCGACATCAGCTGTCGATAGTTGTTGAACATCCGGACAATTTCGTTGGAATGGCTGGATGTTCACTGGATGATTTTAATTATATTCTTGAGCTTCGAAATCAACGGAATGAACACATCCCATTTGAAAATGAAATCCAGTCGCCGGATAAGCAATGGTCTGATCTTAATTAATAATGGCAGGTGTTTTTAGTGAGTGAACTTGGTCAAACTTTGAGGGAAGCCCGTGAGGAGAAGGGACTCTCACTGGACGATTTGCAGGAAGAAACTAAGATTCAAAAGCGCTATCTCAAGGCAATTGAGGAAGGCGATTTCAAACAGCTCCCCGGTGATTTTTATACCCGCGCTTTTATTAAAAGCTATGCTGAAGCGGTCGGGTTGGAATTTGGGACGTTAACGCAGCAGTTTTCCTCTGAAATGCCAGGGGTACATCGTGACGTCCCTGATAGGCGAGCAATACCGTCTGGCGGAACAGGTGATGAGGCACCGGTGAGAAGGACCGTCAGAAGAAACAGATCCGGGTCAAAAAGATGGTCGTCATTTATCAATAGGGCAATTACTATTGTTTTTATCCTGATTGTCCTGATGCTCATTTACATACTGATTACCGGTATTATGAGCCATCAGGGAAATCAGACCGGGACAAAGACGCAGGGGACGGGATCATCCGTTTCTTTTAAAGGAAGCAGCGCTTCGAGTTCCGACAGTTCGTCCAACTCAAGTTCGTCCAGTACAAGTTCAGCAAGTTCTTCTTCCGGACAGCAAGTGCTGAAGCTGAATCAAACCCAGGGAACGACTTCTACTTACACGTTGACCGGCACAACGAAGTTTACGATCACTGTTTCGACTAAAACTGGGCTTCCGGCTTGGTTTATGGCTAAAGATGCGAAAACGAATGCGCAGATTCAGCAGGGGACGGTTTCGAATGCCGGTAAGAAATCCTATCAATTTGATGCGTCGAATGTCCAGTCTCTTTCATTGAGATTCGGAAGTGTGCCCAATACCTCATTGATGATCAATGGACAGCCATTTAGTTTTCCAAGTACGAGCACCACACAAAACATCGTTATCAATTTCAGTAAGTAATAGATGTCTGAAGATGGGGCCAGCCAGTTGTGGCGGCTCCATTTTTTCTTGCGGAATTTCTTAATTGTGTATTATTTGTGTCCGGGAATAAAGAAATTTTGTGATTTCCAAATAATAGGGAGGATTCCGACGTGAATATCGCCAATAAGTTAACTGTAGCCCGAATAATTATGATCCCCGTGTTTTTGATTTTTCTTCTTGTACCGATGAATCTAGGTGTTCTCGGCTCCGGACCATTTTTTCTCCCTGTTTCCCAACTGCTTGCCGGCTTTATTTTCATTATTGCTTCGATAACCGATTGGCTGGACGGACAGCTTGCCCGAAGAAAAAACCTGATCACAAACTTCGGTAAATTTTCAGATCCTCTAGCCGACAAACTGCTTGTCATGAGTGCTTTTGTGTCGTTCGTCGGTATGGGGAGAATGGCTTCTTGGATGGTTGTTATTATTCTTGCGAGGGAATTTGCTGTGACGGGTCTCAGGCTGGTGGCGGCAGGAGAGGGTGACGTGATCGCAGCCAGCAAAGTTGCTAAATGGAAGACATTTTCTCAAATGTTGACTATCATTTCCTTTTTATTTAATAATATCCCCTTTGGACCTGGTGGATTCCCTCTTGATCAAATCCTTTTATGGATCGCAGTCATTCTGACAATCATTTCAGGTGCCGATTATTTTTACCAAAATCGTGATGTTTTGCTTCGCTCAAGATAATCTGTTCTGGTTGCACTCGGCATCAGAGTACCTGATAATGAAATGTGGGAGTAGCTAAGAATTAAAAAGATTGGAGTCTGGCTATATGAATGCGGAAATCATTGCGGTTGGGTCGGAGCTTCTACTGGGGCAGATTGCAAACACAAATGCTCAGTTTATATCGGAACAGTTGGCATTGCTCGGAATTGATGTTTTTTTTCACACTGTTTGCGGTGACAATGAACCCAGGCTTCGCGACGCGATCAAGAAGGCTGAATCACGTGCGGAACTGATTATTTTTACCGGAGGGCTTGGTCCGACTAAAGATGATCTGACCAAAGAAACGGTTGCCCGGGTGCTCGGAAAGAAGCTGGTCGCAGATCAGAAAGCCATGGACAGTATGCTGGATTATTTCAAAGTTACCGGTCGGGAAATGACGGAAAACAATCTGAAGCAGGCCCTGGTGATTGAAGGCAGCCATATTCTGCCTAATAGTCAGGGAATGGCGCCAGGAATGATCGTTGAAGAAGGCGGGCACGTCTACTTGCTGATGCCGGGAGTCCCTTCAGAAATGAGACCGATGTTTCTCGACTTTGCAAAAAGCTACTTTGCCCACAGACACTCGCAGCATATACAATCCAGGGTTCTTCGTTTTTTCGGTATCGGAGAATCACAATTGGAAACAAAAATCATTGATCTGATTGATGCCCAGTCTAACCCGACCATCGCCCCACTTGCTAAGGAGAGTGAAGTCACTCTCAGGCTCACAGCAAAGCATGAAAGCAAAGAGGAAGCTGAAAAAATGTTGGATCTGATCGAACAGAAAATTGATCAGCGGGTTGGAACTTATCTGTATGGGTATGATGAAGTATCGCTTCCAGAGGTTGTTTTCGGCCTTCTTCAGGCTGAGAAGAAAACAATTGCCTTTGCAGAGAGTCTGACTGGGGGAATGGCTTCGGAATGGATGACCGGATTTCCAGGTGCTTCATCTATTTTAAACGGAGGCATCGTCTGCTACACGAATGAGGTTAAGGAGCAGGTGCTTCATGTCCCGACGGAGGTGCTAAAAAGCGACGGAGCAGTCAGCGCCCGATGCGCGGAACTGATGGCTTCTTCGATAAGGACCCTTTGTGGTTCAGATATTGGCGTTAGTTTTACAGGCGTGGCCGGGCCTGATAAAAGTGAGGGCAAAGACGTGGGAACTGTCTATATTGGCTTCGCCGATGGAGACAATTCGCGTAGCTATCTTTATCAGTTTAAGGGGTCACGGAGGAAGATCAGAATCCAGTCAGTCAAAACGGGATATGATCTCATCAGGCGTTACCTTCGTCGTTTGCCGGCTATTGTAAAATAATACATGTCAATTAAACGAATAAATGCAATGGGGAACACTTGTGCTTATTTACAAAAAAAGTTATGATAAATATACGATGCATGAGGAGATGAACTGGGACGATGGCTGAAAAAAATGAAAGAAAAGCGGCACTTGAGAGTGCCTTGCGCCAGATTGAAAAACAGTTTGGAAAAGGATCAATTATGAGGCTTGGTGAACAACCGGATCAGCGGGTATCTACTGTGTCCAGCGGTTCACTGGCTCTGGATATTGCTTTGGGCGTCGGCGGTTATCCGCGCGGCCGAATCATTGAAATTTACGGGCCTGAATCTTCCGGTAAAACGACAGTCGCACTCCATGCGATTGCGGAAGTTCAGCAGAACGGTGGTCAGGCGGCATTCATTGATGCAGAACATGCGCTGGACCCGGTTTATGCGGAAAACCTGGGTGTCAATATCGATGAGTTGCTCCTTTCGCAGCCGGATACGGGCGAACAGGCTCTGGAGATTGCCGAGGCACTGGTCAGGAGCGGTGCAATTGATATCATTGTTATTGATTCAGTTGCTGCACTGGTTCCTAAAGCTGAAATTGAAGGAGAAATGGGCGATGCCCATGTAGGTCTCCAGGCCCGGCTGATGTCGCAGGCGCTGAGAAAGCTTTCAGGAGCGATCAGTAAATCCAAGACGACGGCTATTTTCATCAATCAGATTCGTGAGAAAGTTGGCGTCATGTTTGGCAATCCCGAAACGACTCCTGGTGGACGCGCATTAAAATTTTACGCGTCAGTGCGTCTTGAAGTACGCCGCGCCGAAACTTTGAAAATCGGAAATGATATTGTCGGAAACCGCGCCAGAATTAAAGTGGTAAAAAATAAAGTTGCCCCACCGTTCAAACAGGCTGAAGTTGATATTATGTATGGACAGGGTATTTCTCAGGAAGGGGAAATACTGGACATCGGGTCGGAACTGGATATCGTTGAAAAAAGTGGCTCCTGGTATTCGTTCAACAAGGAGCGCCTGGGTCAGGGGCGTGAGAACGCCAAACTTTTCCTGAAAGAGAATGAGCCAATCAAAGAAGCAATCAAAGCGAAGATACGCAGCCATTACAATTTGGATAAAGAGGTTTCGGCTGATGTTCAAGAACTGCCCGATGAAAATCAGCAGCCGGCCGATAAAGAACTGAGTTAATATTTTATCTGTATTAAAGTTAAAATTGGGAAAAGATCATGCGGTTTTATACGGCATGATCTTTTTTCTTATTGGCTATGTTTAAATTCAATGTTGATTTTGCCCCTCCATTGATTGGAGCGAAAGGTGCGAGACTCCTGGGATCAGCGAGCCTTCTGGCCTTTCAGCGAGGGCAACGAGCGCGGAGGCTCACGGATCGCTCGCGGAAAGTGAACGCCGGGAGCGAAAAACAACAGACAAGTTTGACAAAACCTTCTTAATTAAAAAACCGGTTATCTCGTAGACAAGCATTGTTTCGCACCTGTTGCACAAGGTTGACAACCCAAATGTGCAATTATAAAATGAACTTGTAACTATTTGGTTACTGACTTTACGAATATGTAAATATTTTTGCCGGTAAGTGCTTGAAAAGCTGACATAAAGCTGACAAAGGAATGTGTAATACGTTCCGGCTAGCCTTTATTGATCCTTTCGCGAGCGCCATTCAAAAGTTAAAGCAATTGATTGACCTTTTTACGAAACAGAAAAGCAAGGAGGTGAAATGATGAGTATTATTACTATCATCTCCATTGCGCTGATCTCTGTAGTTTGTCTATTTGTTGGATACTATTTCCGAAAAAAAATTGCTGAGGCGAAAATTGCTTCCGCTGAGACTGCGGCACATCAGATTGTGGAAGATGCACACCGCGATGCTGAAGCACTGAAGAAGGAAACTCTTCTTGAAGCTAAGGAAGAGATTCACACAATCAGGTCTCAGACAGAAAACGAAGCCCGGGAACGTAGAAATGAACTTCAAAGGCAGGAAAACCGCCTGGTTCAGAAAGAGGACCTGCTGGATCGCAAAAGCGAATCTCTTGACAATAAAGAAAGTTCATTGGAAAAAAGGGAGGAAGCACTTAGCAAGAAACATCGACAAATTGAAGAGATGCAAGGCAAAGTGGAGGAATTACTGCAGAAGCAGCAGGCTGAGTTGGAGCGGATTTCCGGACTGACAAATGAGGAAGCCAAGGAATTGATCCTCAGAGATGTCAGACAGGAAACGGCTCATGAAGCTGCACAGATTGCAAAAGAGATTGAAACAAGGGCGAAAGAAGATGCCGAGAAGAAAGCCAAGAGCATTCTCTCACTTGCCATCCAAAGATGTGCTGCTGATCACGTTACAGAAACAACTGTATCAGTTGTCAATCTGCCAAACGATGAGATGAAAGGGCGTATTATTGGCCGTGAAGGACGCAATATCCGGACGCTTGAAACATTGACAGGTATTGACCTGATCATTGATGATACACCGGAAGCGGTTATCTTGTCGGGATTTGATCCGATCCGGCGCGAGGTGGCAAGGCTCGCACTGGAGAAATTGGTTCAGGACGGCCGTATTCACCCGGCGCGGATCGAGGAAATGGTTGAAAAAGCCCGTCATGAAGTGGATGAAAAAATCCGTGATTATGGAGAACAGACGACCTTTGAAGTCGGAATCCACAGCTTGCATCCGGATCTAATCAAGATTCTTGGTCGCCTGCATTTCCGAACGAGTTACGGCCAGAATGTCTTGAAACATTCGGTAGAAGTTGCATTCCTGACCGGCATGATGGCTGCGGAGCTGGGTGAGGATGAGATGCTTGCCAGACGCGCCGGCCTGCTTCATGACATTGGAAAAGCGATCGATCATGAGGTAGAAGGAAGCCATGTTGAGATCGGTGTTGAACTGGCGACGAAATACAAAGAACATCCTGTCGTGATCAACGGTATTGCTTCACACCATGGTGATACAGAAGCTACGTCTGTTATTTCTGTTCTTGTAGCCGCTGCTGATGCACTTTCGGCTGCACGGCCGGGTGCGCGGCGTGAAACTCTGGAAACATATATTCATCGCCTGGAAAAACTTGAGGAAATATCCGAGTCGTTTGAAGGTGTTGAAAAATCTTATGCCATCCAGGCAGGGCGTGAAATTCGTATCATTGTTCAGCCGGACATCGTTGACGATGCGAAGTCTTTTCAGCTGGCACATGATATTACCAAGAAAATTGAGAATGAACTGGATTATCCTGGAAATATTAAGGTTACAGTCATTCGTGAAACGCGTGCTGTTGAATATGCGAAGTAAAAGAAAGCGGCGATCAGCCGCTTTCTTTTACTATCGGACATTATTTTTATAGAAGATCTGAAATTGGGAAAGAGTGAGTTGAATGAAATTATTGTTTGTCGGAGATGTGTATGGAAAAACGGGAAGGGAGATGGTTACGGAATATCTCCCGAAACTAAAAAAACGGTATCTTCCTAATGTGACTATTGTTAACGCGGAAAATTCAGCACATGGAAAGGGCATTACAAAGAAAATTTATAATCAATTACTGGAATTGGGTGCCGATATACTGACGATGGGTAATCACACCTGGGATAATCGTGAAATATTTGAGTTTATCGACGATGCACCAAAACTCGTCCGCCCGGCAAATTTCCCCGAAGGAACCCCGGGTACTGGTCTTCGGATTCTGCAGGTCAATCAGTTAAAAGTTGCTGTCATCAATTTGCAAGGACGCGTTTTTTTGCCGGCGCTTGATGATCCTTTTCGTACAGCGGATCAGCTCATTACTGAAGCCAAGAAGAAAACAAACATTATCTTTGTTGACTTCCATGCTGAAACGACAAGCGAGAAGCTGGCGCTCGGCTGGTATCTTGACGGCCGGGTTTCAGCTGTCGTAGGTACGCATACACACGTTCAGACTGGTGACGAGCGCATTTTTCCACAGGGCACGGCATTTCTTTCTGACGTTGGAATGACTGGACCGTACAATGGCATTATCGGGGTTGAGAGAGGGGCAGTAACGAAACGTTTTCTGACATCAATGCCTGTCAGGTTTGAAAGCGAACAGGGGTCCGGACAGCTTGGTGCGGTGCTGATAACAATGGATAATCAGTCGGGCCGTGCCGTAAAAATTGAGAGAATACTGATCAACGACGATCACCCTTTTTTTGATTAAAGATACTTTCAATCAACCAGCCTATAGATCAGTAAATGCCTGTCATAGTCATACCTTTGAGGAATATAGTTTATTATGGGCAATCCTCATAAGGAGATGACAATGGGAAATGGACGTGTTGAAAGTTTCAGCAAAATCTATACCTAACTCTGTTGCCGGTGCCCTTGCACACGCAATGAGGGAGCAAAGAACGGCGGAAATTCAGGCGATCGGAGCGGGCGCGCTGAATCAGGCAGTCAAAGCGGTGGCGATAGCCAGAGGCTTTGTCGCCCCAAGCGGACTGGATCTGATTTGCATTCCGGCTTTTACCGATATTTTAATCGATGGCGAGGAGCGAACGGCTATAAAATTGATTATCGAGCCGCGCTAATCACGTAAAACAGCAAACATCCGCATTCCGTTTAATACTGGAATGCGGATGTTTTATAGATCATAAAAAAATGGACATTCACTTGTCTTTTTTTTATTGTAAAAAAATGGTTTCGATGATATCATATTAATATAAAAATGAAATCTGATTGATCATTGGGGGGCGTTTATTTTGACTGAAAAAAGTGTTTGGAAGATGAATGGTTTTATCGGCATTTTGGCCATTCTGGTTCTCGCTGCTCTTGGGATAGGTGCTGCCGTTTTACAAATCGTCTGGGCAGCCGCGATACTTTGGCTCGGAGCAATCGTATTGATGACGGGAATAACGATTGTTCCACCTAATAAAACGAAAGTTGTTACTTTTTTCGGACGCTATAGTGGAAGTGTCCGTGATAATGGTATCTATCTGACAATCCCTCTGACAACTCGAAGGACCGTATCGTTTCGTGTCCGGAACTTCAACAGTCAGAAACTGAAGGTTAATGATGTGGAAGGTAATCCAATAGAAATTGCCGCTGTAGTTGTTTTCAAAGTTGTTGACTCAGCAAAAGCTTTGTTTGATGTTGATGACTATGGCCAATTCGTTGAAATTCAAAGTGAAACTGCTGTGCGTCACATTGCTTCACAATATCCCTATGACAATTTTGAAGAAAAAGGATTTTCACTCAGAAGCAACGCGGCGGAAATTTCGAATCTGCTTAAGGAAGAACTGCAGGAAAGACTGCTTCTTGCCGGTGTTGAAGTGATTGAAACGCGTCTGACCCATTTGGCTTATTCTACGGAGGTAGCTCAAGCGATGCTGCAACGCCAGCAGGCATCGGCAATCATTGCTGCCCGTCAGAAAATTGTGGATGGTGCTGTTGGAATGGCTCAGATGGCGATTCAACGCCTCGAGGATGAACACGTGCTCGAACTCGATGAAGAACGTAAGGTCAACATGGTTAACAATTTGATGGTTGCTATTGTCTCAGACAAGGCAACGCAGCCGGTAATTAATACAGGAAGTCTGTATTAACAAACGGGGTTTTTCTATGGCCAAGAAAAAAAGTTTTTTATTACGTATCGATCCGAATCTATACGATATCATGCAGCGGTGGGCAGATGACGAGTTTCGCAGTGTAAATGCCCAAATAGAATTTATTTTGCGTCAGGCCGCGATGAGGGCAGGGAGAAACGCGGATAAGGCGAATAAAAAGCATGAGGAGTGATCTTAACACGCTATTCTAAAATAAAATCTTTTTCATTATCGTGTATACTATTCTTGAGGGGATCTTTGTGAGTAGGAGGCGGATAAAATGCGCGTTCAGGAGCTGATGATCAAAGATGTAATTATGCTTCATGAAACGGATTCCATCGAAGTTCTGATAAGGACTATGGTCAAGCACAGGATTGGCGGAGCACCCGTCGTAAATGAAGAAGGTAAACTGACAGGATTCATCAGTGACGGTGATGTGCTTCGCGCGATTTCGCCAAAGCAGCAGAACATCTATGACTTTTACAGTATGATATCAGCAGTAAGAATTGAAATGACGTCCGAACTTTTCAAAGATCTTCTTGAGAAAAAAGTCAAAGACCTTATGAAAAAAAGAAATATTCGTTCAGTACTTTATAGCAGTGAACTAGATGCTGTTTTGCGGACTTTGTCGCATGAGCACATAAAAAAAATTCCCGTCATCGATGATGAACGGCGTGTTGTAGGAATCATCAGTCGCAGCGATGTTATTCGTTATATCGGCGAGCAGGCAATCGGTCAAGAATGACAGCCTGATTATCGTTATGTCAAATCTTAACTTCAAGGTAAAAGAGCAGGGGTGAAACATTCTCCTGCTTTTTCCATGACGATCACTGAACAAATAATAATGAACTGTTTCAACTGAAGACTTTCTCCTTAATTCCCCAAATTTTTTTTGTTTAAACGGATGACGCATTTAGGTTTCATTTGAATATGTTTCTTCTGAGACGCTAGTTACGGCTGAAAATCCATAGCTTTCTGGCTTTACTTTACCCACAGCAGGAATAGTGCGAAGAACGGGTGTCAGCGCTACATATACCGAGTAGAATAGGAATCCAAAACTTGAGAAAGTAAATATCATATTTGGTCCAAACAGTGCGCTGAGCGTCCCACCTGTAAGCGCACCGAGCGGCATCATGCAGGTCGCAATGCTTGCCACAACCGACATGACACGTGCCAGAAGTTCTTTGGGGACAAGATTCTGCATCACTGTAGAATTAATCACATTATTACAACCGAGCGGGATCAGGCTTGCAGAAAACAGTAATATCCTGGCCAGACTGTTTGGAATCAGAGCCGCGCTGATCCACAGGCAAAATCCGATCAGGTAGCCAATCATCAACATTTTTCCGACGGCCACTTTTTCAAAGAATCCTGCACACATCGCACCAACGAGACTCCCGACCGCCATTCCGGCCAGCATCAGTCCATAGATCCACGAACCTCCGAGAAGATCCGCATATGAAGGAAGTGAGGCCGTCAGAGCGCCGAGAGCGAAATTCGTGACCTGTCCGGAGATGATCATTCTTCCGATTACTGAATGGAATACAATGTGAAATCCCTCTTTGAGATCGGAAAAATAGGTCTGTATTTGCTGATGGATCGTTGTGTTACGCTCAGGTCGCCTGACACTTGAAAGTGAAAGCATTGAAAAGAGTACCACAGCGACAGAAAATGTGATGATATCAGCTGTATAGATGGCGATCGCTCCGATAAGTGCAACGAGTGCACCGCCGACTGCATTGAAGACGGACTCAGTACCCTGATATGCGATAGCCATTGCCGAATTTGCCTGTACTCTCTGTTCTTTCTTAAGAATATGCGGAATGAGCGCATTCTCAGCGGGGTAAGAAAACTGACTGAGAAAAGAAACGATCGGCATGACAATGAGAATCAGAGTGACTGAGAGCCTGCCGCTTAAATAAGCGAGTGGAATAAGGGAGAGAATCAGTGCTTGGAAAAGTTGAGTGGTGATTAAAAGCTTCTGTATTGAATATCGATCAAGAATGGGACCAACTGTAAATTGAAAGGTGCGGGGAATGAGTGTCAGAAAGCCTGCAAGGCCAGAATAAAAAGCCGATCCGCCTAACTTGTAGACAAGCCACATAGCGGCTACATAGTACATACTATCGCCGATATTGGTAATCAGGCGTGCGGTGAAAAGTAAACTGAAATTTTTATTATGCAGCAATCCGTTCAATTTACAAAACTTCCTTTTTGCCGATGAGAGAGTTTGAGCCGGAAAATAAACCCACCTTTGATCATCTTCATTTCGGAAAATTATAACATAATAATTTAATAATATGGATAGTCGGTTCACTGAAAATAAACAATTAATTTCGACATTTTTAAGGAGAAAGTAAAAATGTTAGTCAATCTTCAATGTATTTAATGAACTCGCGTGTTTTTGGATGTAGACCATTTCACCGCCATAGTGTCCGGTTAAAGCCAGTGTGATCGAACCGGTCAGACAAATGATCAGGACAAGCGGCATGATAAACTTTCTTTTAAAGAAATAATTAATCAATCTAAGTCCGATTGCTGCTCCGAACAATAATAAAGTGACTGTCGCATAGGCCTGATGTATGTGAACGATCGAACGATAGCCATTACCCCATTGTGACGCCGCAAATTGTTCAGCGCCGTCGCCTGATAAATAGGCAATGATACCCGAGAGAAAGCCCAAGGATAATAACAGCAGGGCAGCTTTGTCAAAAAAGTCCTTCTTCCACACGGCGATGATCTGGAATGCCGTTCCAACAATTAAAAGTGCGATTGGAAAATGGACAAGCAATGGATGAAGTGGTGTTCCAAACATATGAATCGTCTCCTTTTGTTTGCTGATTCAGCTTACAAAAGAAAACTGAAAAGGAACTGAATTATTCGGTGATCTTCAGAACGGGCAGTCGAATTGTGAATATTGTACCTACCTTCATTGCACCCTCCACGGTGATCGTTCCTTTGTATGCACTGACAATTTCATTGGCGATAGATAACCCCAGTCCGCTGCCGCCGTTTTGCCTTGTTCTGCCTTTCTCAACCCGATAAAAGCGTTCAAATATATGTTTGCGTTCCTCATCGGGAATACCGATCCCGGAATCACCGACTGAAAAACAAAACTGATGTTTCTCTTCATTTGGCCATATTTTCAGTTCAATCCGATCTTTTTTTTTCGTATATTTTAATGCATTATCAAGAAAAATTGTGAGCAGCTGCTTGATTTCAACAGGATTAGCAAGCAGGTATAGCTCTCTTTCTGGAAGTTTACTGATGAGCACTTTTCCTTCGTCCAGTGCTTTCTGATTATAAAAAGAAACCATGGGTAAAACCATCCGAATGAGTGGAAACTTCTTTTTTTCTGAAGCCATGCCATCGTTGTCGGCGCGAGCCAAAGAGAGCAGCTGGCTGATCAGCGAGTTCATATCTTTAACTTCAGCTTTCAGGTCAGTCAGTGTTTCCTTTGAAGACTCGGATAGGCGGCCTTTTTCCTCAGCTTCAAAAAATTCCAGCGATGCCGAGAACACACTGAGCGGAGTTCGCATCTCATGGCTGGCATCGGCGACGAAAGCGCGCTGTTTCTCAAAATTACTTTTGACAGGAAGGACGGCTCGCCTGGCCAGAAAATGGGCGATGATCACTGAGAGTGATGCAGTGCAAATACCCAGCAGGAATAAAATTCGGAACCACCATTCGATTTGCTCATGTGTTTTTATGATGTCTTTTGCTATGACTATATGGCCGTTCTGGACGCCGTCTTCCACAACCGGTTCCAGTGCATATATAATCACGGTTTTACGTCCGGATGATGCCGTGGTCTGCAATACGCCGGTGTGATCCCTGTCCTTCAATTTCGAAAGCAAAACAGATCTCAAGTCCGATGGCAGGGATCCTCTGTAAACAATATCCTTACCATCTTCCGAAAGAAATGCCGATAAAAAAAGAGAGTGCCTGAACGGGCCGCCTTCGAGGTGATGTGTTTCCGCAAATTCGAGAGCCTGATCATGAGCGAGATCATCAACCTGCCAGCTGACAGACTGATAGATCATACTTTTGAAAACAAAAAAGAGAATGAAGAAGATAGCCGCCAGTGTCAGAAAAAACCAAAAGCTGTACGTCAATGTCAGTTTTCGCTGCAGCTGTTTAAACATCTTCGTTCACCCACATATAGCCAAATCCGCGAATCGTCTTTATGTAGCTGTTCCGTTTTGTTTGGCCCAGCTTCTTTCGAAGAAGTTTGACGAAAGCCTCCATCGTATTATAGGTAACTTCACTTTCTTCTTCCCAGACCCTGGCGATGATCTGATCTTTTGACAGGATCCTTCCGGTATTCTTAACAAAATAGACAAGCAGTTGAAATTCTCTCGGAGTTAGGATGATTATTTCCTCTCCACGTTTCGTGATGTGGTTAGCCAAATCAATGGTTAGGTCGTGGGATGTAATGGTGTTATGATCGATAGGGAAAAAGTTTCTCCGGGAGAGCGAGCGTATTCGTGCAAAAAGTTCTTCAAAAGCGAAAGGCTTGACCATATAGTCGTCAGCTCCGGCATCCAGTCCGATTACGCGATCCTCAAGTCCTCCCCGGGCGGTCAGTATCAATATCGCGCCACTGTACCCCTCGTTTCGCAGTACCTTGCTGACCTGAACGCCGTCCCGTTCTGGCAGCATCCAGTCGAGAACAATCACGTCGTAGTCTCCGGTTAAAGCTTGATCAGACGCACTGATTCCGTCTACAACCCAGTCGACCGTAAATTGTTCCTTCTTGAGCATTTTGACGATTAGTTTTCCAAGCCTCTGATCATCTTCGGCAAGCAATATTTTCATAATTCACCCTCGTTTTCAGAAATCCTTCACTCCATTATAAGGTTCGTCCTTCAGAAAAGGCTATGACTTTTCCTATGTTTCATTACAAATCTGAATTCCTTTCATTGCCATGGGGACTTTGCTATAATTTAAGGATGAAACTAACAAAGGGGGCTCTTCTGTGGTTGAGTCTAAGTTCAGCAAGGTTGATTTTTCGAAGTACTTTCAGCCGCCTTCTCTGAAAGATGCGCGAAGACGTCGCAGAGAACCGGTTCATATCATAAATGATTTCAGTATTCCGGATGAAATGAAGACGATCGGAAGGGGAAAAAAATATTTAATCGAGACTTACGGCTGTCAGATGAACGAAGCGGACACCGAGGTAATGGCCGGAATTCTTGAAAAAATGGAATACCAGGAAACTGAAGATACCGATCAGGCGGATATCATCCTGATTAATACATGCGCCATTCGGGAAAATGCCGAGAACCGGGTGTTCGGCCACATTGGCAGGATGAAACAACTGAAACTTGAGAAACCTGAACTGATCATCGGACTCTGCGGCTGTATGGCACAGGAAGAGACAGTGGTCAATAAAGTGCTTCAAACCTATCAACAGGTGGATCTCATTTTCGGAACACATAATATTCACAGGCTGCCGCAGCTGTTGCAGGAGGCTCTGTTCAGCAAAGAGATGGTCGTTGAGGTCTGGTCCAAGGAGGGAGACATTGTTGAAAACCTTCCAATGGCGAGACATGGCCATTTTCAGGCATGGGTCAATATCATGTTTGGCTGTGATAAATTCTGCACGTATTGTATCGTGCCTTATACCCGTGGCAAAGAAAGAAGCCGCCGGCCGGAGGAGATTATCAGCGAGGTCAGGGAACTCGCACGTCTCGGTTATAAAGAAATCACTCTGCTCGGCCAGAATGTCAATGCTTATGGGAAAGATTTAAAGGATCTCGATCAATATGGTCTCGGCAATTTGATGGATGAGATTCGGAAAATAGGCATTCCACGCGTTCGATTTACCACTAGCCATCCTAAAGATTTTGATGACCATCTGATTGAGGTGCTTGGCAAAGGCGGAAATCTGTGTGAGCATATCCATCTTCCGGTACAATCCGGGAATTCGGATATTCTGAAGATTATGGGGCGCGGATACACACGTGAGCATTATCTGGATCTTTTTCACAGGATAAAAAAGGCTGTTCCCCATGCGTCGTTTACAACGGACATCATCGTCGGTTTTCCGAACGAAACGGAAGAACAGTTTGAAGATACGATGTCCCTTGTACGCGAATGCCGATTTGACGGAGCTTATACTTTCATCTATTCGCCGCGCTCAGGGACGCCCGCAGCAAGGATGACCGACAATGTGCCGATGGAAGTTAAGAAAGAGCGGTTGCAGCGGCTGAATGCTCTGGTAGACGAACTTGCTGCGAAAAGCAATGCGAAGTACCAGAATCAGGTCGTGGAAGTTCTCGTTGAAGGCGAAAGCCGTAAAAACGCGTCTGTCCTGTCCGGGCACACTCGAACAAATAAAGTGGTCAACTTTGTCGGCCCTGAAACACTGATCGGTCAGCTGGTCCATATTAAAATTACTGAAGCAAAAATGTGGTCGCTTGATGGAGAATGGCAGAGAGAACCTGAGGTTGCTGGACGATGAGTGATACGTTTTCAAGAGAAGAGATACTGGCAAAAGCGCAGGAAGTCGCTAACCACTTGTCTGAAACAGATCAGGTTCGATTCTATAAACAGGCTGAGGCAAAAATCAGCGCCAATATGAAAGTACAGAATTTGGTCGATGAAATCAAGAAATATCAGAAAGAGTCAGTGAATCTTCAGCATTTTCAAAAACATGAAGCCTACAGGCAGAATGAAGCGCGGATTGATGAACTTCAGAAAGAACTTGACAGTCTTCCGGTTGTTCAGCAATTCAAAGAGTCACAGAATGAGATTAATGACTTCCTGCAGCAGGTAGTGGATCTGGTTTCCGGACGGATTGCCGAGAGCAGTGCAGATAAAGAAAACAAGCATTAATTTTGAAGCTTTAAGTGAAACAGCCATCACAGCCATCATCCAAGTCTAAAAACTCCCGTATATCCAGGGAGTTTTTTTCACATGTGTCATTCGCCTTGCATAACATGAAAATGAAGAAGGCAAAGGAGGTTTGGACTTTTGGCAGATCACGCATATAGAGAAATTATTACAAAGGCCATCTGCGGAAAGGGTAAGAAAGCCAGCCAATCCGCACATTCCCTGACACCGACGCATAAACCCTCGAACATCCTGGGATGCTGGGTCATCAATCATAAATATAAGACACAATATCAAAAGGATGCGGTCATTGTCGAAGGAACCTATGACATCAATACATGGTATTCCTATAATAACAATACCCGTACAGAAGTTGCCTGCGAGACTGTGGGGTACCGTGACAAAATTCGGCTGACCCTTCGAGACAAAAACCTTGTATCCGACAAAGTGGAATGCACATGCCGGCCGTTGCAAGAACCTAATTGTCTGGAAGCGAAGATATCTTCGAACGGCAACAGGGTTGAGGCTCAGGTAGAGCGGGAGTTTCTGGTAGAGGTCATTGGTGAGACCAAGGTTAAAGTGCAGGTGGATGATGAAGGACTGGTCGAAGCGGATAGCGACGATGATGATGAACTGGACGAAGAATTGAAAGGGCTTGATTCCGAATTGCTCACAGACGAAGATGAGTAACGGAGAGGGGAGAGTGATCTTCCCTTTTTTTCTTTTTTTAAGGCTCTGTTTAAATTCACTGTTGATTTTTGTCACTCCTTTGATTGGAGCGGAAGGTGCGAGACTCCGAGGGTCAAAATGAATGGTCATGATTTTTTTCTCATAGCGACGCTTGCCTCGATCATGCGACGAACCTGATCTACCGAAGCGAAAAAGGATTTCTTTTCATCCGCTGACAATTCGTGATGACCATACCTTACTTTATGATAGCCATGAATCAAATCTTGATTTGGATGGCCTTGTTCGATACGCAGCAGCCAATCGGACAGCGTTTCTGTGGTGCGGCGCCCCATGCCCGCTTTTTCTGCCGCTTTCTGAAGTGAAAAAATTGCTTTTCTGACTGGATCCCGTGGAGGCAAGAGATGGCCTAATAGTCTCTTCGATTCTCTCTTGTTGCGAAAGGATGCGGATCTTTCTGTCAGTGTTACTGAAACACTCTCCTTTGCTGATGGAAGGTGAAAATTCCTTTTCCTGAACTTCAAATACAGAACGACAGCCACAATAGCGGTGAGAAAGAGCCCCATCCAATACGGATAATCATGCTGTGGATAGATATGAGGCATAATCTGATCGCTACTTTTCTGATTCGCATTCGAATTCTGGAGCGCTTTTTTGATACGCATGGATTTTTCAGGTGTCACAAAATGATTCAGAAGGACCCAGTAAGCATTGGCAATAACATAAAGCGCATTTTTTAAAAGAACATTGAAGAGAAAGCCATAGATCCACAGGAAAAAGGGCTTAAGAATAGAAACAATCAGCGAAAGAATGGCTGCGGTACAAATGAAAGCTACTGTGAGTACGGGGAGATAACGGTTTTCACTGCGATTTTCCGTGATCAGGAAAATATTCAACAAAACCAGTTCTGCAAGTAGTATCAGAAAAAGCAGCGGCCGGTGACTAATCCCGGAAAAGAGGTAATCAAAGATAGTTACAGTTGAGGAGACCAGAAAAAGCAGCCATAAGTGAGCCGCATTTCTCCTTTCTAATCCGATTGACGAGAAGTACGTAAAAAGGACGGCAATCAGGCAAGAGGGTAGAAAGGGGATATGAAAAAACAGAAAAGCTGTGAGACTGCAGGCGATGGACAGTACCCAAATATTTGACAGTTTCATCCTATTCCACTTAAATAGGCAAGTGAGAAGTGTCCCCTGAATGACTGCGAGAATCGCGAGCGGGAAGAAAACCGTCCAATTTGCCGCGCTAAATGGCAACAAAATTAAATAACTAAGCAGCAAAACATATCCGAAGTAAAGCGATAATGGGAGAACATGGCGTAATTTAGTCAATGTCCACACCTCCTGCTGAATTGACCGATGTCAATGCGGAAGAATTCTCCGAGAGCACCAGCTGATAAACTGAATGTCCCTCTTTCAGAAGAGGATAAAGCTGCTGATGCACTCTACCGGAAGGATCAAAGTCCATAATGAAAATGATCCGCTTGCCACTCAACCTGTTACGGATTGCCCGAACCGCTCGGTCTATCGGAGTTTTTATTTGCCATTTCTGCATAAATGCAAAGAGTTCCCAGGCTTTTTTCAGCTGAGGCATGCCTTGATTTTCTTCAATTATCGTCATTTGAGACAAGCCCATCGGCTTATTGTTGCAGTATATATCATAAGGATAGTGGTGCCGGCAAGCGTACTCGGTCATAAATGCGGCCGCGGACAGACGTCTCTCAAAGTCCTCGGTTGTCTTATTCGCAAGGTAATTCGTCTCGGACAAAAATAAGAACGTCCAGGATACTTGAGCGACTTGCTCAAAAGTCTTGGTCTGAAGTTTTCCGAGCCGGGCAGTTGCTTTCCAATGAATATGTCTGAAAGGATCGGAATGCTCGTAATCCCGTATTCCGGTCGGCAAGGTATAGTCTTTGATGAGAGAATGGGGCGCGCGATTGAAACCAAGATCTGCGGGGATCATTCGATTCAGGTTATGAACGGGCTCCGGTTTGGGATACACAATGATGCGGGTTCTGATCATTTCATTCGGCTTGAGCGTACAGCGGAAAACATGAAAGGGATCTTCGCAAGTGATTGCAAGCGTCTGTATTCTGGCTGTACCCCGACTAAGCCCATAAACCGGACAGCTGATCGTCGTTTTTCTATTTGCGGGCGCCATAATAGTAAAATGAAAACTACGGTCATCGGGCGCAACCGGATCCGCAGAAAAACGGACATTCTCATCTGCTGTCATTTCCCCACGCATTGAGAGAAATGGAAAACGTGACGTATTTATGAACGTCAGCACAAGGCGGCCGCTTTCGCCGGTGGACAGCCGTACAGGCAGTGCTGAATTATCCAGATAAAAGTGCACGACCATATACATCAAATATTTTTTTGAAAGAAAAGCGATCCCCAATAAAAAAAGGCCAGCAGAAATAAGAATCAGCGTATTCATGAAAAACCCGAGCAGAAATACGATGAAGCCCAGCGTATAGAGAAATGACTGAATCTGCGTTTTCTGATCTTCCACGGACCAATTCATTAATGTCGGACACCCGATTCAAGAGGGACCTCAATTTGTTCCATCAATTGGTTCATCATCTGTTTTTTGGTCGTGTGCAGATCCCCCTCCATTGACAGGACGAGACGGTGCGAGAGGATGACGGGTGCCATTTCCTTTACGTCTTCGGGTACTGCAAAATTCCGTCCGCTTAAAAAAGCTTTGCCCTGAACGCCGCGCATCAGGGCAAGAGTACCTCTCGGGCTAACGCCGCTCGCGATCCATTCATGATCCCGGGTCGCGCGAACAATCTTCAGCAAATAATCTTCGACTGGTGTGTCAATCTGAACTTGTTTTACTTTCTCCTGTAAGGACTGGATCTTATCCAGTGAAAAGACAGGTTTTAGAGTTTCGAGAGGATCATTCTCACGGTACAGATGCATCATTTTTCTTTCTTCATCAAGAGAAGGATATCCGGCCGAAATTTGCATGAAAAATCGGTCCATCTGTGCTTCAGGAAGTGTAAATGTTCCCTGAGATTCAATCGGGTTCTGAGTGGCGACGACCATAAAAGGGGCACCTACAGGCAATGTTTCGCCTTCGATGGTTACCTGACGTTCCTCCATCACTTCCAGCAGGCTGGATTGAGCGCGCGGTGTCGCGCGATTGATTTCATCCGCAAGCAGAATATTGGTCATCACCGGACCTGGCTTAGTTTCAAAGTCCTGTGTCTTCGGATTGAAATATTGAATGCCTGTAATATCCGAAGGCAGGATGTCAGGCGTAAACTGTATCCGCTTGAAAGTGCCTTTGATCGATTTTGCCAAGGCTTTGGCAAGCATTGTTTTACCGGTACCGGGCACATCTTCCATCAGCAGATGGCCGCGGCAGATCAGTGCAATCATCATCTGTTCGACAAGTCCATCCTTCCCAACAAGGACCTGCTGCACATTTTGCTTCAGCTGCTCCAGCTCTTCGATCATGGTTACCAACCTTCTTCCCCCATTTGTTTTTATCATTATAACATTTAATGGACATCACCTTATGGGAAAAAATCTCATCTTGGGGAGCAGTTTCAAAGTATCCCGTTTGGGCGTACGTGTGTGCTATAATAAAACGATGAACACAAGAGGCTGGGGTGGACGCGGATGAGTTATACACCAATGATTCATCAATATTTGGATATAAAAGCGCAGTATCCGGACGCTTTTTTATTTTTTCGTTTAGGCGATTTTTATGAACTGTTTTTTGACGACGCAGTGAAAGCTTCGAAAGAGCTGGAAATTGCGCTAACGTCACGCAACGGAGGAAAAGACGAATACATACCGATGTGCGGCGTGCCCTATCACGCTGTCAAACAATATATTAAAGTGTTGATCGATAAAGGGTACAGGATTGCGATCTGCGAGCAGATGGAAGATCCCAAACTCGCAAAGGGCATGGTTAAGCGTGAAGTGATTCAGATGATCACGCCGGGGACGATCATGGAAGACGAGTCTCTTGAGCCTAAGAAAAATAATTATCTAGCGGCACTCAGCTCGTTTGACGATGGCTCGTATGGCTATGCGATGAGCGATCTGACAACCGGAGAAACGAAAGTGACGATGATTTCTGCATGGGACGGTGTCATTGAGGAACTGGACGCCAACGATGTCCGAGAGATTGTGCTTGATCCCGCTTTTGATCAAAACAGGAAAGAGTGGCTGACTGAACGGCTGAATGTGACTCTCTCGGAAGACGCTAATGATATTGTTCCGGAACATCTGAAAGCGATCGTTTCTGGCATTGATCAGGAAAAACTGCTGCGGCCGCTCGGCAGACTGCTGAATTATCTTGTGATCACGCAGAAACGTTCGCTGGACCATCTTCAGCAAGCCGATGTCTATCATATTAACGAATATATGATGATTGATCCGCATTC
The DNA here is from genome assembly GCF_004684935.1 of Sporolactobacillus shoreae. Taxonomy (GTDB): domain Bacteria; phylum Bacillota; class Bacilli; order Bacillales; family Sporolactobacillaceae; genus Sporolactobacillus; species Sporolactobacillus shoreae. The sequence continues at coordinate 290,482 of NZ_SRJD01000001.1, forward strand.
GCGGCGCAATCTTGAACTGACTCAGACGAACCGCGATAAAAAAACATATGGCTCATTGCTCTGGTTGCTCGACGATGTGAAAACTGCCATGGGCGGCAGGCGGCTGAAGCAATGGATCGAAAAACCGCTTCTAAGCGAGAAAAAAATCGAAGACCGGCTCAATGCAGTCTCGGCTCTTAAAACACATATGCTGGAACGTGAAACGCTTCGTGGATCGTTAAATGAGGTATACGATCTAGAGCGCTTGGTCGGAAGGGTTTCTTTTGGAAACGTGAATCCTCGCGAGGTATTGCAGCTGAAGCGTTCACTGGATCAGGTGCCTGACATTAAAAAAACACTCGCGGAAATTTCTGACGAAGCTCTGAAAACCTACGGAGATGAAATGGATCCGTGTGAAGCTGTCCGATCCCTTATTGCCCAAGCCATCGTTGATGATCCGCCATTCTCAACTGCTGATGGAGGAATAATCAGAAAGGGCTACGATGAGACGCTTGATCGTTACCGGGACGCCTCAAAAAACGGCAAGCGCTGGATCGCTGAACTTGAAGCGAAAGAGCGACAGGAAACCGGCATCAAATCACTGAAAATCGGATATAACCGTGTTTTCGGTTATTATATTGAGGTTTCCCGGCCTAATCTGAAACTGCTTCCCGAAGGCCGCTATGAACGGCGGCAGACCCTGTCAAATGCCGAACGGTTTATTACACCGGAACTGAAAGAGAAAGAACAGGTGATCCTGGAGGCAGAGGAAAAGCGGGTCGGGCTTGAGTATCAGCTTTTCAGTGATGTCCGTATGAAAATTAAGGAATTTGCGGCCAGATTACAGAAGTTGGCTCGGTTGGTCAGCGGTCTTGATGTACTGCAGAGTTTTGCCTCAGTCAGTGACAAAAATGGTTATGTCCGGCCCACATTTTCAGAAGATCGTACACTTGCGATTGAAAACAGCCGCCATCCGGTGATTGAGAAAGTGATGAAAGACGGCGCGTTTGTTTCTAATAATGTACATATGGACAAAACCTGCGATATGTTGCTGATCACCGGTCCTAACATGGGCGGAAAAAGCACGTATATGCGCCAAGCTGCGCTGACAGCAATCATGGCCCAGATTGGCTGTTTCGTGTCTGCAGATCAAGCGGTCCTTCCAATTTTTGACCAGATCTTCACCCGAATCGGTGCGGCAGATGATCTAGTGTCCGGGCAAAGTACCTTTATGGTTGAAATGGATGAGGCGAGGTATGCGCTCACCCACGCGACACAAAACAGTTTGATTTTGCTTGATGAAATCGGACGGGGAACTTCGACCTATGACGGAATTGCCATCGCACAGGCTATTGTTGAATATATTCATCAGCATATTTCTGCTAAAACTTTTTTTTCAACACATTATCATGAACTGACATTTCTGGAAGATAAATTGCCCCGACTGAAGAATGTTCATGTCGGCGCTATGGAAGAAAAGGGCAATGTAGTTTTTCTACACAAAGTCCTGAGCGGTCAGGCGGATAAAAGTTACGGGATCCACGTTGCAAAGCTGGCCGGGCTTCCCGGGGATCTAATTGATCGTGCAGACGAAATATTGGAAGGACTGGAGAAAGAGAAGGGGAAACAAGTTCCGTCAGATCAGGTTGCAGTAATCAGGGAAGAAGCAGCAGCCGAAGAACATCCTGTATCCCGTCCTCACGATGAAAAACCGGAACAGCTTGACCTGTTTGGTAGTCCTGAGCCGAGCCGTATCGCAAAAATAAGCCGCCGCGAGCAGAAAGTCATTCATGAACTCGGAAAACTGGATCTGATGACGATGACACCGATGGACGCGATGAATCAGCTGTTCACGCTCCAAAAAGAATTGAAGAAATGAATCCTTTGCCGAGATGAATTGAAAGAAGGGGAACAGATTGGGTGTAATCAAAAGACTGAGTGAATCGCTCGCCAACAAGATTGCCGCCGGTGAAGTGGTGGAACGCCCGGCATCTGTTGTCAAAGAGTTAACAGAAAATGCGATCGATGCCGGAGCGACGACGATCAGAATTGACATTGAAGAAGGCGGTCTTCAATCCATCAAAGTGACAGACAACGGACGGGGTTTTGCACCAGAAGACTGCCTGATCGCTTTTGAACGTCATGCGACGAGCAAAATTCATGAGGATTCCGACCTCTTTCATATTAGTACACTCGGCTTCCGTGGAGAAGCGTTACCGAGCATCGCTGCCGTTTCATACCTGGAACTAAAAACTTCGGACGGCGTGAATTCTGGTACCCACCTTGTCCTGCAGGGCGGACATGTGATTCAGTCGGGACACACTCAGAGCCGCAAGGGAACGGAAATAACGGTCAGCCGTCTTTTTTACAATACACCGGCAAGGCTGAAATACCTGAAAAGCATTCATACCGAACTCGGCCAAATTACAGATGTGGTTAACCGCATGGCACTGTCTTACCCGCATGTCCGTTTTATCCTGACTCACGATGATGGAAAAGTTGTTTTCCAGACCAACGGCAGCGGAGAACTGAGCCACGTGCTTGCTTCAATTTACGGCGTTAAGACGGCCAAAGCCGCCGTTCCCTTTACCGGTGACTCTCTTGATTTTCATGTGGAGGGTTTGGCGGTTCATCCGCAGATTTCCCGTGCCGGGCGCCAGTATGTCTACATTTTTGTCAATGACCGTTTTATCAGGAACTATCCAATCTTTAACAGTATTACTGAAGGCTACCATACTTTGCTGATGATTGGGCGTTATCCGATCTGTGTCATTCATATTAAAATGGATCCCTCACTGATTGACGTCAATGTTCATCCGGCTAAACTGGAAGCCAGAATCAGCAAGGAAAAAGATCTGTGTGAATTGATCACAAAAACAATCCGCGAAACCTTTCACCAGGAACGGCTGATACCGACTGTAAACACAAGGGAACGCCAGCCGCGTCTTCAAAATACGCAGCAGTCGATGGATTTCTCTCCTGACGTTGCCATCGGTCCGGATATTTCTGGCGTTCATGAGTCTTTTCAGGAATCGTCACCGATCGGTGAGAAAGAAAATTTTCTGGAGCAGGTTCATGAACAAGGGCCTGAAGAATTATCTGAAGACAAATTTTTTCGGCAAGCCTCGGTTTCTGCTGAAACAGATGATTTGAGAGAACCCACGGATTATCCGAAACAGACGGATGAAGAGCCCGAAACATCCAGACGTATGCCGGAGCTCTATCCGATCGGGCAAATGCACGGAACATATATTTTTGCCCAGAACGAAGACGGTCTGTACATCATCGATCAGCATGCCGCCCAGGAACGGATCAATTATGAATATTACCGTGAAAAAGTGGGCGAGAATGCGCGTGAAGTGCAAGAACTGCTTGTCCCGATGACTTTTGAATTCACGGATTCAGAATATGAAGCCGTGATGGAGTACCATGATTACCTGAAAGAAATTGGTCTTGATTTCGAACCCTTCGGCGAGCGTTCATTGATTGTCCGTTCACACCCGACCTGGATGCCGAAAGGACGCGAGCCCCAGATGATTGAGGATACTGTTCAACAGCTGATTGAAAGCGGAAAAATCTCAATCAAAAAGCTGCGGAATGATTTGGCCAAAATGATGTCCTGCAAGCGGGCAATCAAGGCTAATCACTATCTGCGCCCGGATGAAATCCAGGCGCTGCTTGATTCACTCAACAAAGCGAAAGATCCTTTCACTTGTCCGCATGGACGGCCAGTGCTGGTGCACTTCACCCCCTACGAAATGGAAAAGATGTTTAAACGCGTTCAATAATACATTTCTGAGATGGATAAATTCGATCTGCTCATGATTTGTCCATATGATTTTTATTTGTCCAGATGCTAGCAACCAATGTTCATATTCTTCTTACTTCCCTGGCTTTGCCGGGATACATAATAAAATCCGGTCAGTGAACTTCTGATAAATAAGTTAAAGATTAGACTATGTAATTTTTTTAGATAAGTTTATAGATTTTATAGCATAGCAGTACGATGACTTTTGTAAGGAGGTAAATACGTAAATTTGTAGAAAGGAGAAAACATTTTGAGAGCTAAATTAATTTCCATGATTTTATTGACATTTGCCGTTACTTTTACAGTTTCTATTCCGACAAGTGCCAATTCCGTTAAAGCCTATATCGCTCACAATGCCGTATATGAAGGACACGCGCGAAAAATTGTGGCGGCTAAAGCTTTTCAGATCAAACTTCCTGTCGGGACTGAAGAATCATCGAATTGGGCCGGATATGCGGTTACTCGTACTGATTCTCATTTCTACACAAATGTAGGCGGTAGTTGGACTGTTCCAAGTGCTTCTGTTATTTCCTCTTCACTTGGATCTCAGTGGATTGGTCTTGGTGGTGTAAGCTCTGGAGACCTTCTTCAAATGGGAACCATTGAGCAGTTTCAAGGAAAACGTGAAATAACCACTCTTTTTTGGGAACAGCTTCCTGCTAATGCCCAAGACATTATGACGGTTCCTACTGGATCCAGAATTAATGCGAAAATCTATCAGGGGCACAATAATACATGGTCGCTACAATTTCAGGTCATTGAACCAAATGGTAAGAGAGTCATGAAAAATATTTCGACTAAGCTTAACAGTGCTTATGCTCAAGGAATAGGGACTTCAGCAGAATGGATCAGTGAAGATCCATCTGATGGAAATGGGAACCTGTATCCATTAGCTAATACAGATGTTGTCAGATACACAAATACAACAGCAAATAATGAAGCAATCGACGGTAAGGGTAACAAAGTAGATCCATTAGCCGTTGTGAATTCTCAAAACAGAATTTTGATTGCTCCGTCGGCCTTAAGCTCAAAGGGCACGGCATTTTCTACAACTAATATTGGAAACAGATATGTATCATTGAGAGCGCACGGTATCCATCATTTCCGTGGAGGGCGTCATTGCTTCAGAAGATAAAGATTAGAAAAACTGTGATGTGTAGTCAAGTGAATATGATTAGATCCTTTGTCAATTTTGATAGGGGGTTTATTTTTTATATCATAAAAAATTCAGTGTAGGAATAAACGCTCTCAGAAGTTGTTCATATCAGATCAGCTTAGATAAAGCAAGGCAGTAAAAGTAAAAACAATGTGCTGGTAGACCGAGAAGCTGTTGTCCTGCATCTCAAGAATTTGGCCATTGCAAAATAAAAAACCTATACCGAAGTGTAGGGAAGCTGTTATGCTGTATAATCTTTATTAATTAACAAATGACGAACGTGAGGGTTATCAGTGAATAACGAAAAGCAATTAAGAATTAAACATGTACTCAGTATTATTCAAACAATATTATTTCTCATTTTTCTATTCTTTTTTGTACAATTATTTTTTGTTAAACCCGCGTTAGATTTCTCGTCGATACGAACCAAAGCAGGCTTATTTTGCTTTTTATATGTCACCCTTACACTGTCGAAAAATTTTATCGCAAGAGAATTTTCAAAAGACAATTAATTAGACAGCATAAAGATTAATTTCGCAATGATGCCGAACTCATCAAAGACAATCATCTGACGCGTGATCATCATGCTAGCCCAAATTCTCTTTTTTAATGTTTGGATATTGTCCTCACAGTTGCCCTAATTTGCCCATGTCGATTTGCGTGCAGTAAAAGAATTTTAAATGAGAAAAATACAAACGAAAAAAGAACCCGTTTGCACGGGTTGTAAAAAGTGATGATTATAATCCTACCTTTTCGAATGCCTGTTTCAAGTCTTTGATAATGTCGTTTGCACTTTCAAGGCCGACGCTGAAGCGCAGGAAACCATGGTTGCGAAATTCTTCGGGATAAAAATCAATCCGTTCATCATCCGGCCCGGTATAGACGATCAAACTTTCATCGTGACCGATGGAGACAGCGGAGATGATCAGTTGGAGTGCGTTCACAAAATCATTGTGACGTTGGACATCTCCTTCAATGCCAAAAGAGAGCACACCGGAATACAAACCATGCATCTGTTTCTCAGCAATCGCGTGTTGCGGATGGCTTTTGAGGCCAGGATAGGCGACAAAAGTGACTCCAGAATAAGATTCAAGGAATTCGGCAACCTTTTGCGCGGTTTCGCTGTGCTGCTTCATACGCAGCGGCAGGGTAACGATGCCGCGCATAATGAGCCAGGCGTTAAACGGACTGATTGCCCCACCGAGGTTGACCATTGCTTCGCGTTTAATTTTATCGATCAAGTCGTGTCGTCCGATTACGGCTCCTCCCATCGCATCGCCGTGACCGTTAATGTATTTGGTAAGGCTATGTACCACCAGATCGGCACCGAGTTCTAGCGGACGCTGAATATAGGGTGATGCAAATGTGCTGTCAACGGAGACCAGTGCCCCTGCTTCGTGTGCCAGTTTGGTGATTGCAGCAATATCGCTTACCCGTGTGGTGGGATTCCCTGGTGTTTCCAGATGGATCAGCTTGGTATTTGGACGGATCGCTTGCCGAACCTGTTCCAAATCTGACGTGTCAATTAGCGAAACTTCGACACCGTATTTTTCTGGAAAGTATTCATGGAGCAGCCTATAGACTGCAATATACGAAACATCCGTGCAAATCACATGTGCGTTTTTGTCAATAAAACTGAAAAATACGCCTGCCAGCGCAGCGACTCCCGTAGCGAGTACGACACAATCTTCGCCGCCTTCGAGTGAGGCAAGACGCTCTTGCAGATACAATTGGTTCGCCGATGTCGTCCGTGTATAAATAATATTATTTGGATCGCTCCAGTTGAGTGTTGATGCGTCGTCTGGCAAGCGATAGCTGTTAGCCATTGTAATTGGTCTGCGAATGGCTCCTGTCTCTTTATCAATATCATTCCCCACATGAATGCATCGAGTTAAAAACTCGGCATTGTTGAAATTGACCATAAGGTTCGCCCCCATTTTAGTTTCCGGATCCGTCAAGAATTTTGTTTACGGATTCTAATATATTCATCGTAAATTCCGCTTATCAATTAGTCAACGATTAATCTCAGTATTCTTCTGTTCTTTGTAAGCTTAGATTTGGAGACAGACCTTGATGTCATAGGATAAAACAGCTCTTCATGCGATTAATTGGCACTTATTAGAGCATGTTCAAGGGGAAAAGTATAAAGCCGGTCATTGAACGGAATAAGAATTTATCATCCGCATTGTATTTTAACGATGAGAAGGAGAGAATGAAACAGACCTTAAAACGGGCAAGTTTAAATATTTGTAAATGACGATCAGTAATCGATTGTTGATCGTTTTTAGGGTGTTGACTGTATGACAGAGTCCATGAGTGTGTGGACTCCTTTTAAATCACTTTTGTTTATAATCCACATGGGACAACGATTCAAGCATTGAAATCGATAAACCATCTGACGTCTGACACGATTGGTCCTGATCAGAAACTTTATTTGAAATAATCGAGCCCCCTTGGAACTGAAGGGGGAATACATAAATATGCTAATATCTCTGCGTTGAACGTCTGACTGAAATGAGTCTGGAGACTCCTTATAATGCTTAAAGATAATGTAATATCCTTTACTCTCATACCATCGTATATTTAATAAAACAAAATATTGGCTTGGATCGCACTCCTCGTTGTAAAGTTATCTTGTAACCCGAAAAATTAATGCCATGTTAAAGCGGGGAGGATTAAGCGTGGAAAAAAGAAAACTTGGTAAGACAGGACTGGAAGTTTCAGCTCTGGGACTGGGCTGTATGGGAATGTCTGAGTTCTACGGAACGACAGACGATAAGGAATCGATCCGAACGATTCTTTATGCACTCGAATTGGGTCTGGATTTTCTGGACACGGCGGATATGTATGGCAATGGTGTAAACGAGAAACTGATTGGGCGGGCTATCAAGGGCCACCGTGACCAGATTATTCTGGCCACTAAGTTTGGAAACGTCCGTGACGAGACAGGTGCTTTTCTAGGGATCAATGGACGTCCGGAATATGTAAAAAAAGCTTGTGATGCTAGTCTGAGGCGCCTCGGTGTTGATTATATCGATCTGTACTATCAGCATCGCGTAGACACGGATACGCCGATAGAAGAAACAGTAGGTGCCATGTCTGATTTAGTGAAGGCGGGGAAAATCCGTTACATTGGTCTCAGTGAAGTTTCCGCGGAAACGCTTAAAAAAGCGAATAAGGTTCATCCGATTGCTGCTGTACAAACGGAGTATTCCTTATGGTCCAGGGATGTAGAAGACGAAATTTTGCCTGCCTGCCGGGAACTGGGTATCGGGTTTGTTTGCTATAGTCCACTGGGAAGAGGTTTTCTCACTGGACAAATTAAAAAGTTTGATGATCTCGCGGAGGATGATTTCCGGCGCTATTCACCGCGATTCCAGGGAGAAAATTTTCAAAAGAATTTGCAGCTTGTGGATCGCATTCAGGCAATAGCTCAGGAAAAGAATTGCAAAGCTTCGCAGCTGGCCTTAGCCTGGTTGCTTGCACAGGGCAAAGATATCGTTCCTATTCCCGGAACGAAAAGAATAACCTATCTGGAAGAAAATTTGGGTGCCGTTGATATCCGGTTGACGGAAGAAGACTTGAAACGGATCAATGAAGTCATGCCGAATGGAGCTGCCTCAGGAGAACGTTATCCAGAAGACGGTATGAAAAAAGTCAATCTGTGAATTAATACGGCTGCTATCTAAGGCCAAATAACGAGAGGTATCAGTCAAACCCGATTGATGCCTCTTGTGTTCTGATTTCAAGAAGAAGTGATCGTCCGTTTATTAATTGTAAAACGAACATAAAGGGAGATTAGATAATATGTCCCTGCGTACGGTTGGTATGCTGTTGTTCAATGAGGTGGAAGTATTATGTATGATTGGAAGCTATTGAAAATAATAACTTACAAGTTTCATTCTGCTTTTTGTGCACTCGCCCATTGTATGTAAACGGATCATTACAATAAGTAACGAGAGAGTAATCCTATCAGTATACCTATAACAGCGGAGAGTAAGAACTTTTTCGTGATTTTTATTACAATTGCCGTCGAAATACAACTTATAAGGACAGGAAATGAAAGGTCAAGATGTCCCTCTGATGGAATGAAAATCTGCTTCACAATCAGAGCAGATATAATAGCAATCGGCACATAATTAAAATAAAGGCGTAAAGCGGGGCGCATTTTTCGTCCAGCCATAACTTCCACACCGATAATCCGGGACAGATACGTGGAAACAGCAAGTGCTCCAATTAACATCCACTGATTAAGCATGCTTTGACCTCCTCTCTATATAAAGACCCACAAGGGGTGCAAGAAGGCCAGTAATGATAATGGTTAGTTGATTACCCGGTGCAAAATATTCAAGCACGATGGAGATAATCACCGCTGCAAGCGCGGTTCCGATGATCGGTTTCCCTTTAAGACCAGGAACAAGCAAAGCTGCAAAGGTAACCGGAAAAGCGAGATCCAATCCCCACTTTTGCGGATCCATTTGATTGCCCATTAAAGCGCCAAGAAGTGAGGCGAAGATCCAGGCGAAGTAGAAAAGACTTGCGACAACTGCAAAATAGAGCGGGTCCGGTCCCACTTTTTTAAATCGTGAACTGGCTAAAACGAAAGGTTCATCCGACACTCCAAATGCAAGCAGCCTTTTCCATTTCTTGGACGGAGCGAGTCCTTCGGCAAGTGCCGCGCCATATAGCAAATTACGTAAATTGAGCAGTAGTGTCGTCAGAAGCACACTAATCAGACCTGCACCGCCAGCCAGCATAGCGACCGTGACCAATTGCGCAGATCCGGAAAACACCAAAAGAGACATGGCAACTGCTGTGACAACGCTGAATTTGGCTTGTACCGCTAGTACGCCGTAGGATAGACCATATGTCGCGATCGCAATTGCGAGCGGCAAAGCTTCCATAAAAGCTGATTTTATCGTTTCTTTTTTGTTATCCAAGTTGTCTCATCCCTTATCCCTTTATTTGATTTTGTTCGACTAAGTCAGGTTATTCATTTGGTGTAAAGGAAACGAAATAATAGTATAATATAATTAACTTATTTGTTTATTATAATATGAAAAATTGGTTTAGTATAGTTTAATTTACTATTAGTAAATAATAATATTTTGAAATGAGTATGAGGAGGAAGGAAAAAATGAATGCCGAAAACCCTTGGGAAGAAGGCGATGCAGGGAAACGCATTGGAGTAAACCTGCGGCAAATTCGATTGAATCAGGGATTTAGCATAGAGAATCTGGCTCAAAAAATCGGGGTTAGCAAGTTAACATTGATCAAGATCGAACGTGGAGATGCAAACCCCACATTGTCGGTCATCTGGAAAATCGCTAATGGTTTAAAAATCCCGGTAACCGCTTTGTTATCTATTGAATCAGATGTCTCTATTAGCAGGAAGAAGGATGGGTTGAAACTGAGCAGCTCAAATGATGTATTTATCGCGGAGCCTTTGTTTCCTTCTCATGGCATGTTTGAACTTTATCGAGGGTACTTGCAGCCCCAGGGAGAATATAGTTCAGAACCACATCAGTCAGGAGTTATGGAATACGTTACCGTTATGTCCGGTCGATTGATGATGGAAGTGGATGGCGATACTTATGATTTGAACGAGTATGACTCCATTCGTTTTAAAGGTGATCGTCCTCATAAGTATGGCAACCCCACCTCTTCCTTAACGATTTTACACTTTGTCATTTCTTATCATAATCTTTAACTAAAAATCACCGTCCTTTTTATAGGGACGGTGAATTGTTACTTCATTTATTAACTGTCTACAACACGAAAGAAGCAACTTCTTTCGCATGAAGATAGGTTGTATCAAATAATGTGACTGGGCTATCTTGTTGTTTGATGAGCAGAGGTATTTCAGTGCAGCCAAGAACGATACCTTCTGCACCTTGAGAAACGAGTTTATCAATGATCCTTAAACACTTATCTTTTGAAGATTGTGAACAAATACCCTTGCAAAGTTCATCGTAAATCATATTGTGAACAACCAGACGATCATTTTCATCGGGAATAATCGTTGAAATACCGTGTTTTATCAAGCTATCTTTATAAAAACTCTGCTCCATTGTAAATTTTGTGCCGAGTAAGCCGACTTTCGTTAATCCTTGTTTCTGAATGGCTTTGGCTGCCGCGTCCGCAATATGAATCAGCGGGACGGAAACGGCGGCTTGCACTTCCGGTGCCATTTTATGCATGGTGTTTGTGCAGATGACAAGAAGGTCCGCTCCCGCTTTTTCCAGTTTGATGGCCGCCTGGACCATGAGATCCGTTGCTTTTTCCCAGTCTCCTGCTTTTTGAAGAGTGGCAATCTCATCGAAATCAAAAGAATACATGAAGCATTTGGCGGAATGCAGACCACCCATTCTCTCTTGTACCATTGTATTTATATAGCGGTAGTAATCTACTGTTGACTCCCAGCTTAATCCGCCGATCAACCCAATTGTTTTCATAGAGACAATCGTCCTTTGTATTTTTACTAAATACTAGCATGGTATACTGGCATTTAACAGGTCCAATTATTAAAAATTTCAATAATAATTAATCAGGTAATTGAGTGTGCCGTTTATCTGTGTCAATCGCAATTGAAAAAAGTCTGACACCACTGGCTAAGTAAATTTATGAGCAAATTTTCAGAGACGTTCTGAGTCGGGATGAAAAAAATAGGGGACTTATGGCTTCATAAGGTCCTCTATCAAGATGGTTCTTCGTCTTGAAAGTTCATAAAAACAATTTGTGGTCACAGACTCAGTTATGATGAATATTTCTTCAAGACAAGAACTGCATTATGTCCACCGAAACCGAAAGAGTTGGAGAGTCCAATCTTCAGTTCCTTTTTACGAGCGACATTCGCGGTATAGTCCAGATCACATGCAGGATCTGTCTTTTCTTGATTTATGGTCGGAGGAATGATGTTTTCCTGAAGGCTTTTGATCAGGGCAATGGCTTCCACACCCCCTGTTGCGCCAAGCATATGTCCGGTCATTGATTTGTTTGCCGTGATCGGAATGTCGTATGCTTTTTTACCAAACAAATGCTTAATGGCTGCAGTTTCGGACAAATCACCCGGTTTCGTACTCGTCGCATGTGCACTGATCACGTCGATTGTGTCAACTGATACTTCAGCATCGTCTATGGCTTTCTTCATCGCCAGGTATGCACCTTTTCCTTCGGGATCAGGAGCAACCATATTATAAGCATCTGAGCTGGCACCATAGCCAATCATCTCAGCATGAATGGATGCCTTTCTGTTTAAAGCGTGGGTCAAAGATTCCAGAATAATGATGCCTGCACCGTCAGCCATGACGAATCCATCTCTGCCTGCATCAAAGGGCCGGCTCGCTTCCTCTGGATGATCGTTTCTGGCGGATAGCGCGGTCGCATTCTCGAAACCTGCTAATGAAAGTTCTGTAACTGCAGCTTCTGTTCCGCCGGCAAACATGACATCCGTTTCACCGTCTTGAATGAGTTTATATGCTTCACCAATCGATGTATTGCCAATCGCGCAGGCGGTTACGGGTGACATCGAGGGACCCAATGCCTGCCATTTGATACTGATTTCGGCAGCCGCCATATTTGCGATCATCGTTGGCACCAGCAACGGACTGACTCTCCGTGGGCCACGTTCTCGCAGCTTTTCGGCATTGCTCAGCAAGGTTTGAATGCCACCAATACCCGAACCCACGTATACACCCATCCGATCAGGTTTAACCATACCAGAATCAAGCCGAGCATCATTCCAGGCTTGTGCAGCTGCTGCCAGTGCATAATGGCAGAAGGGGTCGAGTCTTCTTGCGTCTTTTTTCCCAATTAATTTTGCTGCATCAAAATTCCTTACAAGGCCGGCGATTTTCGTTTTATAGAGCTCTGTATTGAATGTATCTATTTTGCGAATACCTGATTTTCCGGTGACTAAATGATTCCAGAATGTTTCTACATCGTTTCCTATTGGAGAAATGACTCCCATCCCAGTAACGACAACTCTTTCCAATCCCAGCTCCCCCTTAAACTAATTGATGATCTTCCATTTTATTTTTACTCCAAAGTTATCCTATTACAAGTTGTCTTTTATACTGGTATAATTGATAACAGAATAAGATGCAGTGAGGGATGAAACATGAGTGACAAAGTAAGACATGAAGCTCTTTCAAGTTTTTTAAAAAAGAAACGTGCTTTAATTTCACCCCAGTCTGCAGGTTTCCCAATAGGAGTCAGGCGCAGAACACCAGGACTCAGGCGGGAAGAAGTCGCTCAATTAGCAAACGTTAGTACCACCTGGTATACCTGGCTGGAACAGGGAAGGGATATCAAGGTTTCATCGATCGTATTGGACAGTGTTTCTTCCGCTTTACAACTGACTGAAGACGAGCGGACATATCTTTACAATCTGGCACTTGATGTAAATGCAAAACTCTTACCAAAAAAGACGATACAAACAAAGATAAACCCATCTTTGAAGACGATATTAAAAGCACTGAACTATTGTCCGGCTGTCGTTACTGACCGCTATTGTCAGATTGTCGGCTGGAATGCTGCGGCTGCCTATGTTTTTCTTGATTTTGAGCAGATTCCGATTGATCAGCGCAATCTGATTCGCCTGCTGTTTACTCGAAAGGAACTGAAATCCCTTGCTGTCAATTGGGGACACTTTGTCAGAGGATTCCTTGCTATCTTCCGTGTCTATTATGGGCGGTATGTAGAAGATGAATGGTATAAACAGTTTATTGATCATATGAGCCTGCTGCACCCTGAATTTCAGCCGCTTTGGCAGCAGAGTGAGGTCAATACCGCTCCTGATGTACTCATTGAATTCAGGCATTCAAAAGCCGGTAAAATGGAATTTAATCTAACATCCCTTGAGGTACAGGGAAACGCTGATTTGCGTCTCAGTATTTATACACCAGTGCCAGAAACGTCAACAGAGAAAAAGCTAAGAGAATTTGTGCACTAATTACATGGCTTCATTTGCTTGCCTATCTTGGATTTCCTATTTGAACTCTTTTGAATCGATCAGATAGCAAATTTTATATGCCAAAAAAGGCATCACCTGATTAATAGGCGATGCCTTTCTAAGTATTAACCTTTGGCCTGTTCTAACAGTTGGACCAGTTTTTCACGGTTAACTCTGGCGCAATAGGCAGGGGTTCCATTTTCAAACCTGAAACCCTCGTGAAGCGTTCCGGCGTCATAAACATCAAAGCCAATGGACTGAATCAGATCTATAACCGTCCTTTTTGCAGCCGCATCATCTCCGGCAATTGGGAGTGTACGGCGCTGTGGATCGTCCTCAGGCCAGGCAGTTGTCTCAATGTCCGCTGCATAAATGGAGTTAAATGCCTTGACCACGTGAGATTGGGGCAGGTGCTTTGCAGTCAATTCACTGGTTGTCGTCGAACCGTTGTCCAGTTCCTGAATGTGACCGTCCCGCTGCGGGTAATAATTCATCGTATCAATCACCGTTTTTCCGACAAGTGGCTCGACCGGAACTTTTGGAAGAGCAAACAGTGGTACCGTGACCACTACGATTTCACCTTCACGCGCTGCCTCTTCTGCCGTAGTTGCCGTTGCCTGAGGGCCGAGTTCCTCAACCAAGTCTGATAAGGTTTCCGGACCGCGCGAATTTGACATCACGACTGAATGGCCAGCGCGAATCACACATTTTGCTACTGTTTTACCAATATTACCACTGCCAATAAAACCAATTTTCATTTTTACACTCTTCTCTTATTAAAATTCTTCATATCTTGCAGGGTCCTGATCAAAGGTTCGGCCATCCGGTCGGCTCAGCGAGGCAATGGTCTGCATCTCGCTTTCACTCAACTCAAAATCAAACACAAACAGATTCTCTGCCTGTCGCTTTGGAGAAGAAGATTTCGGCAAGGGAAGTGCCCCAAGCTGAAAATGCCAGCGCAAAATAATTTGTGGAATCGATTTATGATGATTTTCAGCAATCTTCAGGATTGCTTGATCCTGTAATAAGTTATTGGCCCGCCCTAGTGGACTCCATGATTCGGTTAATATTCCATGCTCCTGGTCCCATGCGCGCTGTTTCTCTTGAGAAAAATAAGGATGCAGTTCAACCTGGTTCACACTCGGTGTTACACCAGTTTCATCAATAATTCGTTCCAAGTGTTCCGGCAAAAAGTTGCAGACACCGATGGATCGGATCAGGCCCCATTTTTTTGCATCAATGAGTGCTTTCCACGCTTCAACATACAGATCCTTGCTCGGGTTTGGCCAGTGAATCAAATACAGGTCATAATAATCAAGCCCGGCGCGATAAAGGGATTCCTGAATCGTCGTCAGCGCTTCATCATAGGAGTGGTGCCTGCCAGGCAGTTTTGACGTAATTCGAAGCTGTTCCCGCGGCACGGAACTCCTGCGAATGGCTTCGCCAAGCGCACCCTCATTCTCGTAATTAAACGCAGAATCAAGCAAACGATACCCCGTATCAATGGCGCTCACGATTGAGTTGACCCCGGCAGCACCGTTCAGCTTATAAGTTCCAAAGCCTATGGCCGGAAGTGTCAATCCGTCATTGAGTGTAATTTCAGGTATTGCAGTCACAGTGATCACTCTCCTTTTTATGCATCCCAAGTTTAGCATTACAGATTAGCGGTGTCGAAGAAAATGGCTCTGATTGGTATTTTCATATTTTCCAGTCAGTGCCAGGAACTTAGATAGCTTTTTAATCTCTGCAGAAACGTTGTTCTGGGCGGCCGTCCCTGTCTCTGGCGCCTGATTTTGTCCTGCCGGTTCCACTCCACACCGCTTGCCAATGTAATCAGTGCAAACCCTCCAATGACAAGGTAAAACCACCAGGGCAATTCGATCCAGATATGCCGCCTGTTATAGAGCAGACTGATCAGCAGCGCAACAATACCGACAAAAAAGTAAGCTTTATATTTTAAGAGAAATCCGATGATCGTCCCTACCAGTGCCACAATAGCGAAAGTGAGTAATGTCCATGTGCCTCCGGTAAAAAGGGCGAGCAACATTAAGCGCAGATAGACAAGGCCTGCCGCCGACCATTCAATCCACGGCATTTTTTCAATGATGTTCCATAACCTGCGGCTGGATACCGAAATAATTAAAAGCAATAGAGCGAGAAAGAGTACATTGTTAATAAATGATGGAAATGGGCTTTTTTCAAGTGCAATGGCCGCGGGCCAAAGCAGAAGAATAAGGGCTCCGTTCAGCCATAACTTACTTTCAAGAGCACTTGTACTTCGACGTGAAATTAATAAGCAATAAGTAACAGACAGGCATGCTGCAGACAACTTGCCAAGGAAAAGAGCATGATTCGCCATAAAACCATAAAAGGCGAGCAAATAAATGAATGATGTGATCAGCTCATAATTAATCGAGAACGGTATGGTTTTCTTCTGAATCTGAAAAACAGAGGTCCGCTGCCAGAGCGACAGTAGGAGTAACGAAACAGAAGCAAACAGAAAAGCTGTTGTTTTCCATACAAAAGTGGCGGTATCGAAATTTCCCCAGAGCAAAAGCGACAGGAACACCATAGGTAGGAAAACCCAGTCTTTATAGCGATACAAATACATAAAAATCAGCAGCAAAATGACTGCGGTGACTCCGATCAGTGTATCGAGAATGAATGCAGCATGCCATGATGTATTGACCGCTGCCAGAGCGGAAAGGGAAAGAGTAACCAGAATGAACAGATGCAGGATTCTCCTCCATTCTTTGAATAGAAACCAAACGATGAGTTCAACGGCTGCAGTGAGCGCTAAGGCATCAATCAGTATATCCGTCAGCTGCAGCTGGTACAGAATACGCAGCCACCAGAGAAAAATCAATGAGAATACGAGATGGCTGAAAATATATTTTTGATGGATTTTTATTGATTTCCAGGCAAACCACGTAAAACCGGCAACCGGGATGATCATCCAATAAAATTGATCACTGAATGTGGTGATGACAGACAAACCAAGAAAAATCATTGCCGGACCAAAGGCCGTTTTTCGTCCTGCCTGATTGGTTCTAAGAATAAACAAGAAGATGATTAATGCGGTAAGTGGAACACAGTGCCAGAAACTAATCGTTGTTATAAACCAATAGCTTCGTATATTTTCTAAAAAACCTAAAATGAGTAGGGATGAATAATAGCCGGATATGCTGCGAAATATGGAATTCTTTGTTTTAAAAGTATAATAAATGTAAGAAGCGGCCGAGATAGCTGAGACAACAGGGAAAGCGGGTTCGGCCATAAAGCTGATCCATGTAAGGGTAATAACAGGCAGCATAAGCGTGTGTGCGAGCCAGTAGTAAACTGCGTAAGGGATTGGCGTCTTTTTTTGCTTGAGAAGAATACTTACAGCCGCGGATCCTAAAGCTAAGGCCTCGATAAAAAGAATGATCCAGGTATCGGAGATTCCATGAAATTCAAGCAGCCAGGCCAGGTAAAGCAAAGCTGCTCCTGTGAACACTCCATGAAAAATCTGCCATAAAGCTTTAGCTTTTTGTGCACTGGTCGTAAAAATAACGGACAGAGCCGATCCGAAACACAGAATAATAAATGCGGGGACATTGGGATGATCCATTATGGATATGAGATCAAGAAGACCTATGGCGTAAAAGCTTCCGCTCGTATAAAGTATCGTTGAATGATATGAACGGTATTCTGTACGCTGAATCACAATTCTGTAGATCAACAGAGCCACACTGACCAAGACGAGCTGAACATAAGTCGGCCAAGTCTCCGGAAATAACACAATCAGTACAATCCCAAGCCACGCCGGGTTAGAATGTCCTGCCCATTTCCTGACTATCCCGGTTTTCAGACCGCAGGTCAAAAGCAGAATGACCCAGGCTGCTGCGCCCCACAGCGCCCACTCCCCGTTTGTAATCAGATTGAAGGAAGAGAACAGGCTGATAAAAAAGACACCTCCTGTCAATATAGGGAGTGATACCCGATATTTTTCTGAAAGATGAGCCCCCTGTTTCGACAGATATAATGAAGTGTAGAGGAGCAGACTGATCAGCATCAGGGTGCGTAACTGGGCAGTCAGAGAAAATCCATAAATGATATATGCATTGACTTCAATCAAGTAAAAGTTAAGGATGGCCATATAAGGAAACCATGGTTCACGATGTTTTTTTGCCAGATCGATTAAGAGGACATCTATGACCGACAAGGATAAGAGTGAGATTCCGAACGAATTACCTGGAAAATAAGCTAACGGGTTTATAAGTGTGTTATAGGCCGTAATAATAAGCGTCCAGAAACAGAGGGAAGCCACATTGAAATTTGTGTAGATGCGTTTCCATGTTGTACTGGAGATTCGCTGCATCACGATTTCTCCAAAGAGAGTATACAAGATCAAGAGGATCGTCCACAAACTTACTCTTTCAGCATAATCATTGGCAAAAAAAGTTGCCTGCAGAAACCCTAATACATAAAAAAACAAATATCCCGCATGATAGCCTCTCGACAACTTTTTAAAAATACACCATGAAAAGGCACCTGACAAAATGAGGGTGACCGTGATGTAACTGATGCCTGATTGCCAGAATATCAGGGCCAAAAGGGCATTCATGCCAATGATGCACTGGGTGAGTATCTTTTCATTTTTTGGAGAAAATTCGAAAAACTTTGAGCGGCGCGCTGCCAGCCAGAATTGAAGCACTGCGAGCCATACCATTCCTGCCAGATTGATCAGTATCAACCAGGCGGTCAGCTGATGTGTAACAAAGTAGGCAGCAAAGCACAGGGCACCATAAACAGATAACAAAGAAAGACCCTCAAAAATGCGTGAAACATACCGTTTAGCGATCCATCTATAGATGAGTACAAACAGGGACGAAGCAATAAAACCAAGCAATGAAGCGCCATAACCATTAAGTGACAAATAGCTGCCTAATAACTGATAGTAAGAGGCGCAGACAACGACTATAGGAAGGAACAGTGCAGAAAGTGTTGTGAAAGCGAATGCAGTTTGGCGTATGTTGAGCTTTCTCGCAATGTAACTCATGATCAAGAAAAGAATTGAAACGGAAAGGATGCTCATCATTTTAACAAAAGCATTCATGCTGCCCCAATTGGTCGTGGCCAGAATCAATCCACCAAGCAAGAGAAATGACACGCCGAGAATCAGGATCAGTGTCAGATTTCTTTCACGGATCTGCTCTTTTGTCAGTGGTGTTCTGACCGGAAGTTTTCTTTTGGTGGGATTAAAATTGGTCCCTGTCTGTCCGTTTGACTGAGCCGCATTGTCAGCAGTTTTTAAAGCAGCGGAAACGGGCTCCAATTTACCACCGCTTCCAGGTGTGGCAATTTCAGCTTGGAGATTTTTCAGGTTCGTGTCGTATTTTTCATAGGCTCTCCGGATCATTTCCTCGTCATGACTCGTAATATAACCCTTTTTTAGCAGCGTTTTCAGTTCGATTAAAAAAATTTGTTTGCGTTTTTCCCGCTCATCCACACTCGTCCGCCTCCATTTGAAGGATGCTATTCAGTTCTGTTTGAGTCACTTAAAAAG
Organism: Sporolactobacillus shoreae; assembly: GCF_004684935.1. GTDB lineage: Bacteria > Bacillota > Bacilli > Bacillales > Sporolactobacillaceae > Sporolactobacillus > Sporolactobacillus shoreae. The sequence goes on from NZ_SRJD01000001.1 coordinate 309,926, forward strand.
CACTCTTCCCTAAGTATCTTTCTTCAACAATGTAGCGTCAATTATTTTCATCATAAATTAAGAAAACACTTTCAATGGTGCTTTCTTTTCTGATCAGTATTGTGCGCAAGGACATCGTGTTTGGCAGATCTTATGGTTTCTTCAAGAAAAGAAACGTCCTGTGCTATACTGGGTATAAACATTCTATCGCAAGGAAATCATTGATTATTAGGAGTTTATGACTTTATGAAAGATAAGCTGGTGGTCCTTGTCGGGCCGACCGCAGTCGGTAAAACAAAACTAAGCATTGAACTTGCGAAGCATCTTAATGGTGAAATTGTTAATGGTGATGCTTTCCAAATATACAGGGGGATGGATATAGGGACAGCCAAAGTTTCTGTTGAGGAAGCCGGGGGTGTGCCGCATCATCTGGTCGACATCCGCGACCCCGGAGATAATTATTCAGCCGCCGAGTATCAGCGTGATGCTCGCCGGGCCATTCACGGGATCGCTGAACGGAGGAAGCTTCCGATCCTTGTTGGTGGCACTGGATTTTATGTCAAAGCTGCGGTCTATGATTATCATTTTTCGGCCAATGGATCAGATCCGGCATATCGAGCGGAATTAGAAGAATTCGTGGATCGGGAGGGAGCGACTGCTCTTCATGCAAAGCTCCAGGCTGTCGATCCATCATCTGCAACCAAAATTCATCCTAATAATACTGTAAGGGTGATCCGAGCTCTTGAAGTATTTCACGAAACAGGGAAACCCTTCAGTCTACAACAGCCGGACGAGAAGCCTTTGCCAATCTTCGATACGGTGTTTATTGGCTTGACAATGGGCAGGAATCTTTTATATCAGAGAATTGACAGTAGGGTGGATCAGATGATTGCAGAGGGGCTGCTCGATGAGGTTCAACTTCTCTATTCCCGCGGACTGAAGGATGAGCAGGCCCTTCAGGCTATCGGTTACAAGGAATTTTTCCCGTACTTTGAAAACAAGTGTTCTTTGGAGCAGGCTGTTGAGAGGTTGAAACAGAATTCGCGGCACTATGCGAAAAGGCAGTTTACCTGGTTCCAGGGACAAATGGATGTCCAGTGGTTTGATATGAGCAGCGCACTGGATCAGTTTAACGAGAAAGCGGGTGAGATCATTCATTTTGTTAAGGAACGTCTCAAACGTTCATCATCCTCTTGATTATTTGCGGAGAGCCTTTGCAAATGATGGAAAATTAAAATATAATCATGTTGAGCGATCTTTCTGATTGGACAGAATTTTCCTTCTCAGAAATAAGTCATTCGCATTTTTTTTGCAGGAAAGTTGGATCAAAAATCGAAGTATCTTTACTAGAGAGAAAAGAGGAGGAATAAAATGAAACAGTCGATCAATATTCAGGATACCTTTCTGAACCAATTGCGCAAGGAAGGAACGTTCGTGACTGTTTTTCTGGTCAGCGGCTTCCAGCTTAAAGGAAAGGTCAAGGGTTTTGACAATTTTACCGTCCTTTTGGACAGTGAAGGCAAGCAGCAATTGATTTTTAAACATGCGATTTCAACTTTTACACCATCAAAACCGGTGAATTGGACAAATCAGGACGAAACATAATAGATTTGGGGAGGCAGCGGTGAGCTGTCTTTCTTTCTTTTTAAGCTCTTCTTGGTTCTTCCTTCTGAACGGCCGCGGGCAGTCATAAAATGATGGAGTTCACAGATGTTTTTTACATGGATTCTGCTCATGAATCACGGCGATGTCCGGGCTTGCCTGTTTCGGCATAGCTGATGTCGCTGACCGACAGTCAAAGAAGCGGGGTGGTTGGAAAGATGCGGGAGGCTTACACATATACGCAGAACAGCCAAATTAATGTGGTTTTTAACCGGAAAGAAGAAAACAGAGTGGCTGCGCCCTTTCCTATGGATGAGAAAGTAAGCCATGCGCCGCTTGAAAAACTGGAGTCGTCGCTCGATCAAATGGTTGGCATGAGTGACGTTAAGAAAATGATCAAAGAACTTTATGCCTGGCTATATGTCTATAGAAAACGTGAAGAGGCGCAGTTGAAAGTGGGGAAGCAGTCTTTTCATATGCTATTCAAGGGGAACCCGGGGACCGGGAAAACCACGGTCGCCAGGCTTCTCAGCGATTTGTTCCGCGAGATGGAGATTTTGCCAAAGGGGCAACTGGTTGAAGCTGAACGGGCAGATCTTGTTGGTGAATACATTGGTCAGACAGCGCAAAAAACAAGAGACTTGGTTAAAAAATCTCTGGGTGGTGTTCTATTTATTGACGAAGCCTACGCTTTGGCGCGCGGCGGAGAGAAAGATTTCGGCAAGGAAGCCATTGATACGCTTGTTAAACAAATGGAAGATCACAATACAGAATTCATTCTCATTCTGGCCGGTTATTCTGACGAGATGGATGATTTTCTAGAGATGAATCCAGGTCTTCCTTCGCGGTTTCCGATGATCTTTACCTTCCCGGACTTTTCTGGGGATGAACTGTTGCAAATTTCCGCCCAGATGATCGAAGATAGGGAATACAGGATGACTGCGGAAGCGCGAAAAAGATTATCTCGCCATTTAAATCAGAAAATACTTGAACACGACGCCCATTTCAGCAACGGACGCTATGTCCGTAATCTGATTGAAAAAACGATACGCCGGCAAGCTGTGCGCTTAGTCAGAGAAGTCAGATTCGACCGGGAGTCTCTTCTGACCATCCGGGCCTGTGACCTGGCGACCGATGATGACCGTTTTCTTTTAAACGGAGAAGATACATTAAATGACGTTTAGAGAGAGAGGAATTTTATGGAAAATGTGATACTTGCGGGCTGCCAGCTGCCTGGCCAGACGGATGATCACTTTGAATCATCGCTTCATGAGCTTGTGGCCCTGACAAAAACAGCAGGCGGGCAGGTTGTCGGCGTACTGACTCAGAAAAGGCAGCAAATTGATTCCGCCACATATATCGGGAAGGGAAAACTTCAGGAGCTTGAAGCTTTGGAAAAACAGCTTGGCGCAGAAACAATTATTTTTAACGCAGAGCTTTCCCCAGGACAGCAAGGACGGCTAAGCAGTATTCTATACGCAAAAATACTTGATCGTACTCAGCTCATTCTGGACATATTTGCCATGCGGGCGCGTTCAAAAGAGGGGAAGCTTCAGGTCGAACTTGCTCAGCTTCAATACTTGCTGCCGCGACTGAGCGGCATGGGCCAGTCACTGTCAAGGCTTGGCGGAGGAATAGGTACCAGAGGGCCTGGTGAAACCAAGCTTGAGACGGACCGCCGTTACATCCGTAACCGAATGAAAGACATCGGTCTTCAACTTCAGAATGTGGTGAGTCATCGTCAGCGTTACAGGGATCGGCGGGTAGACCGTAATCAGTGCCAGATCGCTCTTGTTGGTTATACAAATGCGGGAAAATCGACGCTGTTCAATCAGCTGACATCCGCACATACATATGAAGAAAATCAACTGTTTGCAACGCTGGATCCTCTGACGCGAAAACTCAGGCTGCCTGACGGTTTTACCTGTCTACTCTCCGACACTGTCGGGTTTATTCAGGATCTACCGACACAACTTGTAGCTGCATTCCGTTCGACACTTGAGGAGGCGGCCGGTGCACAGCTGATTATTCACGTGATTGATGCTTCAGATCCGGATTTACTCATTCATGAACAGACCGTTCGGGAACTAATGACGGACCTTGGAGCCGATCAGATTCCTGTTTTAACTTTATACAATAAGAAAGATTTACTGCGCACAGCGTTTATCGCGCCTAAAGATGCGATTCTAGTCGCGGCGCGAGACAGCGCTGATCGTCAGCTTATCTTAAACGCCATTGAGGATTTCCTGATTCTTCAAATGGCCCCTTACCGATGCAGAATTCCTGCCTCGTCTGGTTCACTCTTGAATGATATTACAAAGTATTCAATACTCAAAGAACAAAGGTATATCGAAGAAACGCAGTCATATGAAGTGGCGGGTTTTATCTATCCGGAAACACCTCTGGGCTCAAAACTGTTAAAATCCAGTGACGGAGAAGATGGGGAGAATTAATCATGTTGTTCAGTACGCTTAAATTCGGAAGAGCATTAAGAAAATTGGCTGATGAAGCAGATAAAAAAACAGAAGAAAGAAGAAAAGCCATCGACGAAACGGCTTTGGAAAATCAGTTCCGTGTTCTTTCGAGTTTCAGAAAAAATAAAATCAGCGATGCACATTTCAGTGGTACAACGGGATACGGTTATGATGATTTTGGAAGAGAGGGGATCGAACAGGTGTATGCGGACTGCTTCGGTGCTGAATCCGGGCTTGTTCGTTCCCAGATGATTTCAGGCACTCATGCCATCACAACGGCATTATTCGGAGTGCTGCGGCCCGGTGATGAACTCATGTATATTACCGGAAAACCTTATGATACACTTGAAGGTGTCATCGGCATCACGCCATCGGGCCAAGGATCTCTTAAGGAGTTTGGTATCGGGTTCAGTATGATACCTCTCAGAGAAGGATGCATTGATACCGAGACAGTCAATCGTGCGATTACTGCCAAAACAAAAATGATTGGAATTCAGCGTTCGCGGGGGTACGGGGATCGTCCGTCCATTCCTGTCTGTCAGATTGGCGAAGCAATTACGGCAATCAAAAAAGAACATCCTGATGTGATTGTGTTTGTTGATAACTGTTATGGAGAGTTTACTGAGACGGAAGAACCTTGCCATGTCGGCGCCGATCTGATGGCCGGTTCATTGATTAAAAATCCCGGGGGTGGATTGGCGAAATCTGGAGGTTATATTGTCGGTAAGAAGGACCTGGTTTCCAAATGCGCCGAAAGGTTGACTGTACCCGGTCAGGGCAAAGAAGTTGGTCCCACATTGGGAGAATTGAAGGACCAGTATCAGGGCTTTTTTCTTGCCCCCCACATCGTGGCACAAGCTTTGAAAGGAGCCGTCTACACGGCCGCTCTGATGGAGATTCTTGGAATGGAAACTTCGCCTTCATGGGAAGCTCCGAGAACGGATTTGATTCAAACGGTCACGTTTCACGATCCGGAGCAGATGACCGCATTCTGCCAGGCCGTCCAGATGGCTTCACCGATCAACTCGAATGTTAAACCGTATCCTAGCCCCATGCCGGGTTACAAAGACAAAGTCATCATGGCTGCAGGAACATTTATACAGGGCGCAAGTCTTGAACTTACGGCGGATGGTCCGCTCCGCCCCCCATACACCCTTTATTTCCAAGGTGGGTTGACCTTTGAGCACGTAAAATCCGCACTGATGATTGCGGTCAATCATCTGGCTGAGTCGCACCTGATCGAATTTGGTGAATGATAATTGTGACAATTGTGTCAAAATCAATTATCATTGACTGTGAGATAAGCTAACATCGTTTGACAACAATATTATCAAAAGCTATAATGTTTCTGTGAAGGGGGCGTGAGGCGATATGGATGACAGTGTGCGCCGTTCAATGCCTTTGTTTTCCATGGGTATTGTCCAGAAACTGACAGGACTCTCGGCGAGGCAGATTCGCTATTATGAAGAAAATGAGCTGATTTTTCCTGAACGGACTGAAGGCAACCGTCGGGTTTTTTCTTTTAATGACGTTGATCGTTTGCTGGATATTAAGTCTCTGCTTGATGAAGGAGTAAATCTGGCCGGTATCCGGCGTGTTCTGAGTGAAAAGCCTGTAGCCGTCAATCGCCCGGCAGAAGACAAGAAAAGACTGTCCGACGCTGAACTCATGAAATTCCTTAAAACTGAACTCGTCAGTGCTGGCAAGTTCGGAAAAGCTTCGTTGATACAAGGGGAGCTTTCACGTTTTTTTAAGTGAGGATTTCCTGTATATAAATTTGTTACAAAGAAACTTATTTTGGGGAGGATCACGAATGGCAAAGTTTACGAAGGAAGACATTATTTCTAAGGTAAATGAAGCAAACGTAAAGTTCATCCGTTTGCAGTTCACTGATTTGCTCGGAATTATCAAAAATGTTGAAATTCCGGTGAGTCAGCTGGAAAAAGCTTTGGATAACAAAATTATGTTTGACGGTTCTTCTATTGAAGGATTTGTAAGAATTGAAGAATCGGACATGCTTTTGTTCCCAGACTATGACAGCTTTGTCGTATTCCCTTGGACAGCTGAAAAAGGAAAAGTTGCCCGCCTGATTTGCGATATCCACAAACCAGATGGTACGCCATTCCCAGGGGATCCTCGCAACGTCCTTAAAGCACAGCTGGAAGAAATGAAAAAACTCGGTTTCACCGCATTTAATATCGGACCGGAACCGGAATTTTTCCTGTTCAAGGTAGGCGACGATGGAAAGCCAACACTTGATCTGAACGATAATGGCGGTTACTTTGATTTGGCACCTACAGATCTTGGTGAGAACTGCCGTCGCGATATTGTACTTGAACTCGAGGACATGGGCTTTGAAATCGAAGCTTCGCACCACGAAGTGGCTCCGGGCCAGCATGAAATCGATTTTAAATATGCAGATGCTGTTAAAACCTGTGATAACATTCAAACATTTAAGCTGGTTGTGAAAACCATTGCACGTCAGCACGGATTGCACGCAACATTCATGCCGAAGCCTTTGTTCGGTGTGAATGGTTCGGGAATGCATTCAAACATGTCTCTGTTCACTGGGAAAGAAAATGCCTTCTATGATGAGAGTTCTGAAGATGGACTGAGCGCAACAGCGAAAGCATTCATTGCTGGTGTTCTGAAACATGCACGTGCCTTCACGGCTATTACCAACCCGACGGTTAACTCTTTCAAACGTCTGGTACCAGGCTATGAAGCGCCAAGCTATGTTGCATGGTCTCTCAGCAACCGCAGCGCTTTGATCCGTATCCCGGCTTCCCGTGGCTTAAGTACACGTATCGAAGTGCGCAGCGTTGACCCTGCCACCAACCCTTACCTCGGTATGGCGGCATTGCTTGCAGCCGGTCTTGACGGTATCAAAGAAAAACTGACACCTGCTGATCCTGTAGATCGCAGTATTTATGTCATGAATGACGAAGAACGTGAAGAGCTCGGCATCCATGAACTACCTGCTTCATTGAAAGAAGCTTTGGATGTTTTCAATTCTGATCCGGTTATCACCGCTGCTCTTGGTGAACATACTGTTTCCCACTTTAACGATGCAAAAGAAATTGAATGGGATATGTTCCGCACTCAGGTTCATCAGTGGGAACGCGATCAATACATGGAACAGTATTAATCAGTCTGAAATTCTCAAACCCCTTGGCGCTGCTGGCGTTGAGGGGTTTTATTATGCATTTATTTAGCGGTCAAAATCACGCGCCCGAAGATTGATCATCATCTTGACTGCTTTTTGACCGCCGGTTTAAAATTTTATCTGTATGTTTTCAAACTTCTCGATACTGTCCATCTGAATGATCTTGCTTGTGTGACCATAAAGTTCATCCGTGATGTGTTCGCTCGCATGACCAAGTCTCTCGGGTAGATCCTTCATGATCACCTGTAATCGGAAATGCTCGTTCAGATAGGTATTAACACCACTTATGGAAATAAGCTTTTTATGACCACTGCAGTATGTGTATCTATAGTTAAAACTAATATTTTGCCATATGAACCAACTATTAGAGAACGGGGAACCAGTATTACCTGCATACGGTGAATACCAACCGATAGTTTTTATCCACTATAAGTAGTTGAAAGCGGGCTATTAATAAATTGTTGGTTGCTATATTTGAATCGCGAATGGTCACATTGGTGTTCCAATCAGAAGATCTTTATTATGAATTAGTTCGATATTCGGTTTTTTTTCAAACGCATTTAATTGAATCTGCTGCATTGCTTTAGTGCTTTTAATTGGGGCATTTATTTTTTCCGCATTAGCAGGACTGATTGAAATTACGGAAAAAAATAATAAAGTTATAATTATAGGCAAAAAAAATTTTGCTTTCACAATCAATCAATCTTCGTATTATGAATATTATTCTTTATTCAAACAACTCCCAATACTGCGTGATAGTCTTTCGTTCAGATTATTTTGAAGTTCCTTGCCTTAAAAAGCGTGAAAATAATTTTGTTGCGATGTTAAGCAAGATATAAAAAAAGATCAGATTAAGTAAAAAGTTGAGTCCGTGGAACCCAAATGTACCCCCTTGATAAAAAATAATATAATGAAATGGTAATCCAAGGGTCAAAAAAGATCCTTTCCAAAAGGGGAAAACAGATACACAGATACAGATGATTAAGCTCATTATCATTTGTCGATTCTTAGAGGACCTTTTAGATTCAGGGTTAGAATTCATGTTCTTACCTCCAATCATTAGTAAAGTGGCGTCGCTTGTTCTTCCAGCTTTTGATTTTTGAAAAATTATATTAAATGATAAATCAGCTACAAGGAAACTATAAATTCTTATTTTTATAAAACTAGATGAGTAAAGCAATAGGATAAAAGCCTATAAAAATATAATAATTGTAAAATTCGACAAAATACGATATTCCTTATTACACCATGATTGAAGTGGGAATGACCTTGAAAGTTTAGGCTTTCAGGCTCTTTTTTATGTCGGAATCGATACTTTTGAATAATTGGGACAAATAAGATTTAAGTCTACCTTGCGTTAAAGTTGCAGAACTTAAATCATGTACATAAAAACCTTATTAAATCAAGTATCTGTGGAGACCGTCTTCATTTTTTAAGCGTCATCCTACAGTTATCGAATAAAAAAAAGCATCGATATTAAAGAAATTAACAAAATCAAATGATTTTGCACGGGCATACAAAATCATTTAATGCCAGACTTGGGTGTATTCTGAATCACGTGTTAAAGTTCAGGGAATAGCAATAATGGACACCAAAACGTTCGGTGTCCAGATAGAAAATATCTGTGGGTCTCTATTAATCAATAAGGCTGATGGGGATAAAACATTTCATCAATTTCCCATGATTCAACGGTTTGCCTAGCCATCATGAAATCGTATCCCATGCCCATTAGATAAGCAATTGCAGCAGTTTCGCGTAGTGCATGAGGAAATGAAGTGTGTTTCCCCTCTTTCAAACCATATTTGACTAGGGGATCAACAGCAGACAAAACCGAGTCTTTTAAGCTTTTTGCACTCGGTTTGGGATTAGGGTTGGGGTTTGGATATGGAATGGGGTTCAAATTAATGTTTGGCATTTGGTGGGAGCATTGTAAGGGTTCAAGTAATTTGGATTCTGATTCGCACGATAAGGGCCATAAAAGTCATAGCTCATTGAAATCACTCCTTGTTAATTTTAGCAACAAGAGTAATGTATGTGCTTCTTTATCATGCTCAACGGCGAATGCCTAGAAGACGAGACATTCATACAAAAAGGATAGAGCTTTGAAAGGGAGGCCTTGAATGGTGAATATAAAAGAAATTCGCCTCCTATAGTATTATCGAAATGATGGTTGAAATTGCTCACCAGACAGCTCTAACAAAGGATTGAAAATAAGATGAATTTTGGAGAAGCATTGAAACTTTAAAGTAGTTTCTTGATGCTCAGGTAGTCACTTTCAAGATCTTGTTTTATCAACCTTTTTAAATCCCGTTATTTTCTTCTGACCCCCTTTTGGGATAGCTTTTTGATTCAGACATCTTGGGCTAGCACCTAATCAGAATAAATTGCATACAAATGAAATCAGCTGAAGTCAGCAATTCTAATGCGCGAAAGAGGTTGATTAGGTGAATAATATTCAGGCTGGCGTTATTAAGAATGAATGGAACAAGGTCCTTGCATCAGGCCTCAATTTATTTGGATTGGTGGTTGTTTTAATTGGTGCAGTCATTGCCTTCAGGGCAGTCTATCGTTCATACGTCTATGCCACTGAAAATATATCGGTATGATTCCACGATCGGGGGACGCACTTCATGTATGAAGAATACACAAAACGGTTATCTGACATTCAAAAATTGATTGATTTTGCGTGCGAAAACAATATGAGTATAGACAAATTAGTATCATCATTGGAGTTATTAAAAACGATGAAATTGGATGAAACCAGGCAAGCAACAGATAACCTATTAAAAGGATCTGATGATTTGTTTAAAAAAATACTTGGAAATATTGAAATGTAGCATCCTTTGCGGTGCTTTTTTTAATGGATGATAGAAGACTTATTTTTGAAGAAAGTATAAGAGAGCACCCGGTAGTGGGACGCCCTCTGAAGGAGTGATCTAAAGATGGACCGATGGTTACGGATTAACTCAAAAGGTGGCAAGATTGGATTAATAAACGAAAGAAGCACCAATGATAATGAGCAAAATGAACAATACAATGATCAAGGCGAACCCTCGGCCAAATCCATAGCCACCATATCCGTATCCGTGACCGCAGCCGCACGCACCGTCAACAGGATAACCAGGATAACCAGGATAACCCCACATAAAAGACACCCCCTTATCGATTGATGATGCATTATATGAGCGGATAGACGGATGAGGAATGATTAATATGCCCAATTGAGAAGTGCAGATAGGGCGAACCCAAAAATTTGCATCACCCCTGCATCAAATTTTATTTGTTTAAAATTTTATCTAACCCGTGAGTGAGATGTGAGAGAAAGTATGGTTGCCCATTTCGTACTCCTCAACGACCTCACATTTAACAAGATACGGATAAACCAGCATGCATTTACCGATCAGAAAAAAGGTGGCTTTGGCATGGTATTGCTTAAGCACATCGAGTATTTGGGGCGTGTAGACTGGGTGGGGTCCGTCATCAAAAGTCAGAGCAACGAGCTTCTGATGATTCGAAACTTCCCCAACGACGTTTCCCTTGGGGTCATAGTCAAAACGATCAATCATGGCATTAGCTGTTTTACCAAAAACACATTGTAACAGCATGCCGAAAGATAGTAAGAAAAATGAAATCTTAACCTAGTAACAACATTCTTAACAACGTCGCTTCTCTATTTTCGAAGACGGTGCAATACGCAACAGTGGCATGGAGCCATGATTATTTTCTTTTGAATAGGCAAAAATAAAGAAAAAAATAAAGGGGAATTACCTTGAATTTTTTCGAGATATTAGAAAGATCACTCGGAGCTTTTTTTATATTGCTGCTTTTGACACGAGTTTTGGGAAAAACTCAGTTAAATCACTCAACTGCTTTCAATTATGCAACTGGTATTACCTTAGGATCGATTACCGCAAATATTGTAATTGACAAGAATATTTCTGTTTTCCAGGGCTTTGTAAGCTTGGGCATTTGGACAACTGCTACGCTTTTCATTGGTTACCTAAGCCTTAAATCGTCCAGAGCAAGAACAATTCTTAATGGTGAACCCTCAATTATTATAAAGAAAGGGAAAATCGTTGAAAAAGCCATGCGATCGTCGAAACTGAACATGGATACCTTAAAAATGCTGCTTAGATGTAATCATATTTTTACCATTGAAGATGTTGACTATGCGATTCTTGAAACAGATGGTCAATTAGCTGTACTTAAAAAATCTGGTCGGCAAACGGTAACCAGGCGGGATATTCAAGTTACGTCGGCGGAACCCTTATATTTACCGTCTGAAATCATCGTTGACGGGAAAATTGTTGTGCATAATTTAGAAGAGCTAAACCTGACTAGAGAATGGGTGCAAGCTCAAATAAAAAATTTTGGAATTAATTCAATTAACGACGTTTTTTATGCTGAACTTCAGAGTGACGGAACGCTTCATATTGACAAAAGAGAGATTTACTAGTCACGTCACGATCTGTGAATCAATCCAGAAAAGATGTTATCAGGAATTATTTATCTGAGAAAAGGTAAAAAGGGCACCCTGGTGTGAGGTACCCTCAAGCAAAGGAGGTGCTGAATGGAACCGATGGTTAAACGGCCCCATGATTAGTAACAGAATGCGGTTCCAACAATGATCAACAGAATGAAAAGGACGGCGATCAGGGCAAAGCTATTGCCGTGACTAAAGCCACCGCTATATCCGCCATCACTCAATTTATTCACCTTTTCGCACTGACTGCCTCAACATCTGAAATTCTCTCAATTATTTTGGCGACATCTGCCTGTTCCTCAACAAGGAGATAAGAGCTGATCGCTGTCTCATTGATAAGCATATATTTGGTTGCAAGATAATCTGATACCTTGCCGTCAAGGCCGGCTTTCTCAAATTGCTTTGCTATTTCAACTCGTACTTCGTATAATTTTTGATAGATTTTTTCCTTTTCGTGTTTCAATCCTTTCGCCTCTTTCAGTTGTTTCCAGGTCTTATGATTCATGTGCGGTCATCAAAACTATTTTTCTAACAAAAAATCAGAGGCTGGTCGTTTCGCGCGGCCAGTTCCATCCCCCCAGCTAAGGATAATGCTTCCTCGACATAGTCTTCTTCGCTCCAGTCAGCGACCAGCTCCCTCAGTCTTGGTGCCACTTGTGAACACTCTTTGGCGGTCATTTCGCCTTCACAGTCTGAGTGGTTGAGGAGCGGAATGATCGCGTCATCGAAATCGCTGAAGCGTGTATTTCCTCCAAATCCTTCCATCCTATTCAGATCCATTCCAATTTCTCTGGCTAACTTTTCTCTGAAGTCATGAAAAAGGCCGTAACTCCAGTGCGCGTCGCAGTGGCTGAAATTTAATCCCATGTTTCATTCTCCCCTTAATGAAGTGTTATAGCTTCAATGCCTGATTCATTTATAAAAAAAAATTCGGCAGGGATCAAACGGGTAAAATAAGGATTTTTTATTGTTTGAAGTACTTTATAAACAAAAAGTGTGAAATTTCATTATGGGGAAAGTGTATTTTTAAAAATATAGAGCTTTATTAATCGGAGCACAATGAAGTAAGAAGGACAATTAAAAATGGAGTCAGTTAAGCCATAATGATCTTCACGGTCATTTTGCAGTTTTTTTGGATCTAATGATTTCACCTGGATATACATTCATCATTGGCGTTGAACCGGCGGTATAATTGACTACCTCATAAAAATGTTCAAATGCGCTGACGTATTCGTCAATATTTTCTCTCGGATGCTTCTCCATATAAGCGATGGTCAGATCCTTCGCAATCTCACTGAAAAACATCGGACTTTTATTGTCTTCGCTCATGTAATCTCTCCTATTGTAGAAATTTGCTCCAGCAACCCAAGTCAGTCCGTAGCTATAATTTATATCGTGCGAAACCGCTTTTTTCTTTATGTTTTTCCAGGTGACTCATACGAAACAAAAAGAATTGTGTCAAAGAAATACAATTTTAGGTACTATTAAAATTTTAACAAGGACTTGTTTGTGATATCATTATAAAAAGAATTTCCATTTTCCGGCTGCCAAAGGGAGAAAACCATGGGAACTTATATGAAACAAAACCGAACGTTCAGGCTTGTGTTAATCAGTATCTTTACAGCGATCATTATTCTTCAGAACTTTGTCCCTTTTTTGGGAAATATCCAAATTGGAGCATTTAGCTTGACTCTGATGCATATCACTGTCATTATCGTTGCCATTGCTCTTGGACCTCTTGATGGTGCGATTATCGGTGGTATTTGGGGTGTGATTACGTTTATCAGAGCATTTACTTTTCCAAGCAGCCCGATCGCACCAATCATTTTCACGAATCCTCTGATCTCAATTCTCCCTAGGATACTCATTGGAGTGGTTGCGGGGTATACTTTTTTGGCTCTCAGAAAAACAAAACTGTTTGAAGTTGGATCGATGTCTATAGCCGCGCTTTTGGGGGCGCTGACAAACACTGTGCTCGTACTTGGTCTAACCTATGTCTTTTTCAGACTTCATTTTATTATTTTTACCAGTATGAATTTGAATGCGGATCAGGTTCTTCCATTCCTTCTGGGCATCGTTTTCACTAATGGAATTTTTGAAGCCGCAGCGGCAGTTGTTATAGCTCCAACAATTGCCAGGATATTGATTCATATCAGTCAGAAAAACTAATATCTACATTTTCATTCCGAATCAATAGAATTGTTGAAATGCGGCATCCGTGAAAGTGGGTGCCGCATTTCAATATTTTTACGCATGATGGATTGTACTGAACTAAAACTCCCATCCGGTGGGAAAGCGCTGACTGTATCCTACCTGTGGTGTGGAAATGGAAAGAGGAACGGGAAAGCAAAAAGAGAGAATGGAAATAAGAAACGGCGAAAACGGCGGAATCTGGGCCGTTGCCCGGTAAACTGTCTCTGATCTTCCTCAATATCTTCGGGAACAAGTATCACAATGCCATCATTCCTGATGCCATCAATAATGCCTTCCTGTCTGGATCCGTCTTTTAATTGCGCAATGACGTGATAATTCATGTACTTCCGACCGATATTTTGGATTTCTGCCTTGTTGTCAGAGTTCTCCGGGTCCCTCATGGTCATTTCATGTGGTGTATACAATGGCTGATTCATCGGCCACTGGCCGTAGTTATCAGACATGTTCGTCACTCCTTTTTTACCAGGATATTCACCCAAAAAGTACATGTGACATGACCCTGTTCAGAAAGTCCCGACCATATTTTTAAGGCATAGAAAGAGCGGGACTCTCATCCCGCTCTTTCTGAAATTTGTCAGACCACTTAATTCTTTCAAGATTCTATTTTTGCCTTTCTGCGCTGCCTGTACTGTGACCATTGAAAATGTATGAAGCAGCCGATGCAGAAGCCGAGAATAGCAATGAATGCTGCCAATCCTACGATCGCCGTGAAAACAATTGCCAGAACAGTCCAATGGATGAGATAGCTAAAAAATCCGACAATGAGACAGGACACAGCAATTGTCTGGTTAAATTTTTGCTGATCACGGTCCTCTGGAACATAAAAGGATGCTGGTTTTCTTAAAAAATGTTTCGCAAGCTGCATCACTGGATTGTAGTGGAACAAAAGGCCGGACAATCCGGACAGAAGGGGAAGCAGGAGAACCCAGTAAAAACCTGTGATCCACGTAGCAGCAACACTGGCGACGATAACCCACTGATTGGTACGGACAAGAGGACGAGGGATGGATGAAGGACGCTGAGACAATTTAATCACACCTTTCCCATATGAATATATTAATATTACACTTTTCCATACATCATGTGAATCCTTTTGCACTGAACTTCTTGTAAGACTTTTGCATAACGAATAGAATAAATAGGAATCGGCTGTTTGAAGGCCGTCATATGAATTTTACGATGCGACCTTATGAGAGGTCAGTTCGACTTAAATTATTGCGGATCAGGTGATTTTTTGTCACAAATCAGTAAACGGGGCTTTAGTGCCAACTTGTTCAGGGGAGCCGAAACCATTTTTAAGTGTCCGGTTTGCGGAGAACGAATCAGAGTGGTCGAAACGAGAAGCATAATCTGCCCGAACCATCACACGTTTGATTTTGCCAAACAGGGTTATGTCAATCTAGTGCCCCACTCCGTGCGCAGCGACTATGACCGTGACTTGTTTGAAGCCCGGAGAAAAATCATTGCGGATTGCGGTTTCTTTGATCCGCTGATAGAGAAGATCGTTTCATTAGTCGGATTGCAAAAGAACAATGGGAGAGATCCCTTTTATTTGCTGGATATGGGCTGTGGGGAAGGATCACACCTTTCAACTATCTGCGGCCAGCTGCGAACGGGAGGGAGTTCAGATATTAGGGGAATTGGTATAGATCTTTCAAAGGCGGGAATACATCAGGCGGCTTCAGAATACTCACAGGAGATGTGGGCGGTTGCGGATCTGGCGAACCCTCCGCTCAATGATCGGACGATCAGCGTGATTCTGAATATCCTTTCCCCCTCAAATTACAATGTATTTGACCGTCTGCTTAAAGAGGACGGAATGGCTATCAAGGTTGTGCCGCGTAGCGGTTATTTACATGAATTGAGGGACTTTTTCTTCAATGACACTGAAAAAAGGATCTATTCCAATTCGGATATTATTGAGAATTTCAGGCTTCACTTTCGCGCTTTTCAATCATTCAAAATACACTATGTGAAGAAATTAAGCCATGACGCTATGCAATCCCTTATACGGATGACGCCGCTTACATGGAAAGCGGGCGAGGAGAGGCGACGGCAGTGGATGGACGGGGGATCCTCAGAGATTACGATTGATCTCGATTTAATTGCAGGAAGAAAAAAAGACATCATCCATTGAAAACGAATTTTGTAAGCGCTGAATGTTTTTGATGCAAAACGATTGATTTTGAATGAAAGCGTGTTAAAATAATGTCGTGGAGGAAAAGAATATGTTAGCTGAAGAACGACAGCAGATTATTTTGCAGAAGCTTGCCGAATCACCTGTGGTCAAACTGCAGGATCTGGTACAGGATCTTAAAGCTTCGGAATCGACAGTTCGCCGCGATCTGCAGGAACTCGAAGCCTGTCATCTGCTGCGTCGGGTGCATGGCGGGGCCTCGTTGCTGCAACCACGCAGTGAGGAGCTGGATATGGAAACGAAAACCTCCAAAAACGTTCAGCAAAAAAAGGCGGTCGCTCGGTTGGCGGCGGATCAGATCAAGGATAATGAGTGTATCTATCTTGACGCAGGAACTACGACCCTAGAAATGATACCTTATATTAAAGCTGCAAATGTAACCGTTGTCACTAATGGCCCTGCCCATGGCGAAGAACTGGCGAGGAAAAATGTCGTCTGTTACTTAATCGGGGGAATAATGAAACGGACGACGAAGGCCGTGATCGGGAGCATGGCTTTGCAGAATCTGAATTTATTTCGCTTCGATAAAGCTTTTATTGGGACGAACGGGATCGATAAGCAAATGGGTTTTACCACACCGGATCCTGAGGAGGCAGCCGTGAAAAAGCGTGCTCAGTCGCTTTCAGCTCAAACATTTGTTGTTGCTGACAGCAGCAAATTTTCCGAAGTGTCTTTCTGCAAGATGTTTGATCTTGGTCAGGCAGCCATCATTACTGATAAAATGCCTGATATCATAGAATCTGAAATAATGGGCAGGACAAAAATCTATTGCGCTGATCAGGATTCGGATCCTGCATTTGTACCGGTAAAGCATTAATGGTTTGTGGAATGGATTCATAAATTCGAACCCGTACAGGAACTTTTTTCCTGAGATATTGGGAAAATAAATACTGCCGCATCTGCAGAAAACAGTGTATTGTGTATTACTTTTAAAACAACAGGGAGTGAATTTAAAGTGAAAATTACGGATCTAATGATTGAACGCGCCATGGTGATAGACATGCAGGCGACAACAAAAGAAGAAGCCATAGACGAGCTCATTTCCAGCCTTGATAAGAACGGGCGGATTAATGATCCGAAGCTCTTCAAAGAAATGATTCTGAAGAGGGAAGCGGAATCAAGTACAGGGATTGGCGATGGAATTGCCATGCCGCATGCGAAGACAAAAGCGGTCAATGAGGCAACTGTTGTGTTTGGGCGCAGTAAAAATGGTGTGGATTATAAGGCTCTGGACGGACAACCTTCCTATCTTTTCTTTATGATTGCGGCGCCTGAGGGGGCAGCTAATGTACATTTACAGACGCTCGCCGCACTTTCACGGCTTCTGATTGACCAGGACTTCGTGGCTCAGGTTAAGAAAGCTGATACACCTGCTGAAGTAGCCAAACTGTTTGATGAAAAGCAGGCAGAGAAAGAAGCAAAAGAAAAAGCTGATGAGAGTCAGCATGAACAAAAAGCTTCAGATGACGGAAGTTTTGTTGTCGCGGTTACCGCGTGCCCGACAGGAATTGCTCATACGTATATGGCGGAAGACGCTTTGAAGAAAAAGGCTGAAGAATTGGGTGTTCCGATCCGTGTCGAAACAAATGGTTCGGAAGGCGCAAAGCATGTTTTGACCAGAGATGAAATTGCGCGTGCAGCGGGGGTCATTGTCGCGGCAGACAAGAAGGTTGAAATGGCGCGTTTTGATGGCAAAAAAGTTTTGCAGACACCGGTCAGTGACGGTATCCGCAAGCCTGAAGAACTCATTAATAAGATTCTGAATGGACAGGCTCCTGTTTATCACGCGGAAGGTGGAGCGGAAGCAGCCTCAGCGCCAGGAGAAGGCGGCTCGGTGTGGAGCAAGATCTATAAAGATCTGATGAACGGTATTTCTCACATGCTTCCATTCGTTGTGGGTGGTGGTATTCTCCTTGCCATCTCATTTATATTTGAAAGACTAGGCAAAGATAATACAATTTATCAGATGCTCAGTGCTGTTGCGGGTGGGGACACCGGCGCGTTCCACTTTCTAATCGCGATTCTGGCAGGCTATATCGCCGTAAGTATTGGCGACCGGCCGGCTCTGATGCCCGGTGTTGTCGGTGGTTTCATGGCCTATTCGTCAAACGCGGGCTTTCTTGGCGGCCTTGCGGCAGGTTTTCTCGCAGGCTGGCTGGTTGTCCTGCTCAAGAAGGTATTCTCAGGTCTGCCAAAGACGCTGGACGGTTTAAAGCCAATACTTCTTTATCCGGTTTTTGGCCTCCTTCTTACAGGCGGGCTAATGTATTACATTTTTGATCCGATCTTCAAGTGGATCAACAGCGGCCTAGTTGGCGGTCTGGGCCACCTTGGAACGGGGAATGCTATATTACTCGGCATCGTTCTCGGAGGCATGATGGCTGTCGATATGGGCGGCCCTGTAAATAAAGCGGCATATACATTTGCAATCGGTGTCTTCACAAGCGGGGCTGCGAATGGCGGATTGATGATGGCTGCAGTTATGGCTGGTGGCATGGTGCCCCCACTTGCAATTGCCCTGGCTTCGACATTCTTTAAGGATAAATTTACGGAAGATGAACGAAAAGCAGGTATCACAAACTATGTTCTCGGCCTTTCTTTCATAACGGAAGGCGCGATTCCGTTTGCAGCATCCGATCCACTGCGAGTGATCGGCTCAAGCGTTGTCGGAGCTGCGATTGCTGGCGGGCTGACACAGTTGTGGAGCGCTAATATCCCTGCACCGCACGGCGGCATTTTCGTTGTTCTGTTAAGTAGTCATCCGTTCCTTTTCATCTTGTCTATACTGATCGGAGCAGTGATTTCCGGCCTTATACTGGGTCTATGGAAAAAGACAATTGTCCAGAAGAAGAGTTAAGCATTTTACTTTAAATTTCTTAATGAGCACTTATGTATTTGAGCACGACGGGATCGGTCCTCAGGGACTTGATCCCGTTTTTTTGATCTTGAAAAAATCAGTGAAATTGATATTTCAAAAAAATCGAAGCCTCAGAAAATTAAACTTTGGGGATAGTATTTAAATATTAGCTGGAGGTTCGGTATAGATAAATGCTATTAGATAAAACAAAACCCGGAATCCGGGTTTTGTCGAAAAACGATATTTTTTTGGAATTTAAGCTTTTGTCGATGCTGATGCAAGAGATGAAGACTTTTTAACTTTATTGATACCATACAGCTGAATGAATAATAGCACTAATCCGATTAATGAGAGAAGGGGGGCGGTCAGTGACAAAAATTTAATGGGCAGAAAGTTTACGGATATGCCACCAACAAATGCGCCGGTCGCGTTTCCGACATTCATCGCAGACTGATTCAACGTGCTGGAAAGCATCGGGGCATCTTTTGAAAGCAGCATACTTCTATACTGAAGGATCGGGCCTTGTGAAAAGGCAAGGACGCCGAATATAAATACCGCCAATATCATTGGAAGCGCGAAAGGCTGAACGAAGAAAAGTACGATGAAGAATAACAACAGAATAATGAGCAGCCCGACTAATGACTGATTCATTTTCCAGTCTGCCAGTTTGCCGCCAATTAAGTTGCCGACTGTAACTCCAATACCAAAAACAACAAGGGTTATGTCTACCGCCTGATCACTAAAGTGGGTGACTTCCCGAAGCACCGGTGTTATGTAGGTGAAAAAGGCAAAGACACTTCCGAAACTGAATAATGAAATCAGCAAGGTAATCCATAACCGACCGCTTTTCAGAATGGCTAATTCGGTAAAAAGGGATGTTTTTTGCTTATTTCCCTGTTTTGGAACAAGCAAAAAAAGTCCGGCAACAGCGATAAGTCCGATGATACTAATGATCAGGAAGCTGGCACGCCAGCCCAGGCGTTGACCGATCAGAGTTCCAAAGGGAACACCAACAATATTGGCTACAGTCAGACCGGAAAACATCAGTGCCATTGCAGATGCTTGTTTATTCTTCGGTACAAGGCTTGCGGCCATAATGGCTCCGAGTCCGAAAAAAGAACCATGCGCTAGAGCGGTAACCACTCTGCTCAGCATGAGTAGTCCGTAATTGACGGATAACGCGGCGAACAGGTTACCGACACTGAAAATGCCCATAAGAAGCATTAATACACTTTTTCGGGCCATTTTATAAGTAGCAATCACAATCAGCGGACCACCGATAGCCACACTCAATGCATAGCCTGTAATCAGCTGTCCGGCGGCCGCCGTTGAAACATGCAGATCTGATGCGACGTTGGGCAGGAGACCCATAATGACAAATTCAGTCATGCCGATCGCGAAAGCGCCGATGACAAGTGTCCATAGTGACAACGGATAAGTTTTCATGATGATCCTCCTTAGTTTATAAACAAAAAAATTTTAGCAAATGAGATCTGATATGTGAAATAATCTGCCTCTGTGTAAGGTAGGGTCATAGTGGCATCAGGCCGGTTAAAAAATGCCTTGGACGTGTATAAGGTAAATGAGGTAAACTTAATATTGGATACAGCCTCATTGGATAATTATTGAAATCAGGTGAATGGAATGCAAATTGGTTTAGTTGGATTGGGGAAAATGGGATTTAACCTTGCTCAAAATATGGCAGAGCACGGTTTTCAAGTTAATGCTTTTGATTTGTCCGCAGAAGCTATTGGGAGAGTCAATGGCGTAAAGGGGATCAAAGGATTTTCTTCCATCAAGGAGCTGGTACGCAGTTTGGACAAGCCACGAACTTTCTGGATGATGGTTCCTGCCGGTGCGCCAACAGAAGAGACGTTATCCTCCCTGCTTGAACTTCTGGATCAGGGAGACATAATTCTTGACGGTGGAAACTCAAAATATACAGATTCGTTGCGACGCTATCGGATTTGTAAAGAGAAAGGCATTTCCTTTATGGATGTAGGTACCTCCGGTGGCATGAGCGGTGCGAGAAGTGGCGCTTGCGTTATGGTGGGCGGTGAAAGAAAGACTTTTGATTACCTTGAACCGCTCTTTTGCGCCATTGCGGTAGAAGACGGTTATCTGTATACAGGAAAAGCGGGGAGCGGACACTTTCTGAAGATGGTGCACAATGGTATCGAGTATGGCATGATGCAGTCCATCGCCGAAGGATTTGAAGTTTTGCAGAAAAGTGATTTTGAGTACGACAATGAAGCAGTCGCAAAAGTCTGGAACCACGGTTCAGTGATTCGTAGCTGGCTGATTGAATTGCTGCAGGATGCATTTTCAAAGGATGGAAATCTGGAGAAGCTGAGCGGCATCATGGCCTCCTCTGGAGAAGGAAAATGGACACTTGAGACCGCACTGGATATGCAGGTACCGACGCCGGTCATCGCGCTGTCCCTTTTGATGCGCTACCGTTCGCTTGAGAGCGATACGTTTTCCGGAAAGATCGTGGCAGCTCTGCGTAACGAATTCGGCGGTCACGCCGTGGTTAAAAAGTAATTCTCTTGAGATAGATCGTATAGAGAATTCGTTTATTACAAAATCTAATCATAAAATTTATGTTAAATTAACAATAAATTGCTATGATGTCTATGAGAACGAGGTAAGATCTCCCTGTTTCTCACGTCATACTCCATTATTTTGGCCTGTCGGGGCCTTTTTTTTATAGTTGGCTATGTTTTAAATTCAATGTTGATTTTGTCCTTCGTTGATTGGAGCGAAAAACAACTGACAAGTTTAACAATGCCTTATAATAAAACAGGGAGCTGGTCTTTTTAACCAGCTCCCTGCCTGATTCGAATATTAATCAGAGAAAACGGCGGACAACATCCTTCATTGGAGGCATTTTCTCAAATTTGTGATTTTCAATAACTGATTTTGACGCGAACTTGGCATATCCTTTGGCCTCATCCATTACGATCTTTCCCGGAAGCGGAGCGGCATTCTGATCTACAGCTACATCGAGAATAACCGGAACATCTGATGCTTTTGCAGCTTCAAAAGCATCATGCAGATCTTCATATTTTTCAACGCGGTATCCCTTGCCGCCGCAAGCTTCTGCAAACTTAGCATAGTCGATGTCCTCAAGGTCAATCCCGTAATTGAGCTGACCGGCGGATTGCTGCTCATACTTGATGAATGATAGTTGTTTGTTATTCAGTACAACAACAATAATTGGCCATTTGTATTTAACAGCGGTCACGAAATCCTGCATAACCATCGAGAAAGCACCGTCGCCGCAAATGGCGATTGCCTGACGGTCTGGAAACGCCTGCTTCGCTGCCATTGCTCCTGGAAGACCGCAGCCCATGGTTCCGAGCCATGCAGAAATAATGAAATCCTGATTGGTCACGTGAAGGTAACGAGTTGACCATACAGTCGCTGTACCGACATCCGCAGAGAAGATCGCATTGTCTTCTGCAATGGACTGTATCGCTGCCATAACGGCCTGAGGGGCAATAGGCGTTTTCTTATTGTCTTTATCTTCATCCATCCATGCCCACCATTTGGCCATTCTTTCCTGACAGGTTTTGAGGAACGGCCGATCAGAAACTGGTGTGGTGTGTTCATTCAGATAGGCTAGCGCTTCAGACGCGTCGCCGACAATACCAACGGATACTGAGTATCTTTTGCCAATCTTCAGGGGATCAATATCAATCTGAACACACTTTGCCCCCTCCGGAAGATAAGCGGCGTACGGATAATCGGTACCAACCATAACCAAAAGATCCGAACTTTTCATTGCTTCATAAGCTGGCTTTGTACCTATCTTCCCGATATTTCCCAGGAAGTTCGGATGTTCATCAGGCAGTGCACCTTTTCCAGGCAATGTGACAGCGACTGGAGCAGAAATGCGTTCTGCGAAAGTTTTAAGTTCTTTCTTCGCATGCTTTGCTCCGACTCCAGCCAGAATAACAGGATTCTTTGCTGCATTGATCAGCGCAACCGCGTCGCTGAGGTCATTCTCAACGAGGCCAGGTATTTTTTTCTCAAAAATGGTAGACAGCTGAGCTGCATGGTCTGAAATTTCACCTTCCGCTATATCATCGGGAATCGAGAGAACGGCTACGCCGCGCTCCTGATAGGCGGTACGGATCGCTTGGTTGACAACGGCAGGGAAGCTTTCGGCGCTGGTAATTTCTTTGTTATAAACAGCGACATCCTTGAAAAGCTCGACAGTGTTGACTTCCTGAAAATAGTCAGTTCCAGTTAATCGTGATGGGATATGACCGACGAGAACAAGCATCGGTACATGATCCATTTTCGCGTCATACATACCGTTTAACAAGTGAATGGCACCAGGGCCGCCGATCGCGAGACAAACACCGATTTTGCCCGTCAGTTTTGAGTAAGCTGCTGCAGCCAGCGAGGCCACTTCTTCATGGCGGACTTGATAGAACTTAATATTACTTTCTTTCTTTCTTAATGCTTCAACCATTGTATCGATGGAATCACCGGGGATACCATAAATATGATCAATGCCCCAGTTCTCAAACAATTTGATAACTGCTTCACTTGCCTTGATCTTTCCCATAGAGAAAGTCCTCCTCCAGATTTAATGATTTGCTTGAATTACAAATAAAGTCATGTTTCAAGCTTTTTCTCTTTTGTAAATTTGACAATATAGTGAACCTTACGAGTCTATTTTATGACATTTTTATGAAAATGCAAATGCTTATACTTTATAAGTTATATAACTATTAGCTATAGTTTAACTAAACGGTTCGATTCGCGGCCAGAATTAATGGTATATCCATTATGTTTATTAAGGTGGAATTACCGAGTTAGGAGTGGTTGTAATGAGTTTTGTTTCGATTATTGCTTCACCGGAGTGGGCTTCAGTGGTCAGTGATGGCCAACTTGTAGACTTAGCGAAAAATGGTGAACGGACTGTTTTGCCCGGGATGAAACCTAGCGTTCTCAGAATATCGGAACAACAATTACTGGTTTGTACGGGGAGCGCTTCAATTCTGAAAATAATCAGAGAGAAATTTCCTTTTCAAAAAGGGGCTTACGTTATAAATGAATCTTCGATCAGAATCATGGAGGAACTTGTTCGCAGTGTCCCATTTGAATCACAGGATGTCCTAGTCGCTTTAGTCGATGCTTCCGGTCCGGTAAACTGCAGGCTTTTTTCAAATAGTCCAAATGACAGTTGGCAGACGCTGACTCCTGATCATAAAAGGCTGGCTTCGCTCTTTTTGGCAGGTCGTAATATAAATGAAGAAAAAATTAAAAGGATATCGAATGAATTTAATCGCCTGATCCTAATTTATGGAAAAGAGACGGCGAATCAAGTCGTTGAGGCGCAGAAGGACCTCAATCGGTTGGCCGGGGAATTTGACCACACCGTAAGTCAGCGCATCTATAGGTTTCTGCTTCAGAGATAAGCCACTTAAAAATCAGTCCCGGGTCGGAGATTAAACCAATCATAAGGTTGTTTTTTCAGCCTCCTAATCTATTTAAGATAGATCTGTAAGGTTGAAGAAAATCAAAAAACTGGGATGTGGAAGAATCATGGCCAAGACATTTTCCATCTTTAAAGACAGGCGTTACACATTTTTATTTTCAGCATCGGTTACTTCGCAGCTCGGCAGCGTGATCGGCATGACTTCACTCGTGTTTTATCTTCTGGACCGATTCAGCAGTCAGCCGTATCTTGCGACATTTAACGAACTGATGTCCACACTTCCTTCTTTGCTTGTATTCTGGCTGGTTGGCGTGGCCGCGGATCGGATGGACCGACAAAAGATCGCTGCCAACTGTGATCTGATCAGTGCCGGATTATCTTTGGGCTTGCTCTTTTCTCTGCTGACGAATCTTCTCTGGCTGATATTCGCTATGATTTTTATCAGAGCAGCTGTATCTAAATTTTTTGCCCCGGCTGAGCAGGCTATTATTCAGGGTGTTCTGACGAAAAAAGATTATCCGGTTGCAGCAGGATTAAATCAGATGGTCAGCAGTCTTTTCATGATCTTTGGGAACGGGCTGGGCGCAGTTGTTTACTGGACAGCTGGGGCACCCGGAGCAATCTTTATTGATACGCTTTCTTTTATTATCTCGGCAATATTGATCCGTTCACTGAATCTCCCAAAATCAGTCTGTTTGCCCAACGGGCGCCATCGCTGGAAGTCCTTTAATTTTAAGACGATTGGAGCGGACTTCGGACAAGGATTTCATTACATTATTCATAACAGGCTGCTCGTTTCATTGATTGCCAGCTTTGTCGTTTTTGGTATTATTAACGGAGGCTGCAGTGTGATGCTGATTTTTATTTTAAAATATAAACTGGTACCCGATTCCTATCAATTTTTTTCAGTATGGGGTGGTATCGTTGCTGGCATCGGGATATTGGTTGGGAGTCTGCTTGCCTCGATCGTTTCGGGGAAATGGCCCTATAAAACAATGATTGTCGTTGGCCTTGCTTTTAGCGGTGCATTCATTATCGCTGCCGGTTATGCTCAAAATGTCGTTTTTTTCCTTGCACTCATCTTTTTTTCTATGCTGTTTGTTCCGTTGGTGAATGTGGCGATAGGCGGTTGGATGCCTTGCGTCGTTGATCCGAAGATGATGGGAAGGGTGGAAAGCTGGAGTACGCCCGTCATGATGCTTTCACAGTCTCTGACTCTTGGATTCATCCTGATTGCTTTTCCGTCCTTGATATCCATTGAGTCAATCTTCTTTTTTGTCGGGCTCTTAACCATTTTTTCTGCGATTTACTACGGGTGCTTTGTACAGGAAAGTTTGAAGATGATTGACGCACCGGCCGCAGAGTAAGCGACAAACTGAGGAGTTCTCATAATCTTCCTGAGCGGAAGATGGCGAAAAGAACAATAAGAAACATGAACAGGACGATGGTGATGGCAATATCGAAAATCGGAATGCCGCTGAAAACCGGATGGCTGCCAAAAGCTTCACTAAGCATGATTCCGGCCAGAACGATGCTGAAGGCGAGGAGAATAATACTGAACGAAATTCTGTTGGCGGCGCGGTCCAGCTTGATTAACAGCATCTCAAGCTGCGGAAGCTCCATTTCGACATGGGTTTTTCCTTTATAGAGATGGACAAGCGCTTTTTTTAAGAGTCCCGGAATCTGAATGCTGTTTTCCGCTGCGTCGAGTAAGCTATTGAAAAATCTCTTGGAAAGCTGGTCGGGGTTCAGACGGTTCAGCATAATTTTTCTTCCATAGGGCTCAGCGATTTCAAGAATGCTGATTTGACTGTCCAGCTGCGTGATTAGCCCTTCAAGCGTAATCAGGGCTTTTCCGAGAAGCGAGTAATTTTTCGGGATGGAAATGCGGTACTTCTTCGTTATCTCAAAAATGTCGCGAATGACCTGGCCAATATGTATCTCTTTAAAGGGAAGGTTATAGTACTTGTCGCGCAACAACTCAAGATCAGTCTTGAACAATCGTTCGTCCATGCCGTCAGGCATCGAAGACATCAGAAAGATCGTTCTGAACAGAAGCTCGGTGTCTCCCTTCATAAGGCCAATGATTAGGTTCGCAAAATTGTGTTTCATTTCTTCATTTAATATACCGACTTGTCCAAAGTCAATGTAAGCAATTTTGTTCTCGGGGAAGAAAAAAAGATTGCCAGGATGCGGGTCACCATGAAAGATACCCGCGTTTAATGCCTGATCCAGAAAGGAACGGACAAGACGCTTTGCGATAACAGTATGGTCAAAATCATTCGTTCTGGTATTGGTCAGATCACTGAATTTTAAGCCGTGAATATATTCTAAAGTTAGTATTTGCCTGGTTGAATAGTCCCAATAGACTTTTGGAATAACAATATCGATTGTTTCGGAAAAATAGTGATAAATTTTCTCGGTATTTCTGCCTTCTCTGAAATAATCCATCTCGAATTGGATGGCTTGAGAAAATTCTTCGACCAAATCGCAAATTTGAAAATTTTTGGCCCAGGAATAGTGCCTTTCAATTAATACGGCCAGGTCTCTAAGAATCTCAATATCGTTGCCCACAACTGTTTCGATATTAGGTCTTCTGATCTTGACAGCCACTTGCTCACCGGTCACTAATACAGCTCGGTGGACCTGGGCGATTGATGCTGCAGCGATACAGTTTTCTTCAAAGCTGGAAAAAAGTTCTTCGGCAGGAACACCGAGCTCTTCTTTGATCAACGATTTAATAATTTGAGGATCAACCGGTGTCACATGGTCTTGAAGTTTCCTCAGCTCATAAGCAATCTGATCGGGGATCAGATCTGTCCTCAAACTAAGAAGCTGTCCGAGCTTAATAAATGTCGGCCCCAATTCTTCAAAAACCAGTCTGATTCTCCGGCCGAGTGGTTTTGCATCGCCGCTACTGCCAGAAAAATCAGAAGCAATCTGCTTGGGGAGGGAAAGAAGATGGATCAGACCCACATCTTTGACAATATATCCAAATCCATATTTGACAAGCACAGTAACAATTTCGCGGTACCGCTGAAGATGCCGGATATGCTTACCAATCATTGAGCTCACCTGTCCGCTTTTTCTTTTTTCACTTTGTCAATTTCAGAAGGGCATACATTTTGATCCAGTGAACTGAGTTTTTCAAGCGCGCACAGTCGTTCTCTCAGTCCGTTGTATTCCTCTTTAGTGACAAATCCTAAACCTTCGATGGCCTCTCTGGCTTCTTGTCTGAAATCATTTTTCAATTCGTTCTTCTTTGCTTTACCCTTATCAGACCATTTTTCCAAATAGGACTTTGTTTCCTCTGACACGGCGCTTCCCTCAGCAGAAAACTCACGTAGGTATTTCTCCGCTTTATCCTTGCCTGCTGCGGCTATACCCAGACCGATGAGAAAAAAATTTTTTAAAGGTTCATTCATTTGACTCACCCCAGTCGTCTTTTTTATATTTTAACCAACTTTACCACTAAAGTATATGAACGTGGGCGCAGGAGGGGGCATTAATGCTGAAAGGATTTTTTCGTTGTAGACAAAAATTCGGGAAGAAACTAAGAAGCTTCTTCCCGGATAACAAATATGTAATGTTAAGAGACATGTTTGATTAATGAATGGACCGGAATACACCGACCACTTTGCCAAGGATGGTGCAGTTGTCAAGAAGAATCGGATCCATAGAAGGATTCTCCGGCTGAAGCCTGACATGGTCTTTTTCCTTGAAAAAGCGTTTGACTGTCGCTTCATCATCTTCAGTCATAGCGACAACAATTTCTCCATTCTCAGCCGTTTTTTGCTGGCGGACGATCACTTTATCGCCGTCAAGTATTCCGGCGTTGATCATGCTTTCTCCTGAAACGTTTAGAATAAACGCTTCATCGTCCTCAACCATAGAAAGCGGAACTGGAAAATACTCCTCAATGTTCTCAACTGCGCTAATTGGCATTCCGGCGGTTACTTTTCCAATAACCGGGATGGGAACAGATTTTTCACTGAAAACATTGCTGTCATGATCAAGTACTTCGATCGCGCGGGGCTTTGTTGGATCTCGGCGGATCAGCCCTTTTTTCTCCAGCCTTTCGAGGTGGCCATGAACAGTGGAACTTGACGCCAGGCCGACGGCATTGCATATCTCACGAACCGAGGGAGGATATCCCTTGGTCGCGACTTCATGTTTAATAAAATCCAGTATGGATTGTTGGCGATTAGAGAGTCTCATTACGCTGCTCCTTTTCGTATTCTTTTGCTTATTATACCATTTGACTATTTTACATGCAAACATTCGTTCGAACTATTGACGCAAACTAATGTTCGCACTATAATAAAAACAACGAACAAACATTCCTAGGAACATATATTCCATATTGATAAATAACGGAGGGACTATTAATGAACGTATTTGCTGAACGCCATCAAATAAAGGGTATTTCATACATTTTAGTGCTTTTGGTTACAACTGTTATTCTGTTTCTGACTCTGACGAGCCACGTCACCGCTGACAGTAGTTACAGAACAATTACAGTTGAGAAAGGGGACACGCTCTGGTCAATTGCCCAGGAATATCATCAGAAAACTCCGGGGCTTTCAAATGAATCATTTATTGAATGGGTCGAGAATAAAAACGGACTTGTTCGCAACCACATCGAACTGAACCAGAAGTTAATTATCCCCGTCGCTCAATAACATCACTTCAAAACCGCAAATTAATTAATAATGGAGGCTGCCTTTTTGTTTGCAAGGCAGTTTTTTTATGTTATACTGTTATACAACAAGGAAAGAAATTGATTGTTGTAGTGATACAATTTACGACAACTGTTTAATCGCGTGTATTTCAATTTTTGAAATACCGATTAAAATATGATTCATTCCTTTCGGTGATTTGACCTTGCCTTTCACCGACAGGTTATTTTTCATCCTCCTTCAGACGGACGCTTTATGCAATCTCAAAATAAGGCGTTCTTTTTTATGTGGCTTTTTGTTGTTTTCGACATTCCGACAAATAATATTTATGTTCCCTCTCTATGTAAGGTTGACCTGATTTCATGCGATAGTGTAAACTGAGAAATGGAAATTTGACACAAGGAGGAACAGGCATATGCTGTGGCTGTACATATTAGTGGGCATTGTCAGTCTGGCTGTGGGATTAATCCTCGGCTTTTTGATTGCCCGTAGATATATGATGAACTATCTCAAGAAGAATCCGCCAATCAATGAGCAGATGCTCCGCGTGATGATGACACAAATGGGTCAGCATCCATCTCAGAAGAAACTGAACCAGATGATGAAAGCCATCAATAATCAATCGAACCAACAATAAGCAACTGGCCCGGCCGGGCAATGAAATCCGGCTGGGCCTTTGTTGTTTACAAGGGATATTGATAACTTTTTGGAGGGAGGGCGAACCGGCTGAAAATTCGTCAGCAGAACTGGAAATAGTGCGTTTTACCAAGTGCGAAACATGATAGAATGAAGGGAGAAAATCGGTTGAATTCTGAAGGAGATGATGAATCTAATGAAAATCGGAATTATCGGTATTGGCTCTATTGCTGAGAAAGCTTATCTGCCTGTTTATGCCGGTTTGAGCGGCGCCGAGCTTCATTTTTGCACCCGAAATGAGCAGAAACTCCGTAAAATCAGTGATAAGTACAGGTGGACTCACCTTTATCAATCAGTCGATCGGTTAATTGAAAGCGGTATCGATGCAGCATTCGTACATGCGGCGACCTCGGCACACCCTGCAATTATTTCAAAACTATTAAATGAAGGTATTTCTGTATATACGGATAAGCCAATAGCCGATCATTATGAAACGGTTAAAAAACTGACAGAGCTTGCTGAAAAACAAAGGGTGCTATTGATGACCGGATTTAACCGTCGTTTTGCGCCGCTCAACCGTGCCGTTTTTGAAGCGCCTGGCAAGTCCATGATTATTTATCAAAAAAACCGGGTAAACGACCCTGCGGATATTCGGAAATTTGTATATGACGATTACATCCATGTAGTGGATACAGCGAGGTACCTGCTGAATGAGCCTGTTGAAGCCATTAACGTTTTTGCGAAGAAAAATGCCGAAGATCTTTACACGAATCTCAATGTTGTCTTACATGCGGGCAGCAAGCTGGCGGTCACATTTATGAGCAGGGTGAGTGGAGGAAATGAGGAAATTCTTCAGGCTATGTCCCCGGAAAGCGAGTACCGGGTCCGTAATCTGGCTGAGTTTGAACAGATTAAGGGCAATGTCAGGATCCAAAAGCCATTTGGGGACTGGACGACGACTCTGTATAAAAGAGGTTTTGTGCAGATCGTTGAAGCCTTTCTCGATTCCGTAAAACATCATAAAGAAGAACCGATTTCAAAGGCGGATGCTTTGGAAACTCACCGGATTTGTGAGAAAATAGTACAGGCGGCAGCGAACCAAAGCAATGCCGGGTCTTTTGCCTGAATGCATAGATACGAATTCGCCAATGCCTGTTGTTCATAGTTGGAGGGTGAGTAAGATAGCAGCTGAATTAATCGGGTTATCGATCGGCGTTCTTTTTGCCGGTCTGGTGATTTTTATCCGTCTGAAAGCATCTAAAAAACCGACAAACGCGAAAAAATTACTGCTCCCTCCGGTATTCATGTTAACCGGTTTTTTGATGTTCATCGAACCGAAAACATGGATCCCTTTTTGGGAAGCGGGGATCGCTTTTCTTGTTGGTATGGCTTTTTCTTTTTTCTTGATCAAGACATCAAAATTTGAACGCGTCGGAAACGATGTTTATTTGAAACGTTCCAAAGCATTTGCGTTCATCCTGATCGGATTGCTGCTTGTTCGAACAGTAATGAAATTGGCGATGGAACAAGCCGTCAGTCTGCCGCAGACCGCATCATTCTTTTTCATCCTTGCATTGGGTATGCTTTTACCGTGGCGTCTGTCCATGTATCTCACCTATCGCAGATTGCTTGAAAATGGACCGGCTGAATCAGAACGGTGAGAAGACAGGTGGGAAACTTTGAATTGGATTGGTTTGACAGGTTGGGGTGACCACCCAAGTTTATATGAATCTGGTACAAAATCTTCGAAATTGGAAAGCTATTGCAGCCATTTTCCTATTGTAGAAAGTGACAGTTCGTTTTACGCAATCCAACCCGAGAAAAATTACCGGAACTGGGTGAATGAAACACCGGACAATTTCCGTTTCATTGTTAAGGCTTATCAGGGAATGACAGGACATCTTCGCGGGAAAACAAGCTTTAAAAATATCGGGGAAATGTTTGATACCTTTTGTTCGTCCATTGATCCGTTGCTTCAGTCAGGCAAATGCACGATGGTCCTGTTTCAATACCCTCCCTGGTTTGATTGTACTGCTGAAAATATCGAAAAACTCCGTTATACAAAGAAGAAAATGAGCGGAATACCAGTGGCTCTTGAGTTCCGAAATCCGAGCTGGTTTTTGCCGGAAACAAAGATGAAAACGTTATCATTTATTGAAAGAGAAGGATGGACCCATACGATTTGCGATGAACCTCAGACAGATACCGGATCCATTCCTCTGGTATTATCCGGGTGGGGCGATTCAGTGCTCATACGGCTTCATGGGAGAAATACTGCCGGATGGTTGAATCATGGACCAAATTGGAGGAAGGTGCGCTGCCTGTATCGTTATGATAGCAAAGAGCTGAATGAATGGAAGCAGCGGCTGATGATCCTCAATCAGAAAGTTAAAAATGTTTATATGCTTTTTAACAATAATTCAGGCGGTGATGCCGCAGATAATGCGAAGCAGATGATCGACATGCTCGATCTCAGCTATTCAGGGTTGGCGCCGAAACAGCTCGGTTTATTTTGATCCCCAGCGATTGAAAAATTGCAGCTGATGATTTTATTGCCTGAACGCTTTGCGATATATCCATATATAAAGGGAGTGACTGACATGTTGAAAAAGATAGCCGGATGCGCCATTTATTCGGATCATGACTGGATTCATAACGGTAATATTTCTTTTGATCAAGGTAAAATCGTCTCCATCGGTTATCAGACCGATCAAGATAGCGATACCATTGTTCATTTTCCGCCGGAATATAAATGCCTTCCTGGAATGATCGACATGCACATCCACGGAGCAAATGGCTCAGATATGATGGATGCTACACCTGACGCACTGAGAACGATAGCGTCAGCTCTTCCGGGAGAAGCGACAACTTCATTTCTGGCCACGACAATGACGCAATCCCCAGAAAAAATTGAAACGGCCCTGGAAAATGCGGCTCAGGTGATTGGTCATCAGCAACATGGAGAGGCTGAGATTCTGGGCATTCATCTGGAAGGCCCATTCATCAGTAAGGAGAAAGCAGGGGCGCAGAGATCGGAGCACATTATTGAAGCGGATGCTGATCTTTTTGATAAATGGCAGGAGCTTAGCGGAGGAAATATTAAAGAGGTCACACTTGCACCTGAAATCCACGGGGGTCTCACTCTGATCCGTCATCTCTCTGAACAAAATATTGTCGCTTCGATCGGGCACAGCAATGGCTTGGATGTAGATGTGCTTAATGCAGCAGCAGCTGGAGCAACACAGGTCACACACCTCTATAACGGGATGAGAGGTATGCATCAGCGTGAGCCGGGTATTCTCGGAGGCGCACTCCTGCATCATGAGCTGTACACCGAACTGATCTGTGACGGACGGCATATATGCCAGGGCATGGTCAATTTGGCATACAAGCTGAAGGGCAGTGACCGAATGATTCTGATTACTGACGCAATACGTGCAAAATGCCTGAAAGACGGGGATTATGAACTTGGCGGGCAGGAGGTCCATGTAAGAAACGGCCTGGCGCTTCTTTCTTCCGGGACGATCGCCGGCAGCTTGCTGAAGATGGACCAGGCAATAAGAAATATGCTCTCTTTCACGGATGCGACACTTGAGGATATCGTCCAGATGGGTTCAATTAATCCGGCACTTCAGTGCAATGTGTTCAACCGCAAAGGCTCTCTTGAAGTCGGGAAGGATGCTGATTTGATCATTCTTGACGGTCAGAATCAGTTAGTGATGACTGTATGCCGAGGAACAGTCTCTTACCAGAGAAAAGGAGAAGTACTCTGCTGAGCTTTTTGCAATGGGATATATCAGGAAAAGCTTATTTTAAGTCTTGATTTGATATTGTTTTACTTATTCGCATCGATCATTTAAGATAAAATTAGCGTTGTATATGATATACAAATCATAGAGAGGGTGACGGTATGGCGACAGCTGCAGAAAGAAACACATCCGGACAGAAGGATTTTTTTCACGCGCTTAATCATTTTGACAGCAATGGGAAAACATACAGTTTTTACGATCTCGGCGTCCTTAATCAATTCGGTGATGTTGAGCGGCTTCCTTATTCAATTAAAGTATTACTGGAAGCGGTTTTACGCCAGTGCGATGGCAAGGTTATTAAACGGGAACATGTTGAGAATCTGACAAAATGGGGGACCGAAGAGCTGAATAAAAGCATTGATGTCCCTTTCAATCCTTCGCGGATCATATTGCAGGATTTTACAGGTGTTCCAGCTGTCGTTGATCTGGCCTCTCTAAGAAAAGCATTAGCGGATCTCGGCGGTAACCCGGAGAAGATCAACCCTGAAAAGCCTGTTGATCTCGTTGTTGATCATTCGGTACAAGTTGATCGCTTTGGCACCAATGATGCTTTGAAATTCAATATGAACAAAGAATTCGAACGAAACGGCGAGCGCTATAAATTCTTGAAATGGGCGCAGAAATCCTTTGAAAATTTTCGTGCGGTTCCACCGGCAACGGGGATCGTTCATCAGGTGAATCTTGAATATCTCGCTTCTGTCGTGCATTCAGTGACTGATGACGATGGCGGTTTGCTGGCCTATCCAGATACACTCGTAGGAACCGATTCCCACACGACAATGATAAACGGTTTAGGTGTCCTCGGATGGGGCGTCGGAGGCATTGAAGCAGAAGCGGGAATGCTCGGGCAGCCTTCCTATTTTCCTGTTCCGGAAGTGATTGGTGTCCGCATCACTGGAAGTCTCCCCGATGGAACCACAGCGACTGATCTTGCATTGAAGGTAACACAGATCCTGCGGGAGGAAAGTGTCGTTGGAAAATTTGTTGAATTTTTCGGCCCCAGCCTGTCTCATATGTCCCTTGCCGATCGGGCAACGGTTTCAAATATGTCTCCGGAAAACGGAGCAACGACCACATTTTTCCCGGTTGACCAGGTAACACTGGATTACCTGCATCTGACAGGTCGGTCGGATGAATCCGTTCGGCTGGTTGAGGATTATTGCAGGGCAAACGGACTCTTTTACTCACCGGAATCAAAGGATCCGCGGTTTACGAAAGTGATTGAACTGAATCTCTCAGACGTGCAACCGTCTCTTGCCGGTCCAAAGCGTCCTCAGGATCGCATTGCGCTGACAAAAATCAAAGATGAATTCGCCGCCTCCTTAACGAGAGAGTCTGGCAATCATGGATTCGGCCTGCAGAAGAATGAAATAGACAAAAAGGCCTTCATTGAGCATCAGGATGGGAGCAAAACGGAACTGAAAACCGGGGCGGTTGTGATCGCGGCGATTACCAGCTGTACGAATACAAGTAATCCGAGCGTGATGATCGGTGCCGGTCTGGTAGCCAAAAAGGCTGTTGAAAAAGGGCTGACGGTTCCTGATTATGTAAAAACCAGTCTGGCGCCTGGATCTAAAGTGGTCACTGATTACCTTGAATCTGCGGGACTCATGCCTTATCTTGAGCAGCTTGGATTTAATCTGGTTGGCTATGGGTGTACGACATGCATCGGTAACTCCGGACCGCTTCCTGAAGAAATTGAAAAGGCGGTTACCGAGGGAGATCTGACGGTTTCCGCTGTCCTTTCCGGAAACCGTAATTTCGAAGGACGGATTCATCCTCTGATTCGCGCCAATTATCTGGCTTCTCCACCACTTGTTGTGGCTTTCGCATTAGCCGGAACAGTACACTTTGACATGCAGCATGATTCTTTCGGTAAGGATAGCGAAGGGAATGATGTCTATTTCAAAGATATCTGGCCGTCGCGTGAAGAAATCGAAGAGGCGATCAATCAATCGGTCAGCCCGGATATGTTTAAGAAGGAGTATTCCCGTGTTTTCACTGAAAATCAGCGCTGGAACGCCATACAAACAAGCGTTGGGGAACTTTATGACTGGGACCCGGATTCGACTTATATTCAAAATCCCCCGTTCTTCGAGAATCTTTCTGCCAATCTAAACGAAATTAAACCGATTGAAAACCTTAGGGTCATCGGTAAATTCGGCGATTCTGTGACGACGGATCATATTTCTCCGGCGGGTGCGATCGCTCAAAAAAGCCCAGCTGGACAATATTTGCTTGGGAAAGGTGTCAAACGTTTTGATTTTAATTCATATGGGTCACGTCGCGGAAATCATGAAGTAATGATGCGAGGCACGTTCGCCAATGTACGCATCCGTAACCAGATTGCTCCCGGAACGGAAGGCGGGTATACGACATACTGGCCAACCGGAGAGATTATGCCGATTTATGATGCGGCTATGAATTATAAGAAAGATGGTACCGGTCTGATTGTCCTTGCAGGCAGGGACTATGGTATGGGAAGCTCGAGGGACTGGGCCGCTAAGGGAACGAATTTGCTCGGGATCAAAGCTGTGATCGCTCAAAGCTTCGAGCGGATCCATCGTAGCAATCTGGTTATGATGGGCGTGCTTCCACTTCAATTCAAGGATGGCCAGAGCGCAGATTCACTCGGCCTGTCCGGAAAAGAGCAAATCAGCATCGAAATTGATGAAAAGGTAATCCCGGGACAGATTCTTCAGGTTAAAGCAGTTTCTGTGAGCGGTACTGTTATTCCGTTTGAAGTTATTGTACGTTTTGACAGCGAAGTCGAAATTGATTATTACCGTAACGGAGGCATTCTCCAGACCGTTTTGCGCCGGAAACTGAATGAGAATTCATGAGGAAATTTATATCCGCAAGAGAATAAATTGTGACTTTGCGGGCATGATAATGAACGAAGTAGATCAAAAAGTATTTAGTCCTTCAGCTTTTATCTGAGGAGAGGATTCCATTGGATCAATCAACTGGCTCAATGCATTCCGCTCGGCGTAAAGCCCTCTGAAAGATAATAACCTGTAAAGTCTGAATCCATTTCATCTTCTTCATCTGGGGGACTGTCCAATTTTGGACGGTCCCTTTAATTTTGATTATAAAAAAACGGAGTGGAAAAAATCCACCCCGTCTTGGTTTGCGCCAAAATGATTTATTTTTGCTCTGGAAGAAAGTTAAGAAAATCAATTAAAGCTTTCAGACCGCGATCAAAATTAACAAGATGGAAGTGTTCATTGGGCGCGTGAAAATTTTCTGTGTCAAGGCCAAATCCCATAAGGACTGGCGCAAGCCCTAATTTATCATGGAACGTATTAACAATTGGCACCGATCCACCCTGTCTTGAGAAGATTGGGTCGACATGATACGCGTCCTTTAGCGCGGCGCCTGCGGCCTTTAATGCTGGATGATCCAGCGGCATGACAAAAGGTTCGGCATGATCCATTAGCCTAATGTCCAGTTTCACACCCGCCGGGAGATGCTTCTTCAAGTGTTTGTTCATAAGTGCGCCAATCACAGCTGGGTCCTGGTTTGGAACGAGACGACAGGTGATCTTCGCGGTCGCGGTGGAGGGAATGACCGTCTTCAAGCCTTCACCCTGAAATCCGCCGAAAACACCGTTAAGTTCAACAGTCGGGCGTGCCCAGATTCTGGCTGTGGTCGAGTAACCTGGTTCGCCTACGAGGGTATCGACATCCAGTTCTTTTCTTAACGCTTCGTCATCAGAAATTTTTTCACATGTATTTTTCTCTTCTTCTGTGAGCTCTTCGACGCCATCATAAAAACCATCAACAGCAATCTTTCCATCTTTGTCATGAAGGGTTGCAAGCAATTCAACCATGGCATGAAGTGTATTTTGAACCGCGCCACCGTACACGCCCGAATGCAGGTCGCCTTTGGGTCCGCGAAGATGTACTTCAAGTCCGCAGAGACCGCGGAGTCCGTAGCTTACCGCAGGTTGATTGATCCCGATCATCGTTGTGTCGGAGACGAGCAGAACATCGCCCTGGAGCAGATCCAGGTGGGTATCAACAAAATCATCCAGATGCGCGCTGCCGATTTCTTCTTCGCCCTCAAAGCAAAATTTAATATTGACCGGGAGCTCTTCTTTGACCGCAAGAATAGATTCAGCTGCTTTGGCGAGCATGAAAACCTGTCCTTTATCATCACTGCTTCCCCGGGAGTAGATGATGTTGTCTTTAATCTCAGGTTTGAACGGGTCAGTATGCCACTGATCGATCGGGTCAACCGGCTGAACATCGTAATGCCCATAGCAGAGTACGGTTGGTTTGCCCTCCGCTCTCAGATAATCGGCATAGACAACCGGATGGCCCGCAGTCTCAAGAATCTGTACATTTTCCAATCCGCCATTCTCCAGATCATTTGCCAGCCACTCCGCAGCTTTTCTGACATCTGGTTTATGTGTTGAGTCGGAACTGATACTTGGAATTGAAAGAAATTCGATCATCTGTTTCAGATGCAGCTCCCGATTGTTTTCCAAATAAGAAGTGATTTGTTCATCCATGAAAAAGCCTCCCAAACAATAATCTGTCTTATCTATTGTATCAAATGATCAGCCATTTGATAAAAAACGGGGGTATGTTTGAAAAAAAGATATTTGGGGAAAAATAGAAATATGATAAAATATTCACACAATTACGGAAAACGTTTCCTCTTTTTATATAATGGGTGTGTGAAAAGGGCTGAACGAATAAAGTGAAGGGAGGCCGTATCTTGAGGAAGAAACAAGTGTTTAAGGAATTGGTTCTCAAGAACAAGTCTGAAATACTGAGAAATGAAAAAGTTCTGGAAAAGATCGAAGAGAAAATTGATCAGAGACACGCTATTAAGTAAGGCAAGGGGCAGCGGTGCATCCGCTGCTTTTTTGTTATGTTGGATGCTGCAATGAAATCCATATGCTAAAATAATATCTGTCCGGTTTTTGAGGACAATTTACTATCTGCAAATGGGAGCTGGGCTTTTTGACTCAAAGGCATATTGTTATCGAAACCTACCAGATTGAATGGGAACAGGAATATAAAAGGGAGGTGGGAAGAATATCCCGCATCATCCATCCTGTTTTAAGGGCCATACATCATATAGGGAGTACATCAATACCGGGAATGTCTGCAAAGCCGACTATAGATATTCTGGCTGAGGTATCAGATTTACCATCTTTGGACCGGATTTCTTCCCGTATGGATCCATTAGGTTATGAATCCTATGGAGAAAACGGTATTGCCGGACGTCGCTATTTTTGTAAAACTGATGCTGAAGGCAATCACCTGGTTCATCTTCATATTTTTGAAGAAGGAACAGAAGATGTCGTGCGTCACTTGGCTTTTCGTGATTACCTAAAGGTTCATGCCGATGATGCAGCGTTTTACAGCAATTTGAAAGAACAGCTGGCGGCCGCGTTTCCTTATGATGCAGAAAGTTACATTCAGGGAAAAGACGCTGCAGTGAAAAAAATAGAAGAACGCGCGCTGCTGTGGTGGTACGGAGAATGAATCAGTTTATCGGAGAGGTGCAGGATCATTAAGAAATTTTTCACATATACAATAGCCATTTTAGTTATTCTAATAGCCGCAAGTTTAGCAATCTACCATTTCTGGCCGGAACAAAAAACCCAGAACAATAAGAAAATAACGTATTCCTACCGGATCGTTGCGCTTGGCGATTCACTGACGCAAGGTGTCGGCGACCCGAAAAATCATGGTTATGTCGGAATGACCGCTGATGCACTTAAAAAGCAGAAAAATGTGAAGCAGGTTTCTTTTGAAGACCTGGGCCATCTTGGCGACACATCAGCCGATCTGCTGAACGTGCTGAAAAAGCCACAGGCCAGAGAGACAATCAGGCATTCGAACACCATCTTTCTGACTATAGGCGGTAATGACATTGTCCATGTACTGAAAAATCATTTTATGGATTTAAGCACCAGTGACTTTAATGCGGAGCAGAAGGTGTTTTCAGCACATCTGGAAACGGTTTTCTCCGAAATCAGAAAGCTTAACCCTGATGCACCGATCTATTACTTCGGGCTTTATAATCCATTTGAAGATTATTTGGGCACAGCCAATAAAGACTTTGTCCCAATCCTGAACAGTTGGAATGCTAACAGTAAAAAAATTGCCTCGCGGTACCGGAACACGACTTTTATCCCGACGTTTGATATTTTTAAAGGTAGAGGCAGCACACTGCTTTATGCCGATCATTTTCATCCAAATGAGAAAGGGTATAGTCAGCTTTCCTCACGGCTGATGACGGCAATCCGGAAGAATCAATAACCTTTTAGTTTACAAAGTAATGCGGTTATTTTTGCCCCGGCCAAATAATCATTGTTTCTTCAAAAAACAAGGAATATACTGAATAAAAGCAGCTTAGGGATATGTAATTAAGGGGGGAAACGTTGTGTCTTTTATCTTGTTCCAGGATCAGATCATACCGCGTGAACAGGGGAAAGTGGATATTGAAGACCGCGGATACCAATTCGGTGATGGAATCTATGAAGCCATTCCTGTTTATGGAGGCCAGATGTTTCTTCTCGATCTCCATATGAAGCGCTTGAAAAGAAGCGCGAATGAACTGCGGCTTCAGCTGCCTTTCAACATTGATTTGTTGACTGAAAAACTGAATAAACTGATTGGTTTAAACAGGATCAATGATGGAATCGTCTATTTTCAGATTACACGCGGCTCCGCTCCGCGCCAGCATTTCTTCCCTGATCAAGCAGGCTCTATTCTGACGGGATCGGTTGTTAGCCATGACTGGAGAGGCAATCATGATTCCGGAATCGAAACGAGTCTGGCCGAAGATATCCGCTGGCTTCGATGCGATATCAAGACGCTTAACCTGCTTGGGAATGTTCTTGCCAAGCAGTATGCACATGAGCAGGGTTCACAGGAAGCAATTCTTCATCGGGGAGAAAACGTGACGGAAGGAGCTTCCAGTAACGTGTTTATTGTTAAAAACAATCATCTGATCACTCATCCTGCCGACCACTTAATTCTGAATGGTATTACACGCCTCTTTGTTCTTGAACTTGCAGAGAGGCTTGGCATAACAGTTGATGAACAAACTTTTACTTTAGATGATCTGTTTTCCGCTGATGAAGTGTTCATCACAAGCACTGGCAATGAAGTAATGCCAGTAGTGAAAATTGATGGCAGAACGGTAGCGGACGGTAAGGCGGGGGATGTGACGTCGAAGTTAGGTGAAGCTTTCACCGGGGAAGTTACGCAATTTATCGCATCCGCGATATCCTGATCACTGGCGCGTTTAATGTTAGCGGTTCGTGGATAAATCTGTATAAAAAGAAGGCTTAATAGGGTTGGCCGGGTTATCTAATAACTGGGTCGCCAATTAAGCCTTCTTTTGTTCATATAGCAATGAGATTACTTTATTCCATTCGAGTAAGCGGCCACCAGCAAAATCCATCAAGCGCGAGAAGCCTGTCGGATGAAGCGGGCCCCATTGTGCCGGCCTCATAATAATCGAGGGGTATATCTTTCCATGCGGCAACGATGGAGTCAGTGAGCGACCAGGAAAAGGCGACTTCATCCCATCTCGTGAAATTTGTGGAATCTCCCCTCAGACAGTCGGAGAGGAGACGTTCATATGCGTCAGGAGTGTGGGTATCCGCCTGACGCTTTACGTTGTTGCTGAAATTCATCGCAATTGGAACAGTCTCCCCTTCTTCACCAAATTCCTTGACATTCAACTTCAGTGACAGTCCCTCATCCGGCTGTATATGGATAACGAGGAGATTAGGGCCGATGTGATTGAATTCGTAAAGGTACGGATTGTTCGGAATATCTTTAAACTGGATGACAATTTCCGTTGACTTGGCCGCAAGACGCTTTCCGGTACGGATATAGAAAGGGACTCCGGTCCAGCGATAATTATCGATGAAAAGTCTGGCTGCAACGAAAGTTTCAGTATCTGAATCCGAATCAATGTTGTTTTCATCATGGTATCCGCCGATCCGCGTTCCATCAGGCATAACGCCTTGCTTATATTGAGCGCGCACGATCTGATTTGTGATCGCATCCGAAGACATGGGACGGATGGACTTCAGAACTTTGACTTTTTCCTGGCGGATGTCTTCCGGTTCAAAACGGCTGGGCGGTTCCATGGCCGTCAGTGTGAGCAACTGCATGATGTGGTTCTGCACCATGTCGAGCAGAGCGCCGGTCTGGTCGTAGTAACTCGCCCGGTCCCCGACACCCAGTGTCTCGCTGAGCGTAATCTGAACGTTTGCGATGCTTCTGTGGTTCCATACGGATTCGAAAATCGGATTAGCAAAGCGGAGCGCTTCGATATTTTGTACCATCTCTTTACCAAGATAATGGTCAATCCTGTATATTTCAGCTTCGTCAAAAACTTCAAGAAGATCATGATTCAATTTTTCAGCAGATTCCAGGTTGTGCCCGAATGGCTTTTCAATAATCAGACGCTTCCAGCCCGAAGTTTCAGTCAGGCCGGCCTTTTTCAGATTTCTTGCAGCGACTCCGAAGAAGCGCGGTGCCAGCGAAAGATAAAACATTCGGTTCCCATTCAGCTGGTACTGTGTGTCAATCTGGTCGCTGATATTTTTCAATCGAGCGAAATTTTCCGGCTCGGTAATGTCAAGAGGCTGATAATAGAACCGATCCAGGAATTCCTTCCTTCGGTCAGCGCCCTGAGGCAATGCGCGGTCCACCATACTGCGGTAGGATTCATGGGTATGCTGTCTTCTGGCAAGACCGATGACAGCAAACTCATTACCTTTTTTATATATTTCGTAAAGAGCCGGGTAAAGTTTTCTGCTGGCAAGATCTCCGGTAGCCCCAAACATGAAAATCAGTGTTGGCTCTTTTGTCGTTTCAACCATCATTCATGTACCTCGTTCCTCTATCTGTATAGTTAAATGTTATCACACTTAATGATCAATGTGTTACACTTAAATTAATCATGTATGAATGGATTGTGAAAACCTGCTCCGCTGTGCCTGAAAACCTCATAATAATCCGTCTAAATAATCCGTCTAAAAAAACTCATCAGCTTAAATCGTTGCATTTCATTTCTGTACATGTTATTGTGAAATTATGCGCTTAGGCAATAATAGGGATGGAAGAGGCTTGCTTGTTGAACACAAAGATGAAATTTGCTCAATGTTTAGTAGGCATTTTCCGTCCGTTGCGGGGAATGCCTAAACATTTGTAAAATAAAAACTGAACAGTAAAAAGGAGACTTTACGACTTAATGAAATTTTCAGAACTAGATGTAAGCGAAGAAATATTGAAAGCAACCGAAAAAATGGGATTTCAGGAAATGACCCCCATTCAAGAGCAGGCGATACCTGTTGCAAAAACAGGAGTCGATTTAATCGGCCAGGCACAAACAGGAACAGGAAAGACAACAGCTTTCGGCATTCCGATGATTGAAGCTGTGGATTCGGCCGATTCTGATATTCAGGGAGTAGTCATTACTCCGACACGTGAACTTGCTATTCAAAATGCTCAGGAACTGAATTCGCTGGGTTATTTCAAAAGAGTAAGAACAGTTGCTGTTTATGGCGGTCAGGACATTCAGAAACAGATCCGCGATCTGAAGAGGCATCCAGCCATTATCTCGGCAACTCCGGGAAGATTGCTCGACCATATCAAAAGACGCACGAT
This sequence comes from Sporolactobacillus shoreae, assembly GCF_004684935.1. Lineage (GTDB taxonomy): Bacteria > Bacillota > Bacilli > Bacillales > Sporolactobacillaceae > Sporolactobacillus > Sporolactobacillus shoreae. The sequence goes on from NZ_SRJD01000001.1 coordinate 353,130, forward strand.
CCGGCTTGATCAGATTAAAGTGATCGTTTTGGACGAAGCGGATGAAATGCTGAATATGGGATTTATTGATGACATCCATGAAATTCTTGAGAATACCCCGCAAGAACGTCAGACGCTTCTTTTTTCGGCAACTATGCCAGGACCGATTCAACACCTCGCAGAAAAATTCATGAAGGATCCGAAAAAAGTCCAGATCAAAGCAAAAACGCTGACAGTTTCTCTTATTGAGCAGAATTATGTCAAGGTCAGAGAACAGGAAAAATTTGACGCACTGACCCGTTTCCTCGATATTCAGATGCCGGAGCGTGCGATTGTTTTTGGACGGACTAAGCGGCGTGTTGATGAACTAATGCGCGCACTACAGAAACGAGGCTATGAAGCAGAAGGCATCCATGGGGATCTGACCCAGTCAAAACGTGATTTGGTTCTTCGCCGTTTCAAACAAAATGAAGTCAAATTACTGATTGCTACGGACGTTGCCGCCCGCGGACTGGATATCAGCAATGTCACCCACGTTTACAATTTTGATTTGCCGCAGGATCCGGAAAGTTATGTACATCGTATCGGACGTACTGGGCGCGCGGGAAAAACCGGCCAGGCACTAACGTTCATCACGCCCGGTGAAATTTCCCATCTTAAGGCTATTGAGCGTCTGACAAAACAACCGATGAAGCAGGTCAATGCACCGAGCTACAAAGAAGCACTTGCTGGTCAGCAGAAGGTTGCCGTAGATGCGCTCAAGCAATCCCTTGAGAATGACAATTATCATGATTATGAAACAAGAGCTGAGGAACTGTTGTCGGATAATAGTCCCGCAGATATTGTTGCTGCGGCACTGAAGGTGCTGACAAAAGAACCGGATACCACACCTGTTCATTTGACACGAGAGGCGCCGTTGATGGTTAAGAGAAGCAACCGTCATCAGCAATACAACAGCAGAGACGGAAGAGGAAGAAACTTTCATTCCTACGAACGTAACGGCGAACGGAGACAGCACAGCGGTTATCGTGGTAGAAGCAGGCAGAAGTCACAGAATTATTAATGTAAACCGTTAACTAACTGGAAGAAGCTAAGGCTTCTTCTTTTTTATACAATAAATTCATTTAACCAATCCTTTAATTTTTTCCAAATATAACTAGTCTAAATAGTGGGAAAAGTTTAAAGAAAATAAACAAAAATGGTTGTAACTTTCAGAAAAGTATTGTAGAATGATGAAAAGTGCAAAGGGGGCAATAAAGATGAACAATGATCACTCTTCCCAACAAAATACGAAGGCGCTTGTTCTCTATAAGGAGCAGCAGGCGAAGGTCTCAGTTGTCGAAATGTATGCCCAGATGATCCTTGACGAAATGGAATTTAACCAAAGAGTGAAACATTTGCAGTCTGAAATTGATGCCAGTCTGGATTCCGGAGATAAAGCACTGTTTATGAAACTTACCGATGAGTATAAGGAATTAGTTCGATGAAAGTAATTTAATTGTGCTAAATAGATTTGGATATGAATTAAGCTCCCTTGCGTTATTAAGCGGTTGTCAGTCCCAAGCGGGCAGAGGAGGTCATTAAGGAACAGGCGGCTGACTGTGATTAACTGAATGAACAGTAAAAAAGAATCCAGATCTGGATTCTTTTTTTATGGGTTCGAAAAAATCTTTCTAATAGAGTGGAATGGATGTTATTTAGTGCGACAAGCTTTTTCTTCCGTCTGGCCACTCCGCAAGCAGCATGCCGATCAGAATGAATCCGCAGCCGGCCAGTTCGGCGGTGCCAAGGTGCACATGCTGAAAAAGAACTGAAGTCCAGGCGGCAAAAACAGGCTCCATTATATAGATAATGCCTACATGTGTCGCTGGTGTTTCCTTCTGAAGAAGCGTCTGAAGAAGGAAAGCGAACGCGGTGGCAAATAGAGCCATAAACAGGATGACTCCCGCGACATCAGGTTCCAGTAGCGTTTGAAAGTCCGCGATGCGCAACCCCTCAGTTGAAAAACCAAAAACAAGGCTAAGCAGAGCCACAACGGTTAGCTGAACGATCGTCAATGACAGACTGTTGTACTGATCAGTCACTTTAGCGGTAAAGACGATGTGCAAAGCGAAAGCAGCGGCGCAGATCAGAACAATCAGATCTCCGCGATTTAATGATAACTGTCCCCTTGTTGTCAGAAAAAAAAGCCCGACAACAGCAAAGAGTATCCCCGCGATGGCTGCAGCAGGTGGCATTTTTCTGAGCAGCAATGCGGACAGAATGGGAACCAGCACCACACTCAGTCCTGTAATAAACGCGGCGTTTGACGCAGATGTATAAAGAAGTCCGATGGTCTGACAGGCATAACCGATAAACAGAAAAAATCCTAGGAGAGTTCCTGATCCAATCAAACGGACCAAATGTTGCCGACTCTTTTCGGAGTTCTTTTTAAAAAGCAACTTCCAGATTGCAAGAAAGAGGGCGGCAATTAAAAACCGCCAGGCATTGAAAGTCATCGGGGTCAGCTTATCCAGAACATTCTGGACGATAATGAATGTCGTTCCCCAGACGAATGTGATGCCTAGTAGAGCGGTATCTGCGGTGAGCGCGCGCCTGAGTGTCATAGTGGATCACACTCGCTTTTTCCTGGTTTCTGCTGTGAACGGATAGCCAGCCTTGCTAAAGAGTCCGCGTTTTTATTCTTTACATCCGGAATCCATTTGCAGAAGAATAGGTTGAATTGATCAATCAGTGCGAGTGCCGCACTGAGATAGTGGGAAAATTCGGCTTTTTTGACATATCTCTTTTCAATGGCCTGGTTGACTAGCTGTGAATCGGTACGGAATGAAACATTCCGGTAACCCTTCTCATGGCAGAACTGAAGTGCGCGCACCAGCGCGGCAAATTCAGCTTCGTGGTTGCTCAGCAAAGTTCCCAGGGGAAATGATTCTCTAATCTCATTGCCGTTGCCTAAATTTATATAGATGCCTCCGCCAGCAAGTCCTGGGTTGCCAACTGAAGCGCCGTCAAATGAAACTTCAATCAAAGATTCCCATCCTTCCTCAATATGTATTACCTTTCAAATATTAGCATACAACAAAAATCTGTATGATGAAAAAATATATTTTTTTTCATGCCTGTATTTGAGGAACGTACGTTATGTTATCATAGGAAATGAAATGGACTCGGATAACTAATAATGTGATTGGGTGATCAGTTAAAAATGACAGGCAAATCAAGTGCGGTAAAATCCGATATTGAGATTGCTCAGGAAGCTAAACTCGCTCCGATCAGCGAAATTGCCTCTGGTCTTGGTCTTGAGGAAGAAGACTGGGAGCCATACGGACGCTACAAAGCAAAAGTTTCGGTGAAGACGCTGAAGAAATTTCAGGAAAAGGCTGACGGAAAAATCATTCTTGTCACTTCCATCAATCCGACACCTGCCGGTGAAGGCAAGTCGACGGTTACAGTCGGGTTGGGCCAAGCTTTAAACAGAATTGGAAAGAAAACGGTTATCGCCCTGCGCGAACCTTCACTAGGACCGACGATGGGATTGAAAGGCGGGGCAGCAGGCGGCGGATACTCTCAAGTTGTCCCCATGGAAGATATTAATTTACACTTTACGGGCGATTTTCACGCGATTACTGCGGCTCATAATGCATTGGCTGCTCTTCTGGACAATCATATCCATCAAGGCAATGAATTGAATATAGATCCAAGACGTATTGCTTGGAAGCGTGTTGTAGATCTGAACGACCGTGCACTCCGTCACGTGATTATCGGTCTTGGAGGAAAAGCGAACGGCGTTCCACGTGAAGACGGATTTGATATTACAGTGGCTTCTGAAATTATGGCCATTCTCTGTCTCTCTGAAGACCTCAAAGATCTGAAGGAACGGCTCAGCCGAATGCTGATTGCCTATACATATGACGGGAGACCTGTATTCGTTAAAGACCTGAAAGTTGAAGGTGCTCTGACACTGCTTCTTAAAGAGGCGATCCATCCCAATCTTGTACAGACATTGGAGAATACACCTGCATTCGTGCATGGCGGCCCGTTTGCCAATATAGCTCATGGCTGTAACAGTGTTCTGGCGACCAAAATGGGCGCGAAGCTTGGAGACTATGTCGTAACGGAGGCTGGTTTCGGTGCTGACCTTGGTGCGGAAAAATTCCTCGATATTACGACGCGTGCCGGACATTTTAGGCCTGGCGCTGTTGTGATTGTTGCGACGATACGCGCATTGAAAATGCATGGTGGTATGAAAAAAGAAGAGCTTAAAAATGAGAGCCTTGATGCTCTGGCCAAAGGGATGGAAAACCTTACCTGCCATATTGAAACAATTAAAGCTTTTGGCTTGCCTTATGTGGTTGCCATTAACCATTTCATTTTTGACACAGACAACGAAGTCAAGTATGTGAAAGAGTGGTGTGCCGAAAACGGACATCCGGTTGCTTTGGCTAAAGTCTGGGAAGATGGTGGAAAGGGTGGAGAAGAATTGGCACAGCTTGTTGCCGACACGGTGGAATCTACTGAAAATCACTTTAAACCTCTCTACAGCTTGGAGGACTCAATTGAAGACAAACTTTCAGCTGTAGTGACGAAAGTATACGGTGGAAAAGAGATCGAATATTCTCCGAAAGCACAAAAACAGCTCGCCAAGATTAAAAAGAACGGTTGGGATAAGTTCCCTGTCTGCATCGCAAAGACTCAGTATTCACTCTCAGATGACCCAAAACTGATCGGACGGCCGACAGACTTCATCATTCATGTCCGCGAACTGAAAGCCTCAGTTGGTGCAGGCTTCGTTGTTGCTATGACGGGAAGCGTTCTGACTATGCCCGGATTGCCCAAGGAACCTGCAGCTCTGAATATGGACGTCGGTCCTGATGGAAAAATTGTCGGCTTGTTTTAATATAATCGGAGAAGAAGCGTTTCGTACCGGAGGGACCGGACGAAACGCTTTTTTCAACTGAAAGGGGATTGGTAAAATGAAACTTTCAAAAGTACAGAAGGATCAAATCATTGAGAACCTGCAGTCCTATTATTTTGATACTTATCACGAACAACTTGGTCTGATCGGCGCGGAAAATATTTTCTCTTTTTTTATGAAGGAATGTGCTCCGATGATCTATAACATGGCGCTGAGAGACGCTAAATTTGTAGTCGACCGGCAAATGTCGTCTCTTCAGGAAGAACTGGATGTCCTGGAGAAAAGGGAAGCCATTGGGGCAGAACTCTATGAAGACCACGGTTAAATGATAAATGAATTATGTAAATGATAATGATAATTAAAATCATTTGTAAATAATCCATCTATATACAAGGAAAACGGAAGATGAGTTACTTTTTATTTTATTATAATAAGATAATCATTATAGTTGAACTGTTGAATAAGTCGTGATAAGATGAACCTGTCCAAGAGAATGAGAGTTTAGGAGTTTCTCGTTATGGTACATGAAATTAGATCGCTTTTTCACGTAGCGATAACAAAGACAGGTGTAAATAGAGTGACGGCAATAAAGAAAAATTTTTTCGGGATTGAGAAACGGCTGTTTTTGCAGCTTTCTCTTTTTAGATATTGGAAAGAAAATTTAAAAATTGAGCATAACCGGCAAACGTACGCGAAAATCTCTGAGGCTGAAGAAAAACTAATATCTTCTGTTTTCCCCGGTGAACATGGCATTGATGTAGGCAGGTTGTTTCACTTCTATGTTTTTCTTAGCAAAATGCTGGGCTTTACTTTTGTCACTCAGCTGATGATGAAGGTAAAGGAGCGCCGGCTGCACCGGATGGTCAATCAGTCTGCTGACTATTCAGTGGAAAAGGTACAGAGGATCGACTCTTTAATTTCACAGGAGAGAGAGTTGATCGCACAATTAAAAGAAGTGCGGCTTGATTTTGTCGGAGCGATCATTCTTGGCATGAATGACGCGCTCGTCGAAATCACGGGCAGTGTCGCCGGATTTACACTTTCAATGTCTAACACAAAAATTATTGCTGTTGCCGGTCTGATCACCGGTATTGCAGCCTCATTCTCGATGGCTGCGAGCGAGTTTATGGCCGAAAGGTCTGCTGGAAATATGAAGAAGGCAGCTACAGCCGCAATTTATACGGGCTTTTCTTATTTGCTGACTGTTATTTTGCTGGTTCTTCCGTTTTTCACGCTTCCAGCTCACGAGTATATGCTTGCCCTCTTGTTTACAGTCATTATAGCTGTCGTTGTCATATTCATTTTCAGCTATTACATGGCTGTCGCAAAAGAAATCAGTTTCAGGCAGCGTTTCTTTGAAATGGTATTTGTTAGCCTTGGTGTTGCGGCGCTGACGTTTTTCATTGGATTCATTGTTAAGAACTACATGGGCATTTCGGCATAATTACTGGATCAGAGGTGTCAGAAGATGATACTTTCAGGGAAAAATGTATTAGTAACAGGTGGTTCCCGCGGACTGGGAAGGGCAGTTGCCGAAACACTGGCAACATCCGGGGCCGCAGTCATTATCAATTATGCTCACCATGAAGGAGATGCGGTTAAAACAGCTGAAGATATAAGGAAAAAAGGCGGCCGTGCCTATGTGGTTCATGCAGACGTGACTGATGAACACTCGGTGAATCAGCTTTCTGAAAAAATCATCGATTTGGGGATTGGTACTGTTGATATACTGGTTAATAATGCAACAGGTCCCCAGCCTGAAAAGAATATTGAAGAATGCAGCTGGCAGGACTATCTTGACCAGCTTGTTTTTACTGTCAAAGCTCCCTTGCTCCTCACAAAAATGCTTTTTCAAGCAATGAAAGAGAAGCACTGGGGCAGAATCATCAACATCGGCAGTGAAGTTGTGCAGCTGGGGAGTGGCGGCTTTTCAAATTATGTGACAGCAAAGTCAGCAATGATTGGTATGACTAGATCTTGGGCGACAGAACTTGGCCCCTTCGGAATCACTGTCAACCTTGTCAATCCCGGTTTTATCCCGGTAGAGAGACATCAGGGGACAGGTGCCGCTGTGCTGGAATCTTATTCGGCAGGTGTGCCCTTAGGACACATGGGTAAACCGCAGGACATTGGCGAAATGGTTACTTTTCTTGCTTCAGAACGGGCAAAATTTATCACCGGACAATCCATATCGGTTAACGGTGGCAATACATTTGGTATTTAAGTGTGGCTTCAGGTCAGTCAGTGTATTGTCGCTGCCCGTTGAGCAGCCGTCGTTCCTGCCGCATGGCCGGTTACAAAAGCGGATGTGATGTTGTATCCTCCCGTGTATCCATGGATGTCCATGATTTCTCCACAAAAATATAATCCCGGCATGATTTTTGACTCCATCGTTTTCGGATTTATTTCCTTCAAAGAAACGCCTCCGCCTGTAATAAAAGCCTTTTCAATCGGAAGTGTGCCATCCACCCGAACAGGAAATGCTTTAAGCATCTCCGACATTTTTCTAATGTTTTCTTTTGACAGCTGGCTGAAATTTTTTTCGGGTGCGATCCCGGCCTGATTCAGTAAGAACAGCAGGTATCTCTCAGGTACGATACCCTTCCATATGTTTCTTACTTCCTTTTTAGGGGCGGATTGAGCGAGATTCAGTAATTGTTTGCTTATGTCTTCCCCGCTTCTGTCGGGAAATGCATCAATCCGAATCTCGACATTGGGTTCCCCGTATTTTTTCAGTGCCTTGACAACGAATTGACTGAGACGCAGAATGGCGGGCCCGGACAGGCCAAAGTGGGTGAAAAGCAGATCCCATCTGTGTGTCTGTATAGCTTTACCCTTGGGACTGACCAGAGTGACCGCCACGTCACGCAGAGAAAGACCTTGTAAAGTTTTCGCCTGAATAAAGGGTTCGGAGGATGTAAGCGGTACTTCTGTCGGGTACAATTCTGTAATCGTGTGTCCCGCGGTCTTGGCCCATGGATAACCATCACCTGTTGAACCGGTCTGCGGTACAGATTTCCCACCGACGGCAATAATGACGCATGGAGCTTCTATTTTTTCCCCCGATTTTGTTTTCACGCCTTTCACACATTCACCAAAGAGAACAGCCTCTACGGGCTGATTGATCCTGATTTTTACGTCCAGTTTGCCAGTTCTTTTTAATAGGGCACGAACGACGGATTGGGCATTATTTGATACGGGGAACACACGTCCGTGATCCTCTTCTTTTAGCTGAATGCCCAGATCTTCAAAAAAATGGATGATGTCCTGATTATCAAATTCCGAAAAAGCGCTGTATAAAAAGCGCCCGTTGCCGGGTATGTGACGAATCAGTTCATCGACCGGCATCGCGTTTGTGACATTGCAGCGTCCGCCCCCTGAAATAGCGAGTTTTCTGCCAAGCTTGTCTCCCTTATCTAGGAGGCAGACGTTTGCGCCGTTTTCAGCGGCGGCAATAGATGCCATTAAACCCGCCGGCCCTCCCCCGATAACTATTACATCATATTGATTCACGAATTAGCCCCTCGATCTTTTCTCAAAGCGAATTTATTTTTAGCTTCTGCTTTTCCATCTTAATACAAGCGTATACGATATGAAACTGAAAATAAAGGGAGTCCATTGAAATAGGTGCGGTGTGATGTTTGTCACACATTTTATTTTTTGATAGGATAGTGAAGAAAATACTGGTGATTAAATTGCCGGCAAGTATCGATCGAGGTGGACAGCATGGCCGAAGAAAAGCCATATCGGGTATTACTCTTTTATAAATATGTCACTATAAATGAGCCTGAGGAGTTTGCGCGGAAGCATCTCGCCTTTTGCAAAAGTCTCGGGCTGAAAGGACGTATTTTAATTGCCAATGAAGGCTTGAACGGGACTTTGTCGGGAACTCTTGAACAGACTCAGATCTATATGGATACCCTGCATCAGGATCCGCGGTTCAGTGATCTGGTGTTTAAAGTGGATCAGGCGGACGGACACGCATTTAAGAAAATGCACGTGCGGGCACGTAAAGAAATTGTAGCTCTGAAACTTAGGAACGATATTGACCCACATGAACTGACTGGAAAACATTTGAAGCCAAAAGACTTCCGTGAAGCGATGGGGCAGGAAGACACGATTCTGATTGACGCCCGGAACAATTATGAAACGCAGATCGGCCATTTCAGGCATGCTATTCTCCCGGATGTGAAAACATTCCGCGATCTGCCGGAGTGGATTGAACAGAATCTGGCTGATTGTAAGGACAAGAAAGTATTGACTTATTGCACGGGCGGTATCCGCTGTGAAAAATTCAGCGGGTATCTGCTGAAAGCCGGTTTCAAAGATGTCAGCCAGCTGGACGGGGGAATCGTCGAATATGGCAAGGATCCTGCAGTGAAAGGAGAACTGTACGACGGAAAATGTTATGTTTTTGACAAACGCATTTCTGTTCCTGTCAACCGCACAGATGAGGATGTCGTAGTTGGACATTGTCACCATTGCGGAAAAACGTGCGACCGGATTGTCAACTGTGCGAATCCGGAATGCAATAAGCAGTATATCTGCTGCGAGGACTGTGAAAAAAAGTATCACAGATCCTGTAGCGATGCCTGCCGCACACATCCGCACAATCGGTATAACATGGAATTAAAGCAGCAGGTGGAGGAGACCGCGGAAATATAACGGCCGAAACGACGGGGGCGTCTATGCACCAGTCAGATACTGTCCGATCCGTTCATAAATCCAGTCGCTGGCCGCACTTTTTTGGTAACTGACTTCAAAAACACGGCCCCTTGCATAAACTTCATAATCGAGCCATGTTCGGCGCGTCATATGAATATGATACTTGAATAGATCATCCTTATTCTTTCTCATGTCCTCCGTCACGCGCCGCATGGCTTGGCCAAGGAGTTCAATATACGGTGCCTTGAATTTTGCGTTGGTCCGTGCGAGGATTTTCCTGTCATGTTCAAGAGCCATACGGATCATTGGGAGAAATATATACTGCTGGATAATTTGCTTTTCCAGTATTGTCAGCTGATGGGCATCCATTTTGATCACCTGAGTCTATTATATGCGAACTAATGTTCTACAATCAATACCTTGATAATTATTTTCTTTATTTACCATTTGTTGACGTTAAAAAGGGCTTTCCTACGTGATGTCGGGGAGTCCTTTTTTCATGGACTGAATTCTGGAAATCTTTTAGAATGACTGAGTTGGCCGCCAGATTCCGGATGAGAGGGGCGGCAATCACTTCAAATCAGTTCTGCCACAGCATCGGCAAACGGTCGGTTCTGCAGTCTCCGGCACTGATTTCAATGCACGCCGCTGAAAACTATCCAGGCAGAAAAAAGAACCCGGGGCGGGTCGTACACAATTTGCCTATGCTTATCCAGCCAGATGGCAGAGAAAAAGCTGCAGGAAGGTATCTCACAACCCCTGCGGCAGGTGCTTCTTTACGGAACTTAATACATTTTTGTATTGACCATGCTGTTCGCCTTTTTCCCAAAAAAGAGCCCTACTTCATCCGAACACTCAGAAGGTATAAAATGAGGTGCCTGCGGCAACACGGATGCCCTCTGTTTGCGATCCGTTTGCCAAAGATGACAGCGACAGGTAATCCGGGCGGGTCGCATTACTCATCAGGAAAGCGGAAATTTCTGCGCCTCTTCTCCGGTATTTATTCAGCTCAGTAATGATCTGATCAGGTGACAGGATACCGATACCATGACCATAATAAAGATGATCCGATAAATCTACTGCATTTTCACCCTGCCATTGCGGCGTCTGCGGACTGACCTCCGGATTTTTAAAATAGCGGACGTCGCCCGGTATCCCCTGTCCAACGCGATAAGCGTTTTTTAATGGAAAAAAAGGGTGATTTTGCCAGTCCCAAAGGAAAAGGTGCTGAAAAATTTCATTGAAGCGATCTTCAGAAATCGTCTCGATCAACGCTTTGTAAAACACGATCATCATTGCGGTGGCACATTCAAAAGCGTACGATTCCCCGTTGTTGAAAATGTCGCGTATTGCTTCAGACGCGGGAGACCCCGGCCGGAGTTCAAAACCGCCGTCCCCGGTAAGGGACCAGAATCGATCATTGCAGGCTGAATAATAAAAGGTTGCGAATGCGACCCCACTGGAAAGCAGAGCGTGAGAAGCTTCGATTGTCTCGTTCCTCATTTTGATTTCAAAAGTTAGTTCAGCACGTGATGGATAGGCAAATAGTTCCTGCGAATCGGCCATCCTGCGAAATATGGCCGGCGCATATCGCCCGGATCCTGTGAACCCTCCGTACATATCTGCAGTCAAGGTTTGGCCGGATGCGATAATCATGGATTCTCACCTCCGGCATATGGCATGCTGAGGGAAACAAGTTGTCTCTGAATTGGCTGGTTGATCCAGGCGCGCCAGCTTTTCGGCTGTTGTTTCCTCATACGGGCGGAACCGGATGAAAGGCTCACCTGTACCCGGGCCGGGAGTTTGAGAAAATCAGTATAGTTTTGCTTCTCACCCGGCAGCATCTCCTGTATGGGTTCGCCGCTCTTGGCATTAACCGCTTTTCCTAAATATTTTGCACTATAGTGAATCCGGTATGGACGGCCACCCGGCACCGCGTCATTGGTTTCTCCCGTATAGACCAGGTAGTGTTCATTTTCTTCATACCACGACTCGAAAGACAGAAAGGCCGTTTCGTTATCGGGTGTATGGCGCACTTCGGGGATAAAGCCAAGCATACGCCGAGCATAATCGCTTTCCACACTTTGATCGGAAAGCAGAAAGTTTGCCTGATAGATAAGTGAAATGGGATTGGCGGTGTCAAGGAGCGCACTGATCAGATAGTGGCGCTGGCTTTTATTTTTATAGCGGTAGAAAATGAGATTGGTCATCCCCTTAATCCAATCCTGATGATAAGTATGAAGGACATGTATGGCGGTCTGGTCAATGACCTGGGTATAATCCGTTGATATAATGTTTTTCCATCCGGTATCGAGTATCCACAGCAGTGAGCCGACAACAAGATCATGCTGATCGGGAAAAGGGGCGCCTTCACTGATCCCGAGATCCGCGCCGTGCAGCACGTTCTGAATCTGCGAGAGTGCGATCCTTGGACGCAGTTCGAGATCCGAGTCCCGCTCCTGAAGCTGATCTTTCAGCATAAAAAGGACGGGGAATTCAAGCTGTGGATCATTGATCAGTTCAAAGGCGTGCCGCTGGTCTGTCCGGCGCCATTCAGACCATGCATTTTCAAGCTGATCCGGCTGAGTGCGGCGCAATTGGTTCAGGGGATTTTTCTGATTTTCATCGGCTTCCATGACGATTCCTCCCATTAACAGAGCCTCGTCATATCCTTATTCGCTCCGGAACCTGAATATGAACGGGAGAAGAAATGAGCATTTCCGGCTTGGAAAAGTTATGATAAACTAGATCCCAGAGAGAAACGAAGGGTGGACTGGGTCATGAAACAATATCTGGATCTGTGCCGCAAGGTGCTTGAAGAAGGTCACAGAAAATCCGACCGGACCGGAACCGGAACGATCAGCCTTTTCGGTTATCAGATGCGTTTTAACCTTCAGGATGGTTTTCCGCTGATGACCACGAAAAAGCTGCACTATAAATCAATTATTTACGAGCTGCTCTGGTTTCTGAAAGGCGACACCAATGTAAAGTATCTACAGGATCACGGCGTGCGCATCTGGAATGAGTGGGCGGATGAAAACGGCGATCTGGGTCCGGTCTACGGGAGCCAGTGGCGGTCGTGGCCTGGAAATGCCGGAGAAACCATTGACCAAATTGCTCAGCTGATCGATCAGATCAAAAGCAACCCGAATTCCCGCAGGCTGATCGTCACTGCCTGGAATCCTGCTGAGATTTCGGAAATGGCCCTGCCGCCTTGCCACTGTCTGTTCCAGTTTTATGTGAACGACGGGAAACTGAGCTGTCAGCTTTACCAGCGCAGCGCTGATATTTTTCTCGGTGTCCCGTTCAATATCGCTTCGTACGCGCTTCTGACGTGTATGGTCGCTCATGTGACGGGTCTCGAATGCGGGGAATTCATACATACGCTGGGTGACGCGCATATCTATCTGAATCACATCGATCAGGTGAAGGAACAGCTTAAGCGAGCACCACGCCCGCTTCCCCAACTGAAAATAATGCGTGACGTGCCATCGATTTTTGATTTTGACTATGATGATTTCAGGATTGAAGGGTACAATCCATATCCCCACATCAAAGGTGAGGTGTCGGTATGATTTCCTTCATGCTCGCTATGGATCAGAATGCTCTGATCGGCCGGGATAACAGCCTTCCATGGCATCTGCCCGATGATCTTCATTATTTTAAAAAAAAGACCGTGGGCCATTCTGTGATTATGGGCAGAAAAACTTTTGATTCTATGGGCAAACCGCTTTCAGGGAGGCACAACATTGTGCTGACCAGAAATCCGGATTTCGCTCCTGAGGGTGTTTCCGTCTGCCATTCCGTCGAGGAACTGCTGAGCAGCGGGCTAACTTACGGAAAAGAGTGCTTCGTCATCGGCGGAGCACATGTTTTCAGTGCCCTGATTACTTATGCCGACAGGCTTTACATCACAAAAATTGATGCCGAATTTGAGGGAGACACCTACTTTGAATCCTTTGAGGACAGAGAGTGGCATCTTGTTTCCAGTACACTGGGCCTGCTTGATAAAAAGAATATTTTTCCACATTCATTTCTCATTTACGAACGCGATTGAGCTTTGCCGGATCCTGATTGTCTTCCGCTCACCTTTTATCTTGCACCGCATAAGCTGTTAAAAAGAGTGACGGAGCTGATAAAAATGATCGCAAGCTATCTGCAGCTGCTGATTTGCTACTTTTCAGTCGGATTGCTTATGGGATCGATGCTGGGTCTTCTACCTTTTTGGTGCATGTGGGAAAAAAAGCACGTCGCCGCATTTGCTCTTTTGTTGGTCGCTTGGCTTCCAATAGCTTTGGCAGCTATTTTTGCGGCACCGCTCGTCAGCCATTTTCAAGTGCGGGAAGGATCAGAATTCAGGTAAGCGGTTCCGGATATCCGGAGCCGCTTTATCTCGAAACACGGCAGGATGGTGTCCGCTAGTTTAAAGTGATTTGGGACAAGCTATTCATTTTAAACAGTGGAAATTTACTTTAGCGTTTCTACGTCAAATTTTGCACGGGAACAATGAGCATCAAAAAACAATATCCTTTTGATGCAAATCACTTTGGAATTATATTTCTTGACAAAATTGTGATTTTCCTTTAAAAAATATAATTAAACAGTTAAAATTAATTGTGCTGAAACTTTTTTTAGGATGATTTTTATTTGCTGTGTGAGCAGAATACTGGAAAAATGTCACTATCCGTGCCATGATTCATATATGGATCCAGAAAAAACATTTTGCTCTGCAGATTCGCAAGAAGGAAAATAATTGTCAATAAGTAATAGTGTATTGGCAAATAAAGGAGAAATGAATAGGTATGGCTTCTAATGTTTCAGAATTGACCACCTACAATGCATTTCTGGCCGGCGAATGGAAAAAGAGTTCGTCCGGCGAGACCATTGCTATTAAGTCTCCATATCTCCGTGAAACGATCGGTTATGTACAGGCCGTGACACAGGACGAAGTGGATCAGGCAATCCAGGCGGCTCATGAAGCTCAGAAAAGCTGGGCTCTTCTGTCCCTCAGTGAACGAGGTGCCTATCTTGAACGATGGGCGGACGAACTGGAAAAAAATGATAAGGAAATTGCTACTGCGATTATGCAGGAAGTCGGCAAAGGCTATAACGATGCCAGAAAGGAAGTTGTCCGGACTGCGGATCTGATCCGGTACACTGTGCAGGAAGCATTGCATCTTCATGGTGAGAGCCTGAGAGGCGATGGCTTCCCCGGGGGATCACAGAAGAAACTTGGAATTGTTGAACGCGTTCCGCTGGGTGTTGTCCTGGCTATTGCACCGTTCAACTATCCGGTAAACCTTTCCGCTTCCAAAATTGCTCCGGCTCTGATGGCAGGAAACGGCGTGATTTTCAAGCCGGCCACACAGGGTTCAATCAGCGGCATCAAAATGGTTGAAGCGCTAAGCCGGACCGGTCTTCCAAAGGGTATAATCAGTCTGACAACCGGACGCGGATCAGTGATCGGCGATTATTTGGTTGAACATAAAGGTATCAATATGATCAGTTTTACAGGCGGTTCAAGCACAGGCCGACATCTGTCCCAACAATCGGCTATGATTCCGCTTGTGCTCGAACTGGGCGGTAAGGATCCGGCGATCGTTTGCGAGGATGCGGATCTTGATGTTGCAGTCAAAAGTATCATGAACGGCGCCTTCTCCTATTCAGGCCAGCGTTGCACAGCGATCAAACGTGTCCTGGTCAATGAGAAGGTTGCGGATGAGTTGGTGTCAAGACTGAAGGCCGAGGTGGAAAAGCTAACGGTCGGTTCTCCCGAAGATGACAGTACAATTGTTCCACTGATTGATGATAAAGCAGCTGATTTTGTTCAGGGTCTGATTGACGACGCTCTGGACAAAAATGCGACGCTTGTAACGGGTAATAAGCGTGAGGATAATTTGCTTTATCCAACGCTGCTTGACAATGTGACTGAAGAGATGAAAGTGGCCTGGATCGAACCGTTCGGTCCTGTGCTCCCTGTAATTCACGTTCAGTCGGATGATGAAGCGATCGCACTTGCCAATAAATCCGAGTTTGGCCTTCAAGCCAGTGTCTTCACTCAGGATATCGACCGTGCTCTTGACGTTGCAAGACAGGTTGAAGCCGGTACCGTCCAAATTAATGGGCGCACGGAGCGTGGGCCGGACCACTTCCCATTCTTGGGTGTCAAGGCATCTGGCATGGGCGTACAGGGCATTCACAACAGTCTGATTTCAATGTCCCGCCAGAAAGTCACGGTAATGAACTTAAAATAAGAAATAAACAAGAAGGGGGGTGCCGAATCCCTCTTTTTGTTTACAAATAAATGTAAGCAATTACATTGCAGAACAACGTAATATCGTTTGCTAAGGAGTTAATTTGCAGAAAGCTGCACAAAGGAGCGATAAAAAATTAAACGTATTGCCGTAAATGAATCTTATTAGTATTAACGTTTCATTTCAGGGACAGGTTCAGATGATCTGAACTGTTGAAGAAAAGAGAAACCAAATAGACGATTCTGACCGGAGCCTGTCCAAAATTAAATAGAAAGGGGAATGGATTTCCCCTGTGCCCTGATTAATAAAATGGACCCGGTCCATAGATCGGACCGTATGGCGGAATTGACCCGGGTCCATAAGGACCGTACGGGCCATAGGGTCCATAAGGACCGTACGGACCATATGGCCTGACACCAATAATCGACCCCAGCCCAACCCCCAGCAGACCTCCGGCGAAACCTCCGAAAAAAGCCGGCAGTCCGAATCCTGGGAAAAATCTGCTGTCCGTATCGTCTCTTTGCATTCCGTTTTGTTCCAGTGGCTGAATGTATACATTTTCCTGATCGACAGACTCAATAATTCCAATTAAAACAGATCCGTCAGTGCATTTTATTTCAACCGGATGATGAATGAGCGATTGATAGTAGTCTATACTCACCATGCAGGCACAACCTCCTCAGCAATATCCTCAGATGCCTATGTTTAATGTATGCACAGGGATGGAAAGAGGGCGGGCGCCTGCCTAATTATAAAAGTAATTAATATCTTCGAACAACCAGAAAGTAATCGTTGGCAGGTGTTGAAAATTGAGCTTATCCATTCATCCAATTGAAAGTTGCAACAAACATTTAGTCAGTGAATTAGTAAAAGAACGCTGGGGAGACCGGATTATGGTCGTACACGATCAGAAGTTTGATCTAACCCAATTGCCCGGCTTTGTGGCTATGGAAAAAGGTAAAACGGTAGGCTTGATCACTTATCGCGAGGACGGTTGTTCATTCGAAATTATGTCTTTGGACAGTTTCAAAGAAAATCAGGGAATCGGTTCGTCATTGGTTTCTGAGGTGATTCATCTTGTGGAAAAAAAGGGAGTGGAACGTCTGTTTCTGACAACCACCAATGATAATCTGCACGCACTTGGTTTTTACCAGAAAAGAGGCTTCACGTTGACGGCTCTGCGACTGGGTGCGGTAAACCGAGCCCGACAGGAAAAGCCGTCCATTCCGCTGAAAAGCGAGGATGGGATTCCTGTTGAGCATGAGATTGAATTGGATTATCTTTTGCATGATCAATAAGATTTGATATAAGCGCCGGAATAGCGTAAAATGAAATTAAATTTCGAAAGGGGAGTGGAAGGATCTATGTTTTTATCCGTTGTTCTCGAACTCAGATTGGCTTGATGGGGGTGAAGTCTGCCTTTTTATCAAAGAACATTCAGCCAATCGGGTACGGTAACGGATAAAGGATGTCTTCTGCTTGAATCGCGGCTTGCCATGCGGATCAAACAAGGGATGGAGCATCTTGACTCTGTCCCTTTTTGTTGTGGATGGATTCGGATACTGTCCTTTCTATAGTTACCGGCTCAATGGCTGGCATGAAAGGGGAAAAGAAACATGCTGTTAATTGAAGCTAAAAATATGTCTTTTTCATATGGCGACAAACTGATCTATAAAGAAATGAATTTCCGCCTGATGGAAGGTGAACACATTGCGCTTGTTGGAAAAAACGGCGCGGGCAAGTCGACTTTTCTAAAACTGCTCACGGGCCAGCTTCTTCCGGACGGCGGATCAATCGAAAAAAAGCGCAACCTGCACGTTGGGGTGATTGAGCAGCACCTGCATTTTGGGAATGAGCACAGCATTTATACTTTTATGAAGAGTGCTTTTCAGCCTCTTCTGAATGCGGAAAAAAGAATGAATGACTTGACGGAAAAGATGCAGGATCCGTCGGTTGATGAAGCGTGTATTGAAGAATATGGCCAGTTGCAGGATTTTCTAATGACGAATGATTTCTATACGATCGATGCCCGGATTAGCGAAATGGCTGACGGGCTCGGGCTTTCAGCGATTGGTATGGAGACGACAGTCGACCGGATGAGTGGCGGTCAGCTGACCAAACTGTGTTTGGCGAAACTTCTGCTTCAGGCTCCTGAAATGCTGCTTCTTGATGAACCAACCAACTATCTGGATGTAGCGCACATCGAATGGCTGACGGATTATCTGAGAAGCTATCGTCACGCTTTTATTGTTGTTTCCCACGACACGGCGTTTCTAAACCGAATTTCAGAATTTGTCTACCACCTTGAGAACCATGAGCTGGTCCGTTATGTCGGCAACTATCAGTCTTTTCTCAAACAACATGAAGCACGGGCCGAGCAGCAGGAAATCGCCTTCCGCCAGCAGCAGAGGGAAATAAAGAAGCTTGAAACATATATTCAGAAGAATAAAGTGAGGACAGCGACTGCCAGACAGGCCAAGAGCCGTGAGAAAACTCTAAGCAAAATTGAGCGGATTGATCCACCTGCGACGGTTCAGAAACCTAAATTCCATTTTAAAGTTGACAAAGAGCCGGTACGGGTTATTTTCTCGGCGGAACAAGTGCAAGTCGGCTACGATCAACCACTGCTTCCGTCGATTGATTTGAGAATCATGCGCGGCGACAAGGTGGCACTTGTCGGCCATAACGGAATCGGGAAAACAACTTTTCTGAAAACATTGCTGGGTCTGATTCCGGTATTATCAGGGAAAGTGATGACTGGAGACCGCGTAATGCCCGGGTACTTCGCCCAGCTGTCGGCTCCGCCAGAGCAAACACCGCTCGAATGGATGAAGGATCAGTTTCCAAAGCTTGAGGAAAAAGTGCTTCGTCAGCATCTGGCTCAGTGTGGTGTCTTTGCTGAACATATGCGTCAGCCGATGAGCACACTGAGCGGCGGTGAAGAAACAAAAGTGCGGATCGGCCGGTTGATGCTGCAGAAAAGCAATGTCCTGATTTTTGATGAACCGACGAACCATCTTGATGTCGAAGCTAAAGAGGTGTTGAGTGAAGCACTGGAAAAGTATAACGGCACCGTTCTTGTCGTCAGCCATGAAAGCAGTTTCTACGAGCGCTGGGTGACCAAAGTGTGGGACATTGAAGATTGGTCCAGAAAAGAGCAGACCGCCGGATTCCAGAACAAGTAATGAATGTGGTGCAAGCGGGTTGACAGTCTGAACGCACTTTTGCTACGGTAATCAGAGATGTAAGGGACAAAGGGTGGTTGATCAGATGGCGGAAAAACAAGCAACGAGTCTTGATCCGGACACGCTTTCTACTGTTTCACAGATTTTTAAAGCTGTATCGGATCCATCGCGTATTCGGATTCTTTATCTACTGTCACAACAGGAGTGTTCGGTCACTGAGATCGCCAATCATCTGAATCTGCAGCAATCCGCTGTTTCACATCAGTTAAGTTTTTTAAAAAAACTGCGTCTGGTCAAGTCACGACGGAGCGGTAAAACGGTCTTTTATTCCGAGGAAGATGAGCACGTTATGAATCTGGTCGCACAGACAATTGTCCATGCGCAGCATGGGCTTGCGGATGAAAACCGAGATTAGTTTTAACTAAGGTTGGACAGTTGCCGCTTCACGGATCACATGTTTCGCATAAATTGTGAAGGACATGATCAGTGAGGAGGTTTTTGACTTGGCCTGTGAGGCGATACATGAGCAGTGCAGAAATCTGTTGAATCAGTCTGTCGAGATCCGTTGTCATGACGGCTCGGTGCATCGCGGTGTCCTGACACATGTTGATGGGCGCAATGCCTATCTTCAGATGTCCGGAGATCCTGGATTGGACAGTCCTGGGCTCTTCTTGTGGGGCTGGGGTTGGGGATTCCCGATTGCACTGGCATCCATAGCGACAATTCTGGCAATTGGATTTTTTTGGTAATTGAACCATTGTTATTTTTTAGGGAAAAAGGGGTTTCTCCTGATGGAGGAGCTCCTTTTTTAATGGATCACACTTTTTCCTGTTTTTTCTCTGTAAAAGTTGTTATGCTGTTAATAAGAACAGATGACCACCGTCAGAGCGTTCGATTTGAAAGAGGGGCTTACTCAATGAACAAGAGCGAAGCATTAATGATGCTGAAAACTAAGGGGTTTAAACATACTGATAAAAGAGAAGATATCCTGGAACTTTTTGAGAACAAAGGCGGCTATCTCTCAGCTAAAGAAATCCAAACCGCACTGAAGGATTCTTACCCCGGTATCAGCTTTGACACCATTTACCGGAACCTTTCTCTTTTTAAAGAATTAATGATTCTTGAAGAAACGGAGCTTGAAGGAGAAAAAATCTTTCAGTTCCACTGTACGGAACACCATCATCACCATCTGATCTGTCTGCGATGTGGGAAAACGAAAACGATTGAAGCCTGCCCGATGCAGGATTTGTCCCGTCTGGATCCCGAATTCAAGGTAACCGGTCATAAGTTTGAAGTATATGGCTATTGCAGGCAATGTCAGAAGGAAATGAGCGATTCTGATAAGGCAGAGCCTGATCTTGTCAACACTCGATAACGGCCAGTCCGAGTGACTGATTTTCCCATAATATTTGTTCTACGTTATACTGCATATCATTTCGGCACCGAATAATAATTATTATTTTTGGTGCTGAAATTTGTTTTTTTTTATTTTTAATGACAAAAGATTCGATGGCAAAACCAATCAGAAATCCGACAATACTGGCCGCTATTCCCCAGATGATAGGGCCCCAGTAAAGACGGAATCCTACACTTGCTCCGATGACTCCAAACGCGGTCGCAAGGATAAATCCCAGATCAATCCGACTGTACCCGTCATAACTGACAGGTACCGAGGCCTTTTTTTTTCGCCTCGGTGGCTGTTTCAGGGGTACTGCCATCATACTTTTCTGGTCCAGGCCTATACTCTTCAGTGATGTGAGAACAAGTTCTACGGATAGGGATTGTTCGAAAATGCTCAGTATTTCAATCAATGTCATTCCCCGTTTTTTAAAAAAGATGGTTTAAAATCATTAGATTGCCACTTTTCATGAATAAAGTCTCTCTGTTCCCTTTCAAAAAGTCTGTTGTATTCAATCGTGGTCACATAAGCGTCGAATGCGGCACCAAGGGCGAGAGAAGGTATAAAAAGCAGCCACTCCATATCGACTTTTTCTGTTGAGTGAATAAAATCTCCTTCAAAAAGCAGCTGCAGGCTTTCAAGATCGCGTGAGTAAAAAGTGATCACCAGTGTCCAGACAAGAAGAGAGAATGCTGTCAGTGTCCGTCGATTATAAAGCTGCCCGAGACCAGGCAAAAAGAGTGACCAGATGGAAGCTGCGTAAGGAATGCGTTTATCAAGATAACACAGTTCAAAATTTTTCATTACATAAACAGGCATGTGAACGGGCAGAGGTTCAGTGAGTAGAAAAAGTTTATTAACGTCGATAGTGGAGCGATAGCTGTCCCAGATGCAAAATATGTAAAAAGGAATGTAAATGATGATCCAGCGGGTATTCAGCACGTTCCGCGCCATTTCAAATTGCCCCGAGAATGTATATACCGTAGCCAGGTTAAGTTGAGAATTGACATTAATGACGATCTCAAAGAGGAACAGAATGTTTCCCTTGAGATGCATATTTAGCAGCATGTGTCCGAATCCAGGAAATGCGGCGGACCACCAGGCGACAGTTGTCGGCCGCCGGTACGTGATTTGCGATGTTCCAAAGCAACTTAATACGGCCTGATTTCGCCGCTCCATACACCCTGCCCCCTGACTCAAGATAGTGCGCTCCTGCATAGAGGTTTTCTAAGATATAGTTTGTCGCTGAATGATCATTTCATGCATCAGCCATCAAAAGTGAATAAAGAAAAAGATGTACCTTTACAGTGTAACAATGTTATGTTATATTGGCCGAAGAGACATATAGGTAACTACGGAAGGAGGCAGTCACTATAGAGAACGAACTGATTACCAAGAAGGACCTGCTGGAGAAAACGGGTATTTCATATGGACAGCTGTATCGCTGGAAACGAAAAAAGCTGATTCCGGAATCGTGGTTTATTCGCAAGGCGACATATACAGGTCAGGAGACTTTTTTCCCGAAAGAAAAAATAATGAATCGTATCGCCCAGATCACTGAATTAAAAGATTCTCTTTCGCTTGACGAACTGGCCAGCCGGTTTTCGCCGCTGACGGTGAAAAATATGACCATGTCTGCTGAAGAGGTACTTGAACGCTCTATTGCCTCAAGGGCTTCGCTTGATCTGTTCCTTAAGCATGGCCATATGGAAAGAATGTTTCATTTTCCGCAATTGCTCTCGCTTTTCCTGTTGGATCAATTGCTCAGAACCGGAAAAATGAATGTCAGTGAAGGAGAAGGTTTGCTCCAGGTTCTCGAAACACATGGGCTGAACAACTTTGAAAAAAACAGTTGCTTGTATTTTATCCGGAAGATGGGAGTCCCATTTTTTTTCATTGTATTGGAAGATTCGGAAGTTTATTTTGATGAAGAGACACACACAGTTGCGCAGCTGCAGCTGCAACCTTACGCTGAAAGGCTGACGGCAATAGTGAACGGACGATCTTTTGAAGAAGGCAACGGGGAGGGAAAAACAAATGGTTGATGATAGGAACAGAAATCTGACAATTATGGGTGAAAGCTCTACAGCCGGCGGAAAGTTTGACAAGATGCGCGTCATGGGAGAATGCCAGGTCAATGGAGATCTGGAGGTACGGTCTTGCAAAGTTATGGGTAATTGTACGGTGAACGGCGGCATGACCTGCGGCTATTTCCGTAATATGGGTGAGGTGACTGTACATGGCGAGCTGAACGCTGACGAGATGCGTCTGATCGGACAGACAAGTGTAAAGGAACAATGTTCTGTTCGCAAAGCTGGCATTTATGGTGAACTAAACTGTGAGAAAACACTGTCAGGCGAAGAAATGCTTGTCCGCGGTATGTTACATTCAAGAGGAAATGTATCTCTTGAGAAACTCGATATGAAGGGCGGAATTTTTGTTGATGGACTGTTGAACTGTGGAACTATTGAGATTGTACTGAAATTTGACGCGGATAATTATGTGCGTGAGATCGGGACCGGAAGTATTAGCGTCAAGAAAAAAAGATCTATTTTCAATCATGCGCCTGTCGTTAACTTTCAGGCTGATTTGATTGAAGGTGATGACATTGATCTCGAATACACAACGGCAAGAGTTGTCCGGGGCGCCCGTGTTGCCATTGGTACAGGATGCAAAATTGACCGGATTGAGTACACAGAAACATATACATCAGAGAGACATACTGAGGTTGGAGAAGCTGTCAAAATTCTGGAAGAGAAAAAAGAAACGGAAAAGTGAGGAATTTGATTATGGATGATCAGGTCAGGGATCTGACAATATCCGGATCGGGTACCGCCCCCGGAGGAGATTATCGCAATGTCATTATTAACGGCAGCGGCAACGTTCAGGGAGATCTCCAGTGCCAACGTCTAGAAATCAACGGTTCAGGCAAAATACTGGGCAATTCGAAAGTGGTTGAACTGATTGTCAGCGGATCAGGTGTGGTGGAAGGAAATGTGACTGCACGGAAGATCACAATTAACGGAAACTCCAGAATTGAAGGCAATGTGACGGCTGAAGATCTTCAGATCAACGGGACAGCAAAAATCACCGGAACAGTTCATGGTGAAACGATCAAATCATATGGCATTCTGACGGCCAACGGCGAAATAGAGGCTGAAGAGCTGATTGCCGAAGGACGGATCCTGGTAGACGGCCTATGCAGCGCAGATCGCATCGATTTGAAAATCAATGGCAACTTGTCCAGAATCAGGGAGATTGGCTGCAGTACACTTGAAGTCAGGCGCAGACCCTTCGCAGGGTTTCTTAGTTTTCTGATCAGGGGAATCAGGAAAACAGGCTTAACAGTTGACAGCATTGAGGGCGATGAGATATATCTGGAAGATACAGTTGCCCGAGTTGTCAGAGGGAATAGCCTTGTGATCGGTGAAGGATGCGATATTGAAAAAGCAGCTTATAAAAATGATTATCGGCAGGCAGACAACGCTAAAGTAAAATCGGCAGTCAGGGAATAGGGGGGCTAATATGGAGCAAACGAGAGATGATGTTCAAAAAAAAGCCAGTACATGGGTGATGGCGGCATTAATGCTTGGCATTTTTATCTCATCGATGGATCAGACCATTGTTTCGACCGCGATGGGTACTATTGTGTCGGATCTTGGAGGACTTGATCAGTTTGTTTGGGTGACCTCCGCCTATCTGGTTGCTGAGATGGCGGGAATGCCGATCTTCGGTAAATTGTCCGACATGTATGGTCGGAAACGATTTTTCATTTTTGGACTGAGCATGTTCCTGTTCGGATCCATCCTGTGCGGCACAGCCGGATCAATGGTACAGCTAAGCATCTATCGCGCGCTGCAGGGTATTGGCGGTGGATCACTGATGCCTATCGCTTTCGCTATTATTTTTGACCTGGTACCCTTAAATCAGCGCGGCAAGATGAGCGGTATGTTCGGAGCCGTTTTCGGTTTGTCCAGTGTGCTTGGCCCACTGCTAGGCGCATTCATCACCGATCATCTGAATTGGCACTGGGTGTTTTATATTAATGTGCCGCTTGGGCTGATCGCAGTCTCGCTGATCAGTGTTTTTTACAAAGAATCGAGGACACACTCCAGGGAAGCGATCGACTGGGGAGGGGCAGGGACGCTTGTTGCTGCGACTGTCAGCCTAATGTTTGCCGTTGAACTGGGCGGGAATAAATATGACTGGGCTTCACCGGTGATTATTGGATTATTTGCTTCCTTTGCCGTCTTCTTTATTCTTTTTCTGTTCGCAGAAACAAAGGCGGCAGAACCGATTATCTCATTTAAAATGTTTCACAGCAGGTTATTTGCTTCCAGCAATCTGGTAGCTGTTATTTTCGGTGTTCCATTTGTGGTGGCAATTGTGATGCTTCCCATCTATATTCAGGGTGTCTTTGGTGGGAGCGCGACAAATGCCGGCCTTATGCTGCTGCCGATGATGGTCGGTGTGACGGCGGCCAGTGTCGTAGGAGGCATTATGGCCCAACACGTCAGTTATCGGAACATCATGCTGCTACATGGTTTGATCCTGTTAATCGGGCTGAGTCTGGCGGGAACGATGTCCAGTGGCACATCGTTCTGGGTCATTCTGATTTACATGGTGATTATCGGATACGGAGTCGGTGCTTCTTTTGCCGTACTTGGCATGGCGGCGATCCATGGCTTTAAACCCTCTCAATTTGGAGCAGCAAATGCGACACTCGCCTTTGTCAGGGAATTTGGGATGACTGTCGGCATTACGATATTCGGCACAATCCAGAGCCATATTCTTTCATCAAAGCTGAGGGACGCATTTGCGGGGCATGGCAAAAATGAATTTTTAAGTCACATGAGCAATCCCCGTGCGCTGCTGTCACCGGAAGCAAGGGCACATATGCCTGGAAATATTCTAACTCAGTTAAAGGATTTGCTGGCCTCATCCATCACGCAAACGTTCTTGTGGGCGCTGATTCCGGCGACGTTTGCCATACTGCTTATTTTGTTAATGCCGGGCGATAAGCTTGCTATTAACAGAAATATTAATAACTGATAAAAATCTGATACACAACGAAGCATCTGTTTCTGATATAATCTAATTAGTGTTAAATGAATATTAAGTGCCACTATTGATAACGATCCAGAGCCGTTTTCCTCTTTCGGAAAGCGGCTCTTTGCAGAATCACGAGAAAAAATGGAGGCGATGTTCTGATGATTTTTCCCGAACATCTTCGTGAGGGAGATATAATAGGCGTGATCAGCCCGGCGGGACCGCCGGATCCCAAGAAACTGAACCGGGCCGCCGAATGGCTGACCGGCCTGGGATTCGTTATTAAATACGGGAGGTTCATTGATCAGACGGATGATTATCTTGCTGGATCAGACGAACAGAGATTGTCAGATCTGCATGAAATGTTCTCAGATGATTCAGTACATGCGGTTATCTGCGCCCGGGGCGGCTATGGGACAGCAAGATTTGCAGATCACGTGGATTATCAGCTGATCAGGAATCACCCTAAGATATTCTGGGGGTACAGTGACATTACGTATCTGCATACAGCGATCCGTCAAAAATCCGGGCTTATCACGTTTCATGGCCCGATGCTTGCCTCTGATCTCGGAGCGGAGGATGTCCCCCTATTATCCAGACAGCTTTTTTCACAGTTATTTGAGCCGACATCGCTGAGATATGATGAGCATATCTCATCCTTAAAAAGAATTTGCGGTGGTTCTGCGCAAGGCATGCTTGTCGGAGGAAACCTTTCACTTCTTGTCAGCTCGCTTGGAACCCCTTTTGAGATTGATACGAGAAATAAACTGCTGCTGCTCGAAGATATAGGCGAAGCGCCATACAAGGTGGACCGTATGCTCAACCAGCTTCGTCTGGCGGGAAAACTTGAAAAAGTGTCAGGCTTTGTTATCGGTGGTTTCAGAACAGACGATTCTCCAGATCCGGCAACAGTGCTATCTCTGGAAAAAGTGATTTCTGAATATATAGCTCCATTAAAAAAGCCTGCTCTCAGCGGATTTCTGATTGGGCACTGCCGGCCGAATTTTTCTGTTCCCCTTGGAACCGAGGCGCTGCTGGACGCTGACGAAAAACAGCTGTGGATTCAGGCTGGCGTAGTGTAATAATAAATTTATCTTTCTCATCAGAAAAAGCTGCCAATAAGGGGGATTGTAAAAATGAAAATTATAGACATAAGAACCCGGAGGCTTTCCATACCGCTGATCAAGCCATTTAAGACGGCACTTCGAACGGTTCCCCGGTCGGAAAGCGTCATTGTATCCGTCATCTGCGACGACGGGACTACGGGAATCGGCGAGGCGCCGCAGACCTCGGTAATTACAGGCGACACCCTGGAAAGTATTGACGATACAATCCTCCACATTCTCCGTCCTCAGTTGATTGGCATGCAAATTGAAGAAAAGGAAAAGATTAACTGGATACTTGATAAAGCGGTCCGGCACCATTCTAGCGCAAAGGCGGCCGTGATATTGCTGTATTTGACTGCCTTGGAAAATTGGCCGGCCTGCCGCTTTATCAGCTGCTTGGCGGGTATACTGACCGGCTTTCAACTGATTTTACAGTCAGTGTGAATAGCGCAGAAGAAATGATCGGGGATGCGCTGTCATTGGCAGCCAAAGGATTTGATACTCTAAAAGTCAAAGTGGGCCATTCGGCGGTGGAAGAAGATGTTGAACGGGTCAGGGCTATTCACCGGGCTGTCGGACCTCACGTCAAGTTGAGGCTGGATGCCAATCAGGGCTGGAGTGCGAAGGAAGCCATTTCAGCAATTCACAGGATGGAAAGGTTGGATCTCAAAGTAGAGCTTGTTGAACAACCGCTCCCAGCCTGGGATTTTGAGGGGATGAGAAGAGTGACCGAGAGCGTTGAAACGCCTATTATGGCGGATGAAAGCGTATTTGATCCGCATGATGCGGCGCGCCTTCTTTCTATGCACGGATGCGATATCATCAACATAAAATTGATGAAAGCCGGAGGAATCACGGGTGCCGAGAAAATCAATGCACTGGCAGAAGCCTTTGGCATAGAATGCATGGCGGGATGCATGATTGAATCCAAAGTGTCAGTAACGGCCGCCTGCCATTTTGCGGCATCTAGGAAAAATGTGACACGGTGCGATTTTGACGCACCATTGATGTTAGCCGATGATCCGGTTGTCGGAGGAATCCGCTTTAATGGCCATCAGATTTTGCTGCCGGCTGATCCGGGCCTGGGCATCAGAAAGATTAATTTTACGGATTAAGAGAGAGGGAGAGAAGCATGAAAAGAGCGCGCGTCGCGGTCCCCGTTGCCACTGTCTGGACAGATCCACAATCGGTCCGGAATGTGGATGCTCCCGCCTTGCAGAGATACCCGGACATTACTTCCTGGCTCTCCTCAATGACAGAGGAAGAAAACATTGCCCTCTGCAGTGAAAAAAGGCTGCAGACCCAGGTTTTATTTGGTGATGAAGTCCTCGTCGATCAGCTCCGCGGCGAATGGGCCTATGTGTTCGTTCCGTCTCAGCCCTCGGTCAAAAATCCCCTGGGTTATCCGGGATGGATCGCTTCCGCGCACATAAAAAATTGGGTGCCACTGACTCATTGCACAGAAAAAGTGATGGTGCACCGTAAATTTGCCTCTTTATCCACTCTGAGTGAGGAACCTGATCTTGATCTCAGTTATGGAACTTTTCTGGATCTTCTTGATGAAGACGGGGCAGTAGTTAAAGTTGACGGCCCGATCGGTGCAGGTTTTCTGGATCGCGGCGCCGTCATTTTTCCGTCCCGGGAACCTCGATCATCCGGCAAAGATATTCTAAAAAATGCCCTCTGTTTTCTCAATCTTCCTTATCTCTGGTCCGGAATGAGTGCTTATGGCTATGACTGTTCCGGATTCAGCTTTTCTATGCTGCGTGCGGGCGGATATCAAATTCCACGTGATGCTTGTGATCAGTTGTGTTGCGGAAAAGAAGTTGGCACAGATTCGATGAAACCCGGTGATCTTCTTTTTTTTGCATATAAGAGAGGGACGGGTAAAGTACATCATGTGGGCATCTGCGCAGGCGCTGGGAGGATGGTGCATTCTCCGACACCCGGTGAAAAAGTCAGCCTGACAGAGCTGGCGGGAACAAAATTTGAAGAAGAGTTGTGCGCCGTGCGACGTTACTGGGAGAGCGAGTGACGCCTGAATCTGGCATCAAAGTTCATGCGACGGACGTACGTCAAAGCACGGCGTTTATTGACAAACTTTTTTACCCGATTTAGAATGAACTTAATATTTGAGAACGAACTGAAGCAACGATTTGAGGATCACCAATTGAAAAACAACAAGCCTCTCTGGAATTAGGGAGGCCTTTTTTGTGAAAGATACACGGATCGTGGTCTTGAGAAGAGAAAATGATCCAGACGGAGGGTTACGAATGGCTGATTTAAACTTTATCAGAGTGGCGGCAGCCTGTCCGGTTACGCGCGTGGCGGATGTTGCTTTCAATATTGCGAACATCAAGTCATGCATTGATACGGCAACTGAGGAGCAGACAAAACTTATTGTTTTTCCTGAACTATGTATCACATCCTATACATGCGGCGATTTGTTTCTTCAGAAGAAACTTCTCGACGCGGCAGAAAAAGGGGTGGATGAACTACGAATCTATTCAAAGAATAAAGATGTTCTGATTGCAGTCGGCGCGCCTCTTAATCTTCATACGGCTGTCTATAATTGCGCTTTCGTCATTTATGACGGCAGCATTCTTGGCATTGTGCCCAAGAGTTTTATACCCAATTATGAGGAATTCTATGAACAGCGCTGGTTTACTTCCGGAAAAACCATTACGGACTGTCGGGTTGACCTCCCTTTCCAGAAAAACATTCCATTTGGAGTCGATCTGCTTTTCACCAGCACCCCTTTTGAATTCGGGTTTGAAATCTGTGAGGACCTCTGGAGTGTGATTCCGCCGAGCAGCAATCTGTCCCTTGCCGGAGCCAATGTAATTGGAAATCTTTCAGCGTCCAATGAAGTGGTGAGTAAATCCGATTACCGGAAACAGCTTGTTTCCACACAAAGCGCAAGGTGCATGTCGGCATATCTCTATGCAGGGACAGGTGTGGGCGAATCATCAACCGATGTCGTTTTCGGCGGGGAGCTTCTAATTGCTGAAAACGGCAATATGATTGCTGCTAACGAGCGCTTTCAACGTGAAAATCAAGTGATTACCTCAATCGTCGATGCCGACCGGCTGAATTTGCAGAGAATAAAGAACATTAGTTTCCGTGAGGCCGCTTCAATCGTTCCCTGGCAGGCAAGAAAAATCAATTTTTCATTCAAAAGTACCGGATATGGCTCTTTTGACCGGAAAGTAGCCAGGCATCCATTTGTGCCCTCAGACGAGAAACAACGTGAACTACGGTGCAG
The DNA here is from genome assembly GCF_004684935.1 of Sporolactobacillus shoreae. Classification (GTDB taxonomy): domain Bacteria; phylum Bacillota; class Bacilli; order Bacillales; family Sporolactobacillaceae; genus Sporolactobacillus; species Sporolactobacillus shoreae. Next base: position 382,947 of record NZ_SRJD01000001.1, read on the forward strand.
AGAAATTTTCAGTATTCAGACAGCTGCTCTTGCGAAAAGATTGGAGCATACCGGATTGAAGCGGGCGGTGATTGGCATTTCCGGAGGGCTGGATTCTACCCTTGCCTTGCTTGTCATCGTTAAAACATTTGACCTGCTCGGATTTCCGAGAAAAGATATCCTGACAGTCACGCTTCCGGGGTTTGGAACAACGGACAGGACATACAATAATGCTGTCGAGCTATGCAAAAATTTGGAAACCGATTTTCATGAAGTCAATATTGTCGCGGCTTGTCTGCAGCATTTTAAAGATATCGGGCATGATCCGGAGATTCATGATGTGACCTATGAGAATGTGCAGGCACGTGAACGAACGCAGATCCTAATGGATATGGCCAATAAGAATCAAGGCCTGGTAATAGGAACAGGGGATCTGTCTGAACTGGCACTCGGCTGGAGTACTTATAACGGAGACCACATGTCGATGTACGCGGTCAATTGCTCGGTTCCGAAGACGTTAGTCCGATATCTTGTCCGATATGTTGCCGAGAAACAGTCTGAGCAGGTGACAGCGGACATTCTTTTGGACATTCTTGATACTCCAGTGACACCGGAACTCCTACCAAAAAACAGCGAGGGTAAGATCACACAGAAAACCGAGGATATTGTCGGGCCGTATGAATTGCATGACTTTTTCCTCTATTATTTTGTCAGAAGCGAATTCACACCAGAAAGAATCTTGTTTCTGGCGAACGCTGCTTTTGACGGCAAATACAAAGAAGAAACACTTCGTAAATGGCTGAAAGTTTTCATCCGCCGTTTCTTTACTCAGCAATTTAAGCGATCGGCCATCCCTGACGGTCCGAAGGTGGGCACGGTCAGCCTTTCACCACGCGGAGACTGGCGGATGCCTTCTGATGCCAGCTTCAACACTTGGTTGAACCAGTTCTGATGATTGTTAACCAAGGAACATCATTTGCCAGAGAGGAATGGATGAATTGATCAGGAGCTTTTTCTCGTACTATCGTCCTTACAAAAAGCTTTTTTTGCTGGATTTCTCATGCGCTGTGATCGCGGCTCTTCTGGAGCTCGTTTTTCCAGTCGCGGTCAACCAGGTCATTGATAAGCTGATGCCGGGGAGGGATTGGTCGCTGATTGTTTTGGCGTCGGCCGGCCTTCTGTTCTTTTACCTGTTCAATACTTGTCTGCAGTACATAGTGACTTATTGGGGCCATAAGCTCGGGATCAGTATAGAAGGCGATATGCGTCAGGAGTTGTTTGAACACATACAGAGACAGTCGTTTCATTTCTTTGATAACCATAAAACAGGACATCTGATGTCACGGCTGACAACGGATCTGTTTAATATTGGCGAAACAGCCCATCACGGACCTGAAGGTGTATTCATCGCCCTGATGTCGCTGATCGGCTCATTCTTGCTGATGCTTTCAATTAACTGGCAGCTCGCATGCATTACCTTCGCGCTTGTACCGATTCTGACCGTTTTTCTGATTGTTTATAACCTGAAAATGACACACGCTACGGATAAAATCTATCAGGATATTGCCGTGTTCAATGCCAATGTGGAAAATGCGGTCGGAGGTGTCCGTGTCGTCCAGGCTTTTTCAAATGAGGAATATGAGAGCCGGCAGTTCAGAACAAATAACAAAAAATACCGCGCTGCGAAGTTATCCTCATACAAAATTCTCGGTGCGGACGACTCCATCAATTACTTAATGGTTCGCCTGATCACTTTGTTTACTCTGATCAGCGGGGCGTGGTTTGTCATTCACGGAGGACTGACGGATGGACAATTTGTTGCCTTTCTGCTGATTGCCAATATCTTTGTTCGACCGATCGAAAATATTAATATGATTATCGAAATCTATCCTCAAGGCATGGCTGGGTTCAAACGCTTCAAGAAGATGATGAGTATGAAGCCGGATATTGTGGATGCTGAGGACGCGCAGGACATTCCCCGGGTTAGGGGGGACATTGCCTATCACGATGTCAGCTTCGGTTACGAAGGAAAACGCATGGTTCTCAACCATATTAATCTGGAGATCTGCGCCGGAGAAACCGTCGCTTTTGTCGGACCAACCGGTGCCGGCAAAACAACACTTTGCAGTCTGCTCCCGAGGTTTTATGAGGTGAAGGATGGATCGGTAACTATTGACGGGATGGATATCCGCCGGATGACTCTGGCTTCTCTCCGCCGTCATATAGGTCTCGTCCAGCAAGATGTTTTCCTTTTCTCAGGGACACTGAGGGAAAATGTTGCGTATGGCAGACTTGATGCAACGGATGAAGAAATCTGGAGGGTTATACGTCTTGCACGGCTTGAGGAAATGGTTTGCAGCATGCCTGATGGCTTGGATACAGTCATCGGCGAGCGCGGAGTCAAGCTCTCAGGGGGACAGAAGCAGCGGCTTTCAATCGCCCGCATGTTTTTGAAGGATCCTTCGATACTGATTCTCGATGAAGCGACCTCGGCTCTAGACACAGCAACGGAAGCTGCCATTCAGCAGTCTCTGGAAGAATTATCAGAGGGGCGAACGACCCTGATTATCGCCCACCGTCTGGCGACGATTAAAAATGCTGACCGGATCATTGTTGTCACTGAGAATGGGATCAGTGAACAAGGGACTCACCAGGAATTACTTGCAAAAGGCGGCGTCTACAGTAAGCTGTATGAATCACAGTTTGCCATGGGTTAAAAATATATACTGAAATTCACCGTTAGCTAGAAGTATTCCATGATATACTTCTAGAATGGACATTATTCACTGAAAAAAATAAATTTTCAATTTAATGACTAAAGAGGGAATAAAAATGTTGGAATTATTTTTACCTCTATTCATTTATTTAGCTATTATCGGTTTGGGTATTTATATTGTTATCACAGTCTTAAAGTCTATGAAAATGAGAAATGTATATCTGAGAGGAATTTTGGAAGAACTGCGAAAGTTGAATGACCAGAATAAAGAGTAAAAGACAGAAGGGAATCATACTGTGGGTGAAATCAGAGAATTGATGAAACAGTCCGAGTGGCTGAGCGCTTATCCAGTGATTCATCAGCTGCGGACAGATTTGGATGAAGAAACTTATTTAGAACTTGTCGAACAGTCACAACGCAATGAGGGCTATCATCTATTTGCTTATTTTGAGAAGGAAGTGATTGTCTCAGCTGTCGGATTTATGCCGATGACGACGCTGTATCATGGTCCGTCTGTCTGGGTTTGTGATTTAGTGACCGATGCGGATCAGCGTTCCAAGGGCTATGGTGGACAATTACTTTCATTTGTTTATAACTGGGCAGCGGAAAACGGCTATTCCGTCGTTTCTTTGTCCAGCGGTTTGCAGCGGAAGGATGCACATCGATTTTACCAGGAGAAAATGGGTTACGATCGAGAAAGTTACGTTTTTAACAAAAGAATGGATAATGAAGAAACATAAATAATATTATGTAAACAAAGTGGCTTCTGCCGATAAAAAAACTCTCCTACCCGGACAGGCAGGAGAGTTCATTATTTTTTAAGAGTCGCAAGGGTCAATGCTTGATTCAGTGACAGGGGAGATCAGACACGGCTTGCAGCAGCGAGCAGCTCCCGCGCGTCCTTGTATTCCAGATCATGAGCTTCGGCAACTGCTTTGAAGGTCACATAACCATCCAAGGTGTTCAGTCCTTTCAGAAGCGCCTCGTCTTCGAGACATGCTTTCACATAACCTTTTCCGGCAATCTTGGCGGCATAAGGGATGGTGACGTTGGTCAGTGCCAGTGTTGAAGTTCTCGGAACGGCGCCCGGCATATTGGCAACAGCGTAATGAACAACACCGTGTTTGATATAAGTCGGATCATCATGGGTTGTACTATGGTCGGATGTTTCGACAATGCCGCCTTGGTCAATCGCCACATCGACAATCACTGAGCCCGCAGGCATTGAAGCAACCATGTCCTCTGTAACTAGTTTAGGAGCTTTAGCGCCAGGGATCAGAACACAGCCTACAACAAGATCCGCGTCTTTGACGGCTTCGGCAATGTTGTATGGGTTGGACATCATCGTATTAAGTGATGTGCCGAAGATATCATCCAGATCACGGAGACGGTCTGCACTGATGTCAAGAATAGTGACATCTGCTCCGAGACCGATCGCAATTTTTGCGGCGTTTGTACCGACAATACCACCGCCGACGATGGTGACTTTTCCGCGAGAAACGCCGGGAACGCCGCCGAGCAGAATACCTTTTCCGGCTCCGTCACTGAATTTTTCAAGATATTGTGCGCCGATCTGGACGGCCATTCTGCCTGCAACTTCGCTCATTGGCTGAAGCAGAGGGAGAACGTGGTCCGCACGCTGAACAGTTTCATAAGCAATAGAGACAACTTTACTCGATACGAGTGCCTTGGTCAGCTCCGCTCCGGCAGCTGGTGCGAGATGGAGATATGTGAATAGAATCAATCCTTCATGGAAGAACTGATATTCCTCCGGCTCCGGCTCCTTAACCTTAATGACCATTTCCGACGACCATGCTTTTTCAGCGGAAGTTATAACTGCGCCCGCATCCTGGTATTCCTGATCAGAAAAACCTGCACCTTCGCCCGCTTTTGTTTCCACATACACAGTGTGACCTTCATGAACCAGATGAAATGTGCCGGCCGGTGTGATCGCTACACGGCGCTCATTGTTCTTCAATTCCTTTGGGATACCGATGATCATGACTATTCCTCCTGTTTTTCTAGCTTCATCCAATCGGCTTAATTTATTGGCTATGTTTAAATTCAATGTTGTTTTTACCTCGCCGTTGATTGGAGCGGAAAGCAAGCGCCTGGAGCGAAAAACAACAGACAAGTTTAACAAAGCCAATTTATTAAAAGCCTGCGGATGTTGTCCTTAATTAGAATAGTACAAATAATAGAAACAAATAGCATCTTACATTCTGTCAACTAAAATGACACAACTGTTTGACATTTTTGCTTGCTGGCATTTAATATAACATCAGATGGAAGAAAACATGTGGAAGAGTTGATTCGAATGGCTGAAGAAATGTCTTTTTGTGTCAGAGATGTGATGAACAGACCCCTCTTTCAACGTGCAAAGCTGATTGCTGGTAGAAGCGGTGGATACAGAGAGGTGCGCTGGGTTCACATCCTTGAAATCACTCACGCAGCACCATATGTCAGCAAAAATGATCTGATTCTGACGACGGGATTATGGCTGAAGCGATCTGTCCATTCCGGACTTGACTACATGCGCCAGATCATTGATCATGAGACGGCCGGTCTATGCATCGAATTTGGAACAACCATTGATGAAATTCCTGGAGAGATCATCAGGCTGTGCGATGATCACGACTTTCCGCTCATCCTTTTCAGACAGCCGGTTCGTTTTGAGGAAATTACCCAGGACATCCATTCCTTTCTGATCAACAGGCATTTCGGATTAATGAAAAAGCTGGAGGAATTTTCACAGAAACAGCAGCAGCTCATTCTGCAGAGTACGGATATTCCCGCGATTCTGAGACTGCTGCAAAGCTATACGGAAGGTCAGATCGTCTATCTTTCATCAATAAAGTCAAATAAATTTTATCCGTCTGTGAAGAAAGAGACGGCGGAAGCCATTAACAGATTCTGTAATAACAAGTTAAAGAACTTTGACCAGTTTAATGAAACGCAAGTGTGGAAAATGGACGACACCACATCAATCGTTGTTCAGCCGGTCATTTGTTTCGGCCAGGTATTTTCTTATATTGGCCTGATGATTCAGCTGCCTCATCTGACTGAATATACGAAACTTCTACTCGACTATGCTTCCAAAGCAGTCGCAACCGTTCTTCTGCGCACTCAATTTCTTGAAGAAAAGATTCTAAGAAATCAGAATGAACTAATTCAGGATATCCTAAGTCAGCAGATTGATAGTGAGGAGCAGGCTCAGATGCGTATGGGGCTGCCGTCACCCGATGAAAGCCGATATCTGTTCATTGGCGGTATCATTGAATTTGAACATAATGTGTTTGAAGACGGGCCAGAACGCATGGAAACGATGAACCAGGATCTCTCTGTCTTGATCCGGTCGTTGCTCAATCGATTTCAGATGCACCATTTGATGATGATGAAGAATAATCAGTTCTATCTGCTTTGCGCGAAAGAAAAAGTAAGTGGCGAATCAACTGAATCGCTTAAGCAAAGCATATTAAATATGATTTCCGGTCTTAGAAAATTTGCTGAAGAAGCCCTTGGGGGATTAAATTTCCATGTCGGATTTGGCAAGACGAGAAACCAATTAGTAGAGACCTGGAAAAGCTTTAAGGAAGCCTATCAGGTGATTGAAGTCTCACAAACCGTTCCCGCGATGAAGCATTGCTGTTTTTACGATAAAATCGGAATTTATCAGCTCCTGGAAGCAGTACCTGAACCACTTCTGAATTCATTCGTCAACGATCATCTTGGTGCTCTGATTTCTTATGACGTACTTCATCACCTGAATCTTATTGGAACACTTGATGTGTACTTCAAATGCATGGGCTCAAAAGGGGAGACGGCTAAAGAGTTGTTCATACACCGTCAGACTTTATACAACAGGCTCGAAAAAATCAGTGATATACTTGGAGAGGATTTCTTCGAACCTCAGAAGCGATACTGTCTTGAAATGGCACTGCTTGGGTATGAATTGCTAGGCGAAAATGGATAATTTGCAGTGCTTTTCTGTTCATATGGTTCATCAATCAATGCCGATCATTTGAAAGTGTCCGTATTGACCTGGGCACTTTTTTATTTTTAATTGATGGAGGTGCTGTTTATGGGCTATCTCAAGCCCTATTGGAAAAATTACAGACTTCGGTTTATTCTTGCTGTCCTTTTTCTCTCTCTTGAAGCACTGGCTGACCTGATGCAGCCGGCGTTGATGTCCCGCATTGTTGATCAGGGTGTCGCACACTCAAAATTTTTTTTCATTGAAAAATTTGGCTTGATAATGTTTCTGATTACTTTGGGAGGCGCTTTCTGTGCCTGCATGCGCAATGTGCTTTCAGTGAATGTCTCACAGAACTTTGCAAGGGATCTGCGGCAGGACCTGTACATAAAAATTCAGCGCTTTTCCCTGAAAAATATTGACCGATTCGGCAATGCGACTCTGATTACGCGGCTGACCAACGATGTCACGCGTGTGCAGACGTTTGCCAACGGATTGATGCGGATGATGCTGAAAGCCCCGCTAGTCGGCATTGGAAGCCTTATTATGGCGGTAAACCTGAATCCGAAACTTTCTCTGATCCTGCTTGGGGTCACCCCTGTCATTGCACTTATGATTTATCTGAATATGAAGATCAGCTATCCGTATTTCAGAAAAGTTCAGGGTGCTCTGGATCACGTGAACCGATCTGTTCAGGAGTATCTTTCAGGTGTTCGGGTTGTCAAGGTTTTCAATCGATTCTCTTATGAGGAGGAACGTTTTCAGCAGAATAACCAGCACCTCGGCAACCTGTCTGCCATGGCTGCAAAAGTCGGGAGCGTATTCAGTCCGCTCATTAATCTGGCTGTCAATGCGGGGATTATTGCCATTATCTGGTTTGGCGGAATAGGTGTCGAGTCCGGTTCGATGCAGGTAGGATCGATTATTGCTTTTACCAATTACATGATGCAGATCCTTTTTGCAATCATGATGGTCAATAATGCGTTCAATATGTTTGTTCGTGCGAAAGCCTCAGCCGAGCGAATCGGCGAGATCATGAATACGGAAGAAGATATGGCGTTTCCCGAACAAGAAAATAGACCAATTGCCAAAAAAAAAGGTGCGTTGCTTTTTCAACACGTCTGTTTTTCATATGATTCAATCGCTGGCCAGCGGGATCCCTTTCTGAAGAATATTGATTTTTCTGTACTACCTGGTGAGATGTTGGGCATCACCGGCCCGATTGCTTCAGGCAAGACTACGCTTGTCAATCTGATCCTGCGGTTCTATGATCCCGATCAGGGGCGTCTAATTCTGGATGGAACAGATGTTCGGTTGTTCAGTGAAGAGGAACTCAGAGGAAAAATTGCGCTTGTTCCGCAGCGTCCACTTCTTTTTTCGGGAACAGTCAGAGAAAATATCCGCTGGGGTAATGAGCAGGCGAGTGAAGAGGAAATCTATGAGGCCGCAAGGGCTGCTGAAGCGGATGAATTTATCCGGCAGACCCCGGATGGTTATGATTCGATGATCGGTCAAGGTGGTGTGAATTTTTCCGGAGGTCAGAAACAGCGGATTTCGATTGCCAGAGCTTTAATTCGTAAGCCTGAAATTTTAATTCTTGACGACGCGACCAGCGCGGTTGATGCACGGACGGACAAACGGATCAGACGAAATATATCGATTGCTACCCGCCGCCTCACGTGCATTGTTATCTCTCAGAGAATCACGTCGATTGCAGATGCTGACAAAATCATTGTCATGAACGGCGGTAAAATTGATGCGATAGGCACGCATCAGGAGCTTATCCGCGAATCGGACTATTATCGGGAGATTCTTCAATCTCAGCTTGGAAAAGAGGTTGAGAGCAATGGCTGACAGAAAAAGCACTGAACCGGCTTTCGAACGCTCTATGCCCGGTCGAAGAGGGGGGAGACGGCGTGGTGCTGCGCGTTTCGCACCTGTCGAGAAGCCGAGAAATATGAAAAAGACACTGCGCCGACTCTGGAATTTCTTCGCGCAAGAAAAGAAAGCACTGATAACGGTTTCAGGTTTCGTAATCGCTGATGCTTTGGTGTCACTTCTGATACCCTATTTTATTGGACTGGCAGTCAACCAGATCGGCATGAGGACGGGTGCCGTCAATTTCCCGATTCTGATTAAAATACTTCTTGTTCTTGGTCTGTTTTACATGATGGATGGCCTGCTGACTCTGTTACAGGGCTGGATTATGGCTTCTTCTGGGCAGAAAATAGTGATGAGTCTGCGGAAAAGCATGTTTTTGAAACTTCAAAAATTGCCGATCGCTTTTTTTGACCGAAATCATCATGGTGATATTATGAGCCGGCTGACGAATGATATCGAGAACATTGATGTGACTATTTCCCAGTCTACCGTGGAGCTGATGAACGATATGATCATGATTGTCGGATCTCTGGCACTGATGATCTGGATCAGTCCGCTTCTGACTCTTGCCAGTCTCATCATGGTACCCCTCGTCTTTATTCTGACAAAAACGATTGCTTCGAGGACGACAAGATTATTTGTCGACCAGCAAAGGGAACTGGGGACGCTCAATGGTCAGATTGAAGAATCTGTTCAAGGCCTGAATGTGATTAAAGCTTTCAGCCATGAAAATGAGGCAATACGGGATTTCAGCGCGATTAATAAACGGCTCACAGATGTCGGTATGAAAGCACAGGTCTGGTCCGGCTATATGATGCCTCTGATGAATGTGATCAACAACCTCGGCTTTACAGCAGTCGCATCGGTAGGTGGTTTTCTTGCCGTCAAGGGCATGATTACCGTAGGCATGATTGCCAGTTTTCTCACTTACTCCAGACAATTTTCAAGGCCGCTAAATGATGTGGCCAGCATCTTTAATACGCTACAGTCTGCCGTAGCGGGGGCTGAGCGTGTTTTCGAGATACTGGACGAAAGAGAAGAGCCGGATGATCGCACAAACGCAAAGGGGATCAGTGTATTCAAAGGCAGAATTGTTTTTGATGACGTTTCTTTCGGCTATACGTCTGATCACCCGATACTGAAGCATGTCAGTTTTCGTGTTAACCCCGGGGAATCCATCGCTCTTGTCGGGCCGACGGGAGCAGGCAAAACAACGATTATTAATCTGCTGACCCGGTTTTATGATTCGGACAGCGGCACAATATTGGCTGACGGTGTGGATATCACGGACTATCGGCGATCGGAATACCGCGGCTTATTCGGAATCGTACTGCAGGATACTTATTTATTTCATGGCAGTTTCTTGGAAAACCTGCGCTATGGTAAACTTGATGCGACGGAGGAAGAAGTGATCAATGCCGCGCGTACAGCTGACGCAGACAGCTTTATCCGAAAGACGGAAAAGGGTTATCACTCGGTCCTTCAGGGGAATGGCGATAACCTGAGTGAAGGGCAAAAACAATTGTTGACCATTGCCAGGGCTTTTTTGTCTGATCCTGCCGTTCTAATCCTAGATGAAGCGACGAGTCACGTTGATACGCAGACGGAGCAAAAGATCCAGAAAGGGATGGCCCGGCTGATGAAGGGGCGGACAAGTTTTATCATTGCTCACCGACTGTCAACAATTAAAAATGCAGATAAAATACTGGTTGTTGAGGACGGAGAAATTGCCGAACAGGGGACACATCAGGAACTTTTAAAGAAACATGGAATTTACTATGAGATGTTCATGGACCAGTTCAGCGGATAAGACGGAATCCGTACTTTCCATTTGTCAGGATTCGGTATCAATGGGTGATGTGATTTTGTCATCAAAAAGATCGAAATATAATTGATGGTTGGTACCGCGAACGCAATAGGAGATACTGGACGGGGCCAACCCTCGCCGTTTTATTTCCTGCAGCAACCAGCTTTGGGTCAGATGGTTCTGTTCAAAATTTTTGCTGATCATCTGTCCGTCCATAATTAACTCAACAGGAAATGAAGAAGGACCTGAAGTGAGAATGCCCAGGTCTTTTTTTGTGACAGCCTGATAGGGTTTTTTCTTTAAAAGGGACAGTTGTCCGTCTGCTTCAATAGTTGCGTAGTCCACCTCATCAATATCAAATGCATTTTTTTCTCTGAGTGCTTGATTTAAGGAATCCATTGTCAGCTTCAACTTGTTCATATTTTTTTCGAGTATTTTTCCATCTTCAATCACAACAGTTGGTTCGCCATTAAAAATGACCCGCGCTTTTCTGCTTTTTAATGAGATAAAGGTTGTCATGAAAATAATCCCGCTGAAAAGCAGGGCTGCAATCATAAAATTACTGAGATGTATGGACGTATTAAATGTCAGATTACCTGCAATGGATCCCAAGGTAATAGAAGCGATAAAATCATGGTAGGTCATCTGAGAAATGGCTTGCTTGCCGATGATATGTGCAATAAAGATAAATAAAATAAAAGTAACCACCGTCCGGATAATAACCTCTAGAGTGCCATCCATGGAAAATTTATCCCTTCCTCTCTGCAACGGGTGTATGATACCTTTTTATCCATCTTTGACAGGGTATATACATTCCGCATGAGGTCAAGGCAGGGACACTAATCCTTTCTGTTCAGAAATTCTTCCACCTGTCTGACGAATTTTGTACGATCATAATCCCGGTAGAGTCCGGATGCGAGGCGCACGGGATCACCAAAAAAGAACCGTTCATAGAGTTCTTGTCGGCCGGCAAATCCGCTCATCGACAAATCCCAGGCAAGCCGGAACAGCTGTACCTTGCTATATCCGTCACGATCAGCGGCCTGAAGATACTTTCTCAGATCCGGCCCATTCTCGGAAGCAAAATCTTTCTCGCTAGGGATCGAAACCAGGCCGCTTGCTCCAATGAGCTGGATAATTTCAATAAATCGGGGATAGATCTTCGGGAAGAAGTTCATCGCCGCCATCAGCGGTTTCCGATCGGGGGTCATTGTTCCCCAAGGGTCGACGGACGCGTGCACTTCGGAAGCCGTGAGCAAGGCTTTTAACGTTTCAAGGCTGATAATGACCTCGGCAATCTTGCTCTGGACGTGCTGGTATTCGCTGATGTTGATTGCGTCCACTAATGATTGCAGAACGCCGAGGACAAATTCTGTTTTTACAACATTTCTTGAAGTCACCTGATGAATTTGTTGCGGCAGAAAGCCACTGTCGGTATAAAGCCGCGTTGCAATTTCCGTATTCCCGTTCAGGAAGACTCTTTTCCAGGGAACGGTGACATGGTCGAATACAACAATGGAATCGACTTCTTCGAAACGGGAACTGAGCGGATGGTCATATGAACGGCTGCCATCTGCTAAAGATTCACGGCACAGAAACTTTAACCCCGGCGTGTTGGAGGGAATGGAAAAAGCATAGGCATAGGCTTCATCAAAGTGAAAAGCGCCTGTCGGAAACACAAGAATTTCATCGGTCATTCCGCCTTGAGTTGCCAGCAGACGTGCCCCATGCACGACAATTCCTTTATCGTTTTTATCAATCACTTTGGCGGCAATTGCATCCCCGCCATTTTCGAAATAGAGAGATGAACGGTTAACCTGAGGCTGAATGAATGTGTGGGTCAGAGAAATATCACTATTTTTACAGAAATCATAAAACTGCCGCATATTTTCGCTGTACCTGGTCTCACCGAAAAGATCCGCACAGGCGGCGAATGTCATGACAACTGTGTTCATGTAGTCAGGTGATCGGCCCATCATGCCGGCGCTTTGTCGTGCCCATATCTGAAACGATCTTCTTCGCTTGGCAAGATCTTTCTTCGTTTTCGGTTCAAGATAGGATGTACCGTATCTTTCACCGCTTTCCGGATTCCTGCAAGTCAGGATGTCCCGGTATGCTTTCTCGTATTGCATATCATATAATTTTGCCTGGCTTTTCATCGCTCCTGAAAAAGAAGGATGATCTGATATATTGCCTGTAATTTTTGAACCGTTGATCCAAACATTATTTTGGAGGCTATTGATCCGGTTGAGATAGGTTTTTCCATTGATGCATGCCATGTCTCTCCGCTCCCATCCGTTGATAAATGTTCTTTCTTAAAAAATATGAATGAATTCTAAAGTAATGCCAGCTTTATCAGACCCGAATCAAGTCTGAGACAATGAATCGTTCTGGGCCTGATTTACCCGGACCAGATTCTTTACATGATGTATTTTTTGATCTATATTATTATTAAACGTGCAAATAAATTTGTACGTTTAATAATAATTGTTGGGGTAGGCTCATGAATGATTTTTTTTACATTACAGATCTGGAACAACTCAGGGTTTTCAGTGATCCTCTGAGAGTCAAAATTTTATGGTCGTTTTATGGACACGAAAAAACGGGAAAAATGCTGGCCGATGAATTTAATATGGCACCACCGAAAATCCGCTATCATTTGACCGAACTAGAGCGAGTTGGGTTAGTGAAAGTTGTACGGACGGAGTTGAAAAATGGTATTCAACAAAAATTCTATCTGCCTGTAGCGGAAAAATTTTCGCTGGAAAAAGTCTCTTCTTTACTTAACGGTGAGAATTTTTCAAATCTGGATGACGTTTTAAAAGAAAATGCTTTTTATGCCTTGGAAGAGATGAGAAGAAATCTGGCCGAAGCAAGTTTTGAAAAGCATGAATTGCTCCAGATCTCATATAAAGTCTCATTAACAAGACAAGAAAAAAAAGAACTTGCAGGAAAACTAACGGAAATCTATGAGTTCGTGCAGCAGAAAAGCAACAGAAAGACAGCAGAGTCTACTCAGAATTACTATATTAATTTGACCATGTTTCCTATAGTTAAAGATCCGAAGGCGTGATTAGGGATTGCAGATTTCTTTTTTTTTGGTTGACATACAAAAAATATTGTACGTACAAAAATAATTTTATTGTAAATAGGGGGTGTTCATTATGAGAGATTTATTAATACATAACAAAAGCTTTCTAATGCTCTGGATTTCGATGCTGACGACACGCTTTGGTAATGCACTGACGATTACCGTCTTAATGTATCATATTGGTACGCAGTCTCACAGCCCAATGATGATCAGCATGATCCTGTTTGCTCAAATGACACCGATGGTTCTTATAGGCATCTTTGCGGGATCGATTGCGGATCGTCTGCCGAAATTTGCTGTGATGATCGGCAGCGAATTTTTTCAGCTGCTGACAGTCACCACGATGATTTTTTTCTTGAACCGACCATCGCTGCTGATCTTTCTGATTTTTCTTCAAGGGTTAGGTGCGGCTTTCTACGGACCGGCAAAAACTGCCTATTTACCATATCTCGTGAAAGAACAAAACCTTCCTGAAGCGATCGGGCTGTCTCAGGGGACCACTCAGGCCACAGATATGATCGGACCCCCCATTGCAGGGGTGCTGCTTCTTATCATTAAGAGTGGTCAGATCCTGATGATTGATGTATTTACTTTTTTAATTTCGGCCGTGCTTATTTTGGTTTCCTACCTTTTTATAAGAAGAAAGAGTGCGATTTCGGAAACTAAAGCTAAAGAGCCATTATGGATCTCAATCATTCAGGGCCTGAAAGAAGTTTCCGCATTGCCAGCACTAAAATTTCTCATAGTAATCGTTTTTGTTCTGATGCTTTCTGCCGGTGTGTTCAATGCGACATCTGTTGCCATCGAACTTCAGTTATTTCATGTAACCGGTTTTCAATACGGGCTGCTGGAATCAGTTTCCGGGATTGGGGCTATTGCCGGTTCCTTTGCCGGTCCTTATCTGATTAAAAAGATACATCCCGGAAAATTTATTATTTGGGCGGGCGTACTTCTTGGGGTGTGGATGGTACTTATTCTATTTGTTCAGATCTTTTATATTCAGTCGGGACTTCTGTCATTGTTTGTTTGGATCGCAGGGCTCGGTTTTCTGAATTCCTGTCTAAATATTCCCGTAAGCTCTCTTTTCATTGTGATCACACCTGAAAAATTCAGAGGCCGGGCAGTGGGTACACTGCAGATGTTTTCTTTCCTCGGGTGTATTATCGGACTGCTTGCCGGTGGGGCGTTAGCCGGATGGATCGGCCTGATTCATATGACTGTAATTGCCGGTTTGCTGATGGCGGTGGTATCGACAGGGTTGACCGGAACCAAAGGATACAAAAATTTGACTGCTGTTCGTAATAGGCAAAATTCCGAACTATGAAAAATAGTTTAGCAGACTTTGCTCGTGTTTTTCACTCAGGAAAACTATTTTTATTGTCAAAATTCTCTAGTATTAGGATGTAATTATCAATAGACCATGACATTTATTTTTCTTTTCTACAACAATTAATAAATGCGTGTGTTTTGGAAGATCGTGACATTGACTGAATCGGGAGCAATGTTTATTTTTAATTTATGGGCAGGTAACTCGACTGTGATAGGCTCCGGGAAGTGGTGATCTTGGCTGTTCTAGGCACTAAGGGGAACAGCTATTTGTTTTTTTATTGAGTTAGCTTGGAGATTTTTTGCCCTTTTAACTGAGCACTGATGAGCTTGTAAATCCGACAATCAAATAGCTTGTGTGCGGGTCAGATTAAGCAGTAAACATTTTAGAAGGGATTCGATTTTCCAATGAAGCACACAATGGAACACTTGAATGATAAAGATAAATTTCAAAAAATAGATGATGAACATGTTGCGTCACTAACAATACATAGCAAAAAAACACCTGGGTTGTCTCGTGCACCCCGTCGTCGATATATGCCCGGTTTGGATGGATTAAGAGCAATCGCCGTTCTTGCAGTTATATTTTATCATCTCGGTTTCCCATGGGCAGACGGAGGGCTGCTCGGCGTCAGCATCTTTTTCGTTCTTTCCGGCTATTTGATTACCGACATACTCCTTGCTGAATGGGAGGCGCGGGAATCCATCAGCCTTAAAGTTTTCTGGTTGAGAAGAGCGAGACGATTGCTTCCGGCACTCTTTTTTACTTTAACTGTTCTGTTCCTATGGCTACTCTTTTTCAGGCCGGCAATGCTGGCTTCTTTCAAGGGAGACGCACTGGCCGCAATTTTATATGTCAGCAACTGGTGGTATATTTTTCACCATCTTTCCTATTTTCAGAGCTATGAAAATCCCTCACTGCTGACACATTTTTGGTCACTCGCGGTTGAGGAACAGTTCTATGTGATCTGGCCACTGTTTGTTCTGTACGCGCTAAGGCACCCGAAAGTCCGCCGTTTCTTATTTGGTATCACGATTGTGGGAGCGGGTCTTTCTGTGGCACTGATGGCTGTTCTTTACCAGCCAGAAGCTGATCCGAGCAGAATTTATTATGGTACAGATACGCGGGCGTTCTCCATTCTTATTGGAGCCGCACTTGCTATGGTTTTGCCCAGCAAAAAATTAACATGTGTTTTGTCGAGAGGGACACGTATTTTACTAGAGGCGGCGGGTACTCTCGCCTTGATCATCATTCTCTCGATGCTTGTCTTTACGAATGAGTACGATGGCTTCATTTATCAGGGGGGAATGTTCGGACTGTCCGTAGCGACGGCTGTTGTTATTGCAGCCGCCGCTCATCCATCCACCTGGTTTGGAAAAGTGCTTGGTATCCTGCCGCTACGGTGGCTCGGGATACGATCCTATGGTATGTATTTATGGCAGTATCCGATTATTATCCTGTCACTGAACAATTTTGACGCAGGTATCCCACGCCTGGCACGGTTTATTGTCGAGATGGTATTGATCATCGCGGTTTCTGCACTCTCTTTTGAACTGGTAGAAAGTCCATTTCGTTCCGGCGCAGTTAGCAGTTTTTTTAAAAATTATATTTTTAGTAAATCGGCGTCAGTCAAATGGTACATTTTAGGGATCATGTCCCTATCCCTGATCATTGCTTTTGCCGGAATTGAAGTATATGCACAAAGTAGGATACAGAAGCCGATGCATGCCGCAGCCATTCAGAAAAAAGAAACGGGTCAATCTGTTTCGGACATTCATCATGAAAGTGTTTCTAAAACAAGGGGGCAAAACATTACCTCTGAGAAACATAAAACAGCTGCGGGAGCAAAAGCTCAACCGGTCTCAAAATCAGGGACGGTTAATAAGAGACCCAGTTCAACCACAAAAAGTGCCGGAGAGCCTAATTTGTCGGCAGTCCTGCAGCGGCAACATGTGACGGCTATTGGCGACTCAATCATGGAAGATATTAAACCTTATCTAAGCAGCAGATTCAGGTATATTACGATCAACGCGAAGGAGGGGAGACACATTGAAGAAGCTCCGGCCATAGTCAGTCAGATGAAGAATAATGGAACACTCGGCAATATTGTGATTCTGGAACTGGGGACAAACGGTCCGGTAACAATAAACCAGATGAATTCATTAATTAAGCAAATAGGATCAAAAACCCAAATGATTGTGACGACCACTCGTGTTCCAAGACCTTGGGAGGACCAGGTTAATCAGACAATGCGGCAATCCGCAGCCGCGTATCCGAACGTCACCCTTGTCGACTGGTATTCTGCCAGCAGCGGCCATCCTGATTACTTTGAGCCCGACATGGTCCACCTGAATCAGACTGGCTCTCAAATATTTACGAACCTTCTTGTTAACGCAGCAAAATCAATAGCGAAGTAATAAATACCCGCTGATATTAAAAGTAGTTCATCGGTGTTGAAAAGAAAAAACTATTTCAAACAACCAGAAGACGAGTAGGATATAGAGCGAAAAAAGCAGAGATATGCCTGCTGAGAACAGGTTAAAGTGACTGAAAAGCTGAGATAAGAAAGCAGCCGGTCTGAATATGTCCCAGGAATTAAATCTCAGAAATCGGCCTATGTACACTGCGTAGCCGCTGATCAGGCTGATCAGTATGACGACGACATGGGTTGCTGCAATTCCAATATTTCGGATCAAAGCCGAACGCACAATATGAAACGAAAGCATGCCGGAATACGTTCCCATCAAAACGCCAATGCCGATGTGAATCAGGCTGATCCAGATCGACAGGTGTGTGGAATACACCATCTGAGAATCTTGAGTGTTAAAGGTGTAGAAGGAAAATCCCTGAAGATGAATGAAATCTGTGATCATATATGGGGCGTTGGGGAAGAAAAGCAACCAAAGCACGCCAAACAGCCAGACACGCTTCTTGTCCCTATTGATCCAGCCGGACGGGAACTGAAGAGAAAAAAACAGGGGCAGGAGGGCCAGAAATACGTTCCAGATCATCATAATGTGAATGAACCTTCTCGTAATAATAATGACGGGCAAGCTGATCAAAACATAAATTGCGAAAAAGAGAATCATCGACTGTTCCGTTGGCCCCATTTGGTTTTTCAGTTTCAGCAAACTTTTCCCTCCTCGTGCGGGCTTAATCATTAAAATAAAACGAGTCTCAGTATAAATCCGTAGATCATTCCGAAAAAAATAGAAGTTAGTGTCCCAAGTAAAAAATATTCTGCGAACTGCCGGTCGTCCATTTGTTTGAACCGGGCAATAGACTTGGCAGCGACAATAAATCCGATACTGGCATACGAGCTGCTGACGATCAGGATAATGACCAGCAGCCGTTCAACGTAGCCGATGATTTTTCCTCTCGACCGGTCGCCTTTCTTATTAACTACGTAGTTGAATTCTTCTTCAAACGAAGGCTGCGGCTTCTGTGATTTCATTTGATCTAACGGTCCGTGGCTATTTGTCAGGGTGTACTTCCCTTCGAAAAGTGAAAGATGCTCAGGTATGGTTCCGACCAGCAGCCGAATTAAATGCCCTGTAAAAGTAGTTGCCAGTATTATGATAATTCCGCAGAATAAAATTTTATCATCTAAAGAGACATTTGGAATTCTTTTTTGGTTGATCATCTCCGCCACAAAGTTTTCAAACAATGATAAGGGCAGATAAAAGAAGGTAGCACCGGCAAGAAGTATGACGGTAAAATGGAGAATCTGATCCGAAAGAAACAAATAGGCCTGCCCTATCTGGCTGCCTGATATAAAGCGCGTTGTTCGTATTTTCAGAGTATCAATTGCGTAATGGCTTAGAGCAAGGATTAAGGATGGCAAGGCAATCTGAAACAAGAACCGGCTGACGGACAAGGTCCATATATATAATACGAGCAAAAGGCAAAAATAGAGCACAAAATGGATCAGGACATGCCTTATCAGATATTTTTGTTTGCTGGCAGCCATCCGATCGGTCTGCAGGTAGAAATCCCCAACTAAGTGAGCGAGGATAAGGATAAGTACTGTCATTTCATTTTCCTTCCTCAGATCAGACTTTTCCCAGATCCGGATAGAAGAATCCGAGATGGTTTTCCATGAATGTCCTGATTGAATCGTCCAATTGATGCATTAAAATAATCAGAGCATGGTCTGTGTTTTCTCCTGACTCTTCGCTGCAAAGCATCTTAATCATGGTCAGGAGTGAACGTCGGAACAATTCGCTTTCTCCCTTGCTGTATTGAATTGAGATGGTCGAGGGCGTTTTATGAAGCAGTGATGCTATCTTTTTTTGTTCTTTATAAATGTAAGAAAGTGAGCAAACGATTTTCTGATTTTCGGACTGCTTCTGACGCAGCTTCCACAGAGTCTCAGCCAATAAATTCAGGATCTCCGGAGTCGTAATGATTCTCTTTGTGCCCAGGTGATCCGAAAACATGATGCTTGTTTCTCGTTTTTTTAATGTCTTGATCTTTTCACTTTGCAATCTAGCCTGTTTAATGAGCGGATGGTTCCAGATCTCGATGTCGAGATCATCAAGATTCTCCTCAATAAACCCATAAGATATCCCGAAATACGGCTGCTGCGCCACAAACTTCCATTGCAGGGCCATATTGACGGCAATAGTGAAGGCAGTCATATAGTGCTCAGCAACGAATAAAATTTCATCACCTCGTCGATGTGAAATCTTTGCTTTGACCACATTTCCACACCATGATTGAATCACCTTTTCCCACTCCTGCAGGTGTTCTGTTACTTCATTCCAGTTTCCCAGTGATGACGAGTGGGCGATGTCCATGATAAAAACAGATGCAGCCTGTCTCATAATTTACCTCCATTTTAGCATAAGAAACATATGTTCGTATATATTTTATCCATTAAAAAAATAATCCGTTATTATTTGATAATATGATCTAATTGTATATCGATTAGATTATATTATCAAATTAAGAATAGATTGAATAAATGATTCAATGCAAGCCATAATGTTATTGATGCCTGATTTTAGCCGAAAGTTGACGGGATTGCCTGTCCAATAAGTGCCAGCTATAATGTCCGTAGGACTTTATAGCTGGCATTTATTTTGCGAAAGGAAAAGGGTATCCCTTCACCG